>NZ_ANAC01000001.1 GCF_000341225.1 Nocardiopsis alba DSM 43377
TCCCTTTCTTTTTTGTGTGTTGGGGGGTGCCTTGGGGTGCCCCCCTTTTTTTGTGCCCGAAGGTCGATTCGACGGCACCGTGTTCCCTGGATGACCGTGTTCCCCGGATGGACGAAGGCCCCTGGAAGAGGCTGTCCCTCTCCAGAGGCCTGGATGGTCGGTCGGGCTCCCGCCCCTGCCGGGGCGGTTCTCAGCCGTGCAGGTCGGCCGCTTCGATCTCCTCGCGGGTGATGCCCAGGATGAAGGCGATCGTGTCCAGGTAGGGCACGTTCACGGAGGTGTCCGCCTGCTCGCGGACCACCGGTTTGGCGTTGAAGGCCACGCCCAGACCCGCGGTCTGGAGCATGTCCAGGTCGTTGGCCCCATCGCCGATGGCGACGGTCTGGTTCAGTGGGACCCCGGCCTGTTCGGCGAAGTCCCGGAGCGTGATGGCCTTGCCCTTGCGGTCGATGATGGGGCCGACCAGTTCACCGGTCAGGACGCCGTCGACGACCTCCAGGGTGTTGGCCGCGGAGTAGTCCAGCCCGAGGCGTTCCACCAGGACGTCGGTGATCTGGGTGAAGCCCCCGCTGACGATCCCGCACTCGTAACCCAGGTGCTTGAGGGTGCGCACGAGGGTGCGGGCTCCCGGCGTCAACCGGATCTCGTCGCGGACCTTCTCGATGGCGGATGCGTCCAGCCCCTTCAGGAGGGCCACCCGTCGGCGGAGGGACTCCTCGAAGTCCAACTCGCCGCGCATGGCCTCCTCGGTGACCTTGGCGACCTCGTCCTCGCAGCCGGCGTGCGCGGCCAGGAGTTCGATGACCTCGCCCTGGATCAGGGTGGAGTCCACGTCCATGATCACCAGGTGCTTGCTACGCCGGTGCAGGCCACCGGCCTGAACGGCGACGTCCACACCCTGGGTGGCGGACTCCATGGCCAGTTCGGCCCGGAGCTGGTCGGCGTTGCCGCCGGAGATCTCCATCTCGACGGAGGTCACCGGGTAGGCGGAGAGTCGTTCGATCCGGTCGATGTTCGCGCCGGAGCGGGCCACGCACGAGGCGATGGCGCCGAGAGCCCCCGGTCGCAGTGGAGAGGCCAGCACGGTGACGTGCAGCCGTTCCTCTCCGGAGGCGTTGACACGCCCGTTGCCGTCCGCGTACTCGACGTCCATCTCGAGGTCGATCGCGGTCTTGTCGAGGGCCGAGCGGACCTCTTCGTAGACCCGCCGGTGACTCACCCCCGGGGCGACCCGTTCGTCCACTTCGAGAACGGCGCCCAGGACGAGGCGACCACCGAGGACGACCTGCTCCAGGTCGACGATGGTCACCGGAAAGACGGAGAGCGTGCTCAGAAGACGTGCGCTGATGCCCGGGCGGTCGTGCCCGGTCATCGTTACCAACAACGTGGATTCATCACTCATGGCATACTCCACGGTACTCGGCCGCGGTGTGCGAATGATGTCGAGGGGGCGGAGTTTGCCCAGCTAGTCCAGCATGTGGACGGTCGATCGGGAGGCGTGGGTCACTTCTCGCGACGGTCCTTGCGCTTCTTCTTCGACTTCTTGGCCTTGACGTCGACCCCGCCCAGCATGCAGGATCCGGTCAGATGTACGACGGGGGCGTTCGGGTCGGTGACCTGGTCCGTTCCGTGCAGATCGGCACCCCCCAGAATCGCCGACGTGTTGTTGATCACCCGGACGCCGTGCGGCACGGTGATGTCGACCCCGCCCATGATCACCGCGAGCTGGATGGTCACCTCGTGGCGGCTCAGCACCGCCTCGCGCAGGTCCAGTTCGACCCCGCCGCAGAGCACCGACACGTTGGTGCGTGGTTCGACCAGCCAGCGGCCACGGCGCTCGGCTCCGCCGAACACCGCCACGAGGTTCTCCGACCCCTTGCTCTGTCCGGCCAGGTCACGGGCGTCACTGCCGAGGATCTCCATGCCGTCGGGACCGTCGGAGCGGTCCGTGCCGCCGTATCCCGGTACGGGTCCGGGGGCGCCGGGCGAGGGCAGATCGGACACGATGGGCGCGAGTTCGCCGATGGTCTTGGCCCGGTAGAGGGTGTCCAGTCGTTCCTCGTGTTCGACGGGGGTGAGGCGCCCCTCGGCCAGGGCCTCCCGGAGCCGTTCGGCAACCTGGTCCCGGTCCGCGTCGGAAGCTCGGATGTGCTCGGGTTGCATGATGACGGCTCTCCTCCTCGGTGGGTCGACCATGAAAGGTCTCACACCCAAGTATCGACGTGGGGGCGTGGTTCGGGATCAGGTGTCGCCCCTGGTTCATCCCGGAGACTCCCCGCGCTCGATACCAGGGTCCCACCCGGTGCCCTCGGGGGCCAGACCCTTCTTCCGGCTCACGAGGGACGCGGGGGCGGGTTGCCGGTCGGGAGCGCTCTCAGGGGAGCGCGATGGCGGCGTGGGCGGCGATGAGGGCGCGACGCACGCTCGCGTCCAGTTCACGTAGGGCGGCGTCTCTCAGGCCCATCTGGTGCGCGCTCACGCCGCGCCCCCGGCCGGGTTCGGCGAGCCGCAGCACGCGGGCCAGTCGTTCGGCCTGGGCGGCGACCCGATGGGCCCGAGGCGGATACCCGTGGGCGAGGGGCGGGGTTCCCATGTCGCCGAGGTCGTCCAGGGCCCGGTGGACGGCCGGCCCGAAGGAGGCGATGTCGTCCACTCCCTGGAGGCGTTCGGCGGTCTCCATGAGGGTGAGTTTCAGTCGACGTTCCGCTTCGGGCAGATCGGGCACTCGGGGTGTGACGTTGTTCGCCGGATATGGGGTCCAGGAGACACCGACATAGGATGAACCACGCCGGTCGGCGGAGGGTACGAGTCCCACCTGTCGGTCGGACAACTGCACCAGTACCCCCTCCTGAGCCTCGATGGCGGCCTGGTTGAGCTCGGCCGGGCCGACCAGGCCGCAAGGGTCACCCCAGGTGGGCAGTGCCAACCGGAACGCGGACAACCCCAGACCACGAAGGCGTACCAGCGCGCCGCGCAGCGGTACGTCGCTGTCGAAGGGCAGGTCTCCCGGGGGTACTGTCCCGATCAGGTTGGGGCCGCCCCTGCGTTCGACGGCGTCGACGGCGTCGTCCAACCCGACGTGTCCCGACAGCCAGGCGTTGCCCCAGGCGACGAGCGGTGCGGACGTTGATTGCATTGCTTCAGGGTAGGGCGGCCCGTGCACCGGCGTGGGACGTGAGCGAAGGAGGATGATGGACGGGCGTGTTCTGGGCCTGAACGGGGTCACGGTACGACGTGGCGGGGGCCACCTGCTGGACGGCGTGGACTGGTCGGTGCTGGAGGGGGAGCGCTGGGTGATCCTGGGCCCCAACGGCGCGGGGAAGACCACTCTGTTGAACGTGGCCTCCAGCCAGACGTATCCCACCGCGGGCGGTGTGGAGATCCTGGGGGAGCGGCTCGGCGGGGTCGACGTGTTCGAGCTGCGTCCACTGATCGGTTACGCGGGTGCCTCGGTGTCCTCGCGGATCGAGGAGGACACCCCGGTCCTCGATCTGGTCCTCAGCGCCGCCTACGGCTATCTGGGCCGTTTCCGGGAGGAGTACGGGGTCCCCGACTACGGTCGTGCCCGGGCCCTGCTGGGGCACTGGGGCGTCGGCGATCTGGCGGATCGTTCCTTCCACACGCTCTCCGAGGGGGAGCGCAAACGGGTCCTGATCGCCCGTGCGCTGATGTCCGATCCGGAGTTGCTGCTCCTCGACGAGCCGGCGGCCGGGTTGGACCTGGGCGGGCGCGAGGACCTGGTGCGCCGGATGGGCAAGCTGGCGATGAGCGATGTGGCTCCGGCGCTGGTGGTGGTCTCTCATCACGTGGAGGAGATCCCCCCGGGCTTCACCCACGGTCTGCTGCTTCGTGAGGGGCGTGTGGTGAAGGCGGGTCCTCTGGGTGAGGTGATGACCGCCGAGTACCTGAGTGAGACTTTCGGGCTTCCGTTGAAGATCGAGCGTGATGGTGATCGTTGGACGGCCCGGGCTATCTGATTCCCCGTTCGTCTCGTGTTCCGCTCCGTGTACCTCTGGTACCGGGGCGGTACTCATGTGACGAAAGTGATTGGGGATGCATTTATGACAGAAAATTATTGTCCGTAAATCCTATTTCCGTCCGGATGTGGTCGACCCGGATGGGTATGGGGTAGCGTCGACGTTCAGTGAGCGGATCGCTCTATTTCGGCGCGCCCGACGCGGATCGCTGGAGCGGGTCCGCTCCCATGCTGCCTGTCACCCCCGTCAGGAGATCCGGAGCCGCCGCAGATGCCGCCACTGAACAACGCCACCCGGTCCGACGCCGGAGGGGGCCGGTAAATATGACCTCCATCATCATCGTCGCACTCTTCGTCGCCGTCCTTCTCATCATTTTCTGGCGCAGCGTGCGTATCGTCCCGCACTCGATGGAGGACGTGGTCGAGCGTTTCGGTAAGTTCCACCGCACGCTCAGCTCCGGTTTCAACATCGTGATCCCCGGGGTCGACCAGGTTCGAGAGCGGATCGACCGCCGTGTCCAGGTGGTCAGCTTCCCGCCGCAGTCGGCCATCACCGAGGACAACCTCGCGGTCGAGGTCGACTCCGCCGTGTATATAAGGGTCGCCGACGCCTACCGGGCCACCTATGAGGTCGCCAACTTCATCCAGGCCGTCGAACAGCTCACCCTGGCCACCCTGCGCAACGTCATCGGTGGCATGAACCTGGAGGGCACGCTCACCTCGCGTGACCAGATCAACCGCGAGCTCAAGTCCGTCCTGGACGAGGCGACGCGGGACTGGGGCATCGAGATCAGCCGTATCGAGCTCAAGGGCATCGAACCGCCGTCCTCCGTGCAGGAGGCGATGGAGATGCAGATGCGCGCCGATCGGGAGAAGCGCGCGCAGCTCCTCAGCGCCGAGGGCGAGAAGCAGGCCGCGGTGCTGCGGGCCGAGGGTGAGCGTTCCTCCTCCGTGCTGAGGGCCAAGGGTAACGCCGAGGCGCAGATGCTCACCGCCAAGGCGGACGCCGACGCCCAGACCCTGCGGGCCCGTGGTGAGGCCGACGCCATCCACATGGTCTTCAAGGCCCTGCACACCAGCCGGGTCGACCCGGACGTGCTGGCCTACCAGTACCTCCAGAAGCTTCCGGAGATCGCCAAGGGCGACGCCAACAAGGTGTGGATCGTCCCGGCCGAGATGGGCCAGGCCCTTCAGGGCGTGAGCAGCGCCTTCGAACGCATCCAGAGCGAGGTCGTCAGGCTTCCGACCTGACCCGGACGAGAACGTCGAGGGCCCGCCGTGTTCCGCACGGCGGGCCCTCGTGCGTCCGGCTCCGACAACGCGCCCCCGAGCCGATCACCGGATGATCGTGTCTCGTAGGCTGTTCGGGCCCTCGACGGTCGGGGTAGCGGCTGAACGGAAAGCGACGCGATGGAACTCTGGGAGGCCGCGGCCATCCTTCTCGCGGGGATCGCCGCTGGCGGTATCAACGCGATCGCGGGGTCGGGGACCCTGTTCACCTTTCCCGTGCTGCTGGCGCTCGGCTATCCGCCCATCACCGCGACCGTCTCCAACAGCATCGGCCTCGCTCCCGGTTCGCTCAGCGGGACCATCGCCTATCGGCGGGAGCTGGTCGGACAGCGTTCCCGGCTGATCCGGTTCGGCGGCATGTCCTTCATCGGCGCGATCACCGGCGCGATGTTGCTCATCTATCTGCCGCCGGGGGTCTTCGAGGCGGTGGTGCCGTTCATGATCGGCGCCGCCTGTGTCCTGATCGTGCTCCAACCCCGGATCACCAGGTGGGCCAGGTCGCGTAGGCCCGCCTCCAAGGACGGCGGCCCCTGGATGCCGGTGGGCGCCTATGTCACGGGCACCTACGGCGGGTACTTCGCCGCCGCGCAGGGGATCCTGCTGATCAGTCTCCTGGGCGCGACCCTGGACGAGGATCTCCAGCGGCTCAACGCCCTGAAGAACGCGCTCACCACCATCGCCAACAGCACGGCCGCCGTGTTCTACATCGTGCTGGCCTCGCCCGCGTGGGCGGTGGTCGGGTTGATCATGGCCGGGACGATCATCGGGGGTTACCTGGGCGCCCACTTCGGGCGCAGGCTCAGCCCCACGGCGTTGCGGGTGTGCCTGGTGCTGGTGGGGCTGACCGCCGCGATCCAGCTCCTCATGGGCCGGGTCTGACCGAGGTCCGCCGCCGGGTTCAGGCGCCGAGGTAGCCGCGTCGGGTGGCGTCGTCGATCAAGGCGGTCGCGTACGCGCCGAGCGCCTCGGAGCCCTCCGTGATGAGCTTCACCTTCGCCATGACCTCGGCGCGGGTGATCCCGAAGCGCACCCAGGTGCCGCCCTCGTTGTGCCAGTTGGCGAGCATGGGGGAGAGGCGGTCGATCGCCCGGGCGAAGCGTGCCTCGGGGGTGGTCCTGGCCTCGAACTCGTCCCACAGTTCGCGGGCGCGCAGGGCCTGGTCCTCGGGGAGCAGCGGGAAGAGCCGGTCGGCGGCGGCGCGCTCGCGCTCGGCCTGGGACTCGGAGTCGCGCTGGTCGTAGACGAAGGTGTCGCCGGCGTCGATCTCCACGATGTCGTGGATGAGGAGCATCTCGGTGACGCGTTCGATGTCGGTGCCCTCGGGCGCGTACTCGGCGAAGGTACGGGCGGAGAGGGCCAGATGCCAGGAGTGTTCGGCGGAGTTCTCCCGGCGGGAGCCGTCCACCAGCAGGTTCTGCCGTAGGACGCGCTTGAGTTTGTCCACTTCCAGGATGAAGCGCAGTTGCGCGTTCAACCGTTCGTTGTCGACCCCGCTGGCAAAGACCGGTGCCGGTTCCGTCACGTGGTTCGCCCTCCTGAAGGATGAACGGATCAGGTGGGACCGCTGGGCGCGGTCGCCACTGGATGATCCCATGGAACACGCGCCGCCTGTCGCGTCGGCGACCGGCGACCGACCTGAGAGAGAAGGCGGCGAGGTCCCTTGGGTGAACGCGCGGTGACCCCGGCCCTTCCGGGTTCGCCCGGACACCGAGGGGGAGCGCTCATCCTCCGGGGTCCGTGCGGACCTGGGAGGAAACGGTCAGGTTCCTATGGAACCATTCTGTCAGCGCCCGGTCGGTGAGGACCCCCGCCGGAGTGATCGGTCCGGGTTCGAGGCCCGGTTCGGGGCCGATCGAATGCGCCAGGTCCGGTACGACGATGTGACGGAGCGCATGTTCTCCGTCCTGATGGGCGAGCCGATCGTGGAGGGCCCGGCCCGAACGGGGCGGGGCGACCTCGTCCCGGCCGCCGTTGATCACGAGCAGGGGCGTGGAGCCCGGGGAGAGCTCCTCGGCCCGTGCGATCAGGTGCAGCCGTTCGTGGGCGTCCCGGGCCCGCGGTGTCCATGGGTAGGGGACACCGGTGCGTCGTTCGCGTGCGGCCATCAAGAGGGCCGGATCGACGATCGGGTTGATCACGGCGGCGGCGCCCACCGGCATCCGTCTCTCGGCCAGGGCGAGAAGGACCGCGGTGGCTCCGGCGCCCACGCCGACCAGGCCTGTGGGGGTGTCGGTCACGGGAAGGGCGGACCGGAGCTCTTTCTCGACCTCGCCCAGTTCGGCGGCGGCCCGCTCGACCACGGGGCCGAAGAGTTCGGTGAGGTAGTCGCGTTCACCGAGTCCGTTGACCTCGGCCACGCCGCCGGGGGGCAGGCGTGCTCCGAACAGGGGCAGACCCAGGTAGACCCGCCAGGCCGGTAACGAGGCCATGGGGACCGTCCCGGCGAGGGCGGCCTCGCTCCGGGGCGGTTCGAAGGCGTGCAGTCCGATGACGAGGGGCGCCGGGGCCTCGGTGGGGGCGGCCGGGGGCAGGACGAGGTAGGGGACGCCCGCGGCGGTGCCGGTGCGGGGCGCCGCGAGGGTTCTCGCCTGGTCTACCACGGATGGTCGCTCCCCTCCTGCTCGGAGAACTGGGACAGGTAGCCGCTGACCAGGCGCTTGGCCTCGTGGATCAGGTCGGGGTCCCCTTCGGGGTTGCCGCGGAAGGCCAGTTTGAGGACGGCGTCGGCGGCCTCCACGGAGACGTGGATGGCGCGGTCGAGTCCCTCGTCGTCCGAGATCTCCGCGGAGGAGACGATGATCTTGCGCAGTCGCTCCGAGATGACCCGGTTGTTGTCGCTGCCTCCGTTGAGCAGCCGTTGGTCGACGATGTCGCCGAAGTGCAGGCTGCGAAAGCCCGGGACGTTCCGGTGCATGTCGATGTACTCGTCGATGATCGCGTCGACGGCGACGGTCCAGTGGGTGAAGGAGACGTCGGCGAGGCGTTCGGTGACCCTGGTGCCGAACTGGTCGAGAAAGCGCAGGCCCAAGGCCTGGGTGATCGCCTTCTTGTCCGGGAAGAACTGGTAGACGGAACCGATGGCCACGCCGGCCCGTTCCGCGATCCGCGTGGTGGACAGGTTGTCGTAGCCGACCTCGTCGAGGAGTTCGGCGCAGCAGTCGAGCATGCGCTGCACGCGGACCATGCTGCGTTGCTGTGCCGGCAGCCTGCGTAGAGGGGCTTGCGCGAACGCGAGATCGTCGTGGGCGACTCTGTCTGGTCCACGGCTCTCGCGCCGTGTGGAGGTCCCCTTCTCCGACTCGGGGGACCGTCGCGCGCGGGGGGGTGCTGAGCTTCGGGAATTCGTCGTCACACCACCTATGATGCCTTTCCGGAATCACCTGGTTCCGGGAAATTCGAGTTTCGTTCGAGCGGCCTCCGGAAAGCGTGGTCGTCTTCTCTCTTGGCCGGTGTTCGTGCAGGTGAAACCGGTTGGAGAGGTATCCACCGCCCTCTTTTGTCGGGTTTCTCCAGGGCGTCGCGGTGTGTGACCGCATCGTCGCTCACCGAACGTTCGCCCCCGTGCGCTTCTTCGATGCCCGTGGCATCGTGGTGCCGTACCGCGTCGTCGTACCCACCCCCTGGAGGTTCCGGCATGACCGATGAGACGTCCGAGACGACGATGGAGGAACTCGACTCCGTCCTGCGGCGCGCTGCCGAGGCGGCGCCGCTCCTCGCGTCGACCACACCCGCCGACCGGGCCCGGATGTTGCGTTCGGTGGCCGACGCCTTGGACGGCGCGGCCGATCGGCTGGTCCCCGTGGCCATGGCCGAGGCGCACTATCCCGAGACACGTTGCCGGAGCGAGCTGGGCCGCACCACCTTCCAGCTGCGCCTGTTCGCCGACGTGCTGGAGGACGGCGGGTACCTGGAGGTCATGGTCGATCCGGCCGATCCGGAGTGGGGGACGCCCCGTCCCGACGTGCGCCGGTTGCTCGTGCCCCTGGGTCCCGTGGTGGTGTTCGGGGCGAGCAACTTCCCCTTCGCCTTCTCCACCGTCGGGGGTGACAGCGCCTCCGCCCTGGCGGCCGGCTGTCCCGTCGTGGTCAAGGCCCACCCCGGCCATCCGGAACTGGCCCGGCTCACCACGGACATCGTCGTGGAGGCCCTCGCCGAGGCGGGGGCACCCGAGGGTGTGTTCGCCCTGGTGAGCGGGTTCGAGGCGGGGCGCGCCGCGGTGCTCCACCCGAATACGCGCGCGGTCGGCTTCACCGGTTCCATCCCCGGTGGCCGTGCCCTGTACGATCTGGCGGTCTCGCGCCCCGATCCGATCCCGTTCTACGGGGAGCTCGGCAGCGTCAACCCCGTCTTCGTGACCCGGGCGGCGATGGCCGGGCGAGGCGCGCGGATCCTGGAGGAGTACGCCGCTTCGGCCACGTTGGGATCGGGGCAGTTCTGCACCAAGCCGGGGGTCGTCTTCCTGCCGGAGGGGGCCGGGACGGGGTCCCTGGTGGCCGACTTCGAGGCGCGCGCGGCGGCTCCGCTGCTCAACGACCGGGTGGCCGACGGGTTCGCCCGAGGGTTGGACGCGTTGGCCGCCCATCCCGCCACGAAGGTCCTGGTCCAGGGTGCGCGGACCGAGGAGGGGTGGACGCCGAGCCTGTTGAGCACGGACCTGGACTCCCTGTTGGAGCATTCCGAGGAGTTGCTGAACGAGTGCTTCGGTCCGGCCACGCTCGTGGTCTCCTACCCGGACGAGCGGCGTCTTCTGGAGGTGGGCGGTGTCCTGCACGGCCAGTTGACGGTGACCGTCCACGGTGAGGAGGACGATCCGATGGCCCCGGCGCTGTTGGCCTTGGGCGCCTCGGTGGCGGGTCGGGTGATCTGGAACGGCTGGCCGACCGGGGTGGCGGTCACGCACGCGATGACCCACGGCGGCCCCTACCCGGCGACGACGGCCTCGACCCACACCTCGGTGGGCTCGACCGCGATCCGTCGGTTCCTGCGTCCGGTCACCTATCAGGCGGTGCCGGAGGCCCTGCTGCCGGCCGAGTTGCGGGACGCCAACCCGCTCGGTGTGCCCAGGAGGGTGAACGGGGGGACCCCGTCGGTCTGAAGCCGGGCCGGTGGTCCGGTCCGCCCGGACCACCGGCCCTTCGCTCTCCGCCCTGGTGGGGGCTTTCTGACGGATCGGCGTGAGGTCGAGCCGCGAGGGGTTGGGGGTCGGTCGCCGTGTGCGTACGCTCACGCCATGAACAGCCACGCGACCGCCCATGACATCGAATCGTTCGTCCGCGAACTGCCCAAGGTGGAGCTCCACGTCCATCTGGAGGGCTCGATGCCGGCGGAGACCCTCTTCGAACTGGCCGCGCGCCACGAGGTCACCGAACTCCCGGACACGCTGGAGAAGCTGAGGGAGTGGTACGTCTTCACCGACTTCCCGCATTTCGTGGAGGTGTACCTGGTCTCGGTGCGCACTCTGCGGGAGGAGGCGGACTTCTCCCTGTTGGCCTCGGTCGTCGCCGAGCGCCTGGCGGCGCAGAACGTCCGCTACGCCGAGGTCCACGTCAGTCTGTACACCCACTTGATGCGCGGGGTCCCGGCCAAGGTCGTCTTCGACGGGATCGAGCAGGCCAGGATCAGGGCCGAGCGTGAGCACGGGATCCGGCTGCGCTGGATCCCCGACTTCCCCTCCGACTTCGGGCCGGAGGCGGCCGAGGCGACGGTGGAGGCCGTACTGCGGGACGGCCCGCCGAGCGTGGTGGGTTTCGGGGTGGGCGGGATCGAGTCCCCGATGGAGCCCTACACCGAGGTGTTCGCGCGGGCCCGGGCGGCGGGTCTGGCGAGTCTGCCGCACGCCGGGGAGCACGGTGGGCCGGTACGGGTCCGTGAGGCTCTGGACCTGCTGCGCGCCGAGCGGATCGGGCACGGGATCGACAGCATGAGGGATCCGGAGCTGGTGGCCCGCCTCGTCGATGAGCGGATCCCGGTGGACGTCAGTCCCACCTCCAACCTCCGGACCCGGGCGGTGGAGCGGATCGAGGACCATCCCCTGCCCGCGATGCTCGACGCGGGGCTGGCGGTGACGCTCAACAGTGACGACCCGACGATGTTCGGCAGCGACCTGACCGGCGAGTACCTGCTCGCCCACGATCTTGTGGGCGCCGAGGGGCTGGTGCGGCTGCTCCGTAACGGGGTCGAGGCCTCCTATCTCGGAACGGCCCATCGACACGCCCTCCAGGCCGAGATCGACGGGGTGGTCGAGCGGCACGGGGTGGCCTGAGCGGCTCCGGGCCCGGGGGTCCCCCGGGCCCGGAGACCCCTATCGGGTGGGGCCGTAGGTGAGCCGGCGCAGGGCGGTCTCGGCCGGTCCGCGTCGGTCGCCACGACGCATGAGGTCGGCCAGTAGCACGGTGGCCCCCCATACGGCCACGGCGATGGCGACGCCGAGGGCGGAGGAGGTGAGCTGCACGTGGAGCGCGTAGGAGGAGAACAGCACCGCCCACACCACCGACTGCGCCAGGTAGAAGGTCATGGAGCGTTGCCCCAGGGCGGACAGGGCGTCGGTCACCCGCCCTCGCCGGTCGTTCAGGTGGACCGCGATCAGGGCGATGAGCGCCGCGTAGCCCAGACCTCCGGCGTAACCGGTCACCTGGTGCAGCGGGGTGATGAGGAGGAGGTCCAGTGGTGTGGCGTCGGTCCACACACCGGTCTTGGTCAGTGCCAGGGGGACCCCGCCCAGGACGGCCAGGGGGATGCCGACGAAGGCGGCGGCGCGCAGTAGGCGCAGGTGTTCACGAGGCTTCTCCAGGACCCGGTGCCGGGCCGCGAGGACCCCGATCAGGAACGGCACGACGGTGCTGAGGAACATCAGCACGATGAGGAACGGGTAGAAGGACAGGCGGAAGAGGAGCTCGTCCACGAACCCGTCGGGCATCAGGGGCGTCCCCTGGCCGTTCATGGCCTCGTCGGCGGCGAGCAGGGCGTGGGCGGCCGCGGCCAAGGGCAGCCAGAGCGACGCCAGGATCACCAGGGTCCGGTCGCGGAGACGCAGCACCCCGACGAAGAGCAGGGCCACGATGCCGTAGACGGCCAGGATGTCCCCGAAGAAGAGCAGCGCGGCGTGGGCGACCCCGAAGACGATCAGCCAGAGGCCGCGTCGACGTAGGAGGGCCCGGGTCGGACGCCACTCGTGTCCCTGTTCGGTCCGACGGCGGTGGATCTGGGCGAGGCCGTAGCCGAACAGCGCCGCGAACATCGGGTACGCGCGCAGGTCCACGAAAACGATGGTGCCGCCGGTGGCGATCCGGTCGAGGACGGTGGGGGCGGTCTCGTCGCCGCCGATGAACACGGTGAACAGGTGCGCGTGGGCGAGCGCGATGAGCAGGAGCATGATCCCGCGCGCCAGGTCCGGAGCGAGCGATCGGTCGGCCGCGGGGAGCGGGCGGTTCGTGGTGTCCGGTGCGCGGGGCACGGACGCGGACGTCTGGGACATGGCGGACTCCGGGCGGTCGTGGGTGAGGGTGGGTGAAACGGTGTACGCGATCAGGGTCGATGAACGCGGTGCCAGTGGGTGGTGTACCTCGTGCGTACACAATAAACAAGAAACACCCTTCATAGAAATCCTTTGTAAAATCGGGAATAACCTCGCAAGTGCACTAGTGCTCTCTGGGGATGTCCAGGTGTGGAGCGGGGAGGGGGCGCATGTGTCGCGACGCTCTTCAAGGGGTGGTGCACTAGTACACTTGAGGTTCTCGTCGTGTGATCCGAGAGGAGGACGATGAACGAGGACACGGAATCGGGACTCGCGCCCTACGCGCGGATCGTCGCCGACATCCGCTCGTGTATCGACACGGGGGAGCTGCGACCGGGGGACCGGGTGCCCTCGACCAGGGAGATCACCCGACGATGGGGGGTCGCCATGGCCACCGCCACCAAGGCGCTCACCGTCCTGCGTCGAGAGGGGCGGGTCGAGGCCGTGCGCGGAGTGGGGACGGTCGTTCGAAGAGCACCCACGACGGACCCTGTGCCCGCCGACCCCGCCGGACCCGTGGCCGAGACGTCCGAAGACGGAGGATCGAGGGGACGATCGCGTACCACCCCGGGCGCGGAACGTCGGCCCCACCCCGAACCGCACCTGACCCGCGAGGGCATCGTGCGGGCCGCCATCGCCATCGCCGACGACGAGGGCATCGAAGGCCTGTCCATGCGTCGGGTCTCGACCGAGCTGCGGGTCAGCACCATGGCCCTGTACCGGCACGTCGCGAGCAAGGGAGAACTGCTGACGGAGATGGTCGACCACCTCTACACGGTCGACGCTCTTCCCGAGCCCCCGCCCGATGATTGGCGGCGAGCGCTCGAGGTGGCCCTGCTCGGCGAGTGGGAGATCTACCGCAGACATCCCTGGGCGGCGCGGCTGACCGTGATGGCGGGCGGTGTCGTCTCTCCCGGGCTCATGAGGAACGCCGAGTGGATGATGAGGGTGATCGTCGCTCAGGGCAACACGCCCGACGAGGCCTTGGAGATCCTCACCATCGTGTCCGCCTACACCTCCGGCATGGCCTTGCAGGCCACCCGGTTGGCCTTGGAGGAACACGAGATCGGCATGGACGCCGCGCAGTGGTGGTGTCACCGGGGGCCGGATCTTCATCGACTCGCCGATCAGGGCGCCTATCCCACCATGTTCGGTGTGTCCGGCCCACCCGACGTCGACGGGATGTTCGAGCCCGGAATGCGAAGGCTCCTCGACGGGATCGCGCCCCTGATGGAGAGGACCGGGACGCTCTGAGGTCCTCCCGGTCGCTCCGGAAGGACCGACACGCCCACGACCTGCCCTCCTTCGACCGTTCGGCCACGCAGACTTGGGCGAGGACGTTCGGTCGGGGGAGACGTGTTGAAGCAGGACGCCGCGCGGGACGGTTACCACTGGGAGGTCCCCTGCCGGGGGCGCAGACTCGGACGGTGGTCGGCCCCGGTGGCCCGGTGGATGACGGCGCACCAGGTCGACGACGTGGGCGGCGCGGGCTCTCGCCCGCGGGCGGAGCGACAGCACGCCTGGTGGAAGGTCATGTGCCTGACCGGGGTGGACTACTTCTCCACGCTGAGCTACCTCCCCAGCATCGCCATCCTCACGGCCGGAGCCCTCTCCCCGATCGCCACCCTGCTGATCGTGTTGCTGACGCTGTTCGGCATGTTGCCGATCTATCGGCGTGTGGCCGAGCGCAGCCCGCACGGTCAGGGGTCGGTGGCGATGCTGGCGCACCTGTTGCCGGAGTGGCGGGGCAAGTTCCTGGTCCTGTGTCTGCTCGGGTTCGTGGCGACCTCCTGGATCATCACCATCACCCTGTCCACGGCCGACGCCACCGCCCACCTGGCGGCCAACCCCTACACGCCCGCGATGATGGCCGAGCACCCGGTGCCGGTCACCCTGGTTCTCCTCGCCCTGCTGGGGGCGGTGTTCCTGGCGGGGTTCAAGGAGGCCGTGAGGTTGGCGATCCCTCTGGTCGTGCTGTTCCTCGCGTTGAACCTGGTGGTCGTGGTGGCGGCGTTGGGTCACATCGCCGCCGACCCGCGGCTCCTGTCCCAGTGGGAGGGCGGCCTGTTGGACGGCGGTCTCTGGTCGACCACCACCGTCGTGCTGCTCGCCTTCCCGCTTCTGGTCCTGGGGCTGTCCGGGTTCGAGACCGGCGTGAGCATGATGCCTCTGGTGCGCGCGGAGGGGGAGACCGCCGAGGAGCGGCTACGGGCGCGGATCGCGAGCACCCGCAGGCTCCTCACCACCGCGGCGGTGATCATGAGCGTCTACCTGCTGGCGACGACCTTCGTCAGCGGGGTACTGGTCCCCCGCCAGGACGTGGTGGCCGGCGGCCCGGCGGCCGACCGCGTCATGGCCTACCTGGCGCACGACCTGCTCGGGCAGGGGTTCGGTACCGTCTACGACGTCTCCACGATCCTCATCCTCTGGTTCGCGGGCGCCTCGGCGATGGCCGGACTCATCAACATCGTTCCGCGCTACCTGCCCCACTACGGGATGGCCCCGGCCTGGGGGACCGCCGTCCGACCGGTGGTCCTGGTCTACACGGCCCTGACGATGGTGATCACGATCGTCTTCGGCGCCGGGGTGGACGCCCAGTCCGGCGCCTACGCGACCGGCATCCTGGCGATGCTGGTGACCGCGGCGGTGGCGGTGACCGTCATCGTGCACCGCAAGAGGGCGAGGTGGGCCACGCTCGGGTTCGCGGTCCTGACCTTCGTGTTCGGGTTCGCGCTGGTGGACAACATCGTCACCAGGCCGGACGGGTTGGCCATCGCCCTGCTGTTCGTGGTGGCGATCATCGCGGTCTCCCTGATCTCCCGGGCTCTGCGCAGCACCGAACTGCGCGCGCACTCGGTGGATCTGGACGCGACCGCCCTGCGGTTCGTCCGTGAGGCCGCGCGTCACGGACGCCTCTTCCTCTTCGCGAATCGGCCGCGTTCGGGCGAGGCGGACGAGTACGCGGCCACCGAGGCCGAGCAGCGCCGACTCAACCCGGTGTCGCTGCGTGTGCCGCCCCTGTTCGTCGAGGTACGGGTCCACCACCCCTCGGACTTCGAGGGGACGCTCGGTGTGAGCGGTACCTGGATCCACGGGCATCGTGTGCTGAGGGTGAGCAGCCCGGCGGTCCCCAACGCCCTGGCGGCCGTCCTGCTGTGCCTGCGCGACGCCACCGGCACGATCCCGCACTGTTACTTCGCCTGGTCCGAACGGTCGCCGGTGCGGGCCTTCTTCCGCTTCCTGATGCTGGGCAACGGAGGCACCGCCGGGTTCACCCGGGAGATCCTTCGGGAGAACGAGCCCGACGCCGAACGCAGGCCCGTGGTGCACGTCAGTTGAACGGGCGGGCCCGGGACGAGCCGTCCCGGGCCCGCCCGTCGTGTCAGACGGGGGAGTCGCTCAGGGGCAGGTCGCACTGGACGCGCATATCGGTCCAGGTCCGTTCGGCCCGTTCGGCGTCGACCCCCTCGTAGGGGATCGGGACACCCTCCTGGATCCGGGCGGGGGTCCAGTCGGACTCCAGGACCCGGCCCTCGTGGAAGGTCAGTGTGAGCACGCCGGTCTCGGCGGTCGGGCCGCTGAAGTTGTAGAACACGAAATTGCTCAGGCCGTAGTGGGCGTATCCCTCCCCCTGGAACCCTCCCGGGGAGAGCACGTGGGCATGACCGCCGACGACGGCGGCGGCCCCCGCCTCGAAGAGCTCGTCGGCCAGTGAGGGGGCGTGCGGAAGCGGGCAGTGCGCGCCCTCCAACCCCCAGTGCAGGAAGACCACCACGTTGTCGTGCTCGTCGGCGGCCTCGGAGACCGCCTCCAGCATCCGCTCCCTCATCTCGCCCTTGGTGGAGGCCAGCCCCGGTGAGCCCTCTCCCGCGGTCCACTCGGGGATGAGGTGGTCGTCCATGACGTCCGTGGCGCCGAACAGGGCGACGGTCTGTCCGTTCACCTCGGCGACGTGCGGTGTGTAGGCCTCGTCGATGTCACGGCCGGCGCCCACCAGGGCGACCGGAGACCCGTCCCCGTGGTCGAGGGTGTCGAGCAGGCCCGACTCTCCGTAGTCCATGCCGTGGTTGTTGGCGACGGTGGCCACGTCCACGCCGGCGGCGTCCAGGGCCTCCAACGCGCTCGACGGCGCGCGGAAGACGAACTCCTTACCGGGTACGGGGACCCCGCCCTCGGTGACGGCGGTCTCCAGGTTGACCATGGCCAGGTCGGCCGCCGAGAGGTGTTCGGAGACGGGGCCGAGCGCGGTCGCGGGGTCGGCGAGACGGGGGCGGAGGATGCCCTCGAACATCACGTCCCCGCCGAAGGCGATGGTGAAGGGCTCTGTGGCGGGTTCGTGGGAGGACTGCGGGGCCGCGGTGGCCTCCTCTTCGTCGACGGAGCCCCGTTCGAGTGGTTCGGGGGTCTCGTTCGTCGAGCAGGCGGCGGCGAGGGCCAGGGCCGAGAGAGCGGCGCTCATGGTGAGGAGCCGGCGCGGTCGTGGCTGTTCGAGGTTCATGCGTGCTCCAAGAGGGGGACGGAGGGCATGGCCGTCGGTGGAGCACGCGGCCGTGGAGCCCGGTCGTCCGTGGGGTCGGATGCCTGCGGTGATCTTCGGCCCCGTCGTCGCCTCGTGTCCCGGGTGCCGGAGACGGTCGGACTCTCCTCTCGGGGCAGGGGAAGTGTCGGGAGCGGACAGGTCCAACGTCAGGATAAACGCTTCTGACCAGCGAATTCATTGTTCTTTCCGTGGTGTTCCGGGGTTCTGTTGGGCAAAGGTTCGGAGGGGGTCCTTGTGCCATGAAGAGGCGAATCGGTCAATTTTCTCTCTTCGGACTTCTATCTTTTTCGAGGCGATTATGGACGCAAGGAATGAGGCGCTCTCCTGGGGTGGGGAAAACGAATCTACGAAGTCCTTTCGTAGTCTTCTTTTCGATGAACTCCCGAAATTTTTTCATCCCGAGTCGTGACACAGAGTCACTGTAATGCGACGTGCAGTAGCTCTATGCAACTCTTGGGCCTGCGGGTATGCCCGTTCGTAGTGGAGCATGAGCATATGGTGATGATGTGCGTGGTGGGCGATTCCTGAAACGGCCTGCGCGCCCGCCCGCTCTGCTCTAACGTTTCGGTCCGTTGGCGGTCGTCCATGGAACGAACTCCGAAAGGGCCGAACCGTCACCCCTGCACGTATACGCGGGCCACCCCGCCGTCCCGACTCCGTCGAGGACGGGCCCGCCCACCGTGCGACCCGTCCACGCGGCCGTACAGAGACCGCCGGGAATCGGGCGCACGGACTTCGCGCTCCGCTCGGCGCGTCCTCTGGCAGTCTTCAGAAAGGTCCAGCCGCACCATGCGCAATACGTTCCGTTACTCCTTCGCCACCGCTTTGACCGCGGGTCTGGTGATCGCGCCGCTCAGCGCCGCCTTCGCCGACGCCACGACCAGCGGTGCCGGCGGTGTGGGAAGCGGCAACCAGATCGTCGTCCCCGTGGACGTCGAGGCCGACCTGTGCGGCAACTCGATCGCGGTCCTCGGCATCTCGCAGGCCCAGTGCACCAAGGTGTCCGAGGTCCTCTACGAGAGCAGCGGGCAGAGCGCCTCCACCGACGGTTCCGGCGGCGTCGCCTCCGGCAACCAGATCGTCGTCCCGGTCGACGCGGCCCTGGACATGTGCGGTGACTCCGTCGCCGTGGCCGGCGTCTCCGAGGCCGACTGCGTCTCCGTCGTCGAGGCACTCCAGGAGGAGTCCGAGAAGTCCCCCTCCACCCTCGACACCGACGGTTCCGGCGGCATCGCCTCCGGCAACCAGCTCAACGTTCCGGTCGGCGCCGCCATCGACATCTGCGGCAACTCCGTCGCCGTCCTGGGCGGGGCCAGCGCCGAGTGCACCACCATCATCAACATCATCCAGGCCACCCCGGAGAACACGGGGAACCCGGCCAACAACGCCTCCACCGACGGTTCCGGCGGCATCGCCTCCGGCAACCAGGTCTCGGTCCCGGTCTCCGCCGCCGTCCAGATCTGCGGCAACGCCGTCTCCGTCCTCGGCATGGCCGAGGCCGCCTGTGTCACCAAGATCTCCGACGAGCGCGAGAAGCCCGAGGAGGAAGAGGAGCAGGAGGAGACGGAGACCGAGGAGGAGACCGAGACCGAGGAGGAGACGGAGCAGGAGAAGGGCGAGGAGAAGGAGACGGAGAAGGAGGAGGAGAAGAAGGAAGAGGAGACCTCCTCCGGTACCTCCGACGACAAGCCCGCCCCCGTCGACCAGGCCGGTGGCTCCGAGCTCGCCGTCACCGGCGGCGCCCTGAGCGGTCTCGTCGCCGCCGCCCTGGCCGCCATCGGCGCCGGTGGCGCCGGTCTCTACTTCGCCCGCCGCAAGCGTCGGGCCGCCGCCGAGGAGATCTAGGCTCCCGAGCCTCGGAAACGACCCCGACCGGGGGAACACCGCTCCGGCCGCATCGACACCTCCCCGACACGGGGGCGGTGTGGTGCGGTCGGAGCCGTCTCATAACCTCGAAGACGTGCTCAAAGTCCTGTTCTCCCGTCGCATGCTGGCCTTCCACGCGCTGGTCGTACTGCTCGTGCCCGCCTTCATCTGGCTGGGCTTCTGGCAGCTCGACCGGGCCGGTCAACGCGCTTCGGCCGTCGACCTCCAGCGGGGCAACCTCGCCGCCGAGCCCGTGTCGGTGGACGAGATCGCCTCCGTGGACGAACCGGTCTCCCGCGACGACCGCTGGCGCACGATCGAGGCCACCGGGACCTGGGACACCGACCACCAGCTCCTGCTGCGCAACCGGGACGGCTCCCAGGGGGTCGGGTTCCACGTCCTCACCCCCCTGATCACCGAGGACGGCACCGGCCTGCTCGTCAACCGGGGCTGGATCGAACGCGGGGAGACCGCGCAGGACACCCCCGAGATCCCCGAGGTGCCCGAAGGGACCGTCGAGTTGACCGGGCGCCTCCAGATCGGCGAGACCGAGGAGAACACCGGTCTGCACGGCCGCGACGGACTGCCCGAGGGGCAGATCATGATCGTCGACGTGGAGGAGCTCTCCGACGAGCTGCCGTACCCGATCTACGACGGCTACATGGAGCTCACCGGCCAGGACCCGGCGCCCGAGTTCGTGCCCGAATACGTCGAACTGCGCGAGGAGGACAGCGGAATGAGCGCCTCCTACGCCGTCCAGTGGTGGGTGTTCAGCGTCGTCGCCGTCATCGGGTGGATCGTGCTCATCCGCCGTGAGCTGCGCGATGCCCGACAAGAGGACTCCGAGGGCGACGGCGCGCTCACGAACGGCGACACTGGTGGGGGACCCGCCGGGGAGGCCTCCGGCGTCGACGAAGAGGAACAGGTCCCTCGGACCCGGACGTAGGAGCGGTGTGCACGACAGCGTGAACGAGGAGCCGGAGTACCCGACACCCGGCGGGGTGGAACGGCGTTCGATGACGACCGAGGAGAGCGCCAGAGCGGGGCGTCGCTGGTGGGACGGGGCCGCCGACGCCTACCAGTTCGAGCACGGCGACTTCCTGCGCGACGTCGGGTTCGTCTGGTCGCCGGAGGGCGTCGACGAGGCCCGTGCCCGGCTGCTCGGCGACGTCGCCGGGGCCCGGATCCTGGAGATCGGCTGCGGGGCCGGCCAGTGTTCCCGTTGGCTTCGAGACCAGGGCGTGGGCGAGGTCGTCGCCTTCGACGTGTCCCTGCGCCAGCTCCAGCACTCGCGTCGCATCGACGAACAGACCGGACTGCGGGTGCCCACGGTCCAGGCCGACGTCCAGAGGCTGCCGTTCGCCGACGCCTCCTTCGATGTGGCCTTCTCCGCCTTCGGGGCGTTCCCGTTCGTTCCCGCCGCCGAGGCGGCGCTCGCCGAGACCGCCCGGGTCCTGAAGCCCGGCGGCCGCTTCGTGTTCTCGGTGACCCACCCGATCCGATGGTGCTTCCCCGACGATCCGACCGAGCACGGGATGACCCTGCGCCAGTCCTACTTCGACCGCCGAGCCTACGTCGAGGAGGACGAGCACGGTCGGGCCCTGTACGCGGAACACCACCACACGGTGGGCGACTGGATCCGCGGGCTCGTGGCGGCCGGCCTGGTCGTGCGCGACATGGTCGAACCCGAGTGGCCCGAGGACAACGATCAGGTGTGGGGAGGCTGGGGTCCGGTCCGCGGACGTGTCCTCCCCGGTACCGCCATCTTCGTCACCACCAGACCCTGACCTCCCGCCCCGGGGCCAGCGAAAATCGCTTGGGGGCGGTAGGGCCGGTTCGTTAGCGTCGGGGGCCGACGAGAGGAGCGACGGTGTCCCAACGCTTGCGTGAGGTGTGGCGACAGTCCAGGGAGGCCTACGAGAGGGGCTCCTACCCGGTGGAAGGGCGGGAGGTGGACCTGACCGCGCCGCTGGCCGAGATGAGGTCCGGCACCCGCCTGCACACGCCCGAGGAGATCGCCTCGCTTCCGCTGCCCGAACCGCGGTTCGAGACCCGGTACGAGGTGACCGGAGAGGACACCCTCACGGCCGCGCGAAGACTGACCGTCGAGACCGGCGGCCGTGTCGCGGCGCTCAACTTCGCCTCCGCGCGCAACCCCGGCGGCGGTGTGGCCAACGGCGCGCGGGCCCAGGAGGAGAGCCTGGCCCGATCCAGTGCCCTGTACGACTCGTTGATCCGGTGCCCGGACTTCTACGCGCACCATCGGGCCGAACGGAGCCTGCTGTACAGCGACCGGGTGATCTGGTCGCCGAGCGTGCCCGTCTACCGCGACGCCCAGGGCGACTGGCTGCCCGAGGCGGTGCCGGTCGACATGCTCACCTCGGCCGCGCCCAACCGAAGGATGGTGGAGCGCAACCAGCCCGAGCGGGCGGCGTCGGTGTCGCCCGCGCTGGAGTCCCGAGCCCGCGCGGTGCTCGCCGTGGCGGCCCACCACGGGGCCTCGCGCCTGATCCTGGGGGCCTGGGGCTGCGGGGTGTTCGGCAACGACCCGGCCGACGTCGCCGGAGCGTTCGGGAAGGGGCTCCACGGGGAGTTCGACGGGATCTTCGAACGGGTCGTGTTCGCGGTGTTGGGCCGCGATCCGGGGGTAGGGCGACCCTTCGAGGAGGTCTTCGCCTGATGAACGCGTGGAGCGGTGACTGGGAGAGCGAGGGGCCCGCGGGGGTCCTGATCAGGAACGCGGTGCCCGAGGACTACGGGCGGATCGTCGCGGTCTGTGACGAGTGGTGGGGGAGACCGGTGGCGCACATCCTGCCCCGGTTGTTCCTGGACCACTTCCACACGACGATCCTGATCGCCGAGAAGGACGGGGGCTGCTCGGCTTCCTGGTGGGGTTCCCAGCCCGACGAAGGGGGACGAGGCCTACGTGCACTTCTCCGGCGTGGCTCCGGAACAGCGTCGGTCGGGGCTGGGCCGGGAGATGTACCGGCTGTTCCTCGACGCCGCGAGGGATGACGGACGAACCGTCGTCCGGGCGGTCACCTCTCCGGTCAACGAGAGGTCGATCGCCTTCCACCGGTCGATCGGGTTCGCCGTGACGGGGCCGCACGAGGGGTACGACGGCCCCGGCACGGATCGGATGGCCTTCGAACTGCGACTCTGACCGGGCCGGAGGATAGAAGACCCCGCGCCCGATCAGCTCTCGCTCGCCCTGTTCCGACGGGGTTCGCCCAAGGCCTCGTGGAACCGGGCGATCGCCTCGGCGACCCACCCCGGCCTGAGCCGGTTGGCGAGGTGCCCTTGCCCGGGCAACTCCACGATGTGGGCTCCAGGGAGGGCATCGCGAAGAGCCTCGCTCCGACGGCGCAGATGGGACGGGCTGCGCCGGCCCAGCAGGAAAAGTATCGGGACTCCGATCTCGGAGTACCGGTCGACGCGCACGCCCGCCAGGTCGATGGCCTCGCAGTCGACGAGCTGGCGCCGCGCACGAGGCCGCAGACCGGGAACGGCCGCGACGACGGCCCCGAAGAGCCACGCTGAGGGGGCGGGGTATCCGACGACCTCACGGAAGAAGATCGCGATGCTGCGGGCCGTCCTTCCGCGATCCGCGGCGGACTCGGCCCTTCGAAGGGCCTCTCCTCCGAGAGGGAGCCCTTCGACGGGCGCGGGCGGTTCGTAGAGTACGGCCCCCGCGAACGACGAGGGTGAGGCCGCCATCGCCTCCAACGCCACGACCGCCCCCGAGGAGTGGCCGACCAGAACGGCGCGTCCGCCCAACGACCGGACCACGGACACGACGTCCTCCACCTCTCGCTTCAGCGAGTTTCGAGGATCGACGCGCAGGTCCGGCCGGTAGGTGCGGCGGTGCACGCGTACGACACGGAAGTGCGGGGCGAGTCGGGTACTCACCCGGTCCCATGATGTGCCGTCGTCCATGCCAGGGTGCAGAACGACTACGGGAGGCCCGGCCCCCTCGTCGAAGCCACGGATCTCGGTTCCGTCCACGGAGGTGGCGATTCTCTTCGGCAAGGGGCCTCCAAAGGGTGTCGGGGGAGTGGGGAGGGCACGGGTCCCGGATTCGCCGATGTACCCGCGGTGGTCGGTTCTGAAGCGGCGCTGCCCGGACTATGGCTCCCGCTCGGTGCTCTCCCGGTAGAAGCGGTGGATGCGCCGGTCGGGGATCACCCAGAGGACGGCGACGAGCACGAAGGCGACGAGCGCGATCCCGATACCGACCCCCGCCTCACCGGGGTCCAGGATCGCCGCGACGATCCCGACGAGGTACAGGACGGGCGAGACCTTGCCCTTCCAGTCGCTTCCGATGGCCCTTTTGAGGGACGAGTCCTTCCCCTGCACCCGGATGATCGTGCTCTGGAGGACGAAGTAGGCCAGGGCCATCAGCAGAAGGACGACGCCGTAGAGGATCACCGGTACCTGAGCGAAGCTCGTACTGTCCATCCACGAGGTGGTGAACGGCAGCAGGGAAATGAAGAACAGCAGGCCGAGATTGGCCCACAGGCCCCTGCCGTCGACGCGGTCGGCGACCTGGAACATGTGGTGGTGGTTGTTCCAGTAGATGCCGACGTACACGAACGACAACAGATAGCTGAGCAGGCCGAGCCCGGTGGTGGCGAAGAACGACTCGAAGGTCGGGGCCGCGGGCTGGACCAGGCCCAGCACCATGATGGTGATCACGATGGCGAGCACGCCATCGCTGAACGCTTCGATCCGTCCGGTATCCATCGCACCCGTCCCGCGAGTCGGCGAGGCCCCGCCGGGAGCCCCGTGTCGAGGCGGCCTCGGTGATCGATCGGTGGAAGGCGAGCACCATCGATCGGGGCGGAGCGGCCCTGACGAGGGAACCTTCGCTCTTCCGATGCTGCCACCCTCGGCGTTCTCGGCGATGTTCCTCGGTGCGTGTCCGTGACTTCGAAGATGGAGAGCGGGCCCCGGGAGACCCAACGGCCCCGGGGCCCGCCTCGACACACGAACGAGACGGGGCCCTCGCCCGCTATTCGGAGGCCGAGGTGTAGTACATGGGCCCCTCGTCGGGGTCCTCCTCGTCCGGCTCCAGCCGGTCCGACAGGTCGACCTCCACACCGCTCTCGGCGAAGACGGTGCGCACCCGCTCCTCCATCTCCTCGCTCAGGTAGTGGTGGTGCAAGTCGAGTTCGCGCAGCCCTGAGAAGGCCGCGGCCCGTTCGACGAGCACCCGGCCTCCCTCATCGGTGAGGATGCCCAGGGACAGGTCCAGCACCTCGAGCCGCTTCAGGATGGGCGCCTCGGCCAGAACCGGGATCCACTCGTCCAGTCTCTCGGCGTTGCGCACGCCCAGATACCGCAGCCCTGGGAAGCCCTCTCCCGAGATCAGCGGCGCCAGGTCGTCGGGGTAGGTGTCCTCGCCATAGTCCCCCACGCCCAGCCACAGCTCCAGGCGCTCCAACGAGGGCCATCCAGAGGAGGCGATCTCCCGGGCGGCGGAACCGGGCAGCCCACCGCTTTCGATGGTGAGGGAACGCAGCGACCCGTGCGAGGGCACGTGCAGGGAGAGCTCTCCGGTCCTGATGGCGCCCGCGGCGCCCCGCACGCCCAACTCCTCCAGGTGGGGGAAGGCCTCCAGGAGAGGACTCAGGTCGGTCTGGCAGATCCAGGAGAGTTCGCACTCGTCCCAGCCGACGTCGCCGATGAAGACGGAACGCAGGTTCGGAAACGCGTCGGCGTGCTCGACGAGCAGATCCACCGGCTCGGCCATCTCCCTGCCGCCCCAGAGACCGAGGGTCATCGCGGACACCCGCTCGCCCCCGACCTCGGAGAGGAAACGGGTGAGGTGCCGGGCTCGTTCGTCCGGCTCCATCCACGAAGTGCCGTCGACACGCAGCCGCCAGGCCACGGAGCCCACGTCGGCGGGGGTGCCATCAGAGCCCGCGACCTGTCGCAGTTCGCGCCGCCACCCCTCCTCCGTCGTCTCTTCGGGGAAATCCACCACGGGCAGGCCTGCGAACTCGGTGAGGTTGTCCAAGGGAACTCTCTTCTCAGGAGGTGAAATGCCTCCCATGCCTAACAGTTCCGGGCGACAGATCGGCACGGCCTCGGCGGAGACCTTGTGACCTCGCCCCGGGACGGTGGCGTGCGCGGGCCCTGCGGGGACCGTGCGCGTATCATCCGTGCCAACCGGACCGGGAGGTACGAACGTGCGACTCAAGCTCGACCTGCATGACATTTTCAATAAGGGACGTGACATCGATCGGGCGCTCGACGACATCATGGACGAGGCCGAACGCAAGAAGGCCAAGACCATCGAGATCATTCCGGGCAAGGGATCGGGCCAGTTGAAGAAGCGGGTCCTACGCTTTCTCGACCGTAAGGACGTCAAGGCGCGTTACCACCGTGTGGAGAAGGACTCGAAGAACTTCGGCCGTCTGTTCGTGCACTTCAAACACTGATTCATGTTCTCGGAGAGCGTCGAATCGGAGCGTTCTCGAGGTGGGCCGTCCCTTCCGTGTCCAAGGGTCTTGCGTCACCTCTGAACTGGGAAGACGCCGATTTTCGCTCTTGGTCGTCCTGTTCATGGACGGAAAGCGGAGCGGTGCTCGTTCCGTCTCGGCGTCGACGCTTTCGAGGCACGGCAGGGCGGTTCGAGTCGAGTATCACCCCGCGCGGCGGCCGTTTCCACGGAAAGGCCGCTGGTACTTTGTGCTCTGATGCGCCGAGCATCCTCCACCCCCCTCCCCGAGGAGCACGAATGAACTCGCCCGGGCCACGCGATCCCGCCGGGTATTCCGCCCAGGAACTGGCCGACCCGCGCATCGACTCCGAGACCCTACGGCGGATCGCCGCCGTCCGACCGGACCTTTGGCCGTCGATCCTGCGTCACCCGAACTGTGATGGAGGCCTGGCCGCGCACATTCGGCAGAACACGCCCCAGGCCGCCCCGCCGTCGCGGACCGGCCCCCTCCCGCCGATGGGAGGGCCGCCGCAGAGCGGCCCCCAGGCCCCTATGGGCGGTGGCCCCCTCCAGACCGGCCCCCAGGGGCCCGTCGGCGGGCCGCGGAACGGACTCGTGCCTCCTGTGGGCGGACCCGGGCGGCCCGGGTCGCCTCCGATGGGGGGAGCGCCGCGGAGCGGGGCGCAATCCTCGCAGGCGGCCTCCGGTGCCAAGGACCTGGCGAACGGCGCGAAGACCTACTTCGCCGACACCGTCGCGCCCGCCGCCATGAGCGCGGCCCGGACGGTGAGCGAGAGGTCCGGTGAGGGTTCGGGCGCCGTGCACTGGACGATCTGGGTCCGCTTCGCCGTCCCCGTGCTCGCGCTCATCGGGGTCATCTCGCTCTTCATGCCGATCGCCTCCGCGTCCTACCGGGGCTACTCGGTGAGCGTCAACTACTTCTCGGAGGAGGCGCCCCCCGGCGAGGGGGCCGTCATGCTCATCGGGTTCATCGCGGTGATCGCCTTCTCCGTGGTGTCGCTGATGACCGGTAAGAAGTGGGCCGTCATCACCGCGGGCGTCCTCGCCATCCTCTTCGGCCTCGTCGGTACGATCAACGGCTTCGGCAGCGGCTCGTCCGCGAGTGGTCAGGCCTACGCCTCCGCCGGTTCGGGCGCGATCCTGCTGGGGATCTCGGGGCTCCTGTTGCTCATCGCGGCGATCGTGACGCTTCTCCCGAAAAAGGTGTTCGCCGCCGGGCAGCAGCCCGTTCGGCCTCAGGGGTTCGCCCCGCCGCAGCAGTACCCGCAGCAGCAGGCGCCTCCGCCTCAGCAGCAGGGCTTCCCGCCCCGGCAGCAGTTCCCCCCGCCTGGGCAGTACCCCCAGCAGGCGCCTCAGCCTCAGCGGCCCCCGCAGCAGCAGGAGCCTCCGACCAAGCCCTTCCCGCCGCAGCAGCCCTGACGGGAGCGGAGACGAACCGATGTGCCCCTCGGCCCCGCCGAGGGGCACATCGCCATCTCGGACCGTTTCGCCCACGTGCCTCTTGAGGAGCGCGGAGCGTTTCGTGCGCCGGGGAGATCCGGACGCCGGTGAGAACTCACGCCCGACCGTACAGGGTGGGTAGGTCGATCAGTCGGATGTCGTGAGACGTCTCCGCCTCGGCGCGGGCCTTGTCGTTGAAACCGCCACCGCTGAAGCAGAACAGGCGGGTTCGCTCGGTGTCGTAACGTCCGCCTCTGGCGATCAGTTCACGGATATGTCGGAGACGCTCGATGTGGGCGGCGCCCATGGTGTCGTTCCACTTGGCCTCACCGATACCCAGCAATGGCGGCCTCCGGCTTCCATCGGGGATACCGACGATGGCCACGTCCACCTCATGACCGGTGCGCGCTCGAGTGTCGTGCACGATTCCGTGTCCCACCCGGGCCGGCAGGCCGCCGAGAAGATCAGGATCGGCGTGATGCAGGGCCCACTCACGACAGACCTGCTCGAAGTGCGGCCCCAGGACGTTGCTGACGAAACGGCGACGGCTCGCCTGCCAGACCCGGGACGCGCTTCCCGGGCGTTCCAACTGGTCCCATACGGGGCGCATGATCGCGTGGTAGAAGGCGATCAACGGTTCGGAGATGCGATAGGTGGGGCGGTTCTCCCGAAAGGCGTCCGAGTCTTTGTGCAGTAGGCCCGCGTCTTCGAGAACGTTGATGGGGTGGGCGATGTCCGTGGCCTTGCGTTCCATGTGGCTCGCGATGCCACCGCGAGTGGCGTTGCCGTCGGCCACGGCTCCCAGAACCGAGAGATAGAGGGCGGTATCGCGCAGATCGGGTTCCTCCGCCAAGAGATAGCGTGCCTCTCGGAAGAGCGGGGTCTCGGGGTTGAGGACGGTACGGACGACCCAGTCGTCGAAGTCTTCCGGCCCGCTCGGTGAGTCGCCACGGGCGAACTCACGACGGTAGGCGGGGGTGCCACCGACGATCGCGTTGACCTTCATCGCCAGATGGGGGTCGGTGATGTCCCAGAATTCGGCGGCGAGTCGATGATCGAGAGGGCGGACGACCAGTTCCAGGCCGGCGCGCCCTCGAAGGGGAGCGTTTCCGGACAGCAGCCTGCCCATGAACGACAGGGCCGAGCCGCACAGCAGCATCCGGGTACGTGAGGAGGCACGCTGTTCACGCAGTGGACGGAACGCCTCCTGGATGATGGAGGGGAGCTCCGGGTTGGCCTTGACCAGGTAGGGGAATTCGTCGATGACCACGGGTACCGGCCGCTCCGCTCCGAGTGCCAAGAGCGAATCGACGACCTCTGACCAGTCGGCGAAGTGGTAGGGGGTGGGGGGACGGACATGCGCGGTGAGCGCGGCACTGATTCGGCGCAACGACTCGGTATCCGTTGCCTCGGTCGCTCCGAAGTAGAAGCCTTCCTCGGCCCGACAGGCGGCGTCCAGAAGGAAGGTCTTGCCCTGACGGCGACGCCCGGAGACGACACCCAGGGTCGCGCCGGGCTGTTCGTCGGTGATGAACCGGGACAACGCCGACCACTCGTAGTCGCGGTCGAACATCTCGGAGGGCTTGCGCATGACGACCACCCTGAGCGATTAATAGAAGTACAGTTAATAGAAGTGTACTCCTATATTTGATCCAGGCTATGGATCGTCCCGCTCAGCGGCCTGAATCGTCCTTCGGGAACCGCTACCGGCGGTGCTTTGCGAGGAAGGCCTCCAGCTCCTCGACGCGGGGCGAGGTCGACGGGCCTCGGCGGGTGACGGCGAGGGCGGCGGCCGCGTTGGCGCGGCGGGCGGCCTCGACCGGATCGGTCCCCCGGGACAGCCCCGCCGTGAACACGCCCACGTGGGCGTCGCCGGCGCCGTTGGTGTCCACGGCGGACACCGGGAACGCCGGAACCGGGACGACCCCGGTCTCCTCCCGGGCGACCAGGCAGCCCCGGGCGCCCCGGCGCAGCACCACGACACCGCCGGGGGCGATCCGCTCGACCAGCAGGGCGGCGGCCTTCTCCTCGTCCGTCTCGTCGGAGAGCGTCGCGGCCTCGTCGGAACCGAGGCTGAGGACCTCCACTCGGGGCATGACCCGCTCCAGGGTCCGTGTCGGGATCATGCCCGCGACCGGGGCCGGGTCGAGCACGAGTCGCGTCCCGTCGACGAGCCCTTCGAGCCAGATCGCCAGTTCGTCCGCGCGCTCCCCCGGCAGGAGCGAGTACCCGACCGTGTAGACGAAGTCGCCCGATGCGGGGCGCAGCCGCCGCAGATCCGCCAAGGGCAGGTCCACCTCGGCCCCGAGCCTCGTGACGAAGGTGCGTTCGGCGTCGGAGTCCACCATGACGACGCAGAAACCGGTGTCCTCCGGCCTGGGCGGGTGCGCCACCGCCACCCCTTCGTCCCGAAGGGCGGCCCTGACCAGGTCTCCGTTCGGCCCTGTGCCGTGCGCCCCTCCGTAGACGACCTCCATACCGGCCCGGGCGGCCGCCGCGATCACGTTGAACCCGCCGCCCGGCAGTGTTACGGCCGAGCTCGCGAACGCGCCCCCGCCGGGCACGGGCACGGAGTCCACCTCCATCACGACGTCGATGATCACCGGTCCCACATGGTGGAGGCGTCCGTGCACGGAGGGTTCCTTCCTCGAAGGGCGGTGGTTACGTCCGATGATCATCCCGCACTTCTCACATGGGGTGATTGTCGAGTTTTTGCCGGTCGATCTCCTTCCGGTGTGCTCATGCGCCTCAGACTCGTGGGGGAGGCGAGAAGGAGGAAGCACATGATCACCACCGACTTCGTCGTCGGCTCGCCCCGCTGGCTCGAGTTGGGGTCCGACGCCCCGATCGTTTCGGCCGACTTCTACGGGAGGGTCTTCGGCTGGCGCACCCAGACGATGGGGGAGCGTTTCGGGGACTACCTGGTCATGAGGTCGACGGGGGAGGCCGTGGGCGGGATCGGTCCGCGCATCGTCGACGACGAACCACCGGCCTGGACGCCCTACTTTCACACCGACGACGTGGAGACGAGCGTCCACCGGGCCCGCGACCTGGGCGCGACCCTGGAGGTGGAGCCCACCGACGTGCGCGAGCTGGGACGTATGGCACACCTGACGGATCCCCAGGGAGGCTGGTTCGCCCTCTGGGAGCCGGGGACGTTCTCCAGCCTGCAAGCGGTCGACCGGCCCAACACCCTGTGCTGGGTCGAGATGTGGACCCCCGACGTCCAAGGCGCCAAGGAGTTCTACCGGGGCCTGTTCGGCTGGCGCTACGACGACATCCCTCTACCGGGCGGCGACAGCGCGTACACGACCCTGCGGCCGATCGGCATGGGCGAGGAGCGCTATTTCGGCGGGTTCATGGGGGTCGCCCCGGAGCAGCTCCCCAGGACCGACGGCGCCGCCGACTGGCATCCGATCTTCCAGGTGGCCGACTGCGACGCCACCGCGAGCGCGGTCCTGGACGCGGGAGGCCGGGTGCACATGGGCCCGGAGTACGCGCCCGGGGTGGGTCTGACCGCGGTGTGCTCGGACCCGTCGGCGGCGGGCTTCGTGCTCCTGGATCCGGAGGGCAGCCACGGCTGATCCGGGGCGAGGGATTGTCGAGACTTTGCCGGTCGGATCCCCGGAATGTCGGCGTCGCGAAGCACACTCGTGGGGGAATCTTCACTGGAGGCGGAGCATGATCACCACCGACCATCTTCCCGGGTCACCCTGTTGGATCGACGTGGCGAGCCCGGATCCCGAGATCACGGCCGAGTTCTACCGGCGCCTGTTCGGTTGGGAGGCGGAGTCGGCCGGTCCGGAGGCCGGCGGGTACGTGAACTTCCGGCTGAACGGGGCCCTGGTGGGGGCGATCAGCCCCACGAGGGACGAGGAACAGCCGATCGTCTGGTCCATCTACAGGTACACCACGGATCTGGACGAGACCCTGCGCGAGGCCACCGCTCTGGGCGCCACCGTCCACGTCGAGCCCATGGACGTGCTCGATCTGGGCCGGACCGCCTACCTGACCGATCCCCAGGGGGGAGATCTCTCGCTCTGGCAGCCCCGTTCGTTCTCCGGCCTGGAGTTGACGGACGCGCCCGGCGCCCTCATGTGGACCGAGATGTGGACGCCCTCCGCCCAGGGGACCAAGGACTTCTACGGTGGCCTCTTCGGCTGGGAGTTCACCGACATCGAGCTGGAGGGCTCCCAGCGGTACTCGATGATCCGTCCGGCCGGCACGGGGGAGGACCGGTACTTCGGCGGGGCCATGGAGATGACGCCGGACCAGCTACCGCAGACCGACGGGAAGGGCGACTGGCATCCGGTCTTCCACGTCATGGACTGCGACGCGGTGATCGCCGAGCTCCGGGACGCGGGCGGCCAGGTTCTCATGGGGCCGGAGGACGCTCCGGGCGTGGGACGCCTGGCGGTCTGCTCCGACCCGTTCGGGGCCGGGTTCGTGTTGCTCACCCCGTCGCCGATGTGAGGGCGTGGCGCCCGGCTTCCGACGCCGGGCGCCACGACGCTACTGGCGGGAGACGGCGGAGGCGCCGCCGCGCAGCACGTACTTCTGGATCTTTCCGGTGGCGGTCTTGGGCAGGCTCTCCACGAACTCCACCTGGGTGGGCGCCTTGAAGTGGGCGAGGTTGTCGCGGGCGAAGGCGATGATCTCCTTCTCCGTGGCGGTCTCCCCCTCGCGCAGGACCACGGAGGCGCGCGGGGTCTCGCCCCAGCGTTCGTGCGGCACCCCCACGATGGCGACCTCCAGGACCGCGGGGTGTCGCAGCAGTACCCCCTCCACCTCGACGGAGGAGATGTTCTCCCCGCCCGAGATGATCACGTCCTTGATCCGGTCCTGGATCTCCACGTAGCCGTCCGGGTGGGTGACCGCGGCGTCACCGGTGTGGAACCAGCCGTCGCCCATCGCCTTCTCCGTGGCCTCGGGGTCGTTGTAGTAGCCGCTCATCACGACGTTGCCGCGCACGGTGATCTGGCCGACGGTCCTTCCGTCCCAGGGCACCTCGACGCCTTCGTCGTCGACCACACGCAGCTCGCCCGAGGTGATGAGCTCGACCCCTTGCCTGGCCTTGAGGGCGCCGCGTTCGCGCGTGGACAGCCCTTCGTGCTCGGGTCGTCGCTCACAAACGGTGATGAAGGGCGTGGTCTCCGTGAGGCCGTACACGTGGGTGACGGTCCAGCCGAAGTCGCCCTCCAACCGCTCGATGGTCTCGGCGGCGGGAGAGGCGCCGGCGGTGACCACGTGCACGCCGGACGGCACGTCGCCGCGCACCCTCTCGGGGGTGTTGGCGAGCATGATGAGCACGGTCGGGGCCGCGCACAGCCAGCTCACCTCCTCCTCCCTGATCAGTTCGAACACGCGTGCCGGGTCCATGGCGGGCAGGCACACGTGGGTGCCTCCGGCCGCCGTCACCGTCCAGGTGTAGGTCCATCCGTTGGCGTGGAACATGGGCAGGGTCCACAGGTAGCGCTGTCCCAGCTCGATCCGCAGGTGCAGCAGGGTGCCCACCGAGTTCATGTACGCGTTGCGGTGGGTGATCATCACCCCCTTGGGGCGGGCCGTGGTCCCCGAGGTGTAGTTGATGGTGAGCAGGTCGGTCTCCGCGATCTCCGGGCGCTCGAAGCCGGGGGAGGCGTCGGCGATCAGCGCCTCGTAGTCCTCCCAACCCTCGCGGGCGCCCTCCAACGCGATGAAGCGCTCCACCCCCGGCATCCGGTCCCTCACCGAGTCCACGGCGTCGAGCTGATCGGCGTGCACGCACAGCACCTTGGCGCCGGAGTGCTCGACGATGTAGACGAAGTCCTCGCCGGTCAGCCGGAAGTTGACGGGGACGAGCACCGCGCCCAGCTGGGGCACCGCGTAGAACGATTCGAGCTGGGCGTGGGTGTTGGGCGCGATGTAGGCGACCCGGTCGCCCTTGACGACCCCCATGCCCTGGAGGATGGACGACCAGCGGTCACAGCGGTCGAAGAACTGCTCGTAGGTCAGGCGTAGATCCCGGTCGACCACCGCCTCGCGCTGCGGGTACAGCCTGCGGGTGCGGCGGGCGAACTCCAGGGGGGTCAGGGTGAGCTCCACGGTGCCCTCTCTCCTTGGACGACGTCGTTGCGAACGTGGACGGATGATGGTTCTCGGGCCGGCGGGCCGGTCTCAGATCCCGAACAGGGCGGCGGCGTTGTCGTGCAGGACGCCGCGCAACCGTTCGGGCCCCAGATCGAGCGCGATCAGGGAACGGATCTGCTCGACGTAGGCGTAGGGGATGTTCGGGAAGTCCGTCCCCAGCAGGACCCGGTGGGAGAGGTCCCGCAGCCGGGGGAGTTCGGCGCGGGGGAAGGGGGCCGAGCGTTCGGTGTAGGGCGTGAACGCCATGGTGGTGTCCAGGCGTACCTGCTCGTACCGCTCGACCAGGTCGAGGAAGGCGGAGTACTCCGGAGCCCCGGCGTGGGCGACGATCGCGGTCAGGCGGGGATGGTCGCGCAGAACCTCGGAGAAGGGGCCCGGGCCGGTGAACCTGCCGGGCAGCGGGCCCGAACCGCAGTGGACCACCACCGGGGTGCCGGAGTCGGCGAGGGCACCCCACACGTCGGAGAGCAGTGGATCGCGGGGGTCGTAGGCGCCCACCTGGAGGTGCGCCTTGAAGATCCGGGCCCCGGAGGCGATCTCCTCGGCCACGTAGGTCGCGGCGTCGGGCTCGGGGTAGAAGGTGGCGCTGCGCAGACAATCGGGGTGGTCGGCGGCGAACCCGGCGGACCAGGAGTTGAGCCATCGGGCCATGTCCGGACGGTGGGGGTAGGACAGCGCGGTGAAGCGTCGCACCCCCAGGTCGCGCAGGACCGCGAGACGTTCGTCCTGGTCGAACCGGTAGGTGATGGGCCACACGCCCTCGCCGAGGGCGTCGAAGTAGGCCCAGACCTTGCGCAGGACGTTGTCGGGCATGAAGTGCGTGTGCACGTCGACGAGGCCGGGGAGTCCGAGTTCGCGCTGGATACGGCGGACCTCGGCGGCTTCGCCCACTTCGTGCGGTGATGAGACTTCGGTCACAGGGCACACCCTACGCCGCCCCCGAGCCGGGTTCGGGGGCGGGTGGATCCGAGGGTGTGTCACCGGAGGACGCGGGCGGAGGCTCAGACCCCGTCGATGGAGGTCACGCCCAGGAACATGGTGATGAGAAAGCCGTTCTCCTCCCACTCGTCGGAGGGGCATGAGGCGCTGACCAGGAGCTCGGTGTCGTCGAACCACTGCGCCGCCGCGCGGACGGTGCGGTTCTCCCCGTCGCTGTCGAACGTGGCCAGCCTGGTCTCGAAATCGAAGGTCTCACCCGATTCCGCCATGAGGGAGAGGGGTTCGGTGGGCTCCTCGACCGGGGTGTCCCCGGTCTGCTCGGCGACGGTCGTCAGCAGCCGGTCCACGGTGTCGATCGGCTCGTGTCCCTCCTCGCCGGCCCGTGCCACCCCGGTGGTCCGGCTGTGCATGATGTCGCAGCCGGTGTCGTCCAGCGTGGACCGGTACAGGTCCTGATCGGCGTCGTAGGTGGTCGTCCACTCGGTGCTGTGCGGTACCAGCCACACCACCTCTCCGGCTTCGGACGCCTCGGGGGTGGTGGCGGAAGAGGTCGCCTCGGCCTCGGGGGAGGACTCGACCGGCTCGGCCGTGGGGGAGCCGTCGATCTGAGCGGGGGAGAGGGGCGGGAACGTGCAGCCGGTCAGGAGCAGGCCGGCGCCGACCGTCACGAGGAGGGCGGAGGGGAGGTGCCTGTGCGTCTTCATGTCCGGTGAGACCACCGACGACGGGCCCGCGCCTCTGAGTACTTCTACTCACCCTGTCCGTTCACAGGGCGAGCAGGAGGACCCCCGCGACCACCACGGCCGCGGCCAGGATCCGCACCGGACCGAAGCGTTCGCGGAAGAACACCAGGCCGATCAGGGCGGCGAAGACGATGCTGGACTCCCGCAGGGCGGCGATACCGGCGACGGCCCCCGACAGTTGGGCCCACAGCACCAGGCCGTAGGCGCCGGCGCTGACGGCGCCGCCCGTCAACCCGACCTTCCAGATGGGGCGCAGCTGCGCCACCAGTCTCCGCCGTCGGGTGGCGATCGCGACCAAGAGGAACACCGGTCCTTGAAGCATCATCACCCAGGTGATGTAGCCGAGCGGATTCTGGGTCAGTCGCACGCCGTAGGCGTCCACCACGGTGTAGCAGGCGATGGCCAGGCCGGTGGCGAAGGCCGCCGCGAGCGCGGGGACGTGGTGCCGCTTCGGCATACCGCCGGCGAACACCAGCACCATCAGACCCGCCGAGATCACCAGTACCCCGATGAACTCCCGAGGCGGCAGGGTCTCACCGAGGAACACCACCCCGATGAGGGCGACCACCCATGGGGCCGTCCCCCGGGCCAGCGGATACACCTGCCCGAAGTCGCCGGTCCGGTACGACAGCATCAACAGGCCGAGGTAGAGCAGATGGGTGAGGAGGGAGCCCAGCAGGATCGGCCAGGCCTCGACCGGCGGCAGGCCGACCACGAACAGGAACGGCAGGGTGGCGAGCATCCCGCCCGCTCCGATGAGGGCGAACCCCAGGAGACGGTCGGTGATGGAGTGCGCGATCGCGTTCCAGGAGGCGTGTAACAGGGCCGCGATCAGGACCGCGACGACGATCGGTGTGGTCATGGGGCCTTTCGAGCCGGGAGCGAGGACGCCGCAAGGCTAGTCCCCGCCGCTCGGAGCCCCATCGACCGGGGTCAACGCCTCCGTGTGTTGGTGGGGGTGACGCGGTGGTTGCGCAGATGTTCGTAGACGATCGACGCGCGCACGTCGGCGACCTCGGGTCGTTCGGTGAGACGGTCCACCATGAACGAGTACAGGCTGTTGTTGTCGGGGAGGGCCACGTGGACCAGGAAGTCCTCGTCGCCCGAGGTGACGAAGACCGACAGGGTCTCGGGCAGGGAGCCGACCCAGTCGCGGAAGGACTCGATGTTGTGGCGTGAGGGCTTCTCGACACTGACGGTGACGAGCGCCTGAACCGGCCGGCCGATCTCCTCCAGGTCCACGTCCAACAGTGCGCCGCGGATCACACCCTTCTCCCGCAATGCCCGGGTCCGATCCAGCGTCGTGGTGGGGGAGGCGCCCACCGCCGCGGCCACGTCGCGGTTGGTCTTCCGTGCGTCCGACTGGAGTTCGGCCAGAATCGCCGCATCAAGTTCATCAAGATCAGCCATATAGGGAGTTTACACGTACTTAATACGGTGCTTTGTTTTCTGGTCCGGCGTGTGCATAACATCTAAGGGAAAAGGTCGTATTTGGCTCGCCAGGGGGAGAACCTCACCTGGCAGGCACCGTCGCCCGCCGGTCGGCCCAGCAACGGTGCGATGACGCACCACCGCACAACAAAGGGACGTCCGTCACCATGAGACCTTCCTCTGTCGCGGCCGACACCGACCGACCGTCGGTGCGCCCTGAACCCCGGGGCCGGGTCCTGGCCCTGGTCGCGATCGTCTGCGCGGCGCTCAACCTGCGCCTCGTCGTCACCTCCCTGTCGCCCCTGTTGACCACGGTGGGCGACGAGTTCGGCTTCGCCGCCACCGTCATCGGTGTCTTCGGCACCCTGCCCCTGGTCGCCTTCGCGATCTTCGGGCTGATCACACCGGCGATCATGCGCCTGCTGGGCCCCGAGGCCACGGCGGCGCTGAGCATGCTGCTCACCGGGGTGGGCCAGGTCCTGCGCGCCTTCGCGCCCGATACCGGAACCCTGCTCGCGCTCACCGGTGTCGCGCTCACCGGAGCCGCCTTGGGCAACGTCGTGCTGCCGCCGCTGATCGCGCAGTACTTCCCCGACCGTCTCGCCGCCCTGAGCACCGTCCAGATGGTCGCGATCCACCTCGGAGCGCTCTTCCCGCCCCTGGTCGCGATCCCGCTGGCCGAGCTCGCCGGTTGGCGGATCGCTCTCGGAGCGTGGGCGGGCATCGCCCTGATCGCCTCCCTCCTGTGGATCGCCCAGTGGGCCGGTCGCGGCCGTGGAGGAACCGGAAGCCGGACGGCCACCGCCACGGGAGGTCCGGCCCTGGCCCGACCGATCCTCCGGATCGGCATGGCCTGGCGGATGGCGTTGCTCTTCGGCATGGTCACCTGGAACGTCTTCACGCTCTTCACCTGGTTGCCCACCCTGTTGAGCGACGCCGGGCACAGTCCCGCCGCGGCCGGGAGCCTGGTCTCCCTGATGGTGGGCGCGAGCCTGATGTTCGGGCTGGTCGCGCCGACGATCACACTGCGCGCGGGCAACACCTTCCCGATCGTCGCCCTCGGTCTGGCCGGCTACGGCGTCGGTTACCTGGGCGTGGCCCTGGCGCCGGGGTTCGCCCCGTTGTGGGTGCTCTTCCTCGGTCTGGGCACCAGCCTGTTCGTGGTCACCATGACCATGATCAACGCCCGCAGCTCCACACCGCGAGGCGCCGCCGCCCTGTCCGGTTTCGTGCAGGGGGTGGGGAGCGGCATCGCCCTCGGCGGGCCGCTGCTGTTCGGACTGCTCGGCGAACTCACCGGTGGGTGGACCGCCTCCTACGTCCTGGTCGCCGGGGGATCGCTGCTGGTGGCGCTGGTCGTCGCCTACGTCGAGCGCACCCCGTGGACCATCGAGGCCGCCGCCGAGAGCGCACGTCCTCCGCGCGCCTCCCAGGAGCCCCGGACTGCCTTGGACCCGGTCCCCCTCCGCGGCTAGGTCGAAGGGTGTTCGTGCCGCTCGGCTTCGGGAACACGGGGATCGTGCTTCGAAAGGTCGCGTGAGGGGCACACGAAGAATACGGAACCCGGTGGTACGCGGTGCCCCGCCGGGTCGGAACACCCGAACACGGTCGGCGTGCCCTTTCGGGGCGGCCCGTCGTCGCGATCCGGGGGATCGAGGGAAGGGCCTCGGGTCACATCGCCGGTGACGTCACGCGTCGGTGGGCGGACGGGGACGGTACGTGTGCGCGCGGAGTCGTTCCGTGCGCCTGAGCGGCCGATAGTGGCCATTCGCCTGGAAAAGTCAGTCATACAGTCCGAGAACCTGGCAAGTGTCCACAATGTGCGCATAATGACGACATGAACACCCCGCCCTCCGACCCCTCCTCCGTGGCCCCCGTTCTCCGCCCCTGACGGTTCCACAGCGTTCGAGGCACCGGCGATGTGGGTGGAGCAGACCGATCAGTGGGTCCGAGCCCCTCTCCGGTACCCGACGGCCACATCACGGGAAGCCGCACGCCATGACCACGGACCGGCCACAGCCGTACCTGTCCCCAGGACAGCCGGAGGACGGGGAGGGCGCGACCACCCCGCTCATCAGGAACCAGGACTTCCAGGCCCTGTGGACCAGCCGCTTCCTCGCGGGGCTGGGCAAGGAGAGCGGTGAGGTCGCCTACCCGCTCCTCGTCCTCCTCCTGGCCGGATCGGCCTCTCAGGCCGGGGTGATCGGCGCCGTCCAGGTGGCCACCACCATGATCACGGCGGTGGTCGGCGGGGCTCTCGCCGACCGGGCCGACCGTCGCGCCATCCTTCTCTTCTGCGACCTGGGACGCCTCGTACTGTTGGTCTCCTTCGCGGGACTCCTCCTCGGCGGCGACGACGTCGGGGTGCCTCTGGTCATCGGAGTCGCGGCCGCCTCCTCCGCTTTGATGGGCGTCTCCAACCCCGTGGCGGTGGCCGCGATCAAACAGCTCGTGCCCGCCTCCCAGATGGCCGACGCCTCGGCACAGAACCAGATCCGTTTCTTCAGCACCACGGCGCTCGGAGCGCCCATCGCCGGTTCTCTCTTCGGCCTGGGGCGGGCCTTCCCGTTCGTCACCGAGGCCGTCTGCTACCTGCTGTCGGCCGCGCTCCTGCTCCGTATCCGCAGACCCATGCAGGCGTCCAGGGAACCCGAACGGGAACCGTGGAGCCCGCGCGAGACGGTGAGCGGCTTCGTCCTGCTCGCCCGGCACCCCGTACTCCGCCCGATGATCGGATGGATCGTCGGATTCAACATCGCCTTCGCTCAGGCGGGGGTCTTCCTCGCTCTCATCGCCACCGCGGACGAGCGCGGCGCCTCCCACCTGGTGGTCGGTCTGACCGTGTCGCTGGCCGGGATGGGCGGGCTGGTCGGCTCCCTGCTCGCCGGCCCGGTGGTGCGGCGGCTGAGCCCCACCCGGATCTTCCTGATCACCGCCTGGTCGGCGCCGGTCTGCGCGCTCGCGCTCGTCGCCGTCCCGGGAACGCTCCCCCTCGGCCTCATCGTGGCGGTGGTGTTCGCGTTGGTGCCCGGTGTCAACGCGGTCTTCTTCGGCTACGTCGCGGCCGCCGTCCCGGACGGCTACCAGGGGCGGGCCCTGGGGGCGGTGACGTTCATGTCCCTGCTGTCCCAGCCGATCGGCATCGTCGGGATCGGGGTGGTGTTCGACCACGCGGGCCCGGTGCCGGTGTTCCTGGTGATGGCCTCGGTATCGGCGTTGGCGGCCCTGTTCACCCTCGGCCCCACCATGCGCTCACTGCCCCCGCCGGAGGAACTCGTCGTCGCCTGACGGGTCAGGTGGGGATGAGGAGCATCCCCACCATGTGCACGGTGGCGTCGGTGGTGCGGACGTCCGCGCAGACCACCGGAGAGTAGCCCTCGATCGTGTACTCCCCGTCCTTCTCCGCGGTGCTGATCCGGTCTCCGCCGAAGGTGGGGAGGGAACCCTCGACCAGATCGCGGCTGCCGTACTCGCCCAGGGTCACGTGGTGGCCGATCAGGTAGGCCAGCAGGTCGGCGTCGTCGAAGAGCTCCCGTACCTGTTCCTCGGGGTAGATGTCGAAGGCGTCGTCGACGGGTGCGAACACCGTCATGTCGTCGATCTCGGCCAACTCCCGCTCCAACCCGCTCCGTTCCAGGGCGGAGGCGAGGCGGCTCAGTCCCGGGTTCTCGGCGACCGCGGTGAGGAAGGGCTGTTCGGCCATCGAGGCGAGACTGCCGGGGCCCTCGCTCGGGAGGTCGGCGCAGTCCGGTCCGAAGGCGGTGGACTCGACGGGGCCCTCCGAGGCCTCCCCGTTCTCTTCCGGCGCCTCGGTCCCACCGGAGCACGCGGTCAGAGCGAGGGCGATCACGACACCGCAGCCCGCCAGGGTGGTCCGACGCATCCGAGGCCCCTCACCGTCGCACGTCCTTCCGTCGTCGACCCATGACGTTACGTGCCCGACGTGGGAGGACGGGGCTTCGACGCGCCCCCCTTCACGGGGCGGAGAGGGACGACGGGTACCGTTTCCGGGCGGTATCGGCGAAGAATCTCCCATAGGGGTCGTCGCTGGCCAGGCCGGTGCCCGAAGCCCGTGACAGGGCACTATGGTCGGTTCGACCCCGCGAGTACAAGAGGATGTTTCCGGTACGTCCTCTCAATGATCGGAGTTCCCCCACATGGCGCGCAAGACGCCCCTCACCGTGGTCGCGCTCATGGTCTCGGGCAGCCTCCTGCTCAGCGGCTGCACCGTCGTGTCCGACTGGTGGTCCGAGACCTTCGGAGAAGCGTCCGGCCCGCCCGAGGTCAAGGAGGAGTTCCCCTACGTTCGTGAGGGACGCATCTTCCAGGACACCGGCCAGGACGCCGAGATGCGTTTCGCCATCACCGGCCTGGAGCGCACCGACGACTACACGGTCATGCACTACGAGGTCTCCTACCCGGACGACTTCTCCGGACCCAACCGGAACCTGAGCATGGCGCACACGCTGGTCGACCCCCTGACCGGCCGCGTGTACCGGCAGTTCCTCGACGACGAGGGCCTCAAGTACGGCTCGGAGAGCCCCAACGAGGACGGCCTGTACCCCGTGCACGACGGGGTCACCAACGAGTACACCCGCTACTTCCCCCGCCTGCCCGACGAGGTGTCCCAGGTGACCTTCGTCGGCAGCGGTCTGGGCGCCATGACCGGCATCCCGGTCCAGGACGTGGAGAACGAGCGCGAGGATCCGGAGGACCCCAACGGGCCGAAGCACCTCACGCTCGACGACCCGCCCCCGCGAGGCGAGAACCTCACCTTCGCCAATCGTCGGCCCGACGAGGACGCGGTCGCCGACGAGGGTTGGGTGCAGAGCTTCGTCGACTCCGAGATCGCCTCGACCACCCGTGACGGGGATCGGGAGATCATCTCCCTGCACTCCGACGTGATGTTCGAGTTCGACCGCTCGGATCTGACCGCCGACGCCGCGGACGTGGTCCGGCGCGCCGCCACCACGCTGGCCCGCAACGTCGACCCCGACGACCCCACGATCACCGTGGTCGGTCACACCGACGGCATCGGAAACGACTCCTACAACGACAACCTGTCGGTGGAGCGCGCCGAGAGCGTGCGCGACCTGCTCGCGGAGGAGCTCGGCACCGACTACAAGCTGGAGGTCGAGGGGCGCGGCAAGCGCGAGCCCATCGCCCGCGAGGGCGGCCCCGACGACGAGGAGGCCCGCGCCCGTAACCGTCGGGTGGAGTTCTCCTACGTCTTCAACCCGACGGTCGAGGCCACCGAGGACGAGGAGTACGACGACGACGGTCTGGGCGTGGCCCAGCGCAACGTCACCTGGCCCGCTCCTTACAGCGACGACCCGGGTTCCGTGGTCGCCGACGGGGAGAAGGACGGCATCCGGCTGGAGATCTACCCGCTCCGTCGGGACGGCGCCTACGTCATCGGCACCGTGGCGATGACCAACACCACCGATGAGCCGCTCGCCCCCGAGCTGGGCGGCAGCGAGACGGTGGCGGGCGGCCCCGAGCAGTTCAACAAGGGCACCCTGGGCGGCTTCCAGCTGTTCGAGCCGGAGAGCGGCCTGGTCCGTTACGTGGCCCAGATGGACTTCGGCGAGAACCGCTACAGCAGCTTCGCCGAGGAGGTGCACACGATCCAGCCCGGCAACACCCACGAGCTGGTCGCCGTCTTCCCGGCGCCTCCGGTGGACGTCGAGGAGCTGACGCTGCGCGCCGGACCGTTCGGCGAGTTCGAGGAGATCCCGGTCGAGTACTAGGAGCACAAGGAAAAAGGGGGCCTCGACATGATGTCGGCGGCCCCCTTCTCGTGTACCCGGGGCGGTCAGAAGTGGGTGCCGCCGTCGACGCGCAGTTCGGTCCCGGTCACGAAGGCGGCGTCGTCGGAGGCGAGCATGGCCACGATCGAGGCCACCCGGTCGGCCCCGGCGAAACCGCCGTCGCCGAGGGCGGGGGACAGCTTCGCGAACAGGCGCATGTCGGCGTCCTCGGGCAGTCCGGGGCCCCGGCTCAGTCCGCTGGCCCCGCTGCCGTCGGTCATGCCGCTGGAGACGGAGCCGGGCTGGACGGAGTTGAAGCGGATCCCGTCCCCGGCGTACTCGCTCGCCAGGGCGTGCGTCATGGACTGGATCCCGCCCTTGCTGGCGGCGTAGGCCGCCATGTACGGGTGGGCGAAGGCGGCGGAGGTGGAGCTGAAGTTGACCACGGCGGGGCCTCGGCCGCCTCGCAGCGCCGGTAGGGATTCGCGGATCACCAGGAAGGTGCCGACGAGGTTGATCCGCAGGATCCGTTCGAAGTCCTCGAGCGAGGTCTCCTCGGTGTGCGACGAGCGCAGGACGCCGGCCGCGTTGACCAGAGCGTCCAGTCCGCCGAGCGTGTCGACGGCGGAGCGCACCCCGGAGCGGACGGAGTCCTCGTCGGCGATGTCCATGACGAGGGTGGTCAGCCGGTCGACGGCGGTGCCGGCGCGGGCGAGCGTGTCCTTCAGTCCGGTCTCGCTCACGTCGGCGGCGACGACGGTGCCGCCCTCGTCGAGCAGGCGCAGCACCGTGGCCTGGCCGATACCCGAGCCGGCGCCGGTGACCAGGGCGCGTCGTCCTTCGAAGCGGTTCATGGCTTCCTCCACTCTTCCGGCGGTCGGGCCCTCTGTCCGGCCGCACGTGCGACGACTGCATACTATGCCTTGATGGCACAATGTGCCACAAATGCATGAAAGGTCACCCTGGCAGTGGTGGGCCTACCATGGCGGTGATGAACACCGAGAACCCACGAGAACGGGGCCGGCCCTCGCTCACCGAGCGACGCAAGGCCATGACCCAACTGGAGATCGCCCGTACGGCCGCGGAGCTGTTCACCGAACAAGGTGTCGACGGCACCACGGCGGAGGACATCGCCCGCGCCTCCGGGGTCTCTCCGCGCACCTTCTACCGCTACTTCCGCACGAAACAGGAGGCGGTCGCCCCTCTACTGGTCACCGGGGCCGATCGGTGGCGTGAACGGTTGGGCTCCTTCGAGCCAGGGGGGAACCCGGCCGAGGCGGTGGAACGCTCGATCCTCGCGGAGCTCACCCCCGAGAGCGCCGAGGAGACGGAGGAACTGGAGAGGGCGCGAGGGCTGGTCCGCGCGGCGCGGGACGACGTCTCCCTGCGCGCGGTCTGGCACCGGGTCAACCGGGAATCGGAGGTGCTCCTGGTGCCCGTGCTCGCCCGGCTGACCGGGCGGGAGGAGGACGACATCGTGCTGAGACTGGCCGCGGCGGCCGTCACCGACGCGGTACGGCTGTCGATCGAGGACTGGGCCGCCTCGGACGCTCCGGAGCGGGGCGGGGAAGGGCCCGCGGCGCGTGTCGCGCGCTGTCTACGGGCCCTGGACACGGGGTTGTGGGGCGCCCCGGCGGTCGGCTAGGAACGTCCTGTGGGGAGGGATCGGTCGGGCAGGCCCGCCGCGGCACGCAGCCGGCCGAACTCCTCCGCCAGCCCCTCGGGCGTCCAGTGCGCGTTGCGTCCGCTCGGGTTGGGCAGCACCCACAGCCGGGTCCCGCCGATCGTGGTCTCCTGAGGACCGACCTTCGCGCGCCGGTCCCCGAACCCCGCCCTGTACCCGGTGATCCCCAGGAAGGCCAGCCACCCCGGACGCAGTTCGAGGACCTTGCGGCGCAGCTCCTCGGCACCGCGGACGAACTCCTCGGGCTCCAGCTCGTCCGCACCCCGGGTGGCCCGGGCCACGAGGTTGGTGAAGCCCATCCCCAGCTCCGGAAGAGTGCCGTCCCGGTCGGGGGAGTAACGGCCCGGGGTGAACCCCGAGCGCGCCAGGGCCGGCCAGAACCGGTTACCGGGTGAGGCGAAGTGGTGCCCCCGGACCGCGCTGGTCAGCCCGGGGTTGAGCCCGCAGAACACCACCGGGAGCCCTTCCGAGAGGACGTCGGGCAGCAGGAGGTCGCGCCCGGCCTCCAGCTCGGCCCGACTCAGTCCGCCGACCCCGCGTACGGGCCCCTCCCGGTCCACTCCGGCCCCCTTCGTCAGTTACGGATCTGCCCGGCCGCCTGGAAGACGACACGCTCCAGGTCGCCCCGCTCGACGTCGTCGAAGTAGGCGATGGCGGTGACGTAGAAGTCGCCCGGCAGTTCCAGGTACAGGTGGCGGCTGGAACCGTCCACGGTGCCCACGTACTCCAGGTCGCCGCCGAGGTCGTCGGACTCCTCCGTGTGGTAGGTGTCGACGTCCACGTCGACGTCCACCTCCCAGTTCATCTCGGCCTCGGCTCCGGGCACCTGGACCAGGTCCGGGGAGGCGCTCGGGTCCGCGCCGGAGGTGAAGACGATGGTGAAGGAGGGGGTGCCCGGCTCGGTGCCGCCCTCGCTGAAGGTGCAGGAGAGCTGCTCGGCGTCCTCGAACCCGTCGATGGGCCCGCTCTCCTCGCTGAGGACCGGGCCGGGGGCCAGGTCTCCGACGATCTGGGCGGCGGAGGCCGCCTCACAGGACTCGGGGAGCCCGTAGGACGAGGCGTCCTGCTCCTCCTCGTCCTCCGCTTCGGGGCTCGGGGAGGCGCTCGCCTCCTCGTCCGGGGCGTCCGCGCCGTCCCCACTGGACAGACTCAGGTCCAGGTCGAGGTCGACCACGTCGCAGCCGACGAGTACGACACCGCCGATGACGACCGCGGCGACGGCCGTGCCCAGGCACGACAGGGGTGTGGACGGGATGAGGCGCATGGGTGGCTTTCGGTTCGGGGTGCGCCGTGCTCGTGTGAGGGGAGACGGCGGGGGACACAGGGAAACTTAGCAAGTCCCGCGTCCTCGGGGAGCCCGGACCTCTCCGCCCCCGGAGGCCCCGAGGATCGCCCGCCCGATACGAAGGGGCCGGCCCCGGGACGACCCGGGACCGGCCTCGACGAACGACGTCGGATCAGAAGTTGATCATGTGACCGGCCAGGCCGTGCACGGCCTCCTTGACCGCTTCGCTGAGCGTCGGGTGGGCGTGGATGTTGCGCGCCACCTCGTGCACGGTCAGGTCCCACTGCTGGGCCAGGGTCAGCTCGGGCAGCAGCTCGGTGACGTCCGGCCCCACCATGTGGGCGCCGAGGAACTCGCCGTACCTGCCGTCCGAGACGATCTTGACGAAACCGCGGCTGTCGCCCAGGCCGTGCGCCTTGCCGTTGGCCACGAAGGGGAACTTGGCGACCTGCACGTCGTAGCCCGCCTCCTTGGCCTCGTTCTCGGTGTAGCCGAAGGAGGCGATCTGCGGCTGGCAGTAGGTCGCCCTCGGGATGAACCGGTAGTCGATCTCCTGGGTCTCGGCGCCGCCGATGGTCTCGGAGGCGACGATGCCCATGGCCTCGGCGGTGTGCGCCAGCATGAGCTTGGCGGTGACGTCGCCGATCGCGAAGATGTGCGGGACGTTGGTGCGGCCCCGGGAGTCGATGGCGATGGCGCCGCGTTCGGTGAGCTCCACACCGGTCCGCTCCAGGCCGTAGCCCTCGACGTTGGGGGAGAACCCGATCGCCTGGAGGAGCTTGTCGGCCTTCAGGACCTGCTGCGCGCCGTCGGTGCCGGTGACGGAGACCTCGACCCCCGAGCCGGTGTCCTCGACCTTCTCCACCCGGGTGGAGGCCATGACCTTCACGCCGAGCTTCTTGTAGGCGCGGGCGATCTCCTTGGAGACCTCCTCGTCCTCCATGGGCACCACGCGGTCGAGGAACTCCACGATGGTGACGTCGACCCCGTAGTTGCTCATCACGTAGGCGAACTCGACGCCGATGGCGCCCGCGCCCGCGATGATGATGCTCTCGGGCAGCTTCTCCTCGAGGATCTGCTCCTCGTAGGTGACGACCCGCTCGGACAGCGAGGTGCCCGGGATGAGCTTGGTGGAGGAGCCGGCCGCGATGATGACGTTGTCGAAGGTGACCGTGGTGGTCTCCCCGTCCGCTCCCCGTACCTCGATGGTGCGGTCGTCGAGGAAGGTGCCGCGCCCTTCGAGCTCGGCGATCTTGTTCTTCTTCATCAGGAAGTGAACGCCCTTGACCCGGCCGTCCGCGACCTCGCGACTACGGCTGAACGCCTTGCCGTAGTCGAACTCGACCTTGCCCTCCACCTTGATGCCGAACGTGTCGGCGTCGTTGTGGAACAGGTGCGCGAGCTCGGCGTTGCGCAGGAGCGCCTTGGACGGGATGCAGCCGACGTTGAGGCAGACACCGCCCCAGTACTTCTCCTCGATGACCGCGGTCTTGAGGCCGAGCTGGGCGCCTCGGATGGCCGCGACGTAGCCGCCGGGTCCGGCTCCGAGGACCACCAGGTCGAAGTGTTGCTGTCCCATGACGGGATCTCCTTGAGAGTGTTGGTGACGCACCAGGTGCAGCCGGCGTTGCCCAAGGTGACGGATTGCCGTCTGCCAGCCTATCCGCGTACGCCCCACCTGTGGGCTACCCGTGGTCGCGGCCGGGTCACCGAGGGTTCTCTTCGTCGGTGGGGGTGGTCGGAGCGATGGTGGACTCCGTGGAGCGGCCCTCGGCCTCCAGGCGGGCGGTCTCGGCGTCGTACTCGGTGGCGGCCTTCTCCAGCGCGGCCGTCTTACGGGCCTTCTGATCGCGGCTCGCGGTGAACGTCGGGTACAGCGCCATGCCGAAGATGAGCGCGAGCATGATCCACAGCGCGTACTTGTCGATCAGCAGCACGACGTCCACGCCGGTCTGACCGGAGGAGTGGCCGACGAGGGCGACGATGGAGGTGACGAAGGCCGCGCCGAGCGCGTTCAGCAGCATGTAGACGTGCAGGCGCATCCCGTTGGCTCCGGCGATCACGTGGGTGATGCCCGCGGGGACGCCCGGCAGGTAGCTCAACGGTACGAGGGCCCGCATGACCCAGGGGTTCATGGTCTCCAGACGGTCGGCGAAACGGCGCCCGCGCTCCCCCTGGATCAGGAAGTTGACGATGCCGCGCCCCCAACGTCGGCCCAGCCACCAGAAGATCCAATCGATCTTGATCTTGCCGATGACACCCGCCAGGATCACCACCCACAGGGCGCCGCCCTGCCCGACGCCGATGAAGGCCGAGGCGGCGCCCACGGCCGCGTGGCTTCCGGTGATCAGGGCCAGCGCCAGCGGGTGGTCGGCGATGAACAACGGGCGCAGCGGCAGGGTGAGGAGGAGCAGCGCGGGGAGCAGGAGCGCCACCGTCAACAGGACCTTGTCCTGCCGCTGGGCCTTGCCCTTCCACGGCTTGAGGGAGCGGAGCGCCTCGCGGCCGAGCTCCTGCTCGTGCTCCATCCAGGCCTGCTCGGCGGCCTTGAGGGCCTGTTCACGGGTGGGCCGGTCGTCGCCGGACCTATCGGAGTCGGAACGGGGAGCGGGCGTCGTCGTCATCATGTACCCAGATTCTCGCCGGAGCGCTTCTCACGACAGTCGCATCGGTCACCGACTCCGTGTGAGAGAAGCGTGGGATCGGCATGACAACTGTCATATGCGCTCTTCACGGGTGGTGTGGGGCGCGGTTCGGGTCAGGGACGCCGCGGCGGGGCGGGCCACTTCCAGTGCGGAGCCCAGGTGAAGCTGTCCGAGACCCCGGGAGGAAGAGGCGGCAGCAGGCGGGAGCCGGGGGCCGGCCCCTCGGTCTCGACGTTCTCGGGCGTTCCCTCGTCCGAGGTCGTCGAGGGCGGCGGGTTCTCGTTCTCCACCAGGGCGGGGGAGAAGAGGTCGGACGTCGCCTCGGGGCGGTCGTCGAAGAGGTCGGAGGGCGGTTCGATCGGTCCGCCGAGCGGATCGGGGTCGCGGAAGGGGCCCGCGTCGGGGACCGGGAAGAGGTCCTCCTCGTCGATCCGGGTCACCGGAGCTCCGGCCCAAGGGGCGGCTCCGGGGAACTCCTCGTCCTCGTCCTCGTCCAAGGGCTCGGGGTCGGGGTCGAAGGGGAGGGCGGAGGACGGTCCGGGCTCCACGAGCGCGGCCGCGTCGGGGCCGGAGGGATCCGCCTCCGGGGACAGCGCCGGGAAGGGCACCGACGAGGGGCCGGGGTCCACCTCGGCGAAGTGCGCGGCCTCCCCGAAGTGACGGGGGGCCGGGTCCGTGCCGGCGTCGTCGTTCTCGATCGGCGGGGCCTGCGGGTGACGGACCGCCCCGGCCGGATGGAGACGGGTCCACCAGGAGGCCGCCTCGTCCGGGGTCAGTTCGGACAGGACGGTGAACTCTCCGGTGATGTGCGGGTGGCGCCGTCCGGCACGCCACGAGTGCAGCAGCGACTGGGGCTCCAGGACCAGGACCCGCTCGCCGTTCACCTCGGGGATGTCGCCGGGGCAGGCCTCGTTGCCGACCCAGGTGCCGTCCCCGCCGACCAGGTCCCACTCGCCGCGCACCACGTCGGCCAGCGGGTCGACCGGGGCGTCCAGAGAGGCCGCCACCCAGCGGGGGTCGGGGCGGGATCCCGGGAGTCGCATCCCCTCCTTGCCGATCAGGGCGTCGGCGAGCAGGGTGTGGAGCTGGAAGTTGTCGCCGACCCCGTCGAAGCGCACCCGGAACCCTCGTCGGGAGGCGCGGTCCAGGACCAGGACCCGGCTGACCTCGGCCATCCGCAGCAGTTCGGAGATCTCGCCGAACTCGCTCAGTCGCGTCGAGAGCGCCTGGACGATCTGACCGAGCCCCTTCATCGCCCCGGCGTCCGCGCGGACGGCGGAGCGCACCCCCGCGTCGCACAGCATGGCCTTGGCGGCCAGGCCGTAGCGCTGGACGGTCCACCAGCCCATGGTGGCCAACGGGGCGTTCTCACCGAGGACCTCCTCGACCCTCTTCTCCTCGGTCTCGCTCACCTCGGAGGGGGCGGGAAGGGGGCCTCCGCCGGTCTTCTCCCACGCGTGCAGGAACGCCACGGCGGCCTGTCCGTAGCTTCCGACCTGACGCAGTACTTCGAGACCGACCTGGCCGGCGGGGGCGCCCGACTCGACCAGTGCTCCGGCGAGGACCGAGAGGTCGGCCGCCACACCCGGGTAGGGCTCGCAGTCGCCCAGCACCGGGGCCAGCGCCTCCAGGGCCGTCTCCAACTCCTCGGTGGGCACGTGGGAGGACAGCCGGAAGGCTTCGCGCACGGCCTCGGGGAAGTCGGGTGTCTGGCCGGCGGCGGTGTCGAGCACGCGTTGGAACGCGGCGCGGAACTCTTCAGTCACCCTCGAATCCTGTCACATACCCGTGTAGGCCCCGTGATCCGGATACATATGTAGAAAACGGGTGAAGCGCCGGGTCAGTCGGGGGTGACGAACTCGATCCGGCCGTCGTCACGGTCCGGCCGGAGGAAGGCGAGGAGCGCGAGTCCCTCCTCGGCGACCCGCTCGGCCTCGCCGGAGGGGAGGGGAGCGAAGGGGGCCACCTCCACCACCGGGGCGGTGCCCCGGAGCACCCTCCAGGTGGCGGCCACGGATCCGTCCATGAGCACGGTGGCCGGGGGCATGCCGTTGCGTACGGCGATGCGTCGCAGCCCCTCGTCGGAGATCACCCGGCTCCGGTCGGCGTGGGCGCGCAGCAGATTGTCGAAGTCGTAGAGGAACCGCGGCGGGGCGGGGACATCGGGCCCCGGACGCGGCGCCTCGGGCAGGTCGAACAGTTCCACGCCCCGCTCGTCGTGGAAGGACACGAGCCGGTTCCGCATCCCCTCCACCACCGCCTTCAACCGGGTCAGCCCGGACCATGCCTGTACGTCGCGCACGCTCGCCGGTCCGAAGGCGGCCAGGTGGCGCAGGACCAGGCCCTCCCGGTCGGGTTCGACCTCCATGTCGAGCCCGGTCCACCGGTCGGCCGGGGCCAGCAGGGGACGTCCCGAGGCGCCCCAGACCCCGCGCGGCGGTGTCTGCACGACCGGGAGCAGACAGCGCACCACGTAGGCCAGGTGCTCACCGGGAACGTCCGGCCAGTCCTCGCCGAGCCGTTCTCCCAGTTCCCGCGCGGTGAGCGGCCGTTCCTCCAGCAGTTCCCGGCCCCGCGCCACCACCGCGGCGTGGTCCACACCGACGGTGGCCCTGCCATGCCGGCTGTTCCGCAGGTCCCGGGCCATGACCTCCCGGGTGACGGAGCGCAGCGCGCGGGCGTCCTCCGGGGTGACCAGGTGCAGGGTCGAACGCATCAGCGACATGCGCACGAGCGCGCCGTCGGTGAGCAGACGGCCCACCTCCTCCGGATCCGGTCGGATCAGCCGGTTCTGGAAGGCGACGTACCAGCTGTGGGTGGTCTGTGCCTGAAGCCCGGCCAGGTGGGAGACCAGGTCGGTGACCGGCCGATCCACCCTTTCGAGCAGGAACTGGCGTGCCAGGGTGGCGCGGTTGAGCGCGCGGCGATCGAGGACGGCGACCATCCGGGGGCCTCTCAGGTGTCCGATGGGTTCCGGAACCCTACCCGTCACCAGGGACATTCCACCGTGGCGACGCCCCGGACCCCCGGTCCGGGCTCAGTGGGCGCGGCCGAGCAGGGTGAGCGGCGGGTAGCGGTGCTCTTCGGTCGGATCGTCGAAACGCACCGTGTACGCCCACCAGCGGCCCGAGTCGGGGGAGGGGCACGAGTCCGACCAGTAAGTGACCTGTCCGGCCGGGACGACGACGCTCTCGGTGTGCTCCATGGGAGACCCGGGCGTCCCGACGTCTTCGGGCGGCATGACGTGCCGACAGGCGGTCGTCGGGTCCAGGACGAGGTCGGTGTCGCCGGGGTTGTGGAGTTCGACGCTCCAGGTCACCAGGTGCTCCCCGTCCTCGTGGGTGTGCGCGATGCTCAGCAGCCTCACCCCGAGCCCGTTGGCGAACTCGTGCGGCCTGTCGGCCGGGACGATCGGGAGGACCGACGGCCCCACGAACGCCTGGAAGCCGATGACGGACAGGGCGAGGAGCAGGAAGGTGACCAGGACCTTGTTCGGAGCGGAGGTCCTTCGGGCGCGCGGGGTCGACATGACTTCTCCTGGGGGAAGGGAGACGGGGCGTCCCGTGCGGGACGCCCCGTGGGGTCGGTGTCGACGCTACCGGTCGAGCGGGGTGGCGCTCAGAGGTGCGTGTCCAGCAGGCGGGCGCAGCGGATCAGGCCCAGGTGCGAGTAGGCCTGCGGGTGGTTGCCCAGCGCCCGCTCGGTGACCGGGTCGAACTCCTCGGGGATGAGACCGGTCGGACCCGCGGCGTCGACCAGGTGCTTGAACAGCTCCTCGGCCTCCGCGCGGCGGCCCGTGAGCAGGTACGCCTCGATCAGCCAGGTGGTGCACAGGTGGAACCCGCCCTCGCCGCCGGGCAGACCGTCGTCGCGGTGGTAGCGGTACACGGTCGGCCCGCTGCGCAGCTCCGCCTCCACGGCGGTGACCGTGGACTGGAAGCGCTCGTCGGTCGGGTCGATCATTCCGGACAGGCCGATGTGCAGAGAGGCGGCGTCCAGGTCGGTGCCGTCGTAGGCGGTGGTGTAGGCCTGTACGGTCTCGTTCCAGCCCTTGTCCAGCACCTCCTCGGCGATCTCCGCGCGCAGACCCGCCCAGGACGCCTCCGCCCGACGACCGTAGGTCTCCGCGAGGGTGAGCGCCCGGTCGAGGGTGACCCAGCACATGACCTTGGAGTAGACGCGCTGACGGGGTTCGTCGCGCTCCTCCCAGATCCCGTGGTCGGGCTCGTGCCAACGACGGGCGACCGCCTCGGCCATGGAGCGGACCAGCTCCCAGTCGCGGTCGGCCAGCGTGCCGCGCTCCCGGGACAGGTGGGCGATGAGTTCGACCACGGGGCCGAACACGTCGAGCTGAACCTGGCGGTCGGCGAGGTTGCCGATCCGGACCGGGCGGGAGCCCGCGTACCCGGACAGCGACTCGATGACCTCCTCGGGGCCCAGGTCGGTGCCGCGCAGGGAGTACAGCGGACGCAGGAGCTCCGGGCCGGGCAGGGAGTCCACGACACGGTGGACCCATTCCAGGAAGGCCTCGGCCTCGACGGTGGAGCCCAGGGTGACCAGGGACTGGACGGTCAGGGCGCCGTCGCGCAGCCAGCAGTAGCGGTAGTCCCAGTTGCGGACGCCGCCGATCTCCTCGGGCAGCGAGGTGGTGGCCGCGGCCATGACCCCGCCGGTGGGGGTGCACAGACCCCGCAGCGTCAGCGCGGAACGCTCGGCCAGGGCGCGCTCGGTGGCGGGGAGCTCCAGCGTCTCCAGCCAGTCCGACCAGTGGTGCGCGGCGAGCTCACGGCGCTCGGACTCGGTCCGCTCCTCTGCGGCCAGGGAGTCGGTGCCGCAGCGCATCTCCAGGATCACGGGGCGCTCGGACCTGGGGTGGACGGTGGCCCGGGCGATGTCGTCGGTGCCGTCGTGGTCGATGTGCCACTCCACGCCGGGGGAGCGCAGCACCATCGGGAAGTCGGCGCCCTGGACGCGCAGGCCCTCGGGCTCGACGGTGATGCGGATCGGAGCACGGCCGAAGTCGGGGCGGGGGGCGAACTCGATGGTGGCGGGGGTGACGCCGCCGATCACCCGCACCAGGTCGGTGCGTCCGGGCTCGGTGTCGTGGGTGAGGTAGTCGGTGACCTCCAGGCGCGACCAGCGGGTGCGCACGGTCATCGTTCCGGGCAGGTAGCGCTGGCCGAGGGGCAGCCCGCCGTGCGCGGGGGCGATCGAGAAGACCCCGGCCTGGCGGCCTCCGAGCACCTCGGCGAACAGGGCGCCCGAGTCGGGCTCCGGGTGACAGAACCAGAGCAGGCGCGCGTCCGGGCCGACCAGGGCCACGGAGGCCTGGTTGGACAGCATCGACATGCGCTCGATGGGCGTGGGGCGTTCGCCGAAGACCCAGGAGCGGCGCTCGGTGGCGAGCAGGGCCAGGAGGGTGGCGGCGGTCGGGGTGTCCGGGACGCTGTGGGAGGCGACCGTGGGCTCGGCGCCGACACGGATGCCGGCGTCGGCTCCGGTGTTCAGGTTCATGAACACCGGCTCCTCGCCCTCGCCGCCTCCGATGTAGAGGAGCGCGGTGGCGTCGACCTGCTCGCGCAGCAGTTCGAGGGCGGCGGACTTGTCCGAGGGCGGGGCCCCGGGACCCGGACGCGAGGGGTCGATGGTCAGGTCGGTGTCGAACTCTGTGCCGTAGGCGCCCACCAGCCGGACCTCGGCCGGCAGCCGGGAGAGGACGGCGAGATCGCGCAGGGGACGGGAGGAGACGACCGCGCACACGGTGCCGGGCAGGTCGGCGAGGTCGCGCAGGGCGCGGACCGCTCCGGGGAGCGGCCCGTGCCGGTCGGTACCGAGGGGGGCCAGCGCGCCGTCGTAGTCACAGGCCACGAGGAGCCGTGAGGTTCGCGCGAGGGCGGAGACGCGTTGGCGCACGTCGAGGGGCATGGCTTCGAGCGTGGTGTCGGTCGCCCTCGTGGGCGTGACCGAAGCCCCCTCGACCGCCTGGGTGAGCGTCACGTTGCCTCCTCCGCTGGTCTATGGCATGACCTGGGAAAATAGGTGAGATATGGGACTCCGCGCGCATGCTTTCCGTTCACACGGGTTTGGTGTGAAAAACGTAGACGCAGGGATGGTGGCGCGGGATGAGCCTCGGGGGACTTTGAACAGACATCAGGAACTTTTAACGCCCGCTCTGGCGAACCGGGTGATGCCGGTCGTTCCGGAAAAGGTCATCTCCCCCAGAAGTCAACGCGAGACTACCGGCGTCACAGAGGACACGCGACTCGAGCTTCCGGTGATGCGGCCCACAAGCTGACCTGGGGTGGGTCACTCGTCGCGGAGTGCAGTGGCGCGGGCTTCGGGGTGTGGCCTCCGAGAGTGGGGGAGTGCTCCCCCTTTTTGGGGCTCTCCACTCTGACCTGCTTCGATGCGCTTCCACCCCTCTTCCTCCCCGTGGTGCGGAGGTCGGAGGGGCGGGCGGGAGGGCGTGGGAAAAAAAGTCGTCCACAGCCTGTGGACGATCTTCGAGGATGCTCGACGTAGGGAGGTCGAGGTCGGCGCCCTTCCGGTCATTGCACGCAACTCGGGTGCATCAATGGGTAAAATTCCGACATTTCCCCGCAAAGCGCGCACAATTGGCTTGGTTCGTGAAGAGACGACCAAGGTCCCGCCCCGGACGAACGGCGTGGTGGCCGTTCATGCGAGACGGGACCGGAACATATCGGGTCGGGAACCGGGGATCAGAGTGCGCGCGGACGCTCCCCGGAGGACTCCCATTCCGGTTTGCGCAGGTGGTGCACCCAGGCCGGTGGGATGTTGGCGTAGACCCTCGCCGAGTCGATCCGGTAGCGGTCGATCCAGTCCTGGACCACCCAGCCGCTCCGGGCCTGACGGAGGTAGTCCTCGCGCTTGGCGATGACCGCCTTGACCTGCTTCGTGTACAGGTACCCGTAGAACGACAGCGTTCCGCCGGGGCGGAGCACCGTGAAGTAGTGGTCGAGGATGCTCTCGACCTGCTCGGCGGTGAAGTTGGCGAACGGCAGCCCGGAGACGATCACGTCATAGGTGCGGTCGGTCCCCATGTCGTTCACCAGGCAGGCGTGCACGGCGGCGGAGTCGGCGACCCGGGACATCTCGGGGTCGGTCTTGAGCAGCTCCTCGACGTGGGCGGCGAACTCCGGATTGGCCTCGACGAGGTCGATCGTGTCGCCGGGACGCATCGCGGCGGCGATCCCGCGGCTGATGGCGCCCGTGCCCGCGCCCGCCTCCAGGATGCTCAGCGACTGTTCGGGGTCGGGGCGTCGGCGGACGTACTCGGCCATCTCATAGGCCAACGCGCCACTGCTGGGCACGATGGAACCCGTGGCGTGGAAGGTGCGCAACGCCTGGCCGAAGAACAGCCTGGTGTCACGCAGACGTTCCTCCAGCCTGAGAGCGGAAAGGGGTCCGGCAGGGCTCTGTGTCTCGGACATGGTTGAACGCTAACGCCTCGTCGCCCCCATGGGGAGAGCGAGGAAGGGTTTGTCCGGGAAACACCGGGTGGTCATCACCACGGCGCCATCGGGAACCGAGGGCCCACGCCCTACGCTGGAGCCATGAGCGAAGCGGACAGGACCCGAAACCGGCCCGACCCGTCCCGTACGGCGTTGGTCACCGGCGCCTCCCGCGGCATCGGCGAGGAGTACGCGCGCAGCCTCGCTCAGCGCGGCTACTCCCTGGTCCTCGTGGCGCGGAGCCGGGAGAACCTCGAAGACCTCGCAGGGGACCTTCGCGGGAGCTACGGCACCGACATCGAGGTCCTGGCCGCGGACCTGGGCACCCCCGAAGGGCTCGCCACCGTGGTCGAGCGCGTCTCCGCCCACGGCTCGGACGGGACCGCCCCCATCGACCTGTTGGTCAACAACGCGGGGCGCGGCGACGGCGGCGTCTTCGTCGACCAGGAACCGGACGACATCGACGCGATGATCGACCTCAACGTCCGCGCCGTCCTCCATCTGACCCGCGCCGTCCTGCCGGTCCAGATCGCCCGCGCCGCCTCCGGAGCGGACCGTCGGCTCGGTGTGATCAACGTGTCCTCCATGGCCGGGGAGGTCCCCTCCAACCCCGGAGGGTCGGTCTACGGCGGGGGCAAGAAGTTCATCGCCCTGTGGAGCGAGAGCGTCTCCGCCGAGGTGCGCGGAAAGGGCGTGTACGTCACCACGGTGTTCCCCGGGTTCGTCCGCACCGACATGACCCGCGGCGTCCAGGAACAGGGGATGCCCGAGTTCGCCTTCGTGGCCAAGGAACAGGTCGTCCGGGACTCCCTGAGGGCCTGGTCCGCGGGGCGCTCCGTGGTCGTCCCCGGGGCCGCCTACAAGACCGCCGATGGGCTCTTGCGCGTGCTGCCGCGCTCCCTGGTGCGGGCCGTCGCCCGTCGTATGGCCTGAGCTCCGACGCCCGCTCGGCGCGCCGGCCCTCCCACATGGTGAGACTTCCGGTCCCCGGTTGGTCACCGGGTGTCGGAAGCGCCTACCCTGGTAGCGCACTGTCGGTCGAGGAAAGAGACCATGAAGACCTTCGAAGAGCTGTTCGCCGAGCTGTCAGAGAAGGCACGCTCCCGCCCCGAGGGGTCCGGGACCGTCGCCCAACTCGATGCCGGCGTCCATGCCATCGGCAAGAAGGTCGTCGAGGAGGCGGCCGAGGTCTGGATGGCGGCCGAGTACGAGTCGGACGAGCAGGCCGCCGAAGAGATCTCGCAGCTCCTCTACCACCTCCAGGTTCTGATGCTGGCCCGTGGCCTGCGCCTCGAGGACGTCTACAAGCATCTCTAGGCCGCTCGTGCCCCACCGCGCCCACCCGGGTGCGGGACACGCGCCGGCCACAGACGTCCCCGTACACGCGAGAGCCACAGAAGGAACCCAGAACATGCCCGACATGCTCCGTATCGCCGTGCCCAACAAGGGGCAACTGTCCGAACCCGCCGTCCAGATGCTCACCGAGGCCGGGTACCGGCAGCGCAAGAGCAGCCGCGACCTGGTGCTGGTCGACCCGGACAACAACACCGAGTTCTTCTTCCTGCGCCCCAAGGACATCGCCGTCTACGTCGGTGAGGGCATCCTCCAGGCGGGGATCACCGGACGCGACATGCTGCTGGACTCCGGCGCCCCCGTCGACGAGGTCCTGGCCCTCGGCTTCGGCGGCTCCACCTTCCGTTTCGCGGCCCCCGGCGGCGGCTCGATGAGCGTCGCCGACCTCGACGGCAAGCGCATCGCCACCTCCTTCGACGGTCTGCTCCGTTCCTACCTCGACGCCCAGGGCGTGGACGCGCGCGTCATCCACCTCGACGGCGCCGTGGAGAGCTCGGTGCAGCTGGGGGTGGCCGACGCGGTCGCCGACGTGGTCTCCACCGGGACCACGTTGCGCAACGCCGGAATGGAGACCTTCGGCGACCCCATCCTCGTCTCCGAGGCCGTCGTCATCCGGCCCACCGACGCCCCGGACGACCCGCAGATCGACCAGTTGCTGCGGCGGCTGCGCGGTGTCCTGGTGGCGCGCGACTACGTGATGATGGACTACGACGTGCACGCCGAGAACCTGGAGGCGGCGGTCGCGCTCACCCCGGGCATGGAGGGGCCGACGGTCTCCCCGCTGCACCGTGAGGGCTGGGTCGCGGTCCGTTCGATGGTGCCCCGCAAGGAGGCCCAGCGGATCATGGACGACCTGTGGGGTCTGGGCGCCCGCGCGATCCTGGTCACCGACATCTACGCCTGCCGGCTCTGATCCGGTCCGTCGGGCCCGGCAGCTCCTTGGGGGCCGCCGGGCCCGAGGTGTCTCACTCGGGGGTGACGGTGAGGACGGTCTCGTCTCCGTCGGCGGCTCCGGTGACGGTCACGCGCAGGACCCGCATCCCCTCGTCCCACTCGGCGTCCCAGGAGCCGTCCCCGCCGAGAACCACGGTCGGCTCGTGGCCCTCTCCGAAGACGTCCGAGGGCAGGTACAGCTCGGTGGCCCCCGACACCCCGTCCCGTTCCGTGTAGCGCACGGTCAGCTCTCCGGCCTCGGCGTCGTATCCCCAATCGAGGGGTTCACCTGCCACGGCGCGCGGGTAGGCGCGGTTCATCACGTGGGCGAGCGGACCGGGGTCGAGCCCGCCGTCGTCGGCCTCCTCCCACGGTCCCCAACCGTCCAGGTCGTTGGACCAGTAGGTGCGGCCCGCCGCCATCGTCTCGGTCTCCTCCAACATCCGTTCCACGAACTCCGGGGCCCCGGCACCGGACATGTCCAGCCCGAACTCGCCGAGCACGATCGGGGCCTCCAGCCGTTCGCCGACCAGACGGACGTGCTCGGACCACGCCTCGACGCTCGCGTCGATCCCGCCCTTGGAGTCGCCTTCATAGGGCTGTCCCAGGTCCATGGGCAGGGCGTACATGTGCGGGGCGTAGACGACGCGCGGCTCCCCCTCGCGCGGATCCTCCAGGTGGGGGAGGGCGGAGGGCAGACCCCAGTTGACCCCCACGGCCTGTCCCTCGACGAAGATCCACGTGTCCTGGTCGACCTCGCGGATCCGCTCCATGGAGCGTCGGTAGAGCTCGGCGAGGGGACCGGCCTCGAAGTCGGTGCCCTGGAGGCTTCCGCCGAAGGGCTCGTTCATCAGGTCGTAGCCGATCACGGCCGGTTCGTCGGCGAACCGGTCGGCGACGTGTCGCCAGGCGTCCGCGTAGGCGTCCATGAGGTCGGTGTCTCCGCCGGCGGTGCCCCAGAAGTGGTCGAAGGCGCGCATCACGCCGGGTTCGAGGTAGACCAGTTCCCACTGTTCCCGGGGCCGTACGGGCAGGCCGTCGGTCCTGGTGGCCCACTCGGGGGCCCCGTTGCCGGAGTGCTGCTCGGTGTTGGTGAAGCGGCCGTAGAGATCCTGGTGCATGTCGAGGAGGACGTGGTAGCCGCGTTCGGCGTACCAGTCGACCCGTTCGGCGACCTCGTCGAGGTAGTCCTCGTCGTAGGCCCCCTCCTCGGGTTCCAGGGCCTGCCACTGGATCAGGAAGCGGACGAAGTTGGTCCCCATGGCGTCGTACTCGGTCTGGACGTCCTCCTCGGTGATCCAGGGGAGACGGTCCGGATCGTCCTTGGCGGAGCCGGAGGTGTTGAGACCGTGGAGGAAGAGGGCACGCCCCTGGTCGTCGGTGAGGTATCGGACGGGCGCGTCGGTGTCGTGCCGGGTGAGGGCCGCGACACCGCTCCCGAGAAGGAGGACGAGGACGATGAGGGCGGCGGGGACGAGCCCGCGCTTTCCGGGGGGCTGCATCTGGCTCCTGTGGACCGGACTCGGGGGTGTGAAGATGAGACCTGGATCACTAGAATGCAGAAGGTGAATAATATTCGCAATCCCCTGCCCCCCATCGCCGGACTGTCCGCCCTCCTCCCCTGCCTCCTCTTCGGGAACGTCGCCTTCGTGACCTGGCTGGGCGCGCGTGCGGCCTGGCTGCTCCTGCCCACTTCGCTGGGCGTGCCCTTCGCCTTCCCCCGACTGCGGTTCGTCGCCTTCGTCGGTCAGCCCGGCTGGAACCTCACGGTCGAACTCCTGGCCGTGGCCGTCCTGGCGGTGGTCGCCGCCTGGTGGGTGCGCAGGGCGGGTCTGCTGAGGCCCGCCGCCAATACGTGGAGGGTCTTCCTCTCCTCCTGGGCCGGGGTGGTCCTCGGCCTCGCCGCGGCCAACGCCCTGCGGTCCGGGGCGGCGGTCCTGGCGTTGGGTTCGGGACCCCTGTTGTTCCTGTCCTACGTTCTGCTCGGGGCCGTGACCGGGGCCCTGTGGGCGATCGCGCTCGGATGGCCGTGCGCCCTCCCCGTCGCGCTGGCCCACCGGTTCCGCCGCTCCCCGGCGACGCCCGTCCCGGCCTGAGCCCTCCCCTTGCGGGAGAGGCCCGGGCCGGGAGGCGACGCTCACTCCGAGCGGTGCGTCCGCAGCACCCCGATCAGACTGGTCAGGCTGTCCCCACCGTGTCCTTCGGCGATACCGCGCCCGAGGCCGAAGGCTTCCCGGTAGAAGGCCGGTGACCCCTCAGGGGCCGAGTACGACGGGAAACCGTTGTGAATCGTGAGGTCCATGGCTCCGACCTGCCCGGTCGCTCCTCTCGACCCCCGACCGGCCGGCACGCGTCGCGCCGTGCCGGTCGCCGAACGCCCGGTACCGGACACACACCGTACGGGCCATGGGCACAATGGGGGCCATGAACCAGCGAACGCGGGGCCTCGCGCCCGAGGAGGAGACGGTCACCCTGGCCCGGGTGACCGGTGAGACCGGTGGTGACCTGGTACTACGCCGAGTGGGTGCCCACTACGAGATCTACTCCAACGGCGTCTTCCTCATGGACACCCGGGACGGGACCTCGGAACGGGAGATGGTCCGGGCGAGCCTGGCCGCCCTGCCGAAGGGCCGCTCGCACGCCCGTGTACTGATCGGTGGTCTGGGCGTGGGCTTCTCCGCCCGTGAGGCGCTGGACCATCCGAGGGTCTCGCGGGTGGACGTCGTCGAACTGGAACCGCAGGTGATCGCCTGGCACGACGACGAGCTGGGAGAGGCGGCCGACCACGTCCATCGGGATCCGCGTTGTCGTGTGTACAACGCCGACATCGTCGCCTGGCTGGCCGAGGCCGCGTCCGCCGCGGAACCCGTCCTCTACGACGTCATCTGCCTCGATACCGACAACGGCCCCGACTGGACCGTGGTGGAGAACAACGACCGCCTGTACGAGGCGGCCGGGATCGAACGGCTCTCCCGCCTGATGGCGCCCGAGGGCGTGCTCGCCTTCTGGAGCGCCAACGCCGTCGACGCCTTCGAAGGGCTGCTGCGCGACCGCTTCACGTCGGTGGAGGTCGTGGAGGTGGTGGTCGCCCGGGGCGTGCCCGACGTCGTCTACCTCGCCTCGGGCCCCCGGAGCTAGGCGGAGACCGACCCGGTGGTGATCGCCGTCCGTGCGGTCACCACCCGGGGACGGTGGGGGCGTGTCAGTTCCGGCCGCTCGACATGTAGCGGGCGAACTCCTCCAGGGAGATCCGCTCGTCGCCGTCGGAGTCCATCGCCCGGACCACCTCGGCGGCCTGCTCGTCGGTGGTCTCGTCGCCCAGGTTGCGCATCAACCGGGACAGCTCCTGAGCGGAGATGAGGCCGTCGCCGTCCGCGTCCACGAGGGCGAAGGTGGCGGCGTACTCGGTGGTGTCGGGCATTCGGGGTCACTCTCCGTCTGGTGCGGGGGCGTCGGCTCGCGCAAGGCTACCGCCGTCGGGCCGCCCCTCGAAAGGTCCGGGGGCCGCGCTCCCGAAGGAACGCGACCCCCCGGATCGGATGGTCGTACGGTCAGCCGTTGGTGGAGGCCTTGGAGCCGATCCACCGGGCGACGATGGTGAACGCCAGGACCAGCAGGAACAGGCACAGGGCGGCGCCCCAGGCCCGGTCGATCCCCGCCTCGAACGGCTGGGCGGCGCCTCGGTAGAGCTGCATGGGCACGGCGCCCTGCGGAGAGCCCTGGAGGGAGGTGACGATCAGACCCGAACCGAAGGCGGTCAGCAGCAGCGGCGCGGTCTCACCGATGCCTCGGGCGATCGCCAACATCGAACCCGTGGTCAGACCGGGCGCCGCGGCCGGCAGTACCGTGTGCACGATCGTCTGCCACTTGCGGGCGCCGAGACCGTAGCTGGCGTTACGGATCTCGTGGGGGACCAGTCGCAGCATCTCCTCCGCCGACCGGGTCACGATGGGCAGCATCATCACCGCGATGGCCACCGCGCCCACGAACGTACCGAAGCCCATGCCGCCCCAGCCGATCACCAGCAGGCCGTACACGAACAGACCCACGAAGATCGACGGGATACCGGTCATCACGTCGGTGAAGAAGCGGATCGTCGAGGTCAGCCGGTTGGGCCCGTACTCGACGATGTACACGGCGGTGGCGATGCCGAACGGGATCGACATCAGGACGGCCAGCGCCATGATGTACAGGGTCCCGAAGAAACCGGCCGCGTAACCGCCGCCCTCGCGCCGGGGCGGGGGCTCGGTCTGGGTGATGAAGTCCAGGCTGAGCACGCCGATGCCGCGCCGGGTCACCTCGAAGATGATCAGCACGAGGGGGATCATCGCGAGGATCATCGCGCCGGTCAGGGCGACGGTGGCGGCGCGGTCCTTGAAACGTCGGTACGAGGCGCCCGGAGGGCGGGTGCTCAGCGGAACGTGCGGACGCGGGGGAGTCGTGGTCATGGTGCTCATACGGCGGCGTCTCCCGTCATGCGCCCCAGACGCCAGACGATGACGCGGGCGAGGATGTTGACGATCATCGTGACCAGGAACAGCGCGACTCCGATGGCCATCAACCCGGTGCGGGCCTCGGGGCCCGCCTCACCGAAGGTCGCGGCGATGTGCGAGGCCATGCTGCTGCCGGTGCCGAACAGGCTCGCGCCCCAGGACTGGGAACCGCCGATCAGCATGAGGACCGCGATGGTCTCGCCCAGCGCGCGTCCCAGGCCCAGCATGGCCGCGGCCACGATCCCGGAGAAGCTCGCGGGGAGGACCACCTTGCGCATGACCTCCCAGCGGGTCGACCCCAGGGCGTAGGCGGCCATGCGCTGGTCGATCGGGTGCACCGCGATGACCTCGCGGATGATCGCGGTCATGATCGGCAGGATCATGATGGCCAGCACGATGCCGGCGGACAGGTAGCCCACGCCCCGGATCGGGCCTTCGAAGAGGAAGAACCAGCCGAGGACGCTCTCCAGGACCTCGAAGAAGGGGCGCAGCACGTTCGGGAGGAACCAGTGCAGACCCCAGAGGCCGAAGATGACGCTGGGCACCGCGGCGAGCAGCTCCACCGTGTAGGAGAGGGGCTTGGCGAGCCGGCGCGGCGCCAGGTGGGTGATGTAGAAGGCGACCATGATCGCCAGGGGCAGCGCGATGACGATCGCGATGGTCGAGGTGACCAGGGTGCCGTAGATGAAGGGCCAGGCGCCGTAGGTGCCGGTGATCTCGGTACGGGAGTTCCCCGTGGTCCATTCCTGGCCGAAGAGGAACCCGAAGAAGCCCTCCTTGACGAAGACCGGCCAGGCCTCTGAGGTGGTGCGGATCACCATCAGGGCGAGAATGACCAGGACGATGGTTCCGCAGGCCGCGACGGCCCACTTGAAGATCGGGTCGGCCATCCTCCCCTTGCCGGAGTGGAGCGACCCTCGCCGGGGTTCCTCCGGGGCCGGGGCCTCGGGGGCCTCAGTGGACATGGTGCTTCTCCTCTTGATGGCTTTCGTGGGAGTCGGAGAGCGGTTCACCCCTGTGACCCCGGGGCGGAGGGAGGGGGTGGGGCCGGGAACCCGCGTTCCCGGCCCCTGAGGGGGGAGGGGTCTAGCCCTCGTCGCCGTTCTCGGAGTTGGTCTTCTCCAGTTCGGCGATGACGCGCTCGGTCAGCTCGTCGCCGAGCGGGGCGTAGCCCAGCTCACCGGCGAGGTCCTGAGCGGACTCGTCGGTCAGGGCCCAGGTCCAGAAGTCGATGATGGCGTCGGCCGACTCCTGGTCGTAGCCGCAGGTGTAGGTGAAGATCCAGTTGGTACCGGCGATCGGGTAGCCCTCGCCGCCGATGCCGTCGATCGCGAACTGGAAGTTGTCCGGAACATCGGCCTCCTCGGAGGCGGCGATGGTGGACTCCAGGGTCGGCTCGATCGGGGTGCCGTCGGCGTTCACGACCTTGGCGACGGACAGCCCCGCCTCCTGGGCGTAGGACTGGTTGACGTAGCCGATACCGCCGGGGTTCTGGCTGATGCCCTGGGCGACGCCGTCGTTCTGCTGGCCGCCGACCAGGCCGGAGGCCCAGTCGAGCTCCTTGCCCTCGCCGTACTCGTCGGCCCACGACTCGACCTCGGTGGCCAGGTAGTGCGTGAACACGGCCGTGGTGCCGGAGCTGTCGGAGCGGTGGACCGGGACGATCTCGTCGCTCGGCAGGTCCATGTCCGGGTTGAGCTCGGCGATCGCCGGGTCGTCGAAGCTGGTGATCTCGGTGGAGTAGATGCCGGCGATGGTCTCGGCGTCCAGCACCAGACCGTCGAGGTCCGGGTTGTTGAAGGCGATGACCACGGAGCCGAACACGACGGGGAACTGGACGGCCTCGCAACCGCGGGCCTCGGCCGCGGCCTCCAGGCTCTCCTCACCGAGGTACTCCTCGGAGGAACCGAAGTCGACCGTCTGCTCCAGGAACTGCTCGATCCCGGCGCCGGAACCGACACTCTGGTAGTTGATGTCCACGCCCGACTGGACGTCGGAGTTGTAGGTGTAGATCCAGTCCTGGAAGAGCGGGTCCGGGAAGCTGGCGCCGGCGCCGGTCAGCGACGCGCTGAGGTCGCCACCACCGTCACCCGTCGCGTCGGTCTCCCCGCCCCCGTTGCTGCACGCCGCCGCGAGCAGAGGGATGGCCGCCAGAACGGCGAGCTTGGAACGCCCGTTGCGCATGTCGTAGTTCTCCTCGTTGAATCACCGCTGTCGGGGCTGACGTGAAACGACAGTAAGCGCGTAGAAAGTCGTGGTGACATCGAAATAGAGGACGTTCGGTAGAAGAAGGGTGAATGCCGGGTGAATCAGTGTCACCATTCGATAACGGGTACGGTGTGTGGTGGCGACGGTGATTCTCGGTGATCGTCCCGATCGAAGCATCGATCCGCCCTGAGCTGCGGTGACGTCGGGGCTCTCGGTCTTGTCACGTGGGTGACCCGGAGATGTCGATGACACCTCGGATTTCTCTTCGGTTCACCTCTCCATGTGTCTTCGAAGAAAATGACCCGGACATGTGAGAAGGGCCTCCCCGGTGTTCACCGGGGGGCCTGTTCGAGAAATCCTCGGATGCTTTTTCGGTGCGGTCAGCCCTGTCCGGTGTCGAGCCGGTAGCCGATACCGCGCACCGTGTGGATGAACCTCGGGCGGGCCTCGGAGTCACCGAGCTTGTGCCGCAGCCGCCGGATGTGCACGGCGATCGTGTTGTTCACCGGAGGCAGCGGCTTGTGCCACACCTCGGTCCACAACTCCTCCCGGCTGACCACCCGTCCGCTGTGCCGGAGGAGGAAGTCCATGATCCCGAACTCCCGCAGCGCCAGGTTGACCGGCTGTCCGTCCACGAACAGGCGGTGTCCCAGGGCGTCCAGCTCCAGGTCGCCCGAGCGCAGCGCCGTCGGCCGGGGCGTCCCCACCTCGGGGAGCCCCTCCGAGCCGGGCAGCGAACCGCGCAACAGCGCCGCCAGCTCCGGGATCCGGTAGGGCCGGCTGACGCAGGCGGTCGCGCCCGCGGCCAACGCCCGGACCGCTCGCTGGGAGTCGCCCGGCCCCACCCCGATCAGTATCGGGATGTCGATGGCCCGGCGGGTGACCCGCACCAGCGTCTCCAGGTCGACCTCGGGCGGATCCGCACTGGTCAAGAGGGTGTCCGGACGCAGCATTCCGACCCGCAGCAGGGCCTCCGCGCCGTCCACGCACACGGTGATGTCCACATCGTGCCCGCTCAGCGAGAGCACCAGCCGGTGGGACTGCTCCGACTCCGGTTCCACCAACAGCACCCTGAGCGGACCCTCCATCCGCTCCACACGTCCTTCGTCGTCCGGCGCGCCCATAGGGGAGGGGACCGGGGAGGAAGAGGTGAGCGCGGTCATGAGCGGGGTCCACTTCGTCGAGGGGGCGGTCGGGTGGAACGCGGAGGGTCTACCCGAAGCGGCCCGAGATGTAGTCCTCGGTGCGCTGGTCGGCGGGCTTGCTGAAGATCTTGGCGGTCTCGTCGAACTCCACGAGGCTGCCGTAACGCTCGTTGTCGTCGTCCACGGAGGCGGTGAAGAACGCGGTCCGGTCCGAGACGCGGGCCGCCTGCTGCATGTTGTGGGTGACGATGACGATCGTGTACTCGGCCGCCAGCTCGTACATCAGGTCCTCGATCTTGAGCGTGGCGATCGGGTCCAGAGCCGAGCAGGGCTCGTCCATGAGGATGACCTCGGGGTTCACCGCGATGGTGCGGGCGATGCACAGGCGCTGCTGCTGGCCGCCGGAGAGGGCGAAGGCGCTCTCCTTCAGCTTGTCCTTGACCTCGTCCCACAGGGCGGCCTTGGTCAGGGTCTCCTCGACCAGGTCGTCCATGTTCCCGCGCATCCCGTTGATCCGGGGACCGTAGGCGATGTTGTCGTAGATGGACTTGGGGAACGGGTTGGGCTTCTGGAAGACCATGCCGATCCGGCGGCGCACCTCGATCGGGTCCACGTCGGGGGCGTACAGGTCCTCACCGTGGTAGGTCACCCTGCCCTCGACCCGGGCGCCGGGGATGAGGTCGTTCATCCGGTTCAGGGTGCGCAGGACCGTGCTCTTGCCACAGCCGGACGGGCCGATCATCGCGGTGATCTGGCGCGGTCCCACCTTCATGTTCACATCGCGCACGGCCTTGTTGGTCCCGTAGTGGATCGACAGGTCGACGATGTCGAAGACGGGGTCGCCCAGGCCGGGGACCTCACGGTTGTACCGGACGGTGTCGGGGGCGATCCCGCGGCCGGACTCGGTGCCGCGAGCGGACGCGGTGTTGCTGACAGACATGGGGCCACTTCCGGTTGGGACGGTGCTTGCGCGGTGGTGTCGTTCGGGGGGTGGAACCCGCGGAGCGCGGTCGAGTCCCATGGAAAAGGGTGTGCATGAAGCGAAGGTGAACGAACCTCGTGGCCAAGATGAACGTGGGCGGTGGAGTGGGAAGCATCCGGTGACGTCTCGGTGTCCTCCCACTCCGGAGAGCGTCCGAACGTCCTGCGGCGCACCGGATCGGACGGTGACCGGCGGGTCCGGGCGGGTCTCGCGAAGGGCGCGGTACGGCGGCGCGTGCGACCTCTTCGGCGGGGCGATGGTGATCGGGGCGCGGGGGACTCCCCCCGGAATGACATGCGCCCCGGTGGGCCCTCCGAGGGGGCCCGCCGGGGCGGGGTCGACGTGCCCCGTTCCCGGGGCGGCGCCTCGTTACTTCTGTCCTTCGCCCTGCTCGGCGATCTTCTGCTTGACCTCGTCCATGTCGAGCTCCTTGGCCTGGGTGATCAGGCTCTCCAGGGCCTCGGAGGGCAGCGCACCCGGCTCGTTGTAGATGACCGTCTGGTCACGGACGATCATCAGGGTCGGGATGGACTGGATCTTGAATTCGAAGGCGAGCTCGCGCTGGGCCTCGGTGTCGACCTTCGCGTGCACGATGTCGGTGTGCTTGTCCGAGGAGTTCTCGAACACCGGGGCGAACTGCCGGCAGGGCCCGCACCAGTCCGCCCAGAAGTCGATGAGAACGAAGCTGTTGTCCTTCAGCGTTTCGGCGAAGTTGTCCTTGGTGAGTTCGACGGTGGGCACGTGGTCTCCTGCTCTTCGTTCGTACTGTGGTGTCGACCGGTGGCCAACTGCCATCCTCCTGGGTGCTACAGCGGTCGTGCCCGCTCGTTTGTTCCGCATGCCCGATAAGACGACCGAATAGCCGGACGGCCAGGGTTTTTCCTACCCAACACGTGGTTCATATCTGTTTGGGAGGAAAGCCCTCGCGAGGTTAGTGTCGGCCGGAGCGACATGAGTTCATCGTCGTGACCGTGGACTTCGGTCGGGGGACCGGATCCACGCGAGACAGGGATCGAACACGAACCGTCCGGGGGAGCGATGGGCACGGAGGACGAGGGCGGCCCCGAGAAGGCCGGAACCGTCGACTACCGCTTCACCTTGGCCAATGAGCGCACCTTCCTGGCCTGGATCCGCACCGCCCTCGCCCTGTTGGCGGGGGCCGTCGCCGTCCTTCACCTGCTGCCGCTCGGATGGGCCGAGGGCCCGCGCACGGCGGTGGGACTGCTCCTGGCCCTTCTCGCCGGGGCGGTGACCGTCTACGCCCCGGTGCGCTGGTACAGGGTGCAGCGGATCATGAGCAGTGGCGGCACCCTCCGGATGAGCGGGCTGCCGCTCATCACCGCCTTCGCGGTGGGGCTGGTGTGCCTGCTCGTCCTGCTGGGCAACCTGCTGTGACCGAGGAGGGGCGGGACCCCGGCCTCCAACCGGAACGCACCCTGCTGTCCTGGCAGCGCACACTCATCCTGCTGGTCCTGGTGGGGTTGCTCTACCTGCGCGGCCCCCTGGTGCCCGGGGCCGCCGTCCTGCGCGAGGCCCCGGTCCCGCTCCGTGTGGGCGTCCTGGCCCTGGTCCTTCTGCTGGTCGCGCTCCTGGGGCTGCATCTGTGGCGGAGATGGCGACGGACCGACCATGGTCTGCGTGAGCCCGGAGGAACCGGACCGCCGGAGAGTGTGGCCCGCCCCTGGGCCATGGTCCTGTTGGGGATCGGCGTCCTCTCCCTCACCGTGGCCGTGACGATGACGGCGATCCTGCCCTGAGAACGGGCCGAACGGGGGCGCCGTCCTTCGCGGTCGTGGAGCCCGGTGCCATGCCCTGGAACGGGCGGAACGGGCCGGAGGAGAGAACGGTCGGTGCCGCCTCCCCACTCCCTACGACGGGTGTGGTCCTCGTCCGAGGCGATACGGGGGAACGGGCCCCGTGCTCGCCCGGTCTCGCGGTTCGACGCGCGACGACGGCCGGTCATGGGAGAAAGGGGTCGGGCGGCGGGGCGCCCGGTTCGTTCCCCTCCACGGCGGCCGGATGCTCCCTAGGCCGGCGTGGGCACGGCCTCGACGGAACGGCGGTACTCGATGATGGAGTCGATGATCGCGTTCAGGTCCCGGGTCGGCTCGTAGCCGATCAACCGTCGGGCCAGCGAGGTGTCGGGGTAGCGACGCTGCATGTCCTCGTACCCCTCCCCATAGGCCTCTTCGTAGTCCATGTAGGTGATCTCGCTTTCGGATCCGGTCAGCTCCACGACACGGTCGGCCAGCCCCTTGATCGAGATCTCCTCGTGCCCGCCCAGGTTGACCGCCTGGTGGTAGGCCTCCGGGGTCTCCAGGAGACGGGGCAGCGTGGGGACCACGTCGAACACCGAACCGAAGCAGCGGCGCTGGGTGCCGGTGCCGTACACGGTGATGGGCTCACCGGACACGGCCTGGTCGACGAACCGCGGGACGACCATGCCGTAACGGCCGGTCTGGCGGGGCCCGACCACGTTGAAGAAACGGGTGATGACGCAGGGCACGTCGGACTCGGTCCCGTGGACGTAGGCGACCAGCTCGTCCAGACCCTTCGCGGCGGCGTAGGACCACCGGCTCTTGAGCGGTGAACCGTAGATCCGATCGTCGTGCTCGGTGAGACCGTCGGCGTCGTTCTTGCCGTAGACCTCGCTGGTGGAGGCGACCATGTAGGGGACGCGGTGACGTACCGCGGCCTCGACGACGTTCTCGGTCCCGTGCAGGTTGGTCCTCAGTGAACGGAGCGGGTTGTCGACGATCGTGTGCACGCCCACCGCGGCGGCGAGGTGATAGACGGCGTCGGCCCCCTCGACGAGGGAGTCCACCAGATCTCGGTCCAGGATGTCCCCTTGGACGAAGCGCAGCGCCGGTGAACTCCGGATCCGGGACAGGTTGTCCAAGGAACCGGTCGATAGATCGTCGATGACGACGACCTCGTGCCCTTGGGCGATCAGATGGTCGCTCAGGTGCGAGCCGATGAAGCCGGCGCCGCCGGTGATGACAGCCTTCATGGTTTCCCCTCCACTACGGGCGATGTTGGTTGGTGCTCTTCACAAGGGATGAGAGTTCGGGTGACGGGTGGGGGAGCCCCGATGGGTGTCCCGGGGCGTGCTCATGCCAGGTGGCGCAGCACGTGATAGCCCTCGCCCAGACAGACCCCGGCCTGCATGCCCCGCAGGACGGAGAGACTGCGCAGGGTGAGTTCGGAGCGGGTGTGCGGGTGCGAGTGGGTCTGGGAGCCGTACAGCTCCATGCCGTGGAGCTTGGCCAGCAGGTCCTCCTCCTCCAGTTCGACGATGAGGTTGGGAGAGTCGGCGGGCTCGGCGCGCCACTGGTCGGCGGCCTCCTCGTAGGCCAGGACCAGGCGCGGGTGGTGTCGCAGGCGGGTGTCGGAGGGGCGCAGCGCGGTGTGCACCGCCTCGGCGGTGGCCTGGTGGTCCTGGTTGTAGCTGGTGCGATGCGGTACGAGCACCACGGTCGGTTCCAACCGCGCGATCGATATGGGGCTCTCCCGTTCGATCAACCGGGTCAGGTCCACCCGGGGGACCGAGTCGAGCCGCAGATGGTAGGCGTCCCCCGGCAGCGCCATGTGCCAGTCGTCCCAGAGGAAGTGTTCGGAGACCTTCTTGATCTCGGTGTGCCGTTCCATGGCCGTGGAGAAGCCCTTGGGCGACTCGTCGGCGGTGTCCCCGACCGTCATGAACTGCACGTAGACCTCGGCGCCCGCCCGTTTGGCCTTGCTCATGAGACCGCCACAGCCGAGGGTCTCGTCATCGGGGTGGGGAGCGTAGATCAGGAGGCGTTCCTGAGACCAGTCCGTCGTCATGCTGGGTTTCCCGTTCTTAGCCGAATGATCAGGGCGATCGTGGTCACCCGGGCCGTCGTCGAACCGCACCGCGATCGTGGTCCGGGAGATCGGTGATCCATGTCACCGAACTTTGTCAGGTGCCGGTTCTCGCTTGTCGGAGGACATGCAGTGAGTTCAGTCCGGCGTTGAGCAGGAGATCGATCGCGGACAAGCGGGGGACGAACGTTTCGGTGGCCTTACGGGTGTGCTGTGGATATCGCGGATGGCGGAAGTCCTGCCATTCGACCTCCACCCCGTAACGCCGCAGAATCTCGGGGTCCAGGTAGCCCCTGGCCCCGTTTCCCGAGATCAACGTGTTCGCCCCGACCTTGGCGCAGATCTGGGCCAGCAACTCGCTCTTGGTCCCGGGGAAGTCCCCGAGCTCTCCGGCGCGCAGGATCGGCGTGTCGATGCCGAATCCGCGCAACAGCAGGCGTGTGGTCGCTATCGCCAGATCGGACAGGTCCTCCCACTCGCTCTCGTACAGATGGGCGATCTCCTCTTTGTGGTCGTTCCAGTACGGTGCCTTGCGGTAACAGTGTTCCGCGAGTGCTCTATAGTGCTTCTCTCTCCATTTTCGAGTGTTATCGATCTTTTTGTCCCGAATGAGCTCGGAGCGACTCTCCTGCACCACGGGCACGGTGAGCAACACCGGTTCCCCGGTTCCCGATATGTAGTTCCGGTTCTGCCAGCCCCGACGTTCGAACTGAACCGTGTCGAGCATGACGAAGTGGTCAGAGCGGTCTATCTTGTCGATAAGCCCCGACCAGGGCCAATAGTGGGGCTGGTGGATCGCCACGCGCGTACGTCTTTCGTTTTCGCAGGTGGCGTCGGTGTTCTTGCGATCGTTCCGGAGGTCGGGGTGGGCAGGATCGGGCGAGGATGAACGCGATTCGCCGATCATGCCGGTCATTCTCCTTCTTCGTTGGCTCACGATTGACGAGGATTTTCCTGATTCCATAGCGGAAGCGGATAAACCGGTGGTAGTAGTGCTCCTCCGGAGTCTCGCCACAAATTATCCTCTAATGGTTACCACTGATCGCATCCCGATGTATACGATTTTCGTGGCCTACATAGGACGTGAGGTCGGGTGAACCTCGCGCCCGCGTGGGGCGTCAACCTAACGCCGACATCGCGGGTTAATGTCGGGCCGAAACCGATAACTTTCGGAGGGTCCTAGGGCTGTGCGTATCGCGCGTTTCATCGGTGGCCTGCTGACCGGGTTGACAGCCCTGGTCCTGGTCGTCGCACTCTTCGTCTTCTGGTTCGATTTCGCCACGGGGCTCGCCGCCGCCTCCGGTCTCGGAGCCCTCGGCTACGTTTTCCTGTGGATGGCCTTCGGGCTCAACCTGTTGCTGTGGACGATCCTCGGCCTACTCCGCCTGGCCGAGGACGGTGCCAGGTCCGTGTTCCGTCGCGGGCCCGAACGTCGCGGAAGCCGGACCGCGGTCCGCGGCCGCGAACACGAGAAGGTGCTCGTCGGGGCGGGCGGACCCGTCGAGATCGCCGGTTCCGACACCACATCGGGCGACGAGGGCGGCGCCCTCGCCGCACCCGACTCCTCCGGCGGCCTCGCGCCCAGGGACCCCGATGACATCACCATCGCCGTCATCATCCCCGCGCACAACGAGGAACCGGTGATCGACACGGCCATCTCCTCGGCTCTGGGACTGTTCCCACGCTGGGACGTCTACGTCGTCTCCGACTCGTCCAAGGACGCCACCGCCGACATCGCCGCCAAGACCGGGGTGAACGTCCTCGAACTCCTCACCAACCGGGGCAAGGCCGGCGCCATCGAGGCGGTCATCGAGGAGTTCTCCCTGACCGATCACTACGACGGGGTCCTGATCCTGGACGCCGACACCGAACTCGACGCCGGCTACGTCGAGGGGGCCAAACGGCAACTCGCCGACCCCTCGGTGGCCGCCGTCGCCGGCTTCGTGGTCTCGGAGTGGAAGCCGAGGGAACGCTCCCTCGTCGGGCGGATCATCTCGGCCTACCGGGACCGCCTGTACTTCATGCTCCAGTACTTCATGCGTTTCGGTCAGACCTGGAAACGCGCCAACGTCTCCTTCATCGTGCCGGGCTTCGCCAGCGTCTACCGCAGCAGCGCGTTGGAGAAGATCACCGTCAACCCGCCGGGGCTGGTGATCGAGGACTTCAACATGACCTTCGAGGTGCACCACAAACGCCTCGGCCGTGTCTCGATGAACCCGGACACCAAGGCCTACAGCCAGGACCCGTTCACCTTCCGCGACTACCGGAAACAGGTCGGCCGCTGGACGCTCGGCTTCTGGCAGACGATCCGCCGCCACCGCCTGTGGCCCGGCCTCTTCTGCCTCTGCCTGGTGCTCTACGTGATCGAGGTCGTCCTGGTCTCGCTGATGTTCCTGTTCACCGTCGCGCTGGCGGCCTTCGTGCTGCTCGGCACGTTCGCCGGGGACCTGCTGTCGGGGGTCCCGTTCTTCACCGACTCGTTCACCGCGGTGACGGCGCTCCTACCGCTGACCGCCCTGGCCATCGGTCTGCTGGTGCCGGACTACATCCTCACCTGCGTCATGACCATGGTCCGGCGTCGCCCGTCCTACCTCTTCTACGGGCTGTTCTTCTTCCCGATCCGGGTGGTGGACGCCTACCTGTCCCTGAGGATGATCCCGAAGGCCTGGACCGCCAGGTCCGACGGACGCTGGAGCAGTCCCGTGCGGGTCTCGGGCAAGGGTCGTTGACGACGGCGCTCCGGGGTGGGGCGAACACGGATGTGAGATTGTCCGGGTCGTGCCCACCCCGGCGTCGTGCGGTTCCGAACAGCGCTTAGCCTCGATGGAGGGGAACCCGACCCTCCTCGGGTGAAGTCGTCGAATGGGTGTGTGCAGTGGACAAGAGCCGTGTGTCGTTCACGTTGTACCGGGTGCTGGCGTACGTGACGGGTGTCTTCCTGCTGGGGTTGACCTTCCTGGCCATGCCCGCCAAGTACCTGGTCGGCGAGAACTCCATGTTCGCCCTGGCGCCCGCCCCGCGGGGGGCCGAGCACTGGTTCGGGCCCGAGTCCCCGCTCATGCTCTTCATCGCCATGCCGCACGGCTACATCTACATGCTGTACGTGCTGGTCGTGCTGTGGGTGGCGCTGGACCGGCGTTGGGGGGCCGGTCGCACTCTGGGCGTGGTGCTCGCGGGCACCATCCCGATCCTCGGCTTCGTGGTGGAGCACCGTGTGGTCAAGAGTGAGCGGGCCAAGGAGGCCGCCGCCCTCGCCGGCGCTCAGGAATCCGCGCCCACCGGCTGATCCGGCCGCGCTCCGTCGTCCTTCGAGGCCCCACCCGACTCCCGGGTGCGGGCCTCGCTCGGTTCACGGCGCATGAGGATGATCCAGAAGACCACTCCGGAGACCCCGAACATCGCCCACTGGATCGCGTAGCTGAGGCTGCGCCAGTTGATCTTGAACTCGGTGGGCGGCTCCGGCGGCGGCACCGGGGTGAGGCCGTCCCCTCCGGCGGCCCCCTCGGGCAGCGTGAGGTAGGCCGCGTACAGCTGCTCGTCCCACGAGGAGGTGAGCACGGAGGGCGCGATCCGCTCGGCGGTCCCCTCCGGCGGGTCGCCCATGGGGATGTAGCCCTCCGAGGCGTCCTGCGGCGGCTGGAGCCATCCGGTGACGGTGACCTCTCCCTCCGGGGGAGCCGGAACGGCCTCGGGGTCCTCGACCCAGCCCCGGTTCACCGGCATCGCGGCGTTCTCGTCGGTGACCAGCGGGATCACCACGGCGTACCCTTCGACCCCGTCCAACAGCCACGGGACCAGCAGCTGCTCTTCGACGTGGAAGTCGCCGGTGATCTCGACCGCGGTGTTCGCGGTGAGCGCCGGGTGCAGGTAGGCGCCGGGCTCGCCCAGGTCGTCCACGGGGATCGCGTCGGCGAGCTCCTGGACGGGGTTGGTGATGACGTCCCGGTCGGGCTCGAAGGCACGAGTGCCCTGCCAGTAGGTACCGGCGGTGCACACGACGGCCACGAGCACGGCCGCCAGGTGGATGCCGAGCCAGCGTGGACTGAGGAGAGGTGAGCTCACCCGTCCAGGCTATGCGTGACCTTCGAGGAGGCGCCCATGACCCCTGGTTGACGATCGCCACAGTGGCTTGGCGGTTCATGCCCCGAGGAATGACGATCACTTTAAGTGATTTCTCGTGACGGAGGGTTGTTCTTCGTGGTCGTGGTGGGTACTGTTTCTATCAACGCGGAACGACAAGGTCGCTTCCGCGGAGAGACCTTCCAGGCCGCGACTCCAGGGGGGAGGAGTCGTGGGCCGCTTCCCAGAGCGGGGGTCGCCTCCGTACTTTGAGGGGGGATGCGGAGGCGACCCTCGCCACCTCGTAACGGGGGCGTTCTCACCGAAGGGTGAGGGCGCCCCCGTCGCTTTTCCCGTGGTCTCGTCCGCCTCGTGCGCGAAAGTCCGTCCGAGGGACGACGGCGCCCCGGCCGAAGAGCCTTCGACCGGGGCGCCGTCTTTCCGGGGGCGTCCGCCGTCAGTCCTCCGGGGCCCGACGTTTGGCGGCGGCCTCCGCCCGGTTGCGCTCGTGCATCGTCTCGGCCCGGCTCCGGTGGCGGGCCGCGTAGACCCGCAGGGCCAGGTTGACCGCCTCGTCCTCGCTCCGGGCCCCGGAGAACCGTATGGTCTCCCGGAGGGCCTCGTCGTCGATGTCGATCCAGGTCGGGCTCACTCCGCGCTCCTCGGGCTCTCGGGGGTGGGACGACCCCATCGTCCCGCATGCGGAGGGTGACGAGCGCGCTACGGAGAAAAGCGACCCGGGCGTGTCGCGGGTGGTCAGCCCATGGTCTTCTGCCCGTCCAGGGACTCCCGGACGATGTCCGCGTGACCACAGTGCTGTGAGATCTCACGGAGCATGTGCAGCAGGACGTCGCGTGCGGTCCAGGCGAGGTCCTCCTCGAACCAGGGGGCCTTCGGAAGCGGGTGCGAGACCTCCAGGTCGGGGAGCGAACGCACGTACTCCTCGGTGGCCCGGGCCGTCTCCGCGTAGTCGGCCAGGATCCCCTCCAGGGTCTCGCCTTCGAGGAGTCGGAAACCGTTCTCGTGCTTCTCGAAGGTCTCGGGGTTCTCATAGTCGACCTCGACGGGCCCGTCCTGGATGAACGCGATCCAGGAGCGTTCGACCTCGTTCAGGTGCTTGACGATCCCGGCCAGGTGCAGGGAGCTGTCCGTGGTGCGCCGGGTGGCCCGCTCCTCGTCGAGGCCTTGGAGAGTGGTGAGCAGGAACTCGCGCTGCTGGGCGAGGAACGTCAGGAGCGCCTCCCGCTCGACGTCGATGGTGCCGTTCACGCTGCTGTTCGTCGTCATGGTGGTTCCTTCACAGCTCGCCGTCTCGGATGCCTCGACACTAGAGAGCGTGGCGGTCGATTCCCGTCCTCCACTCCACACGGGCCCTGGAACCTTCTGGCCCTCCCGAAAGCACTACGGATAACCTGGCGTTCCGGCGACCCGGAGGTTCCATGGCTCTGATTCCGCTCCAGTACCGACTCGACGGCCCCGCCCACGCCCCCGTGGTCCTGCTGGTACCGCCGTTCGGCACGACGATGTCGGTCTGGGAACCACAGCTTCCCGAGCTCACCCGCGACCGGCGGGTCCTTCGGGTCAACCATCGGGGCCACGGACTCTCGCCGACGCCGGAGGGGCCCTACTCCGTCGAGGGTCTGGCCTTGGACGTGCTGGGGCTCTTGGGAGAACTGGGCTTCGGTCGGGTGGCGGCGGTCGGGGCCGGTTTCGGATCCTCGCTCCTGCTGTGGATCGCGGCCAACTCCCCCCGCTCCCTGGACCGGCTCGCGCTGCTGGCGTCCGCGTCGCGCACCCCGCCCATGCACCACTGGGCCCGGGTCGCCGACCGGGCGCGTGAAGGTGGGATGGAGGCGGTGGTCGAGAAGGTGACCCTGCCCTGGTTCACCCCCGGCTTCACGGCCGACGCCCCCGAGGTGGCGGCTCTGCTCACCGATGAGCTCCGCGGGGTCGACCCGGTCGCCTACGCGTCGCTCTGTGACGCGATCGTCCATATGGATCAGCGCGACCTGGTCTCCGGTGTGCGGGTTCCGACCATGGTGCTCTCCGCCGCGCACGATCCCCTGCTCCCACCCGGACATGGGCGCAGACTGGCCGACGGGATCGCCGATTCCCGGTTCGAGGTGGTATCCGGGGCGGCGCACCTTCTCGGTGTGGAACGCGCCGACCGGGTCAACGAGCTGCTGAGGGAGTACGTGGCCTCCTGAACGGCCGCGTTCCGGTCGGCCCGGGTCGGGCGGCTCAGCCCTCGGAGGACTCCATGTCCCGCACGGGTTCGTCCAACTCGACCATGGGGATCAGGGGCCGGTTGATCTCCAGGAGGTAGCCGTCCGGGTCGCGGAAGTGCGCGGCCCGGATGCCCCAGGCGGTCCAGTCCCGGGGCTCCATCACCTGGCGGGCCCCGCCGGCGGTCAGCCGCGCGGCCTCCTCGTCCACGTCGTCGACCTCGAAGATCACCGCGAGTCGATCCTGGTGGGGCAGTTCGGGGTCGGCGGTGTCGGTCTCCAACGCCTCGGCCATGACCTCGCGCTGGTTGAGGGCCAGGCGGGTCCCCGAGCGCACATCGAATTCGGCGTACCTGCTCTTCTCGTCGCCCCAGAGCACCGGGAGTCCGAGGACGTCGGAGTAGAAGTGGAAGCAGGCCTCGTAGTCGTTCACGAGAAGCCGGATGTAACTACAGCGCATGGGAGCCTCCTGCCGTGCGGGTGGGTGGTCGGCACCATTGTCATGTCCGAGAGTGGCGGATTCCCGGCTATCCGTACCCGCATCCCGGGTGGCCGAATGTGGTCACGTCCTTTCATTCCCCCATCGACCTGCTTGGACGGGTCCGGTTCTCTCTGATCTTCGCATGTGCTCGCCAACAGCGGCTGTACTCATAGATGTAGTACTCCTACTATCAAAAGAAGAAGAGATCCTATGGATAGGAGGAGGTGTGCTATGGGAACACCGGTCACACGACGGTCCGAGGCCCTGGCCGCCGGAGTCGAAGCGGAGATCGTCCTGCGGGTCGAGGACCTGCGGATGAACTACGGGAGGAAGGAGGTCCTCAAGGGGATCGACCTCACCGCCCGGCGCGGCGAGATCATCACGCTCCTGGGTCCGAACGGGGCCGGGAAGACCACCACTCTGGAGGTCCTGGAGGGCTTCCGGCGCCGCTCCTCCGGGAAGGTCGACGTCCTCGGTTCCGACCCGGAACACGGGGACGAGGCCTGGCGGGCGAGGTCGGGCGTGGTCCTCCAGTCCTGGCGCGACCACGGCGCCTGGAAGGTCCGCGACCTGCTCCACCACTTCGGTCGCTTCCACGCCCCCTACTCCACCCCCGACCGGATCCGCCCCTACGACACGGACACGCTGCTGGCCCTGGTCGGCCTCACCGAGCACGCGGGACAGCGGATCAAGCACCTCTCCGGTGGACAGCGGCGGCGCCTGGACGTGGCGATCGGCGTGGTCGGTCGTCCCGAGATCCTCTTCCTCGACGAACCCACCGCGGGCTTCGACCCGAAGGCCCGTCAGGCGTTCCACGACCTGCTCTTCCGGCTGGTCGACGAGGAGGACACCACGATCCTGCTCACCACCCACGACCTGGACGAGGCCGCGAAGCTCTCCGACCGCGTGCTCCTCCTCGCGGGCGGCAGGATCGTCACCGAGGGCAGCCCCGACGAACTGGCCGCCTCGGTGGCCGGGGACAGCGAGGTCACCTGGACCGTCGACGGGCGGCGTCACGTGCACGGCACGGACGCCCCGGCCTGGCACATCGCGGAACTGTACGCGGTGCACGGCGACGGGATCACCGACCTGAAGGTCACCCGGACGTCCTTGGAGGACGTGGACATGACCATGGTCCGGCGGTACGAGAGCGGGGACGCGGAGGTCGCCCCCGCCGACCTCGACGAGGAGAACCGATGAACCCCACTCTCAACGCGGTCCGCGCCGGTCTCTCCCGCGGTCGGATCGAGTACGGACTGTCCTTCCGCAACGGTCAGGAGCTGTTCGGCTACCTGTACATGCCGTGCCTGTTCCTGGGGTTGGCCCTCATCTTCCAGACGATGGGTCTGGGGGAGGGCGAGGTCCAGATGCCCGGGGCGTTCGTCCTCAGCGGCGGGTTGGCCTTCTCCTTGACGATCCTCGGTATCGCCACCGTCCTACAGACCCTGGCGAGTGAACGTGAGGACGGGACGCTACTGCGTGCCAAGGCCGTCCCCCGCGGGCTTTTGGGCTACACCGTCGCCAAGTCCACGCACATCGCGGCCGTGGCCGTCACGATGGCGCTCCTCACGGTGGTGCCGGGGCTGCTGTTCGTCGACGACTTCGGTTTCGAGCGGTGGACCGACGTGCTGGTGCTGCTCTGGGTGTGCGTCCTCGGGGTGCTCGCCCTCGCGCCCATCGGCGCGATCATCGGCGCTCTGGTCGGAAACGCCCGAACGGGTGTCTCTCTGGCGATGCTGCCCACCGTCGTCGTCCTGATGTTCTCCGGCCTGGTCATGCCCTTGACGCTCATGCCCGACTGGATGTTGGACATCGGCCGTCTCCTGCCGGTGTACTGGCTCGGCCTGGGGCTTCGCGCCGCCCTCCTGCCGGACTCCTACGCGGCCTTCGAACTCGCGGGTTCGTGGGAGTTGCCGTTGGTCGCCGGTGTCCTGGCAGGCTGGGCGGTGGTCGGACTCCTCCTCGCACAGTGGGTGCTGCGGAGGATGGCCCGGAAACAGTCGGGGTCGAGGGTCCAGGAAGCCCGGGAGAAGGCGATGAAGCGTGCCTGGTGAGAAGAGCGTCGGTCGCCGTGACAAGGCGTCCACGGAGATCATCCACAACCGGATCGCGATGCTGCGGGCCGAACGCGGGGTCTCCCGTCGGCAGCTGGCGGAGGCCCTGGGCGTCCACTATCAGACCGTCGGCTACCTGGAGCGGGGCGAGTACAGTCCGAGCCTCCACCTGGCGCTGCGGATCTCCCGCTACTTCGAGGTCCCCGTGGAGGTCGTCTTCTCCATCGAGCCCTTCCCCCGTATCGGCCACCGACCGTAGATCCCCCGACCCGACCGGAACGAGGGGTCGGCCTTCACGGGAACGGGGCCCGCGACATCGTCGCGGGCCCCGTGGGCTTCGGTGGGGGAGGAACTAGAGGAAGGGGTCGGGTCCGGCCCAGCCGTAGGTGTCGCGGTGACGGATCTCGGCGAGCTCCTCCTCGGACAGCACGCGCGGTTCGCCGACCTGACGGGCGCGCAGGTAGGTGCCACTGAGCCAGTCGAGCAGCCGCAGGTTCTCCAGGGCGTGCTCCAGGTTCCGGCCGAGGGCGAGACCTCCGTGGCCGGCCAACAGGGCGGCATCGCGCCCCTTGAGGGCCTTGACCGCCTGGTCGGAGATGTCGCCGGTGCCGTAAGGGGCGTAGGGGGTGACGGCGACGGCGCCGCCCAGACCGGCGGCGCGGTGGTGGATGGGAGGGAGTTCGACCAGCACGGTCGACACGGCCACGGTGTCGATGGTGAAGGCGTTGACGACCGCGCCGACGTCGCGACCGTGTTCGGCCGCGTCGCGGTGGACGGCCAGGTGGAGGGTGGCCTCGGCGGCGGGGTCGCGCCGTCCTTCCAGCACACGGTCGTCCAGGGACATGACGGGGCAGTCGCCGGGGCCGAGCTGTTCCAGGGGGATTCCGTGCGGGGTGACGACCACGAGGTCCCCGCTGCGAACGCTGATGGTGCCCGCCTCGCCGGGCGCGGTGCCGGGGTGTCGGGCGATGGACCGGGCCGTCAGGCAGACGTCGCGACGTTCTTGTTCGAGCAGCATGCGTTCCTCGATCGGGTTCGCGGTCGGCACTCCAAGGGGTGCCCCGGATGAGCGGGACGAACCGACTTAGGTACACCTAAATGTACGTCAAAGTCTCGTTCCGGTATTCCCCAGTGCGGTGTGTTCCAAGACCGTGAGCGCGGGGTGGGACGTAGGTCTGTCCTCGAAGGGCCGGTGATACAGACCACCAAGGGGTGTCCCATAGTCCACCGGTCGGCGTTTCGCCTGATCAGTGATGCCTATGGCAACGTTGGGGTGAGTGTGACTTATGAGACGAGGCAGTTTGTGACTACCGATCTTGGGCAAAAGGGATCCGTGAAGCACCCTTACGTAACCCTGCCGTCCGCGCCGTACCTGGCAGAGCCCGGTTCGGCCACCGCCACCAGCCTCTACATCGACGGTGAGTGGCGAGCGGCGAAGAACGGGCGGGTCCGGGAGATCCTGGACCCCGCCGACGCCTCCGTCCTGACCATCGTCAGCGAGGGCGGAAGAGCGGACACCGAGGCGGCCATCGCCGCGGCCCGACGCGCCTTCGACACCGGTGAATGGCGTCGTACCTCCGCGGACGAACGCGGACGCGTCCTCGAGAAGATCGCCGACCTGCTCCAGCGCGACCGTGAAGAGATCGCGATCATGGAGTCGTTCGACACCGGCAAGACCATCGAGGAAGGCGGAATCGACGTCGACGACGTCACCAACGTCTTCCGCTACTACGCCGGTCTCGCCGACAAGGACGCGGGCCGTCTGGTCTCCGCGCCCGAGGGCGTCCACAGCAAGATCGTCTACGAGCCCGTCGGTGTCTGCGGCATGATCACGCCGTGGAACTACCCGCTGCTCCAGCTCGCCTGGAAGATGGCCCCGGCGATCGCCGCCGGCAACACCATGGTGATCAAGCCCAGTGAGGTCACCCCGGTGACCACCGCCAAGCTGGTGGAGCTGTCCACCGAGGCGGGCATCCCCGCCGGTGTGGTCAACCTGGTGATGGGCAGCGGCCCCGACGCGGGCGCGCCCCTGTCCGAGCACCCCGACGTCGACCTGGTCTCCTTCACCGGTGGTCTGGTCACCGGGCGCCGGATCATGGCGGCCGCCTCCGAGACGGTCAAGAAGATCGCCCTGGAACTGGGCGGGAAGAACCCGAACATCATCTTCCCCGACGTCGACCTGGACACGGCCGTGGACTACGCGCTCAGCGCCGCGTTCTTCCACTCCGGCCAGGTGTGCTCGGCCGGCGCGCGACTCATCGTGCACAACGACATCCACGACGCCTTCACCACCGAACTGGCCCGCCGCGCCGAGGCCATCCGGATCGGCCGAGGCCAGGACGAGGGCGTGCGTTGCGGGCCCCTGGTCTCCGCCGAGCACCGGGCCAAGGTCGAGAAGGCCGTGGCCCGAGGCGTGGAGGAGGGCGCGCGGGTGATCGCCGGAGGCAGGCGCCCCGACGACCCCGAGCTCCAGGACGGCTACTTCTACCGTCCCACCGTGTTCGTGGACTGCGACCGCGCCATGGACATCGTGCAGACCGAGGTGTTCGGTCCGGTCGTGACCGTCGAGCGCTTCGAGACCGAGGCCCAGGCTATCGAGCTGGGCAACGACACCGACTACGGCCTCTCCGGCGGCGTATGGACCGACGACACCGCCCGTGGCGAGCGTGTGGCGGCCGCCCTGCGCCACGGCACCGTCTGGATCAACGACTACGGGCCCTACTTCCCGGGTGCGGAGTGGGGCGGCTTCGGTCGTAGCGGCGTCGGCCGCGAGCTCGGCCTGGCCGGTCTCGACGAATATCGCGAGGCCAAGCACATCTATCGGAACCTGGCTCCCGAACCGCAGCGCTGGTTCGGCTGACCTTCCCAGGCCCCGGGGTTCGAACGATCCCGGGGCCCCGCCCGTTCGGGGGCACGAGCGCTTCCGCCGTGCCCTCGGCCGGGCCTTTCCACGAGAAGAAGAGACACCCGACGCAGCACAGGTCGGTTTCCCCCGACGCCCCCCATGCGTGACACAACGAGAGGAACCGGGTCGTGTCCAACGAAGAGACCGTGTACGACTACGTCATCGTCGGTGGTGGCACTGCGGGTTCGGTGATCGCCAACCGGCTCACCGAGGACCCCGGCACCACCGTCTGCGTGATCGAGGGCGGACCCGATGACCGGAACCTGGAGCACGTGCTCCGACTCCGCGACTGGCTGAGCGTCCTGGACGGTGAACTCGACTACGGGTACACCACCACCGAGCAGCCCAACGGCAACTCGCACATCCTGCACTCGCGCGCACGCGTCCTGGGCGGCTGCTCCTCGCACAACACCCTGATCAGCTTCCGGCCGTTCGCCGAGGACCTCGACGAGTGGGTCGCCGCCGGCGCCGAGGGCTGGGACAACGCCACCGTGCAGTCCTACGCCGACCGGATCAAGTGCAACATCATCCCGATCGCCGAGAAGGACCGCAACGACATGGTCAAGGACTGGGTGTCCTCGGCCTCGGAGGCGGCGAACGTTCCGGTGATCGAGGACTTCAACGCCCTCACCTCGCACGGCGACGGTTTCTCCGGTGGCGCGGGCTTCCTGTCCATCGCCTACGACCCCTACACCGGCTACCGCTCCTCGGCCTCGGTCGCCTACATGCACCCGATCATGGACGTGCGCGAGAACCTCACCGTGCTGCTGGAGACCTGGGTCGGACGGATCCTCTTCGACGGCGACCGCGCCACCGGGGTCACCGCCACCACCAAGGACGGCGAGCGGATCACCGTCAAGGCCCGTCACGAGGTCATCGTGTCGGCCGGCGCGATCGACAGCCCCCGACTGCTGATGCTGTCCGGCGTCGGTAACGCCGAGGAGCTGGGCGCCCTGGGCATCGAGTCGCAGCACGACCTGCCGGGTGTGGGGGAGAACCTCCAGGACCACCCGGAGTCGATCATCATGTGGGAGACCACCCGTCGGATCCCCGAGAACACCGTGATGGACTCCGACGCGGCCCTGTTCGTGCGACGTCACGAAGGCGACGACCCGCGCCCGGACCTGATGTTCCACATCTACCAGATCCCCTTCGACGACAACACGAAGCGGCTGGGCTACGACTCGCCCGAGGACGGCTACGCGGTCTGCATGACCCCGAACATCCCCCGGTCCCGTTCCCGAGGCAGGCTCTACCTCACCAGTGGCGACCCCGAGGCCAAGCCCGCCCTCGACTTCCGCTACTTCACCGACCCGGAGGGCTACGACGAGCAGACCATCGTGGACGGCCTGAAGATCGCCCGCGAGGTCGCCGAGACCGAGCCGTTCAAGTCCTGGATCAAGCGCGAGGTAGCCCCCGGGCCGAAGGTCCGGACCGACGAGGAGCTCTCCGAGTACGGCCGTCGCGCCGCGCACACCGTCTACCACCCGGCGGGCACCTGCCGTATGGGCGCCGTCGACGACGACGCGGCCGTGGTCGACCCTCGCCTGCGCGTGCGCGGGCTGAAGGGGCTGCGCGTGGCCGACGCCTCGGTGTTCCCGACCCTGCCCACCCCGAACCCGATGGTCATGGTGCTCGCGCTCGGGGAGCGCGCCGCCGACCTGATCCGCGAGGATCGGCGGGCCGAGGAAGGTGAGGCCCGATGAGCGCGCAGACCGCCGAGGAGAGCACGCCCCCGGGCGCCACGGACGTCACCTTCTCCGTCCGCAACCTGTGGAAGATCTTCGGTAAGAACGCCGACAACGTCATCGGCACCGAACTGGAGCGGGCCGACCGCGACCGCATCAAGGAGGAGACCGGCTGCACCGTCGCGGTGCGCGACGTCTCCTTCGACGTGCGCCCAGGCGAGACCTTCGTGGTCATGGGGCTGTCGGGGTCCGGCAAGTCCACGCTCATCCGCTGTCTGACCCGTCTGATCGAGCCCACCTCGGGTTCGGTCCTGCTCGACGGCGAGGACATCGGGGACGCCTCCGACCAGCGTCTGCGCGAGCTGCGTCGGCGCAAGATGGCGATGGTCTTCCAGCATTTCGGACTCCTGCCCAACCGCAAGATCATCGACAACGTCGCCTACGGGCTGGAGGTGCGCGGAATGCCGCGCGCCGAACGCTACGAGCGGGCCCGCGAGATGATCGAGATGGTCGGCCTGAGCGGGTACGAGAGCTCCCGTCCCGGCCAGCTCTCCGGAGGTATGCAGCAGCGCGTGGGCCTGGCCCGCGCCCTCGCCGTCGACCCGCAGGTGCTGCTGTTCGACGAGCCGTTCAGCGCGCTGGACCCGCTGATCCGCCGCGACATGCAGAACGAGGTCGTCCGGCTCCAGAAGGAGCTGAACAAGACCTCCGTCTTCATCACCCACGACCTTCAGGAGGCGCTCAAGCTGGGCGACCGCATCGCGATCATGCGCAGCGGAGAGATCGTCCAGGTGGGCACCCCCGAAGAGGTGGTCGGTCGTCCGGTCAACTCCTACGTAGCCGACTTCACCTCCGACGTGGCCCGCACGACCGTGCTCACCGCCCGATGGCTGGTCCGCGACGCCTACCCGGAGGAGCGCACCGACGGCCCGACCACCGAACCCGGCACCGTTCTGGCGGAGGTCCTGCCGATGCTCGCCGCGAGCACCGCCCCGGTCCGGGTCGTGGAGGGCGACACCCTCCTCGGCTACGTGGGCCGCGACGACGTACTGCGCGCCATCGCGGAGGATCAGCTGGAGGGCTCCGAGCAGGTCGACGCGATCGTCGAGGAGACGGTGGAGGAGATCTCCGACGACGTCGTCGACCCCGGGGGCGCCGCTTCGACGGGGAACGGTGGATGACATGGCCACGGTGACCGAACCCGCCGGCACCAAGGAGGCCGGCACGGAGAACACGGGGGACGGCGACGGCGGGCTTCTGCGCAGGAGCTGGTTCCAGGCCCTGCTGGTGGTCGTGGTGCTGATCCTGGGCTACCAGCTGACCCGCCTGATGGGCTCCCCGTCCTGGGCGGGCGGCTTCCCGGGCGCCACCGGCAGCGCCTTCATGGCCTGGCTCGATGGTGTCTACGCCTGGATCGTCGACAACCGCAACGACAGCCCGCTGTTCCTCTACTTCTTCAACTACATCTCCGTGGGCCTCGGGTCGGCCGTCGTGCTGATCAACCAGGTCCTGAACACGTTCACCTGGCTCGGCGTGACCGTCATCGGCGTGCTCGCCTCCTGGCGGGTCGCGGGATGGCGGGTGGCCCTGCTGGTCCTCGCCACCTTCGCGGTGTTCGCGCTGACCGGGCTGTGGAACGAGTCGATGACGACGTTGTCGCTCATCATCACCTCGGTGTTCATCGCCCTGCTGTTCGGCATTCCGCTCGGCATCCTGGCCGGTCGGAGCGAGGGGTTCTACCGGGCCATCCGTCCGGTGCTGGACTTCATGCAGATCATGCCGGCCTTCGCCTACCTGCTGCCGTTCGTGCTGCTCTTCGGCATCGGTAACGCGTCGGCCGCCGTGGTGACCGCCGTCTACGCGCTCCCGCCGGTCGTACGGATCACCGCGTTGGGCATCCGCGAGGTGAACAAGGGCGCCATCGAGGCGACGACCTCGTTGGGCTCCACCCCGTGGCAGATCCTCACCAAGGTGCAGCTGCCGCTGGCCAAGCGCACCATCCTGTTGGGCGTCAACCAGACCATCATGCTCGCGGTCTCCATGGTCGTCATCGCCTCGGTCATCGGAGCGGGCGGTCTCGGCGACGCCATCTATCAGGCGCTGTCCAAGATCAACGTCGGTCAGGCGTTCCAGGCGGGTCTGGCGATCGTCATGCTCGCCATCGCCATGGATCGGGTCACCGGCGCGGTCGGCCACGGAGCGCACACACCGCGGATCGAAGCACGTTATCGGCTGCCGCTCCTGGGCGGCATGCTCGCCGCGGCCGTCGCGGCGATGGTCGTGGGCCGTCTCCTCGACCTGGGAGGCTGGCCGCGCGACCTGTCGCTCCGGATCGACATCCCGGTGAACGCCTTCGACAAGGCGATCGAGGCGGCGATCGGCCCGGCCGCCGCCGCTCTGGGCTCCTGGACACAGAGCTGGATCCTCGGACCGCTCGACAACCTGCTCAGCGGATCGCCGTGGTGGTTGGTGACGCTCGCCGCCGCCGCGCTCGGGCTGATCTTCGCGGGCAGGCGGGTCGCGGTGATCTCCGCGCTCTGCTTCATCGCGATCGGCCTCCTGGGTGTGTGGGACAACGCCATGGCCACGCTCTCCCAGGTGCTGGTGGCCACGGTGGTCACCATCGCGCTGGGTGTGGTCCTCGGTGTCCTGATGTCGCGCAACGACGTGGTCGCCGTGGTGTTCCGCCCCGTGCTCGACTTCATGCAGACCCTGCCGCCGTTCGTCTACCTGATCCCGGCGGTGGCCCTGCTCGGACTGGGCCCCGTGCCCGCCCTGGCGGCCGCGGTCATCTTCGCCCTGCCTCCGGTGATCAGGTTGGTGAACGACGGTATCCGCGGGGTGCCCGAGGGCACCCTCGAAGCCGCCGTCTCCCAGGGCTCCACGAAGTGGCAGCTGCTCACCAAGGTGGAGCTGCCCATGGCGCGCGGCTCCCTGCTGTTGGCGGTCAACCAGGGCATCATCCTGGTCCTGTCCATGGTGGTGATGGGCGCCCTCGTCGGCGCCGGCGCGCTCGGTAACGACGTCGTCCTCGGGCTGGCGCAGAACGAGCTGGGCCTGGGTATCGCCGCGGGCCTGGCGATCGTGTTCCTGGGTCTGTTCCTGGACCGGGTGACGCAGGGAAGGAGGGCACCCCGTGCCTAGGTTTCTGAAGAGGGGCGTCCTGCTCCGGTCGCTCGCCGTGGGGTTGGCCCTGGTGATGGTGAGCTCCTGCGCGGTGCGCACCGATCAGATCGCCCGCGACCCCAACACCGTCCGGATCGCCGTGAACGGCTGGGTGGGCTACGAGGCCAGCGCCGAGGTACTGGCCAACATCCTGCGGGAGGAGATGGGCTATGAGGTCCAGCTCATCCGCGTGGACGAACAGCCCTCCTGGCAGGCGCTCGATCAGGGCGTCATGGACGTGATCGTGGAGAACTGGGGCCACGAGGAGCTGTTCGAGCTGTACGGACCCGACGGCAACGGCACCGCCGTGGACGGCGGTCCCAACGGCAACGAGGGTGTGATCGGCTGGTACGTCCCCGCCTACCTCGCGGAGGAGTACCCGGAGATCACCACCCTGGAGGGTCTGAAGGCCAACACCGACCTGTTCCGGACGGCCCAGACGGGCGACAAGGGCGAGTTCCTGGCCGGAGCCCCCGGGTTCGTCAGCCAGGACCAGGGGATGATCAACGCCTTCGACCTCGACCTCGAGATCGTCTACGCCGGGTCGGAGGCCGCTCAGATCACCGAGGTGCGGCGCCGTTACGCCAACGAGGAGCCGGTGCTCTTCTACTTCTACGACCCGCAGTGGTTCCAGGAGGAGGTGGACCTGGTCAAGGTCGACTTCCCCGACTATCACGAAGGTTGCGACGCCGACCTGGACGATGTTCCCTGTGACTACCCGGTCTACGACCTGAACAAGATCTTCAGGGCCGGTTTCGTGGAGGAGGACGACTACGCGTACCGCTTCCTCGACAACTGGAAGTGGACCAACTCGCAGCAGAACGAGGTCGCGCAGATGATCGCCGACCAGGGGATCTCTCCGCCCGAGGCGGCCGAGATCTGGGTGAGCGAGAACCGCGACGTGTGGGAGAAGTGGCTTCCGGAAGGCCACGAGACCCGCTGACGCGTGGACGACGGGTGGGGGCGGCGACCGGTGCGGTCGCCGCCCCCACCCGTGCCCGGGGTCTTCGCCCTTGCCACGGGCCGGGGGAGAAGGTGAGAATCCTTCGGGAACCTCGCCTGCCCCCACAGAGCGGAGCACCATGCGTCAGGGACGCCTCGCCACACTCCTCGGAACCGTCCTGCTGCTGGACGTGCTCCGGGTCTTCCTCCCCTCGCTCATCACCCTCTTCGGGCAGGCGGGCTCGACCGGCCCCGAGGTCATGGGCGCCTACGCCCTCGCCTGGTTCCTGCTCCCCTTCCCCGCCGTACTCCTGACCCGGTGGGTGCCGCCCGCCACCCTCGCCCTGGTCACGGCGGGCCTCCTCGTGGTCGGTCGGATCGCGCTCCAGGCCACCGAGGGAGGAGACCCCCAGCTCTACCTGTCCTCGGCCCTCGTGGGGCTGGGCGTCGTCTGGCTGACCTGCGTCGTGGCCGCCACCGCCACCGACGGTCGAACGAACGCGCACGAGGTGATGATCGGCGTGGTCGCCGGTACGGCCGCCTCGTCCGTCGCGCACACGGCACTCGGCACCGTCGATCCGCTCTGGCGCGAGGGCGTCCTCGTCTGGACCGGGGTCGTGGTCGTGTGCGCGGCCTTCCTCGCCGCGTCCCTGTGGACCCTGCGGGCCGAGGCGGGAGAACCCGCCCCCGTCGGCCCCCGCGCCTGGCTCTCCCTGGGGCCGCTGCTCTTCCTGACCGGCCTCTACACCGCCAACCCGGCCGTGGCCCGCACCCTCGCCGAGACCCCCTACGCGTCGGTCGTGATCGCGGTCGTCGCGGTCCTGTCCGTCGCCGTCACCGCCCGACCCCGCGCCTTCGTCCCGGGCCCCCTCGTCCCCTTGACCTTGATGCTCGTGGTCCTGACGGCGTTGTCGCTCGTGTCCTCACTCGACGGCGACGTGCCCGGCGTGCCGCCCACCTGGACCTGGGCGCTCCTCGTCCCGGGACAGCTCGCCCTGGCCGCCTGCGCCGGGCTGGCGGTGTCCCGCCCCGCCCCTGGGACCACCGCGGCGCGCACCGGGGCCCTCGCCGCCTCGGGGCTCCTGCTCTTCGTCGTCCTGGTGTTCGCCTTCTACGCCGCCTACGACCTGCACATCCCCAACACGTACGTACCGTTCCTCGCTCTGCTCCTCCTCGCCGCGGCGCTCCCGCTCCGCCCCGGAACGGACACGACCCCACCGGCCCGGGCCATGCCCGGGGCCGTCGGCGCCGCCGCCCTCGCCCTGGCCGTCACGCTCGCCCCCCTCTTCGTCCGAGTCGAGACCACCCCCGCCGAACCCGGCTCCGACGGCCTACGGGTGGCCGCCTACAACGTGCGCATGGGGTTCGGCATGGACGGACGCCTGTCCACCGCCGAACAGGCCGAGACCCTGCGCGCTCTGGACGCCGACGTCATCGCGCTCGGCGAGGTGGACCGGGGCTGGCTGCTCAACGGAGGTCACGACCACCTGTCGGCGCTCGCCGAACACCTGGGCATGACCGCCTACTGGGGGCCCGCCGACGGCCCGTTCTGGGGAGACGCCCTGCTCACCAACCTTCCGGTCACCGAGGTGCGCGGCCACACCCTTCCCGCGAGCGGACCCACCGGCGCCCAGGCTCTGGAGGCGACCCTGACCTGGCGGGGCGCCGATGTCACGGTGATCGCCACCCACCTGCAACCCGAGGGCTACGACCTGGCCGACCCGAGCTCCCGAGCCCAACTGGCCGCCCTCATGGAGATCGCCGAGGCCGCCCACGGCCGCGGCACGCCCGTGGTGGTCGCGGGCGACCTCAACCTCGAACCCGAGGACCTGCCCTTGGGAGAGACCCTCCACGACGCCTTCGCCGACGCGCGCCCCTTCCCCACCATGGTCGCCGCCGCCCGCTCCGAGCAGCAGATCGACCACATCCTCGTCACCGACGACTGGAGGCCGAGCGACCCCGCCGCCCCGGACGTGCCCCACTCCGACCACCGCCCCATCGCCATCACCCTCCACCCCTGACGGTGACGTTCCGCCGAACCATCGGGCATTCCGCATCTCGCGGTTTTCTCGAAACCAGGGCCGACTCCGAGCAGGACCTTTAGGATTTCCTAAAGTCCGGGTAGTCTTTCAAGGAGGATGGCGTTGGGATCATGGGAGATCCTCATGACCGAGGATGTGGAACGCTTCCTTGATGAGCTCTATGAGAAGGACCGGAAGTCGCACTCTCTGGTGAACCAGGCGATTCTCGTCCTGGAACGTAACGGGCCCGGGGAAGGGCGACCCTTGGTGGACACCGTCGTCGGAACCTCGGTGGCGAACCTGAAGGAGCTGCGCCCCGGTTCCTCGGCCGGAAGTGAGGTGCGTGTTCTCTTCGCTTTCGACCCATGGCGTTCCGCGATCCTTCTGGTCGCGGGGGACAAGTCCGGTCGATGGCGTTCGTGGTACCGATGGGCGGTACCGCGAGCCGAACTCCTCTATGGGGATTACCTGTCGGAACGGCGAGAGGCGGACGAGGCATGAGCGTGGGTCGAAGCTGGCGTGACAGCGGCCATCTGGAGAAGGCCGTCGAGACCTCCGGCGGGGCGGAGCGGTTCGAGGCCGAGGTCGCTCGTCTCCAAGACCAGGCCAGGGCTTGGCGTCTGGTCGAGATGCGGAGGCATCGAGGGCTGGGGCAGGCCGAGGTGGCGCGTCGAATGGGGGTCTCGGTCTCCAGGGTCTCCCAGATCGAATCCGGTGACATCTCGACCCGCGATGTCCTCGACCGTTACGTCACGGCCTTGGGCGGAACACTCGTTCTGGTGGCCGACTTCGGGGACGAGCAGCTGAAGGTCGGCTGAGCAGGAGGGGTGGGAGGCCGGAGCGGCTCCGGCCTCTACCGTCCTCTTCATCCGACGGTGTGGATCAGTGCTGGGGGCGCTCGTAGTGGAGCCGCCGGTTCACCCAGTAGACGTTCACACAGGCGGCGACGAAGCCCGCGCCGAGGAGCACCGCCAGCCAGAGCTGGTCGGTCCAGAGCACGGCGGCGATGGTGCCCAACAGGAGTACCAGGGCCCCGAACACCGCCAGGACCCGCCGGAAACCCAGGGCGCTGGCCGGGCGGTCATGGCTGCCGAGCGCGCCCTTCAAGCTGCCACGTCTGGCGCGTTCCATCTTCCTCCACCTCCTCCTAGTAGTCCTACCCCAGTGGGACCGGGTCCTTCCTCCGGGGTGCCCTTCAGGCAGGGGCCGTTAACGCGCACGGCGGGGGAGGGGCGGTGCGCGGTGGGTCCGTCTCCTTCAACAGAATGGGGTGGACCTTCCGACCATCGCCCCCGAAGGAGCAGCTTGTCCCGCCACCCGGGCCGCGGGCCCGCCTTCTCGATCATCGCTCTGTCGATCGTCCTGGCTCTGGCAGGTTGCTCCTCCGCCGAACCCGAGCCCCCACCGGACACCGAGTACGCCTCCGAACTCGTCTCGGTCTTCTGGGTCGAACGTCAGGTGCGGGTGGTCACCCTGGATCGGATGATCGACGAAGTGGGATCGGACGAGGTGCTCGTGAACATGGGTGGTGCCCGTGAGCTCCTGTTCGACCAAGGGATCATCGTCCCCGAAGGAGGGGGTGACGCGGACGTGGACTGGGAGGCCGGCTACCAGGACGGTGACCTGGAGGGGTACGTCGTCGAGCTCGACGAGGACGCCTGGGACACCATGGTCGGCTTCAACCGGATCGACAGCGCCCTGAACGACGCCATGCACCACAACGAGGTCACCTGGTGCGGGGACACCGTCACCGGCGAGGAGTTCGTCGACGCCTACATGGACGAGCACCAGGGGGCCTTCGACACCCACGACGCCTACGAGGCGAGCGTCGCCGACCACGTCGACTGCGGCGACGGAAGGATCTGACCCGCCCCGAGGACGGAGAGACCCGCGCCCGCCCGAGGGACTCGGGCCGGCGCGGGCGGGTTCATTCGTAGGTGCTCACCTGAGCGCCACGACGCCCTCGATGGCGTCGATGCCGGCCCCGCGTTCCACCGGGACATAGGCGATGACCGACCCGGGCACGGAGAGCAGCCGACCGGGATCGAGACTGCTCGCCGTGGCGGTGGTGGTCGCGGTGATGACGTCCTCCGCGCCCTCGTCGTCCCAGGGGGTCACCACGACGTCGATCGCGTCCTCGTCGGAGCCGCGTTCCATGTCGATGGTGAGCAGGTGGTCGGGCAACCCGACGGCGGTCTCCGGTGTGTCTCCGGAGAAGCGCCCGTCGGGAAGGGTGACCGAGGAGAGCACCTCTCCGTCGAAGGTCCGCAGCTCGTGGCTCGGATCCTCCGCCAGGTGATCCGGACCGGCGAGGTAGGTGCCGTCCCCGAGCTCCAACACCGGTTTCGGGGACTCGGCGAGGACCTCACCATCGGCGGGGTCGATGATCGTCCACCCCTCCTCACCCGGAAGGTCGGCCACCAGGCGGCCCTGGAGGAGCTTCGCCTCCGCCAGGCCTCGGCCCTCGGTGTCCTCGGCCTCCCGACGCCACAGCTCCTCGCCGTTCTTCGGGTCCAACGCCACCAGCGCGTTCATTGTGTCGGGGGCGGGGACGCGGAGCGCGCCCTCGGAGGTGTCCTCCGAGCAGTGCAGGAGCAGGACGATCGCCTTGGGCGACAGGAGCGTGGTGATCGTGCGGGAGGGGCCGCCTTCGGAGCAGGTGAGGGTCTCCTCCTGCCGCCAGAGGAACGCTCCGGTCTCCAGATCGGTCGACTCATGGAGGGCCTCGGTGGCCTCACCTTCACGGTGGAAGAGGAACTCGCCGTCCAGAAGACGGCCCTCGCCGTTCCAGTCGAGGTCCCGGGCCGCGGCCTCCCCGGTGGAGGTGTCCAGTAGCAGGGCGGGCTCATCCGAGGCCGATACGAGGGCGAGTTCCCCCGAAGGGGAGAAGGAGGCGGAGAACCCCTCCGCCTCGGGCGCCTGGTAACGCCACAGTTCGTCACCGGTGTCGCCGCGCAGTCCGACCAGCCCGTCCGTCAGTTCGATGACGGCCCCGACCGGACCCGCGTGCACCTTCGAGACACGTTCGCCCTCGCCGGGACTCCACTCCCAACCGACCTCGCTCACGGAGGCCATGGCCTCGGGTGCCGTCGGCGACTCGTCGGCGACCCGGTGGATCACGGACCCCCGGAGCCGGTACAGGCAGGTGTCGCCAGGGCCAGGCAGAGCGCGGTCGCGGAGATCCTCCGTTTGTTCATATCGCGGGTTCTCCTCGTGATGGGGGGTCGAGTGACGGGGGGCGCGTCGTCATGCGAGGCCGATGAGGTGGCCCTCGGAGCCGGGCCGATAGAGGACCACGCTTCCAGGGGTCTCCACGAAGACCCCTCTCCCGCTCTGGACGATCGCTTCGACCTTCTCGGACTCGATGGCCCGCGGCGGGGTCTTGCCCTCCCAGGGGAGGAAAAGGACCGTTTCGTCGATGTTCCTCTCCGCGCACTCGTCGACGCATCCCGGCGTGACGACTCCGCCGTCGAGGGGGAGAGAGTAGGAGGCGCTCCCGGCCGGTCGGATCCGGTGGTATTCGAAGGGGTCGCCGCTGAGAGGGTCTTCCGTCGAGGTTCGTCGAAGGATCTCTCCGTCTCCTGTTCTCGTGTTCGTGAACTCGGGGAGGCCTGTGCTCCCGGGTGTCCTTTCGGAGACGACGACGTTCTCGTCGTCGAAGTCGATGATCCTGCCCGGTCCCTCGTCCCTCTGAAGACTCCGGAGGTCATCGTGGAGGACCTCTCCCGTGGCCGGGACGAAGAGGGTGGAGCCGGAGGTCGTCTCGGCCAGGAGCGCGCTCTCGTCACGAGAGACGTTGATACCGGCGGAGTAGGGGACGTCGATCTCCGAGCGGGTCTCCCTCTCGAGAAGGAGATCGTCCTCGACGGTCCAAGAGACCTCTCCGCTCCACGCGTCCAGGACGACGAGATTCCCCGGTGAACGCGGAGCGTCGGGTTCACCCTCCTCTCGATGCTCCTCGCACAGTTCGGCCATGACGTAGTGTTCGCCGCTGGTCGCCACGGAGTAGTCGGCCGTGTCTCCGAAGGTGTTCGATCCACGGAGCGCCTGGATCTCGCAGCCCCGCTCCGGTAGGTACTCCCAGGCGATGTCCCCGCTGTGCAGGTCGCGGGCGACGATGCCGCCGTCCCGGGCCTCGATCCAGTCGTGGTCGGACAGGTTCAGGAGACTCGGAGGTTCGGAGTCGAGGGGGTATTCGTATCTCTCCTGGATCTCTCCGGTACCGCTGTCCAGCAGGGAGACGTGGTTCTCATCGTCACGGGCCTGTGAGACGACGGCGTACCGTCCGTCTGGGGTGACCGACGCGCTGACATCGGAGCCATCGAGGTCGCTGAGGTAGCCCCAGAGTTCCCCGCCTGTGGTCCCGTCGAGTCCGATGACGCCTCGTTCCATGACCACGACCGGGCCGGCGAGCCCGGGCATCACGGTGACGATCGAGTGGCCCTCGGGGGTGTCCCATTCCCAGGCGATGTGGTCGACCTCGTGAGGAACGTCTCCGACCTCGGGTTCTCCGTCGGAGGTGAAGTGTTCGTGGTCGCGGGGCAAGAGCGTGAACACGCCGATCCCGACGATGAGGGTCAGTGCGACCGCGACCGTCAGGAGCATCTTTCCTTGAAAGTATTTTCTCAAAGTACGCCCGTCGCCCATTTCGGATCTGAGATTATCTTTTTAATATTCGAGTGGTTCGACGGCTTGAATTTGTAATATTGCATGCTCGGCCTCTTGTTCATCCAAGGCCGATGATCTCCGGTATTTTTCCGTCTGCTGTCGTGTATGCAATGATGCTGCCCGGAGAATGAATTCGTGGCTACCGGGGGTCCTCTCCCGTTGAAACTGTGCTCTCGAGAGCCAGTGGATTAAAGTTTTTTCGTGACTGTCTTTCGCCTTTATGTTGGATGTAATCGAGAATTGCTTGTTCTCTTTGGGGAATTTTTTGGTCGTTATCTACTTGAGGCCAAATATCTCGGGGATGCTGCCTTCATGTTTCATGTAGGCGATCACGCTACCCGGGGAGGCGAGGAGTGTATGGGTGCTCTGATCAGAGGTATCCGAAGGAAGTGGAATTTCGACCGTTTCCTCCTCTCCTTCGGGCGTCGAGGGAATGAAGGTGACTGTGTCCGTATAATTAGTTTTCGTGTTCTCTTCACATTCATTTTTGCAGGTTGTGGTGAGGATTCCCCCGCGCAAGGGAATAATATTTGGCCATGAGAAGGAGATGTTGAGGTCTTCCGGGAGAAGGAGGTAGTGGTTGAAGTCGGTGCTGGGAAGGGTGGTCGTTGATTCAATATTCCCTGAGCGCGTGTCGGCCGTCGTAAATATGGAAGGCTGGTCATATATATGACGAGTGACGTCGATGATACGATCTTCGTTCGCGTCCAGGATCGCCGAGTCGTCGGGGGAATCGGGGAAAATATCACGAGTGTCGTCGAGAATGATATTCCCAGTATCGATATCGACGAGACTATTTCCTTGCTCTGTCGTCACGGTTATGTAGCCAGGATCCCACATCGGATTCATGTCGGTTTTTCTAACATCGTATTCAATGTCTATCTCACTTCTTGCAAGAGATATTCGATTCTCGATTGTCCATTTCTCTGATCCGTTTTCTGCATTGAGTGCGATCAGATCGCCATGGAAGGTTCCTTCGCTGACATCTTCGTCACAGTATTGGCCGAATATAAGAGTTTCCTCTCCGATTAGAACACTGAAGTCCTCAAAGTTCTCATGGGAATAGTTATATAGAATTCGACATTTCGAGTCCGGGGTGTAATCCCATTTTTTCTCTCCCGTGAAGATGCTCAGGGCGGCGAAGCCATCACCATCGGGTTCGAGCCATGTATCCGTCGAAAGGCGATCCAGCGAGGGGAGGGGAGGACGAGCTCCGTCATCGACCTCCTCTTCAGGAGGGGAGAATCGATACTCGTCGATGAGCTGGCCCGATCCCGATTCGAGGATCGCCATGTTCACGTACTCCACCGTTTCCCGGGGATGCCAGGCCAGCACGGTGTACTCACGATCGGATGTGACTCCGACTCTGATGGAGTCTGATCGGGACGAAGGGGCGCGTAGATCGTTGACCCTGTAACTCCAGATCTCCGTACCGTTAGAGCCATCAAGGGCCGATACACCGTCCTCGTACATCACGATGGGCCCTGCCGGACCGATAAAGACGGATTGTGCGGTGGTCTCTTCATCGGGTTCCCACGTCCAGGAGATCTCCTGAATCGTTCCCGGGGTCTCGGCGGGTTCGACATCTTGGACGATGATTCGATGATCACCGAAAGGGGACGGCCATAGAAGAAAAGCTCCCACAGTGGCCAGGGTCAGCGTCGTCGTCGAACCAACGAATATGATTCTTTTATTCAGATTCTCTTTCATTTCCCGCCCTCTTCGCTCGATGACATCTTCAGGTGCCGGCCTGAGTGAGGCCCTCGACCTATCGGGTTCCGTGTCCACCAGCGGACACGGAACCCGATCTCATGTGAGGCCGATGAGTGTTCTCGTGGTCCCCTGCTCCCCGTGGGGTCGCCAGGCCACGATGCCGCCGGGGACCTTCATGAACAGTCCGGGGCCCGAGCTGTTCACCCCGCCGAGCATGGGCATCTCGATAGGCTCCTCCGCTCCGTCCCCGTTCCGGGGGGAGAAGAGGGCGAGAAGGGGCACGCCCGCGCCGCAGGCCGTCTCACAGGCACTGATGAGCAGTCCGTTCTCCAAGGAGAGGGAGGTTCGACCGCTGTCCGTGGGCCTTCGGTGGCTGTACTCGGGGCCTGGAAAGAGCCGCTGACCTTCCACCCTGGCCTCGTCGGTGATCCGGTTCTGTTCCAGATCGATACGGCCGATCGTGAGTGAGTCCTCTTCGGAGGGACTCTCCGTGACCACGGAGAGCCGTTCGGGTTCCAGGTAGGAGAACGCCGATGGGCGGTATTCCTCCTCGGGGAGTTCTCCGAGTCGTTCGTACCGGGGTTCCCCGGTCTCCAGGTCGAAGAGGGTCGGGCCTGAGGTGGTGTGGGCCAGGATCGCGGTCTGTTCGGTGTCCAAGGTGATGGGGGTCCGGAAGCCGAGGTTGTCGGAACCGGAATCTCTGCGGAACAAGATGTCGGTGATGGCGGGCCAGGCGGGTTCGCCGGTGGCGGCGTCCAGGGCGACGATACGACCGGTGGATTCCACAGCGGTCTCGTGAGAGTCCTGCTCCTCCGGGAGCCCACAGTGCTCGGGGAAGACGAACAGGTCTCCTGTGCTTGCGATGGTGTAGGGGGCCAGGTTGACGGCGTAGGCCTGGGAACGGATGGTGCACCCGTCGGGCGGGGTGTAGTCCCAGGCGACATCGCCGTCACTCAGGTCACGGGCGAGGAGGCCGGTTTCGGTGGCTTCCGGCCAGGTGTGGTCGCTGAGAGCTCGTGGATCGGGGTCAGGGTCTTTCCAGGTGAAGGATCTCTGGGAGGTATCGCCTTCGATCCGGTGGTCGAAGCGGTGGTCGATCTTCCCGGTGCGGGAGTCCAGGATGGTGACCTTGTTGAGAGCGCCCTCGTCCAGTCGCCGGATCTGGAAGATGACGGTGCGCTCTCCGCCAGGGGTGACCCCGGACAGGGTGTGGATATCGGGGTCTGTCGTGGTGATGCCCCAGAGCTCCTCGCCGGTGGTACCGTCCAGCGCGATCGCGCCGTGGTCGGTGAGGGCGATGGGGCCGGCGGGTCCGGGGGCGACTTCTTGGATGGTGGTGCCGTCGGGGGTGTCCCATTCCCAGGCGATGTGGTCGATCTCGCGAGGAACGTCTCCGACCTCGGGCTCTCCGTCGGAGGTGAAGTGTTCGTGGTCGCGGGGCAGGAGCGTGAACACGCCGATCCCGGTGATGAGGGCCAGTGCGGCCGCGACCGCCAGGGCCACCTTCCATCGGGTGATCCACGCGATCGGTCCGTGTCCGTCCTCGCGGCGCTTTCGGGGGGTCTCGTTCATGGTCCGGGGGATGTCCTCGTCGTCCGTTCGGGGGCGGTCGATCCGGCGGAACGGGCGAAGGGCGCTGGACGCCGTTCCGGCCGGAACCGCGGTCGTACGATCCCATAGCGTCGCGAAGGGGACCCGGACGGCCTACCCCTTCAAGGCATGCGAAAGGGGGCGTCCCGGCCGGGACGCCCCCTCGGTCGTTCGGTTCTACACGCCGTCCATCAGGGCGGGAAGGGCCGCCTCGTAGGAGGAACGCAGGTCGTCGAGGCCGATCTCCACGGAGCCGCCGGGGTGCTCGACCACGAGGGCATCGCCGCCGACGGTGCCGATCCGACGGAGCGGAACGCCGTGCTCGGCGGCCAGGGCCGTGAACGCCTCCGCCTGCTCGGGGCCGACCGAGACGATCGCGCGCGCGGCCGACTCGCTGAACAGTTCGGTGAACACGTCCTCGGAGACCTCGACCCGGATGCCCCGGCCGCCGCGCAGCGCGGACTCGGACAGCGCGACGCCCAGGCCGCCGTCGGACAGGTCGTGCGCGGCCGTGGCCAGGCCCCGCTCGGCGGCGGTGGCCAGGACCTCGCCCAGCGCGGCCTCGGCGGCCAGGTCCACCTCGGGCGGCAGTCCGCCCAGGTGCTCGTGCACCACGTCGGCCCAGGCCGAGCCGCCGAACTCGGGGCGGGTCTCGCCGAGCAGGAACACGTGGGCGCCGTCGGCGTCGAAGCCCGAACGCAGACGGGCGTTGACGTCGTCGATGACCCCGAGCACGCCGATGACCGGGGTGGGGTTGATCGCCACGTCACCGGTCTGGTTGTAGAAGCTGACGTTGCCGCCGGTCACGGGGGTGCCGAGCTGCTTGCAGGCGTCGGCCAGACCGCGGGTGGCCTCGGCGAACTGCCACATGACCCCGGGGTCCTCGGGGGAGCCGAAGTTGAGACAGTTGGTGACGGCCAGCGGGCGGGCTCCGGTGGCGGCGACGTTGCGGTAGGCCTCGGCGTAGGCCAGGCGGGTGCCCGTGTAGGGGTCGAGTCGGGTGAAGCGACCGTTGCCGTCGGTGGCCAGGGCCACGCCCCGGTCGGAGTCGTCGGCGATGCGGATCATGCCGGAGTCGTGCGGGGTGGACACGACGGTGTCGCCGCGCACGTAGCTGTCGTACTGGCCGGTGACCCAGGTCGGGTCGCCCACACCGGGGGCTCCGAGCACGCGCAGGAGCTGTTCGCGCAGTTCGGTGTCGTCCTTCGGGCGGGGCAGCGCGGCGGCGTCGTCGGACTGGAGGGCGTCCTGCGAGTCCGGGCGCGCGTAGGGGCGCTCGTAGACGGGGCCCTCGTCGGAGGCGGTCCGGGGCGGCATGTCCACGACGGTCTCGCCGTGCCAGGTCATCACGAGGCGGCCACCGCGTTCGGCCTCCTCGGGGGTCACGTCGGTGACCTCGCCGATCTCGGTGGCGAGGATGCCCCACTTGTCGCAGACGGCCAGGAAGGCGTCCATCTTGGCGGGTTCGACGATCGCCATCATGCGCTCCTGCGACTCGCTCATGAGGATCTCCTCAGGCGTGAGCCGGTGGTCGCGCAGCGGAACCCGGTCGAGCTGGATCCGCATCCCACCGGTGCCTCCGGCGGCCAGCTCGGTGGTGGCGCAGGAGACGCCGGCGGCGCCCAGGTCCTGGATGCCCACCACCATGTCCTCGGCGTACAGCTCCAGGCTGCACTCGATGAGGAGCTTCTCCATGAACGGGTCGCCGACCTGGACGCTGGGCCGCTTGGCGTGCGACTCGTCGTCGAAGGTGGCACTGGCCAGCACCGAGGCGCCGCCGATGCCGTCGGGGCCGGTGGTGGAACCGAACAGGACCACCTTGTTGCCGGGGCCGGGGGCCTGGGCGAGCTTGATGTCCTCGTGCTTCATGACGCCCACGCACAGGGCGTTGACCAGCGGGTTGCCGATGTAACCGGGGCCGAAGCCGATCTCACCGCCGATGTTGGGCAGGCCCAGGCAGTTCCCGTAGAAGGAGATGCCCGAGACGACGCCGGGCAGGACCCGCTTGGTGTCGTCGGCGTCTGCGGGGCCGAAGCGCAGGGCGTCCATCACCGCGACGGGGCGGGCTCCCATGGTGAGGATGTCGCGGACGATGCCGCCCACGCCGGTGGCCGCGCCCTGGTGCGGTTCCACGTAGGAGGGGTGGTTGTGCGACTCGATCTTGAAGGTGACGGCGTTGCCCTCACCGACGTCGACGACGCCCGCGTTCTCGCCCATGCCCACCAGCAGGGCGTCGCTTTCGGGGGCCTTCTCCCCGAACTGGCGCAGGTGCACCTTGGAGGACTTGTAGGAGCAGTGCTCGCTCCACATGACCGAGTAGATCGCCAGCTCGGCCGCGGTGGGCCGGCGGCCCAGGATCTCGCGGACCCGCTCGTACTCGTCCTTGGCCATGCCCAGTTCGGCGTACGGCTGAGGGGTGTCCGGGGTGTCGTGCGCCGTGGCGACGGTGTCGAGGCCGGGTACTTCAGACATGCGGTGGTTCCGTTCGGGTGTCGCGGAGTTGCGCGGGTTCTTCGGTCCGGGCCTTGGCCGTGTCCGCCGCCCGGTGTCGGATCAGTAGGCGGGCATGCCCGCGTTGCCCAGCATGAGGACCGGCACTGCGCCGGCGGCCGGGGCGGAGGAGTCGGCGACCAGGGTCTCGCCGTCGGTGAGGACGGAGTCGGCGAGTGCGATGTCCTCCGAGGATTCGGCGTTTTCGGGGAGCTCTTGGCGCCAGCCGTTGCCGAGCAGGTGCTCGTACACCGTCTCGACGGCCTCGTTCGCGTCGACGTCGAGCTCTTCGCCCTCCTCGCCGGCGATGAGGATCAGGCGGAAGCACTGGCCCTGGGCGCAGTGCGCCTCATCCTGGTCCACGTAGGTGAAACCGGACGGGGGGCTGCCGAGGGCACCGACCTCCGGCGGCGGTTCGGGCTGTTCGCCCTGCGCCTGGGGCGGGGGCTGTTGCCCCTGCGCCCCGGGCGTGGCCACGGGTGCCGAGTTGAACGACTGGAAGAGGCCGATGGCCCCGGAGACCACGAGGCCGATCACGACCAGTCCCACCAGGACGTACATGGTCTTCCGGGAGCGCAGCAGCGCCATCATCGCGAGTCGTCCCCCTGTCGGGTGAGGTCGGTTCGGCGGTCGCGCCGATCCGGTGTGCGTCAGGCGTGGGCCGGGGTTCCGGCCGCCAGGTGTCCGAGGATCGAGGTGAAGAAGCCCAGCCCGTCGGTGGAGGGGCCGGTGAGCGCCTCGACGGCGTGCTCGGGGTGGGGCATGAGCCCGACGATGTTGCCGTGCTCGTTGGTCACCCCGGCGATGTCGCGGCGGGAGCCGTTGGGGTTGGAGCCGACGTAGCGGGCGATGACCCGGCCTTCGCCCTCCAACCGGTCGAGGGTCTCCTCGTCGGCGACATAGCCGCCCTCGCCGCTCTTGAGGACGACCAGGATCTCCTGCCCCTCGTCGTAGGAGCTCGTCCAGGCGGTGTTCGTGTTCTCCATCCGCAGGACCTGGTCGCGGTTGACGAACCGCAGGGAGGAGTTGCGGGTGAGGGCACCGGGCAGCAGGTGACTCTCGCACAGGATCTGGAAGCCGTTGCAGATGCCCAGAACCGGGAGGGCGCCCGAACGCGCCGCCGGGATCAGTTCGGACATCAGCGGGGCGAACCGCGCGATGGCTCCACAGCGCAGGTAGTCGCCGTAGGAGAACCCACCGGGCAGGACCACGGCGTCGACCCCCTTGAGGTCGGCGTCCGCGTGCCAGAGGGAGACGGGCTCGGCACCCGCCAGGGACACCGCGCGGGCGGCGTCCTTGTCGTCAAGGGTGCCTGGGAAGGTGACGACGCCCACACGGGCTGTCATGAGCACACTCCGGGGTTGTTGTTCGACGGGGAGGGGTCGGTGCCTGGCCCCGTCACGGGAACGGAGCGTCCGCTACCCCCGCAGCGTACCCGCTCACCTGTACTCGGGTACGACCGTCACCCCTTTCCGGGGCGGTGCTCCTGTGCGATCCTCCCAAGGAACCCCCTTCTGGGAGGGGTGGAGGTGTACGACCGGACAGGTCCGTGGGATGCGTCACGGCGCCCGGAGGGCGGGGTACCGCGCCCCGTGTGGACGGTCCACGGGGCGCGGGGCCGGTGCGGGGGCGTCAGGACAGGGCGAGTTGTCCGGACGAGGATCGGTGGTCCCGCGGTGGTGCCCCGTTCGCGGCCGGGTCGCACGCGGTGAGGCGTTTGCGCAGGACGACGGTGGTGTGCGGTTCTCCGTGGAAGGCGACCTCGTCCATGAGGTACCGCATCAGCAAGATGCCCCTGCCCGATTCCGATTCCAGACCCGGGAGGGGCGTGCGGTCCGAGGTGAACCTCGCGGCGAGCGCGCCGGGGTTCGGCGCTCTTCCGGTATGGGAGATCCGGAGTCCGCACCAGCCGGGGGCGAACTCGGCCCCGACCTCGTAGTCGGCGGCGGGGTCGCCGTGCTCGACCGCGTTCGCACAGGCTTCGGAAGCGGAGAGCAGGATGTCGTCCACGCAGGCCCGGCACATCCCCATCCTGTCCAGGAGGGCGCCGAGCACGTCGCGTACGACGGCGACCGTGTACGCCTCTCGGGGGAGGGAGATCGAGAAAACGGTGTCCATCCGTGTACCTCTCGTGCTCCGTGTCGGTGACCATCTCGGCACGTTAGGGAGCCTTCCCGAGGTCGCTCCGGGTAAAACGAACAGCCGCGCCCTCGGGGGACGCGGCCGAACAAGCCGGACACTTCCGGCACGTGGGACCAACGGTGTGTCCGTTCCCGCCGTCCGATTACCCGTCGAAGGGCGGTCCCCGCCGGTGAGGGCGGGGAAGACCGGGGCCGTTGGGGAGGTCGAGACCGATCAGGCGGGACGGACCTCGAAGTCCTCGATGACGGTGTTGGCGAGCAGGGTCTCGGCCAGACGACGGACGTCGGCGAGCTTGGCCTCGTCCACCTCGCCCTCGACCTCGACCTCGAAGCGCTTGCCCTGGCGGACCTGTTCGACCCCCTCGAAGCCGAGTCGGGAGCAGGCCCCGGCGATGGCCTGGCCCTGAGGGTCCAGGATCTCGGGCTTGAGCATGACGTCAACCACGACGCGGGCCACAGGTCCTCCACAGGAAAAACGGGTATGCCACTGGATCCACCGTCCGAAGGGCGCCTCGTCGGGACGCGCCTGGTGGCGACGTCAGCGTATGACACCGGAGGACGGTGTCGCGTTCCGGCCAGTCGCCACGCGGGACTTTTACCGCACACTTACGGGTATCGGGGACGGTTTCGGTACGTTCGTGACCCGTATCACGGACATTGATGTCATCATTGGGAAGGTGAAGCTGCGTCTAACAAGGTGGAAGTGATCGTTCGGTCGTCCCTAGGGGGAAACTTGACGACTCTCGAGAAAGATCAGACCTCCACGGCCGGTGGAGCCCGCGACGAGGGCCAGACACTGGACTTCGCCACCGCGGTCACGCCGTTCGCAGACCAGCTCTACCCGACGGCTCTGCGTATGACGCGCAATCCGGCCGACGCCGAGGACCTCGTGCAGGAGACCTTCACGAAGGCCTTCGCCAATTTCCATCAGTTCCGGGCCGGCACCAACCTGAGGGCCTGGCTTTACCGGATCCTGACCAATACCTTCATCAACGGCTACCGCAAGAAGCAGCGGGAGCCCCGTCAGGAGACCACCGACGAGATCAAGGACTGGCAGCTCGCCGCCGCCGAGGCGCACACCTCCTCGGGAATGCGGTCGGCCGAGACCGAGGTCCTGGACCACCTGCCCGATTCCGACATCAAGCAGGCCCTGGCCCGTCTTCCGGAGGAGTTCCAGGAGGTCATCTACCTCGTGGACATCGAGGGCTATGCCTACAAGGAGGTGGCCGCGCGCATGGGGACCCCGCTGGGCACGGTCATGTCCCGCCTGCACCGCGCCCGCCGTCAACTGCGCGAGATGCTCGCCGACTACGGGCGTGAGCGCGGTATGAGGGTGCCCGCTCCGAAGGCGCGTACAGCGGCCGAGTGAACGGCCGTTCCGGGCCCGAGGAGAGGGTGGACGAGGGCCCGGGAAGAAGGCCTGGACGAACGCCTTCGCGGCGTTCGGAAAAGGCCGTGACCCCTCTTTCTCCGGACGTTTCCCGGACCGACCGGGAACGACCCCCGAAGAGGCGACGACGAACACGCCTCCGCCGTTATCCGAACCTCCGGATACGGCGGCGGAGGGCGGCCGTCCCCGCGAATGCGTGCGCCCCCTCCGCCTTTTCCCCGAAACGACCCGTCACCGTTCTCGCGGGGCCTCGTGCGTCTCCCTTTCCGAAGGTGTGAGCGCGGGTCCCGTTTCCCGTGTGCGCGCCCACACCACGATGGTGATCAGGATCAGAAGGACGCAGGGCACGAGCATGATCGCCGAGCCGGCTCCCACCGAGCGGTCCATCCCCTCGACGAGGTCGCTGCGGGTGACGAGCGTCAGCAGGAAGGCGATCGTGTTGTTGACCGCGTGGACGACCACCGCCACCTCCAGACCTCCGGTCCGCCACGTGATCAGGGCCAGGGTCACGCCGAAGGTGAGGTAGTAGAGGTTGAGCCACGGATCCAGGGCGAAGTGCGCGAGCATGAACAACAGACCGGAGACAGCGACACCGAGGAGGAGCGCGGCGCGCGGGCCCTTGCCCCAGCTCGCGGCGACCCGGAAGGCGAGACCGCGGAAGCCGTACTCCTCACCGGCCGACTGCAACGGTGTGAGCAGGAGGACGATGCCGAACATCAGGACGAGGTCCGAGGGCCGCCACACCCCCTCCGGCATCGGGGTGAACATCGAGAAGACGGTCATGTAGACCGCCCAGATGGGCAGGATCACCAGGAACGCCCGGCCGAAGACCGCCGGCCTGAAGACCGACAGCACCGAGTGCAGCGAGGCCCCCTTCACCCCGTAGAGCCATCGCTGGATCAGCATGCTCCAGGGCACCAGCAGGGCGAGCCCGATCAGGGCCGACGCCTGGGTGGCCGGGGTGAACTCGTCGCCGCCGAGGAGCACGCTGGGGCGGCCGAGCGCCATGTCGACGAGCGATCCGAGGATCGTGAACCCGAACGAGAAGGCGAGCATTCCACCGAAGAGCAGGACGAGCGCGGCGATACCCCGCCAGATCCGGCGCCGGTCGTCGGCGAGGACCCGGTGGTACTCCACTCCCGGCGGGACGGGGCGAGGGCCCCGTCGTCTCGGGGCCGGAGCGGCGGCCCCGACGGGGGCCGAGGGCGCGTGGCCCGTCGGGTCGATCCCCGTCGGGGGGAGGCCTTCGGCCGGTTCCGGTGAAGGTGTCGGGGTGCTGCGGTCTTCTTCGCGGTCCATGTCTCGAATCTAGATTTCCGAGGACCACCGCGAGTAGTGGCGCGCGTAACCGGTCGTCTCCGTGTTCCTCATCGGACCGGTGATGACGGATGTCATGCGCCGATCCGAGCCGACACCTCGACCGGTCAGGCCACTCGCATGATCTGGATGAGGTTGCCGCAGGTGTCGTCCAGGACGGCCGTGGTGACCGAGCCCGCGTCGATCGGCGGCTGGGTGAACCGCACCCCGTGAGCGCGCAGGCGTTCGTACTCGGCGTGCACGTCGTCGACGGAGAAGGCGGCGGCGGGGATCCCGTCCGCGACCAGGGCCTCCTTGTACGGACCCACGGCCGGGTGGCCGGAGGGCTCCAGCAGCAGTTCGGGCCCCTCGGGGGCCTCGGGCGAGACCACGGTCAGCCACCGGGCGTCCCCCACGGGGACGTCGTTCTTCTTCTCGAAGCCCAGCACGTCGGTGTAGAAGTCCAGCGCCTTGGCCTGGTCGTCGACGAAGACGCTGGTCAGGTCGATCCTCATGTGTCGTTCTCCCGTGTACGGGGACCGGTCCACCGTTCGACGAGGTGTCGCAACGGCTCGGGGTCCAGGTCGTGGAATCGGTAGCGTCCCTCTCGCCGGATCTCGACCAGCCCGGCCTTCTCCAGCACCGCGAGGTGCTGCGAGACGGCCTGGCGGGACATGGTGAGCCCGTGTCTCATGTTCAGGCGCGAGCAGATCTCGAACAGGGTCTGTCCGGACCGCTCGGTGAGCTCGTCGAGGATGCTCCGGCGTGTGGGATCGGCGAGGGCCTTGAAGATCTCGTCGTCCACGTCGCCACTATAGGCAAGTTTTCACTTGCCTATCAAGCTCTGATCTGCCCGTTCTCGGTAAAGATCGTGCACATGCGAGTGGGATCCGGCCCTTCGAGGAGGTTCCCGTCCGGAACGGCGGATGCGTCGGGATCGGGGGAGGCTCGAGGTCCTCTCACCCCGAATCCCGGAGGTCCGAGGGTGTTCACGTGGTAGAGCTGGGGCAGGGCGCGGCCACGTTGTCACAAAGTTGTTGGAAGTCCTTGTAAATGCTAGGAAGCCCTGATAATCGGCCTGGCCGGCGATGAGAGAACATGGCTCGCGCAGCGTAAAAGGTGTCGCTGGGGGCTTGCGCTCTCCATAGTGAGTTCTGTCACGATATGGGGAGGACTGTCCGCGCCCATCCGACACCCCGGGTGCGCGTGGACCGTTAAACGGTCGATCAGCGTTCACCCACGCGAAGTCGGCCCCGAGAACCCGAGGAGCGACGTGTCGGACACCGCCGCGCACGAGGAACCGGAGCTCATCCAGCTCCTGACACCGGAAGGGGAGCTCAAGGAGCACCCCGACTACCCCCTGGACATCAGCGCGGAGGAGATCCGCGCCCTCTACCGTGACCTGGTGCTGGTCCGCAGGGTCGACAGCGAGGCCGTCTCCCTCCAGCGTCAGGGCGAGCTGGGCCTGTGGGCCTCGCTTCTGGGCCAGGAGGCCGCGCAGATCGGCTCCGGCCGCGCTCTACGTGACAAGGACATGGCCTTCCCCTCCTACCGTGAACACGGCGTCGCCTGGTGCCGCGGGATCGAGCCCAAGGAACTCCTCGGCATGTTCCGCGGGGTCACCAACGGCGGTTGGGACCCGCACGAGCAGGGCTTCCACCTGTACACGATCGTCATCGGCAGCCAGACGCTGCACGCCACCGGCTACGCCATGGGCGTCCAGCGCGACGGCGCCGTCGGCGAGGACGGCACCGCCGTCATCTCCTACTTCGGCGACGGGGCCACCAGCCAGGGCGACACCAACGAGGCGTTCAACTTCGCCTCGGTGAACAACGCTCCGGTGGTCTTCTTCTGCCAGAACAACCAGTGGGCCATCTCCGAGCCCCTGGAGCGCCAGGCCCGCGTGCCGATCTACCGACGCGCCGCCGGCTTCGGCTTCCCCGGCGTACGCGTGGACGGCAACGACGTCCTCGCCTGCCTCGCGGTCACCCGCGCCGCGCTGGACAACGCCCGCAGCGGCAACGGCCCCACCCTGGTGGAGGCGTTCACCTACCGGATGGGCGCGCACACCACCAACGACGACCCCACGCGCTACCGGGACGCGGCCGAACTCGACGAGTGGAAGGCCAAGGACCCGATCCTGCGGGTGCGCCGCTACCTCGAACTCAACGGTCTGGCCGACGAGGCCTTCTTCACGGCGATCGACGAGGAGGCCGACAAGGTCGGTGAGCGGGTCCGCACCGAGTGCCGCTCGATGCCCGACCCCGAGCCTCTGGACATCTTCCACGAGGTCTACGCCGAACCCAACGTCCACATCGACCGACAGCGGTCCGAGTTCGCCGACTACCTGGCCTCCTTCGAGGACGCCGGCGCGGAAGGGGGCCGCTAGGCCATGGGAACCAACCTCACGATCGGCAAGGCCATCAACGCCGGCCTGCGCGCCGCCATGGAGCACGACCCCAAGGTCCTGGTCATGGGCGAGGACGTCGGACGGCTCGGCGGTGTCTTCCGGGTCACCGACGGCCTGCACAAGGACTTCGGCGCGGACCGCGTCATCGACACCCCGCTGGCCGAATCCGGCATCGTCGGCACCGCCATCGGCATGGCGCTGCGCGGCTACCGCCCCGTGGTGGAGATCCAGTTCGACGGTTTCTTCTTCCCGGCCGCCAACCAGACCTTCACCCAGCTGGCCAAGATGCGTCGCCGCTCGGCGGGCAAGCTGAGCATGCCCCTCGTCATGCGCATCCCCTACGGCGGCGGCATCGGCGCGGTCGAGCACCACAGCGAGTCGCCCGAGGCGTACTTCCAGCACACCGCCGGTCTGCGCGTGGTCAGCGTCGCCAACCCCGAGGACGCCTACTGGATGATCCAGCAGGCCATCCGGTCCGACGACCCGGTCATCTTCCTGGAGCCCAAGCGGCGCTACTACGAGAAGGCCGAGGTCGACACCGAGGCCTCCCTCCAGGAGGTCACCCCCCTGAACTCGGCCCGGATCGCGCGTTCCGGCACCGACTGCACGCTGCTGGCCTACGGGCCGATGGTCAAGACCGCCCTCCAGGCGGCCGAGGCCGACACCGACCACTCCATCGAGGTCATCGACGTGCGCTCGCTCTCGCCCGTCGACTACGACACCATCAACGCGTCGGTCAAGCGCACCGGCCGTCTGGTGATCGCCCACGAGGCCACCCTCACCGGAGGACCCGGCGCGGAGATCGCCGCCCGGGTCACCGAGGAGTGCTTCTACCACCTGGAGTCGCCGGTCATCCGCGTGGCCGCGTTCGACACCCCCTACCCGCAGTCCAGGCTGGAGGAGTACTACCTGCCGGACCTGGACCGCGTCCTTGACGGGGTCGACCGGGCGTTCGCGTACTAGATCGGGGAAACCGCAAGACATGGCGATTCAGAAGAGCACGCCCGCGGTCGACGGCGTGCACGCGTTCAAACTGCCCGACGTCGGCGAAGGGCTGATCGAGGCCGAACTCCTCACCTGGTACGTCAAGCCGGGTGACGAGGTCAAGGACGGTCAGATGATCTGTGAGATCGAGACCGCCAAGGCCGTCGTCGAGCTGCCCTGCCCGTATTCGGGCACCGTCAAGGAGCTGTTCGCCGCCGAAGGCGAGACGGTGGAGGTCGGCACGGTCATCATCACCGTGGACGACGGCACCGGCGGTTCCGGCGGTGGGACCGCCGAGGCCGACACGGGCGCCGAGACCGAGGAACGGGAGAAGCCGCTGGTCGGCTATGGGGAGAAGGCGGCCTCGACGCAGCGCCGTCCTCGTCGCCGACCCGCCGCCACGGCCCCGACCCCGGCGGCGCCCGCGCCCCGACCGGCTCCGGCCCCCACCACGCCGGAACCCGCGGCTCCCGCGGCCCCGGTCCGGAGCGAGGGACGTCCGCTGGCCAAGCCGCCGGTGCGCAAGCTCGCCAAGGACCTGGGGATCGACCTGGCGACGGTCTCGCCCACCGGCAAGGACGGGATCATCACCCGCGACGACGTCCACGCGGCGGTCGAGGCCGTCCGCGCGCCGGAGGCCGCCCCGGAGGCCGCCCCGGCCCCGGAGACCCCGGTCGAGACGGACCGGAGCGCTCGGGAACAGCGGATCCCCATCAAGGGCGTGCGCAAGCACACCGCGGCCGCCATGGTGAACAGCGCGTTCACCGCCCCGCACGTGACCGAGTTCCTCCAGGTGGACGTCACCCGGACGATGAAGGCCGTCGCCCGCCTGCGCGAGCGCCCGGACTTCGCAGACGTCAAGGTGTCGCCGCTGCTCCTGGTGGCCAAGGCGCTGCTCATGGCGATCCGCCGCCACCCGGGGATCAACGCCTCCTGGGACGAGGAGAACCAGGAGATCGTGGTCAAGAACTACGTGAACCTGGGGATCGCGGCGGCCACCGAGCGAGGCCTGGTGGTGCCCAACATCAAGGACGCCGAATCCCAGACCCTGCCGGAACTGGCGGCGTCCCTGAAACGGCTCACCGAGACGGCCCGGGCGGGCAAGACCGGCCCGGCCGACATGTCCGGGGGCACCATCACGATCACCAACGTCGGTGTGTTCGGGGTGGACGCCGGTACCCCGATCATCAACCCGGGCGAGGCGGCCATCCTGGCCTTCGGCCAGATCCGCGACATGCCCTGGGTGCACAAGGGCGAGCTGAAGATCCGCAAGGTGACGACCCTGTCGTTGTCCTTCGACCACCGACTGGTCGACGGCGAGCTGGGGTCCAAGGTGCTGCGTGACATCGGCACCGCGCTGGAGGACCCGGAGCTGACCGCTCTGGCCTGGGGATAGTCTTCCCCAGAGCCACGGACGAGGGGCCGGCACGTCGCGACGTGCCGGCCCCTTCCACGTTGGAAGGGCCCGTCCCCCAAGGGGGTGGGGGCGGGCCCTCGAAGTCGGTATTCCCGCAACCGGACCATGACCAACCTTTGGCCGACGTTTTTATCGACGGATCCCGGAGCCGACCGACGCCGCGTGGGCCCGCCTTCCGTTCAGGGGCCGGATCAGCCGAGCAGGAAGGTGACGGCGAACAGGACCGGGACGGTCAGCAGCGTGGTCAACAGGACCACCTCTCGTGTCAGCACCTCGCCCGTCCGGTACTGGGTGGCGTAGTTGAACACGTTCTGCGCCGTGGGCAGGGCGGCCAGGACCACCACGGAGAACAGGGCGGCGCCCTCCATACCGAACACCAGAGCCCCCAGGACCCAGGCGACCAGCGGCTGGACCACCGACTTCAAGGCGACGGCCAACAGGACCGGGACCTGCTCGGGGCCGCCCTTGCCGGGCATGGCGCTTCCGTGCAGCGAGATCCCGAAGGCCAACAGCATCGCCGGCACCGCCATGCCGCCGACCAGGTCGAAGGGTTCCATCAACGGTTCCGGCGGCACCCACCCCGAAGCCGACACCGCCACCCCGGCCAGGGAGGCGATCACCACCGGGTTGCGCACAGGGGTGCCCAGGGAACGGCGGAACACCGGCCACACCCCGCGCACGTTCCCGTTGTTCAGGTCCAGGACGGTCAACGAGACGGGCGCCAGGACCAACAGCTGGAACAGCAGGATCGGCGCCACCAGGGAGGCGTCGCCGAGCACGTAGGAGGCGATCGGGATACCGAGGTTGCCCGCGTTGACGTAGGAGGAGCCCAGGACGCCCACCGTGGTGCGGCCGACACCCCACCTGCGGATCACGCCCACCACGAGGAAGGCCAGGGCCACGACCACCACGCTCAACACGCTCACCAGGACCGGCGGCGAGAGCAGGATCGACAGGTCCGTCCGCGCCAGGATCGTGAACAACAGAGCCGGGCTGGCCACGTAGAACGCCAGCCGACTGAGGACCTCCCGGGCGCCCGGCCCGAGGAGGGAGAGCCGGCCCAGCATGTACCCGATGGCCACGATGCTGGCGATGACCCCGAAACCGACGATGACCCCGGACAAGAGGCGACCTCCGTACGACCGTGCCTCACGAGCCCGGTAACGCTACAGGAGGCCGTTTCGCGACGGTACGGCCCAGGTCACATCTCCGGTGATCCGCAGCACGATTCCGACTCCCGATGGGCGGATTCCAGGGCTTTGCGCCGACGCGCCTCACGCAGGGAGACCCCGACGATCCGGGCCGCGGTCAGGGCGCCGATCGCCGCCAACGGCAGGACCAGCCTCGTGACCGGCTGCCGGATCGACCGGTAGGCGGCGCCCTCGGGCGAGACCACCAGGAACCCCGAAGGCCGGGCCCGCACCAGGCCGGTACCGCCGGCGCCGTCTCCGTTCGAGACGACGAACCGTCCCGTGCCGCCGCCCATCAGGGTCAGCGCGCTGATCCGCGCCACCGGCACCACGGTGGTCGCGCCGGACGTGACCGGATCACCGAAGACCGTCGTCGCCCTTCCCAGCGCACGGGTGCTCTCGATCAGCCGGTCCAGAGCGGCCATCGTTCCGCGCGGACGGTCCTGCTTCGACATGATCCGGGTCCTCTCCGGGCATGGGCCATGGAATTTCACGCTATAACCGTTTCCCGCGAGCGTGGGGAAAGGAGGACACCGGTGTGTCCGATGGCCGGAAACGGCCCCGATCAGTCCTCGGAGGGATCCGAGGGCTCGGCGCTCGGATCGCCCGGAGGGTTCTGGGCCCAGCGCACGACCAGGGGCCACCCCTCCATGGAGGCGTCCTGATAGAGCGGGAAGACCTCCTCGGCCTCGACCGCGCCCTCCTCCCTCAGGTCCACCCGGAACCAGGCGTTCTCGGTCTGGAGCAGGACCGCGTCACGCTCCTCGGCCGGCGCGTACTGCACGACCGGTCCGGGCTCGTCCTCCAACAGGCGGGTCGCGGTGTAGCCCTGCCCCTCCGTCGACAACAGGTACAGCCCGTCGGGCGCCTCACCGTTGCCGTCGGGACGCAGCAGCGCGTCGCCGCCGCCCCACACCTCGGTGCCGTCGAAGGTCTGCCACTGCTCGCCATTGGTCGTCAGGGTGGCGTTGACGACGGTGCCGTTGGTCGCCCTGACCACCGCCGAACCCTCGCCGCCGGTCAACTGCTGGGTCGGCACGCTGTTACGGATGTGCAGGGACCCATCGGGTGTGAGGGCCCAGTCGCTGGGACGGTTCCCCTCGCCCAACGCCAGACTCCCCTCCTGGTTGGGGGTGCCGTTGGGCGCCTCCAAGGGGACCGACATGACCTGCGGCGGCTGGCCGTCGCCGTTGCCGAGGACGTACCAGAGGCGCTCCCCGTGGATCATCGGCCGTGACACGAGCCCACCCTGAGAGGAGGCGATCGTCTCGACCGGCTGGTAGGAGAACCCCTCCACCTCGTCGTCCTCCGCCTCGTCCGGATCGGTCAGGACCGCCAGGTGCACGGCGTTGGGCTCACGGGTGGCGAAGGCGAAGTACTGCCAGTCCTCCGAGAACTGTCCGTACACGGGCACGTCGGGCGACATCGGGTCCACCGCGCCGTCGGGCAGCTCGATCCGCTGGAGCGGAGCGCCGCTCTCCGGGTCGTGGAAGACCAGGACCTGGTCGGTCTCCGGGTCACCGCCCTCGAACCCTCGATGCAGCAGGGCCAGGCCGACCAGCCCGTCCTCGGTGAGCTCCTCGACCGTGCCGGGGGTGCCGTCCGAGGAGTCGGAGGAGGAATCACACGCGGTCACGGCGAGCAGACACACGGCCGAGGCCAGAGCGAGGGAACGCCGCATGGGGTCGCCTTTCGGGGGAGAGGGGGCTGAGGAACCTGTCCGAGACATGGGATCACCGATGTCATGCGACGGTTCTCCCGGTTCCTCACGTTATCCGGCGGACGTCACCGGAGCGGGGCCGAACTCAGTCTTCGCTGCTCGGAGAGGGTGCGTCCGACGGCTGGGCGTCCTCCTCCTCTTCCTCCTCCGCTTCCTCTTCCTCCGCCTCGGCGGCGGCCTCCTCCTCGGCCCGACGCTCGGCCTCGGCGCGTTCGGCCGCGCGCGAGGTGCACACCTCGTCGGCGGGTGCCGACCCACCCTCGACCGCCACCACGACGAAGCAGTACTCGGCGACCGTGTTCTCGGTGCTCACCTGCGCCGTCACCGCGCCGGGACCGGTTCTGGCCAGGGTCATCAGATCGTGCCCCTGCTGCCCGCCGAGCACGAAGTACGACCCCGTGCCACCGGTGCGGTCGGTCCAGGTGAGGGTGACCCCGCTGAGCGTGTCGTCCAACGCGACGTCGGTGGGCGGATCCACCGACGGGAGCGGCGAGGGCTCGGCCGTGACCGCGGGGGCCTCGGCCTCCTCGCCCTCGGCCCCTTCGGCGGTCTCCGTCTCCTCGTCCTCCGCCGCCGCCGCGACCACAGGTCCGGAAGAGGAGGTCGCCGCGAACGCGCTGGCCACCGAGGTGACCAGGAGGATGCCGCAGACCGTCACCGCGATGTGCAGGTGTTCCCGCCAACGCGGTTGTCTTCCGGAGGCCGGGTCGGGGGCGTCCCAGACGGGGTCCGTCCCCTCCCGCTTCTCCTCCACGACCTCGTCCACCGGCAGCCGGGAGTCCTCGGCGCCACCGGTCCAGCCCTCCAAGCGGGCCCAGGCCACACGCGGGGAGATCTCCTCGCCTCGAAGACGCGCCATCGCGATCTCGGCCGTGGTGTTGGGCGACTCTCGCTCGGGTACGGCCCCGTGCCGCTCACGCTCCTCCGGGGTGGGGAGCGGACGGTTCGGGAAACGGAGACTCGTGGAGGTCTGGAGGCGGGCCGGGGTCTCGGAGCGCAGGCTCCGCTCTTCGGGCTTCGGGGGGTCGGGCGGGAACCAGGATCCGGCTGGCGGCTCCTCGACGGGCGGTGGTGCTGCGGGGCGCTCGGGGGCCTGGAAGGGCCTCTGAGGTCCGCTCGCGGGCTCTTGAGGACGCTCCTGGTGCACGGGCTCCGCCGGGCCCCGGTGCTCTCCGAAGGACGGAGCCTCGGGGCCGCCGAAGGCCGGGTTCGGACCGGAGAACGGGGCGTGCCCACCGGTGGCGGACGCACCGGTTCCCGGGCCGAAGGAGGCGTTCCCTCCGGTGATCGGGGCGTTCGGCCCGGTCGACCCGGACAGGGACGGATGGGGCCCGGAGAAGGCCGCGTGGCCTCCGGTGGCGCCACCCTGCGGACCATGTCCTCCGGTCGGATGGTTCAGAGAGGCGTTCGGGCCGGAGAGGGGAGGGTTGGGTCCGGAGAACGCCGTGTTCGGACCGGACAGGGGGGTGTTCGGTCCCGAGAGCGTCGCGTTCGGTCCCGACAGGGGAGGGTGGCCACCGGACGGATCCCGCACGGGCTCGTTCGGGCCCGACAGAGGGACGTTCCCTCCGGTGACCGGGGTGTTCGACCCGGACATGGTGGTGGCCGGTCGCGAGGTGCGGGCCTGCTCGAAGGCGGCGCTGAACTCCGCCGCGTTCGCGTAACGTTCCTCCGGACGCTTGGCCAGCGCACGGGTCAGGACCCCGCGCAGCTTCCGCGAGACGTCCTGGCGACCGATCGGACGAGGTGCCTCGCCCAACACCCGGTTCGCGTAGGCGTGCGGATCGAAGGGTCCGCCGTCGGTGGACGAGAAGGGCGGCTGCCCCGTCAACATCGTCCAGATCGTCGAGGCGAGCTGATAGACGTCGGACGCCGGCGTCCGTGCCTCGCCCCGCAGAGCCTCCGGGGACGAGTGCAGGAACACCTCCTCCGAGGCCTCCGGCGGCGAGAAGGCCTGCCCCACGGGCATCACGAAACCGAACCCGGTCAGCACCGGGGTCCGACCGGCCCGCAGGACGTTGCCCGGGGTGACGTCGTTGTGCGTCAACCCTCGGGCGTGCATGGCCCCCAGCGCCACAGAGATGCTCCTGGCGACCGCCGCCGCCTCCTGGATCGGCGCGGGGCCCACCCGGGAGAGCATGTCGGCGAAGGAACCATCGGGGTAGTGGGGCAGGACCACGAACATGTCGCCCGCGGTGGTCGTCCCCGCGTCCAACAGCGGAACGACACCGGAGACCCCGCCGAGCGTGCGCAGACGGTCGAGCTCGTTGCGCCCCGCGTCGGCGGCCAGCACCTTGAGCACGACGTCGGCGCCGCTGGTGGCGCGGGTCGCGCGCACGATCACGGCACGACGTCCCTGCTTCAGGACGTCCGAGGTGTCGTACCCGGGGGCCCAGGAAGGGCCGGGCGCGGAGTCGGACACGAGAGATCGACCCCCTGTTCGTGGTGGAGAGGTGTGGGTTTCCGACGATCCAGAGTGTCAGAGTCGATCCGGCAGCAGGGGGGCTTCGATGACGGGGACCGGGGCCGACTGCTGTCGGAACTGCCCGAACCCACGTTGTTCGTTGATTTCCTGCTGCCGGTCGAATGCTCCGATCAAAGCGATGACCCCGCAGATCAAGGCGGTGAGGATCAGACCGCCGATCACCGCCGGCCACACTCGCTGACGCCGGCGCCAGTAGCGACTGGAACCGTAGAGGAGCGCCGACCTCAACTGCCGATGCCGGAGGGCGTCCGCCTGGAGGACGTACTTCTCCTCGTTGGGCGTGTAGTGGAACGCCTCTGGGAGCTGGGGGTCGGCTTCGGCAGACGAGGTCTGCGGTGTGGCGGTGGTCGAGGACATTTTACTTATTCTACTGGAATTGGGTTCCGAGCTTTACCAGCATGGCGTTGAAGTTCTCGCCTACCTCTTCGGTCGTCGAGATGACCTCTGTGAAAGCGTTCAGAACATCGTTGAAGTGCCCTTCGAATTCTCCTGCTTCGGCACTGAAGGACTCTGCGGACTCGCCACCCCAGTCTCCCAGTGTGTTTCTGGCGGCCTGGTCGATTTGAAGCATCAGTTCCATGAACTGGTTGTAATGGCTGTGCTGGTCGTCCTGAACATTCGCATGCTCGCCTCGATCGTAGGCGAGTTCGAATTGTGATCTCATTTTTTCCTTCTGTCGTTTTCGATTGGTTCCTAGCCGTTGACGCTGCGAGCCAGTGAGCTGACGCTGTTGTTGGCCTTATCGAAAAGCTCGCTACTGTTCACTTCGGTGGTGTTGACCATGTCCTGGCTCTCGCCCAGCTTTACTCCATTGGTGGAACACCATTCCATGAGCTCGAAGAATCGCTCTTGCAGCTTTCCGGCGGTTCCTTCGAAAGAGGTCCCGGTCTGGCCGACCATAGCGCGAGGGATTCCCTCCATGTCGGCGATCAGCAGAGAGACCTGATGGTACATGGCATCAGCCTCTTCAGAGAGATTCTGCCCACCCTTTCCAATACTGTTACTCTCTGCGAGGGTTATGTGTTCAGACATGATTTTCAACCTTCCTTTCTCGTGTTTGATTGTTGGGATTATTTGTGGATCTCAGATCTTCTAGATCATCTGAGTCTGATGTGAGTTCGGCTGCTTTGGTTCGGGTGTATATGGAAATTTAACCTTATGTTATTCAGGCGGTGAACTCCAGCCCGTCTGCACCAACTCAGGAGGCTTGCCACGAATCGCGAGCTGAGCCCGCCCCGGAGGTAGCTCTCGGGAGGCCACGCCGTTGGAGAGGCGTCCCTCCCGGCGGTCACCAGAGAACAGAAGCCCGGGCGTGGCCATGTCGTTCATCGCTTGAAGGACGGGATCGAACAGCGCACGACCCGCACCACCTGTTCGGCGAGCAGCAATGATATGGAGGCCCAGGTCTGCTCCTTGCGGAATGTAGGGAGCGAGGGCGGACAGGGGGCTCCCCCGGCTTCCGAGCATGTCCAGATCATCGACCACGACATAGAGGTCCAAGCCCTTCCACCAGCTGCGCTGGCGAAGTTGGCGTGGGGTCACCTCGGGCCCGGGTAGGCGTTCCTTGAGAGACCCCGAGAGCTCGTTCGCGACGTTCTGTGTCTGTTCAGAGTTCGTGCAATAAGCGAGTAGGTACTCTTTGGGGACAAGTTCCAGGTGACTTCTCCTGAAATCGACCAGGACGATTCCTATCTCCTTTGAAGGGCGTTGAATTATTTGTTTCATCGCACTTCGCAGGAAGGAACTCTTTCCGCTCTGTGGGTCTCCGAAGATGAGGAGATGTGGATCTCTGGATAGATTTGATTTGGTCGGAAGCAGGGTGTTCTCTGCGACCCCAAGTACCAGTTCGTTTTTCCGCTTGGAAAATCGATGGTTTTTGATCAGGTGTTCGAGATCGATTTTTTCGGGTAGAGTCTTGACCCCTTGGACCGCCTGCTGGGGCCAGCGTTCCTCCACTCGTTTTATCAAATTATGGATACCATCGGAAATGGTGTCCTTGTCGGCTTCTCCATCCACCCTGGGTAGAGCGATCTGTAGATGGTTTTCGTCTGGAATGACTCCGCGCCCAGGAAGGTCCTTGGGGAGCGTGTCGGCTATTTTTCGACCGATTCCGGAGTCCATTGAATCGCTTAGTCGAAGCTCGAGTCTCCCTCCGAAGAGTGATTGGAGGCGCGCTCTGACCTGAGAGTTCGAAGCGCCTGTAAGGATTGTATGGACGCCGAGGGAAGGGCCTCTGGTTGCGATATCCATGACGATTCCATCAGCGTCTTCAAAGAACTCGCGGACGGCGGACCAGCCGTCGATCAGAAGAAAAACATCACCGATAATGCTGGACGGGACGGTTTTTTCTGATCTCGCTTTTCGGAGAGCCGCAGGAGAGTCGATTTTGTAATTTCGAAACGATCTCTGCCGATATTCCAGCTGTGTTTGTACATCCTTGAGTACACGCTGGACACGTTCAGGATCGGAGCGTCCTGCCACACCGGCTACCTGAGGGAGCCCTTCCATGGCTTGGAGCGATCCGCCTCCAAAGTCGATGGCATAGACAGCTACCCTGCCTGGGGGGTAACGCCAAGAGAGGCTCGCGATCAATGTGCGGAGTAGGGTGGATTTTCCAGACTGAGGTCCACCCAAGAGGATGAGGTTTCCTTCTCCACCGGTAAAGTCAAGTTCTGTGGGAACGACTTTCTGCTCTCGCGGGTGATCAGTGAGACCGACGATCGCACGCATATCGTCCGGCTCCGGCTCGATGCCTGCCCCTTCTGATTCTTCTTCTGAACCCAGATGTTCGAGAACCTTGTCCAAGGTAAGTACTTCTGGCAGTGGGGGGAGCCATACAGGACGGACCCGGGCCACCCCTGAAGCCACGATCCGATCGATGGCGACCTGGAGGGTCGTCCGACTCTCCTGCTCTTTTTTGCTTTCTTTGGTCGACTTTTCTGCTGCGGCTTCGACCAGTGAGGCCAGGATCGATCCTGTGTCCTTACCCATGGCCTTGTCAAGGCCATTGAAGGAAAGCAAAGGCAGCGGCTGTTCACCTTCGTCTTTGTCTTCACTCTCATCAGGAGAGACATATGGTTGGGACACCATCGCGGCTTTGAAGCGCTCGAACACGGACGTGTCCACCTTCAGGTAACCGGAACCTGGTTCAGGGGGAAGGTGATAGGCGTCTCCCACACCGATGGCCTCCCGGCTCTCGGCCTCGGAGAAGGTGCGTAGACCGACTCGGTACGAAAGATGAGAGTCGAGTCCTCGGATCTTTCCAGCTTCTAGACGTTGCGTGGCCAACAACAGGTGCACACCGATCGATCTCCCGATTCTACCGATAGCGAGAAAAAGTTCAGCGAAATCGGGGTGGGCGGTGAGCAGTTCGGAGAACTCATCGATGATGATCAGTAGATGAGGTAGAGGCTCTAGATCGGGGTTCTTTTCTCTGGCTGCTTCGTAGGCGTGCAGGTTGGGGAGGTTCCCCGCCTCCTTGAGCACCTGCTGCCTTCGAGTCAACTCACCGAAGGTCGCCTCGCGGAACCTCATGACGAGGGAGTCGTCATCGGCCAGGTTGGTGATCAGACCAGCACTGTGCGGAAGGCGATCGGTGTCCGCGAAGGTGGCTCCACCCTTGAAATCCACCAAAAGCAGGGCCAGATGGTTCGGGTCATGGTTGATCACCAGTGACGCCACCATGGTCCTGAGCATCTCTGACTTACCCGATCCGGTCGCACCGACCACCAGCCCGTGCGGTCCCATCCCACCGAAGGCCGACTCCTTCAGGTCTAGGAGAACGACGTTTCCGTGTGGGCCCACGCCGATGGGAACCCTGAGGTAATCTCCGGTGCTCCGTGGTTTCCACGTCTTTCGGGTGTCCAACTGGGCCACGTCCGGTACGCCCAGGATCTCAGGAAGCCCCACGGTCAAGTGCATGGAATCGTCACTGTCGGCGGTGGAGACCCCATAAGGGGCCAAAGTACGGGACAAAGTGGTCAGCTGGGCGACACTGGACCGGTCTGCTCGTCCCTTCAGCGGATTCTGCGCCTCGGTCCTCTGTGTCCTCGTGCTCTCGAGATCCTCGGTCAGATTCCCATCGGCGTCGATGGCCAACCGGAGGTCGACCGCCTCCGGTTCCTGGCGGCGCTCCCGAACCAAGGCGATCACATGGATACCGAGAGAGGCTAGGGACGGGACAGGAGGTTCCGCCTGGAGACCGGACAGGGTGGACTGATGCTCTCCATCCAAAATGATCACCAGCCGCTGGGTGCCGGGGCCGGGTGCCTCGCCTCGGCGCCTTTGGAGGTCGACTGTTCGGCTCTCGATCTCTTCAGCGAGGAGTTCGGCCATCTGCATACTGTTCCTGGCGACGAACCGTGCTGAGAAGGGGCCGTCCTTGGCCCCGTCGAAGGTGTTGTGAGGCAGCCACTTGAGCCACTCCCACTCGGCACGCGTCTTATCGTCCCTGACCACACCGATGCGTAGATCCTGCGGTGAGTGGAACGTACTCATCTGGGCGATCAATGAACGGGCCAACGCTCTGCCAGAGGCGGGATCACTCAGAATCGATGTCACTCCGATATCCCGTAGGGGAAGAACCAATGGCATCTCGGGTACGTTCGCGTACAGGTCGATCAGCTGTTCCGCGGCACCAAGGCAGACGGGGTCGTAGACGATCAGTGGGTTCGAAGTGTCTACTTTGAGCTTCAGTTGCCGAGCCAGTGGGCGAGTCCCCGAACCGGCGCGCAGAGCGAGAAAGTCGGGATCTGTGGAACGGCGCTCCCATCTACGAGCACGTGATCTACAAGGCTCGAGCAGGAGCGCGGGATCCGGATGGCGAAAAGTGTTGTCCACTCGTTGTACAGACGCGACGTCCCTGATGATCTCGCGTAGCTGATCAAGGTAGTCGACATAGCGTTCCCGCTGTTCACGGATGCGCTTGCGGGGCCCGTTGTGCTGGTTGACGAACATGATGATGCCGATGATCACGCTGGCCCCCATGATCATCACGCCCGCGACCGCCATCAGGGGGCGATGCCCCATGGTGATCGACATCAACAACGATCCCGACCCGGTGATGATGGGCATGACGATCATCGCTCCGGAGCTTCCCGCCGGCGCGTCCTCCGGCATCTGCGGAGGAGTGGCGAAGACCAGGGGCTTGTCATCAGGTGATGGGGGAGTGCTGCGAGCTGGTCGGGGAACCGGTCGCGTCGCCACGATGCTCTCTTTTCAGTCTACCTCGGGGCCAGTTATCTGGATGACTACGCTAAGGATGATCTCGCGAATATCGCGAATCGCGCAATCGATCTTCATCCCGCACTTGAGCGGCCACATCCGCTCAAGTCGATAACAAAGGAACCCTGGTGTGAGTGGATACTGCCGGGTCACGGTCACAGGTCCGCACAAGTGGGCTGACCTGGCCCTCCCTGGGACGGTCCCCGTGGCGACCCTGATGCCCCGGATCATCGAGGTCTGTTGCCCCGAAGATGAGAGTCTCGAACCGGGTACATGGTCGTTGACCACTGCTGATGGCGATCCGGTTCCGTTGGACGAGCCCTTGGAGACCGCGGGGGTCTACGACGGGGACGTATTACTTCTGAACCGACAGGTCGCTCCGGAGCGCTCCCGGTATGTCGACGATGTACGGGGCGCTGTGGAGGACCAGGTCGATGAGACGGCCTGGATCTGGAACTCGACGGTCACGCTCGCTTTCGGTCTGGTCACAGCAGCTGTGGGACCTTTGCTGGTTCTGGGGCTGATGATGTGGTTGAGCCCATCGATCGGGCACATGGGGGTGGCCCTACTCGGAACCGTGTTCACCTTGGCGATCATGGTTTATGCGGTTCGTAGGCCGTTGATGGCCATCGCTCACGTGCTGTTGATCACCGCATGTGTCTGGGGTGCGGTCGCCCTGGTGAAGACCGCCGGACTGTTCATCGAGGCCGGACCTCTCGTCATGACGGCCTTCGCTTTGTTCGGTGCTCTTCTGGTGGCTTTGGCCGGTTGGGCGATACATGAGATCGGTCTGGCCTACATAGCCGGTCTCAGCATGATGGCCTTGGCCGCCGCGATCCTTGTGACGGTGGGCATCTTCACCGATCCTGTTCAAGGACTGAGGGCGATGGCTCTGACCTTGGCCATGTGTGTCGGAGTACTGCCGCGAACCGCGATGGTGATGGGCGGCCTGTCAGGGCTCGATTACGAGGTGAGTCGATCAGGGCAGGTCGCGACGGAGCGCTTCGAGGGAACCTACGTCAGCAGTGATCGTTTGCTGCAAGGACTCATGATCGGTACGGGGGTCAGCGCGGGAACGATCCTGATCCTGCTTGCCTACCTAAGGGAAGGCCACCCCGACCTACTGCTCTGTGGACTGCTTTCCGGGTTGCTCCTGCTGCGATCGCGGCTGTTCGACCGCATTCGTCATGTGCTGCCCCTACGTATCCCGGGCGTTCTAGGCGTGGGTGCCACAGGCTTGGCCACAGTCGGCCAGTATCCGGTGTTTAGTTCGTGGCTTCCGCTTGGGATACTTCTGCTCGGTATGACACTCGCTGTGATCAGTGGAGTTCGGTTGACCGATGTTCCCAGGGCATCATTGCGCCGTCTCCTCAACTGGGTCGAGATCATCGTGGTGGTTGCTATTTGCGTGGCCTTCGCCTGGTCGATGGGCCTGTTTGATTTTGTGGCAGCCAAAGCTGGAATCGCATGATATTTGAAAATTCGACCAGTCGTTAATTCATTCGGCGATGGAAATTGTCGAGATTTGTTTTTAGACTTTCGTAAACCTTGAGTACTTCTGAAGTGATAGTCCAGGGTTTTCATGAAGGAAACATTTAAATTCAAGGGAGATTTAGTGTCGGGATTTGGAGTTAATGCTCCCGAAGCTTATGCGGGAGGGGCGGAGGCTGAGGCTGCCGCTGTAAGGTTGGGTGATCTTCCAGTTGACTGGGCTGATGCGATCAGTGCAGCGGAAACGGCTGTCGGAAGTAATCCTGAGGTGTCCGGTTGGAGCTCCCTGGGAAGTAATTTCGAAGATTTTATGGAAGAGGTGAAAGAACAGGCTGATATTATTGCTGGAAATATCCAATCCTCTGCCTCGGAAAGCAGTTCGGTGGACGGCCAGAGCGCGGAGGATTACAGGGGAAACTCCAGCTCTCCTATTCTTGATGAAGCGATCGTTAATGGCAGGTAGTTTCTCTCTTTAATGCTATCAGGAAATAGATTGATCGGGGGTTGTTGTGTCTAATTCAGAATACCCTTTGAGGTACAAGACGTGTGATGCCTCTGTGTCTGCGATGCAGTCTCAGGTCGAGGCTTTCGACGAGATCTATGCAAATATATGTGGCCGCGCAGATAACTATAATGCTGTAGTAAACACAACTGCGGGAAATTTTTCAGAGTTGATCGCGGACGATCTGCTCGGAGTTGCTGAAGAGAACAGAACAGCATGGAATTGTGCACTCTCTGCGAGTTTTCATGCTGTTGGTGTTCTAAACCTGTATATCGCAGCCGTCGAGCATTACGAGGATCGTATTGAAACGCTGGAATCGGAGCTCGATACCGAGATTTCTGCGGCTGAGACAGATAAAGAAAAGCAAGATCTATCTGATGAGTACAAAGATCTTGCCGATGGAGAGTGGGAGACGCTGAAAGGAGCAGCTGGGCAGGCCTCGGATATGCTCAGCGAAGGACCCACTCCAGAGAATGTAAGAACTCTAACAGAAAATGGATACCTGGGAGATGTTCCAGGCGGTCTGGGGTGGGTGGTAACAGGAAATGTTATCTATTTTTCCCTGCCTGAAGGGATGAGTGGAAGGGAGTTTTCAGAGGCGGCTAGAGAGGCCGCAGAAGGGGCCCCAGATCCGACAGGTGAGCGTGCGAGAAACGCTGCTCTTCTGGCTGCTTTTATGTCCTCGCTTGCACTTCGCGAAGAAACGATGACCGATCGAGAGCGAGAAGTTCTAGAAGAATTCAACGGAAGCCTTGAAGGCTCAGGAGGTAATCCTTCCGGGATCCATGGCGATTATGTCAATATCATGCGACAGATTTCGGAGAACAATTTTCTTTCCTATGGTGAGAAGAGGGACTTGATGAATGCCCTGGGCACTTCGATCATGGTTACCTCTGATGAGAGCAAGGGGGGTGGATTCAGCGATCTTCCGCAGTCGGTAAGGCACTTGATCTCCGGTCCTGAAATCTATGGTCCAGGTACTGGAGAATGGGGGTCAAACTGGGAAGAAGATTTTGGAATTCTCACTCGATACCTTGAGTTCGCGAGTGAGTCTCACATGGCGAGAACCGCCACTGAAAACGGTCCGGGTGAGCCGTTGGTCGGTGGCGATGTGTTCTCTGCCACGGCAATAGGTACTGTAGCTGCAAATCTTGATGGTGCTGATGACGAAGATGTCATGGCCAGGATTCTCAGAATTGCCTCTGAGAATGAAGATGCCAATTATGCGATAATTACCGGAAGTTATCCTAACGGGGATTCTTACGATCATCCTGGCTATTTCAACTATGGCTCAGGGAGAACTGGGACGAATAATGAAGAGCTCTTGGGGGAGCTTTTTTCGCATAAGTGGGAGAGCGAAGAGGGAGAGTCCTCGGTGACGGGGGTGGTTGATTGGATTCACGAGTGGAACGATGGGGGGAGTGAAGAAGAGAAGCTCATGGCTGGGGATGCGGCATTTTCTCTAATTGAGATAATGTCTGGCGGGGGGAATGATAATCCATTCCAAAACACTGGTATCGAGGTGGATGGAAATGAAAATGCAACGGTTGGGGAGGTTAATACGCATCTAGCGGATAGTTTTGCTGATATGTACCTTTCCTATATTGATGATTTTTCGATTACTTATGATGGAGATGACATAGGATATCGAGAGCTTACTGAGGCCGGAGGTGATCCTCTTTTTCATGAAATCGGGGATAATGCTTTGGTGCTCCCGGACTCTCTAAAAAGAGACTTCCTTCACTTGATTGTATCCAATGAAGACGTTTCTCCTAAGGCTATTGGTATAACTGAAGTTCAAGAGCGGAGGATTCTTAATCAGGTGATTGATGAAGGGGGGGTGGACTACAGAGGTGGCGGGGCCACGGCAGGTAGCTTGAGGGAGATTGTAACGGAAGCGATTATCGATGATTACGAGTCAAGAGTTGATAGTGTAGAAGAGGCGCGAGACGCTGCGCAGCGAAAATTTGAAACAGGCTATGGAGTTTTCTCTGCTGTAGTTTCTGGTGCTGCTGGTGCGGGTGGTCCAGCTGCTTCGATTGGGGCTGATGCTCTTCTTGAATTGATGAAGGCGCCTTATGAAGATTTTGTAAAGGAGGGCATAAAGCAAGATATTCCAGATGTTTATTCTGCTTGGGATGAGGAGATGAGGAGAAATGATGACAGGCCGGAAGATGAAAAAAGAAGTGACAGGGATGATCTTTTTGACTTTGTCAAAAAAGAGCCCCAAGCTGCAGAGAATCAAGTTGTTCTTGACATGGCTCACGTTTTCCTGGAAAGGGGTATAGTTGATGTCGAAAAGCTCCAGGATGAAGGATTGTTGGTTCCTGGGGGTGGCGGAGACTCCAGGCTCCCCGTCACTCCGGCTGAGTGGGATACCGGCTCGGATATGCAGGCGAGTCGTTTGCTGGCGATTCTTCGCGAGGGCTATGTCGAAAGTTCTGGCGGGTCCCAGCAGGATGTTGATGATTTCATGGATGCTTATGTGAATAATTACAACCCAAGGGGACTCCGTGACTGATTTTTATATTCTTCTTTGGGGTTAAATTGAAGAAGATTATTTTCCTTGTCTCTTCTCTTCTGTTGCTTCTCGGGGTCTCCATGGGGGTGTTGCCGGCCTACCTGGCCGGGAAGTTCGCGTCGTCGGACCATGAGGCCCCTGAGTGGCTGATCCTGGACGAGGCGGACCAGGTGGTCGAACTCCTGGAGGACGATCCCCGCGGGCCGGTGCGGGAGCTCTCGACCACGAACAACGGTGTGCTGGCGGTCTTCGACGAGGCGGTCGCCCTGTTCGGCACCGCCCCCGTCGTCGAGGTGTGGAGCCGACACGACCTGGGCGGGGCGACGGCCGCCGGGGTGACCGCGGACAGGGAACGGGTGGTGGTGGCTTACGAAGGTTCGGCCTTGCTGTCCGGTCGCACGCGATGGCTCGTGCTCGAAGCCGACACCGGGAAGGTCATCGACGCGCACTGGACCGCGGAGGCCCCTCAGGGCGTGGTGTCCGTACTGACGGCCGAGGCCAGGGTCGTGCTCTCCGACGACGGACGGGTCGAGGCCAGGTCGCTGGACGAGGACCGGGAACTGTGGAGCCACGACCAGGGGTGCGAGAACACCGAGGTCGCGGCCGTGGGGGCACGGGTGACCGTGGTGGGCGTCTGCGGGGACGAGGTGCGGTCGGTGGAGTTGTCCGCCGACACCGGCACGGTGTTGGAGAGCCGTTCCTGGCCCGGCACCGAGACGCCCGAGTTGCTCGCTCTCACCCCCACGACGATCCCGGGCGGCGTCGACGATCCGGTGGAACGGTTGTTGGGCGGAGAGTGGGCGGAGGGCTATCTGGACCTCGATGATGCTTTGGGCGAGGCCGACTACCTGCCTCCTCGAGTGGGGGACGACCGAGCGCCGGCCCGTCTTCTCCTGATCGAGGACCCTCAGGACGCCCAGAACCGGTTCGCCCTGGAGGTCGCCGGGCTTTTCCTGGAGCAGGGGACGATCGATCCGGAGGACCTCGAAGAGGCGGGGCTCATGGTCGACGGAGCTCTGCCCGACACCCTCCAGGGGTGGGACACCGGCGTGGATCTCCAGAGCGCGCGGCTGCACGAGCTGCTCACCGAGGTGGTGGCCGAGCAGGGCTCACCGTGGGAGGACCTCGATCGCTGACGGGCCCCGGAGAGGGCGCTCCACTCCGTCGGGCCGAGGCTCAGTGCATCCGTGTTCAGTTTCGCCCGGCCCGCTTGGACCCGGGAGGATCTGGACACGGTCCTTTCTCATGCCGAAAAGGAGGGCCACGGCCTGGTCCAGGACGCGTCGGTCTCCCGTCGCGGGGTCGTCGTGGTCTTCGCGGAGACGGTGATCTCCTACGGGGTGGATCCGGTACGGCGGGTCTGGCGGCACGACCTTCCCGGGGAGGTCGTGGCCACGGCGCTCTCACCCGGCGGCGACGTTCTCCTGGTCCAGCACCGGGACGACATCGGACCTTTCGCCGGAGAACGGCTTCTCCTGGTGGACACCGAACAGGGCCGGGTCTCGAATCCGAAGAGCGCCGATGCTCCCACGGCCCGGAGCTGTCCTCTCATTTGGAGGCACCGCTCCAGGACGCGGAGGCCGCTCCGAAGGAGATCGTTCTCTTTGATCCTCTGCCCCGGGAGGGGCGTGGCCGCCTGTACCTGGCCGCCGCACGAGCGCTGGTCGACGATGCGGAGGCTCCGGTCGCCCTCGAGGATCTTGACGAGAGCCTGCTCATCGATGGTGAGCTCATGGAGCACCTGGGTCAGTGGGGCGCGAGTCCGGATCTGATGTTCGGGAGGCTGGAGGAAAGCCTGAACGAAGCCTTGGAGTAAGGAATTTTATCGTTTTCTTTTGTGAATTTTCAGATGTTCTTTTTGAAAACTGGGAGGTCGATTTTTGCCCTTTCCTGTCTCTTCTTTCGGTTGAAAATTACCCTTCCTGAGGGCGGGTTAGGAGACTCTTGTTGGGTGTTTCGGCTCAGCGGATTTCGTGGGTGTTCTGGAGGGTCTCGGGGTCGAGGAAGATCAGGGCGGGAGAGCGGGGAGTGTTGTCGGTGATCACGATGGTCTCCCCGGCCGGGTGCGCGGTGGGGTTCTCGTAGATCAGCGTGGTGCTGGAGGTGAGCTCCTCACCGGTTTCCAGATCCCACTGGTATCCGCCGGATCGAAGGGCCTGGTTCGGGGAGACCCCGAGGAGGAGACGGGACTCGTCGTGGGTGAACTCCAGCCCCTCCGAGGAGTAGGACGACTCGAACTCGGCCACGGGTTCGTCCTGTACCAGGTCGTGGACGGTGGTGGTCTCGAAGTGTCCGGAGCTGATCGCGATCAGGTCTCCGCTGGGGGAGAACGCTATCTCCAGGTTGTTCACGCTGAGGGATTCCTCAGCCCCCGGATCGTCATGGACGACTTCGTGCACCTGCTCCAGTCCGTCGGTCTCCCGCACTTCCACACGGGCGTGGGAATCGTCGTAGGAGGGGAGGGCTACTGCGAGATGTGCGGCGTCCGGACTCAAGCTCATTGCCGCCACTTGTCCGGGGACCTTCTCCTCCCACCCCTCATCGGTCTCCCAATTCCAGAGACGGAGCGTCGTATCACCCTCCGAACCACGTTCTGTGAAGAGCGCGACGGGTTGATCCGAAGCGATGGAGACTCCATCGATGTAGGAGCTTCGATCCGGGTCTTCGGGTGTATAGGAGGCGATCTCGTTCTGTTCGAGGTCCCAGATGGTGAGGAGGCCCTCGTGGCCGCCGGCGACGCGATCCCCCTTGACGTCGACGGCGCTCATCGGTGACTCGAAGGCCTGTTGAGGTTCCCCTTCACGCCAGTCCCATGGGGTGAGCCGGTCTTCGGAGTGCACGTAGAGAAGGTCTCCGTCCGCTCCGAAGTAGGTTCCCTGCACAGTGTCGGTGAAGGCGGGTCCCGAAGAGTCGAACGCACCGGGGGAGACATCGCCCTCCTCGGGCTCCTCCGAGGCCTGACCCACGGCTTCCTCGGTCTCCCATGGGCGGAGCAGGGCGATCCCCGTGCCCGTGGTCAGGACCAGGGCGGCGGCCGCCGCGCCAATGATGAGAGCGGTACGGCGCCGGCCGTGGGTGGTGGACAACGCCTGGAGCCTCGGGGGCTCGTCCGTAGTGGCCACACGTTGGAGTTCCCGCCGGTGATGGTCGATCTCCTGGCCCACCTGTGCGGGCAACCAGCCGTGTTCGGCGGAGGGCAGGGGGCCCGTGGAGAGTTCGTGGACGATCTGGTCGGATGTGGGGCGCTCCTCGGGGGCCTTGGCGAGGCATCGGTCCAAAAGCGGGCGCAGACTCGCGGGAACCCCTTCGAGGCGGGGCTCCCCACCGGCGACCCTGGTCAGGACCTCGGCGGCGCGGCCTCGGCCGAACGGGGGCTCGCCCGTGGCGGCGAAGACCACCACCCCGGCGAGGGAGAACACGTCGCTCGCCGGGCTCTGGGTCTGTCCCAGGATCGCCTCGGGCGAGGTGTAGGCGGGGGTGCCGAAGGCCTCACCGGTCTTGGTGAGGACGGTTCCCTCGACGGCTCGGGCGATTCCGAAGTCGATCACCTGGGGGCCGCGAGGGGAGATCAGGACGTTCCCCGGTTTGAGGTCCCGGTGCATCAGCCCGGCCGTGTGGATGGCCTGGAGGGCCCGGGCCAGCCCCAGTGTGAGGACCCTCAGTGACTCCTCGGGGAAGGGGCCGTTGGCACGGACGGCCTCGCTCAGTGTGGGGCCGGGGACGTACTCGGTGGCCATCCACGGGGTGGACGCCTCGAGGTCGGCGGCCAGGATCGCCGGGGTGAAGGGGCCCCGGACCATTTGAGCGGTACGGACCTCACGGCCGAATCGGCTCAGGAAGGAGGGGTCCTCGACCAGGTCGCGGTGGATGACCTTGATCGCGGTCAACTGTTGTCGCGGAGTGCGGGCCAGGTACACCTTGCCCATGCCGCCCGCGCCGAGGACGGCGAGTACGCGATGGGGACCGATGTGATCGGGGTCGGCGGGGCCGAGAGGTCTCATGATGGTCGTTCCGTCCGGAGCCGGGTTCAGGAGAGGGTGTCGATGACTTCGAAGGTCTCCGGATCGAGGATCCGGACGTCTCCTTCGGGGCCGATCGAGGCGATGGCCTCGCCGTCGGGGTGGAAGTCCATCGGCCGTGAGGCGATGTCCTCGTCGCCGATCTCCTCTCCCGTCTCCAGGTCCCACAGGTATCCGTGGTTGGGGAAACGACGATCGGACCCGGGGGGCGGCGCTTCTCCTCCGCCGGACGGGTTCGGAACGACCACGTAGCTGAAGTGCAGGAGCCCCAGTTCCGTGTCGACCCTCAGGTTGCTCACGGAGTGGTCGGTGTGCTCCTCCATATCGGCGTAGTCCGGTACCGGGAAGGAATCGACCTCCGTTCCGGCCTCCAGGTCCCAACGGAGGATGCGGTCCTGGGAGGCGTAGACGATCTCCTCACCTTCGAGTAGATCGATGCGGGGAGAGGTGCTATTGCGAATGGTCTGTTCACGCCGGCCGGTGCTCGCCTGGCGGACTTCGAGGGTGCGGCCGCTGATGGCGATCAGCCGCTCCTCGTCCAGATACCGTGCGTAGAGGAAGGCGTCCGTCTCCTCCTGGTCCCAGGTCTCCACGACCTCTCCTGTGTCCAGGTCGATGATCCCCGTGCTGGGGTGGCGTCCTTCCATGTTGAGGTCTCTTCTGAGGTTGATGATCGCCCGCTCGCCCGAAGGCGAGTACGCGAACGAGTAGACCGAACGCGGTTCTGTGAGACCTGTCAGCACACGCTCGGACTGGGGGCCCAGGTAGTCCCTGATCTCTCCAGAGGGGATGTCGACGGTGGTGGCGACCGTGTGGCGAAGATCCGACTGGGGGAACTGATCGTAGGTGGTCACCTCCAGTTGGCAGCCCACCGGAGCGAAGGTGAAGACCCCCTGATCGATCTCTGCCAAGGGCCGGGCGATCTCTTCGCCTGCACGCCAGTCCCACAGGGTGAGGCCATGGTTGTAGCTGTTGACGGCCAGGAGATCTCCGTCCGGGGAGAAGGCCAGGTACGTGGCGTCGAACTCGTCGATGGGTCCCTCCGGAGGCGGAAAGCCCGGATCGTCGAGGCAGCCCGCGTCGGTGATGAGCGCCGGGGTCGTGTCCTCCTCGGAACTCACCGGTTCCTCTTCGGAGAAGGGCCACAGGAGGACACCGGCGGCGACCAGGATGAGGGCGAGCGCGGCCGAACCGGACGCGAGGAGCACGCCCTTCCCGCGTTTCCTTCGAGGTGAGGCTGCGGCCAAGGCCCGGGTCGCCTGTTCCGCTCGCCGGTCGAGGAGCCCGACGAGGTCGGAGGGCCAGGGATCGGGTGAGGCGGGGCCGCCGAGAAGACGTACGAGGTCGTCGGAGGTGGGGCGCAGAGCGGGGTCTTCACGCAGACAGGCCTCGGCCAGGCCGCGGAGTTGAAGGGGGAGCCGATCGATCCCCTCGGCCACGCTCTTCCCACCGACCGCCCAGACCAGGACGGCGGCCCAGGCGTACACGTCCACCGCCGGCGCGGCGCGGCCTTCCGGTGCGGCGAAACCCTGGTTGGACAGGGGGCCGATCTCGGCCGCCGCCCATTCGAATCCGATGTCGGAGAGCAGAGCCCCTCGGAGGGTGATGAGGACCGTGTCGGGGGACAGGGCCGCGTGGGTCCGGTGCCCGGCGTGCAGATCGGCCAGCCCTTGCGCGAGGGCGAGGGCGAGAGGTCGCAGTGCCTCCGCCGGCAATGGTCCGTGGGTCTCCAGCAGGGATCGCAGAGGGACGCCCTGGTGATACTCCGTCGCGATCCAGGGGGTGGTGCGCTCCAGGTCGAAGTCGAGCAGTCCGGCCACGTAGGGGCTGAGCACGTGCCGGGCGTTCTCGACCCGGTAGCCGAGCGCGGTGCGGAAGGCGGGGTTCGCGCTATGGGAGGCCTTGATGACCCGTAGGGCCACCGAAGGGTGTTCCTCGGAGCTCGCGACGTACATCCGAGAGCAGGAGTCCTCGCCGAGCCGGCCGACGAGACGGAACGGTCCGATCACGGGTGGATCGTGGGGGTTCAGGGGATGCATGATCTTTCGTTCTCCGGTGGGTCCGTTCTCGGGGCGGGGTCAGCCGAGCCGCTGGAGTTCCCGAAGGTCGTCGGCGTCGAGGATCAGAACGGTTTCGCTGTCGGGCTGGATCGCGCTGACGACCTCGCCCCCGGGGTGGACACCGAACCGCAGCGGAAGAACCTCGGCCTGAGGATCGATCGAGGTCGCCTCGGCGGGGTGGTCTCCGGCCGAGTACTCCCAGACGCTCAGGGTCGCGGCGGAGAAACCATCATCATCGGGATCCTCCATGAAAACCGCGTACAGTCGGTCGGCCTCGGGGTTGAACACGAAGTCGGTCAGGGAACCATTGACCTCCTCGTTCTCGTCCTCGAATTCGGGTTCGATCACCCAACCCGCTCCACTGTCCTCGAGAAAGTCGTAGTGGAACGGTCCATCCTCATGAGGGAAGAGGAGTTCTCCGTCACCGAGAAGCTCGAGGTTCACTCCTAGACCTCTTTCCCCGGAGAGTTGATCGAAGATCCGACGTCCCACCTCGGTCTCCCAGACCGAGGGAGATCCGGAACCGGACAGACCCGCCAGGTGCTCACCGTCGGGAGAGCGGGCGAGGAAACGTCGGTTGGAGGAACGCTCGTACACCAGCAGGGTCTCTCCGCTCTCCAGGTCGATGTCGTAGACCGACCCCTCGCTGTCGAAACCTCGGTCGGCCACGGTCAGGACGGTGCCGTCGAGGGAGAAGAGGGTGTCCGAGATGTCTCTCCCCTCGGCGTAGGTGGTGAACTCTCCCGTCTCCAACGAGTAGACGAGGGCGCCGTCCTCGGTGCCCCAGGCCAGTAGGCAGTCGTTGGGGCTGAAGTGCGGACGGGTGTCGCTGCGTTCTCCTCGGGATTCGATCAGGGCGAGCTCGGTCTCGTTCTCCCAGTCCCACAGGGCCACGCCCTGGTCTCCGGCGACGGCCAGGACCGAACCGTCGTGGGAGAAGGAGGTACGGACCCGGAACGACACGGACGGGATCGTGGGCTCCGACGCCGCGGCCTCGGTGAACTCGGGGGCCAGGTGCTCGGTGGGGTCGCAGACCTCTCGGGTGGCGGGTTCCGGTTCCGTCGACGGTTCCGCGGCGACCGGGTCCTCGTCCTCGCGAGGCAGGGGGCCGTCGAGCGCCCACAAGCCGAACCCTCCGAGGAGGACCAACGCGACGACCACGGAGGCGCCGGTGAGGAGACCGCGTCCGCGGCGAGAACGGTCACCGAACACGACGCGTGCCCGGTAGGCGTTACCAATGGCGTCCACGGCCGACGCGGGGGCCGGGGGCAGCCAGCGCGCGGCCGTCGGTTCGTGCGGTGCGGGTCCGCCGAGGGCCTGGAGGACCTGGACGGCGGTGGGGCGTCGGGCCGGGTCCTTGTCCAGACAGGCCGCGATCAGCGGGCGGAGGTTCTCGGGGACCCGACCGAGTTCGGGGGCGAGGTTCTCGGATCGGTACAGCACGGTGGAGGGGTGGCCGGCGCCGAACGGCCCTTGGCCGGTCAAGGCCCAGGTCAGAACCCCGCCCAGGGCGAACACGTCCGCCGGTGGGCCCGTCTGTTCGCCTCTTCCGGTCTCGGGGGCCATGTATCCAGGGGTCCCGACGGTCTTGCCGTGCTCCGGGGAGTGGCCGTCGACCAGGGCGCGGGCGATGCCGAAGTCGATGACCCGTGCGCCGTGCGGGGAGACCATCACGTTGGCCGGTTTGAGGTCGCGGTGGGTGAGGCCTCCCGCGTGCAGTCCGACGAGGGCCTGGGCGACACCGCGCGCCAGGTGTACGGCGGAGTGTTCGGGCAGGGGGCCGGTGGTCTCGATCAGGTGTTGGAGGGAGGGGCCCATGACGTATTCGGTGGCCATCCACGGTGTCTCCGCCTTGGCGTCGGCGTCGTACACGCGGGGGACGTTCTCGCTCTGCGCGCGTCGGGCCAGGTCGAGTTCGTCGGCGAACCGTGCGCGGAACGCCGGTTCGTAGGCGTGTTCGGAGCGCACGACCTTGACGGCGGCGGGGCGTCCGCGCCGGTCCAGCCCCAGGTAGACACGGCCCATGCCGCCCGCGCCGAGGAGGGCGATGAGGCGGTAGGGGCCGACCCGGGTGGGGTCCGAGGGGGCCAGGGGATGCACGGTGGATCGTTCCTTGTGGTCGTCGTGGTGTCGTCGCGCCGAGGCGGTGGCCCCGTTTCACCGGTGCCGGTCGGCCGACCCGGTGGGGGAGGGGTGGTGGGGCCGTGTCCTCGTGGCCGGTATCGGCCACGGAAGCCGGGGTGCGTCCGGCCGGAGGCCGGGAGCCGCCGGGGACGGAGGCGGGACCTCGAGAGGGGGCGCGGGCCTGTTCGGTGCGGACGACCTTGACGGCGGCGGTGCGTCCGTCCCGGTCCAGGCCCAGGTGGACGCGTTTTCCGCCGCCGGATCCGAGGGGGCGACGATCCGGTGGGGGTCATCGGCGGAGGGCTGACGCATGAGGGCTCTCGTGACGATGCGGTACGGCGTTCCGGGCGAAGTCTACTGGTGCGTTCTATAACGGGGCGTACGCCGTCCCTCGCCCGCCCTTCCCAGGTCGGGAGGGGCGGGCGGCGGGTTCAGTGGAGGGTGTCGATCGGTTCGAAGGTCTCCGGGTCGAGCAGAACGAGACGGGAGTCCGCGGCGGTCGTGGCGGCGATGACCTCACCGTCGGGGTGGAGGGCGAGCCCGGAGTAGCGGACGGGGTCCTCCGCCTCGGCCCACAGGTCCTCGCCCGTCTCGATGTCCCACGCGTAGGGGTGGTGGTTCCAGGCCGCGTCACCGACGGAGACCATCCAGTTGGCGTGGAGGACGTTCCGCTCGGGGTCGATGACCAGGTCGAGGAGGAGGGGGGAGTCGTCGGTCTCGAACTCCTCGCGGGTGAAGGAGGCGATCTCGCCGCCGTCGGAGGTGTCGACGAGGACGATCCGATCGTCGTCGAGGTAGGCGAGGCGGGAACCGGCGACGTCCACCGCCAGCGAGGTGGACGTGGACCCTCGGAACTCGCGGACCTTCTCGCCGGTGTCGGCGTTCCAGATGGCGATCTCGTCGCCGGTGCTGGTGGCGAAGTGGTCGTCGTCCACGAAGGTGGTCGTGTACTGGAGCCTGGAGAGCATCGGCTCTCCGGCCTCGCCGGTCTCGGTGTCGACGACGTGGGTGTTCGCCTCGGCCCCGAGCCGGGAGTCCAGGGTGACGGCCAGGCGCCGGCCGTCCGGAGAGAAGCCGAAGGCCTGCACGTTCAGCGGCTTGCTCATCCAACGTCCCTGTTCGTCCGGGCCGTCCTGGGGGCCCAGGAGTTCGGTGTCGGTCCCGGCGGCCAGGTCGTATCCGTGGGCGAGGGTGATGCTGTCGTCGCGTCCTTCGGGCTCCACCAGTTCGGGGACCACCACGGTGCAGCCGAAGGGGGAGAACACCGGGGTGCTCCGGGAACCGACGCTCACGGAGTCGGTGGGGCGGGCGATCTCCTCGCCCTCGCGCCAGTCCCAGATCGAGAGCCCCTCGGTCGAGGTCGTGGCCAGTACGTCCCCGTCGGCGGAGAACACCGGGTTCGAGAGGGAGACGTCCGAGGGCAGGGGGGTCTCCGGGGCGGGGTGGGCCGAGGAGTCCGGGCAGTCCGCGTCGGTGACCAGGGCGGTGCCTTCGGGCTCCGGGTCGTTCGTCTCGGAGGGGCCGCCGAGCCGGTCGTAGGCGATCACCGCGCCCACCGAACCGAGCACGACCAGGGTCAGCGCGCCGGCGCCGAGGGCGAGAAGACGACCACGTCCGGGCCTCTTTCCCTCGCCCGCGTCCGTCGTGTCGGAAGGGTCGGAAGGGGAGGCGAGCGCGTTCCGCTGGCGGTCGGCCACGGCGTCGATCACGGAGCGGAGCCGAGGCGGCCAGGCGGGCGGTTCGGCGGGGCCGCCCAACATCCGCACCAGGTCGACGGCGCTGGGGCGTAGTCGCGGATCGAGTTTGAGGCAGGTGTCGACGAGTCCTCGGAGTTGGAGCGGGACGTGGGCCAGGCCCGCGGGGCCCTCCACCCCGCCGGCGGCGTAGCAGAGGGTGGCGGCCCACGAGAACACGTCCGTCGCGGGGGAGGCTCCCCCTTCGGGTGCCGCGAACGCCGGATGCGGCGCGCGTCGTCCGGCGTCGGAGGTCGCCCCTTCCAGGCCGGGGTCGGCCATGAGCGCCGATCGGGAGGCCATCAGTACACCGTCCGGCCAGAGCGAACCGTGGACCAGGCCGGCCGCGTGCAGGTCGGCCAGGCCTTGGGCGAGCGCCTGGGCCAGAGGGGGGAGGGCGTCCGCCGGAAGCGGACCGTGGTCGCGGACCAGGTCGGTCAGGGAGGGGCCGAGGGGGCGGGAGACGGCGGCCCAGGGGACCGCGCCTCGGACGTCGGTCTCCCGGATCGAGCACACGTGTCGTCCCGGAAGGCCGCGGGCCGCCTCCACCTGGCGCGAGAAGGCCGAGCGGAACCCGGGGTCGGTGGCGTACTCGGGACGGACGATCTTCACCGCCACCGGGTCGCGGCCGTCGGCCGTCCCCAGGTACACGCGGGCGTAGGCGTCTTCGCCCAGGCGGGCGCGCAGACGGTAGGGACCGACGGAGGGCGGATCGTGCGGGTGGAGAGGGAACATGGGCCTTACCGGGTGACGAGGTGCGTGTGGACGTCGACGGGCGCGCTCATAGCCGGTCCAGGATCCGCAGTTCGGTGGCGTCCACGACCCACATGCCGTTGCCGTTGCCCGGGACGCCGATGAGGACCTCGCCCTCGGGATGCACGCTGATCTCGTGCATGTAGCCCTCGTTCGCCTCGGCGGTCAGGTCCTCTCCGGTGGAGTACTCCCACACCTTCATGTACGCCTTGGAGAAGTCGTAGTCCCCCGGGACGTAGGTGACGTAGACCCGGTCGGCCTCGAGGCTGTACTCGACGTCGTGCACCCTGAAGTCCTCCTCCATGTCCTCGTCGACGAACCGGGTGACGTCGGAGGTGTCGGTGAAGTTCTGCCGTCGGGCCCCCGTCGCCTCCGGGCGGAGGAGGTTCCGGTCGTCCACGAAGTACACGGCCTCGGGGTTGAGGGCGGGGCTGTCGGTGCCCTCGGCGATGATCTCCCCGCTCTCCACGTTCCACAGGTAGAGCCGTTCGAGCCAGTCCTGGGCGACGACGTGGGAGCCGTCCGCGCTGACGGCGAGGGCTCTCACGCTCGTCGGCCCGTCGGCGAGGGTGGTGCCCAGTTCTCCGGTCTCCAGGTCGTACAGCAGAACGGTGGAGTCGGACGAGGCGTCGCCCGACCCGACGACCAGCCGGCCGCCGTCCCGGGTGAAGGCGATCGATCCGATGTCGAACCCCTCCGCGTAGACGGTGTGCTCCCCGCTCTCCAGGTGGTAGACGTGCGCGCCGTCGTCGGAGGCGTAGGCCAGGAGGCAGTCGTTCGGGCTGAACGTGGGGTGGCCGTACCGCGCCGGGATCTCCGTCTCGATCCGCGCGACCTCCGTCTGTTCCCGCCAGTCCCATAGGGCCAGGCCCCCGGTGCCGGCCACCGCGAGGACCTCGCCGTCGGAGGAGAAGTTCGTGTAGAACATCCCCTCGTCCGTGTTGGGCGGGGTGAGTTCGTCCTCGGCGGCCTCGGCGAACTCGGGCGCCAGGTGTTCCTTCGGAGAGCAGACCTCGCGTTGGGCGACCCCCGGGTCCTCCTCGGGATCGCCGGGGAGGCCACCGATCAGGCCGGCCTGGCCCGCGGTCCACGTTCCCAGGCCGGCGACCATGGTCAGGGCGAGGGTCGCCGCCCCCGCGATGAGGAGTCGGCCGCCCAGGCGTCCCCGGCCTCCGGCCCTCGAACCCGTCGCCACGGCGTCGCGGTACTCGTCGGCGATCCCGGCGATGCGTTCGGCGGCCGCGGGAGGCAACCAGGAGGAGGCGATCGGGGCCGGTGACACGGGGCCTCCGAGGTCCCGCACCACCTGCGCGGCGGTGGGCCGGGACGCCGGGTCCTTGGCCAGGCAGGCCGAGACGATCCCGCGCAGCGACTCCGGGACGTCCTCGAGGTCGGGTTCGAGGTGGGCGATCCGGTACAGGACGGTGGAGGGGTGCCCGTCTCCGAACGGCCCCCGCCCGGTGAGGGCGTGGATCAGGACGCCGCCGAGCGCGAAGACGTCGGCGGGCGGCCCCGGAGCCTCCCCGCCCACGGCCTCGGGGGACATGAAACCGGGGGTGCCGACGAACCGGTCCTCTCCGCCGTCCTGGGCGTCGCCCAGGGTGTGGGCGATCCCGAAGTCGATCACCTGGGGTCCCTCGCCGGCGACCATGACGTTCCCGGGCTTGAGGTCACGGTGGACCAGCCCGGACGCGTGGACGCGTTCGAGCGCCTGGGCGATGGCCCGACCCATGAAGCGCACGGTCTCCTCGGGGAGGGGGCCGGTGTCCTGCACCAACTCTTGGAGGGAGGGACCCATCACGTACTCGGTGGCCAGCCAGGGGGTCCGGCCCGAGGTGTCGGCGGCCAGGACACGGGGGGTGAAGAGCCCGTGGACCCGCCGGACGAGGTCGAGCTCTCGGGCGAACCGTTCGCGAAAACCAGGGTCGTAGGCGTATTCGGCGCGGACCACCTTGACCGCGGCCGGCGTGCCGTCGGGCCCCAGCCCGAGGTGGACGCGGCCCATGCCGCCCGACCCCAGCAGGGCGACGACACGGTAGGGGCCGATCTCTCGGGGATCGTTCGGCGCGGATGGACGCATGACTGCCTTCCGGGGATCAGGAGATCTCGGCGACGATCTCGAAATCGCCGTTCAGGATCTGGACGCTCGTGACTCCACCGTCGGTGGAAGTGGTGGCGAGGTACTCCCCGCCGGGGTCGACCCCGATGACGGAGTCGAACTCCAGGCCCTCGGAGGGCAGGGGTTCTCCGGTGGCGGTGTCCCACATGTAGCCCTCGGAGGTGCCGAAGAGGGACGAGGCGCCGTAGGCGACCGAGCCGTCGGGGGAGAGCGCGACGTACCCGAGCTCCCCCACCGCCTCTTCGGGGACGTCCAGGTCCTGGACGTCCCCGCCGGCGAGGTCGACCACGAAGGCCTTCTCGTCGTCGGCGGCCACCACGAGCGTCTCGCCGTCGCCCGACACCCTGGCGTCGTAGGTCTCGGCGTCGTCGAAGCGGTGGAGTTCCTCCCCGGTCTCGGGGTCCCAGACGACCGTGGCGATGGACTCGGAGTAGTCGCGTACGGCGAGGACGCCCACCAGGACCGAATCGTCCAGCGCGTACTCCAGGTGGGTCAACATGCCCTCCACCTCGAAGTCGGAGGTCACCTCGCCCTTCTCCACGTCCCAGATCTGGATGAAGGGGTCGCCTTCGACGGTCCCGTCCTGGCTGGCCAGGGCGGCCAGCGTGGAACCGTCCCTCGTGATCGCCGGCATGTCGAACATGCCGAACTCCTCGGTCCGCCCCAGTACGGCGATCCGGTCGTCCACGCCGCCGTCCCAGACACGGATGTACTGCTCGACGGTGGACGCCACGTAGCCGGTGGAGGTGAATCGGGCGCCGGTCGCCGGCGGGTAGTCCTCGATCAGCTCTCCGGTGCGCCAGTCCCAGGTGGACAGGGTGCCCGAGCCGAAGACGTGGACGAGGTCCCCGTCCTCGGAGAAGTCGATGGTGTAGACGAAGCCGGCGAAGTGGTCGGAGGCCGGACGTTCCTCGTCGTCGGCCCCCTCACCCGGCGGCCCGGCGTCCGAACCGTCGGAGTCGGTGTCCTCTCCGCCCCCTCCCGCCGTGGGCGGGGGGTCTTCGGCCCGGTCCGGAAGGACGGTCCAGGCGAGGGCGCCCCCGCCGAGCAGGATCAGGGCGCAGACGGCGGCGGCCGCGACCACCACCGACCTGCGGCGCCACCACGACTCCGGGCCCTGCCGGGCCTGTTCCGCCATGGGGACGGTGGCCGATCCGCCGCCCATGGGGACGGTGGTGTGCTCGTTCGCGCCGGCCCGCTCCGTCTCCACGGCCTTGGCGTCGATCTGTCGGTCGACCCGGGTGGGCAGCCATCCGTGCTCGGCCGAGGGTAGTGGCGTTCCGGAGAGTTCGTGGAGGATCTCGTCCGCGTCGGGACGTCGAGCGGGGTCCTTCTCCAGGCAACGCGCGAGCAACGGTCGCAACGGTCCCTCGGGGAGCGCTCCGAGGTTCGGTTCCCCGTTCATGACCTTGTTCAGCACGCTGATCGACGTGCCCTCGCCGAAGGGCGGGAGCCCGCTCGCCGCGAAGAGCACCGCGCCGGCCATCGAGAACACGTCCGCTTTCGGGGTCACGTTCTCGCCGACGATCTGTTCGGGCGAGGTGTAGGAGGGGGTGCCGAAGGTCTGGCCGGTCCTGGTGAGCACGGTGCCCTCGACGGCGCGGGCGATACCGAAGTCGATGACCTGGGGCCCGCGTGGCGAGAGGAGGATGTTACCGGGTTTGAGGTCGCGGTGCATCAGCCCGGCGGCATGGATCGTCGACAGGGCGCGGGCCAGCCCCAGGGTGAGCACCAGCAGGGATTCGGCGGGGAAGGGGCCGTTCTCCCGTACGGCCTCCTTGAGGGTGGGGCCGGGGACGTACTCGGTGGCCATCCAGGGGGCCGGCGCGTCGGGGTCGGCGTCCACGACCGCCGGGGTGAAGGGGCCGCGCACCCGTTGCGCGGTGCGCACCTCGCGGGCGAACCGGGCCCGGAACTGGGCGTCGTGGGCGAGCTCCTCCTTGACCACCTTCATGGCGCACAGGTGGCCGTCGGGGGTTCTCGCGAGATAGACCCTGCCCATGCCTCCGGCGCCGAGGCGGGCGAGAAGTCGGTGGGGTCCGATGGAGGAGGGGTCGTCGACGGCGAGGGGTTGCACGGCTGCGGGTCCTTACTGCGTGCGGGACCTGGTGTTCCGGCTGGTCCAGGGGCGTACGAGGGAGGAGGTACCCCGTCAATGTAGCCGGTCGAGGACAAAGCCCCCAGGGAGATGACCTCTTCCGGACGGCGCTCGCACCCTCCGGGGAAGGTGGACCGCCCGCGGTGACGGGACCGGGCCGGGTGGAGAGGGGTCAGGGGTCGCCGACCCGACCCAGGGCGATCGTCTCCAGGAAGACCACCTCGTCGACCTTCGGATGCCCCGAGGCGATCACACGCCCCTTCGGCCCCACCGCGAGGATCGGGAAGAGGGTGGTGGCCCCGACGGTGAGGAGCTCACCGGTCGCGCTGTCCCACGCCGAACCCCCGGTGAGGCCATGCGGCCCCTCGACGGGTGCCTGCCCGCCGATCAGGGTCGCTCCGTCCGGGGTGAACAGCAGGGATCGGGCCCTGGAGCCGGGCGGGGTGTCCGAGGGGCGCTCCAAGGTCATGGTCGAGGTCAGGGCGGCCAGGTCGTACAGGGCCAGGTCGGCGTCCTCGCCGTACTCGACGGCCGCGAAGTCCCGGTCGGGCGCCGTGGCGAAGGCCGTGACCCGTGAACGTCGGGCGTCGTCGCCAGAGTCGGCCTCGATCACGCCGTGCGGTGACAGATCGGGGGTGTTCCACACCGACAGCACGGAGCCGCCGGAGGCGTCGGAGACGAGCGCGACCAGCCGGGTGCCGTCGTGGTTGAAGGACGGCGCCTCGGGGATGCCGTCGACGACCGTCTCCGCGAGAAGCCCGCCGCCCGTCAGGTCCCACAGGAGGAGAAGGTGCTCCCCCGCACCGGCCGGATCGGTGTTGGAGAGGGTGGCGGCCATGGTGCCGTCCGGGCTCAACGCCAGGGAACGCAGCATGCCCCGATCCGGCTCCTCCTCGACCAGGACCTCGGGGGCGCCTCCGCTCGCGGGCCACAGCTCCACCCGGTCGAAGGAGGACAGACCCACCAAGGCCCCGTCGGAGCGCACCGCGAACTCCCGGGGAGCGGGTTCGTGGACGGACAAGGGGGATCCGGCCCCCCGTTTCCACAGTTCGAGCGAGGTCCGGGTGTGCACCCACAGTCCGCCTTGGGGCGTGAAGGCCAGCCCGACGAGTGGATCGTCGAGGGCGAGCGGAGCGAAGCCCGCCGCGGCTCCACCGCCCCCTTCGGCGCCGGGCCGTAGGACGAACAGCACCAGACAGAGCACGGCGACCAGCGCCATCGCGCACATCGAGATCGGGGCCGTCGGGAACCGCCGCCTCGGTTCCCGGGAGATGGGGCGGACCGGAGCACCGGAGTGGGCGGGTGCGGGGGAGCCCTCCTCCCGGAGGTCCACAGGGTCGACCGGAGGAGGCGCCGACGTGGGCGGAGGCTCCTCCTCCGGGGCCAAACGGACGAGCGGGTTCAGGTGGGGAGCCCGGTAGGGAGGATCCCCTGTCAGCGTCGAACGCAGGTCGACGACGGTGCGATCGATCTGCTCGGTGAACGCCTCGGGCAGTCGACCGTCTCCGGGAACGGCCGACACCCGCAGACGCAGCAGCAGACTTCCCGCGCTCGGTCGGTCGGCGGGGTCCTCGGACAGACAGGACGCGAGCATCTCCCGCAGCGGGACGGGCAGGACCTCGCCCAGGCGCGAGCGGACCCGTGCGGCCCGCAGCGAAGGCGGCGGAGCGAGGTCCGGGGTGGGGGTATCGGCCCCGGTCGCGGCGAAGACCACGACCTCGGCCAGGCGGAACACGTCGTCGGGCAGTGGGGCCCGGGTCCCCGCACGTGATCCGGCGAGGCAGGGGCCGAGGATGCGGGAGAGGGGACCGGCCCCCTCGACGGCGTCCGCGATCCCGAAGTCGATCACCTGTGGGCCGTGCGGTGTCAGGAGCACGTGATCCGGGCTCAGGTCCAGATGCGCGAGACCCACGTCGTGGGCCGTGCGCAGAGCCTCGGCCAGACCCAGCGTCAAGGGCGGCAGGGCGGAGGAGGGGAGCGCGCCGCACTCGGTGACCGCCTGGGCGAGCGAAGGGCCGGGAAGGTATTCGGTGGCCATCCACGGGATCGACGCGTAGGGGTCGGCGTCCAGGAGCGCGGGGGTGTGAGGGCCGCGGATACGCCGGGAGGCGTGGATCGCGCGGACGAAGCGTCGACGGAAACGGGGATCACGCGCGAGTTCCTCGTCGACCGGCTTCACGGTGGCGGGGCGGCCGTCGGGTGAGGTGCCGAGAAAGACCGTTCCCATACGATTCGTGCGCACTCGAGCACGGAGAGTATAGGGTCCGATGAAGAGAGGGTCCCTGGGCGAGAGAGGTTGCACGATACCGACCTGGGGGTGGGTGGCGCCCCTGGTACGGGGCCGGTCACGACGGGGCGAGGGAGGTCGCCGACGAGAGGCGTCGGGGTGGGGTCACCCGTCCCAACGATGTGGGTCGAACATACCGATCGGCAGGTCCGTGCGTCCCTCTCCCGCCAGATCGGCCAACGCCTCGCCCACGGCGGAGGCGAACTTGAAGCCGTGGCCGGAGAAGCCTCCGGCCAGGACCAGACCGGGCAGTTCGTCGTGACGGCCGATGAGGAAGTGCTCGTCGGAGGTCATCGTGTACATGCAGGAGACCGTTCGTTCCGGTGTCGGGGCCACCCCGCGCAGCCCGGCGACGAGTGCGCCGAGACGACGGGCATCGGCCGCGTCCGGGGGACGGGGGCCGACGTCGGGGTCGACGGGTTCGCCCCACTGGCTTCCGGGGCGGCGGCCTTCGGGTGCCCGGGTCTCGGGGCCCTCGGCGTGGATCCCGATCTTGAGGGTACGCCCCCCGTCCATGCTGGGGAAGCCGTACCAGAGAGTGCCGTCGGCCTCGTCACGTGCGAAGACGGGTTCGAGCGAGGCGGAGAGCGGGTCGGTGATCGGGAACCAGCCCAGTACACGGCGCTCCACCCGGATACCACCGCCCAGGTCGGCCAGGCCGGGGAGCAGCCGGGTCAGCCAGGCCCCGACGGTGACGATCACGCGTCGAGCACGGATCTCGGTATCGCCGATCCATACGCGAGGTCGGTCGGGGTCGGGTTCGATCCGGGTGACGGTCCGTCCGGTGAGGACGCGGGCTCCGGCACGACGGGCCTCGTTCACGGCGGCCAGGACGGCCCGTTCGGGCAGGACGACGCCTGCGGCCTCCTCGAACACCCCCTCCTCGTCGTGACGGACACGGTGTCGAGGGTGGCGTTCGGCCAGGTCGGCAGGGGAGAGACGCGCATAGGAGAGTCCGTGCCGTTCCGCGGCGGTGACGGATCCGGCGATCGCCGGGCTCTCGGGGCGGCCGAGCATCAGGGCGCCCGTGCGTACGACGAGTTCGGTGCCGGCGGCCTCTTGGAGCTCGTCCCAGGCACGCCAGGCGGCGCGGACGAGGGGAACGTACTCGGAGCCTTCGAGATAGGCGGTCCGGATGATGCGGGACTCGCCGTGGGAGGACCCCCGGTCGTGGCCGGGGGAGAAGCGTTCGACGCCGATCGCGTCGACACCGTTACGGGCCAGGCGCCACAGGGCCTGGGAGCCCATCGCGCCCAGGCCGACGACGACGGTGTCGGTGTCCAGGCGGGGACTCACGCGATGACCCGGGCCTCGGCCGTCTCACGCGCGTGGAGCGGTGTGCGCGTGTGCCGGCCCGGGAGTGACACGTCCTAGGCGGCGACCGGCTGGCGGTGCGTGTAGTAGTGCGCGGGCTCGGGGATCCGAGCGAAGGGGTTGAGCAGGGCGGCGGCCCCGGCGGGGTCGCTCGCGGGATGCGAGACGGTACCGCCCTGGAGCAGGTCGTTCCAGAAGAAGCGGCCGTCGCGGCACCAGACGTTGACGTCGCGCATGACGGAGGCGACGGCCATCTCCGAGGTACCGGACCAGTACAGGGGACGGGTGGCCACGGAGGCGAGCTCCTTCAGCAGCGCCGTGATGGCGCGCTGGGCGCAGAAGGCGTGGCGGGGCTTGTGCTTGACCCGTCTGGCGAGTGCCGACTTCGCCCGGGAGGCCCGGGGGTTGTTCAGGCGCCAGTGACTCAAGGTCGTCTCCAGTAAGTGTCGGGTACCGCGGGGTGTGCTGACCGTGTGCGCTTGTTGCGGCCACGACGCCGCGGTGTGAGAGGGGTGTGACGCCTTACGGAGCCGACGGGCCCTTCTCCGCGAAGTTGGCGAGGTGTGAACCAAGTCGTTACCTCGTAGTTATCCTTCGCGTTCCGGATGCTAGCAGCAACCAACCCCATGTAGTCGAGGCTTCAAAGAGTGGTGCATCTCACATCTAACAGATGCGCATCGACCTGTTTAGAATGCGAATGTCCATGTCATATGGGGTTATTCGAACATGCGTTCATGGTCTTGAAGTGGGATATCGGGCCCTTGGTCCCATGTCGGTTGTCGTCAGTCTCACCCGATTCGACGACTCTGGGGCTGTTTTCGATCACTCAGGGTGACTTATTGCCGCTTGTTGGGGATGGGGGCACCTGGGAACGGTCTTTACCAAGGGCGGACCCGCCGCACAGGCGGACATTCCCGTTCGTTTCGCGTTCCTGGTCACCCCCGGTGCGGTGGGCCTTCACCCGCGTGGAGGACACTGGTGGGCGCTCCGAAAGCAAGAGAGAAGTGGCGAAGTGACCCAGACCGAGACATCCGGTGGCAGGACGACAGCAAACGGAGACTCTTCCGCCGAGCCCGTGGGCGGGTCGCGCGCCTGGTTGGTCTGGGGTGTCGCGGTGGGCGGCTACTTCCTCGCGATGCTGCACCGTAACGGTCTGGGGGTCGCGGCCCTGGAGGCCCAGAGCCGGTTCGACGTGGGCCCCGCCCTCCTTTCCCTGCTTCCGATGCTCCAGCTGCTGATCTACGTGCTGCTCCAGGTGCCGGCCGGACTGCTCGCCGACCGGCTCGGCCCGCGCTACACCCTGGTCATGGGCGCGATCGCGATGGCCCTCGGGTCGCTCCTCTTCGCCCTCGCCCCGGGGATCGAGGTGGCCGTAGCCGGGCGGTTCCTCATCGGGCTCGGCGACGCGCTCGTCTTCCTCAACGTGATCCGTCTGGCCGCCCTGTGGTTCCCCCGGTCGCGCTACGCGCTGGTCAGCGGGTTGACCGGTGTGGTCGGCGGCAGTGGGCAGGTGGCCAGTGCCGCACCGATGGCCTGGGCCCTCGACAACGTCGGTTGGGTCGCGGCCTTCCTCGCCACCGGTGGTCTCACCGTGCTCATGGCGCTCCTGGTGCTTCTGGTCGTACGGGACCGTCCCGAGGGCGCGGCCGGTCGTTCCACCGTCGCCGAACCCATCTCCGTGTGGGAGGCGCTCAAGGAGGCGTTGAGGGCGGACGGCCCCCGGATCGGGATGGCGCACCACGCGGCCGTCATGGCTCCGTTCACGATGATGATGGTGCTGTGGGGCTACCCGTTCCTCGTGAACGGCCTGGGCCTGGCAGAGGGGACCGCCGCGCTCGGACTCACCGGACTCGCCGCCGGGGCCCTGTGGGTGGCGCCGGTCGCCGGCGCTCTGATCGGACGGCGGCCGGGAGTACGCGTCCACCTGGCCCTGATCTTGGGCGGATCGCTGAGCCTGGGGTGGCTGCTGTTGGTGGCGTGGCCGGGAGGGCCGCCGGTGGCACTGGGGATCACGGTGCTGGCGGTGAGCGCGCTGGGGCAGACCGTCGCGCCCACCATCTCCTTCGACTTCGCGCGCGACGGGATCCCGGCGAGCCGCACCGGGGTGGCCTCCGGTCTCGTCAACATGAGCGGCTTCAGCACCGCGGTCGTCTGCACCGTGGCGGCGGGCCTTCTCCTTCAGGCGCTGCCCGACGAGCCGACCTCCTACCAGTGGGCGTTCACCCCGATGGCGGTCGGCACGACCCTGGCCACGGTGGCGCTGGCGTTCTTCATCCGCGCGCGCTCCCGGAACCTCGCCTCCTGACGGACGGACGATCGAGAGGACCCCGCCCCGGCGGGGTCCTCTTTCCGTGGGGCCTCAGGCGTGGTCGCCTCGCGGGAGGGGCGGGGAGGACCCCGTCAGTGGCCGATCGGAGACCCGCACGACCACCGCCGGGCTTGATATCATCAGATATCACTTGGAGGTGGTCCTCATGGCCGACATCCTGATCCGCGATGTGCCGGACAGTGTTCTACGGGCGATCGACGCCGATGCCAAGAGACAGGGGTTGTCTCGGAGTGAGTATCTGAGACGTTCTCTGGAGCGGACGGCCCGCTCTTCCGAGGCCTCGGTGACCGTCGGTGACCTCGAACTCTTCGCGGAGGCCTTCTCCGACCTTCAAGACCCGGATGTCATGAAACGAGCGTGGGAATGATCTGGCTGATCGACAAGTCCGCGTTCGTGCGACTGGCCTTGAGTCCCGACGCCTCGAAGTGGGCCGAGCGTATAGAGCGCGGGCTTGTTCGTGTCTCGACGGTGACCCGGCTCGAAATCGGTTTCTCGGCCAGGTCGGGCGGAGAACTGAGGAACTTCATGTCCCGCCCACCGCTCTCGGTCATGCCGATCGAGTACGCCACTCCGACGATGGAGGATCGTGCGGTCGAGGTTCAGTCGATGCTCGCGGACAGAGGACAGCACCGTGCTCCGGGCGTTCCCGACCTGCTCATCGCCGCTATCGCCGAACTCTCGGGGCTTACGGTCCTTCACCTCGACAAGGATTTCGAATTGATCGGTGAGATCACCGGGCAGTCGATGGAGAGACTCAGGGTGGCTTGACGAGAGGACCCCGCCCCGGCGGGGTCCTCCTCTATATAGAGGGGCTCGACCCGCGGGGTCGCCCAGGTCTTCGAGAGGGCGCCGTGGGCCCTCCTGTTCGGGGCCGGACGGGCTCGACGTCGTTCCTCGTGCGCTGTGCTTCGTGTCCCGGTCCGGACGCCGTCCACATCCACGCGGGCACGAGGACGGGGACCCGAGCGCCTTCCGCCCGGTCCGCGCCGCCTTCGAGGAGAGAGTCCCGAGGGGGAGATCCCCTCATCGGATTTCGGTATCTCCATGAATTCGGTGGACTCCTCGGTGTGGCGAAGCAGAGAAATGTTCGTTGTGGACAGGTTCCCCGTTCCGTCGATGGTCGTGTGTCCAGATCTCCTGTGCAACAGGGTTTCTCGCGGGATCGAAGTGGTTCATGTCGGCTCTTGAAAGTGGGAAAGAAGGGACTCGTTCGGATTGGGGAATCCGTTATCGAATTCTGTCTTGTTCTCTTTCGGCGCGTCGTTATAGTGGTGCTCTCTTCCGAAGCGCGGACGTGTGCGCCACCGTGACGCCTGCCATCGGACCCGAACGGGGGCACCTTTGTCAGACGTCGAGACGCTCGTTTCCCAGGTCCTTCCGTACATCCGGAGCGCGATCGACGCCTACGGGCGGGCGGTGCTCTCACAGACGGGGAAGGTCGCGGCCTCCGGCACCGTGGGCCTCGGGCAGCGGATACTGTCGGCCCTCCTGCGTCGTGGCGGGAAGGACTCGGAGGTCGGTGTCGCGGTCGAGAGGCTCGCCGCGGCGCCGAACGATCCCGCCGCGCTCGGAGACCTCCACGCCCGGATCGGGCGGGCCCTGCGCGAAGAACCGGGGCTGGCGGCGGAACTGTCCGCCATGGTGGAGACGCGGGTGTCCTGGTCGACGGTCTCGGGACACCACAACGTGGGTGTGGGCGGCGACCACCAGGGACCGATCCACCTGGGTGACAACACCAGCAACGTGCACCACACGGTGCACAACACCGTCCACGAGAGAAAGATCAGTGGTCTTTCGATCGCGGCGCTGGTCCTCGGGCTGCTGGGCTTCCTCATCCTGCCCATCCCCGTCGCCGTCGTTCTCGGGATCATCGCCCTCGTCCAGGTGTTGAGGGCCCCGTCCTCAACACAGCTCGCGGAGACGGGTCGGGCGGGAGGGGCCCCTTCCGGCCCCGGCGGCCCCTCGATGTCGCCGGAGGCCCAAGGGTCGATGGCCGGCCCGCCGGTGTCCGCGGGCCCTTCCGGTCCCGGTGCCTTTCCGCCCTCCCCCACCCCTTCCGGCCCCGGCACGCCCTCCGATCCCGGCGCTCACACCGGCCCCTGGACCCCCTCCGCCGGAGGCCCCGGCGCTCCGGCGGACCCTGGAATCGGGGCGTTCCCGCCGCCGGTCCCCGAGCCGGCGGGCGCGGCGGCCTTGTTCACTCCGTCGGCGGCGCCCGCTGCCGCCTTCGCCCCGGCGGCCGGTGGGGGAGGGGCCGCGGCCGGAGGCGGTTTCGCGGCGGCCAAGGCGATCAGTGTGGTCTTCGCGGTGTTCGGGCTCCTGGCGGCCTGCCTGTGGGGCCTGGGCTGGACGGCCGCGGTCGTGGTCCTCGTCGAGGCGGAGACCGTCTCCCAGGCGTCGGGGGACACGGACACCGGGATGTCGGGCACGGAGGACCCCTTCGCCGGCGGGGAGGAGATCTCCCCGGCCGATCTCTGCGAGCCCTCTCCCGGGTACGCGACGGTCTGCACCCTGGAGTCGGGGGACTGCTTCCTCGAACCCGCGGGCACGGAGTTCTACGAGGTGGAGCTCACTTCGTGCGGCGAGGCGCACGACGCCCAGGTGATCGGCTCCTACTCCCCTTCGGGCGAGGTGTGGCCCGGGTGGGGGTCCTTCGACGCCGACATCGACGCGACCTGTGGCCCCATGAGCGAACAGGCCCTGGATCCGGCGCTCACGCCGTCCACGTACTACGTCGGCTACATCGCGCCGAACGAATCCGCCTGGGACTACGGGATCAGGGAGGCCTTCTGTTACGTGTCCGCCGACGGAGAGTCGTGGACCACGTCCCTCCTGTGGTGACCCCGGGCGGGCCCGGGAGACGCCGAGGGGCGGGACGGTCGTCGGACCGTCCCGCCCCTCGGGCGATGTTCTCCTCCGGTGGCCGCGGGCCTCCGAAGCGTGGAGACTAGAAGGCCTCCTCGGGGACCTCCATGACGCCCAGGTTCACGTTCTGGGCGATCTTCAGCTCGGCGGTCACGCGCGGCAGGAACTGCTCGGCGAAGAAGGTCGCGGCGGCGATCTTGCCGGTGTAGAAGTTCTTGTCGTCCTCGTCGGCGCCGTCGATGCTGTTGAGGGCGACCTCGGCCTGGCGCAGCAGCAGCCAGGCCAGGACCACGTCACCGAAGGCGAAGAGCAGGCGGACCGAGTTCAGGCCGACCTTGTACAGCTCGCGGGAGTCCTCGGCGGAGCCCATGGCGTGGCCGACCATGATCTCGACCATCTTCTCGACGTCGCCGAGGGCCTTCAGCAGGAGCGCGCGCTCCTCCTTCAGACGGCCGTTGCCGGCCTCGCTCTCGGCGAAGGCCTTGATCTCGGCGGACAGCTTGCCGATGGCCTGGCCGCCGTTCTTCACGATCTTGCGGAAGAAGAAGTCCTGGGCCTGGATCGCGGTGGTGCCCTCGTAGAGGGTGTCGATCTTGGCGTCGCGGATGTACTGCTCGATCGGGTACTCCTGAAGGAACCCGGAGCCGCCCAGGGTCTGGAGGGACTCGGCGAGCAGCGCGTAGGAGCGCTCCGAGCCGACACCCTTGACGATCGGCAGCAGGAGGTCGTTCATGGCCTCCAGCTCGGTGACGTCCTCGCCCTTGGACTTGGCGACCTGGATCGCGTCCTGCTGGGTGGCGGTGAAGATGACCAGCGAGCGCATGGCCTCCACGTACGCCTTCTGCGTCATGAGGCTGCGACGCACGTCCGGGTGGTGGGTGATGGTGACCTTCGGGGAGTTCTTGCTCCCGGCGAGGTCGTTGCCCTGGACGCGGTTCTTGGCGTACTCCAGGGCGTTGAGGTAGCCCGTGGAGAGGGTGGCGATCGCCTTCGTCCCGACCATCATGCGCGCGTACTCGATGATGAGGAACATCTGACGGATGCCGTCGTGCTTGTCACCGACGAGGTAGCCGATGGCGGGGTGCTTGTCGCCGAAGGTCAGCTCGCAGGTGGTGGAGGCCTTGAGGCCCATCTTGTGCTCGACGTTGGTCACGTAGGCGCCGTTGCGCTCACCGAGGGAGCCGTCCTCGTTGACCAGGTACTTCGGCACGAGGAAGAGCGAGAGGCCCTTGGTGCCGGGGCCGGCGCCCTCGGGGCGCGCCAGCACCAGGTGGAAGATGTTCTCGGTCATGTCCTGCTCGGCCGAGGTGATGAAGCGCTTCACACCCTCGATGTGCCAGGTGCCGTCGCCCTGGTCGACGGCCTTGGTGCGGCCGGCGCCGACGTCCGAGCCGGCGTCGGGCTCGGTCAGCACCATGGTGGCGCCCCAGCCGCGCTCGATGGCCTGCTCGGCGAACTTCTTCTGCGCCTCGTTGCCCTCGGAGTGGAGGATGCTCGCGAAGCCGGGGCCCGCGGAGTACATGTGGATGGAGGGGTTCGAACCCAGGATGAGCTCGGCCGCGGACCAGACGAGGGAGCGGGGGGCGCCGAGGCCGCCGAGCTCCTGGGGGAGGTCGAGGTTGTACCAGCCGGCGTCCATGTAGGCCTGGTAGGACTTCTTCAGGCTTTCGGGGATGGCGACGGTGTTGGTCTTGGGGTCGAAGACCGGCGGGTTGCGGTCCGCGTCCTCGAAGGACTCGGCGACGACACCGGTGGCGAGACGGTTGATCTCGTCCAGGATGGTGCGCGCGGTCTCCTCGTCCAGCTCCTCGAAGGGGCCCTGGCCCAGCAGGTCCTGGCGCCGGAACAGCTCGAAGAGGTTGAACTCGATGTCGCGCAGGTTGCTCTTGTAATGCGTCATGGACAGCTCCGCTGTGTCCCTTGCCGCGGTGTCTGTACACGCGGATCTACCGACTAGTAACAAGTCAATGTTACTACTGAGTAGCCCCTGGCGCCAGTAGCGAGGTGTGCGTGTGACGCCAACTACGCGTCAAAAGTACGAAAGTAAGGAAAGTGTCACTTTCGGACATCCGTGACGATCGGCATCGGTCGTGCCGAAAAGGGGGCCGGGCGGTCCGGAGCCCTCGGGACCTGCCGGACCGCACCTCACCCTGTTATCTACCCTCGTTCGCCGGAGCCCACCGGGATCAGGGAGAGCACCGTCCGGTCGATCCCGTCCAGGTGCAGCAGCGCGTTGGCCGCGTCGTCGGCGAACCCGGAGACCACTAGGGACCGCAGCCCCAACGCCGTGGCGCACAACGACAGGTTCTGCGCCACGTGACCGCACTCTTGGAGCAGCAGGCGCAGCGCCCTCTGCCCGTACCCCTCGCGCAACCGGCCCAGGTCTCCGACCAGCACCACCAGGGCGCCCAGGCCGTCGGCCACCACGCCGGGCCGTCCGTCGGCCTCCGCGCGCAGGAAGGGGGAGAGCTCGATGATCCGCTCCACGTCCGCGGGGCCGTCCGCCCTCAGTAGCCGGTGCCCTTCCGCACGGTAGCGGTAGGTGCCGGCCTCCAACCCCTCCACGTGACGGACCAGCACCCACACCTCCGTGGCGTAGGCCGCACCCGGCGAGGGGTGCGTACGCGGGGGGCGATGCCGTCCCGTCCGTCCGCCCCGGGTACGGCTGAGACCGGCGGAGTGCCCGAGCAGGTCGGAGAGCTCGGCCAGGTCCATCCGAGACGAGAGGTCCCCGTGCGCGCTCTCACGCTCGGCCAGCGCCTCGCCCAACGTCATGGTCAACGGCCCGGGCTCGGGCAGTTCCACGACCGGGGCCGCCAGAGCCCCGGGGCGTTCGCCCTCCGGCGCCACCTCCCGAGGGGCGTGCTCGCCCGCCATCGTTCCGGGAAGGTACTTGCCGGCCTCCAGGTAGACCCGATCCGGGGCGCTCACGCCGGGCTCGAAGTAGTCGCCCGGCGGCTCCCAGCGCGGGTAGGACAACGACAGCAGCCAGGAGATCCGACGCTCGTCGTCGATGTCCAGGCCGAGCCGGTTGCAGGTCATGTGCAGCAGCGACCACATGATCCGGTCGATGCCGTTGGCCAGCCCCTCCTCCGCGTCGATCCGACGGAGCCGGTCGACCGTCGCGCGCATCTCCCGGTGCCACAGATGGTGGGTGGACGACCCCTCGCCCGCGACCAGCCGCTCCACCTTCGGTCGACGCTGCAACCAACGGGAGGGGGAGGCGTGGAAGAGCCGTTCCGCCTCCGACCGGGCCCGGGCGTCACCACGCGCCACCTCCGCCGAGAAGTCCCAGGTGGAGTGGTAGCCGCGCGCCTGGCGGACCGCCTCCACGTCGTCGAACCCCAGCGCCCCGAACGCCAGGGTGGCGAGGTCGACCGCCACCACCTGACGCTGCCCGGGCTGGGGGGCCGAGCGCAGGACCGCCAGGGAGATCCTGGTGCTCGCGCAGAAGAAGTCCTCACAGACCTCCAGGGCCCGGGGGCCGCCGTAGCGCTCGGTCTCGGGTTCGTAGATCGCCTCCAGCACGTCGCCGTCGGTGTGCCACCGCTCCGGGTCGGCCTGGGGCAGATCCGAATAGTAGGAGTCGCGGTCCAGTTCCAGGGCGCTCGCCGAGGTCTCCTTGGCCAGGACGCGCATGCGTTCGGCGAAACCCGCCACGGCGTCGGGGTCGGCGTTGAGGAAGCGGGCGCGAACATGCGGTCCACCATCCCAATAACGCAGGTAGAACCAGTCCTCGGCGTGACCGCCCTCGACCAGCTCCCGCGCCGCCGGGGCGAGGTGTTCCAGGAGGAAGGAGTCGATGTCGGCACGACCGCGGTGCAGATGGACGTACACGGCCGACCAGGTGCGGGTCATGGGGCCTCCGGGGGATCGGCGTCGACGGGGATGTCCATGTAGGTGCCGCGTTCGGCGCGCACCCACAGTTGGTAGGCGGGGGTCTGCCCGGGCTCCAGCCCCAGGACCGCCCCCCACTCCTCCTCGGCGTAGTTGCGCATGGGGCGGGCGCACAGCCCGGTGGCGGCGGCACCGAGGCACCCCCATTGGGCGATCCAGCCGAGAAGGGTGTGCAGGATCGGTTCGGCGTGCCGGCCGTGGGCGCGTGCCCACGAGGGGAAGTCCACGGCGAGGGTGTGTCCGAGCGTGGCGGAGAAGTTGGTCTCCCCGGTACGCGGGACCTCGCGCTCGGGGCCCGCGCCGCCGTCGGGGGCCAGTTCGCGTACCACGCGGTCGTCGACCCGATCCTCGCGCAGGGCGTGCCGGTACAGGCGTGGCGCCCCGGCCGTCCCGGCGGCCGAGTGGACCTCGGCGAGCGCCGCTACCAGCGACGACGTCACCCCGTCTCCCTCCTCGGGGGAGACGTGGGCACTGGTCACCAGGTTGGCGGTGGAGACCCCGCTGGTGCGCTCGTCCAACCAACGGCGGAGGGAACGTCCGGGGCGTGCCGCGACGGAGGCCGTGCGCGCCGTCGCCTCCGATGAGAGCTCCACCGTTCCGGCCGTCCCCGCCCCTTCCGAGGGCTCCAGGGTGAGCGCCGCGCTCGGTTCCATGCCCTCGGGCAGGAAGGGGGCGGCGTCGACGCAGGCGGGATGGGTCGGACCCACGTGGGTCCGGGGCGCCAGCCCCGCCCTGGTCAGGGTCAGTCCCAGGGTGGCCAGGAGATGACCGCCCTCCAGGAGGGCCAGCGAGGGCCGCAGTCCGCCGTATTCGGGCGGATATCGTCCGTGGTCCACCGCTACGACCACGCGGGCCCCGGCCAGCGCCGTCTCCGGATCGTCGGGTGCTCCGGAGTCGGTCAAGGGCTGGAGCGCGTGCGACAGCGGATCGACGCGCAGACACCAGTCCGTTCCTTGCCGGGGCAGGAGGAACAGGTCGGCTCCGAAGAGCCCCCGGGGCGACGGGTAGGCGCGGTGCACCGGGTAGCGGTCGGCCGCGGAGAGGCGCCGGACCCGCACCGCCTCGACGCAGGCGGCGAGCAGCCGCCGGCCCGAGGTCCACGACCCGCCGAGGTCTGGACCGGCGGCGTCGACCTCGCGGAGCGGGGCCAGGGCCGGCGACACCGGACGGACCTGTCCCGGAACCGGCCGGGCCAGGCCGTTCGAGATCTCTTCGCCGAAGAACAGTGTCTCCACGGCGGCCACGTCCTTGGCGTACGACTGCCGGTGGAAGTGCGCGAGCGCCTCGGCGCGGCCCCGCCCCTCGGGACCGCCGGTCGCGGCGATCACGGGAACGGATGCGGGATCGGGTACACCTCGCCGGGCGTCTCCCACGGGATCCCCCCTTCGATCAGCTCGGAGGCCCGCGTCAGCCGCTCCAGGGAACGAATGCGCAGATGGGTGTGGCCGAAGGTCATCGGCAGGGCGCCGGGCACGATCACCTTCACCGAGTGCGCGCCCACCGCCTCGGTATAGGGGGCGCCGCTCTGGTCCACGACGATCACGTCCAGGCCGAGCGCGTGCACGGCCGCCAGACGTTCGCGCAGTACGGCGGCCAGGTCGACGCCGGCGAAGGACGAGGGCCGACCGGCGACGAGTTCGTCCATGCCGACGACGCCGGCCGGGCGGCGCAGGAACTCCCACATCGGTCGGGCCTCCCAGAGACCGAACACGCCGGTGTGGTCCTCCAGGGTCCGAATGAGCGTGAAGTCGTCGAGCATCGGCCGGCAGCGCTCCACGGACACCGACTCCCGCATCCGCACCCACTTGGGGTACATCAGGGCGTTCGTGGCGGTCTCCTCGACGGCCGCCATCAGCGCCCGTCGAGGGTCGAGGTGGGTTCCGGTGGCCAGACTCAACGCGGGCGCGAGCCCTTCGCGCACCGCCCCCTCCTCGGCGGTGACCATCGCCAGGACGGTCGGAACACCCAGGTCGGAGGTGATGTCGAGCAGGGACAGCTCCAGGCCGCGCTCGGTGATCAGGTCGGTGAGGTGGTTCAGGTCCGGGTCGTCGACGCCCTCGATCCGGCGTGGTCGGGTGCGCGAGTACCAGGTGAGCAGGAAGGCGTCCCGTTCCACCACCTCGAACAGGCCGTACAGGACGGCCTCGGCCGGGGAACCGCCCACGGCGCAGCCGTTGGAGGACTCGTACAGGAAGCGCTCCTCGCGCGGTCCGGCGTGCCAGTAGGCGACGTGTTCGGGCACCAGGACACGGCGGCGTTCCCGGGTGGACCAGCCCCACACCCAGGTGGTGGGGGTGGTCGGTGTGTAGGGGACCGGGTCGAAGGAGGGATGGCCGTACCACTCCTCCTCGTGGAGCCCCAGCAGGGCCGGGTCGACGGCGTCCGAGGCCAGCTCCGCGTAGGAGCCGCGCACGGTGGGTGTTCTCGACAGCCGACGCCCGCCGGTCACCCGTTCCACGCCTTCGAGGAGGGCGGGGACCTCGCTGTCGGTGAACCGGGTGGAGCGCCCGTAGCCGCCCTCGCGGGACGTGCGTCCTGGAGCGACGGTCTCACAGGTCACGAGGGCCAGTGGGGACTCCTCGTCCCGGTACATGTGGGCGGCGGGGCCGAACCGGAAGTCGAGCAGTCTCTCGCGCAGGACCTCGCGGTCCATCCTTCGAACACGCAGGGAGTCGCCGACCGTCGGCGCGGGTGTCTCCAGGCCGAGCGGGTCGGTGTCGTCCGCGACCGCGCTCTCGTCACCGTTCCGAGGGCAGTGGTCGCAGTGCGGATGGGGGACGAAGCGGTGCCGGGTCAGTGTTCCGTCCCGGCGGTCCAGGGCGATCAGGGACAGCCGGAGGTCGGTCGGGTCGGTGGCGGCGACCAGCGCGTCGAACACCCCCTCCCACAGGTCGAGGAGGCCGTCGGGGGTCGGCCGGTGGACGGCCGTCTCGCCCTCGACGTCGTACCGCCAGAGACCGGCGCATCGCGCGCAGCCGCTCGCGCCGTCGGGGGTCCAGGGGCCGAGGAAGAGCAGCGGTCCACCCGTCGCGGTGTGCAGGATCCCTCCGTCGACCGGGAACTCGCGCGGGTGGTCCAGCGTGGCGCCGACCGGGAGCGCGTTCGCGTCGTCGGGGCGGGGCGGGACCGTTCCTCGAGTGCCGGCCACGGGGACACGTCCTAGCTCCATGAGGCCACCGCCGAGTGCACGCCGAGGTCGCGGAGCCGGTCCGCGCCCTCCGGAGCGGACAGGCGCACCGCGCGTGTCCCGAACGCCCAACGGGCGAGGTCGGAGAGCGTCCGCGAAGTGCCGCCGCCGCAGGCGTCCAGGGGTGGCCCTGGAGGCTCCTCGGCGAGTCGGGCCGAGGCGACCGCGCGGAGCAGCGCCTCCTGGACGGCGGTGTCGGGGTGCGGGGCCACGCCCTCGCCCGAGAACGCGCCCTCGGTCTCCGGGAGCACCCGGGCGCGGTGGAGTCCGTCGTCCGTGGCGTGGACGACCAGACTCGCGGTCACACCCAGTCGCAGGGTGAGCGCGGCCCACAGACGGCGGGAACCGGGGGAGAGATCGGGCGCGGCCACGTCCTTCCAGCGCTCCCCGGGCATGCGCAGGGCCAGGTCGGCCACGGCCGCGCCGATCGCGGTCTCGGGCGTCAGCCCCAGCCCCAGGCCCACCGGTGTGGTGGAAGGGAGCCACACCTCGGGGCGCAGGGCACGGAGCAGGGCGTCCAGACGCGCCTCGGCGGTGGTGGGGCCGCAGCCGACCACCGTGCCGGAGCGGGCCAGACCCACCGGGAGTTGGGGCAGCGAGCCGGGGCGCGGCTCGGCCACCGGGCCGAACACCCGGTCCCACAGGTGGGTCACCGAGTCCAGGAGGGCGGGCACCTCGGGGGGCTCGGCCGCTTCCCACACGGGGATCGGGCCGGTGGCCTCGGGGTTCAGCGGGGAAAGGACCGAGAACACGCGCGGTTCGCTGACGAGCTCGTCCGTGGTCACCATGAACTCCGCGTCCTCGGCGGGCGCGGCGTCCTCGGCGTCCCTGGCCACGTGGGCCACCAGGGCCAGCGCCAGTTGGGCGCAGACCAGGGTGTGGACGAGCCGGGACGCGCCCTCGTCCGGGGCGGTGCCGTCCGAGGTCTCCTTTCGGGAGGCGAACCATCTCCGCAGCGGCGCGACCAGGTCCGGGCCGGCCGACCGATCACGGGGACCGGACAGCCACAGGCCGCCGCCCGAGGCGATCAGGTGCTCGGCGGGTTCGCCCTCGGCCGGCTCCCACCGGGTGGTCAACAGAAGGGGGCTCTCCGGAGCGTCCTCGGGGTCGACCCGGACCGTGCCGACGCCGGCCCTCTCCAGAGCGCGCGCCGCCTCGGCGGCCAGCTCCGGGTGGGACGAACGGACACGGACCGTGCCCTCGCGCAGCGCCGCCAGCGCGGCGTGCGGGCGGCGGGTCAGGGACTCCAGGTGCGGGTAGGCGGCCCGTTCCGCCGGGGCGAGGTCCTCGGGCTCGGGTTCGAGTTCGCGGAGGAAACCGTGCTCCTCCAGCTGGTCGAGGATGCTCGCCAGGAAGGGACGGCCGCGTTCGGGGAAACCGCCCAGGAGGGTCTCCCGTTCGAAACCGGCGCGCAACGTCGGCTCCAGGGCGCGCCACACCGTGTCGGCCCTGGACCCCCGGACCACGACGGCGGTGGCGCCCATGCTCAACGCCACCCCCTCCTCGGCGAGGGAACGCGCGCGCACGGCGCTCTTGAGACGGACGGGGTTCGCGGAGGGCTCAGACATCGTCGTCACCCCTCCACGGCAGGGTCGGCCGCAGCTCGGGGTCCCGACTCTGGTGGTCGACGACCCTGCGGACCGTCTCCTCCCAGGACTCGCCCACCACCTCTTGGGCGGCCTCGGTGAGCAGGTACGCCACCGAGTAGCGCTGGATCGGCGTCACGCCCATCAACGGAAGGAGGTCGAAGAAGCAGTTGATGACGAAGCGGAACGCGGCGAACCCGTGCCCGTCACCGAGCCGGGTGAAGTCCAACTTACGGAACTCACGGTGGAAGTCGCTGTAGGAACGCTCGTCGGAACCGCTCCACCGCACGCCCACGTCGTCGCCGAGCCGGGCCGCGGTCTCCTGCCGTTCGGGGTGCGGAAAGGGCAGGATGTGTCCCTGCCGGGCCAGCGCGACCGCCTCGGGCAGCCAACGGTCGACCCAGGTGCCCCAGGCCTCGGCGTAGGGGTCGGCGCCGTCGCCCTCGTGGATCCCGCGCAGGGTCGCCACCAGGTTCTCCCGCTGCCCTCGGTAGGAGGCGGCCAGCCGTTCCTGGGCCCGCCCTTCGGAGTCCGACCAGTGGAAGTACTCCTTCCAATGCGACAGGAACGCCTGGTAGCCGGATCTGAGCCCCCACTCGGGGTAGCGCGTGGCGATCGCGCCCATCCCGGAGAACACGTTCGCCGTCACCGCGCTCCGGCCTCCGCGTCCGTCGACCTGGTCGGCGACCCGGTCCAGGCCGTCGGTGAGCACCCGGCCCTTGAGCGCGATCGCCTCGGGGCCGCGCAGGAACGTGTCGACGGGATCGCCGGGCAGGCGGAGCACGGAGTTGTCCGGTGTCAGAGGGGAGTAGGGGCCCTCCACCAGCTCCAACCGGCCCATGCTCCGGGAGAAGCCCTCGTATTCGGCGGGGTCCAGCACCCTTCGCGAGGGGTGTCGTTCCACGAAGGCGGAGAGCCCTCGTTCGGCTCGGTCGGCCGCCTCGGCCACCGCCTCGGGGGATCCGTCCAGGTAGAGCACACAGTGCGGGCCGAGCCGCCAGTGCAGGTGGAGCCACGCGGCGGTGACCCCTTCCCTGGCGGCGGCCTCGCGCGCGGCGGGCACGAGACAGTCGCCCAACAGCGCGCTCTTGTCGCTGTCGTAGTAGGTCACTCTGAGTCCGACGGTCAAGGGGTCAGCCTCGCTTCGCCTGGGGGTTCTCTGGGGGACGCACGGTTCCGGGAGCGCCGGGGACCGTGGAGAGTTCGAGGAAGACCTCGGCCGCGTGCCGACCATCGGGGCTGTCGACCCCCGAGGTGGCCGGGTGCGGGGACAGTTCCTCCGCCATCAGGGTCGGGCCCAGATGGGCCAGCCGTTTGGCGGCGGTCGTGGTGTGCAGCCGGCTCAGGAAGTCCACGTGCTGCGGTTTGGGGGCCATGGCCCGCTCCAGCGGACCGAGCCTGGACCCCTGGAGGGGCCGGACGAACACCTCGTCGGGCAGCCCCCGACGCAGACGTTCGACGTTCACCCGCCGGTACAGTCCGGCCTGTGACTCGCCGTCACGGGCGGTGAACATCGACGTGTCCAGGCCCCAACGGCGACGGAAGAGGGTGAGCGAACCGAAATCGATCCTCGGCGCCTCACCCCTCCCGTTCCGCTCGGTCCATCGTTCGTGCAGGTCGATGCTGAGATCGCCGAAGGAGAAGAACGGGGAGTCCGCCACCATCGCCACGAGCATCTCGTCGTAGGGCAGCGCGTGGGGGACCAGGAAACCGGTGTAGACCGGGTCGATCCCGGACCCGTCGGACCGGACGAGACGGAGCCCGTTCGGTGTGTGGACCAGGGCGAGGTCGCGGGTGGCCGGACCGGGGGACAGGGTCGGCTCGTCGCGCAGCGCCACCTCCTCCCCGGCCAGGGCCGGGGACAGGTTGGCGTTGAAGCCCAGGGCCGACCGCATGTGCACGGTGTCGGAGTCCTCCGGCCCGAGCCGGCCCACGTGCTCGGCGACCCGGGCGCGGACCTCTTCCGGCAGGTGCCCGAGGAAACGGCTGAAGTAGCGGGCCCGACCGCCGTAGACGTGGTTGATCACCAGACGGTCGTCGTGCTCCGTCCGCTCCGAGGTCAGGGCCTGGCCGAACACCGCGAAGGAACGGCGGGCGAGGAACTCGCGTTCGGGCAGCAGCGACGCCACCTCGTCCACCGTCGCCGGGTCGACCTCCACCCGCTCCGCGTCGGAACGTCCCAGCCCCACCAGATGGTCGACCGCGCGAGCCCGCGCGGCCAGCACCCGCCGCAGACCCTCGTCCGCGTCGGCCAGGGCGGCGGGATCGCCTCCCATGAGCCGTTGGGTGAGGGGGAAGGCGGCCCGGGCGTGCTGGGTGAAGGCGTCCAGGTCGGAGCAGCGTCCGCCCCGCCCGTAGTGGGCCACGAACACCTGCTCGAGGGCGCCGGAGAGCACGCGCTGATCGTCCAAGGCGAACAGCAACGGCATCAGTCGTTCCAGGTCGGCCGACCACCGTCGCGTCACGGGGCGCTCCACCGGAACACCTCGCGATACCAGACAGTCCTCCACCACCGGCGAGGTCGCCGAGCCCTCGACACCCACCGCCGACGACCACACCGTCTGGAGTCGACGCACACCACGGGCGCGTTCGGCCCCGTCGGCCTCGGCGAAACCGGACAGGACCTCTTCGGTGGCGTCGAAGGCGGAGGCCACCCGTTCGGCCGTCGCGCCCGGCAGGCTCCGGGCCAGTTCGTGCCAGCGGCGCCCGTACCCGGGCGACTGCTCGGGCGCGGGTGCCCAGGGCACCAGGACCCCGACGTCGACCAGCCGCTCCAACACGGACGGCACCTGCTCCGGGGCGTACCCGAGGTCGGCGGCGACGGCCTCGCACAGCAGGTCCCAGCGCACCGGCGTGGCCGCCCTCTTCTCCAGGGCCTCGACGAACCGTCCCCGGGCCCCGGTCAACGGGAGTCGGACCTCCTCCTCGCCGAACGCCTCGGCGCGCAGCCCGGAAGAGGGCGGTGTCCAGCGACGACGGCGCACCACGAGCAGAGGGCCGCCCTCGGCGTCGGTGATCCGTCGGGCACCACCGGTCAGCACCCACTCCAGCCCGGGGCGGGCCTCGGGGTCGGCGGCCAGCGCGCGACCGGCCTGGCGGATCAGCAGTCGTCGCAGATCCGCGTGGGGAGAGGGGGAGAGGGGGCCGCCCGCGCGACCGGGGGAGGAGGGCTCCTCCAGGTCGTCGAAGTGCACGGCCGTGTACAGCGAGTACGGGCTGACCTTCAGCGTGGAGCGCGAGAAGTACCGCACCAGCGACGCCTCGGCCTTGCGCATCCGCTTGTCCGGATCGGCGTCGGTGGCGGCCCGCGCCGCCACCGCCCGATGCAGATCGGCGCTGGACAGCGCGGTCGAACGGTCCACGTACGGATGACGGGACCACTCCGCCAGGACGGCGCGCTCGGCGCTCAGGGCGGCCTTGTGACCGTCGTCCATACGTGCGGCCGCGGCCTCGGACCGTCGCCGACTCTCCGTCCACTCCGCCAGGCCGGGCACCTCGGCGGTGACCGGATGCCCGTACAGGGTCGGACGTGGCGGGCGACGGTTGAACACCGCGCGTTTGGCAGCCAAGGCCTCGCGTCGATGGCCCTCCCGACCCGGGCCGCCCTCGTCCAGAGTGGGAGCGGCCCGGTGCAGTGCCTCCAACAGGTCCTCGCGAAGCCGCTCGCGCGCGAGCTCCTCCTCGACGAGGGAACGCGCCAGAGCGCAGTCCTCCCGGGCCACCTCATCGGACGCGCGCAACCACCGATGGGGGTACAGGTTCACCCGGGAGACCAGGTAGGGGCCCTCCACCAGGGTGAACGAAGGCGTGCTCAACCCTTGGCCTCCGTGCCCTCGTCCTCCCGCTCGGAGGTCTCCGCCCGGCGCTTGGCCGAACCGAAACCGCGCGGCTCACGTTCGGAGGCCCACCGGAACCAGCGCAGCGCGACCACCGTGCCCACCAGCGACCAGGCCGACAGCAGCCAGACCGACGGCCAGTCCCAGACGGGACCCGCCTCGGAGAGCGAACCCTGGATCAGCACGGTGAGCGGACGGCCGGGCAGCAGGTCGACCACGGCGCTCACCGCGTCGCCCAAGGGCAGGATGACGAACCCTCCGGCCAGGAAGGCGGCGGGGAAGAAGATGCCGTTCACCATGGGCACCGCCGCGTCGGCGTTGGGCGGCAGCAGGGAGACGGCCGCCCCCAACGGAGCCATGCACACGAAGCCGAGCATCAACGCGACCAGTAGTTGCGGGATACGCGCCGGGTCGATGGTCACACCCATACCGAGCAGACCGATGGCGGTGACCACTCCCAGCACGATCACGGCGGTGAGCAGCGTGTTCACCAGATAGGCGCCCATCACCGTCGCCGGACTCACCGGGGTGGTGCGGAAACGCTTGAACAGACCGTGGTGGCGTCGGATCGCCAACCCGATGGCGACGTTGGCGAAGGCCACCGACATCAGGGCGAACCCCAGGATGCCGCCGAAGCTCAGATTGGCCTGGGTGATCTCGTGCTCGCCCACCAGCCGGATCTCGTCGGCCTGGGAACGGAACGCCAACCCGAAGCCCACGTAGAACATCACCGGCATCGCCACGATGAACGCCAAGGTGATGGGGGAGCGCCAGAACTCCTTCAGCTCCCCGTCCACGTGCAACAGGAAACTGCTCGGACGTCGCGTGCGGGGCGAGCGGCGGGCCCCGGCCTCGGTGGTGCTCATTCGGACCTCTCCGTCTCGGGTCGCCGGTTCTCCAACATCGCCACGTAGGCGTCGTCCAGACTGGGCGGGACGATCGTCAGACCGCTGATGCGCGTTCCCTCGTCCCGGGCCCAGGTCTGCACGCGTTCGACCACGGCGTCCTGGTCGTCGGTCTGGATGCGTGCGCGACCGTTGACCAGCGCGGCCCCCTCGGGCAGGCGTCCATCGACCCCCTCGGGAACGGCGAACTCCACCACGGTGAAGGCCGACGAGTCCCGGACCAGCTCGTCCGGGGTGCCCGAGGCGATGAACTCCCCGTCGCGGATCACGTCCACGCGGTCGGCCAGTTCCTGTACCTCGGCCAGGTCGTGCGAGGTCAACACGACCGTGGTGCCGCTCTCCCGGAGACCGGCGACCAGCGCGCGGATCCGACGTCGGGAGACGGGGTCGAGCCCGGTGGTGGGCTCGTCGAGGAAGAGGAGTTCGGGGCGGCCGGTCAGGGCCAACGCCAGGTCGAGACGGCGGCGCTGACCATCGGAGAGGGAGCGGACCAGAGCGCTCCTCTTCTCGGTGAGCTCCACCTGGGCGAGCGCCTCGTCGACGTCGAGAGGGTCCGGGTAATAGGAGGCGTGCCGGCGCACGATGTCGCGGACCGACAGGCCCGGCTCCAACATGGTCTGCTGGAGCACGACGCTCATCCTGGTGCGGAGCTCGGCGAAGTCGCGCCGGTTACCGGGATCGAGGCCGAGTACCTCGACGGTGCCCGAGGTACGACCGCGGTGCCCCTCGAGGATCTCGATCAGCGTCGTCTTACCCGCCCCGTTGGGGCCGAGCAGCGCCGCGATCCGTCCGGCGGGTACCCGGTAGGAGATGCCGTGGAGCACCTCTCCCTTCCCATAGTCCTTGGTGATGTCCGTGGCGTTGATCGCGTACACGTGCGGCCCTCGTCCTGCTTCTTCTGGGGGCGTGGGGGACGGTGAGAGGGGGCGACCCCGACGGAAGCGGGGTCGCCCTTGGAGAAGGTCAGCCGCACGATCCCGACGAGCAGCAGCTGCTGGAGCCGCAGCACGAGGTGGAGGTGCAGGAGCTGGAGCCACTGGTGGCGCCGGTCTCCGGGACGGCGACCGCCTCGCGGACGCTCATCACCTCCATGTCGTCGAAGTCGAGCTCGGGCAGGTCGATAACAGCGGTTTCCTTGGTGGCCATCGGGCACCTTCTTCTGGACGGGGGAAGGGGATGTGGGCGCGATACAGCCGGTGCGCCCATGGAGAATTCACGCTTTCCCGTGAGAGAGCGCGAATTCCGTCTGGGGTTGTGTGGGGATGGTGAAACGGGGGTACGGAGGTTGGTCCGTGTCGTGTGCGGGTCAGCCGCAGGAGCCACCGGAGCAGCAGCTGCTGGAGCCGCAGCACGAGGTGGAGGTGCAGGAGCTGGAGCCACTGGTGGCGCCGGTCTCCGGGACGGCGACCGCCTCGCGGACGCTCATCACCTCCATGTCGTCGAAGTCGAGCTCGGGCAGGTCGATCGCGGGTGCCGTCGAATGGGGCATCAGGACCTCTTTGTCGGTATCTGCCAATCGGATCCCCCGGGAGAGAAAGAAAGTAACATGTAAGTTCGCAGGTCGATAGAGGTTGTATTGATCCTTTTCTGGAACGTGGCCTTCGGTTCTTCTACGTGTTACCGAGGGAACTACGAGAAACAAAAGTGGGCTCTGGTCCCATAAGAGACCAGAGCCCGTTCTATTCGACATTCCGTGATCAGCAGGCTCCACGACCCGCGGTCGTGTCGCACACCCCCTGGCCATCGGTCCAGGTCAGGGAGTCACGCGCGTTTCCGCCGAACGGCCGTGTCACGCTCACGTGCGTTCCGTGACCGGAATCCTCGGCCAACCAGACGCGCACTTCCTCGCCGCCGGCCCTGAACACGTAGAACGGATGCGGCACGGGAGAGCGTCCGCTTCCCGGATTGGTCCACCAGGTCGCCCCTTGGGCCTTGGAGACGTCCACGAACAGGCAGTCGTACGAGGTCCCGCCGAAGGTGCAGGTGCGGGGCTCGGCCCCGCCATAGCGGTTCACCGACGGGTCCGAGGTGATCCCGGTGTTCATCGCGCGCCAGTACATCGTGTCGCAGTCTCCGCCGCGGCAGGCGTTCCAGTCCGCCCACGCCCGGGCGCGGGCGTCGGGGGCGGCGGCCCCGCCTTCGAGGGCGGCACAGTACTTGTTCACGATGTAGGGCACCACGAAGTCGGAGACCCACACCGAGTCGATGGCCTCGCCGGCGGTGTTGTTCGTGCCCAGGCCGGCCGAGTCCATCTGCCACAGGCCCACGCCGGGGTTGAAGAACAGCCCGTCGCGTCCGGCGGGATCGTAGAGGCCGGACTGGTTGTCGTAACGGGACAGGGTCATCGGCGAGGGCGGAAGCGGGGAACTCGCCGACACCTCCGGCCAGACCGGGGCCAGGGCCAGGGCGGTGGCCGATTCGGAGGTGATGGAGCAGGAGGCGTCGGCGGCGGCCCGTTCCGCCGCGCTCCTGGCGGCGGCCAGGGGCTCGGCCCCGAAACTCAACGGGCCGGGAGGGACGGCGGTGGCGGCCAGCTTGTCGTTCAAGGCCTGACGGTCGGCGGCCTCACGCTCGGCGGGGGTGTCGGCCGGAGTGGGCACGAAATCGGGGGTGTCGGCCAAGGCGGTCTGCGGCGCGTAGAGCAGCGCGGCCGCGGCCAGGGCGGTGAGTGTGGTCAGAGCGCGTCGCAGGCGTCGCGGTCGGGGGGTCTTCACGGATCCACCTCTTGAGCGGGTTCGAGGGGAGAGGGAACACCGACCGGAGCACTGTCGGCGGTTTTCTTCATGGGCGTGTGACTCGGAGGAAAGTTACAACCGTTCCCCGAAGCCCGACAAGACCCCTCGCCGCGGCGCCCCGGACTCTCACCTCAAGGACAGGAGAATGTGTCCTCCTCCTCGTCGGGACGGGCCTCTCCGCCCTTACCGTCCTCTCTTCGCGCGCGCCGACGCTCCCTGACCCGGGCCACCACGAACCAGACGCACGCCACCGCGACCGGCCGACTCGCGCACTTCGCCCCCGGGTGTTCGGTGGAGAACCCACCGGGATCACCTCACCGAGCCTCCCGGTGATCCTTCGTTCCCTGCCGCGACCCTCTGATCGGACCGTCCGGATGTGGTCGTGCTCGTTTTTGTCGAGGAAATTTCGATACGTTTCATTTTTCCTCTCGGGGGTTGTAGGTCTTCGGCTTGTGGTCTCTCTCCTTCTTGGCGTTGTGGTGAGTCCTTCTCCAGTTCAGGGGGCTGGATGTGTGCGGGAAAGTGCTTATAGCGTTTCCGGGGTCGGAGGTCAATGTAAAAAATATTCATTCTGGTTCGTGTTTGCCTTGGATCTTGCGTATCGGGAAACATCAAGGCTGATCCCGGCACCCCTTGAAGTTCCCATCGGCATGGAGGCGTTTCTTGCGCAGAATCCTCATGGTCTTCCCGCCTCCCCGAGAGCCGAGGGTCGGGGCCGTACTTCATCTCGTGCGGCCACACGAACCTCGCCCACAGCCGGTCACACCACGACGACGAACCGCTCGGCTGTCGGTGACAGCGGTATCCCCCGGCCGGACGGGCGCACCATCATGAACGACGGGAAACGCGCCGTCCGCGCGCGGCGCATGCCGGAGGACGGTGGCGATCGGGCGTTTCCGCTGGTGGAGCAGGTGGACACATGAGCGGGGCCACACGTTCCCTCTGGAGGTTCAGCCCGGACGAGCGCACCCTCATCGCGGGGGCCTTACTGAACTCGATGGCCTTCTTCGCGGTGCTACCGTTCGCCTCGCTGTACCTGTCCGACCGAACGGAGCTGAGCGTTCCACTGATCGGCGCGGTGGTCGGCGGCATCGCCCTCATCGCGGCGGTGGGCGGTCTGTTCGGCGGCCTCCTCGTGGACCGCTCCCGGGCGGTGCGACTCATGGGCATGGGTCTGGCCGCCAACGTCGCCGTCTACGCCGCGCTCGCCTTGGTAGGGATCCCCGAGCCGATCGTTCCGCTGCTCCTTCTGCTCGGCGCCGTGCGCACCCTGGTCGAGCCCGGCACGAAGAAGCTGCTGTCCCTGGCCGACACCGGGGACGGTCGGATCTTCCGGGTCCGTTACATCACCCTCTGCCTGGGGGCGATCATCGGACCCGCCGTGGGCGCGGTGCTCTACAACATCAGCCCGGTGGCGTTCTTCCTGGTACCGGCGTTCCTGTTCTTCCTGTACCTGCTGCTCCTACTGTCGAGGAGCCGTTCACTGAACGCCCTCGAGGGGCCGAAGAGCCCGGCTCCGCCGAGTTCGGCCCTGGCCGTGAGCACCGCTCTGCGCGATCGTTCGCTGCTGCTGGCGGTGGGGGCCGGTGCCGTCATCTTCCTGGTCTTCTCCCAGGTCGAGTCGATCATCCCGCTGTACATGAGGGAGCGGTACGCGGACCGGACCGAGTACCTGTTCGCTCTGCTCCTGATCTGTAACGCGGTCCTGGCGTTGGCCGTCCAGCCGGCGATCATGTGGCTCTCGGAGAGACTTCCGCGTCGGTCGTTGGTTCTCCTGGGCAGCGTCTCCTTCACCCTGGCCTTCGTGTTCTTCTGGCTGAGCCCCGTCCACCTGGCCCTGCTGTACGTCGGTATCGTCTTCTGGACGCTGGGGGAGGCGATCCTGCTCCCCTTGCCCGACATCGCCGTACACGAACTCGCGGTGGACGAGCGCAAAGGCACCTACTTCGGGCTGTCCGAGTTGCGCCACCTGGGTTTCTTCGTGGGCCCCGTGACGGGCGGATGGCTTTTGACGATCAACGCCTCCGTCTACTTCCTGTTCATGGGGTTGTTCGTCTTCCTGTGCGTGCCCCTGCTCCTGGGGATCCGAGGGGCGGCGGCCGGTACGGACGAGGACCCTGAACCGGCCCTGAGCTCCGGACCGGACCAGGCGTGAGCCGTGAACGGGCTTCGGGAAGACGCGACGGGACCTCGGGGGACTCCGACACTCACCTCAAGGACAGGAGAATGTGTCCTCCTCCTCGTCGGGACGGGCCTCTCCGCCCTTACCGCCCTCTCTTCGCGCGCGCCGACGCTCCCTGACCCGGGCCACCACGAACCAGACGCACGCCACCGCGACCGCCCCCAGGACCACCTTGGATCCGATCCCGACGTACCCCTCCACCAGGTGCCACCGCTCGCCCAAGTGGTAGCCGAGCAGGATGAAGAGCGTGTTCCACAGGGTGCTGCCCAGAGCGGTGAGGAACAGGAAGAGGGGCGGGTTCATCCGCTCGATCCCGGCCGGGATCGAGATGAAACTACGGAACACCGGCACCATTCGACCCAGGAACACGGCCTTGGTGCCGTGACGCAGGAACCAGGCCTCGGTCCGGTCGATGTCGGAGACCTTCACCAGAGGCACCCGCCCGGCGAGCGCGCGAAAACGCTCCCGCCCCAGCCAGGCCCCCAACCCGTAGAGGATCACGGCGCCCGTCAACGACCCGATCGTGGCCCAGACGATCACCTCGACCAGCCCCAGCTCCCCGCGGGACGCGGTGAACCCCGCCAAGGGGAGGATCGCCTCACTGGGGATCGGCGGAAAGAGGTTCTCCAGAGCCAGAGCCAGTGCCACTCCGGGGCCGCCCAACGGCTCGATCAGGCCGACCACCCACCCCACGACGCCCCCCGCCGCGGTCGGATCACTGCTGCTCACTCGGTATCTCCCGTTCGGTCCCCTCTCCTGCCGTCGAGGAGAGGGGGAACACACTACGGAGGGTGATGCAAGGTCCTCGTAAAGACCGACATCGCCGTGTCGTCCGAGGGATCAGAGGATCTCCAACGGCACCTTCCCGGTGGGAGCGGGGAAGCGCTCGTCGAGGGCCCTCAGATCGTCCGAGGCCAGACGCAGGTCCAGAGCCGCCCGGTTGGCCTCGACGTGCTCGACCCTGCTCGCCTTCGGAATGGCGCACAGGTTCCGGTCCGTCAGGATCCAGGCCAGGGCCACCTGCGCGGGCGAGGCCCCGTGCTCCTCGGCGATCCGGCCCAGCACCTCGTCGCCCAGAAGGCGCCCCTGCTCGATGGGGGAGTAGGCCATCACCGGGATCCCGTGCTCACGGCACCAGGGGAGCAGGTCGAACTCCGGCCCCCGACGCGTGAGGTTGTACAGGATCTGGTCGGTGGCGCATTCCTCCCCGCCGGGGATCGAACGCAGCTCGCGCATGTCGTCGGTGTCCAGGTTGCTCACCCCGAACGCCCCGATCTTCCCCGCGTCCCGCAGCTCGGCGAAGGCCTCCAGGGTCTCCTCCAACGGGTGCCCGCCACGCCAGTGCAGCAGGTACAGGTCCAGGTGGTCGGTGCCCAGGCGACGCAGGCTCCGCTCACAGGCGGCCACGGTGCCCGACCGGTCGGCGTTGTGCGGTAGTACCTTGCTGACCAGGAACACCTCGTCCCGGCGTCCACGGATCGCCTCGCCGACCACCTCCTCCGAGCCGCCGGAGCCGTACATCTCGGCCGTGTCGATCAGCCCCAGACCCAGGTCCAGCCCGTGCCGCAACGCCGCCACCTCGTCCGCCCGCGCCGAGGCCGTCTCGCCCATGCCCCAGGTCCCCTGACCCAGGACCGGCAGTGGTCGCTCGCCGGACGGAGTGTTCAGATCTCGCATGGTCCTCTTCCCGTTCGTCTCTCAGGGCCCGCGTGGTCTCTCTCACCCCGAGGGCATGATCGAAACACACACGTCGGTCGGGGTGCCCCCGGGGCACTCGTATCCTCTGGGGTGCGACGTCGTACATCGAGCAGGAGAGCGACACACGATGCTGGAGATCCTTCCCGGACTCACCCGGATCTACGAGGGATGGGCGGAGAAGTACCCGGACGTGCGTCCGTTGACCGTCCAGTTCGCCGCCGACGGCTCCACGGAGGGCCTGAACGGGGTGCTCGCCTACCCCCTGGAGGGACACTGGCTCCTCGTCACCTTCGGCCTCACCGAACTGGGCGAGAAGACCAGCGAGGAGAAGCGCGTCTCCGGAGCCGGGTTCGAGTTCACCTGCCGTATCCCGCGCGAGGACGGCGACGAGACCGTGCCCGCGTGGATCCTCCGCGTCCTGCACGCGCTCGCCTCGCAGTTCCTCGCCGGTACCGCCCTGGACGTCGGCCACTGGATCGTCACCCCCGCCCCGCTGGGCGGCGAGCCCGCCAACGGCGACATGACCTCGCTCGCGATCGTGCCCGACGTCGACATCCGTGTCATGGACACCGACAACGGCCTGGTGCTGTTCTTCCAGGTCGTCGGGCTCAAGACCGAAGAGGGCGAATACGCTCAGAAGGCCGACACCGTCGCCCCGATCGTCGCCCTCCTGCGCGACCGCGACCCGAAGATGATCACGGACCCGAATCGCGAGACCATCCGTCTCTGACGAGGTTCGCCCGAGAGTGGCCGGAAGGTCGCTCCGAGTACGACCGCCCGTCACCCGGGGGCGTGAGCATGGGCTCCCCGTGAGAACGATCAGTCCCCCCACACGCATCGACCATCGACCGGAGATCGACGGGCTACGGGCGGTCGCCGTCCTGCTCGTCGCCGTCTACCACGTGTGGTTCGGCCGGGTCTCCGGCGGCGTGGACGTGTTCCTGCTGCTCACCGGCTTCCTCATCACCGGTTCCCTGATACGCGCGGTCGAACGCGACGGACGGATCCGCCTTGGAGCCTTCCTCTCCCGGCTGGCCGGTCGGCTGGTCCCCACCGCGGTCCTGGTGATCGCGGTGACGCTCGTCGGGGCCCGGCTGTTCCTGCCGGAGCCCCGATGGCGCGAGACCCTCACCGAGGCCGTCGCCTCCGCCCTCTATCACGAGAACTGGGCCCTGGCCCGGAACGCGGTCGACTACCTGGCGCGGGACACGGCCGTCAGCCCCTTCCAACACTTCTGGTCACTGTCCGTCCAAGGGCAGTTCTACCTGCTCTGGCCCCTGGTCGTCGGCCTGGCCGCCTGGTGGGCGCACCGGCGAGGACGGGCACCGCGTCGAGTGCTGGTCGCGGTGCTGGTCGCGGTGTTCGCCCTGTCGCTCGCCTATTCGGTGGTCGTGACCCGGGCGGATCAGGCCTGGGCCTACTTCGACACCGGGGCCCGGTTGTGGGAGTTCGCGCTCGGCGGCCTTCTGGCCCTCGCGGTACCGCTCCTGAACCCGCCCAGGACGGCGCGACTCATCCTGGGATGGGCCGGGTTGGTCGCCCTGGTCTCCTGTGGGGTGCTCCTCCAGGTGTCCACGGTCTTTCCCGGATACGCCGCGCTGTGGCCCACTCTGGCGGCGGTCGCGATCATCGCCGCCGGCACCACCGGCTCCCGCCTGGGGGCCGACCGGCTGCTCACGCCGCGTCCGATGCGCTACCTCGGCTCGATCTCGTACGCGCTCTACCTGTGGCACTGGCCGATCCTGGTGTTCTATCTGGAGTACACCGGGCGCACCCTGGCGAGCCCGTTCGGCGGGGCCTTGGTCCTGGCCCTCTCGGTGGCCTTGGCCGCCGTGACCACGCCCATCGCCGATCGGCTGGTCGTCCTCGTCCACGCCGGCGGCGGTCGGCCCGCTCGGGTACGGGCCCCGGCCCTGGCCCTGGCCTGCCTATTGCCGTTGCTGACGGTCACCGGTGCCTGGACGGCCCGGATGGACGCCGAACAGCGCCGTCTGGAGGAGCTGATCGGCGATCCCCTGCGCTACCCGGGGGCCGTCGAACTGGTCGACGGAGAACGTTCCTCCTATCCCGACCCGGTTCTTCCGGACCCGGCCTCGGCCGACCAGGACGTCCCCGTCACCTACGAGGAGGGCTGCAACCAGACGATCGCCGGTACCGAGGTCATCACCTGCGAATACGGAGAAGAGGACGCCGACCGCACCGTCGCCCTGGTGGGAGGCTCCCACGCGGCCCACTGGTTCCCGGCCCTGGAAGAGATCGCGGACCGGCACGGCTGGAGACTCGTCAACATCGTCAAGGGGGCGTGCCTGTTCACCGACGAGCCGCAGCGCTACCGGGGCGAGCCCTACACCGAGTGTGCCGAATGGAACCGCGGCGTGATGGACGAACTCGCCGACCTGCGCCCGGACGCCGTGTTCACCACCGGAACCACCACCAGCCTCGACACCTCGGCCGGGTTCGGGGAGGAGACGCTGGTGGACGGCTACGTCGACCGTTGGCGCGAACTCGACGACCTGGAGATCGAGGTGGTCGCGGTCCGGGACACCCCACGCCCGGGGTTCGACGTCCCCGAATGCCTGGCCACCGACGAACCCTCGGAGTGCACGGCGGCCCCCGAGGATTCGATGGCGCGGACCTCGCCCCTCGAAGACGCCGCCCTTCCCGACAACGTGTCCACCCTCGACCTCACCGACCTGGTGTGCGACCCCGACCTGTGCCGCCCCGTGGTCGGCAACGTGCTGGTCTTCTGGGACGGCGGCCACATCACCACCACCTACATGCGCACCCTCGCCCCCGAACTCGAACGCCGTCTCCTCACCGCCACCGACTGGTGAACGCGAAGGGCCGCCGTGGGGGTCACGGCGGCCCTCGGGGTGGGTGATCAGCGTCGGTCGTGGTCGAGGGCGGCGCCGATCTCGCCGACACGGTCGGCCAGCAGGCCCATCGCGCCGATGGCGCGGGTCATCGGGTCGTCCTCGGTGCCGCCCAGCGCACGGCCTCGGCGGAAGCCCTCCTTGACCTCGGTCCAGCGTCGTTCCTGCTCGGGGGTCATCACCCCGCGCAGCTCGGCCAGCTTCAACAGGTTGGCCTCCGCGCCCGACGTGAGGGTCTGGGCCTCGCCCACGTAGTGGTCGTCGATCGCGGCCTCCACCTCGGCGTCGTTCATGACCGGCACGATCTTCTCCGCGAGCCGGTTCATGTTCCGGTACGACCCCTGGAGTCGGAACGGCGGTTCGGTGCGCGAGTCCTCGGACTGGGCGGCCGAGGCGATGTAGGCCTGGTTGTTGGCCAGCACGACCTCCTGCACCCGCAGCATCTTCCGCAGCACCGACACGATCCGGTCGACCTCGGCGGCCGAGTACGGATGCTTCAACCGGTCGGTGCCGACCGAGTCGTCGCCCTGGGCCATGCGCACGAACGTGTACACGTCCTCCCGGTCACGCGTCGACAGTGGGGCCAGGGTCGGGTTGGAGGTGAGCGCGTTCTCGATGTAGCTGAGCGCGAACAGTTCCTCCTTGCCGGACAGCACGTCGCCCAGGTTGTACACGTCGGCGCGGTTGGCCAACATGTCCGGGATCCGGAAGCGCTTGCCCTGTTCGGTGTAGGGGTTACCGGCCATGCACACCGCGAACCGTTTGCCGCGCAGGTCGTAGGTGCGGGTACGGCCCTCCCAGACGCCCTCCATCCGCCGTTGGCCGTCGCAGAGGGAGATGAACTTCTGCAACAGCTCGGGATCGGTGTGCTGGATGTCGTCCAGGTACAGCATCGTGTTCGAGCCCATCTCCAACGCGAAGGAGATCTTCTCGACCTCCTGGCGGGAGGTGGCGTCCGGTGCCTCGGCCGGGTCCAACGAGGTGACCCCGTGCCCGAGGGCGGGCCCGTTCACCTTGACGAACACCAGGCCCAGGCGGCTCGCCACATACTCCATGAGCGTGGTCTTGCCGTAGCCGGGCGGGGAGATGAGCAGCAGGAGCCCGCTCTGGTCGGTGCGCTTGTCGTCGCCGGCCGCCCCCAGCTGTTTGGCGAGGTTGTCGCCGATCAGCGGCAGGTACGACTCGTCGAGCAGACGGTTGCGGACGAAGCCGCTCATCACCTTCGGCCGGTACTCGTCCAACCGGAGACGTTCGCGTTCGGCGGCCACCAGTTCGTTGCGTCGCCGCTGGAAGTCCCGGTAGGCGGGCACGTCCAGGGTCCGGAACCGTCGGGTGCGCGGCAGGATCTCGTCCAGCCGGACCGTGAGGGACCGTTCGGTGACGCGGGGGTGGGAGCCGAGCAGCCCCGCGACCCGCTCCTCCACGGCGGCGGACGACTCGTAGCGGTCCACGGAGGCCAGCTCGAGAGCGACGGCCTCGGGCAGGTCGCCCTCGGCGATCGGTTCCTCCAACGTGGTGCCGTAGGCCTCCAACCACGCCGTCACCAACTGGTGGCGGGCGGACACGTCGTCGCCCAACCTCCGCAGGTCCTCCTCGAAGGCCTTGCGGGTGGTCTCCCTGGTGCTGCCGAGGGCACGGTGGAAGCGGTCCAGCAGGGTGCGGGCACCCGCGCCGGAGACGAACCCCCGCTCGTTGGGGCCGTCCAGTGCCAGCTCCTCGAACAGGTACTCGCCCACCAGGTCGAGGTCGGTGTCCTGGTACAGCCCGGTCTCGACGAGGAAGGAGTCCACACTCCCGGCGAGTTCGGCGCGCAACGCCTCGATCGCCGACGACCGTCGGGCCCCGAACACGCTCCGGGCCCGCGCCAACGAGCCGGCCCGGGTCCGCCAGGCGCGCTGACGTTCCTTGTCGGCGCCGAACGCCCAGAACATCTGGGCGACCGCGCGCACCCCTCCCGGGTAGCGCAACAGTCCGGCGCCGGCGCGCAGACGGAGCAGCGCGGCCAGGATCCGGGCGGCGTCCTGGTCGTGCACGCCCCGTTCGTAGCCCTCGTCGTAGCGGCTCTCGGCGACCCCGCGGACCAGAGAGGCCAGGGAGTCGCCGTTCTCGGGGTGCAGGACGGCCTCGTTCAGGGCCTCCAGGGTCGGCGTGCCCTCGCCGTCCTCGGCCCTCGCCAGGATCGACGTGGCCAGGTACTCGGACCGGTACACGTCGGGGCTCTCGGAGACCAGCAGCCGGTCCCACAGCCGTTCGGTCTCCTGGAAGGCCTCATCGGTGACGGGCGACCGGAAGTCGGTGCCCGTGATGGCCACCGACATACGCCCGTCGTGCGGGGTGAGGGTGAGGTCGATCGGCTGGGTGTTGACCGCGAAGCGGTGGCGGCCCAACCGGATCGTCTCGCCGCCGACGCCGCCCTCGAACAGGTCGGCACGGTCCTGGAGGGCCCGCCCCGCCTCCTGTCGGGCGGCGAGGATCCGCCCCTCCAGCTCCTCGGCGCGCACGGTGTCGCCGAGTTCGCGCATCTCCTCGACGGTGCGGCGCAGCCGCGTCACCATCGCGTCCGAGGCGAAATAGGTGTTGATGTCCTCCAGGGTGGTCAGCGTGGCCACCCGCCGGTGCACCCCCTCCAGGACCCGGGCGGCGGAGGAGGCCAGGCGGTCGGCCCTGCGGGACCGTTCGTCCACCAGGGCCTGTTTGCGGGTGGAGAACGCCTCGTAGACGTCCTCGCGCTTGTCGGCCAGCTCTTGGAGGAAGTCGTCGAACTCCGCGAAGCGCGACTCCAGGTTCTCCAGTTGCAGCATGATCCGGCCGAGCTGCTCGTCGCAGCCGTCCGGGGTGTCCGCGGCGGCGATCGCCCCGGTGACGGCCTGACCGAGCAGGGCGAACTCGGCGGCGAACTCGGCCCGCCCCTCCAGGGCGAGCAGCTCCTTGCGCCGGGAGTCCAGGGTGGCGCGGGCGCGGTTGACCCCGCCCATCACCTCGCTGATCCGCTCCAGGATGCGGGTGCGCACCTGGGCGTCGCCGATGTCCAGGGAACCGATCACCTCGGTGACGACCTGGAGCCCTTCGGTCTGTTCGGCGATGCGCTCGCCGACGGCGGTGGCGGCGCTGACCGCCTCCAGGGCCTCGGCCTCCTCGACCAGCCGCTCCACCTCGGAGTGGTAGCCGTCGAAGGCGTCCTCCTGTTCGAGGAAGGACACCGTGCGCCGGCCGGTGGAGGCGATCTCCTCGTCGAGACGCCCTTCGAGCGCGTCGATCCGGTCGGTGTCCACGTAGCGTGTCTCGCGCAGCGTGGCGGTCCGCCCCTGGGCCCGGCGCAACTCGGTCAGCCGGGTCACCCATCCCTCCGCCGACCGGGGGGTCTCCCCTCGGGACCGGCGGATCAGCGAGGTGACCTTCTCCTCGGTCTCGGCGAGGGTCTCGGCGGCCTGACGGGTCAGGGCCTGGACGGTCTCGAACTCCTCCAGCACCCGCTCGGCGGTACCGCGCACCTCGGTGAGCGGGGAGGCGAGGTCGCCGAGCTCGTCGTCGCCCAGCCAGTGGAACCGGTCCAGGACCCGGCGGCAGGAGGCGATGAGGGCGGCGAACACCTCGCTGGAGGGGGTCATGTCCTCGGCGATCCGGGCCACCGACAGACACTCGGAGACACCCTGGACCAGTTCGGCGTTGCCGATCCGCTCCAGTGGTCCGGTGCCCACGGGTTGGGCCGCCGCGTAGACGTCGGAGACGAACGGGGTCCGCCAGACCTGCATCGGGTGGACCCGTGTGGGTTCGCCCGAGTTGTCGCGGAAGACCGTCATGGTCCCGTCGTCGAACAGCGAGTAGCCGTGACAGACGATCGGGTTGGCGACCTCCTTGCGGATGGTGTTGTACGGCAGCAGCAGACTGCGGCCGTCCGCCCGCGAGTGGAAGACGTACAGCACGTCCTCACCGTTGGGCGAGCGCACGACCCGCTCGAACTCCAGGTCGGTGACGTCGGTGTCGAAGGTGCGCGCCACCCCGGTGGACAGGTAGTAGCCGCCGGGGAAGATGAGCCCCTGGTCGTCGGGCAGACGCTGACAGGACTGGCCGATGCCGTCGAGACGCTCGACCCCCTTGGTCCGTGTGTTGAAGACCAGGTAGCGCCACGTGGACTCGTTGTAGGGCAGGATCCGCAGCAGGATGAGCGGGCCGACCTCGGCGTGGAACACCGCCGCGTCGGCCAGACTCTGGAGCGGCTCGTCGACGGGCTCGCTGTAGATGCCCTCGCCGACCTCGGTGTTGTTCTCGATCTTGATGGTCAGGTCGCCGCCGACCGTCTCGACGAACAACTCGTCGTGGATCGAGATGTGCGGGTGCCGCCCCTGCACGTGGTCCTCGCGGGTGGCCTCCACCCACTCGAACTCGTGCGAGGGCGGGAACACGTGGTCGCGTTCGCCCCGGTCGTCGAGGTAGGCGATCTTCCCGGTGGGGGAGACCGACCACCGCAGCACCCGGACGTCCTCCGTGCTCGGCCCGGTCTGGAAGACGGCGAGCAGACGCTCCTCCACCCGCCTCAACTGGAGCAGGCGGGCGTCGCGGTAGTAGCGGTAGAGCCGCTCGAACTCCTGCCGGAAACGCTCGTCGGAGAGCAGTCCGGAGACGGCGTCCTCGGGTGCGTCGACGAACGAGAAGGAATCGCCGTCGTGTTCGTATCGGTGCAGCGAGAACACGTCGGAGACGTGCGTGGTGCTCTGCATCCCGATGTAGACGTTGTAGCCGAACAGGAACACGGCCCCGTCGGTACCGTCCCCCACGCTCACCAGGTCGCGGGGTACACAGTTGTGCTCGGTACGGATGCGTTCGGTGCCGAGCAGGGAGAGCTCGGTGCCGCCGAACACCTCCAGACGGCGGTCGTTGAGCTCCTCGGTCCGCCGGGCCAGCTCGCCGGTCTGTTCACGGAGCCGGGCGCGGAGCACCTCGTAGGTGCCCGCGTCCAGCGTCCGCGCGTCCTCGGCTTCGGGCCCGGGGCCTTCGGTCTCCTGGGACTGGGCCTCGGTCACGGAGGACTACCTCACTGCTTCACGGGGGCGAGAGTGGTCACGGGCAGCTGGTCCAGCCCCAGGGAGCGGGCCGTGCCGAGCAGCCGGTTCAGCTTGCCGGTGTCCTCGCCGCCCGCGCCGATCAGCTTGAGCAGCAGAGCGGAGACGGTGAGGTTCTTGAGGTCCTCGGTGTCCACCGTGGCCAGGATCCGCTTCATGTCCGCGGCGAAGTCGCCCTCGCCGTTGAGCCAGCCGTTGCCCAGGGCCTGGACGGTGTCGGAGCCGTTGACGAAGCCGTCCACGGCCTTGCCCATGCCGATCGAGTTGACCATGCGGTCGAAGAAGGCGCCGTCGCCACCGACGATGTTGATGTCGGCGCTCTCCAGGCCGGCGGCCATGGCCGTGGCCTGGGCCTCGGCGATGTGGCGGTGCACGTCGATCCCGGCGAGGCGGACCTCCTTCTCCGCGTCCAGGCGGAGGCGGTACTCCTCGTGCTCGCGGCTGACCTGGTCCAGGGCGGCCATCGCCTCGGCCTTGTCGGTCAGACCCGCGGCCTCGGCGCGCAGCTTCTTCTCGATGGCGTCGGCCTCGACCTCGGCCTTCTCGCGGGCCACGACGGCCTCGGCGCGGCCGAGCTTCTCGACGGCCTCGGCGTCCTGCTCGCGGACCTGGACCTCGGCCAGACCGGCGGCCGCGGCCTCGGCCTGGAGCCCCTCGGCCAGACGGATCTTGGCGCGGGTGTCCAGCTCGGCGGCCTGCTGACGGGCCTCGGCGAGCGTGAGCTCCTCCTGGGCCTTGTGCTTGGCCGCGGCCTCGGCGGCCTCGGCGGCCTTGATGTCCTTGACCAGGTTCTCCTGGGCCTCGGCCTCGGCGTGGATGATGATGGCCTGACGCTGGCGCTCGGCCTCCTCGACCGCGCGCAGCTTCTTGATCGCCTCTTCCTGCTCGGCGACGGTGCGGTCGACGGCCACACGCTCACGGATGACGTCGGCGACCTCGCGCTTCTCGGCCTCGACCTCCTTGTCCTTGGAGATCCGGCTCAGCTCGGTCTCGCGTTCGCGGCCGATGACCTCCAGCAGACGGTCCTTCTCGATACGCTCGCTCTCGATGGCGATGACCCGCTCGCGGTTCTTCTCGGCGACCGCGATCTCGCGCTGCTGGTTCTGGTGCTGGACGCCGAGCTGCTCGTTGGTGCGCAGGTTGGCGGTCTCCGCCTTCAGCCGCTCCTCGGCCTGGACGCGGGCGGTCTCGGCCTCCTCACGGGCACGGATGATCTCGATCTCGCGCTTGGCCTTGGCGGCCGCCTCCTCGCGACGCTTCTCCAGCTCGGCGAGGGTCTCGGCGGTCTCCGTGTTCTGGCGGTCGATCTCCTTCTTGCGGTCGTTCTCGAACTCGTTGGTGCGCTTGTGCTCCTTGGAGGTGCGCTCCGTGATCTTCGAGATGCCCTGCGCGTCCAGGATGTTGTTGGAGTCGTGCTGGTGCAGCGGGGTCTGCTCCAGCTCGTCGATGGCGACGTCTTCGAGGATGTAGCCGTTGAGGTCGGTGCCGATCAGGGAGACGATCGCCTGGCGGAACTCCTCGCGGTGGGTGAACAGCTCTTCGAAGTCGAACTGCTTGCCGACGGTCTTGAGGGCCTCGGAGAACTTGGAGTTGAAGAGCTCCTGGAGGGTGTCCTGGTCGCTGGCGCGCTCGGTGCCGATCGCCTTCGCGACCTTCTTGACGTCCTCGGCGGTCTCGTTCACCCGGACGTAGAAGAACACCTTGATGTCGGCGCGAATATTGTCCTTGCAGGTCAGGCCTTCGCGGCCACCGCGCTCAAGGGTCAGGGTCTTGAGCGAGATGTCCATGACCTCGGCCTTGTGCAGGACCGGAAGGACGATGGCGCCGGTGAAGGTGACGTGGACGTCCCGCACCTTCGAGATGATCAGGGCCTTGCCCTGTTCGACCTTGCGGAAGAGTCTGGTCACCATCAGGAGCAGGGCGAGGAGGACGACGATACCGATGGCGAGGGCTACGCCGACGGTCATGAAGGCGGCGTCGGCCGCGTCCTGACCGGTGGTGGGGGCGCTCAGCAACACGTAGGGGTCTCTTTTCTACGAGTGACGTGGGTCTGGACGCGCGGTACCGGGAGGCTGGAGGACGGTCGCGGGAGGGCCGTACCGGAAGCGCTCGTCACGGGGTGAGACGCGTCGATGGGACGAACGGTTCCATTCGGACGAAAGAAAGTCCCTGCTCACGGCGGGTGAAAGAGGGCGGAACCGGTGGAACGGGGTGTGGCGTCAGGAGGACTGTCCGGGATCCAGCGCGGGATCGAAGGCGGTCACCAGGAAGACGTCGTCCTCCTGCCGATGGTCGAAGATGAGCGCGGTACCGCCGACGGGGAGGATCTCGCCGCCGGTGGTGCGCACGGGGATGGAGATGGCGGCCCCGCCCGCGGTGGTGATCTCGGCCTGGCCGAAGGACCCGTGGGCCTCACCGATACGGATGAGGCAGGTGCGGCCGACCAGCTCGTGCTTGGACCCGCCGGCGCGCTTGGGCAGGAAACGCTGGAGGCCCATCACCAGGCCGCTGGTGACCGCCCAGGCGGCGACCAGCGCGATGAGCAGGACGACGGCCCCCAGGGCGTACAGCAGGGGGGTCGAGGTGGTGCCGACGAGGCTGGTCACGATGCTCCCCATCATGCTGACGAACCAGGCCACGGAGACGAGCATGGTCAGGGCCACGGTCACCGGGACTCTTCCCATCCCCGCCCGGCTCAGGAAGGCGCTCAGCCCGGTGGCGTCGCCGTCGGCGTCCACGCTGTCGAGCGTCTCGGTGTCGGCCGCGCCGACGATCACGAAGATCCAGTAGCCGAGGACGACGATGAGCAGCGGGGTGAACAGGACGGTGGGGAATCCGAAGGCGGTGCTCAGGAAAAGTCCCATCCCGCCCGACCCACTCTCCTCATGTCCTCCGGGGTCGGGCACGCCGAGACCCCGGTACACCGTCGTTCCGTTCGGGAACCGTGTCGGAACTCTACCGAACGTCCCAGTTCAGGAGGGTCTCAGGGGTCGGTTTGACCGCTTGTGGCCATGGCCGTCGCACTGCGCTCCGGCCCCGTCACGCAGAAGACCCGCCCGGCGGACGGACACCGGGAGGGTGGATCGAGGAGAGGAGGCCGAGCGGGTTTCCAAGGGCTGGGAAAACGGCTCCGACCAGGGTGGACGGGGCGGGGAAACGGGGCAGGGGAAGAAAGAGGAGAAAAGATTCGGGGAGGATGTCGATTCGGGGCCGGCCCGTTCGACGAACGGGTGAGAGCGGCGGAAGAGACACCGTTCCGTACCCGGAAGAGGGCGAACAACGATGCGTTACCTGATGTCGATCATGAGCACCCCCGCCGATGAGGCCGCGGCCTATGAGGCCGGGCCCGAGGTCTACGAGGCGATGGCCGCCTACAACGAGGAGCTGGTCAAGGCCGGCGTCCTGCTGACCGGAGAGGGGCTGGCCCCCACCTCCGAGGGAGCCGAGGTCATCTTCCGGGACGGCGGCGCGAACGTCGTCGACGGTCCCTTCACCGAGGCCAAGGAGTTCATCGCCGGTTACTGGGTGCTCCAGGTGTCCTCCCATGAGGAGGCCGTGGAGTGGGCCAAGCGGTGCCCGCACCCGCCGGAGGGCGAGATGAGGCTCCAGCTGCGCCGGATCGCCGAGCTGGAGGACATGGACACGATGCCCGAGGAGCTCAAGGAGCGCGAGCGCGAGCTGCGCGCCTCCCAGGAGGGCTGAACGCGGCGGGGCCCGGATCGGTGAGGCCGCGATCCGGGCCCGCCCCTTGCGGTGGAGGTCACGGCGGTGCTCTGATGTTCCCGTGGGCCACACCGATGTCACACCCGAGGTGGAGGCGGTCTGGCGTATCGAGTCGGCCCGTCTGATCGCCGTTCTCACCCGTATGGTCGGCGACGTCGGCCTGGCCGAGGAGTTCGCCCAGGACGCCCTGGTCTCCGCCCTGGAGAAGTGGCCGGAGGAGGGGGTCCCCCGTAAGCCCGGCGCCTGGCTGACCACCGTCGCCAAACGCCGCGTCCTCGATCGTTGGCGTCGGGACGAGCGTTTCCAGCGGCACATGGTCGAACTGGGACGCGACCTCGTCGAACAGGACGGGAGCGCCGATTTCGACGCGGTCCTGGAGGAGGACTACGGCGACGACCTCCTCAAGCTCATGTTCGTGTGCTGCCACCCGGTGCTGTCGACCTCGGCCCGGATCGCGCTCACTCTGCGCATGCTCGGCGGGCTCACCACCGACGAGATCGCCCGTGCCTTCCTCGTTCCGGAGGCCACCGTCGCCCAACGCATCGTGCGGGCCAAGAGGACCCTGGCCGCGAAGAGGGTGCCCTTCGAAGTACCGTCCGGAGAGGAACGCGACGCGCGGCTCTCCGACGTCCTCGAAGTCCTCTACCTGGTGTTCAACGAGGGGTACACGGCCACCTCGGGGGACCGCTGGCTGCGGCCCGAACTGTGCGACGAGGCCATGCGTCTTGGGCGGGTCCTCGTCGCGTTGACGCCCTCGGAACCCGAGGCGCACGGTCTGCTCGCGCTCATGGAGCTCCAGGCCTCCCGTTTCCGCGCGAGGGTGGGCACCGACGGGTCTCCCGTGCCGCTCGCCGAACAGGACCGTTCACGCTGGGACCGGCTGCTCATCGGACGGGGGATGAAGGCCCTGATGGCCTCGCTTCCGGAGGACCCCGCCGAACGGGGCGTCTACTCGCTCCAGGCCGGGATCGCCGCCGCGCACGCCGTCGCCGTGACCGCGGAGGACACCGACTGGCGAGCCATCGCGGCCCTGTACGAGGCCTTGGTCCGGCGCACCGGGTCGCCGGTGGTCGAGCTGAATCGGGCGGTGGCGGTGTCGATGGCCTTCGGCCCGGAGCCCGCCCTGCGTATCGTCGACGCGCTGCGTGATTCGGGTGCCCTGGCCGACTACCACCTGCTTCCCGCGGTCCGTGGAGACCTGTTGCGGCGGCTGGGACGCGAGGACGAGGCGCGGACCGAGCACGAACGGGCCGCGAGGCTCACCCGCAACGAGCGCGAACGCGAACTGATGGTGGAGCGCGCGCGGCCCGGCGATCGACGGTAGGGAGCCCCCGGTTCTGCCGGTGGCAGTACCCCCTGGCGCGTTCGGTGGTCCCGGATCAGAATCTCCCCATGAGACTTCTGGTTCTGGGTGGTACGGAGTTCGTGGGGCGGGCCGTCGTGGAGGAGGCCCTCGCCCGAGGCCGGGAGACCACGGTCTTCCATCGGGGACGGCATGAGCCGCCCTCCGGGGTGGAGGTCCGGAAAGGGGACCGCACGGAGGAGGGTGGTCTGGCCGAGTTGGAGACGGGGGAGTGGGACGCCGTCGTCGACACCTGGTCGGGCGCGCCCACCGCGGTGACCGCCGCCGCGCGTCTGCTCTCGGAGCGGGTCGATCGCTATGCCTATATCTCCAGCCGTTCCGTGCACGGGATGATCATCCCGGCGGGGGCGGACGAGACCGCTCCGACGGTGGAGTCCTCGCCCGAGGACGACGGCACCGACTACGCGCGGGCCAAGCGCGGGGGTGAACTGGCCGCCGAGGCGGTGCTGGGAGATCGCGCCCTCTTCGTGCGGGCCGGTCTCATCCTCGGCCCGTACGAGAACATCGGTCGACTCCCCTGGTGGCTGGGGAGGATCGCCCGGGGCGGCACCGTCCTGGCGCCCGGCCCCCGTGATCTGCCGTTGCAGTACATCGACGCCAGAGACCTGGCCGTGTGGACGCTGGACGCGGTCGAGAAGGGGCTGGGCGGGCCGTTCAACCTGGTCTCTCCCACCGGTCACGCCACCATGGAGGGGCTGCTGACCGCCTGTCGGGAGGCGACCGGATCCGACGCGGTGTTCCGCTGGTTCGATCCCGAGGTGATCGTCGAGGCCGGTGTGCGGCCGTGGACGGACCTGCCGGTCTGGCTTCCACCGGGCGAGCCGCACGGGAGCATGCACCAGGGTGACGTGGGGCGCGCGCTCGCCACCGGTCTGCGCTGCCGCCCGGTGGCCGAGACCGTCGCCGACACCTGGGCGTGGCTGGAGTCCATCGGCGGCACGGCTCCTCGACGCGAAGGGTGGCCCCGACTGGGACTCGACCCGGAGGTCGAGGCCCGGCTGCTCGCCTCTTGAACGGAGTCGACGCCACCCCTGCGCCGGGGCCCGTGGCGGGCAGGACCACGGACCGGACGCGGATCTCCCTCTCGTCGGACGTGGCCTCCGGGTCTCGGGGACGGTGGAAACCGGAGCCCGCCCTCCGACGTCCAAGGGGGTGGTTCTTCCCCCGACGTGAAGAGGTTCCCCCGTGTCGTACCCCTCCGGCCCCGCTCCCCAGTACGGTTCGTCCTCGGGCGGTAGCCCGGTCAGCGCGCTGATCTGGTCGATCCTGATGACCCTGTGCTGTAACCAGATCTGCGGCATCATCGCGATCGTCTTCTCCGTGGTCGCCATGACCAAGGAGCACGAGCCGGCCGAGCAGGAACGGTTCGTCCGCTACGCCTGGAGAACGATGGGTATCGGCCTGGCCATCACGGTGGGCCTGGTGATCCTCTACTTCCTGTTCGGATCGGCCTTGGCCCTGGCCTGACCCGTACGACACGAGGGGCCGCGTCCGTTTCGTCGGACGCGGCCCCTCGGTGCGCGGATCAGCGGGCGTAGCGCTTGAGCCCGTCGGTGTTCAGAGTGACCTCGACCCCCGGGATCTCGACGGTGTGACCGTAGCCGAGCTTGTTGATGTTGCGGTAGCGGCCTTTCAACGGCTCGCTGTGGACGGTGACGCTGTCATCGTCGCGGTCGACGAGCAGATAGACCTCGATGTCGCAGGCGGCGTAGGCGTGCGCCTTCTCGACCCGATCTCGGGAGTTGGTGTCGGAGTCCCATGAGGTGACCTCGACGACGGCGAGGACTCCCTGGGGGTCCGCCCATTCGCCTTGGCCCGCGAAATGGTCGACGGGGGCGAGGATGCCGTCCGGGCGTGCCCGGCCCTTGCGGTAGGAATCCACCTTCAGACCCTGGCCGGTGACGTTCAGGTCCAGATCGGCCCTCTGCGTCATGAACTGACGCATCAACCACATGAGGATCGCGTTGTGGTCGCTGTCGGGCACGGTCCGGATCTCCATCTGTCCGTTGAGGTACTCGAGGGTGACGTCCTCACGGGCCGCGGCCCTGGCGATGACCTCGAACTGTTCGATGCTCAGCTTCTCGACGGGAGATCTCGGTGAGAGGTGGTCGATCACGGTCATGGTGTACGGCCCCTTCCGCCGTGGCGCGGGTTCCGGAACGCGTCGCGGACTCCTGGGACCAGGGTACCCAGGGAGCCTCCGCGAGCCCGGGGTTCGTGGAATTCGTGGAACACGAGGGGCCGCGTCCGTTTCGTCGGACGCGGCCCCTCGGTGCGCGGATCAGGCCGGGAGTTCGGGCTCCTCGGCCTTGCGGGTGGCCACGGTCAGGCGCTCCCGGGCGTCGTCCACGTCCACGAAGACGGTGTCGCCCTCGGAGAGGTCGCCGGAGAGCAGCTCCCTGGCGAGCGGGTCGCCGATCGAGGACTGCACCAGGCGTCGCAGCGGTCGGGCCCCGTAGTTCGGGTCGTAGCCGGTCAAACCCAGCCACTCGCGGGCGGCCTCGGTGACCTCCAGGGTGAGGCGCCGATCGGCCAGACGTCGGGCCAGCTTGTCGACCTGGAGGTCGACGATCCGGGTCAGGTCCTCGGTGGACAGCGCGTCGAACATGATCACGTCGTCCAGTCGGTTGAGGAACTCCGGCTTGAAGGTGGAGCGCACCACGTTCATCACGCGTTCCCTGCGCACCGACTCCTCCAGCGTCTGGTCCACCAGGAACGGCGAACCCAGGTTGGAGGTGAGGATGAGGATGGTGTTGCGGAAGTCCACCTGGCGGCCCTGGCCGTCGGTCAGGCGACCGTCGTCCAGCACCTGGAGCAGGGTGTCGAACACCTCCAGGTGGGCCTTCTCCACCTCGTCCAACAGCACCACGGTGTAGGGGCGGCGGCGTACCGCCTCGGTGAGCTGGCCGCCCTCCTCGTAGCCGACGTATCCGGGAGGCGCTCCCACCAGACGCGACACCGAGTGCTTCTCCGAGTACTCGCTCATGTCGATGCGCACGATCGCGCGTTCGTCGTCGAACAGGAACTCGGCGAGGGCCTTGGCCAGCTCGGTCTTACCGACACCGGTCGGACCCAGGAACAGGAACGAACCGGTGGGGCGGTCCGGGTCGGAGATGCCGGCCCGGGCCCGACGCACCGCGTCGGACACGGCGGCCACCGCGTCCTTCTGGCCGATGAGGCGTCGGCCCAGCTCGTCCTCCATGCGCAGCAGCTTGGAGGTCTCGCCCTCCATCAGCCGGCCCACGGGGATCCCGGTCCAGGAGGAGACGACGTCGGCGACCTCGTCGGCGCCCACCTCGTCCTTGACCATGGGGTCGTCCTGGGCGCCGCCGGACTCCTCGGCGTCCTCCTCGGCCTTGGAGGCCTCCTCGATCTGCTTCTCCAGCTGCGGGATGTCCCCGTACATCAGCCGGGAGGCCTCTTCGAAGCGGCCCTCGCGTTCGGCCAGTTCGGCCTTGGTGCGCAGGTCGTCCAGCCGTCCCTTGAGCTCACCGACCCGGTTGAGGCCGGCCTTCTCCTGTTCCCAGCGGGCCACCAGGCCGTTGAGCCGTTCCTGCTTGTCGGCGAGGTCGGAGCGCAGCCGCTCCAACCGCTGCCGGCTGGCGGTGTCGGACTCCTTGTCGAGTGCCATCTCCTCCATCTTGAGACGGTCGACGATACGGCGCAGCTCGTCGATCTCCACGGGGCTGGAGTCGATCTCCATGCGCAGGCGGGAGGCGGCCTCGTCGATGAGGTCGATGGCCTTGTCCGGGAGGAAGCGCGCGGTGATGTAGCGGTCGGACAGGGTCGCGGCGGCGACCAGGGCCGAGTCGGAGATCTGCACCTTGTGGTGGGCCTCGTAGCGCCCCTTGAGACCGCGCAGGATCGCGATGGTGTCGGTCGCCGACGGCTCGCCGACGAACACCTGCTGGAAACGGCGTTCCAGGGCGGGATCCTTCTCGATCCGTTCCCGGTACTCGTCCAGGGTGGTGGCGCCGACCATGCGCAGCTCGCCGCGGGCCAGCATGGGCTTGAGCATGTTGCCGGCGTCCATGGCGCCCTCGGCGGCGCCCGCGCCCACCATGGTGTGCAGTTCGTCGATGAACGTGATGACCTGGCCCTCGGACTCCTTGATCTCGGAGAGCACGGCCTTGAGACGTTCCTCGAACTCGCCCCTGTACTTGGCCCCGGCGACCATCGCGGACAGATCCAGGCTGATCAGGCGCTTGCCGAGCAGGGACTGGGGCACGTCGCCGGCCACGATGCGCTGGGCGAGGCCCTCGACCACGGCGGTCTTGCCCACGCCGGGCTCGCCGATGAGGACGGGGTTGTTCTTGGTGCGCCGGCTCAGGACCTGGATGACGCGGCGGATCTCTCCGTCGCGGCCGATCACCGGGTCGACCTTGCCCTCGCGGGCGCGTTCGGTGAGGTCCACACCGAACTTCTCCAGGGACTGGTAGGTGTCCTCGGGGTTCTCCGAGGTGACCCGTCCGGTGCCGCGCACCCTCTCGAAGGCCTCCAGGAGCTCGTCCGGGCCGGCGCCCGCCTCCTTGAGGATCCGTGAGGCCTCCCCGCCGTCGGTGGCCAGCCCCACCAACAGGTGTTCGGTGGAGACGTACTCGTCCTCCATCCGCTGCGCGCGCTGGGCGGCGGTGTTGAGGGAGACGATGAGCTGGCGCGAGGAGCTGGGAGAGCCGACCGTGGCCCCCGAGGCCTTCGGCAGCCCGCCGATCGCCGCCTCGACCTTGTCCTTGATCAGGTCGGGGTCGGCCCCGACCTCCTTGAGCAGCGGCCTGGTGATGCCCTCGGCCTGGTTCAGCAGAGCGTTCAGCAGGTGCAGCGGCTCGGTCTGGGGGCTGCCGTCGGACGTGGCCTGGCGGATGGCGTCGGCCAACGCCTCCTGGCTCTTCCGGGTGAGCTTGTAGTTCATGATTACGTGACTCCCTCCGCATGAAGTGTCACTCAGAGTGATCGAAAGCGGCCGACTCCGCCGCGCCGTGGACATCGACCCCCGGGGTCCCGGGCGCCGTCGGTCCGACCTCTCAGCCCTGGTCGGGCCCGCTCTGTCCGCGGTTGTCGCCGGTGTCCCCGAGGCCGCCGCCCCGCTCGGGGCGCTCCTCGGGATCGGTGGCCGTATTGAAGATCGTCACGCGGGTGCGGCGCACCAGCTCCCCGCGGACCGGCCCACCCTCGGGATGGGCGGGGCGGCCGCGCCGGGACACCGCCCGGCGCGCCGCCTCCAGTTCGTTGGCGAGGTGGAACACCTGCTCACGCAGCTGGTCCACCTCGTGTTGCAGCTCCAGGATCCGCTTGATCCCGGCGAGGTTGACGCCCTCCTCCTGGGACAGACGCTGAACCTCGCGCAACGTCTGTATGTCACGCATGGAGTAGCGCCGGCCCCGCCCGGACGCACGGCCGGGCGACACGATCCCCAGACGGTCGTACTGGCGCAGTGTCTGCGGGTGCATACCGGCCAGTTCCGCGGCCACGGAGATCACGTAGACCGGGGCATCGACGCCGAAGGAAGGATCGTTCACGACTCTCACGCGCCCTTCGCCCGCGCTTCGAGCCCGTCGCGCGGGTCGTAGTCCGACGTCGCGGCGCGGAACTTCTCCAGTGCCTCGCGCGCGTCGCCGTTGAGTGTCTGCGGCACCGCCACCTCGAAGGTGACCAGCATGTCGCCGATGGTGCCGTCCTTACGGGTGGCGCCCTTGCCGCGGACCCGCAGCGTGCGCCCGTTCTGGGTGCCCGGCGGGACCTTCACGGTCACCGGGAAGCCGCCCAGGGTCGGAACCCGCACGTCGGCGCCGAGCGCCGCCTCGGGGAAGGTCACCGGAACCTTGATGGTGACGTTGTCACCGCTCCTGCCGAACACCGGGTGGCCCTTCACATGGACGACGACGTACAGGTCACCGGCGGGGCCGCCGTGCTCGCCCGGGGCCCCCTTGCCCTTGATCCGGATCCGCTGTCCGTCGGACACGCCGGCCGGGATCCGGGTCTGGATGGTGCGGGTGCTCTTGCCACGCCCGCTGCCGTTGCAGGTGGGACAGGGGTCGTCGACCACGAGGCCGCGCCCCTTGCACTCGCTGCACGGCTCGGACAGCGAGAAGCCGCCCAGGTTGGTGCTCTCGTGCCCGGTGCCGGAGCACTTCGGGCACATGCGCGGGGCCGAACCGGCGCGTGCGCCCGTCCCCTTACAGGTCGGGCAGGCGGCCTCGCTGCTCAGCTGGAACGAACGGGTCACCCCGTCCGCGGCCTCGCGGAAGGTCAGAGTGGTCTCGGTCTCGACGTCGGCGCCGCGCCTGCTGCGGGTCGCCTGACCCGCGCGGCCGCGGTTGCCGAACAACCCGCCGAACAGGTCGCTCAGGCGTTCGCCGCCGGGCGCCCCGCCCCCGCCGGAGCCCTGACCGAAGATGTCGCTCATGTCGAAGCCACCGGGTCCGGTGCCGCCACCGGGGCGGTAGGAGCCGCCGAACATCGAGCGGGCCTCGTCGTACTCCTTGCGGCGCTTGTCGTCCGACAGGACGTTGTACGCCTCGGAGATCTCCTTGAAGCGGTCCTCCGCCTTCGGGTCGTCCCGGTTGGCGTCGGGGTGGTTCTCACGGGCCAGCTTGCGGTAGGACGAGCGGATCTCGTCCTTGGTGGCGGTCTTTGAGACGCCGAGGACCTTGTAGTAGTCCTTCTCCAGGTAGTCCTTGGTGCTCATCGACTGGTGCCTTCTCCCCGCTGGTGCCGGTGGTGTTCGATGTTTACACGTGGCCCCGTTCCGTACGGGGCCGGGGTCGGCCTGTGGCCGTGACCGACGATCTCACGTCGCTCACGGCCACAGGTCCTACGCCACGGGCCCGGGCCCGCGGCCGGACGCCCTCGTGGCGCCCGGACCGGCGTGACCGGCTACTTCTTGTCCTCGCCGTCCTCGGTGGAGTCCGCGGGTTCGTCGGCGGCCGCCTCGGCGGTCTCCGACTCGTCGCCCATGGGCTCTCCGACGACCACACGGGCCGGACGAAGAATCCTCTCTCCGATGCGGTACCCCGGCTGGAACACCTCGATCACCGTCTGCGCGGAGATGTTCGGAACCGGCACCAGGGTGAGGGCCTCGTGCACGTTCGGGTCGAACTCGTCGCCCTGCTCGCCGTACTTCTCCAGGCCCAACTTGGTGACCGTGGCCTCCAAGGCCTCGCCCACCGCCTTGAACCCTCCGTTGAGCTCGTCGTGGTCACGGGCGCGGCCGATGTCGTCCAGGACCGGCAGAAGCTCGCCGACGACCTGGGCGGTGGCCACCTCTCGGACGGCCACACGGTCGCGCTCGACCCGCTTGCGGTAGTTGGAGTACTCCGCCTGCACCCGCTTGATGTCGTTGGTGAGTTCGACGACCCGCTCGTCGGCGTTGATCGCCTCGCTCACCACCGACTCCGGGGTGTCCGGAATCTCGGGGATGTCCTCGACCTCGGCTTCGACCTCGGTCGCCTCGTCCTCCTCGGAGACCTCGGCCTCCTCGGACTTCTTCGCCTCGGGGTCTCGGACCTCACCGGTCTCGGGGTCGATCCTGCGGTTGTCGCGGATCACCGGACCCTGGTTCTGTTCACCGTCACCGGTGTCGGGGTCGCTCTTATCCGACAGCGCCATGTCCTACGTGCCCTCCTTCCTCGGCTCTCAGCGGACTCTCGGGGTTCAGGAACCCTGCTTGTCGCCCTTGCCGTTGTCCTCGTCGACGATCTCGGCGTCCACGACGTCGGCGTCGTCGGCGGAGGCGTCCGCGCCCTCACCGCCGGGCTGACCGGCGCCCTCGCCCTGCTGGCCCTGGCTGTAGATGGCCGAACCGATCTTCTGGCTGGCCAGCGCGACCTTCTCGCTGGCGCCGCGGATGGCCTCGGTGTCGGTGCCCTCCAGCGCGGTCTTCAGCTCGCCGACGGCGGCCTCGGTCTCGGAGCGCACGTCCGCCGGGATCTTGTCCTCGTTGTCCTTGATGACCTTCTCGGTCTGGTAGACGAGGGACTCGGCGTTGTTGCGGACCTCGGCCTCCTCGCGGCGCTTGCGGTCCTCCTCGGCGTACTGCTCGGCGTCGCGGACCATCTGGTCGATGTCGTCCTTGGACATCGCCGAACCACCGGAGATGGTGACGGACTGCTCCTTGCCGGTGCCCAGGTCCTTCGCGGTGACGCTGACGATGCCGTTGGCGTCGATGTCGAAGGTGACCTCGATCTGCGGGACGCCGCGCGGCGCCGGGGGCAGACCGGTCAGGTCGAAGACGCCCAGCTTCTTGTTGTACTGGGCGATGTCGCGCTCACCCTGGTACACCTGGATCTGCACGGACGGCTGGTTGTCGTCGGCCGTCGTGAAGATCTCCGACCGCTTGGTCGGGATGGTGGTGTTGCGCTCGATGAGCTTGGTGAACACGCCGCCCTTGGTCTCGATGCCCAGCGACAGCGGGGTGACGTCGAGCAGGAGGACGTCCTTGACCTCGCCCTTGAGAACACCGGCCTGGAGGGCGGCACCGATGGCCACGACCTCGTCCGGGTTCACGCCCTTGTTGGGCTCCTTGCCGCCGGTCATCTCCTTGACCAGGTCGGCGATGGCGGGCATACGGGTCGAGCCACCGACCAGGACGACGTGGTCGATCTGGTCCAGGCTGATCCCGGCGTCCTTGATGACCTGCTGGAACGGGGTCTTGGTCCGCTCGACCAGGTCGGAGGTCAGGCGCTGGAACTCGGCGCGGGTGAGCTTCTCGTCCAGGTGCAGCGGGCCCTCGGCGGAGGCCGTGATGTAGGGCAGGTTGATCTGCGTCTCGCTGGAGCTGGACAGCTCGATCTTGGCCTTCTCGGCGGCCTCGCGCAGACGCTGGAGCGCCATCTTGTCCTTGGACAGGTCGACGCCGTTGGAGTTCTTGAACTTCTCGACCAGCCAGTTGACGACGGCCTGGTCCCAGTCGTCGCCACCGAGGTGGTTGTCGCCGTTGGTCGCCTTGACCTCCACGACGCCGTCGCCGACCTCCAGGAGGGAGACGTCGAAGGTACCGCCACCGAGGTCGTAGACCAGGATGGTGGCCTCGTCCTCCTTCTCCAGGTGGTAGGAGAGAGCGGCCGAGGTCGGCTCGTTGATGATGCGCAGGACGTTCAGACCCGCGATCGTGCCGGCCTCCTTGGTGGCCTGACGCTGGGAGTCGCTGAAGTAGGCCGGGACGGTGATGACCGCGTCGGTCACGTCCTCGCCCAGGTAGGCCTCGGCGTCGCGCTTGAGCTTCTGCAGGATGAAGGCGCTGATCTGCTGCGGGTTGAAGCTCTTGTCGTCGATCTTCACCGACCAGTCGGTGCCGATGTGGCGCTTCACCGAACGGATGGTCCGGTCGACGTTGGTGACGGCCTGACGCTTGGCCACCTCACCGACGAGCACCTCGCCGTTCTTGGCGAAGGCCACGACCGAAGGGGTGGTGCGGGAGCCCTCGGCGTTGGTGATGACCGTCGGTTCGCCGCCCTCGAGGACAGCGACACACGAGTTCGTCGTACCGAGGTCGATTCCGACCGCACGTGCCATGGTTGGTACCTCCGTCAAAGTTGAGTCGTTCGGACGTAAGTTTGCTTCGTCGGGTGGGGGCTGTCAAGTCAGTTGAGTCGACCCGACTCAAGTTACTTCTCTCGCCCTGACAACGGTCGGCCGCGTGGGGATGTTCCCGACCAGGGCGTCTTTCACGTGGAAATGGGGGAACCCCGGGCGAACTCGGGGACATCCTTGACCCGGAATATCCGGGGAGTCGGGGGAGGCCTCAGGGGTGTTCCGGGGGCGTCCGGGGCTCGAGGGGGAGGAGTGATCCCGGTCGGCGCGCGACACGGCGGACGGCTCCACGGGGGTCCGGATGCTCCCGCGTGGCTCCGAGGTCCGATTACATAGGGGGCATGGTGCGTCGGGCGGGGCTCGTGTGGGCCCGCGTGGCGCTCGGTCGGCGAGAGGCGGCTACGGTTGGCTCTCGCGCGAGGCGGTCCGGAGGCCGTGCCATGTGCGCGTAAGGCGAGAGAAGGACGGCGCGCCGGCTCCTAGTGGGCGGCCGATGGACTCCGAGCCATTACTCGCTAGTAACATCAACTGTCGGTGCCGGTGTGTGGCGCACCGGACGACGAGAAGCAGGATGGGAGGCCACGGACGATGCAACCCCTGTACTTGACGCTGGGCATCATCACCTCGGTCTTCGCCGTGGTCGCGTTCACCTTGTTCGGTCTGGGCATCCGCCAGATCGTGCGAACCGTGGGTGTCGGCCGAACGGTGGAGCCGGAGCGGAAGGGGCCGTTCGGGCAACGGCTCACGATGACCCTCATCGAGATCCTCGGGCACACGAGGATGCTCAAGCGACCGTGGGTGGGTGTCGCCCACTGGTTCGTGATGGTCTCCTTCCCGCTCCTGGTCTTCACGGTCATCGAAGCGCAGGGCGAGACCTTCGATCCGCACTTCAAGCTGCCGATCATCCACGACTGGACCCTCTACGGTCTGGCCATCGAGATCATCGCGGGCGCCAGCCTCATCAGCATCGTCGGCCTGACCGTCTACCGTCTGCTGAACGGTCCCCACCGCAAGGGCCGCGACTCCCGCTTCTACAACTCCAAGACGTGGACCGCGTACTACGTCGAGGCCTACCTGTGGGGCCTGCTGATCTCGATCTTCGTGATCCGCGGCCTCAAGGTCGGCATCGGCGACTTCCCGTTCCCGACCTGGGCCACGCCGATCTCGCACGCCATCGGCTCCGTCATGCCGACCGACGCCGCGGTCGCCGAACCGGCCATCGCCCTGGTGGCCGCGTTCAAGCTGATCATCAGCTACCTGTTCTTCATGGTGCTGTACTTCAAGCTCACCATGGGCATCGGCTGGCACCGCTTCATCGCCCCGGTCAACATCTACTTCAAGCGCAACGCCGACGGTTCCCCGTCCCTGGGCGCCGCCAAGCAGATGATGGACAAGTCCGGTACCAAGCCCCTCGACTTCGAGGAGGCCGACCCGGACGAGGACCCGTTCGGCGCGGGCAAGCTGGAGGACTTCACCTGGAAGGGGCTGCTGGACTTCACGAGCTGCACCGAGTGCGGCCGTTGCCAGTCCCAGTGCCCCGCCTGGAACACCGGTAAGCCGCTGTCGCCGAAGAAGGTCATCCTCGACCTCCAGGCGCACACCTACGAGAAGGCCCCGTACCTCCTCAAGGGCATCACCGAGGAGACCCTCGCCGAGGCTCCGGACGAGAGCCACGCGGGCGTCGACGTCCTCGCCCTCCTCAACAAGCCGCTGGTCGGCACCGAGGAGGAGGGTGGCGTCATCCACCCCGACGAGTTGTGGTCCTGCACCAACTGCGGCGCCTGCGTCGAGCAGTGCCCGGTGGACATCGAGCACATCGACCACATCCTGGACATGCGTCGCTACCAGGTCATGGTCGAGTCCAACTTCCCCTCCGAGGCCAACACGCTCCTGAAGAACCTGGAGAACAAGGGCAACCCCTGGGGCATGGCCGAGGACCGGCGCATGGACTGGATCGAGGAGCTCGCCTCCCAGGAGAACCCGGTCGAGGTGACGGTCGTCGACGACAAGCTCGACGAGGACACCGAGTACCTCTTCTGGGTCGGCTGCGCCGGTGCCCTGGAGGACCGGGCGAAGAAGACCACGAAGGCCATCGCCGAACTCCTGGACATCGCGGGGGTGAAGTTCGCGGTCCTGGGCGGCATGGAGGCCTGCACCGGCGACCCGGCGCGTCGCCTCGGCATGGAGTACGTCTTCCAGATGCTGGCCCAGCAGAACGTCGAGACGCTCAACGAAGCCGGTGTCACGAAGATCGTGGCGAGCTGCCCGCACTGCTTCAACACCCTGGCCAAGGAGTACCCGCAGCTCGGCGGTACCTACGAGGTCGTCCACCACAGCCAGCTCCTGGCCAAGCTGGTGGAGGAGGGGCGTCTGACCCCGGTGAGCTCGATCGACGAGAACATCACCTACCACGACCCCTGCTTCCTGGGTCGGCACAACAAGGTGTACACGCCGCCGCGCGACATCATGGCGCAGGTGCCCGGGGTCAAGACCCAGGAGATGCACCGCCACAAGGAGCGGGGCTTCTGCTGCGGCGCCGGTGGTGCCCGCATGTGGATGGAGGAGCGGATCGGCAAGCGCATCAACACCGAGCGTGTGGACGAGGCGCTGACCACCAACCCCGACACCGTGTCCACCGCGTGCCCGTTCTGCCAGGTCATGCTCGGCGACGCGATCAACGAGAAGAAGTCCGCCGGCGAGGCGAAGGAATCGCTGGAGGTCGTGGACGTCTCCCAGCTCCTGCTCCGCTCGGTCAAGGGTGAGAACCCGGCCGAGGGCGAGACGAAGGAGCCGGCCGAGGCCTGACAGGCGGTGAGGTTCCCTTAGGAGCCCGAACCCGCGAACGGAAGGGGCGGGACACCGAGAGGTGTCCCGCCCCTTCCGTCGTATGAACGGGTCGAGGCGAGGAGCGGAGATGACATTTGTCAGTGGTCCGGACGGGCGCCTGACATGAGGGAACGGTGACAGCGGCGTCTGTCGCGAGCACCCTCGCCCACGGGATCCTCGGAACATGACGACACAGAACACCGCCACGGCCGTCGAGAACGGTGCCCCCCACACCACCGCGGAACCGACGGTGGTCGTCCGCGACCTTCGACAGAGGTACGGCGATTTCGAGGCCGTCAAGGGGGTCTCCTTCGAGATCCGCCCCGGAGAGCTCTTCGCCCTCCTCGGCACCAACGGCGCGGGGAAGACCACCACCATCGAGACCCTGGAGGGCTTCCGAAAGCCCTCCTCCGGCATGGCACGGATCTTCGGGCAGGACCCCTTCGGCCAGCCCGCCGGGGTCCGCGAGCGCGCCGACGCGGTCCTTCAGGGCAGCGGACTCATGGACGATCTCAGCGTCGAGGAGAACCTCGTCCTCACCAGGGACCTGGCCGCCGACCCCCGGGACGTCGACGAGGTCCTGGAGTTGGTCGACCTGACCGAGAAGCGCGGGCTGCGCGTCCGTCAGCTCTCCGGAGGTCAGAAGCGCCGCCTGGACCTGGCGTCGGCGCTCATCTCCCGGCCCGAGGTCCTCTACCTGGACGAGCCCACGACGGGCATGGACCCCGAGGCCAGGCACGAGACCTGGCGGATCGTCAACGACCTCAAGGCGAGCGGGGTGGCGATCCTGCTCACCACGCACTACCTGGAGGAGGCCGAGCGCCTCGCCGACCGCCTGGCCATCATGCACCGCGGTGAGATCCACGTGGAGGGCACCCTGGCCGACGTCCTCGCGGGCTGGGGCGACCGGGTGGGCTTCCAGGTGCCCGACGAGGTGCGCACGGCCGACCTGCCCGAGGTCGAGGGCGCACGATGCGAGGTCGAGACCCGGGATCAGGCCCTCTGGGCCACCTACACGGTCACCGGGGGAGGCGTGGCCGACCGGGCCCACCACGCCGTCGCCGCCCTGCTGGCCTGGGCGACCGCTCGGGGGACGGTCCTGCGGCACCTCCAGGTCCGCGGTGCCTCCCTGGAGGACGTCTTCCTCCAGGTCGCGGACGGCACCGCCGACCTGCTCGCCGAGTGACCGGCCGGATCCGCGCCACCGGGACCACGCGCCGACCATCGCGCGACCCCGATCTCCCACAGACCCGCAGGAAACAGAGGAACACGATGAGCACGACCACCGTACGAACCTCCGACCGGGGGGCCTCCGGCACCCGGACCGCCCCGAGCGTGTTCGCGCAGACCCTACGTCTGACCCGCACCGAGTTCACCCTCTTCGTGCGCTACCAGACGGCCTGGCTGTACCTGCTGATGCCGATGGTGCTGTTCGTCCCCTTGATGTCGATGCCCAGCGCTCCGGCCTTCGGTGACTACACCACCACCGACCTCTCGATCGCGGCCGCGCTCCTCGGTATCGGTCTGATGCTGGGCATCGGTCACGCCTCCAACGTGTTCGCCGCGCGCCGGGAGTCGTTGGTCCTCAAGCGGCTCCGTGTGAGCGGGGTGCCGAGGGCGGCGATCTTCGGCGGGGTGACCCTGCTCGTCCTGCTCTTCACCCTGCTGCTCACCGCCCTGGTGGTAGCCGTGATCTCCGCCATGAACGGTACGACGCCGGCCGACCCCGTCCTGCTGGGCGTGGCGGTGCTGCTGTGCACCACGGCCATGACCTTCGTAGGCCTGCTGATCACGTCGCTGGTGCGCAACGCCGAGTCCGCGCAGATGTTCTCGACCCTCCCGATGCTGTTCCTACTGATGACCGGCGGGATCTTCTTCCCCCTCGAACTGATGCCCGGCCCTGTGGGGGCGGTCGCGGGCCTTCTCCCGGTCGCGCCGGCGGCGGAGATGGCCCAGGCCGCCTACACCGGGTACGACGTCTTCGGTGGCTTCGAGGGCGCCGAGGCGGTGGGGACCCTGGAACTGTGGACGGCCTCGCTCCCCTCCATCGCGGTGATGCTCGTGTGGATCGTGATCCTGGCGCTGGCCGTCGGTCGCTTCTTCAAGTGGGACCCCCGTCGACCGTGACGGTGCCGGACGGGGATGCCGGGGAGGCCCGGGACGGGGGCCTTCCCGGCACGAACACGTCCACGACCGGAATCCGCCCTGTGGACGAGCGTTCGGAGGGTCCTTCCACGACCTAACGTGGAAGGGGTGTGCCGGACAGAGTGGGTGTACCGGATACCGGTGAAGGCGAGGTGGGTGGGGCGATGGTCGCGAGCGGGTCGGACACGACCGACGACCGTGAGGTCTCCGTCATCGGAGGCGACGCGGCCGGAACCTCAGGCGAGGGCGGGGCGGGTGGGAACTACACCCGGCGACAGCGGATCCTGAAGTGGATCGTCCTGTGGACCCTGTCCTCTCAGGCGCTGGTCTTCCCCGTCTGGGCCCTCTACGAGCTGTACTTCCCCGGTCGTCTGACGCCGGGCACGCCGGTCACCGAGAGCGGCCCGGCCGTGGTGGCCCTCCTCCTCTGCCTCGTCATGACGGTGCTGGGATGGGCGATGACCCGGCAGCGGTTGAACGGAAGACGGGAGGCCGACCCGCGCCTGTACTGGGGGCTGGTGGGGTCGCTCGTCCTGGTGTGCCTTCTGTTCCGGACGCCGCTGCACGTGATCGGTCTCGTCGCGAACGTTCTGTGCCTGCTCTCCTTCATGAGCACCTGGTCGCGGACCCGCTACGTGATCCCCCTGTGCCTCCTCCTGCTGGGCGGCCACACGCTCCTCTATGGGCCGTACGGCGAGTCATGGCCCTTTCTCATCTTCCTCTCCGTCGTGTTCCTCCTGATCGTCCTGGTGGCCTGGTTCGCCTGCCTGCCGGTCTTCTGGCTGTGGGACGCCACCAGGGAGGCGGTGGAGGGCGAGCGCGCCAGGGCCCGGTTGGCGGTGAACGAGGAGCGACTCCGGTTCGCGGAGGACATGCGCGGCCTGCTGGGTCACGAGCTGAGCGCGTTGGAGGTCGGGGCGCGCAGGGCGGAGACCCTGGTGGACACCGACCCCGAGGCCTCCAAGGAACGGATCGGGCGGGTGCACGAACTGGCCCGGAGCACGCTCCACCAGGTCCGCTCGGTGGTCCGCGGCTACCGCGACCTCGACCTGGGCACCGAGGTGCGCGCGGTCCGTTCGGTCCTGGAGGCGAACAACACCGTCACGACGGTCTCCGGGCTGGAGGGGCTGAACCCGCCCTCGGAGACGGCGGCGCTGGCGGCGTGGGTGGTACGCGAGGGCGGTACCAACGTGCTGCGGCACAGCGGGGCACGCCGGTGTCGGATCGACTTCTCGATGGCGGAATCGGCCGATGGCACCTCCCACGAGCTGGTCGTGGAGATGGCCAACGACCACGCCGAGGGTGGGGAGGAGGACGAGACCGGATCGGCCGGTGGTCTCTCCGGGCTCGCCGATCGTGTCGAGCGCAACTCCGGCTCCCTGACGGCGGCGCGGACCCCCGACGGCGGCTTCCTGCTGAGAGCGGTCCTTCCTGTTCGGGAGGGCACACCTCCTCCGGGTGCCATGGCGGGCGGTCACTCCGTGGTGAGCGCGACCGAGCACCCCGCACGTGGCCTGGGCGGTGCTCCAGGGGTCGCCGCTTCGTCCGGCCCGGGTATCACCGACGAGGGCGCTTCCCACAGATCCGAGGCCGTCGGTGAGACCTCGGAGGAGAGAGACGATCACCGGATCAGGATCGCCCGGCTCATCATCATGGTCCTGTTCGGGTTCAACGGTCTGGTCATGTGCTTCTGGGGTGTGCTCGACCTCGTCACCGCCCTGAACATGGGCTGGACCCTGTGGCCCTCGGCCGTGGGGACGGTGGTCACGATGGTGAACTGCGTCATCCTCAACGTCCTGATCTGGGAACGGCTGAACGGGAACCGGGCCCCGACCCCGCCGCTCTACTGGACCTCCCTGGTTCTTCTCATCGCCACCGGGTTCCTGTTGCAGTCTCCGGAGACCGGCATGCTCACGGTCGGCACCTGGTGGGGGATCGGGCTCTTCCTCGCGCCACGGCGGACCAGCCTTCTGGTCTCCTTCGCCCTTCTGCTGACACCGCTGTTGTTCCTGCCCGGCTACGACTTCGGAACGGAGCTCAACGTCGGTCTGTACGCCCTGGTGTGGCTGATCGCCGTCCTCATCGCGCTGCTGTTCGCCGGCGGCACGGTCTCGACGATCTGGTTGTGGGACGTCAGTCTCGAAGCGGTGGCCGGGCAGCGTGCCCGGGCCCGGCTGGCGGTCACCGAGGAGCGGCTCCGGTTCGCCCGCGACATGCACGACCTGCTCGGGCACAGTCTCTCCGCGCTGTCGGTCAAGGCCCAGCTGGCGGGCAGACTCGTGGACCGGGCCCCGGAGCGCGCCGCCGCGGAGATGGCCGAGGTCCGGAGCCTGGCACGCGAGGCGCTCGGCCAGGTGCGGTCGGCGGTGAACGGCTATCGGGAGATCGACCTGGAACAGGAGATCTCCTCCGTCACCGCGGTCCTGGATTCCGGCGGGACCTCGACCACGATCACCGGCCTGGACGGGCTCGACGTACCGCCCCGGACCGCCGCGCTGGCGGCGTGGGTGGTGCGCGAGGGCGGTACCAACGTGCTGCGGCACAGCGACGCCGAGCAGTGCCAGATCACCTTCATCCCGGTGCGGGGCGAAGGCGCGAGCGCGGACACGCTGGTGCTGGAGATCCACAACGACCGGGCCCATGGGGCCGAGAAGGACACGAACGGAGGCAACGGACTGACCGGGCTCAGAGAGCGCGTCGCCGCTCAGGGAGGCACGGTCTCCGGGAGTCCGACCGGCGAGGGCGGGTTCCTGCTCCGTGCGGTCCTGCCGCTGTGAGACGCCCTGCCCCGTGCCGTCCTGGACCTGGACGGCACGGGGGCTCGTGGGGGTTCAGAGGGTGGTGAGGGAGTCGAAGGCCGCGTCGATGTCGGCGGTGGCCTCGGCCCCGCCGTCGGTGTTGAGGCCGAGCACGAACGCGCCCTGGTCGCCCTCGAGCTCCACCACCAGGAAGCGGCCGTAGGCCTCCTCGTCGGACTCGGAATCGTCGCCCATGGTCGCTCCGAAGGCGGGGTGGCCGTTCACCTCCGTGGCTCCGGACGGTTCGACCCACAGGTCGCCGCCGTCGGTGGCCAGGTGGCCGACCATGCGGGTGGCCATGGAGACGGCGGTGGCCGCGAGGGGCTCCAGGGGGCCCAGCTCCTCGCCTCCGGTGACGATGACGGCCCCCGGATCCTCCGGAGACCCGTACACCGTGTAGGAGGTGTACTCGGGCGGGACCTGGTCGTCTCCGAGCCGTGTCCACCCCTCTCCGGCGAGTGCGTAGGCCAGACCGGAGCGAGGGTCGGAGACGGTGTCCCCTCCGCCGGGACCCTCCGTGGTCTCGGGTTCCTCGGGGGCCTCTTCACCGGTGGGGGAGGGATCCGCCGCCGAGGGTTCCGCGTCGTCGTCGCCCAACAGGAGACGGCCGAGGCCGGCGGCGGTGATCAGCAGGAAGACCAACGTCACCAGGACCGCGATGGTGAAGGTGATCCTGCGCGCGTTGTCGGGCTCCTCGTCGACGCGGTGCGGGCCGGGTTCTTCGCCGCGGTCGGGGACGGGGGTGTCGGGTTCGCGCATCTGTGCTCCTGAGGGGCGGCCTGCCGTGCTGCGGCTGGAGGGCTCAGAAGGGTCAGTACCCGGTGGAGGGGGTCGGCGCTCGGGAGAAGGGTGGCCGGATCAGGCCGAAACGGACCGAATCGGCATCGATCGACGCCGATTCGGTCTCACAGGCCTCGGGTCAGAACGTGGAGGAGCAACGGACCGCGCAGTCCGCCGGCGGGGCCGGGGATCACCCGGGGAAGCCCAGGGGCGGCAGGGGCCGGGAGGCGATCGAGGGGGCCCCTCGGAGAAGACCCCGACGGGGGCGGCGGCTCCTCGGAGCGGGGCGCGGGAGGCCGCGGCGGCGGGGCGTCCTGGGAGAACGGTCCGCGCATCGTCGGAGGTCGGTCGGGGTGGTCCGGGCCGGACCCTCGGGGTGTCTCGGGGTCCGGGTCCCGAGGAGCGGGGGCCTGGGGGCGTGGCCGGGGTTTCGGGGCTCGGGCGGACACGTGGACGGTCTCGCCCGTCTCCTCCGGAGCGGAGCCGGTACCGAGCCCGAGGACACGGTCGATCTCGACCAGACTGAGTCTGCGGTCGACGTCGGCCACCGCGATGAGCACCTCGGCGTACAGTTCGATCTCGTCGAGGGCGACATGGTCGTGAAGACGATCGCGTACCCCGAGTCCATGGTTCACGCGCGCTCACCTCCGACGACGGCGTCGCTGGACATCAGGGGCGCCGGCGGTCGGCCGGATGTCCCACGCCTTCGGGAAGGGGGCGGGCGCGACGGAACACCGCCCCCATAGGGCGCGAGCACTTCTCAGGCTACGACGCCGGAACCCATCGCGCATGACTCGTGTGGGCCAGTGCCCGGACCACCCGGGCTAGTCACAGAGTGTCCGTTCCCTTCGGGGGAGATCGGGGTCGTCGACCGTGTGGCCCCTCACCCGAGAGGACCATACGGCCGATCGAGGCACCGGTCGGAGCGATGGGTTCCGGCTGCGCGGGGTCAGCGCCAGGTGACGTCCTGGTGCTGGACCGCGTAGCCGGCGTAGGCGGTCGGCGTGTGCTCCAGCACGAGACGGTCGTCGTCGTTCAGTTCCCGGACGACCTTGCCCGGGACCCCGGCCCACAGTGTGTTCGGGGGGACCACCTTGCCCGGTGCGACCAGGGAACCGGCGGCCACGAGCGCACCCTTGCCGACCCGGGCCCCGCCCAGGACGATCGCGCCGATGCCGATGAGGGCGCCCTCCTCGACGATGGCGCCGTGCACCATCGCCTTGTGACCCAGGCTCACGTCGTCGTGGAGGATCGCGGGTTGTCCGGGGTCGGAGTGCAGTCCGCACTGGTCCTGGATGTTGACGCGGTCGCCGACCACGATGTCCTCGGTGTCGGCGCGCAACACGGAGCCGTACCAGACGCTGCTCCGCTCGCCCAGCCTGACCCGGCCGACCACGACCGCTCCCGGGGCGATCCAGGCGGTGGGATGGATCCGGGGTTCCCCGAAGGGCGCGCTTCCGATCCGTGGTCCGTCGACCCGTTCAAAGTCTCTTTCGTCAGGTGTGCCGGCCATGATGAGGTCCTTCCCGGAGTCGGCCCCGGGGCCGGGGCGAGGAAGTTGACCGCTCGGCCCCCGTATGGGGATGATCGCGCATACCTTAGTAAGAACGTGACCAGGGTCCGCATGGCGCCGTGGCCGTCAGGGCTCTTGACGCGGCGGCGCGGCGCGTGCCTACCTTGGTCGTCTGGACGGTGTCCACGGCGTTACGCTCCGCTCTCGGACGATGCCCCTCCATCGTGCCGGGCCGGGGCGTGGGACGGACACTCAGGGCATGAATCTCAAAAGAGACTCCCAGGGTGTTCTTGAACATGTATGGGGCAAATTCTCACCATCTGCGACGTGCAGTCAACGGTGTTAAGGACATGAAGAGCACATGAGCAATATGTTGCCGGGCGGCGGACTGCAACAAGACAGGTTCCAAACAGTACGCAAGGGCGGATACGACAAGGCGCACGTCGACGACTACTGCGTGCGTGTGGACAACCAGTTCAAGGACCTCCGCGAGCGTTTGCAGCGGATGGACGACGAGCTGGAGCAGTACAAGCGCGATCTCGCCATCGCCCGTGAGAAGGCCCAGGTCAAGCCGGAACACGAGCAGATCAGCGAACGCATGGCGGAGATCCTCAGGATCGCCGAGGAAGAGGCCAAGGAGCGTCGCTCCCGGGCCGAGTCCGAGGTGAAGGAGGCCCAGAAGAAGGCCGAGGACGAGGTCGCCAAGCAGCGCAAGGACGCCGAAGAGCACGCCGAGCGCATCATCACCTCCGCGCGCACCGAGGCCACCGAGATGGTCACCGGCGCGAAGAAGGAGGCGGACCAGCTCCGTGACCAGGCTCAGAAGGAGGGCGAGCGTCGGCTGAGCGAGGCCGAGGCCCGCGCCAAGAAGATCCACGACACGGCCGACCGCCGTCTGGCCACGCTCACGGCCACGCACGCCGAGGCGTTGCGCCGGCTCAAGGACATGCACTCCACGCTGGCCGACCTGCTCACCGCGGAGGAGAAGTCCGGTGCCCTGGAGGCGGGGCTGTCCCGCGAGGACCTGACGACCCCTCCGGCGGAGACCCCCGAGCCCAAGGCCGAGGAGAAGAAGCCCGCCCAGGGACGCCCGCAGGAGGGCAAGGCCCCCCAGGCCGCGAAGAAGCCCGAGGGCGAGCCGGAGAAGAAGGCCCCGAAGGCCGCCGCTCCGTCGTCCGAGGGTGAGAACGAGAACACGACCACGGCCCAGATGCCGCCGCTCCAGCCGGAGCCGGAGGAGGCGACCGTGCGGATCAGGCCGGAGCAGGTCGCCGAGCCCAAGAAGGAGGAGGGAAAGGGCGGAGACCCCAAGGCCGCCGCTCCCCGTCCTCCTCAGGGCGCCCGCTTCGCGGGTCCGGCCCCGGCGGACGGGACGGGCGGACCTCAGCAGGCCCCCGGCGCGCCCCGGCCGCCCCAGGTCGCGGCGCCCCAGCAGCCGCAGAGCGGCCCCCAGCAGCCGCAGGGACAGGCGGCCGCCCCGACCGACGCGGGGGACCCGGGGGTCACCGGCGTCTACCGTCGTCCGGAGGGGCCTCAGCAGCCTCCGCTCGGGGACGAGGGCGTCCGGGTCGTCCGCAAGCCCTGAGGGACGCGGAGAACGCGTTCGAGCCGGTCACGGAACGAGGGTGGGACCACTGGTCCCGCCCTCGGCGTTTTGTGGTCGGTTGTAGGGTGACGTCCGCCTTGTCGCAGGCTGTCGGCTACGATGCCGACAGCCATGATTATCCGCGCGGCCATAAGGTCCGACCTCGGTGCGATCCTGCGACTCCTGCGCGAACTCGGTGACACCACCCACACGCGGAGCGCGCACGTTCGCATGTCCTCCGCAGCCGTACGCGCCTGGACGAGGATGGAGAACGACCCCGACCGCACGGTCCTGGTCGCCGAGCGGCGCGGCCAGATCATCGGGACCCTGGACCTGCTGGTCGTGGCCAACCTGACCCATGACGCCCAACCCTGGGCGGTGGTCGACAACCTCGTGGTCGACCCCGAGACCCGTCTCCAGGGCATCGGACGCGCGCTCATGGAGGACGCCCTGGAGAGGGCGGCGCAGGCGGGGTGCTACAAGATCGAGTTGCTCTCCCACGAGAGCCGGCAGGGCGCGCATCGTTTCTACGCCGCTCTCGGGTTCGAGAACTCGGCCGAGGGCTTCCGCCGCTATCTCTGACCGGTGAGGGCGTTCGCGCCGCCGGTACGGCGGCCCCGGGTCGGAGCCGCCGTACGGACGGAACCGGTCATGGGACGATCGGGCTCACTTCTCGGCCCGCGCCGGCCCGCCTCCGCGCAGCGGGACCCCCTTCATGAACGTCACCGCGATCAGACCGCACGCGGCGATCGGGACACCGGCCACGAAGACGCCCTGCATGGCGTGGTCGAAGGCGTGCACGACGACCTCGCGGATCGGATCGGGCAGCGAGTGCACGAGTTCGGGCGACCCTTGCGCGGACTCGGCGGCCTGTTCCAGGCCCACGGTGAGTTCGTCGGCGCCGGAGTCGGTACCGGCCGCGACGTCGGCCTCCAGTTCGGCCCTCGCGGCCGTCATCGCGTCGGCGAGCGCGTTGTTGAGGCGTCCGACCATCACCGCTCCGAAGGCGGCCACGCCCATCGCGCCGCCCAGGTTGCGGAAGAAGGTCACCGAGGCGGTGCCGGAGGCCATGTCCTCGACCGGCAGGGAACTCTGGGTGGCCAGTAGCAGGATCTGCATGTTGAGCCCGAAGCCGAGGCCGACGAGCATCTGTCCGACGACCACCGTGGTCAGCCCGGGGTCGTACTGGGCCATGGTCAGCACGGTGAAACCGAGGACGCACAGCACCATGCCCACGACCGGGTAGGCCTTCCAACGGCCGCTGCCGCTGATCGCGAAGCCGGAGCCGATCGAGGTCACCAGGAAGCAGCCGACCAGGGGCAGGGTCATCAGTCCGGAGACGGTCGGGCTCATGCCGTGCACCATCTGGAGGTACTGCGGCATGTAGATGATGAGGCCGAACATCATCATGCCCACGGTCACCGAACCGGCGGAGGCCAGCACGAACGTGCGGTTCCGGAACAGGCGGGTGGGGATGATGGGCTCGGCGGCGCGGCGCTCGACGAGGATCGCGGCGACGGTCAGCAGCACGGTGCCGATGCCCATCGCGTAGGCGGCGGGGGAGTTCCAGGGGATCTGGGTGCCGCCCAGACTGAGCAGGACGATCGCCGTGCTGGCGGCGCTGAAGATCAGGGCGGCGCCGAGCCAGTCGACGGGGGCCTTGCGCCGGGGGGTGAAGGGCATACGGAACATGAACTGGATGACGGCGAAGGCCACCACGGCGAGCGGCACGGTGATGAGGAAGCACCAGCGCCATCCGAGGGGGCTGTCCACGAGGAAGCCGCCGACCAGCGGCCCGAGCACGGTGGACACGCCGAAGACCATGCCGATCAGGCCGCTGTAGCGTCCGCGTTCACGGGGGGAGACGACGTCGCCCAGGATGATGTTGGGCAGCGTGGCCAGGCCGCCGACGCCCAGGCCCTGGAGGGCTCGGGCGGCGATCAGCCAGTTGATGTTCTGGGCGAAGCCGGCGGCCAGCGAGGCGACGATGAAGACGCCGAGGGCGATCTGGAAGAGGAGCTTGCGTCCCCAGATGTCGGAGAGCTTGCCCCACACGGGGGTGGAGGCGGTCATGGTCAGGAGCGCGGCGGTGGCCACCCAGGCCAGCCGGTCCTGTCCGCCGAGCTCGCCCATGATGGTGGGCAGGGCGGTGCCGATGATCGAGTTGGTGAGCATCGACGTGAGCATGGCCAGGACGAGGCCGGCCATGATCCGTCGTACGACCTTGCGCGAGGGGTAGGAGGTGGTCTCCGGGGTGCTCGGGGGGTTCGTCGTGAGGTCGTCGACCGCGGGTGTCCGTGTACCGGGTGCGGGTCCCTTCGGTTTCGACTTCCCGCGCAGCGACTGTTCCATGGGTCCCCCGATTCCGGACGCACGAAAGGCCCCGCGGCGCAGCGCCGGGGGCGGGCATCCATGCTCCGGTATATGTAAACGGTGTTGACCTGTCAAATCGGTATCTCTCCGTCTCTACCGGTATGCGTATGTGTCGGCGAGGTGCGACCCTGGAATTTCGAAGCGGACAGTGGTTCCCGAAGGGTGTGCAGATGGAGCGTCCGGAAGTGGCCGGGGGCGGCGCGCCCGCGCCGGGGAGAGGTCGTGAGGCGACCAGAGAGCGCATTCTCACCAGCGCCAAGGAGTTGTTCACCAGTGAGGGGTTCGGTTCGGTCTCCTCGCGGATGATCGCCTCGCACGCCGGGGTGAACGTGGCGCTGATCAACCGCTACTTCGGTTCCAAGGCCGGCCTGCTCACCGAGATCCTGCGCGAGGACGGCGTCTTCCCCAGGCTCATCACCGAAGGGCCTCCCGAGCTTCTGACGCGGCGCCTGGCCGAGCACATCGTCAGCCGGTTGTACGGGGAGGGGACACTCCTCCAGCGGGCCCTGGACCACTCGGCGGGCGACCCCGACCTCCAGTCGGTCTATCAGGGGCGGCTCAAGACCGCGTTCATCGAGCCGCTCGCGGTCTACCTGGACCGGGAGAACTCCCGGGTGCACGCCTCCCTGATCGCCGCCGTGATGCTGGGGATGGGGCGGGTCCGAAGGATCGAGGGCGGGGACGCGTTGCGCGCCCACGACCGGGAACAGCTGACCGAGCGCGTTCTGGCGCTGCTGGAACTGTGCCTGGCCGACTTCGGCGCTCCGGACCCGGACGACCCCTGAGTCCGGACCGCCACGGATGATCGGAGATCGTTCGCACGTGGTCTTGCCGGAACGGCAAGGGAGCTTGCCCTTCCGGAGGTGTCGGGCGAAGGTGGGTGCGGAGGTGGTCGACGGATGACCGACGAGCACGAATTCGCGCAGGAGACCCTGGGCGCCGACTTCTGGAACGAGCGCTACCGCTCACAGGATCGGATCTGGAGCGGACGTCCCAACCGGCATCTGGTGGCCGAGGTGGAGGGGCTCGCCCCGGGGCGGGCCCTGGACGTGGGCAGTGGTGAGGGTGCCGACGCGCTGTGGTTGGCGGAACGCGGTTGGGAGGTGACCGCGATCGACATCTCCACGGTGGCCCTCGAACGCGCGGAGCTCCACGTGGCCGAGCGTTCCCCGGAGGCGGCCGAGCGGATCGTCTGGAAGCAGGCGGACGTCACCGAGTGGACGCCTCCTCGAGGCGCCTACGACCTGATCGGTGTGCATTTCATGCATCTGGCCCCTGAGCCCCGGAAGCGGTTGTTCTCCCTCCTGGCGGAGGCGGTCGCCCCGGGCGGGGAACTCTTGGTGGTCGCGCACCATCCGCGTGATCTGGAGACCGGTGTGCCCCGCCCGCCGAGGCCGGAGCTGTTCTACGAGGGGGACGCGGTCACCTCGGTGCTCCCCGCCGGAGAGTGGGAGGTCCTGGTCGACGAGGCGCGCGCCGGGAGTCAGACGCTGGACGACACGACCTACACCGTGCACGACCTGGTGGTCCGAGCGCGTCGTTCGGGGTAGCCGGGGGATGGGCGGCCGCCCCGGGGGAGCCGTCCGGGGCGGCCGCCGGTACGCGGCCCGTGGTCGCGGGGCGCGGCCGGGGTCCGGTCGCCCTCGACCACGAGGGATGCCCTGGTTCGAGCGTGGGAGGTTCCCGACCCCCGTCCGGGTGGGGACGATGAGGGAGAGACCTATCGACCCGCTTATTGGAAACAAAGTTATCGATTGATTTCCCCGAAGCGTATCCCGAGCCGCGCGACACCTCGGCGGCGGGGTCGCCACCGCGGGTGTCGGTGACCCGAACGGAGGAACAGTGCAGTCCGAGACCGTACTCACCGGGGGCCGGATCGTCGACGGCACGGGCGGTCCGTCCCGCCTCGCCGACCTCGTCCTGAGCGCAGGTCGTATCAGCCACGTCCTCCCCTCGGGGACCGCCCGAGGCAGGGGAGAGACCGTCGACGTGACCGGTCTGGTCGTCGCCCCGGGGTTCATCGACATGCACGCCCACTCCGACCTCGCCGTGCTCGCCGACCCCGCGCACGAGGCCAAGGTCCTCCAGGGGGTCACGCTGGAGGTGCTCGGTCAGGACGGGCTCGGCTACGCGCCCGTCACCGACGCCACCGTCGACCCGATCCGGGAACGGATCGCCGCCTGGAACGGCACCCCCGACCTCGATCACACCTGGCGGAGCGTCGGCGACTACCTGGACCGCGTCGATCGGGGGTCGCCCACCAACGTCGCCTACCTCGTCCCCCAGGGCAACGTGCGTATGGCGGTCGTGGGCGAGGAGGACCGACCCGCGACCGACGCCGAGATCGACCGGATGCGCGCGATGGTCGCCCAGGGGATGGCGGAGGGCGCGCACGGGATGTCCACCGGGCTGACCTACACGCCCGGCATGTACGCGAGCGACGACGAGATCGTCGCGCTCCTCGAACCGGTCCGGGCGGCCGGCGGTTACTACTGCCCCCATCACCGCAACTACGGGGCCGAGGTCGTCGAGGCCTACCGGGAATGTCTGGAGGTGGCCCGCAGGGCCCATGTGCCTCTGCACCTGGCCCACTGCCACGTCAACTTCCCCCGGAACCGGGGTCGGGCCTCGGAGGTCCTCGACGCCATCGACGAGGCCACCGTCCGCTACGGACTCGACGTCACCCTCGACACCTACCCCTACCGGGCCGCGGCCACCTACCTGGCCGCCCCGCTGCCCGGGTGGGCACAGGAGGGCGGCGCCCGGGCCACGCTGGACCGCCTGCGCGACCCCGTGACCCGTGACCGGATCCTGGAGGAGATCCAGGGGCGGGGCACCGACGGGAACCACGGTATGCCCATGGACTGGAGGACCCTCGTGGTCACGGGGGTCGCCGACCCGGAGCTCTCCTGGGCGGTCGGTCACTCCATCGCGGACCTGGCCGAACGGCGAGGAGAGGACCCGGGACGGCTCTACGTCGATCTGCTGGTCGCCGACGGGCTGCGCGGCGGCTGTCTGCTCCACATCGGCAACGAGGAGAACATCCGCACCATCATGCGGCACAGCGCGCACACCGCGGGCAGTGACGGCATCCTCGTCGGTGAGCGTCCCCACCCGAGAGGCTGGGGCACCTTCCCCCGCTACCTGGGGTACTACGTGCGCGAACTCGGTCTGCTCACCCTGGAGGAGTGCGTCCGGCACCTGACCTCCCGGCCCGCCCATCGACTGGGGGCGACCGACCGCGGGGTCGTCCAGCTCGGAGCCCACGCCGATCTCGTCGTCTTCGATCCGGAGACCATCGCGGACCGGGCCACCTACGAGGAACCCCGGCGACCTCCGGCGGGTATCGAGCACGTGATGATCGGCGGAGAGTTCACCGTCAGGGACGGGCGGCGTACCGACCGACTGCCCGGACGCTCCCTTCGCGGGGGTCGCCGCTGAGAGGCCCCTTCGACACCGAAGGGACCCCGGTCCGACCGAGGCCCCTCCGTGACGCGTGCGCGGTCAACCGATGACGATGGCCCCGGCCAGCACCGGGGTGCCGAAGCGGACGGCACCGTGCCCGGAGGCCAGCGTCCTGCTCCCCTGGCAGCTGGTACCGGCGAAGAGGGCGAATCGGGACTCCCCCTCGATCTCGACCACGCCGCCCTGCCCGGTCTCCAGCACTCGACAGCCGCCGTTATCGACCGTCTGTCGATGCCCGGACTCGAAGGTGATGTGCACCGGAGCGGTCTCCTCCTCCTCGCTGGACAGCCCCGAGATGGCGTCGGCGATGGTCGCGGACATGGTGGCGAGGTGCGCAGGGCGGATCGGCACGGGAATCCCCTCTTCGTCGGGCTCGAACCGGCCCGGAAGGACATGGCGGAGTGGGTTGCTCCGTGTCATTTAGCTACAGGATCACGTGAACGGTGCGGAACGTCGGCGGAGTGTCGGCGGATTTCTCCCCGTGACCGGGCTGAACAGGGCTTTTGTGAGCTTTATGGTGGACGGATAGGATCGATCCCCCCGGCCTGGAAAGGCCATCGACGAGGAGAGGAGGGGACATGGGCTTCCTGCTGTCCCTTCTGGAGTTCCTCGCGATGGGGATGCTCCCCGTCGAACTGACGGGCGCCGGCCAGGGCACGGGCGTGCTCCTCCTGGCCGTGGCGGTCGGCGCCGCTCTGACCTGGATGATCCTGCGGGGCACCGCCCCGTGGCCGGTCGGCGACAGCGCCACCGGTGACGCGCGCGCGATGCGCCGCCGCTCGGAACGGCTGCCGGTCCTGTCCCTGCGCGACCCCGACGCGGCGGGTCGACCACGTCCCCGAGCGCCCGGAGCGGCCCTTTCGGCCGCTCGCCCGTTCGCGCCCTCCTGACCTTCGAGAGGTCCCTTCCGCCTGTGTCCGCGGGGGACCCCTCTCCCTTCGCGCGATGACGCCGAGCGGCCCGACGTCCGTTCCCATCACCTGGACGAAGGGTCTTCTCCTTGTACACCTTCGGGCCGATCGCGGCCTTCATCGACGTGCTCAGCACGGTTCTCGCCGTCCTGACCGACCTGCTCACCCCGCTCGCCGGGACCCTCGCCGCCGGGGCGGCGGTGATAGCGCTCACCGTCATCGTGAGAACGCTGCTCCTGCCCCTGGGCGTGGCCCAGGTGCGGGCGGAGAAACAGCGCGCCCTCCTCGCCCCGAAACTGGCGAAGGTCATGGAGCGGCACAAGGGGAACCCGGAGCGGTTGCTCGCCGCGCAGCGCGAGGTCTACGCCGAGGCGGGCACCGGCCCGCTCGCCGGCTGCCTGCCCGGTTTGGCCCAGATCCCCATCGTCATCGCCCTGTACGGACTGTTCATCGGCGCGGTCCCGGGGACGGGAGAACTGCTCTCCCACACCTTCCTCGGGGTGGAACTCGGGGCGACCCTGGCCGGTGGGGCCTCGGGGAACATCGCGGTCTTCGTCGCGGTCCTGGCCGTGCTGGCCGTCGTGGCCTGGGCCAACCGTCGCTACGTGATGCTGCCGATGGCCGGGGAGACGCCCGGCGCCGCTCCTCCGATGTTCGGAGCCCTGTCCTACCTCCAGTTCACGACCGTGGTCGTGGCGGCCTTCGTTCCGCTGGCGGCGGGGCTGTACCTGTGCGCCTCCACCGCCTGGGCCCTGGGAGAGAAACTGGTCCTGCGCCGGGTCGTCCCCGCTCCCTAGAAGTCGACGGTCACGCAGGCGAGGCGGTCTCCCGCCGTGCCCGCGTGGCCCTCGTGGGTGGCGGTGTGCTCGTCGTGCAGTACCAGGGCCCGGGCCTCGCCCTCGCGGAACTCCCAGTCGACGGTGGCGGTGACGAACGCGTTGCCGCTGTCGTCGGTGGTCATGTCCAGCCAGACCTCGTTCTCGGGGTTGGCGTAGTCGGGGTCGGTGGAGGGCTCGCCCTCCTCGGCCGCGGGGTCGAGCTCGTTCTGGTAGTGCGGCCCGGAGTCGGCCGGGTCGTCGCCGCACGGCTGTGTGTGCACGTGGGCACCGAAGTCCCGGTTCGCCTCCAGGCCGGTTCCGGTGAACTGCACGTAGGTGGAGCCGTCCTGGACCCGGACCTGGACGTCGGAGGTGGCCCCTTCGGGCACGGCCGTCTCGTCGTAGGTGAGGGCCCCGGTGCTCTCACCCGGCGGGAGGAAGATCGATGCGGTCACGCTGGGCTCGGTGGTGGGCTGAGCCGTGGGCGCCTGGGACGCGGAGGATTCGTTGACGGGGGCGGACTCCTCCTGAGCGCATCCGGAGAGGAGGGCGATGGTCAGGGCCAGGCCGACGGCGGGCGGGGCGGTGCGCATGAGGACTCCCGATGTGAGCTCAGTGGTCGTCCGCAACGTTACCCAAGGTGTTCGAGGTATGACCATGGGTGCGGAACCTTGTTCGTCGGGGAGCGGTGGGCGACCTGGGGGCGCCGACCCGGGGGAGAGGGCGACGATCGTGCGACAGGTCGGGTCGCCGTCCGGCCCTCCCGACTGTGGGATGGTACCGGTCGGAACCACCGCGGTCACGGTCGGGCCGTCGGAGCCGTAGGGGATCCCGGAGGATCGTCATCCGACCGGAGCGCGAGGAGGCGCCCGTGGGGTCCCTCCTCCGAGCCGGCAGACTGGGGGCGACCCACGACCCCTGCCGAACAGGCGACATGCGAACGATCAGACGCGGCGGCGAACACGAGATCGAGATCAAGAAGTCCCGGTTCATCTGTGCCCTGGCACGGGTGGACGGGGAGGAGGCCGCGCGCGCGTTCATCGCCGAACGCCGCAAGGAGCACTGGAACGCCAACCACAACTGCACCGCCTACATTCTCGGTGACGATGGTGCGATCCAGCGTTCCAGCGACGACGGGGAGCCCGCCGGGACGGCCGGCGTCCCCATGCTGGAGGTGCTGAGGCACCGCCGGATCACCGACACCGTCGCCGTGGTGACCCGCTACTTCGGAGGTACCAAGCTCGGCGCGGGCGGACTCATCCGCGCGTACGGGAACTCGGTGTCCGCGGCGGTGGACGAGTTCGGCCTGCTGGAACGTCGACGACTCCTGGTCGTGGACGTCTACGCCGACTACGTTCTGGGCGGGCGCCTGGAGAGCGACCTGCGCGACTCCTCGCTCACCGTGCGCGAGGTCGCCTACGAGGACCGGATCCGGATCGAGGTGGCTCTCCCGGAGAGTGGATTGTCCGATTTCGAGGTCCGGCTGGCCGAGCTGACCGGGGGACGGGCCGAGTTCGAGGTACGGGGGACCACGACCGTCGAGGTGGAGCCCGAACAGGACTCCTGAGGGCCGTTCCCGCACCCGGTGCGGGGCGGGAGGAGTTTCGGACGCCATGTATCCACTTGACCTTCGGGCGGCTTAGGATTTGCCGTGAACGTCATCGTTTCGTGGGGAGAGACCGTCAATGCGCAGCTCACGCGTGCCCCAGGCCCTGACCTGTGGCCTCGTGGCGCTGCTGGTCGCGGCGTGCACCGGTGAACCGGAGCCGCCGGAGCCCTCCGGAGAGGCGAGCCCCTCCCCGCTGCCCACCGACTTCGAGGGCGACCCGCCTCCCGGTCTGGAGGGCGAGGTCCTGCGTCATCTGCACGGTGACGAGGCCGACGCGCACGACATCCTCGACGACCCTCTGGGTGTCCGGATCAGCCCGGTGGGCGGTGCCTTCCTGATCAGCTCCGGCGGCGAGGACCGGCACCTGCTGCACGACGCCGCCACCGGCGACACCCTGTGGGAGGGGGAGGCGCGCTTCCGCGGCTTCGACACCGACCTGGAGGGGGAGTCGGCCCTGTCCCTCGTCGACCCCGACGATCGTCCGTTCGTCCTGGACTCTCGCGGCCGGACCCTGTGGGAGCCGGCGGAGCCCGGCGACCTCTACCTGGACGGGGCCGCGGTGCGTCGTCCGGACGGGTGGACCGCCGAGGACCCCTACGGCGACTACACGGTGCTGGACACCGACGGCGAGGAGCTGTGGACCTACGCCTTCGAACCCGAGCCCGAACCCGGCGACGAGGAGACGGACGAGGCCGACTCCGATGACACGGACGTCGAATCCGGCACCGACGAGGACGAGGACGCGGAGGAAGAGGAGCAGATCGATCCGTTGGGCGTCCCGGTGACGGCCTGGGACGACACCGTCCTGCTCGACGACGGATCCTCCGCCCTGCACGCCTACTCGATCGACCCCGACGAGGCGGGCGAGGCCCTGTGGTCGGTGTCCTCCTCCGACGAGGATCTCGAACTGCCCGCCAGCGCCCCGGTGAACGTTCCCCAGGTCCTCGGGGTCTACGAGGTTCCGGACCCGGATGCCGAGCCCACCGACGCGCCGTCCGACGAGGACGAGGACGAGGACGCCGATGAGGGCGACGAGGGCGAAGAGGGCGAAGAGGAGGAGACGGAGCCCACCCGCGACGTCCTCCTGGTGCGCTGGGCCCAGCCCGAGGCGCCGTCCCTGCTGTCCGCGCACGACGCCGCCACCGGCGACACCCTGTGGACGCTGCGGGAACCGGGGGCGAACCCGGTCGCGGCCCCCTTCGAGGAGGCCCGGGTCCCGGTGGGTCTCTACGACACCGACACCGCCACCCTGCTGCTCCCTCAGGCCAGCGGCGGGGCCACCATGGTCGCCGTCGACCTGGTGACCGGTCGCACTCGATGGGGGCTGGAGGAGGAGGCCGGAGCGATCTCCCCGGCCTTCGCGCACGCCGGCCTCGTCTACGGCGACTCCCGTTCCCGAGAGGACGAGGATCGTCAGCTCGTCCTGGACGCCGAGACCATGGACGTGGTCTCCGACGACCTGTCCGCGTACGTGGAAGCGGTCACCGAGACCGGGCACGCCATCCTCGTGCAGGATCGGCAGCGCTTCGTCTACGGGCCGGGCCCGGGCGAGGACACCGACGACGCCGAGGGGGACGGGGAGCCCGAGGCCTCCGACGAGCCGTCGGAGGACGACGAGGGCTGACACCGATGGGGGCGGACCCGGTCGGCCCGCCCCGCCTCGTACGTCAGGACCGGTGTTCGGGAAGTCGCAGCACCACGCGGAGTCCCAGAGCCCCGGTGTCCACCGAACCGTCCTCGTCGGCCTTCCACTGCCAGCGGGCCACCTCGGCCTCGCCCATGGCCACGACGAGCGTGTTCGGCGGGATGTTGCCGATCACGTGCTCGTCGGCGGTGCCGAGCGGACGCGGAACGACCACCACCAGCGGACGCTCCCGGCTGTGCTCGATCCCTCCGATGGGGTCGGGGGCGGACAGGTCGGGCATCGTCTCGGGGATCAGGGAGTGCAGCGGTCGTCCGGAGGGCAGCACGCGCACGGTCAGCCCCTGGGAGTGGAGGGCGTCGGCGATCACGCGCACCGTGTCGGAGGCGACCCGCTGGTCACCGCCCACGGCCAGAAGCCCGCGCATCCGGGTGAGGTCGACGTGGACGAGCGTGCGCTCGTCCTCCAGGGTGCCGAGACAGGCCAGGACCCCGGCCGTCATCGGCCGCACGACGGTGTGCGTGGCGGTGGCGAAGTTGAACGGGCCGGGCGCCGTCGAACCTCGGGCGTAACGCCAGGTGGTGGTGTCGACGACCCGCCATGAGGAGGCGGGGGGAGTGGCACCGACCGGAACGATGGCGGTCGTCTCGTCCAAGGTGGTCAGGATCGCCACCGGGCGGGCCGGGATCTCGGCGGGGGCACTGAGCAGGTCGGTGTGGGCGCCGCCCGCCCGGTGCACGGCGTCGGGGTCGGAGATGACGCTCTCGGTCGCGGCCCGACGTCGCCGCATGGCCGCGGCGATCCGCGCCGATCTGGGCTTGCGCGGTTTGCGCCAGGGCAGGGCGGCGATCTTCTTGAACGGCCAGGCGATCGCCTTGAACACCGGCTGCCAGAACAGGGTGAGCAGAGTCAACAGGATGAGGACGACCGCGCCGACGATGAGGATGCGCGGGTCGATCTTGGGTCTGTCACCCGGGCCGGCCGAGGCGTCGGCCTCCTCGCTCGGTGAGGCGGAGGGCTCGTTCTCGGGGGGCGGGGTGTAGGCGGGCGGGGCCGGAGGAGGCGACGGAGGCGCGACGCCCTGGGCGTTGGCCTGGTCGATCGCGACGACGCACAGCGGGTCGCGGCCCTCGTACACGCCTTCTCCACCGGAGTCGAAGGGCACGACCAGTCGCCAACCGGGCTGGACCGCGCGGTCCTCGCCCAACGCCGTGCCGTCGCTCTGGGAACGGCCCTCGTTGTAGCCGTAGATCTCGTCGGCCCGTTCCGGGTCGTCGAGGATGAGGTCCGCGATCGCCTCCAGGCCGGGCGAGCCCTCGGGGACCACGTAGTAGTACACCGTCGGGCACATCTCGTAGCCGCCGGTCGTATCGGCCGCGGCGGGGGAACCGGCCACCGCCGTCAAGGCCGACGCCAGGGCGAGGCCGAGGGTGAGGGAGCCGGCGGTACGGGCCGTCGCCGACCGTGCTCCCAGGGGTCGTGCCGCCGATGTCAGGGTCACGCGCTCTCTCTCATGGGTGTCTTCACTGGTGGGTCGCCTGGGGGAGGATGCCGGAAAACTTCTTCCGGTTCAGGGGAACCGAGCATGCTTTCGATGCATCTGTTCACTCACGGGGTGGGAGTCTATGATGTCGGACTCGTACAGTGTTCGATGCCCCCACAGGACCTGAGTCCCCCACAGGTCCCGCCGTCGCGCCCCCGGCGCGCGACACGGCGCCGTATCGGGAGCGGAAGCGGGAAGGTCGAGACGTGACCAAGCAACCACGGGAGTATCTCCGGTGGGATCTTCTCGATCGATCCGAGGACCCCGTCCCCTGGGTCACGAGTGACGTCCGTTCGCTGAGCAGGTTCTACGAGAGGCTGTCGGACGCGGCCGAGCAGGCCGCCGCCGACATGCGTCGTCTGGAGAGCGATCGCCTGGGCGAGGGCGACACCGTCGACGCGCTCAAGGAACTCGTCAACGAGCTGCCCAAGTACCTGGACAAGGCGCAATCCGCCTACGAGTCGGGGTACCGGGCCCTCGACAAGTGGGAGACCTCGCTGGAGACGGCCCGCGCGGACAGCGCGACGATCGCGCGTGCGGCGGCCGAGGCCTATCTGGCTCTGGAGGACACCGACGCCTGGAAGAACAAGGTGGACGGGGACGATCCCGTCCGTCAGACGCACATCGCCAAGCTGGAGCGTGTCCTCAACGACATGCAGGGGAAGGCGGACGAGTGCGCCCGGGCCCTGGAAGAGGCCAAGCAGGGCAGCCCCCGCAAACTGTGGGGCTGGCTCGACAAGATCGTCACCTGGGTGGAGGATAACCCCCTCCTCTACGCGGTGGCGATGGTCGTCGCCGGTATCGCCGCCATCTTCATCCCCGGATTGGGGATCGCCCTGGCCCTCGTGGCCCTCTCGATCAGCGGGGCCGGCCTCTTCAAGGAGGGCAAGCTCGGCTTCAACAAGGAGACCCTGTTCACCCTCGGCATGGACGCCGTCTCGCTGATCCCCGGTGGAGCCCTCCTCCGCGGCGGCCGTGCGGTCGGCCGGGTCGCGGGCCGGGCGGCCACCCGGGTTCCGGGGCGGGCCGCCGGCGGTGTGCGCAGTGCGGCCACCGCGGTCCGCAACAGCAGGGGCGTCACCGCGGTGACCACCCGGGCCGGACAGGTCAGAAGGTTCCGATCGGACCACGTCACGGCGGACATCGGCTACAACATCGTCAAGGACTCCGCGACGAGCATGGGCGCCTCGATCACGGTGCAGATGGCCGGTGAAGGTGTGCCCTGGGAGGAGATCGATCTGGGGCACGAGGTCTTGACCGCTCTGGGGACCAGCGCCGCGGGCTCGACCGTGGGCGCCCTCAAGACCCACGACATGCTCCCGTCCTTCGGTGGTTTGGGCTCCGGGGGCGACGGAGGCACCGGCGTCGGCACCGGTGGCGGCGACCCGACACCGGACCCCGTCGGCTCCGGCGAGGCTCCGGAGCCGGCCACGGGAGGTGGGGAGGTCAGTGGTATCGGAGGCGACACGGAGACCGCTGGTTCCGGGACCCGTTCCGGCGACTCCTCGGACCCCTCGACCGTTCGGCCCTCCGACACCGGTGGCCAGGGGACGCCCGCGCAGGCCTCCTTCGACGCCCCGGACGGCGGGGGCGGTACGACGACCGAACCCGCGGCCGTTCCCTCGAACCCGGACGTCGAGACCTCCTCGGTCGGTACGGCCCCCGAGTCGACCGGCGGTCCCTCGGACATCGGCGGAAGCGTGCAGTCCGGCCCTACGAACCCCTCGACGTCCGAGAGCGGCCCGGCCGCGACCGGTTCTCCCGACGCCTCCACCGGAGCGCCGGCGGGAGGCGGTGTGTCCGAGAGCGGCCCGTCCACCTCGACGTCGACGGCCGCGAACACCTCGGACGGAGGCGTTCCGACCTCGACACCGAGCCCGGAACCCACCGGTGGACCGACAGCCGAACCGACGGTCGCCTCCTCCGCCGCGCCGACCACGACGGACTCCACCGGATCCCCCGAGAGCGGGGCCGCGGACACCTCCGTCGGCGGGGGCACCCCCCGGTCCCCGGAGGCCGCCGACGGCACCTCCGGTCAGGGCGACGCCGGCGGACCCCCGGCGGGGACCATCGGGGCCACGGGCGATTCCACGACCGGAGACGGTGCTCCCACCACGGGCTCCGAACCGAACGCCTCCGACCGTGGCGCCACCCCGGAGACCTCAGGCGATGGTGGCAGCACCGACCGTTCCTCCGACGGGGAGGACACGTCCGCACGGAGCGACGCGGGCGAGGGCCGGCGCTCCGGCGAGGAGCCTCGTGAGGACTTCGCCCCGGTGACCAGGTCCGGGGGCGGTACCCCCATGCCCCAGCCATCCGCCCGACCCCGGAGCACGATCGCGGACGTGGACGGGATGGACACCTCCTCGACGGGTCGCTCGACCACGGACGACCCGGAGACGGGCGGCGGCGACACGTCCGGTCCCCGGGCCGACGGTGACACCACCACGACGGGATCTTCCACGGGGTCCCGGACCGACGGGGACGACACCACCACCGGTGCCCCACCGCCCATCGACACGACCTCTGCCGTCCGACCGGACGAGACGGCCGCGGGGGACGGAGCACCTCGACGGGAGACGGTCGAAAGCCACGGGAACGGTTCCTACACGACCACACGCGACGCGAACGGGGAGCCCACGGTCTCCTACCGGCACCCGACGCCGGGGAACGAACCGGACTTCACCATGGACGTGACCCGGGACCGCGTCACGGTCGGAGACCGCACGGTGACCCGTTCCGAGAACGGCTTCGGCGTGACCACGCAGGACGGCTCCGGGGTCACCGTCTCCCGTGGAGAGAGGGGTGAATCGGGCACCGTCGAGGTGACCGGCCCGGAAGGGCGGCCCGGTGCCTCCTACCGCGATGGACGATTGACGGTCCCCACCGACCAGGGGGACGTCACGGTCTCCAGGGACGACCAGGGCGCCACGATCTCCACCTCCGACGGCCTGAGCGTCACTCGTCCCACGAACGGCGCCCCCACCAGGATCGTCCAGGAGGGCGGCCCCGTCGACCTGCGTTTCGGTGACGCCGGTCCTCAGGTGACCAGGCCCGCCGTCGATGGCGACGGAGCCGCGCCGATGACCAGGGTGACCGACCGGCTCGGTGGTCGTACCACCGAGATGGGCCCGGACGGCTACCGGGTGGTCACCGATGGCTCCACCCAGAGCTACGACCGGGGCACCGACACGGTCACCCTGGATTCGGGGAGCACACGCGCGACGGCTTCGCCGGGGGACGCGCGTGTGTCGGACGAGAGCCGGGGCGTCGACCTGTGGCGCTCGCGCGATGGGATCGGCACCGCGAGCGGAGCGGGCGCCACCGCACTCGGCCGAGGTGATGGAGGATTCGACATCACGGCCGGCGAGGCCTCGCCACAACGGGCGTCCCGGGACGCGGACGGCACCATCACCGTCGGGGACACCCGGATCACCTTCGACGAGCCCGGATCTCCGGACGGCGTGGTCCGGACCGGCTCCGGCAGCGAGGTCAGGGTGGTCGACGTCGACGGCAGGCCCGGCCTCCGGGTCACCGCGCCCGACGGGACGACGAGCGTCCATGGAGCGGACGGAGCGGGGCGGGCCCCCTCGATTCAGGTCGACGGTCACCGGATCGCCCTCGGCCCGAACAGCCCGGACGGCTCGGACGTCACCCTTCAGGTGGACACCCCGGGCGGTTGGCGGGTGGACGCGGACGGGGCCGACGCGGCCGGGGTCCGTACCCCACCGGACGCCGACGGGAACTCGTTGGAGATGGCCCGCCGGGCCGACGGCACGAACGAGATGGGCAGCGGCGACCTCAGCGTCGTCTCCACTCCCGCCGGCGACGGGAGCTCGGACGTTCCTTCGTGGGTGTCCGTCCACGGTCCTGACGGGGTCACGGCCGGAAGCTCTCGGGACGGGGCGTACGTCGGCGACGGGACGACCCGGACCGAGGTCGAGCCCGGAGACTCCCAGGGGAGGGGGGCCGCACGGACCCGCTCCGAGAGCGACGACCCCACGACCCACGTGTCGCACGAGGGAGACGAAGGCAGCGTGCGAAGCGGGGACGGGACCACCGTCCACGTCGAAGGCGACCGGGTCGTCGCCGACGTGCCGCGCGGAGGCGCGCCGGACGTGCACAGCGGAGACCGTGTCGTCGAGGTGCGTCCTTCCGGGGTCGGGATGCGCGGCTCCCGGCCGGAGGGAGACGGTTCGTCGTCCCCGGACTGGCGGGCCACCACGAACGGCGAGAGCATGAGCGGCCGGACGGATTCCCGGCACGAGATCACGACGCGCCCGCAGTCCGGTCCGGGCTCCCTGGCCCGCCCGTTCCACGACGGGGACCAGGTCTCCTTCCGCTCGGGGAACATCGAGGGGGACCAGACGCCCGCCGGACGGAGCTCGATGAGCGACGACGGGGGCAGGACCAGGATCTCGGACGGTCGTGGCGGTGTCCGGGTGGTCACCGAGGGAAGGGGCACACCCGACCTGCGGATCACCGAGGACCACGTGCGCGTCAGCGCGCCCGGCGGCGCCCAGCAGCGTGTGGACATTCCGCGCGCCGGCGGGGACGACGCACCGACGGCCCCGCGTCCGGACGGATCCGATGGCCCGACCCCGCGTCGGGACGAGGACGCCGACTCCCCGACGAGGGAGGGCGAGGGCGGGGTCCCCGAGGCCCACCGGGGCTCGGCGGACCGCGGTGAGACGGACGGTTCCGGCGACGGCGCACGCGGCTCCTCCGATTCCGGAGAGAGAACACCGGTCACCTCGGTCCGTTCGACGAGGATGGCCGCTCTGGAGGCGATCCCCCTGGAGCTCTTCAAGAACGCCCTCAACATCACCCTCGGGTTCGGGGTCGACATGCTCCGGTACCACCTCGACTGGTTCGCGGACAAGCTGGAGTTCGGCCCCGACGGTCTGCCCAACCCCAGGTACCTGGAGCAGTCGCTCATGCAGATGGGGACCGCGATCCCCAAGGCGGCGGCGGAGACCCGTTTCGGGGGCGGTTCCGGCGCGATCCTGGAGCTGAGCCACCAGGCCATGCGCAACCGGCTCAGGGACGGGATGTTGGAGGAGTTCCACGAGGACTTCCTGAACGAGGAGGAGCGGGCGGAAGAGGCGGAAAAGGTCGAAGCGAAGCTGGACCTCCTCGACAAACTGCTCTCCGACGAGGTCAAGGGCGACTATCTGGAGAGCCGTCAGGACCCGCGGGCCGGCCCCGCGGAGTTCAAGGAGGAGGCCCGGATGGACCAGGCCTTCGCCGAGGCGGAGCGGGAGCGGGAGCGTCTGGAAGAGGAGCTCGCCGAGTTGCGGGGCATCGACGTCGAGGAACTCAGGAAGCAACGGGACGACGGCTGACGTCGTGTGAGAGGAGGGCCCGATGGCCAAGATCGTCAAGATCGACATGGACGCGGTGATCGAGATGGAGACCTCGCTCGCGCGCATCGCGAACGCCTTCGCCGGCGAGGACGTCAAGAGTCCGGAGGACCGGGCCGAGGACATCGGCCCGGGGAACCTGGTGGACAAGGCCAAGGACTACGGCAAGGACTGCAAGAAGAACTACGAGCGGCAGGCCGAGGACCTGGGCAAGTTGCTGGAGGCGCTCGGCCCCGTCATCGAGACCTTCGAGGAGGCCGACGAGGAGCTGGGCAAGAGCCTGACGGACGACAAGAAGGGGTCCGGCGCCGGGGGCGGCCAGGGCCAGGCCTACGCGTAGACCGTCGAAACGAAGAGGACCATCGCCATGCCGTACCTGTTCGAGGAGGACGTCCCGAAGGCGGACGTCATGTTCGACATCGACATCCCGGAGCACTGGGCGCAGTACGACCTGTCCGGCGACTCGCTGGCCGAGATGCGTTCCCGGGCGCTGGAGAGGTACGGGAACCGGACCGAGGACGCGGACGCCCTCAACGACCTGTTCACCGACATCGCCCAGGTGACCGGTGACGCGACCGGCTCCGGGCTGGTCTCGGCGGCGGGGACCTTCGAGGAGTACGACGACGGCTTCTTCATGGCGAACGTCTGCGTGTTCGTCTTCCCGTCGGGTCGAGGCGAGAACGCCCTCGATCCCCTGAAGCTGGTCGAGCACGTCTACCCGGCCTCGGCCACCGCGCGCGAGGGCACGTGGCTGCGCAAGACCACCGTCGACCTGGCCGAATCCGGGCTCGGGCGCTGTGGCCGCATCTACGGCATCACCGACTACGACACCGACGAGGCGATCGTCCGCACGGTGGCCATGCACACCGCCTTCGAATACCCCGATCTGAACAAACGGATCATGGTCAGCTGCACCAGCCCCAACTCCCGGGAGGCGGAGGAGGTCCTGGACCTCTTCGACGCGATCACCGGTACGGCCCGCTTCTGGGAACGCGAAGTGAACCCGGGGCGGTAGCCGTGAAAACGGTGAAAGCGGGGGCGAACCTCCTGGTCGGTGCGGTTATCCACCACAATGGTCAGGTTCACGGAGCCCCGGCCTTCACCTCGACAACCCGGCCGGACGCGGCCACCGAGCAGAACACAAGGAGCCCCACATGCCCGCCTACAACGTCGACAGCGACAAGACCGAGGAGACCTCCGGCTCCCTCACCCAGGAGTTCAACGAGTTCACCGAGCGACTCCAGGGCATCAAGAACAAGGTCGACGGCCTGATCTCGGACGGCTACAGCACGCCCGCCGCCGAGAAGCACTTCCGCCCCTTCTTCGAGGACTTCAACAGCGGCTTCGAGGACGTCAACAAGGGTCTGGAGGGCATCGCCAAGTACATCAAGCAGGTCGGCACCACCTTCAGCGAGACCGACGAGAAGCTCGGCGAGGGCCTCAAGGGCTAGCCGGCACCGCACATCCCCCTGCCCGATCCCCCGGTCGGGTGTGGGGGCGGTTCGGAGCGCTCCGAACCGCCCCGACCGTTTTCACCGCACCCTTCCCCGCCCGTAGATCGATCGGAAACAGTCCACCGTGCGCCTCCTCTTCACCGCGACCCCGGCCACCGGTCCGTCAGTGGACGGTCCGGACGGCTCCGGCCCCGTCGCCTCATCGCCTCTGCGACTGGACATGCTCGTCGACGCCGACCCCGGCGCGACGGTGCGTCAGCTCATCGAGGTCGTGGACCCCATGGTCCGTACCCTGCCGAGGACGGGCCGCGAGGTCCCGCTCTACGTCGGTGAGCGCAAGGTCGATCCGGCCGTCTCCCTGTCCGAGGCCGGCATCCTCGACGGCGCCGTCATCGGTGTGGGCGGGCCGGCGGAGGTCAAGGCGGAGCCGCCGGGCGTCGTCGAGATCAGGGTGGTCTCGGGGTTCGACGCCGGACGCGTGGTCCGACTCGACCCGGGCGACTACGTGATCGGCGACCACGAGAGCGCGGTGCTGGTCGTCGACGCCGACGGCCACTGGGCGCGGATCCGGGTGGCCCCCGACGGGACCGTCACCATCCTGCGCACGAGCGACGGCTCCGGGGTCCGGCTGGAGAGGGAGAACGTCGCGGCGGACACGGCCTGGCCGCAGGGCGAACAGCTGACCCTGGGCGGCACCCTCTTCGAGGTCTGGCCCAACCACCGCCCCGATGCCGCGATCGTGCCCTCCGAGGACGGCACCGGTCTGGACTACAACCGGCCTCCCCGCCTGCACCCGGCGCCCAGCAAGACCAAGTTCAAACTGCCCAGCCCGCCCGAACCGCCGGACCGGCCGATCGCCCAGTTGATCATGATGATCCTGATGCCGATCACGATGGCGGTCGGCGGCGCGCTCATCATGAACCGGCCGCAGATGCTGCTCATCGGGCTGCTCGCGCCGGTCTCGGTGCTGTTCATGCAGCTCATGCAGCGCAAGACCAGCAAGGCCCGCTACGACCGGCAGATGCGCGAGTTCGAGGAGAAGACGGAGCGGGTCACCAAGGACGCCCGCGACGCCCTCGTCTCCGAGCAGCGTCGGCTGCGAGACACCTGCCCCGACCCCGCCGCCGTGCTCCTGCTGGCGACCGGGCCCCGCTCCCGACTGTGGGAACGCCGCCAGATCGACGAGGACTTCACCCTGCTGAGGATGGGCACCGGCAGCATCCCCTCCCAGGTGGTCCTCATGGACCCCACCAAGGACGACCACCGCAAGGAGGTCACCTGGGACATGAAGGACGTGCCGGTCAGCGTCTCGGTCAAGGACAACGGCGTCGTGGGCGTGGCCGGGAGCGGCGAGGGGGCCCAGGCCCTGGAACGGTGGCTGGTCGCCCAGCTCGTCACCCTGCACAGCCCGGCCGAGCTCCAGCTCTACCTGCTGTCGATGGAGGGCGACCACAACCGGTGGCGCTGGACCCGCTACGTCCCGCACCTGCGCGGCGAACACCCCCGACTCTCGCTGGGCAGGATCGGTATCGACGCCACCACCTGCGCCCGGCGGATCTCCGAACTCCAGATGATCATGGAGGCCCGGGCCCAGGCGCCGCGCGGAGCGGCCGACGAGGAACCGGCGATCGTGGTCGTGCTCGACGGCGCCCGCCGGATCCGCTCCCTTCCCGGCGTGGTGCAGTTGCTGCGAGAGGGCCCCGAGGTGGGCATCTACGTTCTGTGCCTGGACGCGGAGGAGCGACTGCTCCCCGAGGAATGCCGCGCCGTCGTCGGGATCACCCCGCACGGGATGCGCCTGCGCCGTACCTCCTTCGACAACGTCGAGGACGTGCGCGCCGACGTCCCCTCCGCCGCCTGGGCGGAACGGCTGGGCCGGGCGCTGGCGCCCCTGCGCGACAGCAGCGTGGGCGAGGCCGGGGGAGCGCTGCCGCGCAGCGCCCGCCTGCTCGACGTGATCGGACTGGAGCCCCCGAACGGCGAGGCCATCGCCGCCCACTGGGTGAGCGGTGGTCGCAGCACGGTCGCCACGCTCGGTGTGGGGCTGGACGGCGCCTTCGCGGTCGACATCCGCCGTGACGGCCCCCACGCGCTCATCGCGGGCACCACCGGTTCCGGTAAGTCCGAGCTGCTCCAGACCCTGGTGGCCTCTCTCGCCGCGGTCAACCGGCCCGAGTCGATGTCGTTCGTCCTGGTCGACTACAAGGGCGGCAGCGCCTTCAAGGACTGTGTCGACCTGCCGCACACCGTCGGCATGGTCACCGACCTCGACACCCACCTGGTGGGGCGCGCGCTGGTCTCGCTCGGCGCCGAACTCCACCGCCGCGAGCACATCCTGGCCAAGGCCGGGGCCAAGGACATCGAGGACTATCTCGAACTCCTGGACCGAGACCCGAGCATGCCGCAGATGCCGCGTCTGATGCTGGTCATCGATGAGTTCGCGTCCATGGCGCGCGAACTGCCGGACTTCGTCAAGGGCCTGGTCAACATCGCCCAGCGGGGCCGGTCGCTCGGCATCCACCTGGTGCTGGCCACCCAACGCCCCGGCGGTGTGGTCACCAACGACATCCGTGCCAACACCAACCTGCGGATCGCCCTGCGGATGACCGACGAGACCGAGAGCCGTGACGTCATCGACGCCCCGGAGTCGGCCCACATCGGGATCGACACACCCGGTCGCGCCTACGCCAGGCTCGGACACGCCTCCCTCCTGCCGTTCCAGTCCGGACGGGTCGGCGGTCGCCGGGTCGTCGCGGTCGAGAACGCCTCCGACCCGATCGCCCACGCGGTGAAGTGGTCCGACCTGGCCCTTCCGGCACCGGTCGCCGTACGCGAGGGCCAGGAGAGCGGCGACGTGGAGTCCACCGACCTCACCGCCCTGGTGGCGGCCGTGAAGGAGGCGGCCGAACAGGTCGGCGCCCGACGTCAGCCGAGCCCCTGGTTGGAGGCGCTGCCCACCACGCTCACCCTGTCCGCGCTGCTGGGGGGACGTCCGCCCACGCCCGAGCCCGGAACGGTCCGACCGGTCCCGGTCGGTCTCGTGGACATCCCCGCGCAGCAGCGGCAGACGCCCTACACGTTCGACCTGTCCCGGACCGGACACCTGCACGTCATGGGGTCGGGCCGGACCGGCCGCTCCCAGACCCTGCGCACCCTCGCGGCCTCCCTGGCGCTGGGACACCATCCCGACGACGTCCACATGTACGGCCTGGACTGCGGCAACGGCGCGCTCCTGCCGCTGGAGCGGCTGCCCCACTGCGGCGCGGTCGCCCAGCGGACCCAGGGCGACCGGGTGGTGCGTCTGCTGGGGCTGCTCGGCGAAGAGCTGGACCGACGTCAGAAGCTCCTCGCGGCGCACGGATGCGCCGACCTGGAGGAGCTGCGGGCCAAGGTGCCCGCGACGGAGCGTCCCGCTCACATCGTGCTGTTCATCGACCGGCTGGACGCCTTCGAGCAGGCCTTCGGCGAGTACAACTACGGCGCCCTCGTCGAGGACGTCACCACCCTGATGCGGGACGGCGCCGGCGTGGGCGTGCACGTGGTCGCCACCGGAGACCGCCTCCTGACCCGCACCAAGTACTCCTCCACCACCGAGGACCTGCTGGTCCTGCGCTGCAACGACGCCGGCGACTACAGCTCGGCCGGGCTCCAGGCCCGCTCCCTGCCGGAGGAGGTCCCGGACGGCCGCGCCTTCCGCGCCTCCGACGCCCTGGAGGTGCAGATCGCCCTGCTGACCCGGAACCCGCAGGGCGCCGCGCAGGGCGCCGAACTGGGGCGGATCGCCGACTTCGTGTCCAGGCGCCCCCGGCCCGAGGGCGGGCCGCGCCCCTTCCGGGTCGACGTCCTTCCCGACCGACTCACCATGGCGGACATGTCCCGCTTTCGTTCCGCCCCGCCCCGTCCGCTGCACGCTCTGATCGGTGTCGGTGGCAACGAGCTCGGAGCGGTCACCGCGGACCTGTCGCGCATCCCCACCTTCCTGGTGAGCGGTCCGCCCCAGTCCGGGCGGTCCAGCATGCTCACCGTGATGGCCGAGTCCCTGCTGGAGGGCGGCACGGAACTGTTGCTGGTCACCCCGCGCGGTTCGCGACTGGGGGACCTGAGGACCCGACGCGGTGTCCGGGCGGTCATCGACGCCGCCGAACCCCGACTTTCCCAGCTCCACGAGGCGCTCGGAAGTTTCGAGGGCGAGACGGCGGTCGTGATGATCGACGACGCCGAACTCCTGCTCCAGAGCGATCTGGGCAAGGAGTTCACCCGGATCGCGCGGGGCATGGTGGGCGCCGGGTGGGGCATCGTCGCCGCCGGCACCAACGAGGCGCTCCAGGGCGGTTTCAACGGCTGGCACGTGCACCTCAAGCGCAACCGGGTCGGCGCCCTGCTGTCCCCGCAGAGCCAGGCCGACGGCGAGGTCCTGGGGCTGCGTCTGCCCAAGGGGGTGTCCAGCCCCCGCCTCACGCCCGGAACCGCCTACCTGCACCTGGGCGACGGGCGCATTCAGCAGGTGAGGGTACCGATGCCCTGACCGCCACGACCCTTCGACGGAGAGGGGGAGGAGTAGTATCCACTTACTCCCCCTTTCCCCCTCTTCCTCCCCCTGTACTCGGCGGGCGCCTGAGCATGCCGCCTGTCTCGCCCTTCCCACCTATACGCCGACCAGGACCATTTCCCAGTGAATCCGACCCCCTCAGCCATCACGCTTCCGGTCACCGCGACCGACCTCACCTCCACCGATCCGGCCAGGATCGGGCCCTACCGGACGCTCAAGCGTCTGGGCTCCGGCGGCATGGGCGTCGTCTACGCCGCGCGGAAGGACGGGGGAGAGCTGGTCGCGGTCAAGCTCATCCATCCCGAGTACGCCTCCGACCCCGAGTTCCGAGCGCGTTTCGCCCGTGAGGTCGAACTGCTCGGCAAGGTGGGCGGCGCCTGCGCCGTGCCCCTGCTGGACGCCGACCCCGAGGCCGAACGGCCCTGGCTGGTCACCCCGCTGGTACGGGGGATGACCCTCAGCGCCTACATGCGCAAGCACGGCGCCCTCGACGAACGTCTGCTGATCGGTCTGGCCGCCGGTGTGGCCGAGGCCCTCTCCCAGATCCACGAGGTGGGCATCGCGCACCGCGACCTCAAGCCCGCCAACATCGTCCTGTCGCCCGAGGGGCCCCGTGTCCTCGACTTCGGTGTGGCCCGCGCGGTCGACCAGACCGCGCTCACACGCACCGGTTCGATCATGGGCTCTCCCGGCTGGATCAGCCCCGACCACTACCAGGGCGCCCCGGTCAGCACGGCCGACGACATCTTCGCCTGGGGAGCCCTGGTCTCGTACGCGGCGACCGGACGTCCCCCCTTCGGCAGCGGCGACCCGGCCGCCATCGCCCATCGGGTCATCAGCGGCGCGCCCGACATGGAGGGCTTCACCGGTCCGCTCGCCGACCTCGCCTCACGGGCCATGGTCAAGGAGGGGGCCCAACGGCCCACCGCCCTCGAACTGGTCACCGCGATGGTGGAGGTGAGCGCCCCGGGCCGTTCCTACGCCCCGGTGGCCTCGGCCGCCGCCGCGGGCAACGCCATGGGCGCTCTGGTCGACGACAACTGGCACGGCGTCCAGACCGCGCCCGAACGCGAGTTCGCCGTGGCACGAGGCGGAGGGAACACCGGCAGGGTCCTGGCCTTCGTCGGTGCGGGTGTGGGCGCCCTGGCCCTCATCGCCGGACTCGGCTTCGGCGGCGTGGCCCTGGCCTCCAACTGGGGCTCCCTCCCCATGGCCTCCTGGTTCTCCGGTGGGGACGAGCCCGGGGAGGACGAGGGGACCGAGGAGGCCTCCGGCGAGGAGATCCGGCGCCCCGGGCCGGTCGGCACGGAACCCTCGGAGGATGCCTCACCCTCGGACGAGCCCTCGGACGACGCCTCCGACGAGGACGACGAGAAGGACGACGAGAACGACGAGGAAGAGGCCGGAGAACCGGTCACCACCATGGCCACCGTCGGATCCGGGGTCTCCGCCTCCGGTGAACGCCCCTCGGGCGGCGAGGTGGTCGCCTTCCAGCCCTCGGGCGGTTCCGGGCACTACGGCTCGCTCGACGGCGCGACGGTGGTCTGCGCGTGGAGCTTCTGTCAGGGGCAGGCCGGATCCATCGGGGACGGGGAGGCCGGTTCGGTCTCCTCCAGCCCGTCCGCGTTGACCTCCTACGTCAACTCCGGCGGCCGCACCATCTCCGCCGAGGTCACCTATACCGAGAACGCCGACGGCACCATCACGATCACCCGGCTCGTGGAACATCACAAGACCAGCGGCACGGGCACCCCGCCCTGGTAGGAGGAGAAGTGTTGAAGTCTTTTGTCCGCCGGGCCTCCGGCGGGATCGCCATCGCCCTGGTCGCCGTCCTCGCCCAGGCCGTCCCGGCCGCCGCGGCCTCCTACGGGGGAGAGTGCGGCAGCGGCTACGGCGTGGTCAACCAGGCCGACATCAGCGGTGGAACGGTCTACCTCGCCTACAACAACTCCAGCGGGAAGAACTGCGTCGTCGTGGTGCGCTCCTCCTCCGGAGCCGCGATGAACATGGACGCGGTGCTCAAGACCAGTGACAGCACCTCCTGGGAGAGCGACCCGGGGAACTGGACCGCCTACGCGGGTCCGGTCTACCTGAGCGCCGCCGGCCGGTGCGTGGACTGGGGCGGCGTGGTCGGTGACGCGTGGGTCGTGCGCACCGGCACCAACTGCGGCTGAACCGACCCCCGAACCGATGGACGGCCCCGCCCGAGAGCGGGGCCGTTCGCGTACGGGGAGGGACGAGGCCGCCCGCGACGAGGCGCGTTTCTCCCACCCGTGTGTCGTACGCCGCACCCCGACGTACCGGAACCGAGCGCGATTCTCTACCATCTCGAAGTATGGACGTCCCAGAGAGCGGGTCCGCCGAGGCCCTCGACCCGGCGGAGGGCTTCGCCCCGGCCACCCGTGAGCGGTGGCGCGAGCTCGTCGCGGGTGTGCTGCGCAAGAGCGGGGTGGCCGAGGAACGGCTCGCCGACACCCCGGAGTCGGTGCTGAACACCCCCACCCTGGACGGGTTCGACATCGAACCCCTCTACACCTCCTCTCCTCCGGCGGCCGATCCCGGCTTTCCCGGGATCGCCCCCTTCACCCGCGGTCACCGGCCCGGCGGCGGGGTCCTGGAGGGATGGGACATCCGGGCCCGGCACACCGACCCCGACCCGGCCGTGCTCCGCCGTCGCGCGCACGACGACCTGATGAACGGTGTGGGATCCCTGTGGATCCACGTGGGCGGAGCGGGGCTGCCGGTCTCCGGCCTGGCCGAGGCCCTCACCGACGTCCACCTGGACCTGGCCCCGGTCGTCCTGAGCGCCGCCGGCCCGCAGGCCCTGGAAGCGGCCACGGCCCTGCTCGGCGTCCACGCCGACGCCGGTGTGCCCGACGGTCGGGTCATCTCCCACCTGGGGCTGGACCCGCTCTCGACGGCGGCCCTGGCCGGGGAACGCCCCGAGGTCGCCGACGCCGCCCGTTTCGCCGCCGAACACGCCGCGCGCTTCGCCCACCTGGGGTTGTTCGTCGCCGACGGCACCCTGGTGCACAATGCGGGCGGGTCGGTCTCCCAGGAGATCGGCGCGGCCGTCGCCGCAGGGACCGCCTACCTGCGGGCGCTCGTCGAAGCCGGGGTCGACGTCGCCGACGCCGCCGGTCGGATCGAGTTCCGGTTGGCCGCCGACGCCGACCAGTTCTCCGTCATCGCCAAGCTTCGCGCCGTCCGCGCCATGTGGAACCAGGTCCTGGAGGCCTCGGGCGTGCCCGCCGACCGTCGGGGGACGCGTGTGCACGCCACCACCTCCGAGGCGATGCTCACCCGCCGCGACCCGCACGTGAACATGCTCCGCGCCACCGTGGCCTGCTTCGCGGCCGGGGTCGGCGGGGCCGACGCGGTCACCGTCGCGCCCTTCGACTCGGCGGTCGGTCGCCCCGACGACTTCGCCCGCCGGATCGCCCGCAACACCCAGTCGATGCTGATCGAGGAGTCCCACCTGGCCAGGGTCATCGACCCGGCGGGCGGCTCCTTCTACGTGGAGTCGCTCACCGCCGACCTCTACCGGACCGGCTGGGAGTTCTTCCGAACCCTGGAACGCGCCGGAGGCATCGCCTCGGTGATCGTGGACGGCACCCTGCTCGCCGAGGTGGACCGGGTGTGGGAGCGCCGTCGTGAGGCCCTGGCGACCCGTGCCGCCCCGCTCACCGGTCTGAGCGAGTTCCCGAACCCGGACGAGACGCCGCTGGAACGCGACCCCGACCCTGTGGCCTCCCCGGCCCCGGTTCCGGGCGGTTTCCCGGTGCGCCGCCGCGGCCGGGACTACGAGGCCCTGCGCGACCGCTCCGACGCCTGGACGGAGCGGACCGGGGACCGGCCCACCGCCTTCCTGGCCACGCTGGGGCCGGTGGCCGCGCACACCGCCCGGGCCTCCTTCGCCACCAACCTCCTGGCCGCCGGTGGGATCGCCGCCGCCACGCCCGGACCGCTGGAGAACGCCGACACGGCGGTGACGGTCTTCGCCGACTCCGGACACCGCGTCGCGGTGATCTGTTCCTCCGACGCCCTCTACGCCGAGCACGCCGAGACGCTCGCCCGTGCCCTGAAGGGCGCGGGGGCCCGCCGGGTGATCCTGGCCGGGGCGCCCCGCGACGCCTACCGCGAGGCCGGCGTGGACTCCTTCGCGTTCAAGGGCGGCGACGCCGTCGCCCTGCTCACCGATCTGCTCGACGTCCTCACCATCGAACCGCCGAGCGTCACGACCGACTCCGTACAGGGGGAGAGCGCATGATCCCCGACTTCTCCGACGTTCCGGCCCGCCCGCCCGCCTTCACCGGCCCGGCCGAGAAGGGCGAGGCCGACTGGCGACGCGCATTGGAGGAGGCGACCGGCAAGGCCGCCGACGCCCTGGAGTGGGAGACCCCCGAAGGGATCGGGGTCAAGCCCCTGTACACACCCGCCGACCGGGCCGGGCTGGACTTCGTGGACGGTCTTCCGGGGATCCCGCCCTACCTGCGCGGCCCCTATCCGACCATGTACGTCAACCAGCCCTGGACGATCCGCCAGTACGCCGGGTTCTCCACGGCGGAGGAGTCCAACGCCTTCTACCGGCGCAACCTGGCCGCCGGACAGAAGGGGCTGTCGGTCGCCTTCGATCTGGCCACCCACCGGGGCTACGACTCCGACCACCCGCGTGTGGCCGGCGACGTCGGCATGGCGGGCGTGGCCATCGACTCCATCTACGACATGCGGCAGTTGTTCGACGGCATCCCGTTGGACCGGATGAGCGTGTCCATGACCATGAACGGCGCCGTGCTGCCGGTTCTGGCCCTGTACATCGTCGCGGCGGAGGAACAGGGCGTTCCCCCCGAGAAGCTGTCGGGGACCATCCAGAACGACATCCTCAAGGAGTTCATGGTCCGCAACACCTACATCTATCCGCCCGAGTCGTCGATGCGGATCATCTCCGACATCTTCGCCTACACCTCTCGGCGGATGCCGCGCTTCAACTCCATCTCGATCTCCGGCTACCACATGCAGGAGGCCGGGGCCACGGCCGACCTGGAGCTGGCCTACACCCTGGCCGACGGGGTCGAGTACATCCGGGCCGGGCAGCGTTCGGGGCTGGACGTGGACGTGTTCGCGCCTCGCCTGTCGTTCTTCTGGGCGATCGGCATGAACTTCTTCATGGAGGTCGCCAAACTGCGGGCCGCCCGCCTGTTGTGGGCGCGGCTGGTCAGGGACCTGGGCGCGGCCAAGGACAAGTCGTTGAGCCTGCGCACCCACTCCCAGACCTCGGGATGGTCGCTGACGGCCCAGGACGTGTTCAACAACGTGGCCCGCACCTGCGTGGAGGCGATGGCCGCCACCCAGGGGCACACCCAGTCGTTGCACACCAACGCCCTCGACGAGGCGCTGGCGCTGCCCACCGACTTCTCCGCCCGCATCGCCCGCAACACCCAGCTGCTGTTGCAGCAGGAGTCGGGCACCACCCGTGTCGTCGACCCTTGGGGCGGCAGCTACTACGTGGAGAGCCTCACCCGGAGCCTGGCGGCCAAGGCGTGGTCGCACATCCAGGAGGTGGAGGCGGCCGGCGGTATGGCCGCGGCGATCGACGCCGGTCTGCCCAAGATGCGGATCGAGGAGGCCGCCGCCCGTACCCAGGCGCGGATCGACTCGGGGCGTCAGCCGGTGATCGGGGTCAACAAGTACCGCCCCGACGGCCTCGACGAGATCGAGGTCCTCAAGGTCGACAACTCCCGTGTGCGGGCCCAGCAGTTGGAGAAGCTGGCCCGTCTGCGCGCCGAACGGGACGAGGAACGGGTGCGTTCGGCCCTGGACGCCCTCACCCGGGCCGCCGAGGGCGAGTCCAGGACCGACGAGGCGCTGACCGGCAACCTGCTGGCGGCCGCCGTCGACGCGGCCCGGGCCAAGGCCACGGTCGGGGAGATCTCCGACGCGATGGAGCGGGTGTTCGGCCGTCACTCCGGTCAGATCCGTACCATCCAGGGTGTGTACAAGGACGAGGCCGCGGGCAACGAGAACGCCGCCGACCTGATGGAGCGGGTGACGCGCCGGGTCGAGGAGTTCGCCGAGGCGGAGGGGCGCAACCCCCGCATCCTGGTGGCGAAGATGGGGCAGGACGGTCACGACCGGGGCCAGAAGGTCATCGCGACCGCGTTCGCGGACCTGGGCTTCGACGTCGACGTGGGTCCGCTCTTCCAGACCCCGGCCGAGGTCGCGGCGCAGGCGGTGGAGGCCGACGTGCACGTGGTCGGGGTGTCCTCGCTGGCCGCGGGGCACCTGACACTGGTGCCCGCGTTGCGCGAGGAGCTGGCCGGGCTGGGCAGGGAGGACATCATGATCGTGGTGGGCGGGGTGATCCCTCCCGGGGACTTCGCCGAGCTGCGCGAGGCCGGGGCGGCGGCGATCTTCCCGCCCGGTACGGTGATCGCCGAGGCCGCCATCGATCTGCTCGACCAGTTGGAGGAGCGGGTGGACCCGGACCTGGAAGGGGAGTGAGCGTGACGGCGCGCAGGAGGCGCTCGGTGGACGTGGACGCCCTGGCCGAGGGGGTCCTGTCCGGGCACCGGCCGACCCTGGCCAGGGCGATCACCCTGGTCGAGTCGCGCAGGCCGGACCACGCGCGCGCCGCCCAGGAACTCCTGGTGCGGTTGCTGCCGCACACCGGCAAGGCCCAGAGGGTGGGGATCACCGGGGTCCCGGGGGTCGGGAAGTCCACCTTCATCGACGCGCTCGGCACCCGGCTCACCTCCAGAGGGCACCGGGTCGCGGTGCTGGCGGTCGATCCCTCCTCGACCCGGACGGGCGGGAGCATCCTCGGGGACAAGACGCGTATGGCGGCCCTGGCGGTGGATCCGAACGCCTTCATCCGACCCTCTCCCACGGCGGGCACTCTGGGAGGGGTGGCCCGGGCGACCCGGGAGACCATGCTGCTGATGGAGGCGGCCGGGTTCGACGTGATCCTGGTGGAGACCGTCGGCGTCGGCCAGTCCGAGGTCACGGTCGCGGCGATGGTCGACTGCTTCCTCTTCCTCACACTGGCCCGCACCGGCGACCAGCTCCAGGGCATCAAGAAGGGCGTCCTGGAACTGGTGGACGTCGTGGCGGTGAACAAGGCCGACGGTCCGCACGCCGCCGACGCGAGGAAGGCCGCCCGGGAACTCTCCCGGGCCCTGCGGCTGCTGCGGCCGGTCCACCCCGAATGGCGTCCTCCCGTGCTGACCTGTAGCGGTATGACCGGGGACGGGTTGGACGAGGTGTGGGACACGGTGGTCGAGCACCGCGCGGTGCTGGAACGCGACGGGTCCCTGGCCGAGCGGCGCAGCGCCCAGGGCGTGGACTGGATGTGGGATCAGGTGCGAGACCGGCTCATGGACACGTTCCTGAGGGACGCGACCGTGGCCGATCTCATCCCCGACATGGAGAGCAGGGTCCGTTCGGGCGATACGACGGCCACACTGGCCGCCGGAGCCTTATTGGATTCCTTCACTCAGAGTGAGGGTCGGCGAGAAGGGCGAAGGGAACGTGAACGCCCTGAAGGAGACACCGGGGACCTCTGAGGAACATCGGACAACGCCGGTTCCGATGTCGTGAAATGACACAGTGTGATCGGGAGATATCGGGCCGCTCGACCGGGGTTCGCGCCCATGAGGCGAAAATTTCTTGTCCGATGGCATTCCCGTGACGGCGGTTCGCTTATACCGTGTGTGTCCAACGACTTACCAGGCCGCACGGGCGCGCAGGCGTTCCCCTCACCGGACCGGCTTCGTGGGAGTGGAGCCGAGCCCGGTAGTCGTTCCCGGTCGGGCTGCGTATGGTTAAGCGAAGGGACCCCTCACCATCGGAACGTGGGGCCGGGAGGAGTGAACGTGCACAGGCTTGGACTGAGCACGCGGGTTGAAAGCCGCAGCGTGATCGTCGCGATCGAGGGAGAACTCGATATCGCGACCGCCGCCGACCTCCAGGAGCACATCAGGGCCACGATCGAGGACCACGGTCCGTGGTTGATCCTGGACCTGTCCACGCTGGACTTCATGGACTCCAGCGGGCTGAACGTCATCATCAACGCCTACAGGACCGTTCGCGAGCAGAACGGATCCCTGTCGTTGGCGGCTCTCAACGAACGCGTCACCAAGGTCGTCCGACTGGTCGGCCTGCACCGTCAGGTACCGGTCCACCAGACCGTCGCCACCGCCGTCGCGGCGATGGAGGCCCTGGAGGCCAAGCGTCAGGCGGGTTGACGCCTCGTCGATCGGCCCCCGAGTCCCCCCACCCCGGGACCGACAGCGGCCCCCGCGTGCCCTTGAGGTCACGGGGGGATAACGGCGTGTCCGGGTGGGGTCGTGCGAAGGACGACCCCACCCGGCGGCACCGCTCTCACGAACGTCACCGACCCGGTGGCGGGTTCTGTCCTGGGCGGGGTCGATGCGGCGGACCTCCGTGCGGCCCCTGAGCGGGCGGTGGCCCCTCGGGGAAGGGAGATCCTTGGGCCGGTGGTCCGGGGGGTCCGCCCTGCCCGGGCGGCGGCCCGTGGCCGGGGCCGTGACCCGGTGTCGGCCACTGAGGGCGCGGAGCCCGGGGGTCCGGCCCGTACGGGGGCCTGCGGCCGGGGGTGCCCGCGGACCTCGGACGGGAGACCTTGCGCAGCGCCACCAGCAGCAGGATCACCGGGAGGCCGTACGTGACCAGGGTCAGGAGGCTTCGTACGACACCGCCCACCGTCAGGGCGGTGATCGGGTCGGTCAGGGCCATGGCCACAGGGGTGATCCCCAGCGACAGCAAGGGGAGCACCATGATCAGGATCGCCGCGGTGCGCACCAGGCCGGCGGCACCGACGGCCCGTCCGGCGAGGACGAGAAGCGTCACCCCCAGCGCGATGGGCAACAGCAGGCCGGTGACCAGGCCGACGGCGGCGTAGGTTCCGAACATCAGCGTCCCTCCCGAACGGACTTGACGACGGCCGCTCCGAGCAGGGCCGGTCCGCCGAGGAGGCAGAGGGAGGCCGCGATGTTGAGGATCAGGTTCAACGCGCCCCCGTCCTGGGACAGGTCGATGATCGCCAGATGCACGGTCAGGGACCGGATCAACTCCATCAGGGCTCCCAGGCAGAACAGGAGGGCACCGGTCAGCGCGGGTCCTCTGCGGCCCGGCGGGGCCAGGGCGGTGAACACCACGAAGGCCACTCCGAGCACGAACAACAGACCGTAGGTGACGAGGGAACTGACGAGCAGGGTGATGAGCATGGGCCTCCCCAGGACGGCGGACCTTCCGACGTTACCCCTGACGCCCTCTCACGTTCTCGCCGGGAGGTCCGGCCGTACGGGCCATGCTCGATTCGAGTAGATTCGTCCGCATGAGCGAACCCGTCCCCCAGGGTGCCGACCGTCCCTTCGACGATCCCGGGCACGTGAAGGCCGTCCGCCGCCGAGGAGGGGCGCTCGGGGCGGGGATCGGCCTCCTCCTGTTCTCCGGGTTCGCCTTCGGTCTTCTCGGCGGAGTCGGCGAGGACCCGTGGTCGGGCCTCCCCATCGGACTGCTCGTCTCGGGGTTCCTCGTGGCCACGGTGCTCGGTGCGGTGGTCGCCGCGCTGTTCCTCCTCTCGGCCCGCCGTCGGCCGCCGTGGTGGGTCGGGGCCACCCTTCTCGAGCGTCGGACGGCGCAACGGGTGCTCTGGACGGGCGAGCTCTCCGGAGCCCTGGAAACGGACCGTCGTGCCCTGCTCTACGCCGCGTCGATCCGAAGGCGCGGACCGTGGCCCCTCGTCCTCCTCGGTCTTCTCATGATCTCGGGGGTGGTGGCGGCGCTCTCGCCGGCCGAGGGGCCCTACGGTGAGCAGGGGTGGTCCACCGCCCCCGCGGGTCTTCTGTGGTTCGCCGGACTCCCGGCCCTCGGTGGGGCCTTCGTCCTGGTGATGGGCGCACGTGAACTCCGACGGGCGCGGACCCTTCTGGAACGCCACGGGGACGGGGCCTGAGTTCCTCCCCGGGACGCGGAGGGAAAACCCGTTGTCCCCGGTCGGGCACGCTGCTTGAATGCGATCCATGATCCCCGTCGACGCCCTTCGCGACCAGCCCGTTCTTCTCGGACGCGGTGTCCGCCTCGTCCCTCTCGACGCCGACAACGCCGATCCCTTCATCGCCTCGCTTCTCGACATGGATCCCGAGGTCCGGCGGATGACCGGCACCCACAAGCGGTTCACCGAGGAGGAGCTGCGCGCCTTCGCCGCGAGCAGGCCGGACCGGCACGACCGGGCCGACTGGCTGATCCACGACCGTGACACCGGGGCCTACGTCGGTGAGTGCGCGCTCATCGACCTGGACCCCGACAACGCCGAGATGCACTACCGGATCTCTCTGAACGGTCTCGCCGTCACGGGGAAGGGGTACGGCACCGCCGCCACCGACGCGGTCCTGGAGTACGCCTTCGAGACGGTCGGACTGCACCGGGTCGCGCTGGAGGTGTTCGACTTCAACACCCGCGCGCGGCGCTCCTACGAGAAGTCGGGGTTCGTACGCGAGGGCGTCTGGCGCGGGCACCTGAGGTGGGACGGCGCGTGGCACGACGCGATCCTGATGTCGATCCTCGACGACGAGTACCGGGCCTCGCGCGCGGCGCGGGGCTGAGACCGGCCCCTTCCGGCGCTACCGTCGGAGCATGGTTCCCGACTTTCTCCTGCGGTTGCGCGAACACGTGGGTCACGGCCTTCTGCCCCTGGTGGGCGTGACCGCCGTGGTGCTCGACGACGACGGCGCGGTGTTGCTGCACCGGCGCTCGGACGACGGCCGCTGGGCCACCCCCGGAGGCATTCTCGAACCGGGGGAACAGCCGGCTCGGGCCGTGGTCCGGGAGGTCCGCGAGGAGACCGGGGTGGAGGTGCGGGTGGAGCGATTGGCCACCGTGATCGCGCAGGAGCCGTACACCTACCCCAACGGCGACCGGGTGCAGTTCCTCGATCTGGCCTTCCGCTGCCGGCCGATCGGAGGTGAGCCCAGGGTCGACGGGGACGAGAGTCTGGAAGTGGCCTGGTTCGCCCCGGAGGAGATGCCGCGGATGGCCGAGCGCATCCTCGAACGGATCCGTCACGCGCGTGAGCGCGAAGGGGCGCCCTACTTCCCGCTCTGAGCCTTCTCGGCGCCGAGGGCGTGGTCTCGGGGACGGAGGTCGACGCCCGTCGGAAACGTTCCGACGGGCGCCCATCGCGGTCGTGCGGTCAGTTCCACTGCCGACGCATCGTCCAACGGTCCGAGGCGTCGTCCCGGGAGATGTCGATGATGCTCGGCTCGCCCGACTCCGACTCCGCGGAGACTCGGAGCAGATGTATTCGAGTGGCCGGTACCCCGGGGGCCTCGGCGCGGGCGGGCCAGTCGCCGATGATTCTGCGCACCCGGAAGGTGTGTCCTCGCCAGATGAACTGCGCGGGGTTCCCACCATCGGTGGAACGTACGTCGATCTGTTCGTTCAGAAGACTCACTATGACAGCCTATCGAACACGTGTTCGAGAGAGTCGACTCTCTCGGAGGGTCGCGAACACCCTAGGGGTACGAGGGCGCGGAGCGCAGTTCGGCGCGCGGGAGGAAGGGGGCGGATCGGTCGAACGGTTCAGAGGAACACGCGGCCGCGCCGGCCCCGGTCCCGTAGGGCGGCCATGCGCCTGACGTTGCTCGGTCGCCGGGAGAGCAGGTGGTAGAGGGAGAGCGACACGCCGCGCTCGCCGGTGGCCCTGGCGGCCATCTCGCCCAGGTTCACCCGGGTGTACAGCTCGGCGCCGCCCGCGAACAGACGTACCGCGTGGGCGCCCTCGGGGGCCTGCGCCAGCGCGTGGTCGTCGGCCGTGTACTCGCGGACCCGGGCCAGCGCCGCGCCCAGGCCGGGGACGAGCTCGGCCCCCAGGGTCGCCAGGCGCTGCCAGTAGCCCGTGTGGCCCGCGGCGATGTGCCCGATCTGGTGGGCGACCAGGAAGGCCAGGGCGTCCGGGTCGCGGAGCCGCCCCTCTCCGTCGAACATCGCGCCGGGCAGGATCAGATAACGGCGCAGCCCGTGCGCCGCCGCGTCGAGGCTCGCCGAGGGCGTACCGATCCTGACGTAGGCCTCCGGAGCCCGGGTCAGACCGGTCTCGGCGGACAGGGTCATGACGAGACGGTAGGCCTCGGGGAACTGGGTGGGGGAGATCCGCACCGACTCGGCGCGTTCTCGCGCGTACCTGAGCCCGCGCGCCCACCAGCACCCCAGAGGCACCGACACCGCGAGGATCGGGATCCACGGGGAGGTGCCGGACACCGTCCACAGAAGGCGGAGCAGAACGGCGGCCAGGAGCAGCGACACCAGTACGCACAGGAGGAACAAGGGTCTCTCCCAGGGATGCCCGGGAGGCGGGACGATCTCCGCGTCCGTGTCCTCGATGTACGCGTCCCGGATGTACCCGTGCGGGCGAGTGTGCGTCATGCTGCTCCCCTCGGGCCACCGGAGGCGTGGGATGGCTACTCTCTGTGCCTAAATATTACTTTCTGCTTCCCTTTTCGCGGGGTGATGGCGCCGGCGTGTTCCCGGTTCAGGGGTGCTCGTAGCGGCGCAGCTCGTCGGCGAGCGCGTCCAGGAACCGGTCGACCTGCGCGGGGTCGTATCCGGGGCGGGCGCGGGTCGTGGTGAACTGCACCCGCTCCACCTCGGCCGAGGTCAGGGTGGCCCGGTCGGTTCTGCCCTGGAGGAGGACCCCCAGGGTGTGCTCGGCGCGGTCCAGGAAGTCGTCCACCTCCTGCTCGTTGTAGCCGGTGGTCAGGCGGGTGGTGGCGAACCGTGAGTTGCGGATGTCCTCCGGGGTCATCCGGGGGGTCGCGCCGGGCGCTCCATGGGCTCCGGGAAGGCCGGGCGGCATGGGGTGTCCCGGCACGCTCTGGCCGGGGCGCGGCGGCAGCGGGGGCGGTACGACCTGGCCCAGACCGCGGCCGGCGAGTTCGGCGGCGACGACGTCGAGGAAGTCGTCGACCTCGTCCTCTCGGTATCCCGGACTCATGCGGGTGGTGCGGAAGCGGGAGTTGCGGATCTCCTCGGCGGTGATCAGGGCACCGCGGCGCGGACCGCCCTCCAGGGCGATGAGGGTCTCCTCGATGCGGTCGAGGAGGGCGTCCACGTCCTCCTCGTTGTAACCCGGGCGTAGACGCACCGTGTGGAACTTCTTGTTGCGGATGTCCGCCGGTGTCAGAGGCATGGTCCCCATTGTGCAGTTCATGAGGTTCGAAGGGGTGTCGTCACGGGCTCATCCGTGACGCGATTTCGTGGAGGCCGGGCGTGGAGGGGGTGGGCCGGGCCCCGACATGAGGTTCACGGTGTGTCCCGCGCCACGGTGAGGCCCGTCCGTGGCCGACTTCGGACAGGCGGTCGGTATCCGTTCGCGATGACCTCGGAACGGTGGCCGTGAAGCGCTCTCCACCTGCGCGTCTTCCTTATAAGACGCATGTATCCGAGTTCGGTTTACCTTGATCGAAAAGAATGACGGAATCCATTAGTATCGATTACTCATGGTCGCGAAAGCCATTCTCTGTGATTCTTTCGATACATCCGATTCGGGTTATTCGACCCGGCGGCCGTGTACTGTTGCGGTCAGGCGGTCGAAGAGAGGAATCGGCCCCCGGCCCTTTCACTCGGTGGAACGCACTCGGTGGAACGCGGCCGTTGCGGCCACTTCATCGCCCCGATCCTCGGGCCTTCGCGCTCTAGAGGACGTCCCCCACAAACGCCCCTGGCCATGATCTTCGAGAACTCCCGCACCTCGTGAAATTCTGCGGCAACGACCGCGGCCAGGACCGGAAGCATTCGATTCCGGATGACTCGAAGAGGATTCTCGTGAAGAACTCTCCCCGAATCCATGCTCGCCGCGTGCTCCAAGGCGGCGCGGCCTTCGTCGCCTTCGGCGCCCTCGGCCTCGCCTCGGCCATGCCGGCCCACGCCGACACCTATGGCTGGGGTTACGCCTCCGCTCTCGGTGGTGGCGATGGGACCGTCGCGCAGACGCCCATCACCCAGGGCGACTCGGTCTCCGAGTCGTTCTCGACCGGTATCGGCGACTGGCTGACGGTCCAGGGCACCACCACCGCCAAGGTCGACGCCCAGGGCGCCAGCGCCACCACGGTCATCGATCGGGCCGACATCCTCATCACCGTCGAGAACATCGAGGACATCCTCGACCCCGAGGATGACGAGGATGACGACGACGAGGACGAGCCCGAGGACGACACCGAGGACGACGACACCGACGAGGACGGTGACGACGAGTCCGAGGACGAGGACCCGGACCAGGGAGAGGACGACGGCTCCCAGGGTGGTGACGAGGGCGGCTCCGAGGGCGAGAACGGCTCCGGTGGCGGCGAGGACGGCACCGGCACCGTTCCCGGCGACGGGGGCGAGAACGGCTCCGGTGGCGGCGAGGCCCCGAACGAGAACGTCGAGGACGACGACGAAGGCCTCCCCGGCTCCGGCGAGGAGTCCCCGGGCGGGGACGACGAGGAGAAGGTCACCACCGACTCCGCCGACGTCATCGTGCTGGACGAGGAGAACTCCGACCTCGTCGACGGTTCCTCCACCGTCATCATCGAGGGCACCATCACCGGCATCAGCGTCACCACCACCCAGAGCTGGGACGGCGAGGTCACCCACAACGTCGACGCGGGCAGGTTCGACACGGCCCCGGTCCTCTACTCCTCCGAGGACGGCGACGAGGTCGAGCTGACCCTCCAGCCGGCCGTCAGCGAGGGCGTCGTCACGACCGAGGCCGGAGGCTTCGTCTGGAACGACGCCTACACCCTCCTGTACATGAACTTCCTCATCGACGACGAGTTCATCAACGGCTATTCGATCGCCGAGAGCTTCGCGGGCATCACCACCGGCGTGATCGACGACGGTCAGGGCGGCGAGGGTGGCGAGGGCGGCGACACCTCCAAGACCCCGACCGGCGACCGTGACCCGAGCACGCTGCCCAAGACCGAGGCGCGCGGCTCGGAGCCGCTGGCCCAGACCGGTACCCCGCTGCTCGGCCTGATCGCCGCCGGTGCCGCGATCACCGCCGGCGGTGGCGCCGCCGCCTTCCTGGCCCGCCGTAAGAAGAACACCGAGGCCGTCGCGACCGACGAGGGCTGATCCGAACCGTCGTCGACGGGGCCGTGAGACGCCGATCGACACCGAGACGGTGAAGGGCCCCGGGGAGATCTCCCCGGGGCCCTCGCGCGTTCTCGATACCCGTCAGCCGCGCATCAGGTAGGCGGCCATGCCTCGGGCGATGGCGTCGGCGGCCCGCTCCCGCCACTCGGGGTCCTCCAGCAGAGCGGCGTCCTCCGGGTTGCGCATGTTCCCGGCCTCGAGGAACACCTTCGGCACGGTGGACAGGTTCAGCCCGCCCAGGTCGGTGCGCTCGTCCAGGCCCTCATCGGCGAGGTAGTCCGCGTAGGGGACGTCGCCGCCCTCCAGGTATTCGCGACGGATGTCCTCGGCCAGCAGGGCCGAGGGCTCCACGATCTCCTCGGTGAGCCCCGGGATCTCTCCGGGGGTGATGATGTGGAAGCCGCGCCCCGACTCGGGGCCGCCGTCGGCGTGGATGGACAGGGCGGCGTCGGCCTCGTTCTCGTTGCCGATCTCGGCCCGCTCGTCGACACAGGGGCCGACGCCCTCGTTGTCCTCCCGTGTGAGGATCACCGTCACCCCGTCCGCCTCCAGACGCTCCTTGACGAGGAGGGACAGGTCCCAGTTGAACTCGTGTTCGGCGTAGCCGTTCACGCTCTCGGCGCCCACGGTGTCGCAGGCCTTCTCCCCGTTGCCGGCGGGGACCTGGGCGTTGATCTCGCTCGGGGCATCGGCGTTGCCGCCGTTGTGGCCGGGGTCGATCACCACGACCCGGTCTCCCAGGGGGCCGTCGCCCCGGGGCACGGAGGAGTCCTCTCCGCCGTCGGCGCCGTCTCCTCCGCCCTCGCCGTCCTCGGGGCCGGGGAGGGGAGGGGCGGCCGTGGGGTCGCCGTTCGGGGCGCCGCCCGGCGCGGAGCAGGCCGTGGTCCACAGCGCCGCGAGTGCGAGCAGGGTCAGGGCGCGAACGGCGCGGCTCGGGCGCCCTGAGGGTGTGGAGTCGAGCATGTTCCACAACCTAGCCGTTGGACACGACCCCGCCGTACCTACACGAAGGCGGAGAAAACGCACATGTAGAACAGTCGACCGGGGGGTGGGGGCGTGAAATCGCCCTGATCGGCGGTGGACGTTCCGTGCTCGTCCTCCCTTTCCGTGATGTTCGGGACGGTGTCGGAGAGTGGCCCACGAAGGGTGCGGTCTCGGGCATCACCACGACTCGTCCGTACTGTCCGTACGGACCATCTGTGCTGCTGGGAAAGCAGGGACTGGTGGGGAGAGAGGGGCAACTCTCCGCAGGTCACAGGGATCATCGAAGAGAAAAGGTCGCGCTGGGCGACAGGGCCGCCGCCTCCGGAACGGTTTCCGTTTTGTGATCAAGGCGTTAGGCTCGACGTGTGGATCGCTCTGCGCACGGCGTCCCACACGATCGGTACCCGATCGGTCCGAGGACCGCTCCCGAACCATGAACACCGCGCCCGACCGACCCGATCGGTCGGAACACCCCGCGCCGTCGTCTCCGCGCCGGACGGGGCCGACCCCGCGGTCGGGCATCCCCCAGACACAACAGGAGTATGTGGTGACTCCCGCCGAACCATCCTTCCTCCGCCGTCTCCTCACCGGCGGAACCCTCCTCGTGGCGTTGGGTGCGCTCGGCGCGGTCTCCGTTCCCCACCAGGCCTCGGCCACCTCGCTCGTTCAGGCCGACGCACGTGCCTGGGTCGCCGACGGAGACCTGGTCACCGGCTACTCCGCCATGACCGGTTTCGGTGACGACGGCGAGGACCGGGCCGGCTCCGAGACCCTTCGCGGGCCGCTCGCCCGCTACGCCCGGATCCAGGGTGAGAGTCTCAGCGAGGTCGACCGGGAGTCCGGCGCGAGCGCCTGGTCTCGGGTCGACACGGCCGAGGTCCGCCTCGACGTCCCCGCCCTCGTCGCGCTCGGCATGATCGACCTGCCCGGGGTCCCCCTCGAAACGCCCGAGCCCCCCGCGGGCGCGGAGGATACCGCGCCCGCGGAGGAGCGAGGGACGGGCGAGCCCCCCGGCGCCACCTCCACGCCCCCTTCCGAGTCGGAGCCGGAAGGGGAGGAACCTCTCATCCTGGGCGAGAACGAGACCACGAACGTGCTCGCCGACGACAACGCGGTGGAGTTCACCGTGGCCGACGTGTACAGCAGTGCCGACGCCCGCTACGACGGGCGGACCCGCGCGGACCTGGAGTACGGGGAGTTGACGGCGTTCGGTCGAACGGTGCCCGACTTCGAGGATGAGTACGTGGCGGAGGAGGTCCTGGAGGTCTTCGACAAGAACGGTCGTGTGGTCGAGGAGGTCCCCGTCAGCGTCCGTTTCCTCCCGGACGAGGCCTCCTTCGACGACGAGCATGAGAAGGGCCGGGGGGAGGGGATCCGCTCCTCGCTCACCGTGTCGGTCCAGGTGGGGGACCCCGAGGACGAGAACGGGTTCGTGGTCGATTTCGCCGAGACCCGGGCGAGCGGCTTCGGCCGCGATGGCGTGTCGGGCGAGGAAGGGGTCGAGGAGGCCGGCGGACGGGAGGCCGCGTCGCCGCATCTGCTCGCGACCACGGGGGGTTCGATCGCGGCGCTGGTCACCGCGGCGGCGGTGACGGTCGGTGGTGGGACGGCCGCCACGTTCCTGGCGCGTAAGCGGACCACCGCGTTGGACGACCGGATCGAGGACTGAGCGGCGGTCCTTCCGGGCTCCGTGGTGCCGATCCGCCCGGGCGTGTTCCGGACAGAGGTGGTCCCTGGTTTCCGGTCAAGATGGGTCGAGCGCCGCTCGGCTCCGTTCCCGACTCGGGGTCGGTCGGGAACGGAGCGAGAGGCGTCCTTCTCGGCTGAGAGAAGGGCGGGTGGGTCACCCTGGCCGGATGACCCACCTGAATCCGTCATCGGTAGCCGGAGTACGTCCGGCCGCTCCCCCCGGAATCGGCACAGACCGGGGAGATCACTCCGTACGCTGGCTCGGAATGCCGGCCAGCAGGGCACGAACCTCGGTCTCGCGGTAGCGGCGGTGGCCGCCCAAGGTGCGGATCGAGGTCAGCTTGCCCGCCTTGGCCCAGCGTGTCACGGTCTTGGGGTCCACGCGGAACATGGTGGCAACCTCGGCGGGGGTCAACAGGGGCTCCGCCTCGGGCGTGCGAGTTGACATGTGTACGGCCTCTCCTCCTGGATCTGTGTGCCGATCCTTGAGCCTTGTTCCTGGCACTTGGCCCGGATGTCCAATATTTCCTCTAGGTCCATATTGGCATCACCCGAGGTGATTGCGCGACCACACCAAGCAACTTTGCACGTGGGAGGCCATTGAAAGCCGCCCGTGGCCGCGTCACGCTAAGTGATTCTAGCGACACGTTTAGTGGCATGTGGCGTATTCGGTCAAAACTTCATTCTCAGGCCTCGTTTTTCGCGATCCGGTGTGCCCGAAGTGCTAGGGCGGACCTGGCCGAAACCCGAGTGGGGAGGCCTGATCGGGGAGAGGTCGTCCCTGCTCGGCCGGGTTTCGAGGGGGATGCGGGGTGGATCGTGGGCGAGGCCGCTCGTCCGCTTCGGTCGGTGGGTGGCGCCACGCGGATCCTCGACGTGGCGGGGGTTGCGTTGTCGTCGTGTGTGCGATCGGTGACCGTCTCGCTACAGTCTACGTCGATACCTATCGGGCGTTATGCCCAGTTTCACGATGCTTGATGTCGTCTCCCCCTCGAAGTGGTCCTCCTACCGCCTTCACATGCGAAAAGAAGGTCGGAGGGGGCCGAGAAACCTGGTGTACCAGGTTGTCCGACGGCGTGGCGCTCGCCCTTTCGGAGCGGATGATGACGACGAACGCGGGGGTCGTGTCCACGAAAACCTGGGAGGAACGTGACACTCAGTTGGCGTGCTCCAGAGCGCGCACCGACCTCCAACGTCGAGTGATCCTCCTGCGCAGCTCCACCACGCGACCTCCGTCACCCTTCGCCAGCGCCTCGATGGCGTCGGAGATCTCGGCCACCGAATGGTCCTCGCTCAGATGGTCGTCGCTGAGCAGATGGGGGAGCCCTCCGTAGTCCAGTTCGAGCAGGGACTCGGGGTGGGCCACCAGGGACAGCCACTCGATGAGCCGTTCGGTCGAGGCCGAGACGGCGTGGTCCCCGATGTGCTCGCGCAACACCGCCACGGTGTGCTCCAACCGTCGCCGGGCCTGCGAGGTCCGGGTCAGGTACAACAGGGTCCTGGTGGTCCCGGCCGACAGGACCAGACACCGCTCCCGATGCTCGAAGGGGATGAACCACGGCACCGGGATCGTCCAATTGCTCGACAGGATGCCCGGGCTGGTCTCGCCCCCCGAATCGCGCCATCGTCGATAGCCCACCTCGGCCCGAGAGACCTCGGTGGTGGGCACGAAGGCGTCGAGCAGGGGCTCGGGTGTGGCGTCGGAGAACTCCGCGAAGGCGCGCCACGAACGCAGACGGGTCTGCCACGGGCACACGTACAGTCGCTCGTTCACCCGGCGCAGATAGGCGTCGCGGCTCTCCTCCGGCGGGGCGATCACCGGAGGGGTCGTGATGACCCGCCCCAGGCTCTCGGCGTGCTCGGCGGTCAGCGCGTTGATCCGCTTGGGCCGGTTCCGGGACGCGGAGTATCCCTCCCAGTACCTGCGGTCATGGGGAGAGAAGGCCGTGATCGGCTGATAGACGCGGAGGTAGGCGGTGTAGGGCAGCACGATCGCATCGTGGCACAGATCGTTGCGTCAGGCACTCACCTTGGGAAAGGCCAGGTCGCAGGGGGTTTGGTACGCACGCCACATCCATCACCCCCGGGTGGCGTAGGCAGGGCGTGGTCCGACCAGGTACGGTTGTGTGTGTACGTAAGCTGACGCCTGCCGTCAGTCTCGTTTGACGGCCGTCAGCCTGGTAGTGCGGGTTAGTAAGTGATCTGGGGTTCGTCGGAACCCAATCGTTGAGGGGGTCGAGCCAATGGGGCGCGGCCGAGCCAAGGCCAAGCAGCAGAAGGTCGCCCGGAAGCTCAAGTACAGCACCGGTGGCACCGACCTTGATCGGCTGCGGTCGGAGCTGGGTGTCGCTGAGGGCGAGGGGTCTACCTCCGGACCATCCGGTCCGGAAGATCCTTACGCGGATGCTCACGACGACCTGGTCGACCGTTACGCGGATCTTGCCGACAAGTACTCGGACTCCGACAAGTAGTCGCACGTCGGCCGAGACTTTCAGGTCGCTCGGATGACAACCGCTGACCTGTAGCGGCCGCGGCTTTCTCATGGAAGTCGCCGCGGACAGGTGGATATAGCCGGTGCGAACCACCCAGGTGGTTCGCACCGGCTATATTCGCGTCCGTTTTTCTCACGCGTTCCGGTACTCGCCGTCCAGCACGGCCCGACCGGAGCCGGAGGTCACCACACCCAGGCGCCACGCCGGGACCCCGCGGTCGGTGAGCACCTCCAGCGCGCGTTCGGCGTCCCGCTCCGCGACGATCGCCACCATGCCCACGCCCATGTTGAACGTGGACTCCATGTCCTCCCGGGACACGTCGCCCTCGCGGGCCAGGTATCCGAAGATCGGCAGCGGTGACCAGGTGGAACGGTCCAGTCGGGCGTCCAGGCCCTCCGGCAGCGAACGGGACAGGTTCGCGGCCAGACCACCGCCGGTGATGTGCGAGTAGGCGTGCACCTCCACCGCCTCGGTCAACGCCACACAGTCCTTGGCGTAGACCCGGGTCGGGGTGAGCAGGACCTCTCCCAGGACCCCGCCCAGCTCCGGGACCTCCGAGAACAGATCCAGGTCGGCGCCGTCCACGATGTGCCGCACCAGCGAATAACCGTTGGAGTGCGGACCGGAGGCGCCCATCGCGATCACGACGTCGCCCTCGCGGACCCGGTCCGGGCCGAGGATCGCGTCGCCCTCGACCACGCCGGTGCCGGCGCCGGCCAGATCGTACTCATCGGGGTCCATCGATCCCGGGTGCTCGGCGGTCTCGCCGCCGACCAGCGCGCATCCCGCCTGGTGGCAACCCTCCGCGATCCCGCCGACGATCTCCGCGATCCGCTCGGGCACCACGGAACCGGTCGCGATGTAGTCCGTCATGAACAGGGGTTCGGCGCCACTGACCACCAGGTCGTCGACGACCATCGCGACCAGGTCGATGCCGATGGTGTCGTGCGTGTCCATCTGTCGGGCGAGCATCACCTTGGTGCCCACCCCGTCGGTGGAGGTGGCCAGGACCGGGTCCTTGTACTTCGCGGTGTCCAGGCGGAACAGGCCCGCGAACCCGCTGGCGTCGGTGACCTGCTCGGGCCGGCGTGTCCGTGCGACGTGACGCTTCATCAGGTCGACGGCGCGCTCCCCGGCGGCGATGTCGACACCCGCGGCCGCGTACGCGCCCGTCGCCCCTGTGCTGTCGGCTGCCACGCGAGTTCTCCTCGTGATTCTCTGCGGTGATGTGCGGGAACGCTCCGCCGCCCCGTCTTCGGGAACGCCGGAGGAACCGGCCGGACGTGAACGTGGCGGGCCGAACGGCCCGCCACGTGGATCAATGGCCGCCTGCGGCCACCGTGGACCCCTCAGGGGTGCCACAGGACTTCTCCAGCAGGTACTTGCCCTGGGAGTCGGCGTCGACCTCCAGCGGGTAGACACCGTCGAAGCAGGCGCGGCACAGCCGTTCCTTCGGCTGCTCGGACGCGGCGATGAGCTCGTCCAGGTCCACATAGGCCAACGAGTCCGCGTTGACGGACTCGGCGATCTCGTCCACCGAGAGGTTCGCGGCGATCAGCTCGGCGCGGGTGGCGAAGTCGATGCCGTAGTAGCAGGGCCACAGGACGGGCGGGCTGGAGATGCGCACGTGCACCTCGGCCGCTCCGGCGTCGCGGAGCATGCGGACCAGGGCCCGCTGGGTGTTTCCGCGCACGATCGAGTCGTCCACGACCACCAGCCGTCGGCCCTCGATGACCTCGCGCAGCGGGTTGAGCTTGAGCCGGATGCCCAGCTGGCGCAGGGTCTGGCTCGGCTGGATGAAGGTGCGCCCCACGTAGGAGTTCTTCACCAGGCCCTGGGCGAACGGGATGCCGCTGGCCTCCGCGTACCCCACCGCCGCGGGGGTGCCCGACTCGGGCACGGGGATCACCAGATCGGCGTCGACCGGGTGCTGCCTGGCGAGCCGGCGGCCGACCTCCACCCGGGTGGAGTTGACGTTGCGCCCGTTGATGGTGGTGTCGGGGCGGGCGAGGTAGACGTACTCGAACAGGCAGCCCTTGCGGCGGGCCGGGGCGAAACGGCGGGAGCGGACCCCGTCGCCGTCGATGACCAGCAGCTCTCCGGGCTCGATCTCGCGGACGACCTCGGCGCCCACGATGTCCAGTGCCGCGGTCTCGCTGGCCACGACCCAGCCGCCGGCGCCGGAGGTCTCACCGAGGCGCCCCAGCACGAACGGGCGGATTCCCTGGGGATCGCGGGCCGCGTAGAGGGTGTCCTCGTCCATGAACACCAAGGAGAAGGCGCCCTTGACCTGGGGGAGCAGTTCCAGGGCCGCGTCCTCCAGACGCAGACCCTCGCGGACCTTCGCGGCGAGCAGGTGGGTGAGGACCTCGGTGTCCGTGGTGGCCCCACCACGCTGTTCGGGCAGGGCGGCGGCCAGTTCGGGGGTGTTGATCAGATTGCCGTTGTGGCCGAGCGCCAGACCCCCCTCGCGCGCGGTGTAGAACGTCGGCTGGGCGTTCTCCCACACCGGCGACCCGGTGGTGGAGTAACGGCAGTGGCCGATCGCGAGGTGGCCTCTCAGAGAGTCGAGAGTCGCCTCGTTGAAGACCTGGGAGACCAGCCCCATGTCCTTGTAGACGACGATCCGCTCTCCATCGCTGGTGGCGATGCCCGCGGATTCCTGTCCGCGGTGTTGGAGCGCGTAGAGGCCGAAGTAGGTGAGCTTGCTGACTTCTTCGCCGGGTGCCCAGACCCCGAAAACGCCGCAGGCGTCCTGCGGGCCGCGTTCGAGCGGATCGAGGTCCATGGAGAGCCGGCCGTCGGAGAACGACACACGCACAGCTTAGCCGCTGGCCGATGGCGCACGGGCACGTGGGGGCGGGGTGGGGCCGGGAACCCCTCACACGGCGGGGTCGGAGGGCCACAAGGGCAGCTGTTCGGAGAGGTCGGCCCGGACCCCGCTCGCGCGCACGTCGTGCCCGGCGACGGCCTCCTCCCAACCGAGCAGCCCACAGGCCAGGCGCAGCCAGGTGACGGGATCGGTCTCGACCACCCCGGGCGGGGTCCCCCGTGTGTGCCGGGGCCCCTCCACCGCCTGGACCGCCCCGTACGGAGGCACCCGTACCTCCAGGCTCCGACCCGGGGCCCGGTCGGCCAGGATCGCCAGGCTGCACCGCACCGCGGCCTTCACCGCGGGCCGCGACGGCCCCTCGGCGCGCAGGACCGCGCGGGCACAGGCGGCCACGGCCTCCTCGTCGGTTCCGGAGAAGGGAGGTTCGCCCAGAGCGGAGAGCTGTTCGTCCAGAGCGGCGCGCAGACGCCGGACGGACGCCGGGGACAGAGCTGAAGGCATGCCCGAAGCCTACGGGCGCGACGACCCGCGCGCGCTGGAGAAAGGTGAGGACGGCCCCGCGAGAAGGCACGCCGACACTCGGGAGGGGCGGGTGACGATCGGGTGAACGGAAGGGGTACTTGTCATGTCGAGGAGTTGGACCCAAGGTGGACGTCGGAGGAGAGAGGTGGAGGAGTCCGCCTCTCTCCACCCCCCTGGGTGATTCCTGTCTCATCGTTCCGCTGGCCGGCCGGGGCGGGACACGGTAGCGTCCCGAAGCGTCCCGGTGTCGTTGAGATTGGGAGGATTGCGGTGGAACCCACGCCCTGCTGGTGTTCACCGCGCCGACACAGGCGGATGAACAAGGGGTGACCCGGACCGGACCCACCTCCCCCACACCGGGGCCCGGGCCCGGCGAGCCCTGCGCTGTCGCGCTGAAGCAACTGGTCAGCGCCCTTAACATCCACCAAGGAAGACCACCGCACCATCGGGAGAACGACGTGCGCCTGCGCTTGCGCCCGCGTGATGACAGCTACTACGAGATGTTCACCGACTCGGCGAACAACCTGGTCATCGGAGCCCGCCTGCTGGTGGAACTGATGAGCGACGGAGCCGACCGGGAGGCCATCACCGAGAAGATGCGTGCCTGCGAGCACGCCGGTGACGACGCCACCCACGCCATCATGCGCCGACTCAACAAGAGCTCGGCACCTCCGCTCCACCGCGAGGACATCTACCGTCTCGCCTCCAACCTCGACGACGTCATGGACTCGATGGAGGCCGCCGTCGACCTCATCGGCCTGTACGGCCTGGAGCGTCTCCCCAAGGGGATCATCGACCAGATCGAAGTGCTCGAACGCGCCGCCGAACTCACCGCGGAGGCCATGCCCCGGCTCCGGACGATGAAGGATCTCACCCGCTACTGGATCGAGATCAATCAGCTGGAGAACCAGGCCGACCGCATCTACCGGAAACTCCTCGCCAAGCTGTTCAGCGGCGAGTACGACGCCCTCACCGTGCTCAAGCTCAAGGACGTGATCGAGGAACTCGAGACCGCCGCCGACGCCTTCGAACACGTCGCCAACACGGTCGAGACCATTGTGGTCAAGCACGGATAAGGCCGGGGTTAGTCCGGGGGTCGGTGCACACGCCCTTCCGTGCCGGTCTCCGGGTCAGGGGTTGTCGGCGTAGGCCTCCAGGGTGATGGCCAGGGCCAGCCGGGCGCGGGGGTCGTCCAGGCGCAGTGCCGTCACGTCGGCCATCCTGCGCATGCGGTGTCGGATCGTGTTCGGATGGACGCCCAGTTCATGGGCGGCCCGGTTCGGGTCGCCCTGGGCGCCGAGCCAGGCGCGCAGCGTCTCGGCGTAGCGGGTGCCGTGCTCGGCGTCGTAACGGGTCAGGTCGGCGACCGGGCCGTCGGCCGGCCGACGGCCCGAGGCGGAGGCCATCCGGAGCCGGTGCACCAGGACCTCGTCCCAGGACTCGTCGTAGGCCACGGCGGGCCGGTCGGTCCCGTCGGGGCGGTCGGCGTGCAGGGCGAGGCTCTCGTCGGCCTCGCGACGGCTCGCGGGCAGCCGCGCCAGGTCCGCCGGGCCTCCGATCCCGGCGTTCACCACCACGTGCGGGGGCAGCCCTCGTGTGGTCTCGGACACCCACGCGCGCGCCGGGGCCGGGTCGGCTCCGCAGGGCAGGACCGTGTAGACGGTGCTGCCGAACACCGTGCTGCGGCCCGGCCTCGACCAGCCGAAGCCGGTGGTGGCCCGCTCGAAGGTCAGCAGGGTGGCGGAATGGCGCTCGTCGGACGTGTGCGCCTGGAGGGCGACCACACGGTGGGGCGTCGCCGCCAGCCCGAGCCGTCCGGCCGCCTCGGTCGGATCCATGGCCCCGGCCAGCAGCCGGTTCACCAGGTCCGACTCCACCTGGCGTTCCAGGTCCGCGCTCACTCGGGTGCGCAGCATGTGCAGCGCGACGGTCCGGGCGCCCTCGGTCAGCAGCGTCGAACGCTCGGGGTCCAGTGGACGCTCGCAGGACGTCCACAGGGAGCCCAGGAACTCGCGACCCACCCGGACGGCCACGGCGGTGCGGCCGCTCAGGCCCAGGGAGGGCTCCGGCGGCAGGAACAGGGGCTCGTTCGAGGACTCCAGGTGCGCGGTGACCCCCTGGCGTTCCAGATGGCGCTGCATCTCGTCGGAGACGCGACGGCCGAGGATGGTGTCCAGCCGGGCCCGGTCGGCATCGGTCTGTCGGTCGGAGTAGGCGAGGAGCCGGTAACGGGGGTCCTCGATGGTCACCGCCCCGCCGACCTGGGAGGCGATGGTGTCGGCCAGCGCGGGCAGGTCGGCCGGTCCGCGCCCGGCCTCCGTCTCGCCGCCCTCCAGCACCAGTCCGTAGACCACTCCGGCGACCTGACCCCACGAGACCGACGTGTCGACCACCAGAAGGGCGATGCCGTGCTCACGGGCCGCCTCGGCGGCCTCGACGTAGGGCTCGCCGCTCTCGGCGGCCTCCGGAACATGCGGTGGCCGCACCACGACGGCCATGGCGCGGGCACGCTCGGCGAGCGCGACGGCGTGCGCCGGGTCGCTCACCCCCATGGCCAACAGGACGTCGCCCTTCTCCCGGCCGGGGACCCCGGGGTCGTGCAGGGCCACGCCGCGCAGTACCGTTTCCGGCGACGGTCGTGGTCCCACCAGACGGGTCCCGTATGTGCCGAGGATGGTGACCAACCGGTCCAGCAGAACCATCCCGCCACCCCTCCCATTGTTCGAAACCCACTTCACACTAGGGCGAAATTGTGCTGTCCTGACAAGGATCTTCCCGTGTCGACGGGGGAGACTCGGAGCGGGCGCGGCACCGGGTCCGCTCATCAGCATGCACTAGGGAGAACGAGCCATGTCCGTGAAGGGCGCGGGGGTACCGCGTACCGTCATCGTCGTCGGCGCCGGGATCGTGGGCCTGTCGACCGCCTGGTACCTCCAGCGGTACGGGGTCGGGGTCACGGTGGTCGAACGCGACACGGTCGCGGCGGGATCGTCCTGGGGTAACGCGGGCTGGATCGCTCCAGGGTTGACGATTCCACTGAACGACCCGTCGGTGTTCGGCCACGGGGTGAGGGCCCTCCTCGACCCCCAGGCGCCGTTGTCCATTCCGCCCACCACCGACACCGGTCTGCTGGGCTTCCTGGCCGCCTTCGCCATCAACAGCAGGCGTTCCACCTGGGAGAGGGCGCTGGTCGGCAACGTGCCGCTCAGCTCCGTCAGCCTGGACGCCTTCACCGAGCTGACCGAGGCCGGTGTGGGTCTGAAGGACGGCCCCAAGACCGAGGACGCCCCGGTCACGGCCCTGTTCACCAGTGAGAAGCGCGCGGCGCACCTCCTGATGGAACTGGACCAGGTGCGGGCCGCCGGCCTGCCTCTCTCCTACGCGGCCCTGGACGGGGAGGCGGCGCGCTCGCAGAGCCCGTTCGTCTCCGGGACCGTTCGGGCCGGGGTACGGATCGACGGGCAGCGCTACGTCAATCCGGGCCTGTTCACGCACGCGCTCGCGGACTCGGTACGGGAACGCGGCGGCAGCGTCGTCGAAGGCTTCCGGGTGACCGGGGTGGAGGCCCGCGGGGACGGCTTCCGACTCCGTTCGGCGCACGGCGAGACCGAGTCCGCGGACGCGGTCGTCGTGGCCACCGGTGCCTGGCTGGGACGTCAGGGACGTCCCTGGGGCGTCACCGTTCCACTCAGGGCGGGACGCGGATACAGCTTCACCGCCCCGACCGACGGTCCGGTACCCGGGCCGCTCTACCTGCCGGAGGCGCGGGTGGCGTGTACGCCTCTCGCCGAGGGGCTGAGAGTCGCCGGAACGATGGAGTTCCGCGACATCGACGCCCCACTCGCGGCGGACCGGATCTCGGCGATCGCGACCTCGGCCGCCCCCTACCTGACAGGGGTCGACCTGGAGGCCCGCACCGACACGTGGGTCGGCTCGCGTCCGGTCACGGCGGACGGACTGCCGGTGATCGGAGCCACCCGGATCCCGGGACTGTACGTGGCCGGCGGCCACGGCATGTGGGGCTTCACCCAGGGGCCGGCGACCGGCCGGCTGCTCGCCCGGGCGGTGGCGACCGGAAGCGTTCCGGCGACGCTACGCCCCTTCGACCCTCTCCGGTGAACGACGTTCTCGTCCACCGGGCGCCCCGCCGAACATCGGCGGGGCGCCCTTCCTCTTCCAAGGAGTCAACGATGTCCAACGACAGTACGGCCTGGCTCACGCCGGGCGCCCACCGTCGGCTCACCGTGGAGCTGGCCGCCCTCAACGGCCACACCGACACGGCCGAGGCCGAGAGTCTGGGGATCCGTCTCGCCGAGGGCAAGGACGCCCGTGAGGCGCGGATCCACAAGCTGGAGGAGCTCCTCAAGCACGCGGTGATCGGTGAGGCCCCGCCGGACGACGGTGTCGCCGAGCCCGGCATGATCCTGACCGTCCGCTATGGCGGCGAGGAGGACACGGAGACCTTCCTGCTCGGTGTGCGCGAGGGCGCGCTCGACGAGGAACTGAGCGTCTACTCTCCCCAGTCCCCGTTGGGGCAGGCCCTGCTCGGCGCGGTACGGGGCGAGGAGCGTTCCTACGCGGTCCCCAGCGGCCGGACCGTCAAGGTCACCCTCGTGGACGCGGTTCCCTACCAGGCCTGAAGCGGTGGGCCGCCCGTTGGAGGGCGGCCCACGCCGCGCTACGGTGAGGGCCCCGTGTTCGGAGGTGCCATGTCCGAAGAGATCACTCTCGACCTCGCCCGCCTGGTCCTGGACGCCCAGCCGTTCAGCTCGCTGATCGGGGCGCGGCTGGTCGGTTTCGAGGAGGGGAGCGCCGTCCTGGAGGTGGACGTCCGGGACGAACTCCTCCAGCAGAACGGTTTCCTGCACGGCGGTGTGCTCTCCTACGCGGCGGACAACGCCCTCACCTTCGCGGGTGGCAGCGTCCTGGGCGCCTCCGTGCTCACCGGGGGGTTCACGATCGAGTACCTGCGTCCGGCGGTCGGCCGGACGCTCTCCGCCCGCGCGCACGTGGTGGAGTCCACGCGACGGCGCGCGCTGTGCCGCTGTGACCTGGTGATGGTCGGCGACGAGGGGGAGCGGACCGTCGCGGCGGCTCAGGGGACGATCACCCGGATCGAGTGAACCTCTCCTTTGAGCCAAGCGGGCGAATCGGGCATGGAAAAACAACCATCACATACGTGACATCACGCGGAGTGATGTGTGAACGTGGCAGAGTCACACTCTGTGCATGACGGCACATCGGCTCTGAAGTGGGTGCGCGACGATGGGGGACTTTCTCACCGGTGTCGAAGGCGGTCTTCGGATCGACTGGGCGACGATGCCGACCTACAACACGGTGATGGCGCTCGCGGCGGGGCCGGCCTGATCCTGGTGGTGGCCCTGGGGCGCGCGCTGCTCCAGGGGCGCAGGATCGTCCCTGACGGCTGGGCGCTCGCCTTCGCGGCCTTGGGCCTGCTGTTGACGACGACCGGCCTGCACATGACGCTCACGTGGCCTCTGGCGGCCGGCGGGTTCCCCTTCGACAACATCATCTTCGGAGAGCCGAGCCTGGTGTTCGGTGTCCTCCTGCTGGTCGCCTCCTTCTACCTGTGGAAGCGCGGCGAGGACCTCAACGGGCGTGAACGTCCCGTCGAGCACGCCGCCCGAGTGGCCGGCCCCGTCTCGGTGCTGATCTTCGGTATCGGCCTGGCCTCGTTCGGCATCGCCGCCGCCGGATGGGCCTTCACCCTGTTCGCCGCACCGCCGCAGGAACCGATCTCCGGCGTGTTCGGCGCCTACCCGTGGCTGGAGGCCACCTTCATCTCCGGCCTCTACGTGCTCGTGGGCATCGGCGCGGTGCTGTTCCCGTTCGCGCTCAGAGCGCTCGGCGGCCCCCTGTGGACCGTCATCGGGATCGTGTGGGGGATCGCCGGTATCGCGTTCCTGCTCTTCGGCGCGTTGAACTACTACACGCACATCGGCCTGGTCATCAACACCATGTGACCTCGTGAACCGCCCCGCGCCCGGGAGGTCGGGTCACAGACCGCCGATCTCCCGGGCGGGGACGGTGCGCCGCGACAGCAGCGACACCAGGTACTCGAAGAACCCCTCGGAATCGATCTCCTCCACGACCCGGGCGTTGGCCTCCAGCCCGTGGACGCCCCAGGACATCGCCGAGTAGCCGCGGGTCAGCTCACCGGCGGTCTCCACGTCCACGTGGTAGGGCGTGGCCCTTCGCACCAGCTCCGGCCGGATCAGGGCCGCGGCGGTCAGGGAGTCGGGGTGGGTGGTGCCGTCGATCCCCACCTTGCGGTCGAACTCCAGCGTGGCCGAGCACACCCGGGTGAAGAACGAGGACAGCGGCGTCCCCAGAGCGGCGATCCGATCCAGCCGCTCCTGCCCGAACACCGCCTGCCGGAGCGTCAGCGGATCCCAGGGCACCACGGTGACGTCGAACCCGGCGGCGAACACCGACTTCGCCGCCTCGGGGTCCACGTAGAAGTTGAACTCGGCGGCGGCCGTGATGTTGCCCCGGCCGTTGTTGGAACCGCCCATGACGTACAACGCCTTCACGTTGTCGACGAAGGCGGGGTCCTTCGCGAGCGCCATGGCGATGTTGGTGAGCGGACCGATCGCCACGATCGAAAGCTCACCGGGGTTCTCAGCGGCCATCCGGACGAGGGCGTCCACCGCGTGCTCGGACTCGACGGCCAGACCCTCGCGGTCCATGTCCAGCCCGCCGGAGCCGTCCCCGTGCACGTTCTCCGCGCTCACCCACTCGCGTACGAGCGGGCGCCGGCATCCGAGGTGCACGGGCACCTCCCCGAGTCGCCCGGCGACGTTCAGGGTCAGGAGGGCGTTGCGCACCTGCTGTTCGAACCCGACGTTCCCGGCGACCATGGTGATCGCCCGCAGGTCCGCCTCGGGGTCGAGAAGACCCACCAACAGCGCCACGCAGTCGTCCTGCGCGGTATCGGTGTCGATGATGAGCGGCGTCGTCATGACGAGGTCCCGCCCTCTCCGTGTTCGTGCCGTTCGATCTACCCGAAGCGGCCGGTGATGTAGTTCTCGGTCTCCTTCTTCTCGGGACGGGTGAAGATCTGGTTGGTCTCGCCCATCTCGATCAGCTTGCCGGGCTTGCCCGGGGCGGAGAGGTTGAAGAAGGCGGTGCGGTCGGAGACGCGCGCGGCCTGCTGCATGTTGTGGGTGACGATCACGATCGTGTAGTCCTCCTTCAGCTTGTGAATGAGGTCCTCGATCGCCAGCGTCGAGATCGGGTCCAGGGCCGAGCAGGGCTCGTCCATCAGCAGCACGGACGGCTTGACCGCGGTGGCGCGCGCGATGCACAGACGCTGCTGCTGGCCGCCGGACAGACCCGAGCCGGGCTTGTCCAGGCGGTCCTTGACCTCTTCCCAGAGGTTGGCGCCGCGCAGGGACTCCTCGACGAGGTCGTCCGCCTCGGACTTGGGCATCCGCTTGTTGTTGAGCCGGGCCCCGGCGATCACGTTGTCGTAGATGGACATCGTGGGGAAGGGGTTGGCCTTCTGGAAGACCATGCCGATCTCGCTGCGGACCAGGACCGGGTCGACCTCGGCGCCGTAGATGTCCAGGTCGTCCAAGAGCACCTTGCCCTCGGCGCGGGCGCCGGGGGTGACCTCGTGCATCCGGTTGAGGGTGCGGAGGAAGGTGGACTTGCCACAGCCGGAGGAACCGATGAACGCCGTCACCGATCGCGGCTCGATGGTCATGGACACGTCCTCGACCGCGAGGAAGTCGCCGTAGTAGACGTGCAGTCCGGAGACGTCGATTCGTTTCGCCACAGGGTGTTCCTCGTGTGCTCTAGCGGGTCTTGGGTGCGAAGAGGCGGCCGATCACGCGTGCCAGGAAGAACAGCAGCATGACCACCAGGACCAGCGTCAACGCCGCCGCCCAGGCCCTCTCGTAGTTGACGGCCCCGCCCATACGGAACTGGGAGAAGATGAACACCGGCAGGTTCATCATCTGGCCGTCGAACAGGTTCCAGTTGATGGAGACCGCGGACGATCCCGCGGTGAGGACCAGTGGAGCGGTCTCTCCGATAACACGCGCGATGGCCAGCATGATTCCGGTGGTCAGACCGGCCGCCGAGGTGGGCAGTACGACCTTGACGATGGTGCGCCACTTGGGCACGCCCAGCGCGTAGGAGGCCTCGCGCAGGTCCTGGGGGACCAGACGCAGCATCTCCTCGCTGGAGCGGACCACGACGGGGATCATGAGCACGGCCAACGAGATGGCGCCCGCGGCGCCGTTGGTCTTGCCGGGGCCGAAGAGCATCATCCACAGCGCCACGACGAACAGACCGGCGACGATGGACGGGATACCGGTCATGACGTCGACGAAGAACGTGATGACCTTCTTCAACCGCCCCTGGGCGTACTCGACCAGGTAGACGGCGGTGAGAACACCGATCGGCACCGCCATCAGGGTGGCCATGCCGGTGATGGCCAGGGTGCCGACGATGGCGTGGTAGACGCCGCCCGCGTCCATGCTCGGCAGGACGCCGTTCATCGACACGGTCAGGAAGTAGGGGCTGAACCGGTCCAGGCCCTTGTCGGCCACGGTGTACAGCAGGGACACCAGCGGGGCCATGGCCAGCAGGAAGCAGCCGTAGACGATCGCGGTGACCAGACGGTCCTTGGCCTTGCGGCCGCCCTCCACACGGACGGAGGCGGTCACGATGATCACCGTGTAGGCCACGGCGGTCAGTAGGGCCCAGGCGACCGGGCCGAAGGAGGAGAAGGCGGCCAGTACGCCGGCGACCACCAGGGCGGAGCCGGCGAGCAGCAGGAGCGGGAAGCGGCGCGGCAGGGCGCCGGTGCTGAGCTCGGTCCGGGAGCCGGCCTCCGAACCCGGGGCGGGAGGCTGCGTGGTCGTCATGCTCATGCGGACTCCTTGTTGCCCCGTGCCACGACGTAGCGGGCGCCCATGTTGACGGCGAGGGTGATCGCGAACAGGACCAGACCGGCGGCGATCAACGCCGACACCCCGTAGCCGGTGGCCTCCGGGTACTGGAGCGCGATGTGCGCGGCGATGGTCTGGTTACCGCTCTGCAACAGGTCGAAGGAGATGGCCAGGGAGGGGGAGAGGATCATGGCGACGGCCATGGTCTCGCCGAGCGCGCGGCCCATGCCGAGCATGGCGCCGCCGACGATCCCGGACTTGCCGAAGGGCAGGACCGCGAGGCGGATCATCTCCCAGCGGGTGGCGCCCATGGCGAGCGCGGCCTCGCGGTGTCCCTGCGGGACCTGCTGGAAGACGTCGCGGGACATCGCGGTGATGATCGGCAGGATCATGACGGCGAGCACGATGCCCGCGGTGAGCAGTGTGCGGGCCGAGGTGGAGGCGGGGCCGGCGAAGAGCGGGATCCAGCCCAGGTAGCGGGTCATGCCCTCGTAGACGGGGACCAGCTTCGGGGCGAGGATCATCATGCCCCAGAGGCCGTAGACCACGCTGGGGATCGCGGCGAGCAGGTCCACGAGGTAGCCGAGCGTGGCGGCGAGCCTGCGCGGGGCGTAGTAGACGATGAAGAGCGCGATGCCGATGGCGACCGGGGTGGCCAGGGCCAGCGCGATCGTCGCGGCGAGGACCGTGCCGAAGGCCAGGGCGGCGACACCGAACGACGGGTTCTCCCGACTGTTGGCGTCCCACGACTGGTCGGTCAGGAAGTTCGAGGTGTTGGCCATCAGGGACGGCCAGGCCTGGACCAGGAGGAAGGCCGCCACACCGGCGAGGATCAGCAGGATCAGGATGCCCGAGCCTCGGGCGAGCCCGGCGAAAACGACGTCGCCGATACGGCGCTTGCCCGCGGGCGGTGGTGCCGCCTTGGGCGAGTCCGTGGTCGTCATGGATGCTCCGGTTCGGAAAGGGTTCGGGGCCGGTCACGCGAGGCCTGGGTGCCACCGCTCCGACTGGGCGCCGGGGCGGGGACGACCGCCGTGTTACGGAAGGATCGCCGAAGGCGCCCTTACCGTGACGATTGCGAAGGTAAGCGCCGGAAGTGACCAGTTCTCTCAGGGAAGATGAACGGAAGATGAACGTCGTGTCGCACCCTTGTGGCGGCAAGGGGTTCGATCGGTGAATGTGACGAGGCGCACGCCCGTGGGGTGTTCTCGGGGGCGCGTTCAGCCCTCGTGAGCGACAGGCGCGTACATCACGTCGGTGTCCCACATCGAGAAGCCGAGCGACTCGTACAGACGCACGGCGGCCCGGTTGTCACCGTCCACGTACAGGTGCACCCACGGCAGCCCGGAGTCGCGCAGGTGACGTAGACCGGCGAGGGTGAGGGCCCGGCCCAGACCGGTGCCCTGCCAGTCGGGGTCCACGCCCACCACGTAGACCTCGCCGACGGTCTCGTCGTCGCTCAGACCGGCGCCGTCGGCGTGGGTCTTGGTCCAGTGGTAGGCGGCGATCGTCCCGTTCTCGGTGGCGGCGACGAAGAAGCCGCGCGGGTCGAACCAGTCCTCGACCTCGCGCTGGAGCAGGTCGTCGAGGGTCAGGGAGCCCTGTTCGGGATGGTCGGCGAAGGCGCGGGAGTTCGCGGTCAGCCAGGCGTGTTCGTCCTGGCCGACGACGAAGGGGCGGATCCGCACCCGCTCGGCGACCTCGGGGCGCAGCTCGGGTTCGGGGAGTTCCGGGGCGGTCCAGGGGCCTCCGGGCACCTCGGGGCCCAGATCCCGCAGGGGCATCCGCATCTTGTGGAGCTCCCGGGCCGGGGTCCAGCCCTCGGCCTCGGCCGTGGCGACCGCCGCGGGGGTGCGCCCGTGGGCCCACACACGGATCCCGTTCGGTCCGGCGTCCTCTCGGATCGAACGCAACAGGGTCGCTCCGTATCCGCGGCCGCGCCGCTCGGGGTCGACGACGACCTCGCCGGAGTCGGGCTCGTCCTCGGAACGCTCGACGAAGGCGAAGCCCACGACGCGGCCCTCCTCGGCGAGGACGTGGAAGCGGCTGCTTCCGGCGGGGGCCCCGTGCCTGACCCGGAGCAGGGTCTGTTCGGACAGCGGGGCGACTCCGTCGGTGGCGCGGGCCGCCTCGGCGAGGACCAGGACGGGTTCGACCAGGTCGGAGGAGAGGTCATCGGTGACCGTCAGCGGGGTGCTCATGGCTCGGAATCCTAGATCCTGTTCGGCCTCGCGCGGGAGCCGGGCGCGTGCCGAACGTGCGATGGGGCGGTCAGCCCTTGCGGCGCCTGCCCTGGTACCCCGTTCCCAGGCGGACCCGACGGGTCGGCGCCAAGGGGGCGGCCAACAGCAGGGCCAGCAGGAACGCCGCGAGCAGGATCGCCGGGGTGATGGAGGGGCCCAGGTCGTCGTGATCGGCGGCGACCTCGGTCTCGGCGTCGTCATCGGAGGTGGGGGTGACCAGGGGCAGGTCGGCCAGGTCCTCCGGGACCCCGGGAGCGAGTTCGGGCAGGTCGGCCTCGTCACGGGGCAGGGTCGGGGCCTGGGGGCCGCTGGTCGGGACGGTGCCTCCGCGCGGAACGTCGCCCCCGCCTCGGGACGGTGTGCGGTCGGGGGAGGGCCGCGGTGTGTTCGAGGGCCGGTCGGAGGGCGAGGCGGTCGTCTCCTCGCCGTTCGTCGGCGAAGGCGTCGTGGAGGGCCGGTCCGTGGGGGACGCGGAGTCGCTCGGGGAGGGGGGCCCGGTCGGCGGAGCGGTGGGGCTCGGCGACGCGGTGGGTTCCTCCGTGGGCCGATCGGTGGGGGGCTGGGTCGGAGGCTCCGTGGGTCTTTCGGTGGGCTCCTCGGTCGGGGTCTCCGTCGGCTCCTCGGTGGGTTCCTCCGTGGGCCGCTCGGTCGGCTCCTCGGTGGGGGTCGGCTCGGGTTCGGGTTCGGGCTCGGGGACGTCGATCCGCCAGGAGGAGGCCGCGGATCCGCTCGGCTCGGTTCCGGCGCAGCCCCCCGCCTCGTCGGCGAAGGCGTAGGAGAGGGTGGCGGTCACCGTGGTCCCGTCGTCGGGGGAACCGCCCACGACGCCCGCGGGCGCGGACTCGCCGGGCGCGACCTCACGGGCGGAGAAGTCGTCCACCCGGAAGCCGGGATCGTTCACCTCCAAGGCCTGGAGGCACAGGGGCAGCGTGCCGCCGTTGGTCACCGAGAGCGGGTTGCCCGGCGCGGGCGATCCGGGCTCGACGGTGTCGGTGGTCCGCTCGAACGCCAACACCACCCCGTCGGTGGGGGCGGCGTGGGCCAGGCCCGGGGGCGCGATCATGGTGGAGCCGATGAAGACCACGCCGAGCAGGGCGGGCACACGGCGGCGGAGCGGGGTGGGGTGGACGGGGGGTGTCGCGGCGGGGACGGGCATCGGGGCGATCTCACTCCTCCGGTGGCGCGCCAGGGCGTCTCGGTCCACACCCGGAGAGCTCCGCCGCGCCTGTCGTTACCCGCCGGGTGCGTCAACGATCTTAGGGCGTGAGGACTCCGAGTACGAGACTCCACACCGTCTGTTCCTCGACCGTTGGCTCTCCGGCGGGTTCCCGTCGCGACCCCGGTGGTACCGCTACGCGGTGCCGGCCTCCGCCGATCGCGCCTCGGCCGGCCCGTCGGTGAGCCCGGCCGGAGAGGCGGGGGCCTTGGCCACGGGGTCCGGCACGAACCGGTAGCCCACGTTGCGGACGGTCCCGATCAGGGACTCGTGCTCCGAGCCCAGCTTGGCGCGCAGCCGCCGGACGTGGACGTCTATGGTCCGGGTGCCGCCGAAGTAGTCGTATCCCCAGACCTCCTGGAGCAGTTGGGCCCTGGTGAACACCCGGCCGGGGTGCTGGGCCAGGAACTTGAGGAGTTCGAACTCCTTGAAGGTCAGGTCGAGGATGCGTCCGCGCAGTCGGGCGATGTAGGTGGCCTCGTCGATCACCAGGTCTCCCCGGCGGATCTCGCCGGGATCGTCGGCGCCGGCCTCGGCCGCGCCGACCGCCATCCGTAGACGCGCCTCCACCTCGGCGGGGCCCGCGTCGGCCAGGACGAAGTCGTCGATGGGCCATTCGGGTGTGAGCGCCGCGACGCCGCCTTCGGTAAGGACGGCCAGGAGGGGGCGGTCCAGGCCGGTGGTGTCGAGCAGGCGGCAGAAGTTACGGGCGGCCGCGAGGTCGGTTCGGGCGTCGACCAGAATGGCGTCGACCGGGCTTCCGGGCGTACCGCTCACCCCTGAGGCGAGGAGTGCGCCGGCCTCGGCGGGCGCCACGCGCACCGAGTGCAGGAGAAGCCCGAGTGCGGGCAGGACGTGATCGGACGGTTCGTTCGAGTTCGTCAGTAGCAGCAGCTGGCTCATGCGTCTCTTCTCGTCGGCCCGCGTCCGGCGGGCGATCGAAGGCGCCGTTGCCCCCGGTGAAGAATGGTCGAATACGTCGCCTCCGAGGACACCAAGGATAATCAACAGATGGCGAAGTGCACTATCAGGTACTGGGCATCGGCGAAGGAAGCGGCCGGGACGGCCGAGGACACGGTCGATGCCGGAACTCTCGAAGCCGCTCTCGAAGCGGCGCGCCGTCTGCACCCCGACGACCGTTTCCTGCGCGTACTGGGGGCCTCGTCGCTTCTCGTGGACGAGAAACCGGTCGGACGGAGAGAGCATGGCGGGATCGTGGTCGAGGACGGGACCGTGATCGAGGTCCTACCGCCCTTCGCCGGTGGATGAGCGGGGAGAGAACGTGGAGACGGAGCGGAACATGACGGGGACCTCGGTCTGGACGGAGCGGGCACGTGTGGTGATGCTCGGCAAGCCCGGATGTCACCTGTGCGAAGAGGCGTGGTCGGTGATCACCCGTGTGACGGACGAACTCGGAGTGGACCGCGCGGAGCGGAGCCTCGACGAGGTGTCCGAGGCCGAGCGCGAGGAGTACTGGGACAAGATCCCGGTGACGTTCGTCGACGGGCGTCGCCACGATTTCTGGCGGGTCTCCGAGGAACGGCTGCGCTCGGCCCTCTCCTCCTGAGCGTGCTCGGGAGGGCGACGGGTTCTCCCGCCCTTTTTCTCGGAGAACGAGCACCACGTCGGGGCCGGCGGGTTTTCCCTCCCGCCGGAAATGCCGATGATGTGATCTTTCGTTTTCGAGGGCCCTCGGGGAGGGGTGATTTGTGTGAACCCGCTCGTGGGCGCTCACATGCCACCCCACTTTGTGCGTGCTTTCACAAGCACGTAATCTGGAGTTCCCGTACATCCCGAAGGTCGGGGAACGCGCGGAACCGGTGGGTGAGGCCGGGGACGGGCGTGGCCCGCACCCCGCCCGAACCGACCCACCTCAGGAGCGCCCGCCTGTGATCAGTCGTCCGCCTCGACCCCGGGAAAAGGGAATACCGGAGGCCACCGTCGCCCGGCTCCCGGTGTATCTGCGAGCTCTCCAGGTCCTCCAGGACCGCGGCACCGCCACGGTCTCCTCGGAGGCCCTGGCCGGAGCGGCCGGGGTGAACTCGGCCAAGCTCCGTAAGGACCTGTCGCACCTGGGTTCCTACGGGACGCGCGGGGTGGGCTACGAGGTGGAGTACCTCATCTACCAGATCTCGCGTGAGCTTGGTCTCACTCAGGACTGGTCCGTCGCCATCGTCGGCATCGGCAACCTGGGGCGCGCTCTGGCCAACTACGGGGGCTTCGGCACCCGGGGCTTCCGGATCGCGGCCCTGCTCGACGCCGATCCGGAGGTGGTCGGGAGGACCGTCGCGTCGCTGGAGGTGAGGCATATTGACAGCCTGGAAGAGGTTGTGCATTCCAAGGGCGTGTCGATCGGGGTCATAGCCACACCGGCCGGCTCCGCCCAGGGGGTGGCCAGTCGCTTCGTCGAGGCGGGCGTGACCAGCATCCTCAACTTCGCTCCCGTCGTGCTGAATGTGCCGGACGGGGTCGATGTGCGTAAGGTCGACTTGTCCATCGAACTCCAGATCCTCGCCTTCCACGCGCAACGCAGGGCCGATGGCGACGGCCGCGAGGCGGAGCGGGTAGGGCTGGAGATGACGTAGACGTCCAGGGTCCTGCGGACCCGCACGGGCGGCGGCGAAGAGCGAGCGTGCGCCGCGTTTCGGGGGGCCGACGGCCGGGGGCCGCGGCCCTGCCCGAACATGGAGAGACTTAGTGCCTGCATAGGAGTACGGATGAGTGTCCTGGCCGTGGGGTTGAGCCACCGGAGTTCACCGGTGGCGCTGCTCGAACGCGTCGCGCTGAACGGGGAGGCGCGCAGCAGGGCGGTCGGGGAGATGGTCGGTTCCGACGCGGTCAACGAGGTCATGGTGGTCTCCACCTGCAACCGCACGGAGATCTACGCCGACGTCGCGGGCTACCACGACGGACTCGCGGCCATCACCGAACTCCTGTCCTGGCACAGCGGCGTGAGCCTGTCCGAGCTCTCCGAGCACCTCTACGCCCACTATGAGGACCAGGCCGTCCAGCACCTGTTCTCCGTCACCTGTGGACTCGACTCCATGGTGGTCGGCGAGGGTCAGATCCTCGGCCAGGTCCGCGACTCCCTCAAGGAGGGCCAGGAGACCGGCTCCGTGGGCCGCGTCCTCAACGACCTCGGCCAGCGCGCCCTGCGCGTGGGCAAGCGCGCCCACACCGAGACGCACCTCGACCACGCCGGCGCCGACATGGTGAGCTTCGGCCTCACCGTCGCCTCCAGACACCTCGCCGTCACCCCCAGCCCCGACCTCCCCTTCGGGTCGGTCACCCCGCCCGCCGGATGCCCGATGTCCGGCCAGGGACTCGCCGAGGCCGCCTCCGCCGAGCCGCGCTCCCTCACCGCCGACCTTCCCTCCGGCCCGCTCACCGGTACCCGCGTGCTGGTCCTGGGGGCCGGTTCCATGAGCGCCCTGTCCGCCAACACCGTCGCCCGTCAGGGCGCCGGAACGGTCATCGTCGCCAACCGCACCCACGAGCGCGCCGCGCGTCTGGCCGAGTGCCTCAACGAGGCCTACGAGACCGTCCGGGCCGACACCGTCCCCTTCGCCGACGCGGCCGAGGCCCTCCCCGACGTCGACCTCGTCATCTCCTGCACCGGAGCCCAGGGCCTCGTGCTCCCCGCCGACGCCGTGGCCGACGCGACCCGGGGTCGTACCCGGCCCCTCGTCTTCCTCGACCTCGCGCTGCCCCGCGACATCGACCCCGCCGTCCGTGAACGCGAGGGCGTCCACCTCGTCGACATCGAGGACCTGCGTCAGGCCGCCGCGACCGGAACCGACACCGAGGCCGGCCGCTCCGGAGCGCTGACCCTCGTACGCGGGATCGTCGAGGAGGAGGTCGACGAGTTCCGCGCGGTACGCCGCGCCGACCAGGTCGCCCCCACCGTCGTCGCCCTGCGCGCCCAGGCCCGCGGCGTCGTGGACGCCGAACTCTCCCGCCTGCACGGTCGTCTCCCCGACGACCTCGACGAGCGCACCCGCGAGGAGATCGGCCGCGCCATGCGCCGCGTCGCCGACAAGCTTCTGCACAGACCCACCGTGCGCGTGAAGGAGCTGGCCGCCGCCCCCGACGGGGAGTCATACGAGGCCGCCCTGCGCCGATTGTTCGACCTCGACCCGAAGACCGCGGCCGACGCCGGGCGTTCCACCGCCGCGCGGCCCGCACAGGAGAAGGCATGACCGCCACCGCCGCCAAGCTCGGCACCCGACGCAGCACCATGGCCACCAACCAGTCCCAGAAGGTGGCCGACACGATCACCGAACGGACCGGCCACGCCATCGAACTGGAGCTGATCACCAGCTTCGGCGATGTCACCAAGGCCCACCTGACCCAGCTCGGCGGAACCGGGGTGTTCGTCAACGCCCTGCGAGACGAGCTGGTCGCCGACACCATCGACTTCGCGGTGCACTCCCTCAAGGACCTGCCCACCACCCCGGCCGACGGTCTGGTCCTGGCCGCCATCACCGAACGCGACGACCCGCGCGACGCCCTGTGCGCCAGGGACGGCCTCAAGTTCATGGACCTGCCCGCCGGCTCCAAGATCGGCACCGGCTCCCCGCGCCGGGTCGCCCAGCTCGCGGCCCTGCGCCCCGACCTGGTCTACGTGCCGATCCGCGGCAACGCCGAGACCCGCCTGGGCAAGGTGGCCTCCGGCGAACTCGACGCCGTGATCCTGGCCTACGCCGGTCTGGGCCGGGTGGGCCGCCGCGAGGACGTCACCGACGTCTTCGAGCCCGAGCAGATGCTGCCCGCCCCCGGCCAGGGCGCCCTCGCGGTGGAGTGCCGCACCGAGCGCGCCGACGGGGACCTGGCCTACCTGTCCTCCGTCGACCACGCGCCCACCCGCGCCGAGGTCGTCGCCGAACGCACCATCCTCGCGGAGTTGGAAGCCGGCTGCGCCGCACCGGTCGGCGCCTTCGCCGAGTACGGGGAGGGACGGCTGCGCCTGCGCGCCGCCGTCGTCGCCACCGACGGTTCCACCTCCGTCCGCCGCGAGCGGACCGTGGAGATGGCCTCGCCGGAGGACCTGGAGACGGCGATCGGGCTCGGCCGCGAACTGGCCCGACAGATGATCGCCGAAGGCGCCGACCGCATCGTCGCCGAGGCCTTCGCCGAAAGGGACAACCCCTGAGAACGACCCGGGCAGCACCTCGGCTGCCGGGGTGACACCCGCGCGGGTCGCCCCGACCATCACCGCCTCGGAGTTCGCGCCCCGAGGCGTGGGCGATCCACACAAGAGGAGCGAGTACGTGAACGCCAACGTCAACCCCCAGCCGGAGGACCCGCAGCGCGACGCGCGCGGAGCGGGCCACGTCGCCCTGATCGGCTCCGGTCCGGGCGGCGCCGACCTGTTGACGCTGCGCGGCGCAGAACTCCTGCGCCGCGCCGACGTGGTCATCACTCTGCGCGAGCCCGCGGCGGAGGAGCTCTCGGCCTTCCGTGAGGAGCTGCTCGCCCTGTGCCGTGAGGACGTCTCCGTGGTGGAGGCCGCCGAGTGCGGCGGCGACATCAACGCCCTCGCCGTCGAACACGCCCGTGAGGGGCGTCGGGTCGCCCGCCTGTACTCGGGCGACCCCTTCTTCGGCTGCCGCGGCGCCGAGCTCGTGGCCGCCTGTAAGGAGGCGGACATCGAGGTCGAGGTCGCTCCCGGGGTCTCTTCCGTCACCTCCGTGCCGACCTTCGGTGGTATCCCCCTGCTCGGGGACGACGTCGCCGAACTGCGCGTACTCCACGCCCGCCCGCACTCCGGCAAGGACGTCGACTGGCAGGAGGCGGCCGCCTCCGACGCCCCGCTCGTCATCCTGGGCGCCGACGCCCACGAGAGCGAGCCGCTCGAGCACCGCGGCCCCGGCTTCGACGTGGTGTGCAAGAACCTCATCGCGGGCGGTCGACCGGCGACCACCCCGGTCGCCGTCGTCCGGGCCGGGGGCACCACCCGACAGACCACCGTGACCTCCACGCTGGCCCGTCTGGTCGCCGAGCTCAAGTCCACCGACGCCAAGAACCACCACGTCACCGCGCCCGCCCTGATGGTCGTGGGCTCTCCGGTGGCCCGTCAGTCCGAGCTCTCCTGGTACGAGACCCGGCCGCTGTTCGGCTGGCGCGTCCTGGTGCCCCGCACCAAGGAGCAGGCGGCCTCCCTGTCCGAGCAGCTGCGCAACCACGGCGCGGTCCCCGAGGAGGTGCCCACCATCTCGGTGGAGCCGCCCCGGACCCCGCAGCAGATGGAACGCGCCGTCCGAGGCCTGGTCACCGGCCGCTACCAGTGGGTCGCCTTCACCTCGGTCAACGCGGTCAAGGCCATTCGGGAGCGTCTGGAGTCCTACGGTCTGGACGCCCGGGCCTTCGCCGGGGTCAAGGTCGCCGTGGTCGGAGACGCCACCGCGAAGGCCGTCCGCGACTTCGGTATCCAGCCCGACCTGGAGCCGCCGGAGGACGTCCAGTCCAGTAAGGGGCTGGTGTCGGTCTGGCCGCCCTACGACGCGGAGATCGACCCGATCGAGCGCGTCCTGCTGCCCCGGGCCGACATCGCCACCGAGGTGCTCTCGGCCGGCCTGAGCGACCTCGGCTGGGAGGTCGACGACGTCACGGCCTACCGCACCGTTCGAGCCGCGCCCCCGCCCCAGCCGATCCGTGAGGCCATCAAGGGCGGCGGCTTCGACGCCGTGCTCTTCACGTCCTCCTCGACGGTCCGCAACCTGGTGGGGATCGCCGGCAAGCCGCACAACACCACCGCCATCGCCGTGATCGGCCGAGAGACCGAGAAGACCGCCATCGAGTTCGGCCTGCGCGTCGACGTCGTGGCACCGAAAGCCTCGGTTTCCGCCCTGACGGAGGCTCTGGCGGAGTACGGTGCGGCCAAGCGCCGAGAGGCGATCGAGGCGGGCAAGCCCGTTCTGAAGCCGAGTCAGAAGCGTCGCGGTCGCCGCCGCAAGCTCTGACCGAGGGCACCACGACACGACGACACAGCAGTCCACTCCACGATCCGGGAGCATCCGAGATGACCTCTAACGACCACGACGCCGCGTTCCCCGTCGTCCGACCGCGTCGCCTGCGCCGGGGCACGGCGCTGCGTCGTCTGGTCTCGGAGACGCGGGTGCTTCCGGAGAACCTCATCCTGCCGATGTTCGTCAAGGAGGGGCTCACCGAACCGGTGGCGATCTCCTCGATGCCCGGCCAGGTCCAGCACACTCGGGACAGCCTGCGCAAGGCCGCGCGCGAGGCGGCCGAGGCGGGCGTCGGCGGGCTGATGCTCTTCGGCATCCCCGAGCACAAGGACTCCGTCGGCTCGCAGGCCGACGACCCGGACGGCGTCGTCCAGGTGGCCCTGCGCGACCTGGCCTCGGAGGTCGGCGACGACATCGTCGTCATGGCGGACCTGTGCCTGTGCGAGTACACCGACCACGGTCACTGCGGTCCGCTGGAGACCGACGGGCACGTGAACAACGACCTCACCCTGGAGCGGTACGCGTCCATCGCCGCCGCCCAGGCCGAGGCGGGGGCGGCCGTGGTCGCGCCCAGCGGGATGATGGACGGCCAGGTCGCGGCGATCCGCGCCGGACTGGACCGGGCCGGCCACCCCGAGGTGCCGATCCTGGCCTACGCCGCCAAGTACGCGTCCGTGTTCTACGGGCCCTTCCGCGAGGCGGCCGAGGGCGCTCCGCGGTTCGGGGACCGTTCCGGTTACCAGCAGGACCCGGCCAACGTCCGCGAGTCCCTGCGCGAGGTGGCCCTGGACGTGGCCGAGGGCGCGGACATGGTGATGGTCAAACCCGGCCTGGCCTACCTCGACGTGGTCGCCAAGGTGGCCGAATCCTCTCCGGTACCCGTGTCGGCCTATCAGGTGAGCGGCGAGTACGCGATGATCGAGGCCGCGGCGGAGAAGGGCTGGCTCGACCGGGAACGGGCGATCCTGGAGACCCTGACCTCCTACCGACGAGCTGGAGCGGAGCAGATCCTGACCTACTGGGCCACCGAGGCGGCACGTCTGCTGCGTTGAGCGCACCGGCTCGTCCCGGTCGCGGTCGCCGGGGGTTCGGGCCCCAGATCCGAACCCGGCCGCGCCCGCACCGATGAGACCGGGGAGCTCCTATGGCCGACGTGTTGTACCGAAGGAAACGCCGCCACGCGACGGACAGCATGCTGGAGTCCGCGCTGCGCTACGCCCGGCTCGGATGGCCGGTGGTCCGGGGCGCCTCCCCGGGGGAGGACCGCGCGTGTACGTGCGACCGGATGGGCTGTCCCGACCCGGCCGCCCACCCGGTCACCGCCGCTTGGGGCGTGGAGGCCAGCACCGACACCGAGACGATCCGCCGCTGGTGGACCGCGGCGCCCCATGCGAACGTGGTACTGCCGACCGGCCGCGTCTTCGACGTCCTGGACGTGCCCCGCGAGGCCGGTGTGATGGCCCTGGCACGGATGGGGCGCGCGGGGATCCCGGCGGGTCCGGTCGCCGCCATGGGGACCCGCTACCTGTTCTTCGTCGCCACCCGTTCCTCGGTGGACGAGGAGGAGTGGTGGTCCTGCCATCTGGACTGCGTACCCGAGGCCGTCGAGGAGATGCCGGGGCTGCGTTGGCACTGCCGGGACAGCTTCGTCCTCGGGGCCCCCTCGGCCCTGCCCTTCGACGACCGGGTCACCTGGATCCGCACCCCCTCCGACTCCGAGGGCTCCGTGCTCCTGCCCGACCCCATCGCCGTCCTGGACATCCTGTCGGACGCCAGCGAGGAGTTCTCCGCCCCCAGGCCCTGACCGGAACGGGGCACGTTGACCTCATCCGGCCACGACGGACGGGGCATGAGGGGTGATGCCCTAGCTTCGTTCGGGTGAGAGATCGCGCCGAGAAACACCCCCTGCCCCTTCGCCTCATGGTCCTGTGCGTCGCCATGGTGTTGTCCGTCGGCGCCTGCCGTGACGGGGACGATCAGTCCGTCGAGACTCCTCCCGAGACGTCCGACGCCACTGCCGGTGAGCCCACGGAGATCGATCTCCCCGAGGTGAAGAGTGCTTGTGACGACGTTCGATCACGTATGGACACGGTCGATGCCGCGGCCGAGGGGCTCGAGAAGGATCTGCTGATCGACCGGGTTCCCTACCAGGATCGGTACGAGCTCGAATTGAACGACCACTTGGCCGAAGTCGAACTTTTGGAGTCCCTGCTCTCCGGTACGGACCTGGGGCACGAGGTGACCGCACGGGCCGACGCGGTCGACGCGGTTCTGGTCGAGCTCGAGTCCGGAGACGAAACCGGACTCGCGGATGCACTCGACCGGGTCTCGGAGACCCGTGGTCCGGTCCTGGACTTCTGCGAGCGATGATCCTCTCGGTCAGGTGTCCTGTCGGCCGACCCAGAGGGCCAGGCGGGTGCGATCGCGCAGATCCAGCTTGCGCAGGATGCTGGTGACGTGGTTCTTGGCCGTGCCCTCGGTGATGAACAGGGCACGGGCGATCTCCCGATTGGTGGCGCCCTCGCCCACCATGCGGGCCACCTCCCACTCCCGGTCGGACAGCGGTGTCGCCGTCTCGGAGACCGGGGGCGGGGCCACGGTGGTGTTCAGGGCCGCGACGAGCCGGTCGGCGGCCGGGCCGCCCAGGACCGTCTCGCCCCGCGCGGCCCGACGGATCGCCGAGACCAGCTCGTCGGGCGGCACGTCCTTGAGCAGGTAGCCTCGGGCGCCCGCGCGCAGCCCGCCGAAGACGAGCTCGTCGTCGTCGAAGGTGGTGAGGACGATGGCGGGGACCTTCGGATGTTCGACGCGCATCCGGGCGATGAGCTCGATCCCGTCCATGCGCGGCATCCGGGCGTCCACCAGGGCCACGTCCGGAGAGGGGTGCGCGGCCAGGAACTCCAGGGCCTCGACCCCGTCGGCGGCGTCACCGACGATCTCGATGCCCTCCTCGATCTCCAGCAGCTTGCGCAGCCCCTGTCGCAGCAGGATCTGGTCGTCCACGATCAGGACCGAAACCGACGTCACGCCGCACCTCCCGTCACGACCGTAGCGGCCCGTGCGACCGCCGGGACGGTCACCCTGAGCCGGAACCCGCCCTCGGCCGGGCTCTCCGCGCTCATCGTCCCTTGTACAGAGGCCACCCGCTCTCGCAGACCGCGCAGGCCGAACCCGTTCCGGGCGGTCTCCTCATCGGCGCCGTTCCCGTTGTCGGTCACCGTCACCGTCACGCCTTCGGGGGAGGAGGCCACCGTCACCTCGACCCGATCGCTCCCGGAGTGGCGCATCGCGTTGGTCAGCCCCTCCTGGAGCGCCCGGTAACAGACCAGCTCGGCCTCCTGCGACGGCTCCGGCCACTCCCCGGTCTCGGTGAAGACGATGCGCGCCCCGCCGCCGTCGAAGGACTCGGCCATCGCCCGCATGGCGGTCACGCCCGCGCGTCCCTCCAGCCGGAGAGGTCGTAGCGCCCTGACCCATCTGCGGGTGTCGGTGAGGGCCTCACGAGCCAGTTCCCGGGCCTGTTCGACCTCCTCCCAGGCGGACTCGGGGCGGGCGGTGCGAAAGCGTAGGGCGTTGGAGAGGTTCATGGTGAGGGCGGTGAGGTAATGCCCGGTGCTGTCGTGCATCTCCCGGGACATGCGCGCCCGCTCCTCGGCGACGGTCAGTTCGCGTACCCGGTCGGAATGGCGGCGCAGCTCGGCGTGGGCCTCCTCCAGTTCGGCGAGGAGCTCCCGCGTGCGTTCGGCCCGTTGGGCGGAGATCACGAGCCCCATGTACACCAGCCCGGACAACAGGGCCAGCGTGGTGAGTCCGACCGCCATGGCCGCGCCGATGAACAGGTGTCCCTCGGGAAGGCCGATCGTCGTGATCGAGAACCCGATGAGGAGCGTCGCGTAACAGAGCAGGCCGGGGATCCCGAAGACCGCCACCGCGTTCATCGCGGCCACACAGACGAACAGGAAGGTGGTGTGGTTGCTGACGAACATCGAACACAGGCTCAGGAGGAGGAAGGTCGCGCTGGCGAGCCGTCCCGTCCAACGTGCCCCGGGGCTCCACGCCAGGAACGGCCACAGAGCGCAGGACAGGGTCAGGGCCACGCCGCTGGCGACGATGTAGACGATGATCAGGGGCCCGGCCGACCGGAGCTCCTCCATGCCCTCCGTGAACGCGGCGACCCCGAACATCAACGCGGTGGTGAGGACGGCGGCCCAGAAGAGCAACCCCAGGACCCGGGGCGGTCGGCCCTCCCGTAGGGCGACCCAGTCGGACAGGTCGGGGAACCGGCCGTTGTTCGTCATTGATCGAGGGTAACCGGGGGAGCAGGGCCGGGGCCGGCCGCCGAGGTCATGTCCGGGGCACGTCCACGACCATGACCTCCGGCATGCCCGAAGGCGCCCCGAAGCCATGACCGGAGCGTTCCTCCGGGGCGATGCGCCGATCCCTCGCGGCTCCGTAGCGTCGTTCGTGAAAGACGAGGGACGGAGGCGGAGCGCATGGGCGGAAGGACCTCGGGGAGGGTCCCCCTTCCCCGCTGGGGAACGCTGGGCACCCTGGCCACGGTGGTGTTCATGGTGGCGGTGTCGATCCATCTGTACCCCGGGCTCCCCGCCCGGGTGGACTCGGCGGAGTACGACATACTCCGCGGCTCCTCCGACCTGCCCGGATGGGCGGTCGCGTCGATCCTGCCCGCGGTGTCCCTGACCATGGTGGCCGTGTTCTCGCTGGTCTCGGTGGTGGGGGATCGGTTCCATCGGGCCTTGGAGACGCCCACACCGTGGTCGACGCGATCCCTGAGGCGGGTCGTCGACCTCTTCTCGCTGCTGTTGGCGCTGCTCTTGGCCGCGCTGCACGTCGTGACGCTGTACGAGGTGGCGGGCGGAGGCCCGTCGTTGCCCACGGACCGGATCGTCGCCCTGACCCTGGCGGCCTTCCTGGTGGGGATGGGGGCGATCGCCCCGCTCCTGCGCGCGGAACGGCCCGAGGAGACCCCGGCCGCGCGCTGGTGGGAACAGGCACGCGGGTGGGTGGGGGCGTCGATCGCCCTGGTCGGAGTGGCCACCGGGGTCATGGGACTCGTACTGCCCGACCCCACCGTCGCGGCCTACACGGTGATGCTGATGGGGCCCGCGATCCTCGTCGGCTGTGCCGTCCCCTTCGTCGGAGACCGGGAATGGAAGAAGGAGCCCAGGAGCGGCCCATGAAACACGAACACGTGATCACCACGAAGGGACTCACCCGGTCCTACGGGCCGGAGACGGGGATCTTCGACATCGACCTCGCGGTGCCGCGTGGCCGCGTTCTGGGCCTGGTAGGCCCGAACGGAGCGGGAAAGACCACCCTGTTGTCGATCCTCGCCGGTATGCGAGCGCCCGGAGAAGGGACGGTGTCGGCCCCCGAGGGGCGGGTCCTGCTCTGCCCCGACGTTCCCGACTTCGAACCCTGGCTGACCGCGGCCGAGGTGGTCGCCCTCAGCGCCCACATGGTCGGGGAGAAGGCCGGTGACGCCGAGATCGCCCGGGCTCTGGACCGCGTCGGGCTCGCCGAGGCCGCCGACCGGCGCAACGGCCGTTTCTCCCGGGGCATGCGTCAACGCCTGGGTCTGGCCGCCGCCCTCGTCTGCCGCCCCGAGGTGCTCATCCTCGACGAACCCGCCTCGGGCCTGGACCCTCAGGGCCGGGTGGACGTCCTCGACCTCATCACCTCGCTGAGAGGAGAGTGCACGATCATCGTCGCCAGCCATCTGCTCGGCGACGTGCAGAGGATCTGCGACGACGTCGCGGTGCTCGTCCGGGGCCGACTTGTCTACCAGGGGCCGGTCGCCGACATCGCCGACCGCGGCCGACCCAACGCCTGGTACCTGCGGACGCATGGACCGGTCGACCGTCTCGTCGGACTCCTGACGGCCGAGCCCTGGGTCACCCGGGCCTCCCGGGTGGAGGAGGACTGCGTCCATCTGGAGGCGGTGGACGCCGACTCGGGGGAGCTGGGGATCCCCCGGCTGCTCGCCGAACACGGGATGCCGCTGGTGTCCATGACCGGCTTCCAGGAGGACCTGGAATCGGCGTTCCTCTCCCTCACGAACAGGACGGATCGATGAACGGCACGCTGTACCGGCTGGAGGCCCGGCGACTGCTCCGTACCCACACCCTGCTCGCCCTGGTGCTCGTCTTCGGGATCTTCGGGGCGGTCGGGCCGCTGCTCTCCTACTTCATGGAGGACTTCCTGACGTTGGCCGACCCTCGAGGGGAGTTGGCCGCCATGGACTTCCAACTGCCGGAGATGACCGCGGTCGACGCCCTGGGCTCCTACGTCGAACTGGCGGCCCCGGTGGGGACGCTCGTGGTGATCCTGGTGGCGACCATGGCCCTGACGGTGGACTCCGGGCCCGGACGGGCCGTCTTCTATCGGACCCGGGTCTCCGGGGCTGCGGAGATGCTCCTGCCCCGCTTCGTCCTTCCGGCGGCGGCCGCCGTCCTCGCCCACCTGGCGGGTTCCCTGGTGGCCTGGGCGCTCGCCTCGGCGCTCTTCGAACCCTTGTCGCCGTCGGTCCTGATCGGAGCCCTGATCGGCGGGGTCTTCCCGATCCTGGCCGTGGCGGTGGTGGCGCTGATGTCGTCCTTGATGCGCAACGCCCTCGCCGTGGTGGGGGCCTCCGCACTCGCCCTGATGCTCCTCTCGGGGATCGGGCAGATCCCCGCTCTCGCCGAGTGGGTGCCGAGCACGCTCATGCGCGGACCGGCCCTTCTGGCCGCGGGGGCGCCGGTCGGAGACCTCCTCCCGGCCGCGGCGGTCGGCCTCGTGGGAACCGCGTTGCTCCTGTTCGTGACGGTGAACAGGAGCGGAGCCCGAGAGATCTGACGGGGCTGCGGGGGCGGCGGTCCCCGCCGCCCCCGCCGTCTCAGAGCCTCGTGGCGTTGACGACGATGCCGTCGTGGTCGCTGTAGAGCCACTCGCCGGGGACGAACGTGACGTCGCCGAAGGTGACCGGGACGTCCGCACGTCCGGCGGCGTCCTTGAGCGACTTGCGCGGGTTGGAGCCCAGCGCCTTCACCCCCAGCTCCAGCCCGGCCAGTGCGACCGTGTCGCGGACCGCGCCGTTGACGACCACTCCGGCCCAGCCGTTCTCCACCGCCGAGGCGGCGATCATGTCGCCCATCAGGGCGGTGCGCAGAGAGCCGTTGCCGTCCACGACCAGCACGGCGCCGTCACCGGGAGTGGCGAGGATCCGCTTCACCAACCCGTTGTCCTCGTGGCAGCGCACGGTACGGATCGGCCCGGAGAAGACGTCGTGCCCGCCGTACCGACGGAACTGCGTCGAACAGCTGCGCAGGGTGTCACCGTGGTCGTCGATCAGATCCGCCGTGGTGAAGTTCGTGGCCATGACAACTCCGGTCTGTGGGAGACGGATGGACCCCGCCACGCTATCCACCTCCGTCACCACGCCTTTTGTTCAGGGGTGGCCGTCTCTTTCGTGGGGTTTCGTCATCTCTTTGGTCGATTTCCCCACCGGAACGGCTTTGCGGGCTTCGGGTTGATGACAGGATAAGGGCTTCCGTTCATTCGCCCGTGGGAGTCCCGTCACCGGGACGTCGCCCAGCCTTCTCCGCTGCACGCGCGACCTTCTCCCCGTACGACCCCAATGGAGAGAGATGGTCTCTGAGATCTTCGCCATCAGCGCCGCCTGGTCCCGGGCCGTGATCGAGTTCGCGGCCGGCCTCGATCCCTGGATGCAGACCGCCGCCGAGTGGGGTACCGACCTCTTCCTCGGTGTCTTCGCGCTCCTGTTCCTCATGGCCTGGTGGCGTGCCCGGTCCGCCGGCTCACGCCTGGTCGGCCTCGCGCTCTTCGCGCCGGTCGCCACCGTCATCGCCTACTTCGTCAGTCTGACGATCAAGTCCTTCTTCGAACAGCTCAGGCCCTGTCAGGCCATGACCGACCTGACGACCATCGCCACCTGCGACCCCATAGGTGACTGGTCCTTCCCGAGCAACCACGCCGCCATCGCGGGCGCCGCGGCCGCGGCCATCATCGTGGCCTGGCGCCGCTACGCCTTCGCGGCGATCCTGTTCGCTCTTCTGGAGGCCTTCTCCCGGGTCCTCGTCGGCGTCCACTACCCGCACGACGTCACGGTCGGACTCCTGGTCGGCGCGATCGTCGCGACGCTGGTCAGCCTCGCGATGTCCCGCCCCATGACCCTCCTCGTCGACAAGGTGGCCGAGAACGACCGCCTGCGGCCCCTCGTCCGCTCCGGGGACCGCGTCGCCCAAGAGGCACCGAAACACGACACCTACGCCTAGGGATCCCTCTCCCCGTGCCCCGCCCCGTCCCCCGGTGGCGGGGCACACCCCTTCCCGGACCCATGGGGGTGGGGAGGGGCATCGTGACCAGGTCTTCGGGGTGGGGCATGGACGGAACGGGGAGGACGGCTGACACACTGGTGAGGTGGGTACACAACAGACTTCCGCAGAGCTCTTCCAACGGGCGTCCGCCGTCGTCCCCGGCGGCGTGAACTCGCCCGTCCGCGCCTTCGGTGCCGTCGGCGGCACCCCTCCGTTCTTCGTCAAGGGCGAGGGCCCCTACCTCACGGACTCCGACGGTCGTCGCTACGTCGACCTCGTCTGCTCCTGGGGTCCGCTCATCCTCGGGCACGCCGAGCCCTCCGTGGTGGAGGCCCTCCACGGCCAGGTCGCGGCCGGGACCTCCTACGGGGCGCCGACGCCGGGCGAGGTCGAACTCGCCGAGCTGATCGTCGAGCGCGCCCCGGTGGAGAAGGTCCGTCTGGTCAACTCCGGGACCGAGGCGACCATGTCCGCGATCCGTCTCGCGCGCGGGTTCACCGGGCGGAGCAAGATCGTCAAGTTCGCGGGCAACTATCACGGTCACGTGGACGCGCTCCTGGCCGCGGCCGGCTCGGGTCTGGCGACCTTCGCCCTACCCGACTCCCCGGGCGTCACCGGCGCCAGCGCCGCCGACACCCTCGTGCTGCCGTACAACGACGTGGAGGCCGTCGAGAACGCCTTCGCCGAGCACGGTGACGAGATCGCCTGCGTGATCGCCGAGGCCTGCCCCGCGAACATGGGGGTCGTCCCGCCCAAGGACGGTTTCAACGCCCGTCTCAAGGAGATCGCGCACGCCAACGGCGCCCTGCTGATCCTCGACGAGGTCCTCACCGGGTTCCGGGTCAGCGCCTCGGGCTGGTTCGGTCTGGAGGGTGTGACGCCCGACCTGATGACCTTCGGCAAGGTCATGGGCGGTGGCCTGCCGGCCGCGGCCTTCGGCGGTCGGGCCGACGTCATGGACCGTCTGGCCCCGAACGGCCCGGTCTACCAGGCGGGCACGCTGTCCGGTAACCCGCTGGCCACGGCCGCGGGCCTGGCCACGCTGCGCGGTGCCACCCCCGAGGTCTACGAGCACATCGACCGGGTCTCCGCCCAGGTCGAGGGCGAGGTCTCCAAGGCGCTGTCCGCGGCCGGGGTCGCCCACCGCGTCCAGGGCGGCGGGAACCTGTTCACCGTGTTCTTCACCGACCAGGAGGTCGTCGACTTCGACACCGCGCGTCGGACCGACACGAAGGTGTTCTCGGCGTTCTTCCACGCGATGCTCGACCAGGGCGTCTACCTGCCGCCCGCGGCGTTCGAGGCCTGGTTCTTCTCGGCCGCCCACGACGAGGCCGCGATCGACGAGGTGGTCTCCGCTCTGCCGAAGGCCGCCCGGGCCGCGGCCGAGGCCCAGGGCTGATCATGCTCGGACCCAGGACGGAAGGACTTCCACGATGACCACGACCACCGTCGTCCACCTGCTCCGCCACGGCGAGGTGTACAACCCCCGGAAGGTCCTCTACGGGCGGTTGCCCGACTACCACCTGAGCGACCGGGGCCAGAGGATGGCGGAGATGGCCGCCGACTGGTTCGAGGGGCACGACATCGCGGCCCTGTACTCCTCCCCGCTGGACCGCACCCAGGAGACCGCGGCCCCGCTGCGGAAGGCGTTCGATCTACAGGTGACCCTGGACGAGCGGCTCATCGAGGCGGCCAACAGGTTCGAGGGGATGTCGTTGTCGGCCTCCTCCGCCCGCGACCCCCAGGTCCTCAGGCGGCTCTACAACCCCTTCAGGCCCTCGTGGGGCGAGCCCTACCAGGAGATCGTCTCCCGCATGGTCGAGGTCATCAAGGTCGTCCGCCGTGAGGCCTGGGGGCGTGAGGCCGTGTGCGTCAGCCACCAGCTTCCGATCTGGATGGCCCGTCGCGCGGCCGAGGGCAAACGCCTCTGGCACCGGCCGGACCTGCGTGAGTGCAATCTCGCCAGCGTCACGTCGTTGACCTTCGCCGATCAGCGTCTGGCCAGTGTCAGTTACGCGGAGCCGGCGGCGGAGCTCTACGGCGACGGTCCGTCCGTTCCCGGGGCCTGACCGGCCCGGTCCCGGGCCCGAGGGCGCCGGGACCAGGCCTTTTTCGGCTCGCTCCACCCGGGGACTTCGTGGGTCCACCGGGTGGAGGCCGCATGTCACGTGGCGGGGTGTGTGTCCACGGGACACGCCCTACGGGTAAGCTAAGGCCACGGGTGCGGTAGACGTGCGTGCTCAGCGCAGTCCTCCCCGGGGCCCGCCCCGGTCGCACCGGCCGCGTGCCTCGTGTACGCGTGCCTCAGCGAGCCCAGCAACCGCATCCGAACCAGAAGGTGTCCGCCACCGGTGGTTCGGCATGTCCGTACTCACTCGTCAGCGAGAAGGTGATCCCATGGGTTCCGTCATCAAGAAGCGCCGTAAGCGGATGGCGAAGAAGAAGCACCGCAAGCTGCTCAAGCGCACGCGCGTCGCGCGTCGCAACAAGAAGTAGGACTGTTCGCGGCGAACGTCTCTCCGCGGGCGTGGGCGCGCTTCGAGCACGCCCCGGACGCGGAGACACTCTCTTTCCTCACCCGGCGTCGGCCGGGATGAAGGAATTCTCCGGGTGGGACGCCGTTGTCGTGTTCCACGGGTCGCGGTCGCCGCTTCACCCTCCCCGGGTGAACGGTCCGCGAGCCTCCCGGAACCACCACCGTCTCCTCCCAAGGAACGTGTCGCCATGGCTCGTGTCGTACTCGTCACCGGGGTCTCAGGTCCCCTGGCCGCCAGGGTCGCGCAGACTCTGAGCGAGAACCCCGGCGTCGGCCGGGTGATCGGCGCGGACTCCTCTCCTCCGCCCGCGGGCGTCGAGGGGATCGAATACCAGAACGTCGACCTGCACGACGGGAGCCTGGACCGCATCGTCGCCGAGTCCGGTGCCGAACTGGTCCTGCACCTGGGTCTGGACGCCACCGAGACCTCCGACCGGGCGGACGGCCTCCTGGGCACTCTGCGGGTCCTGGGCGCGGCCCAGCGTTCCGACACCGTCCGCAGACTCGTGGTCCGCTCCAACGCGGCCCTGAACGCCGACGACACCGCCGAGGTCGAACGGCACGTCCACGCGCTGCGACGCCGTCGGCCGGATCTCTCCGTGGCCGTCATGAGGCTCGCGAACCTCATCGGCCCCTCCGTGGACACCCCTCTCACCCGCTACATGCACTCCCGCGTCGTGCCCACGGTGATGGGACGCGACCCCAGGGTGCAGTTCCTGCACGAGGACGACGGCGCCGAGGCGCTCGTCCGGATGGCGCTCTGCGAGGAGACCGGTGTCTTCGACGCCTGCGGGGCGGACACGGTACCTCTCTCCCACTGCCTGCGCAGGGTCGGCGGACAGCGTCTCCCCGTTCCCGCGCGCGGTCTGAGGGCGCTGCGGGGTGTGGCCCGGCATGGACGGATCGGTTACGCCGGCGCGAGCGCGGCACGGAGCGTCGAGGTCGGTCCCCACGTCTCCCGTCTGGATCCGGCGCCGTTGTGCGCCGCCCTGGGCTGGGCTCCCGCCTACAGCTCCATCGAGGCCTTCGAGTCCTACGCGCACAGCCGCGGCCGTGTGGCCCGTGGCGCGGGTCTGCGTCCGATCCACGTCCTCGCCCTGGCCCGGGCCACCTTCGGTCGCTGACGGACGTTCCTTCCGCGCGGCTCTCAGCGCGCCGTGAGCGCCTTGCGGTGTCTGACCGCGCGTAGTGCCACGGCCCCGGCCACGGCGCCCGCCACGGCGGCGGGCACGGCCACCTTCAACGCCTTGCGATGCTTGCGGAAGTCGTGGATGGGCCATTCGTGGTTGCGCGCGTACCGGCGCAGGTCCCCGTCGGGGTTGACCGCGTGAGGGTCGCCGACCAGTGACAGCAGCGGCAGATCGTTGGAGGAGTCGCTGTAGGCCGAGCAGGAGCGCAGGTCCCATCCCTGCGCGCCGGCCAGCGCCCGGACCGCCACGGCCTTGGCGGGGCCGTGCAGCAGGTCTCCGTTGAGCCGTCCGGTGTACACCCCGTCCACGGTCTCGGCCTCGGTGCCCAGTGCTCCGGTCAGTCCCAGCCTGCGGCGGATGATCTCAGCGAGCTCGACGGGGGTGGCGGTGACCAGCCATACGGGCCGGCCGGCGTCCAGATGTCTCTGGACCAGGGCGCGGGCGCCCTCCCAGATGCGGTCGGACATGGTGTCGTCGTAGATCTCCTCGCAGAGCGAGACGAGGTCGTCGACGTCGTGTCCGGCGACGAAGGCCAGGGCGGCCTCCCGGGCGGCGTTGATGTGCTCGGGCTGCTCGCTGCCGGTCACCCGGAACACCGTCTGTCCCCATGCGAAACGCATCAGGTCACGTGTGGTGAACAGGTCGCGGGAGGCGAGTCCCCGGGCGAAGTGGTAGATCGACGCGCCCCGCATCAGGGTGTTGTCCACGTCGAAGAAGGCGGCTCCGGGGCCGACCGGTTCCGGGGACGATACGTCCTGTGACACGGTTCTCTCCTGGCTCGGGTGGGGGAGGCGATCCTCCGATGGGCGGGGGTGACGCTCCCCGAGTACTGTGAGCCTAAGGCCCTCCGGATGCCTCATGCGGCCTCCGTGCCCTGACACCAAACCTGGTGATGAAGATCACAGTGTAAGTCACGGTTTGCGCCTCCGTTCTGCGAGATCTCTCCCGGGAACGTGCCCTCAAAAGTGCATCCTGTGCACATCCACCCACTAACGTGCAGCATCATTATCGAGATGGTCACGGTAGGACTGACATTCATAAGCGCGTTGGTGGGCTGGAGCGCCACCGCCGCGCTGACCGCGTACGCCCAACGCCGCCCCGGTGTCGCCGTGATCGCGTGGTCGATCGCCGCCTTGGGGATCACGGTCGGTCTCAGTGCCGCGGTGATCGGCGTGATGTTCGACTTCGGCGGGGCCACATTCCGGCTCCTGCACGTGGGCATCAGCCTCATAGGCCCCGTCTACCTGGCGTGGGGGGCCTTCGAGTACGCGGTTCGCGCGCCGAACGCCCGCTTCACCTCACGCCTGTTCCTCAGCGTCTTCACCATCGTCCCCCTGGTGGTACTGGCCGTCGATCGCGTCAGCGAGCGCTTCGGCGACTCCTTCCCCCCGCTGGAACACTACGACCTGATCCCGCGCGCGCTCGTGAACGGTGCGCAGGTCTTCGTCGTCGTCCTTCTCGTCACCGCGCTGGTCGCCATCGTGCGCCGAGGCCTTGGAGGCCGAGGAAAGGTCGACCTGACCGTCGTCCTCCTGCTGCTCGTGGCCGCGCTCCTGTCCATCGTCGTGGGCCGTGCGGGCCTGGGCGCCATGGGGCCGGTGCTCATGCTCGGCTCGCTCGCCGCTCTCTGGGGCGCGGGCGCGATGGCCGCCAAGCCCCGTCGTGACCCCTACGACGAGGTGGAGGACGACTACTACGACGACGAGTACGACGACGTGGACGACGAACTCGACGATCCGCAGGAGGAACCCGTGCGCCGTAAGCGCCGCCACGCCGAGAACCACGAGGAGGACCTCTACGGAGGGGCCCCCTCGGCCCCGCCCTCCAAGGTGCGCGGGGTCATCACGATCTACACGCTGGCCGAGGGCGAGGGCGAAGGGTTCGACCGGCTCGCCGCCGCCGTGGTCGCCCAGGTGTCCGCCCACGAGCCCGACACCCTGCTGTTCGCCGCGCACACCGTGCCCAGCGCGCCGCTACAGCGCATCGTCTACGCGATCTACCGGGACGAGCTGGCGCAGGAGGAACACGAGCGTCAGCCGCACATCCTGGAGTTCGGCCGCCTGCTCTCCGGGCACGTGGTCGCGACCAACGTGATCGAACTCTCCCTCGCCGACGCGGCGGCCAATGACGGCCTCGCGGCGATGCTGATGCCCCGCTGAGCGGGTCCGGCGTCCCCTCCGAACAGCCGTTTCGATGATGGCGTTCCTTCCCCTGTGTCGGGGAGGGAGACGCCCCCGGAAGTGCTCCCGCGCTCTCGACGCGAAACCGATCCCCGCCTCGTCGCAACCGATCCGGGAAGCGGGGCATCCAACGCGTGGTGAAGTACCCTTCCCTACAGGTTTTCCATGACCGGTGCCCATCGAGCACCGTTGGCGTGTGACCGAGTCCGGCCGGATGACCCAGCCGAGAGGCGCGCCGGAGCGAAAGAAAGTGTGCTGGGATTCCGATGCGTAAGTTCCTTGTCGTCCTCCTGATCCTGCTCGCGGCGTTGGTCGTCGTGGCCGACATCGGGGCGCGTTCCTTCGCGCAGAGCACCCTCTCCGAACGGCTCGCCCAGCAGATGGACATGTCCGAGGAGCCGGACGTCTCCATCGAGGGCTGGGCCTTCCTGCCCCAGGTGCTGAGCGGGACCTACACCGAGGTGAACATCGACGCCGCCAGCGCGACGATGAGCGGTGTCACGGTCGAACAGGTCGAGGCGACCGCCTCCGACGTCGAGGCGCCCCTGAGCGACCTCATGAACGAGCCCGACGTGGTCGCCGGCCAGGTCGACGGCTCCTTCGTGGTCCCCTACACCTACTTCAACCCGTACCTGCCCGAGGGCATGACCATCGGCACCGAGGAGGGCGACGCCCGCATCAGCGGTGAGCTCGCCCTGACCGAGCTGGGCCGCAGCATCCCGGTCTCCAGCGGTGTCGAGTTCACCGTCGACGGCGACGTCCTCACGGTCACCCCGGTCGACATCCAGATCGGCGATCTGCCGATCGACCTCGGGGACCAGGTCGCCGACGCTCTGGGCTTCAGCGCCCAGGTGCCCGAGCTCCCGCTCGGCCTGTCCGTCACCGAGATGGAGGCCACCTCCAGCGGGCTGCGGATCACCGGCACCGGCTCGGACATCCCGCTGATGGGCTCCGAGGTCGCCTGATGTCCGTCGCGGTGGAGCGGCTCGGCGCCGAGGACATCGGCGCCGAGCCCGGCGCGAGGGCGACCCTCGTCCAGATCTCCAGCGCGTTCTGTCAGCCCTGCCGGGCCACCCGCCGGATCCTGGAGGAGGTGGCCGCGATGGTCGAGGGCGTGACCCACGTGGAGATCGACGCCGAGTCGCACCTGGACCTGGTGCGACGGCTGGAGATCCGCGGAACCCCGACGGTGTTCGTCCTGGACTCCTCGGGGCGGATCGTGCGGCGGGCCCAAGGGCAGCCCCGTAAGGCGGACGTGATCGCCGCTCTCGGTCGAGCCGTTCTCTGAGCTCCCGAACACGCGTTCTCGAGACGCCTCTCCCACATCCTGGACCCCATCCGTCTCCGGTTCCCCTTGTGGAGCGGGGACGATGGCTCCTCTTGTGATCCAGGACACCAGTGACAAGACGATGCCGTGCCTGTAGCGTCTAAAACGTGACTTCCTTGACGAGCGCGTATCTGACGAAGCGACGGGCGGTCGATTTCTGCCGCGTCGCCGCCGCGCTCTGTCCGTGTTCCTAGGGCGGACGGGCCTCGAGCCCGAGTCCGTTCCGTGCGACCGGATCCTTCGGTGCCCACACCCGCGGTCGAGATGACTTCCCGTACGTGTGGAACCCGGAGAACGGAGTCCCCTCACCCTCGTGGGTGATCGGACCCGAACTCCCCGTACACCGCGTATCCGGGCTCCGTGCGTCCACGTTCGCCCATCCCGAACAGCCCGTTCTCCACGTCCGATCGACACCCGAACCGGGTGCCACGGGGGTACCCCCCGAACGCCCCCGGACGCGGGAGCCCACCGGCGTACCCCGGTTCCGGCCCCATATCCGGAACCGACGCAACGACACACACGACACCGCACGTAGAAACACAGGAGGTTCCCCATGAGCCGCTCCGACGTCCTCGTGGACGCCGACTGGGTGGAGGCTCACCTGGACGACGCCGACGTCGTCCTCGTCGAGGTGGACGAGGACACGTCCGCCTACGACAAGGGCCACATCCGAGGCGCCGTCAAGATCGACTGGAAGACGGACCTCCAGGACCCGGTCCGTCGCGACTTCGTCGACAAGACCGGGTTCGAGAAGCTGCTGTCCGCCAAGGGCATCGGCAACGACGACCAGGTGATCCTGTACGGCGGCAACAACAACTGGTTCGCGGCCTACGCGTACTGGTACTTCAAGCTCTACGGCCACGACAACGTGCGCCTGCTCGACGGCGGCCGCAAGAAGTGGGAGCTCGACTCCCGCGAGCTCGTCGAGGAGGTCCCGGAGCGGGCCGCCACCGAGTACCGGGCCCAGGAGCAGGACACCTCGATCCGCGCCTTCCGCGACGAGGTCGTCGGGGCCATCGGCGTCAAGGACCTCGTCGACGTCCGTTCGCCCGACGAGTTCACCGGCAAGCTGCTGGCCCCCGCGCACCTGCCGCAGGAGACCTCGCAGCGTCCGGGCCACATCCCGACCGCGCGCAACATCCCGTGGGCCAAGACCGCCAACGAGGACGGCACCTTCAAGTCCGCCGAGGAGCTGCGCGAGCTCTACACCGAGGCCGGGGTCGACCTGGACAAGGACATCATCGCCTATTGCAGGATCGGTGAGCGCTCGTCGCACACCTGGTTCGCGCTGCACGAGATCATCGGGCTGGAGAACGTCAAGAACTACGACGGCTCCTGGACCGAGTACGGCTCCCTGGTGGGCGTGCCGGTCGAGCTGGGGGAGGCCGAGGCCAAGTGACCGGTTGCGGAGCACCCGAGGGCGGAGTGGCCCTGGCCGACGTCGACGCCGGTGACCAGGCGGTCATCCAGGGCACGGTGACCCGGGACGGTCGACCGCTGCGCGGCGCCTACGCCCGGCTGTTGAACGAGTCCGACGACTTCGTCGGAGAGGTGGCCACCGGCGACGAGGGGACCTTCCGGTTCTTCGCCGCCGACGGCACCTGGAAGGTACGTGTCCTGGCCTCCCAGGGGTTCACCGGCGAGTACCCGGTCCTGGCCGAGGTCGGAAAGATCGTGAACCTCGAGGTCCAGGCCTGACCGTGCTCTGAGACCGAACGGTGCCGACGGCGCCGGTGACGATGGGGACCCCCGTCGCCGCCGGCGCCGTCGCGCCGTGTCGGGGAGAGACGCCCCGGAGAAGGGGCGACGCGCCCTGGAGCGGGCGTTCGCGCACGTGCCCGAGGGGTTGTCCACAGGCGGTGGTCCTGGACTGGAAAGCGGTGGGGCACCCTGCTTCACTGTGAGTGTCACGGCCACGCCATTCGGGGGTCTCGGACACGGAGCGTGTCCGAGCCCCGGGCGGTTCGGCCGTGACGAGCGCGCAGGGTGTCGGCCACCGGTACCCGACCTCCGACCGTCCGGCGGCCGGAGCCCCCGCGTGGACGATTCCCCGGCGGTCCTCTCTCCCCGCCGTCGGGCAGGAGGTGTTCGGATGATGTCCACAGAACGGTCGTCGAAGGTCGACGCCGGTACGTCCCGGAACGATGCCGGGCGCACCTACCTCGGCTGGCGGCACAGGGTCCTCATCCCACCACCGGGTCCCGCACCGCGTCGTCCCGCGCCCGAGGACGCACACGGACTCAGCGAGGAGTGGATCGCGGGCCAACGCGACAGCGAGGCCCTCACCAACCGCCCCCTCTACTACGCCCTGGGCGGGCTCGCCCTGCTCGCTCTGCTGTTCCCCCTGCTGTGGTCGACACGCGTCCTGCCCGGACCACTGGCCCTGGGAGGGGTGTTCGCCTGCGCGGCCATCGCGGCACCGGTCGCCTTCGCCCTCGTCCAGAGCCGCCAGGTCATGGCCCGGCGGCTGGCCCGGGCCGAGGAACGCATCGGAGCGGAGCGCGCGGAGCGCGAACGGCTTCTGCGCGAGCGCCAGCACGACCACGCTCGGAAGTACACCGAGTGGCGGGCGGCCTGCCGCGCCTACGAGGCCCAGCCGCACTGGTACGGGGTGACGGTCCCCTCCGATACCTCGGCGGTCGTCGTGGTCGGCGGGACCGACTCCGGGTGGTCGGCCCTGCTCACCACGGTCGGGATCTCACGTCTGCGCGAGGGCGGCGACCTCACCGTCGTCGACCTCACCGGCCGCGGCGTCACGCGTGAACTCGTCCGGTTGGCCCGACGCTGCGCGGTGGGGCCCCGGCACTGGGTGCTCCCGGCCGACCTGCCCCGGATGACCCTGGGCACCGATCTGGACGCGGGGCAACGGGCGCGGATCCTCTCCGCGGTGGCCGCGGCCTCGGGGCGGGACGAGGATTCCGACGCCGACGAGACGCTCCTGCTGCGCCTGCTGGAGGTGCTCGGTCCGGAGGTGGGCATCGACCGCCTGATCGGTGGTCTGCGCGCCCTGGTGACACCGGCCGAGGACATGGCCGAGGACGATCCGGCCCTGGCCCTGCTCGGCCCCCGGGAGCGTGAGCGGGTCCGCGAACGCTGTGCCGACGTCCCCGATGCCCGGGGGCGGGCATGGCGATTGGAACAACGGCTCAGTCCCTTCGAGGCCGTGGGCACCCGGGCCGAGGACGGCACCTACGCGCAGGTCAAGATCATCTCCACCGACCGGGCCTCCGGTCCGGGCGCGGCCCGGGTGTACGGCACCTACGCGGTCGCGGCGCTCAGCGAGCTCCTGGAGGCGCGGACCCCGTCCAGGGGGTCGGCGGCGACCGCCTCCCGGAAGCGGAGGGAGCGGACCCGCACCGTGGTGGTCTGCGGAGCCGAGACCCTCCCCGAGGAGGAGGTCGACCAGGTTCTGTCCGCCGCAGAGGACGGCGGGGTGGAGGTGGTGCTCATGTTCCGGGAGGCGGTGCCCCTCGCGTTGCGTCATCTCGACGGCCCCTCCCGGCTCCCCGTGCTGATGCGTCAGTCCGGGCCGGAGGAGGGCGTCGAACGGCTCGCCGCTCTGGTGGCACGGGCCTCTGGAGGTCGAGGGGTCGACATGGCCGCGCACGGTCTCACCGAGGCGGTCGGCGGGGCCGTGGGCGAGACGGCGGCCGAGGGAGAGGACGGCGGCTCGGAGGGGGAGCCCGACGACGAGCCTCTCTTCCCTTCGCCGCACACCGAGTCCGGAGCGCTCATTCGCAACGCGGCCGCGGCCATCACCCCGCTGGACCTGGTCCGCCATGTGAGATCCGCCACGGTGTGGGGTCGGGCGACGGCGAAGGCGGCCGAGGCCGACACACCGAACCCGGAGCGGGGCGCGGCGGGGGCGGACACCGGGGGAACGGCCCCCGACACGGCCTCCCTGAGGTCCCTGGCGCCCACGACGGCTCTCGTCCTGACCCCCGACGGTCCGGTCTCGGCCGACACCAACCCGGGTATCCTCACCCTGGCCACCGCCACTCTCGCCACCGCCGAGGACCATCGGAACCCCGGCGTCGGCAGGGACGTTGTCCCCATGGGAGCGGAGGCGGGCGTCTCCCCGGAGTCACCGCGGGTACGGCGTTCCGGAGGCCTCGGCCGTGGAACGGTCCCCGCGGGGGGCGGCACGCCGACCGACACGTCGGGGGACGGCGTGGTCCTCGAGGAGGCTCGGGGCCCGATGACGGTCCCGGCCGACGACGGGCTCGATCCGTCGCAGGTCCCGCCCAACCTCGGGCCGCCGCCCGAGCGTTTGGACTGGCGGGTCTGAGCGTCGATGGAGAATAAGCTTGGCCTGACACATCGCCCGCCTTCGAAGCGCGTTCGTGCGGGTGATCTAGCGATCGTGGAGATTTGATGAGCGAGCTTCCCCTGCGCGCCCAACTGGCCTCGGTACTGGGCAGGAGCGCGGCAAGCCTGTCCAGGGCCACCGGACGAGGAGACGGCTCCGTCATCGGTGGACGCGTCGCCCTCAAGGTCGAACCGGACCTGCTCGCCAAGCTCGCCCAAGGGCGCAGGCTGGCCCTGGTCAGCGCCACCAACGGCAAGACCACCACGACCCGGCTCATCGCGCAGGCCCTGCGCGAGCTCGGTGAGGTGGCCACCAACGAGTACGGCGCGAACATGCCCACCGGGCACATCACCGCGCTCTCCGACAACAAGTCGGCGATCAACGGCGTGCTGGAGGTGGACGAGAAGTACCTGCCCCAGGTCCTCAAGGCCACCTCGCCCGCCTTCGTCGTGCTGATGAACCTCAGCCGCGACCAGATGGACCGCGCCTCGGAGATCAACCTGCTCGCGAAGAAGTGGCGTACCGCCCTGTCGCAGAGCAACACCCACGTGATCGCCAACGCCGACGACCCGCTCGTGGCCTGGGCCGGTCTGGGCGCCCCGAACGCCACCTGGGTCTCGGCCGGTCAGCGCTGGAAGGAGGACGCCTGGTGCTGCCCCGAGTGCGGCGGTCACCTCAAGCGCGACCAGGACCCGTACTGGGAGTGCCCCGAGTGCGGCCTCTCCCGGCCCGAGACCGCCTGGGCGGTGGACAACGACTCCGACACCCTGATCGCCCCCGGCGGTCAGCAGATCAAGCTCCGGCTCAACCTGCCGGGCGACGCCAACCGGTCCAACGCCGCGATCGCCGCCGCCACCGCGGCCGGGTACGGACTCCACCCCGAGCGCACGGTCGAGCGGTTGCGCGAGATCTCCTCGGTGGCCGGCCGCTACACCTCGGTGGTCACCATGGGCGTCGAGGTCCGTCTGCTGCTCGCCAAGAACCCGGCCGGTTGGCTGGAGTCCTTCGCGGTCCTCGACCCGCCGCGCGTCCCGGTGATCCTGGCGGTCAACGCCCAGATCCCCGACGGCAAGGACACCTCCTGGCTGTGGGACGTGGACTACCGTGTCCTCCGCGGCCGCCGGGTGTTCGTCATGGGCGAGCGTCGCACCGACCTCGCCCTGCGTCTGGAGACCGACGAGGTCCCCTTCGAGGTGGCCGACCGGGTGGACGAGATCCTGGGCCGCCTCAAGGCGGAGCGTCCCGACATCACCAAGGTCGACGTCATCGCCAACTACACCGCCTTCCAGCAGATCCGCACGGCGTACGGCCGCGTCCAGTAGGAGACCCCCATGTCGAACACCAGTAGTGCCCTGCGGATCGTGTGGATCTACCCCGACCTGCTCAGTACCTACGGGGACCAGGGCAACGTCCTCATCCTTCAGCGCCGCGCCGAGCAGCGCGGGATCCCCACCGAGATCGTGCGGGTCCACTCCAGCGATGCCGTGCCCGAGCAGGGCGACATCTACCTGCTCGGCGGCGGTGAGGATCGTCCGCAGATCCTGGCGGCCGAGCGTCTGCGCGCCGACGGCGGACTCGCCCGGGCCGCGGCCCGGGGCGCGTGCGTCTTCGCGGTCTGCGCCGGCTACCAGATCATCGGTGAGAGCTACGGCGACGACGAGGCCAACCCGCTTCCGGGCGTGGGCATCCTCGACATCCGCAGTGGTCGAGGCCAGACCCGCGCCGTGGGCGAGATCGTCGCCGACGTCGACCCCTCCCTGGGGGTGGGTCGGATCACCGGTTTCGAGAACCACCAGGGCCGCACCGCGATCGGTCCGCAGGCCCGTCCGCTCTCGACCACGGTGAAGGGCATCGGCAACGACGACCGCACCGAGGGCGCCTACCAGGGGCAGATCCTCGGCACCTACCTGCACGGGCCGGCGCTGCCGCGCAACCCGCAGCTGGCCGATCTGCTGCTGCGCTGGCGTGTGGGCGCGCTGAACCCGCTGCCGCCGGCGTGGGGTGAGCGTCTGCACGACGAGCGTCTGGCCGCGGCCCTGCGCTGATCGTCGAAGGACATGATGGAGCCCGGTGGGATCTCTCCCACCGGGCTCCATCATGTTCGTGTGCGGTGCGGCCGTCAGCGCGGTGTGCGGCGGAAGTCGCCGATGTCGGCGTTGGCGCCGGTGTCCGGGTCGACGATGACCTCCTGACCGGCGGCGATGCCCTCGACGGTCAGGGTGGCGTCGGTGGGCACGGTCCGCTTCACCAGGCCGAGGGCGATCGGGCCGATCTCGTGGTGACGGGCGGAACCTCCCACGCGGCCGACCCGGCGGCCCTCCATCTCGATGTCGGCGCCCACGTGGGGGAGCCGGTCGGCGGTACCGTCCAGGTGCAGCATGACCAGCCGCCGGGGCGGGCGTCCCAGGTTGTGCACGCGCGCCACGGTCTCCTGACCGGGGTAGCAGCCCTTGTCCAGGTGGACGGCGGAGCCGATCCAGTCCATCTCATGGGGGATGGCCCGGTCGTCGGAGTCGATACCGGCCCGAGGCCGGTGGGAGGCGATCCGGTGGGCCTCGTAGGCCCACAGGCCGGCCGGGCGGGCCCCCGACCCGGTCAGACCCTCGGCGATGGCCACGAGGTCCTCTGAGGGGACGAACAGGTCGACCTGGTCCTCGGTGACGCGGGAGATCGGCCCCTCGACGGCGGCCAGGACCTCGTCCCGCTTCGGGCCGAGCACGCTGAGCACGGAGCGGCTCTCGGACAGGTCCTCGACCTCCACCCGCAGCATGAAGACCATCGAGTCCAGGAAGGCGGCCAGTTCCGCGCCCTGGCCCGGTTCGGTGTGGATCCAGGTGGCCTCGCCGTCGTCGACCAAGGAGAGGTGCCACCTCAGGTGGCCTCGAGTGTCCAGGATCAGGGCCTCGGTGCCCGTGCCCGGGGCGAGGCCCCGGGTGAGCTGGCTGGTGAGGTCGTTGAGCCAGCCCAGACGGTCGGGTCCGCTCACCCGCACCACGCCCCGGTTGCTCCGGTCGACCCAGGCGGCGGAGCGTTCGATCGCGCGGCCCTCGTGGGAGGGGTCGCCGTAGTGGGCGGCGACGTCGGAGTCGGGTGTCTCGGCGCTCACGGCACCGTGTGTGGTCAGCAGCGGCGAAGTCATACCGCCGAGGTTATCCGTAGCGGAGGTCGATGCGACAGGGCTTCGAAGCGGCTGCTCTGACCTGGGGATACACGTCACAGAAAAACATTTGCCCCGGGCCGGGAGGACGACATACCTTCGAGGCACGCAGGAAAGGAGGTGGTCCGAGAAATGATCGATTTCAGGACTGGCGAGGTGGCCGTCCGCTAGGACGACGCTGAGCGTTCGCTCGACGCGCGTCGTGGCGAATCCCAGACGGACACCCGAACCCCGGGCTGTCGGACCTGGTCCGACCCGACCCCGCTCAGGCGGGAACGGCCCGGGGTTCGTTCTGTCCGAAGACCCTCGAGGTCACTTCCCGTTGCCCGGGGTGCTCTCCGAGACCTTCTTCAGCTGAGCGGACATGTACGACTGGAGCCCGTGGCCGCGCGCGGCCAGGTCCCAGGCGTAGCCCAGGGTCTGGCTGCCGTCGTTGAACAGGCCGTACAGGCGGTGGGAGCCCTCGACCTCCAGGCCGGTGATGGTCCGCACGATGCCCGCGCTGCGCATCTCCACCCGGTTGGCGAACACGTTGCCCTCGTAGGACTCCAGATAGCCCTCGTTGTGGGCGATCATCACCTCGAGGTGGACGATGTTCTCCTCATCGTCCGCGGCGTACTGCGCGGTGTCCTCGGCGGACAGCGCACGCCAGTAGCCCGATTCCTCGGTGACCAGCTCACCGGTGGTCCCGTCGGGGTTCATACGCCAGGCCTTACCGGTGTAGGCCAGATAGGGCAGACCCGCACGCGGGCTGAACTCGACCTCCTGGCCGAACTGGAACTTTTCCTCTTCCACGTATCCGGCGACGCCGACGCCTTCCCAACGTCCGAACAGGAAGGACAGTTTCGCCAGATCAGGGTGTACCGCAGAGTCCATAACCACCGAGACTATCGGCGTCTCGGGGGTACCGGTGACGGTGCCGCGCGGGCGCTCCGGGCGGCGCCCCGGAGCCTTGGCCCGGCCATGCCCAATTGGCCCCGCTTTCCCGGAGAACTGGTAAAGATGGTGAACGGACACGGTGCGGCCACGGGGCTTGGAGTCGACCGCTGTCCCGACCTCCGACGCATTCTCCTAAGGGGCTGCCTGTGTTACTGGTGATCGGTGTGGCGCTGCTCGCCATCGCGGCGGTCCTGCTGCCACTGACCATCATCGGCCTGCGCCGTTGGCAGCGCCAGCGCGGGCTCGCCCGCCTGCTCCCCTCCGCGCTCGCCGACCGTGAGGGCCAGCGTGTGACCCTCACCGGGGTGGCCGCGCCCGGTCCCGGTGGAGGGCCCATCGAGTCCGGTCTGGCCGGTGTCGAATGTGTCTGGCACGGCCACGAGGTGCTCCGTCACTATCGCCCCCTGGCCCGCGACCAGGTCGAGGGCCAGGTCGTCGAACGCGCCTTCGACTCGATCGCCGACTACGGGTCCGATGACCTGTTCGGCCTGGTGGGGGAGGGGCGTCCGGCGGACGCCGAACGGATCTACGTCGACCCGGACGGTACCGAGCCGCGCGACGCCGAGCTCTGCCTCAAGCGTCTGGTCGGTCGGCCTCAGCCCGGGGTGGCCGCGGCGGCGGACGATCTCCTGTCCCGTGTCCGCAGCCCGATCTCCGGGGTCTTCCGAGGCGAGACCATCGAGTTCGAGTACCGCGAGTGGGTCATCCGGCAGGGCGCGCGCGTCCGTGTCACCGGCCTTCTGCGCGTGGTCGACGGCCGTGTGGTCCTGACCGCCCCGGACGAGGGCGGCCTGGTCATCGAACACGGTGTGCGCGAGCGCCCCTCGCGGGTCTCACCGCGTCGGACCGAGGCGTTGGCCCTCCTGACGGCCTTCATGGTCTGCCTGGTCGTGGGGGCGGCGCTCACCGTCGCCGGCCTGCCGCTAGGCTGAAGCACATGTCTCGTTCCCTGGTGATCAAGGTCACGGCCGGCGAGGATGCTCCCGAGCGGTGCAACCAGGCCTTCACCGTCGCGGCCGCCGCGTTGGCGAGCGGCGTCGACGTCTCCCTGTGGCTGACCGGCGAGGCGACCTGGTTCGCCGTCCCCGGACGGGCCGAGACCTTCGAACTGCCGCACGCGGCGCCCTTGGCCGACCTGCTGGCCTCCGTGCTGGCCGCCGGCCGGATGACGGTGTGCACTCAGTGCGCGGCCCGCCGGGAGCTCGGTCGGGACGACCTGATCGACGGTGTGCGTATCGCGGGGGCACCGACCTTCGTCGAGGAGAGCATCCGCGAAGGGGCCCAGGCCCTCGTCTACTGACGGTGCTCGCGGGGGCCGACTCCGAACGGACGACGTGCCCGCACCGCGAGGGCGGTACGGGCACGTGGAGGTCGGTTCAGTCGTGGTCCGGCGTCACTTCTTGCCCTGGTTGGCGACCGCCTCGATCGCGGCCTTCGCGGCCTCCGGGTCGAGGTAGGTGCCGCCCGGGTTCGTGGGCTTGAGGTCCTGGTCCAGCTCGTAGACCAGCGGGATCCCGGTGGGGATGTTCAGGCCGGCGATGTCGGCGTCGCCGATCCCGTCCAGGTGCTTGACCAGGGCGCGCAGCGAGTTGCCGTGGGCGGCGACCATGACGGTCCGGCCGGCGGCCAGGTCCGGGACGATGCGGTCGTACCAGTACGGCAGGGCCCGGTCGAGGACGTCCTTGAGGCACTCGGTACGCGGCAGCAGCTCCGGCGGGAGCAGCCTGTAGCGGGTGTCTCCGGCCTGCGAGTAGGGGTCGTCGTCGGCGATGGGCGGCGGCGGGGTGTCGTAGGAGCGACGCCAGATCATGAACTGTTCGTCGCCGTACTCGTCACGGGTCTGCGCCTTGTCCTTGCCCTGGAGGGCGCCGTAGTGGCGCTCGTTGAGGCGCCAGGTGCGTTCGACCGGAAGCCAGTGCAGGTCGGCGGTCTCCAACGCGAGGTTCGCGGTGCGGATGGCGCGCTTGAGCAGAGAGGTGTGCAGGATGTCCGGGGTCACCCCGGCGGACTTGAGCAGTTCACCGCCGCGGCGGGCCTCCTCTTCGCCCTGTGCGGACAGGTCCACGTCCACCCAGCCGGTGAACAGGCCCTTCGCGTTCCAGACACTCTCACCGTGTCGCAGCAGTACCAGAGTTCCCATGGGGACAAGCCTAGTCACTCGCCGATTCCGTTCGGCCGTCGCCCCGTGGCCGTTCGCGCGCGGGGCGGGCGGTTCCGCTCCCGGATCAGCCTTCGTCGGCGGTCTCGGCCAGATGGGCGAAGGCCCGCAGGTTCCGTGTGTCGTGGCCGCGCTCGGTACGCCACTTCCACTCCTTGCGGATCGCCGAGGCGAAACCGAGCTCCAGCGCCGTGTTGAAGTTCTCGTCGGAGTAGGTGAGCACGCATCCCAGCAACCGGTCGACCTCCTCCGGGGTGATTCCGGCCAGGGGGAGCCGGCCCCGGATGTACACGTCGCCGACCTCGTCGGAGGTGAACGCCATCCCGTACATGTCCGTGCCCAGGCGCGTCAGCCACTGATAGAAACCGGCGTGGTTCTCGTCCGGACGGCGACAGAAGAACGAGGTCAGGGTGAGACTGTGCGGCCCGGCCTCCAGCCAGACCAGGGTCTTGAGCTTGGCCTCGCCGGGGATCGTGACCAGGAAGGAGCCCTCACGAGGACGTTCGACCTCCAGGCCGGCCTCCGTCACGGCCTCGTCGATCGCCTTGATCGCGCTCTCACGCGCCGTCGTCTCCTCCACGTGCCTTCCTTCCTTTCCGGTCGCCGTCATCGGCCCGCGGCCTCGGCCAGGGGGAGGTCGTTCGGGGTGAGGGCGGACCGGTACACGTCCAACAACTCGTCCACGGTCCGAGACCATCCCAGGGTCGCCGCGTGCAGGGGCGCGGCCTCGGCCAGCTTGGCACGTCGGGCCGGTTCGTGGATCAGTCGGTGCAGCTCGGCGGCGTAGTGGCGCGGATCGTGCCCGTCGATCAGCACACCCGAGAAACCGTCGGAGACCGCCGTGGTCAGTCCGCCCACACGTGAGGCCACCACCGGGGTGCCGCACGCCTGGGACTCCACCGCGACCAGCCCGAAGGACTCGGAGTAGGACGGCACCACCGTCGCGGTGGCGGCCCGGTAGTAGTCGGCCAGGCGCGCGCGGTCCTGTGGCGGTTCCATACGCACGACGTCGGCGACGCCCAGCGATCGCGCCAGATCGTCGAGCATGCGGGGCTCGCGCGTCCCTCCGCCGGACAGGCCGCCGACCACACCCACCACGAGACGGTCGCGCAGGGAGGGGTCGCGTTCCAGGAGTTCGGCTGCGGCGCGGATGAGCACGTCCGGTGCCTTCAACCGCTGCACACGGCCGACGAAGAGCAGAAGGTGGGTGTCGCGGGGGAGACCGATCCGATCCAGCGCCTCGGTGCGCGATCCCGGGGTGAAGGTATCCAGGTCCACGCCGGGAGGGATCGTGTGGAGCTGATCACGGCGGGCGCCGTAGAAGTCGACGAGCTGACGGGCCTCGTCGTCGGTGTTGGCGATGAGCCGATCGGCCTGGCGGACCAGCTGGTCCTCTCCGCGCACCCGCTCCTCGGGTTCGGGGGTGTCGCCTTCGGCGAGGGCCGCGTTCTTCACTCTGGCCATGGTGTGCATCGTCTGCACCATCGGTACGCCCCAGCGACGGGCGGCCATCACACCGGCCCTGCCGGACAGCCAGTAGTGACCGTGCACGAGGTCGTAGTGGCCCGGGTCTCCCTGGGCCTCGGCTCTCAGCATGCCGAAGACGAACGGACACAGGTAGCGGGCGAGGGTGTTCTTGTCCAAGTGGCCGTAGGGGCCCGCGGGCACGTGCCGGACGTTCACCCCTGGGAAGAGTTCGACCACGGACGGAAGCGAGGGGGTGGTGGCCCGGGTGAACACGTCCACGGCCACTCCGCGTTCGGCCATGCGACGGGCCACCTCGACCACGTAGACGTTGAGGCCTCCGGCGTCACCGGTGCCGGGTTGGTCGAGGGGCGAGGTGTGCAGACTGACGGTCGCGATCCTCGAGGGGACCGCCGTCTGTTCTCCCAACGGAACGGGTCCGGACAACGGTGGTCCCTCCGGGTCGAGTGTGCGGGCAGTAGTCGACAACAGCGACGAAGGTACACACTGTTCCCGACCCGATCGTCCGAGGGGGCGGGGGTTGACGAACGGGGATATCAGGGTGAGGCGGCCCAACCGGAGACCAGAAAGTCCACGGCGTCGGGGAAGGTGCTCTTCCACGTGGTCAGATCATGGCCGCCCGGAGGCCGCAGGGTGGTGACCGTCATACCGCGTTCGGCGAGCAGCGAGGAGAAGCGTTCGGCCTCGCCGTGAATGGATCCCTCTTGGAGCGGCGTGTGGTCCTCACGGCCCTCCACCAGGAGGAACCGCAGATCCCGTGCCTTCTCCGAACCCAGGAGACGGTCGGGGGAGTGGCCGGTGGTGTTCTCGCCGAGGACGCCGTCGGGGTCGTCGACCCGGAAGTACCCCGCCCAGCTCACCACCTGGGAGTAGAGGTCGGGCGAGCGCAGGGCCAGGGCGGCCGCGCCGTATCCGCCCATGGAGAACCCGCCGATCGCCCGGAGCGATCGGGACCGGCGATGCTCCCCCTCCACGGCGGTGACGGCCGCTTCGGTGACGAACTCCTCCAGAGCGAAGCGGCCGTCATGGGCGTCGGCCCACTCCGTCGTGGAACCGTCGGCGACCTGGCCGTAGGGGGCGGCCACCACGAACTCGACCCCCATGCGGCACATCTGGCGGTCCAGGAGTTCGCCCACCCCCGCGTCCATGAGGGTGGTGTGGGTGGAGGAGGAACCGTGCAGCAGGTACAGCACGGGAAGGTCGGCGCTATCGGGCCCGGGGGGTCTGCGTATCCACAGAGGGCGTTCCTCCCCCGGGGCGCTCGGGTCGGGGAGGGCGACGATCTCGTCCCGGCCGGGTTCACCGCAGACCGCTACGTGCCCGGGGCGGGGGATCGGAGCGGGGGCGGAATCGGTGGGCGCGGGGGGCGGTACGTGGCCCAGGACCCTCTCGGGGTCGGGTTCGGTGAGCTCCGGCCCGAGCCGGTCGGCCGGATTCTCCTGGGCCGTGGTGGCCAGGGAGGCGGCGGTGAAGGCCACGGCGCAGGACGCGAGAAGCACGGTGACACGGCGGGAGAAGGAGACGAACACGTCGCGACCTCGGGGTTCGGGGGCACCGGTGAACGGTCTCGATACGACCGAGAATGTCACCCACTGTAGTCGAGTGGGGTCGTTGTGTGTGGAAGGTGCGGCGTGCCCTGGACGTCTCCTCCGAAATCCCCGCGGGTCCGCCGCTCTCCGTCAGACCGCCACCGGGTGCCGAAGGCGCAGCGCGTCGGGATAGGGGCGCAGGTAGGTCTGCCCACAGGCCCACTCCAGGTCCTCCGCCAGACAGTGGTGTCGCAACAGGGCCACCGGCAGACTGAGCGGACTCTGGCCCTCCCGGTACTCCTCGATTCCGGCCAGGAGATCGTGCCTGCGCGTGTCGTCCAGTGCCGGGCTCACCATGCCGAAGATGTGCTGGAGCACGTTGGCGTGCTTGCCCCGCGTGGTCCGCAGCGCGAGCGTCCGTTGGAAGGCCTCCGCGTAGGCGGCGGCGATCTCCTCGCGGTCGCCCCCGCCGGCCCGGGCCACGATCCGTCCCGTCTCCCGGTAGCCGTCCGGCGAGTGCGCCATCAGCTGGAGTTTGTGCCGAGTGTGGAACTCCACCAGGTCGCGCGGTCGCCATGCCCCTTCGAGTAGGGAGCGCAGTCGGGAGTGGGCGAACACCCGTTCCACGAAGTGCTCGCGCAGTACCGGGTCGGACAGCCGGCCCTGCTCCTCGACGGGCAGGAGGGGTAGAAGGGCGGTGAGCCTGGCCGCGAAGGCGCCCCGCCCGGTACCGCGTCGACGATCGCCCTTCTCGTCGAACACGGGCAGTGAGAGCAGCCCGCAACTCGGGGACTTGTTCTTGAGCACGTAGCCGTCCAGGCGGCGCAGCTCCTTGAGGTGGCGATCCGCGACACCCGCGAGGTCGTCGGTGTGGTCGACGCCGTCCTTGGTGGAGACCACCCGGTCCGAGCCGTCCGAGTCCCGCAGGCGCAGGGTCGGGCGAGGTACCCCCAGGCCGATCTCCGCCTCGGGGCAGACGGGGAGCCAGTTCACGTGTCGGTCCAGTTCGTCGGTGAGGAACCGGTAGCGCGAGTGCCCGCCGTTGTAACGCACCGGAGCGCCGAGCAGGCAACTGGAGACCCCGACCACGGGGCGAGGAGGCGGCTTCATGGTGGGGGCTCTACCCCGACCGGCGACGACCAACCGTCGACACGCACGGGCGGTAGTGTGATGATTCCATAGAGTGAAGGAGTCCTTTTGGGCACCCCCGTCCTCGTCCTCTTCACCCAGGACCTGCGCCTCCACGATCATCCCGCGTTGACCGCCGCGCTCGAAGAGTCCGAGACGGTCGTACCGCTCTTCGTCCTCGAACCCGGCCTCCTGCGTCGTGCCGCCCGTAACCGTCGGGCCTATCTGACCGAGGCCCTCGCCGACCTGCGCTCCGGCCTCCGCGACCTCGGTGGTGATCTGGTCCTGCGGCGGGGCGACACCGTGACCGAGGTGCGCGCTCTGGCCCGAGAGACCGGGGCCCGCGCCGTCCACCTGGGCGGGGGAGTGAGCCGGTTCGCGGCGCGGAGGGAGGCGGCCCTGCGCGCCACCGACCTCGAGGTGCGCGTCCATCCGGGGCCGACCATCGTGCCCCCCGGGGCGATCACACCGGCCAAGGGCGATCATTACAAGGTGTTCACGCCCTACTGGCGGGCCTGGGAGGCCGAGGAGCGACGGAAGATCCGGACCGCCCCCGCACGGGTCCGACCACCCGAGGGGATCGACCCGGGCCCGCTCCCCGACCTGGACGCCGAACCCGGCGGTATCGGGGCGCTCGCGCCGGAGAGGACACGGGGCGGTCCGACCCGGGCTCGCGAACGCCTACGGAGGTGGATCGACCGCGGCCTGGCCGACTATCCGGACCGGCACGACGATCTCCCCGGAGCGGCCACCTCGCACCTGTCCGCCGACCTGCGCTTCGGCTGTCTCTCACCGTTGGAGGTGGAGGCGGCGGCCCGCGATCTCCCCGGTGGTCCGGAGTACGTCCGCCAGCTCGCCTGGCGCGACTTCCACCACCAGGTCACGGCGGCCTTTCCGGAGATCGCCACCCGTGACTACCGCCCGCGCGATCGGGAGTGGCGCCACGACCCGGAGGCCCTGGAGGCCTGGAAGGAGGGACGGACGGGGGTCCCGATCGTGGACGCGGGCATGCGGCAACTGTTGGCGGAGGGGTTCATGCACAACAGGACCCGGATGATCACCGCCGCCTTCCTCACCCGGACCCTGCGCGTGCACTGGCGTGAGGGGGCCGCCCACTTCGACGCCCATCTCACCGACGGGGACGTCGCCGACGAGTACGGGAACTGGCAGTGGGTGGCCGGGACCGGCAACGACACTCGACCGAATCGAGCCTTCAACCCGCTGCGGCAGGCTCGCCGCTTCGACCCCGAGGGCGAGTACGTGCGGCGCCACCTGCCCGAACTGGCCGGACTGCCCGGTCGACGCGCCCACACCCCCTGGGAGGAGGCGGAAGGGGAGGGTACGGCCGGTTATCCACGACCGATCGCCGACCCCGGCCGCTGACCGGGTCCGTGTTCCCCGGCGTCGCGGGACGGTCCCGGAAGAACGTACGAGGGTCCCCCGTGGTCACCCCTCCGTCTCGGCCAGCCCGTCGATGACGTCGTCCAGCACCAGAGCGCGATCGGGGACCGACATCAGGCGCAGCTCACGTAGGGCGGGCACGGTGTCCACCTCCTGCGAGGCCGTCACCGTGCACACCCTCATGCAGTGACGTGTCGGCACCCACCACAGTTCCCGCTCGTCCATGGGGGCGACGCGGTACACCGTGGTCGGATATCGGGAGGGGCGGCCGGGCGAGTGCCAGCGCTGGACGCGGGAGAGGACGAAGCCGGTGAGCAGGGAATCGAAGATGCCGCCCGAGGCCAGATCGGAGAGGGCGTCCTCGTCGCCCTCGGCCCGGCAGTCGTCGCACCCGGCGAGCTCGGCGCGCAACAACCAACGGGCGCGCGCGTGACCCACCTCGGGGTTCTTGAGCCTGCTCGGATGCCGGTGTCCCATACAACGGAGGGTACGACGGCCCGTCGGGGCTCGGAGGTGGGACTCACGGGACCAGTGGGCAGGACGGGCGAGATCCGACACCCTCCCGGCACGGTGGAGTGACCGGGCCGCGCGAGGACGTCCCCGACCCGGGGGGCTCGAACCCCTTCCCCATAGGTCATCGCGAATTAACGTGGGGGTGCCACCGGGGGTAGTACTACCGCCCGTAGACTGGCGATATGAATCGGCTTGGCGAACTCGAACGCGCGGTGATGGATGTACTGTGGGCACGCAACGAACCAATGACGGTTCGCGAGGTCGGCAAAGCTCTCGCGGAGAGGGACCTGGCGCACACGACCGTCATGACCGTGCTCGACCGACTCGCCAAGAAGAAGGTCGTCACTCGGGCACGTGAGGGACGTGCGTGGCGGTACCGTCCGGCAGCCAGCCGTGAGAACTACGTGTCCGAGCTGATGTTCGACGCTCTCGGGCAGACGGTGGACCGTGACGCCGCCCTGGCCGCCTTCGTCCAATCCATGGACGGCCAGGAGGCTGAAGCGCTTCGGCGCGCACTCGCGGAAATCGAGCAGCCAAGGAACTAGGTCCGTATGGTCAGTGCCGCACTCCTCAGCATCGTCGCGGTCTGCTGCCTCGTCGCCATGGAAGCTCTCCACAGGGCGAAGTGGCCCTCCCGCGGCCCCTACACGGCCGTCATCGCCTGGCAGGCCCTCGGCCTGGCCTGGGGTGTCTCCACCATCGGTGCCCTGCTCGCCTTCGGACTGTCCTCCTACGAACTGGGGGCCGCCGGCGGCGTCATGGCCATGGTCTCCGACCTGATCACCGGCGAGTTCCTGCTCGCCGAGTTCTCCCAGGGGCTGGTGGGCATCAGCCACCTGGTCGCCATCGTCGTGGCGGTCACCCTGACCCTCGTGCTCTTCGCCGGACTGGTCGCCTCCTTCGTGCAGGTGGTCCGGGTCCGTCGACGCCACCACGACCTGCTCGAACTGGTCGCCAGCGACCACCCCGACGTTCCCGGCGCCCGCGTGGTCGACCATCCGGCCGCCGCCGCCTACTGCCTTCCCGGTGTCCTGCGGTCCCAGGTGGTGATCAGCGCGGGCGCTCTGGCGGTCCTCGACAACCGCGAACTGGCCGCCGTCCTCGCCCACGAGCACGCCCACCTACGGCAGCGGCACGACCTCGTCCTGTTGCCGTTCTCCTCGCTCAAGCGGGCCTTCCCGAAGGTGCGCCTGGTCCGCACCTACTACGAGACCGTGGCCCTCCTCATCGAGATGTGCGCCGACGACCAGGCCCGCCGTAAGAGCTCCTCCCGGGAGCTGGCGATGGCCCTGCTGCGCTTCGGCGCCGCCGGTCCCGCTCCGGTGCCGGCCGGCGCGATGGCCGCGGTCCAGCACGCCGAGCCGGACGTGATGCGTCGGGTGAATCGCCTTCTGCGCCCCGATGACGAGCTCCCCTACCACGCGGGTGCGATCATCATGGGCTCCTCGGCCTTCCTCTTGGCGGCCGTGACCTGTCTCTGGCACATTCCGGTCTGACGGACCGGTGTTTCGGGCCCGGGCCGAGGGTAGCCCTCGAACACGCCCGAGGCCCCGATGGCTGTGATCCCTGCCTCCCACGGGCACGATTGTCGGATCCGGTCCGTTGACCGAGGAGAGGGGACGGAACCCCGCTCGGCCGCGCGTAGCTCTGGAGAGTGTCTTGTTTTACTGGATCTGGCAGCTCGTCTACCTGGTCACCTTCGTGGCCAGCCTCTACGCGTTCATCGAGGCGCTGCGCACCCCGCCGCAGGCGTTCGAGGTCATGGACAAGCAGACCAAGAAGCTGTGGGTGATCCTGACCGGTGTCGCCAGCGGTGTCTCCCTGCTCGCGGTCCTCACGGGTACGGGCATGTTCGTGATCCTCGGTCTGGTGGCCACGCTCATCTTCCTGCTGGACGTGCGTCCGGCGGTCAAGGGCGCGGGCGGCAACCGCAACAGCGGCCCCTACGGCCCCTGGTAGGAGACCGGACGCGGCCGCCCTCCGTGACGAGGTCGGCCCCCGCGCCGCCTACGGCCCTTGGCGGGGCGGCCTCTCGACCCCCGTGCTCTCCTCCTCGGAACGTTCCTTCGGCAGTACCCGCCACAACGCCTCGGCGTAGGCCGGGTCGCCGGTGTAGTACGAGTGGCCCAGGATCTCCGGTCTGCGCGCCTCGCCCGGAGGGGCGTCGTAGGAGCGCGGGTCCGGGAGCGGCTCGGCCGTGGCGACCGTCTCCGTGCCACTCGGACCTCGGCGACGCACGGGGCCGGCGATGGCGTCGGTGACCCGCCACAGGTTGCGCCAGGCCGAGACCCTCCCCGAGAGGTCGGCGAAGGCCGCCGGGCCGAAGTAGGCCGGGAAGTAGCGGGCGTACAGACGGTCCAGGGGAGAGCCGTGCGTGAGCAGTGAGACCCGCCCGCGGCATTCGTCGGGCAACTGCCACACCGTGGCCGCGGCCAGCACCGAACCCTGGGAGTGCCCGGAGAGCACCACCCCGGTGTTCTCCCCGGCCATCCTGCGCACCCTGGCGGTGAGCTGAGGAACGGCGCGCTCGGCGTAGGAGGGCGGGGCCAAGGGGTGCGCGGCCCGGGGCCAGAAGGTGCCCACGTCCCACAGCGCGCCCACCGCCTGTCGGGTCGGCCGGTCCCGATAGGCGCTGCGGCCGATCCACACCAGGGCGACCAGGGCGGCCCCGCCGATGAGCGATCCCACGGCCACCATGGCGTCGACGACGCTCTGCGCGACCCCCTGCACCCGGCCCGCGACCGCGGCCGGAGCGTCGACGGGGCCGGCCACGAGGGTCCCGGTGAGGATCGAGTACAGGGCCAGCCCGACCAGTGGCACCACCGGCAGCAGCAGTGTCGCCAGGATCCAGGGCACGGTCTCGGTCATCCGGCCCATCGCGCGGGCCCGGGCGATCTCCCGGGTCCGTCGGTCCTCGATCGGACGCGAGTACAGCGCGGCGACCTCCGGCAGCCGTGCCCGTGCCATGGCGCGCAGTTTCAGGGCCAGGACCAGGACGACGAGGGGCACGATGAGGGCCTCGAAGGAGAACGCCAACTGGAGCCAGGAGTAGGCGGTGGGCGGTGACAGGGTCACGCAACCGGCCTCCGCGGCGTCGATCGTGCCGCAGCCGCTCAGCCACCGGGCCCCCTGGTAGACCAGGGCGGCCGAGAAGCCACCGCCCAAGAGGATGCCCAGGGCGGCCGTGGACGGCCCGGCCAGACCGCGCATGGCGGTGCCCGAGTGCGGTCGGTCCGTCGCGAACAGCACCAGGGCCGCCACGACCAGGAGCAGGACCAAAGCGCCTTGGACGGCGAAGAGGGTGTTGAGCATGGTGCCGCCGCCGGGCAGCCTGCCCTCGGCGGTCCATCCGGGCCGAGGCCAGACCGTGTACACGGCCACGAGGACGGTCAGCGCCAGGGCGAGGTCGCGCAGGGCCCGGCAGAGCCGGTCGGCGCGTACGTTCCATCTCGGGTCCCGGCCGGGGATCAGCACGCTCGCGGTGCTCGCCGCGGTGACGACGCCCAACAGGATGGCCAGGGCCGTTCCCACCGCCCACGGCCCGGTCCCGGTCGTCCCCGGGGCGTCGCGACCGGCCAGATCGTGCAGTAGGGGCGGCAGAAGCAGCAAGGCGGCGACCGTCCCGACCGCGATCGCGATGTGCGCCGAACGGAGCCTCGCCATGATCTCGCTGTTGCGCCAGAAGTCGGGGTGGCTGAGCGGGGCGTCGTCGCTGTGGTCGGAGCGGACCGGACCGGTCACCACCTCGTAGTCGGCGGCCGTCCGGCGCGACAGTCGCCACAGGACGCCCACGACCGCGATCGGCAGCACGGCGCCGACCAGCAGGGACCATCCCGGGGTGGACAGGGGCGAGCCGGGGGCGACGAGGAAGGACGCCCAGGGCAGGGCCCTCGCGCATTCCCGTCCCTGACCGCCGCACTGCCAGGCGATCAGGTCCATTCCGACACCGGCGGCGGCCAGGGTGATGAGCATGGTCAGGGAGAGGGCCGAGAGACGGACCCCGGCCCCGTAGGCGATCCCGGCCGCTCTGGGCACCCCGGTGCGCTTGCCGTCCATGTGTCCCGGGCGCATCCAGTACGCCACGTTGATCATCATGAAGGGCAGCAGCAGGAGCCAGAAGGCCCGGGAGGCGCTGCCGGAGGTGAGGTTGCCCCAGGCGAAGATCTCTCGGCGCACACCGGGGACGGTCTCGGTGTCCGGTTCTCGACGCCAGCGGAAGAACCCGGCCAGCCGATCGCCGCCCACGCGCATGGCGGGCTCCACGTCCAGCAGCTCCTCGGCGTGGCCGCCGCTCACCCCGTGTACGCGCAACTCCACCCCGTTGGGCGTACGGGCCGCGGAGGGGGGGTCGGCCGGTGGGGTGGGGGAGGGACGGGGGGTCGGGGAGGAGGGGACGGGCTCGTGCGAGCCGAGGGGGTCGGCTGTATCCGTCATGTCACCATGGTGCCACGCACCGTCGCCGCCGGTATAGAGGGCGATCCCGCCTGTGGACGGCGGATTCGTCACCTCGTTCAATCGACGAGCGAGTCGTCCTCCAGATCCCAGGTGTTGCACGACCCCGGCGACTGGCCCTCCCAGCCCTCGCGGGTCCACGTCACGCTGTTCTCGATGGAACCGTGCGTACGCTCCTCCTCGGCCCCCTCCTCACGGTCGGCGGTCGCGGCGGCGTCGTCCAGCAGGGTCTCCAGGTCGTCGTCGGAGAGCGGGTAGCTCACCCTGACCGAGCCCAGGAAGGCGCCGGCCAGGCAGTTGGCCTGAAGTTCGCTGCGACGGGTCCAGGCGTTGCGCCCGATGTCGGTCTCCTCCAGCCGCCGCTGATCGTGGTAGTACTCCAGCAGCCCGGACTCGCCCTGGACGTGGTGCCCGTACTCGTGGGCCAGCAGGGACGCGTACACCACGCTGTCCTCCGAGCCGTTCCACTTGTCCACCACGTCCTCGGTACCGATGTAGATGGCGCCACTGGCACGACAGTAGAAGGCGCCGGCGGCGGAGGGGTAGGAGCGGCACGGGCTCTCCCCGGGGTCGGTCCAGAACACCCGGTTCGGCGGGTCGAAGGGGATGCCCGCCCGCTCGAACTGGGTCTGCCAGGCGTCGTCCAGACAGTCGGCGACCATGTGCAGGAAGTGCTCCATCGAGCCGGGCACGTCCACGTCCAGTTCCGGTACCGGGCACGGCAACGGACTCAACCGTCCGGTGTCGTACAGCGGGTTGGCGACCAGGGCCGTCTCCCCCACGGGGCGGTCCGGGACCTCCGGAGCGTAGGGCCCCGAGCGGCCGGTCGGGGCGTCCAGGACCGCGCCGTCGGGGCCGGGGGAGTCGTCCCCGTTCCCCGAGGCTCCGGCGACCGTCTCCGAGGCGGGTCCCTCCTCCCGGGCCGTGCTCCACGCCAGCAGCGACAGCGCCAGCAGGGCCACGAGAAGGCCGCAGACGGCGCCGAGCACCCGACGGTGGGCCCGGTGGGTCCGGCGCGCGTGTTCCAGCCGTGAGACCCCGTCGGGCGTGTCCGGGACGAGGGGCCCGCTCACCGCACCAACTCCTCGCGGGCCTCCCAGGTGTTGCAGGAGGCCGGGCTCCTGCGGTCCAGGCCGTGTTCGGTCCACAGGCGCCCGTTCTCGACGGATCCGTGGGTGCTCGTGCCCGCGTGGTCGGAACGGCGCGCCACGTCGTCGAGGATGTTCTCCCGTTCGGAGGGCCCGTAGCCGAGGGAGTCCTCGGCCGCGCCCACGAACACGCCTCCCAGGCAGTTGGCCTGGAGTTCGTTGCGGCGGGTCAGTTCGTCGGCGGTCTCGTCGTCGGCGCCGGCCCGCAGGGAGTGGAACTCGGCGAGCATCCGGGACTGCCCCTGCACGTGATGGCCGTACTCGTGGCTGAGGAGGAACGTGTACGCCTCGGGGGCGTCGCTCCCGCCGGAGGCGGCCACGATGTCCTTGACCCCCAGGTACAGCCCCTGGTTGGCCTGGCAGTAGAAGGCCGCCGTGCCCTCGCTGGGGAAGGGGCCGCACGGGCTGTGCCCCTCCGCGTACCAGTACACCCGGTTGGGAGAGGAGAACGGCAGTCCGGCGTCGGTGAAGTAGTCTCCCCAGGCCGTGTCCAGACAGTCGGCGATCGAGTGGACGAACGCCTCCACCGAACGAGGATCCTCTTTGTCCAGCGGGGGAGGGGAGCAGGTCACCTCGCCCAGTTCGTCCGCCACGTACAGCGGGTTCTGGCCGAGGGGGTCGTCGATCGGAGCGTCCCCGCCCTCCGAAGGGGCGTGCGAGGCCTCCTCCGAGAGTAGTTCGGTGGGGTCGGTCCCGACCGGGTCGCCCCAGGCCGGAGCGGCCGCCGGTAACATCGCCGAGATCGCCAGGAACCCGGTGAATCCGATCGCGGCCAGTCCGGTGCCGAGGGACAGGGACACACCGAGCCCCATGCGCTGGAGGAGGCCGTGGCGCTCGGCCCAGGGGTCGAGGTCGGCCTCCGGGCGTCTCTCCCTCAGCACGGGATCACACCCGCGTGTAGGGAGAGGGTCGGGAGCGTTCGGCACGATGGACGAGCGAAGACGGGACGGAGGGGTCCGGTGGGGACGGTGGAGGGTGACGTCGGATCGGCGCGCCGGTACGCGACGCCACGTGGGGCGGCGCCCTGCGGACGGGGTCCGGGGGAGGACCGGATAGGCTCTCGCGTCATGTGGTGGGTCGGCTCCTGGCGCCCGGCCGTCGCTTGGGCGACGGCCCTGCTCGTGTTCTCCTCGCTGGTCACGGCGGTCACCGTGGCGTGGTCGGAGGAAAGGGTCCACGCGGCGACGGCGTCCGCACCGGAGACCACAGTACCGGGGCGCGCCCCCGGGATCATCGCCGCCCGTGACGCCTCGGCCCCGGTGATCACCAACGAGATCGACCTCGAACTGGACCGGCACGGTGTCCTCGCGGGGGAGGAGGCGATCCGTTTCGAGGGGGAGGCCCCCGAGACCTTCACCCGGGCGCTCACCTCCACCATGATCTACGACACCGACCACGACCGCCGGTTCGAGATCGACGGTGTCTCGGCGGTCGACGCCGACGGCGCCACTCTGGACATCGAGACCGAGGAGGTCGACGGCGCCCTGCTGGTCCGTATCCCGACCGAGGGGACCCGGGGCGTACGGCTCTCCTACAAGGTGCGCGGGGCGGTCGGGGAGGTCGTTCAGGGCGTCCAATTGGAGTGGCGGGCGGTGGGCGCCTACAGTCACACCGTCCGCACCACCGACGTGACCGTCACCGCCCCCATGCCGCCCGAAGCTCTGTCGTGCCTGGCCGGGGAGCCGCGCAGCTCGATGTACTGCACCGCCTCCGACATGGGCGGGGAGGCGGTCGTCGCGCACTTCCTCCAGACCGACATGGACCCCAGCGACCGCCTCGACATCGTCGTCAACTATCCGCCCGGTACGGCGGAGGGCGAGCCCCTCCTGGACCGCCGCTGGTCGTTGGCCTCCGCCTTCGAGGTCACACCGGCCACCGCGAGTGTGTTCGGCCTGTTGCTGGTGGTCCTGGTGGGCGGCCTCGTCGCGCTCATCCGTCTGCGCGGCCGTGACGAGCGGGCCCTGCGACGTGAGGCCGCTCAGGGCGATCACGCCCCGCTCGAACCCGGCGAGCACGGCCGACTCCGCTTCCACGCACCCGACGACGTCCACCCCGGCCAGATCGGCACGCTGATCGACGAGCGTGTGGACATCGCCGACCTCACCGCCTCGGTCCTGGATCTGGCGGTGCGCGGCTACATCCGCCTGGAGGAGCTTCCGCACGAGCACTTCACCTCGGTGGACTGGCGACTGGTCCGTCTGGGAGGCCCGCCGGGCGACACCCTGCTGGCCTCCGAACGGCTTCTGCTCGACGCGTTCTTCGGAGAGGAACGCTCCGTTCGGTTGTCCGAGCTGGCCTCCCCCCGCTACTCCCGTAACCTGCCCGAGCGGATCGATCGGGTACGCGAGGAGCTGTACCAGGACATGGTCCGGCTCCGCTGGTTCTCCCGTTCGCCGAGTCGGGTCCGGAGCGTGTGGACCACCGCGGGCATGGCCACCACCGCGGTCGGGGTCGTCCTGACCGGGCTGCTGGCCGCGTTCACCGGCGCGGCCTTCACCGGCCTCGCCGTCATCATCGCGGGGGCCGCGATCACGGCCGGCGCCCAGTACATGCCGGCCAAGACCAGGCTGGGCAGTTCGGTCTACGCCCACACCATGGGCTTTCGCGACTACCTGTTGAGCCCCCGGGCCCAGGAGGCCCCGCCCGGACAGCGGGTGGAGCTCTACTCGCGCTGCCTGCCCTACGCGGTGATCTTCGACGACGTGGAGCGCTGGGCCGACATCCTGGCCTCGGCGGCCATCTCCGACCTGACCCCGGAGGAGCTCACCGGTGACGGCCTGGCCTGGTACACCGGCCCGCGCGAGTGGCGGATAGAGGACTTCGCCGACTCCATCACCACCTTCGTGGTCACCCTCAGCGGTGTCATCACCAACACCCGCCGCGCCCGCCTGCTCAACCAGCTGCAACGATCGAGATAGGAACGTCCCGGCCGGGACGAGAGGATCCGAGAGGAACGGGGGAGCCCATGCGCGCGGTCGTGCAGCGGGTGTCGCACGCGTCGGTGACGGTGGACGGCGAGGTGGTCGGGGAGATCACCCGTCCGGGCCTCATGGCCCTGGTGGGGGCCACCCATACCGACACCGGGGCCGAGGCCGCCAAGGTCGCCCGCAAGCTCTGGACACTGCGGATCCTGGAGGAGGAACGGTCCTGCTCCGACATCGGGGCCCCGATCCTGGTGGTCAGCCAGTTCACCCTCTACGGGGACGCCCGGAAGGGCCGCCGCCCCACCTGGCAGGCGGCCGCACCGGGCCCGGTCGCGGAGCCCCTCGTCGACGCCGTCGTCAAGGAACTGCGCGACCTGGGGGCGGAGGTGGCCACAGGTGTGTTCGGGGCGCGGATGTCCGTCGGTCTGACCAACGAGGGGCCCTTCACCGTCCTCTTGGAGGTCTGAACCGGGGCGAGGGCCCCGTGTCAGACCGTCCGGTGCCCAAGGGTGACGCGCGCCGCCACGTGCTCGGGAACGGGCAGGTCGTGGGCCAGGTCGGGGTCGGTGATCGGCGGGTCGAAGACCATACGTGTCGGGAGCACACCGGCCCAGATCGGGAGGGCGTGGTCCTCCGGGTCGTCGCCGGGCGGGCCCGTGCGCACCTTCACCGAGGCCTCCTCCAGGGACAGCGCCAGCACCCGGGTCGCGGCCGTCTCCTTGGCGTCGGGAAGACGCACCGTGTCCCACTGTCCGGGGGCGAGGTGTTCGGTGATCGCGCGGAGCGCGGCCTCGTGCTCCTCGGGGTCGGTGACCACGCGCGGTGTTCCGAAGATCATCGCGGAGCGGTGGTTCATCGAGTGGTGGAAGGCCGACCTGGCCAGCACGATCCCGTCCAGGAGGGTCACCGTGACGCACACCTCCCCCTCCTCTCGAAGAGAGCGGGCCCCGGTCGAACCGTGCAGGTAGAGGGTGTCGTCGATACGTCCGTATCCGGTGGGGATCACTCGGGGCGAGCCGTCCACGACGACGCCCAGATGGCAGATCAGGCCCTCGTCGAGCAGGTCGTACAGTTCGGTGCGGTCGGTCCGGGCCTTGTGCTTGGCACGCCGAAGACGCGTGCGTTCGGTGGTGGAGAGCATGGCTCCAAAGTAGAAAGAAGTGGACGTGCCGACCATGGCCACTTTCCACCCGGAACGGAGGACCACTTTGTCCCGTCCCGATGTCGATCCCGTGCTCCGGCTGGACCGGTCGGCCGCCGAGCCGCTCACCGCCCAACTGGCGTCGGGGCTGCGCGAGGCCATGGTCTCCGAGGCGTTGCGGCCGGGGGAACGTCTTCCCTCCAGCCGAGCGCTGGCCGCGCGTCTCGGGGTGAGCCGTACGGTCGTCACCGACGCCTACCAGCAGCTCTACGCGGAAGGGTGGCTGGAAGGACGTCATGGCTCGGGCACCTTCGTGGCCGAGCGGGAGCTCTCGAGCGCGCGGCACCGGCGCGACCTCGAACGTCGGGAGCGGGCGGCCCCGTCGAACGCGGAGGTCCGTGGACGGATCTCTCGTGAACAGGCCCGGAACGAGGGTCTGGTGGACCTGCGCGCCGGTGCCCCCTGGGTCCACGACCACGATCGCGCCGCCCTGCGCCGGGCCTGGCGCCACGCGGCCGAACAGGTCCCTTCCGACGACCCCGATCCCCGTGGTCTGCCACGACTGCGCGAACTCCTGGCCGAACACCTGCGACGGTCCCGAGGGATCCACATCGGACCGGAGAACATCCTGGTCACCCGGGGTACCGGCAACGGCCTCGACCTGGTCGCGGCGCTTCTGGGGCCCGGCGTTCGAGCGGGGGTGGAGGAGCCCGGCTACGGGCGGGCCCGTTCCATCCTGGCCGCCCGTGGGGACCACGTCGTCCCCTGCCCGGTCGACGGTGACGGTATCCGCCCCGAGGAGCTCCCCGACGATCTCGGTCTCGTCTACACCACGCCCGCTCATCAGTACCCGCTCGGCGGTCGACTACCGGTTCCCCGCCGCGAACGCCTTCTGAACTGGGCCGAGCGCACCGGGGCGCTGGTGGTGGAGGACGACTACGACGCCGAGTTCCGCTACGACGTCGCCCCTCTACCCGCCCTGTACGGGCTCGATCCGGCACGGGTGGTCCTTCTCGGCACCTTGTCCAAGACCCTCGACCCGGACCTGGGCATCGGCTGGATCGTCGCCGAACCCGATCTGGCCGACCGGCTGGCCCGGACCCGGGCGGAGCTGTCCGACCGCACCAGCGGGCCCGTGCAGGTCGCCACGGCGTTCCTGCTGGAACGTGGGGACCTGGACCGACACCTGCGGCGGATGAGACGCGAGTACGCCCGCCGCAGAGCCCTGCTGGTGGAACACCTGGGCCCCCGGCCGGTCGGCGACACCGCGGGTCTGCACGTCCTGCTGCCGTTGCCGGAGGAGGCCGTGGCGCCGGTGGTCGCCGCCGCCGCGCGTGAGGGGGTCCTGGTCGAGGACACCTCCCGCTCCAGCCACGCGGAGCCGAGCGTGCACGGGCTGGTCATCGGCTACGGGACGGCCTCCTACACGGGTCTGCGCCGGGCCTGCGAGGTCCTGGCCCGCGCCGTGGAACGGTACGCCTAGAAGAGCGGACATGAGAGATCCCGGACGGTGGTGTCACCGTCCGGGATCGGGTCGGAAAGAGAGGAAGGACGGGGAGACGGCGGCACGGGAGACCCGAGGGCCCCGGGCCGGGGGTCACTCCGCTTCGACGGTGACCGGCTCGAACTTGTACCCCAGGCCGCGCACCGTCACGATGTAGCGCGGGTGGCTCGGGTCCTCCTCGATCTTGGCGCGCAGGCGCTTGACGTGCACGTCGAGGGTCTTGGTGTCCCCGACGTAGTCGGCGCCCCACACGCGGTCGATGAGCTGCATACGGGTGAGCACCCGGCCCGCGTTGCGGAGGAGCACCTCCAGCAGCTCGAACTCCTTCAGCGGGAGCTGTACGTTGTCGCCGCGCACCGTCACCACGTGCCGCTCCACGTCCATACGGACGGGGCCGGCCTCCAGGGCGGCGGGAAGGACGACGTCGTCCTCGCCCCGACGACGCAGCACCGCGCGGATGCGCGCCACGAGCTCGCGGGAGGAGAACGGCTTGGTCACGTAGTCGTCGGCGCCCAGCTCCAGACCGACGACCTTGTCGATCTCGGAGTCCTTGGCGGTGAGCATGATGACGGGGACGTTGGACTTCTGCCGGAGGGTCCGGCAGACCTCCGTGCCGGAGAGCCCCGGCAGCATGAGGTCGAGCAGTACCAGGTCGGCCCCGGTCCGGTCGAAGGTCTCCAGGGCCACGGTGCCGGTGGGAGCCACCGCGACCTCGAAACCCTCCTTGCGCAGCATGTACGACAGGGCGTCGCTGTAGGACTCCTCGTCCTCTACTACGAGTACGCGCGTCACTGTGCCGTCTCCTGGTGGTTGTCGTTCCGGGACACGTCGATCTCCCGGCTCTCGGGTCTGGGCAGACGTAGAGTGAACGTCGACCCCGACCCCTCCTTGCTCCACACGGTCACTTCTCCACGGTGGTGGGTCATGATGTGCTTGACGATCGCCAGGCCCAGCCCGGTACCACCGGTGGCCCGGCTTCGAGCGGCGTCCACACGGTAGAACCGCTCGAAGATCCTTTCCAGGTCCTGCTGGGGGATGCCGATGCCCTGGTCGGCGACGCTGATGTCGATGCTCGACCGGGAGGTGCCCACGGACACCGCCACACGGGTGTTCTTCGGACTGTAGGCGACGGCGTTGGTGATGAGGTTGCGCAGGGCGGTGCCCAGCATCGCCTCGTCGCCGAGCACGGTCAGCCCCTCGGCGCCGCTGCCCACCAGTTCGATCCCCTTGGCGTCGGCCGGCATGCGCACCGCGTCGATCGCCTCTTCGACGACCGCCTCCAGGTCCACGGGCGCCGGTTCCGCGATGGGCTCGGCGCCCTGGATGCGGGAGAGCGTGATGAGGTCCTGGATGACCGCGGTCAACCGGGTGGCCTCGGTCTGCATACGCGCGGTGAACCGACGGACCGCCTCCGGGTCGTCGCTGGCGTCCTGCACGGTCTCCGCGAGCAGGGACAACGCCCCCACGGGGGTCTTCAACTCGTGTGAGATGTTGGCCACGAAGTCGCGGCGGACCGCCTCGACCCTTCGGTGCTCCGTCTGGTCCTCGGCCAGGACCAGCACCAACCCGGTCCCGCCGAGTGGAGCGACCCTTACGGCGAAGGACGTGGCGTCGGGGCCGAACTTGCGGACGGCCACCTCGATGTCGGTCTCGCGGATGACCCCGTCCCGCCGGACCTTGCGGGCCAGCGAGAGGAGTTCGCCGATGACCAGCTCCTCACCGCGTACGAGCCCGAAGGCCCGCGCGGCCGAGGAGGCGCGCAACACCTTGTCGCCGGAGTCCAGGACCACGGCGGAGGAGGGAAGCGCTGAGAGCACCTCGGCGATACCGGGCGGGAGCGCGCCCCCCTCCTGGGAGGGGCTCGGCTCCAGGCGTCCGGATCGCGTACGGAAGAGCGGACCGGCGACCGCGGCACCGATGACGATGCCCAGGACGAGTCCGATGATGCCGGTCACGGCGGCGAGAAGTTCCCCTTGCACGATTCGATCGTAAACGTGCCGACTGGGGCTTTACCCGGTCAGGGCATGTGACACAACCGAGGTTCTTCCATCGTTCACCGATTCTTGGCCGATCCTTCAGATCGGCACTGCGAACATGGGGGACATGCGCGATACGTACCATGAGGACCTCGACAGCCTGGGCGAACGCCTCGTCGAGATGACCAGGCTCGCCAGGCACGCCATCGCGCGTGCCACGACCGCCCTGCTGGACAGCGATCTGACGGCGGCGCAGGAGGTGATCTCCGGTGACGAGGCGATCAACCGCCTGGACCAGGAGATCGAGGACACCGCCTTCAGTCTGATGGCCCGACAGCAGCCGGTCGCCTCCGACCTGCGCACGATCATCACGGCCCTCTACATGCGCGGTGACCTGGAGCGGATGGGGGACCACGCGGTCCACCTCGCCAAGATCGCCCGGCGCCGTCACCCCGACTCGGCCATCCCCAAGCCGGTCCGTTCGATCGTCCTGGAGATGGGACACCAGGCGGAGCTGCTCGTCACCAAGGCCGGCGAGGTCATCACCGAGAAGGACCCCGACACCGCCCTCGAACTCGACAAGGACGACGACCGGATGGACCGGTTGCGTCGCAAGTTGTTGCAGCGCATCCTCGCCCCGGAGTGGGAGTACGGGGTGGAGGCGACCATGGACGTCACCCTCGTCGGTCGGTTCTACGAACGCTTCGGTGACCACGCCGTGCACGTGGCCGACAACCTGGTCTACATGGTGACCGGAGAGAAACGCGAAGATTACGAACCCGAGGCCTGACCGCGGGTGCGTCGATGGGCCCTGGGACCTTCGGGTTCCGGGGCCCTCGGTGTTCTCGGAGCGGCCCGGGAGGGCGGATCGACGAGGGCGTGGTGGGGGTGTGGGGCGCGGTGGGACACGCCCGGGAGATCCGGCCGGGTCAATGGAGGGTCACCCCCGTCCGAAATCGTGACGTAGATCGCGATGGGGCCTCGCGGAGGGTGTCCGGAGGGAGGGCGAACCCTATCCGAAGACTATCTCCGCTTCGTCACGATCCGGCTGAACAGAGGGGGTTCCGGCCCTCTCGGAAGTGCTCTGACCAGGTCTCGGAGACTCCTCGGGTACACTTTGTCAAGCCCTGAAAAGTGTGGCTTGACCTGCATGTTCGCAAAGCTAATAGGTACGTTAAGTCACAGATTCATGGTATCCTTGTGGTAGCGGAAGGGGTACCTGTCACATGGCTTTCAAGGTCGGCGACACTGTTGTCTACCCCCATCATGGGGCTGCTCGTATTGAAGCGATCGAGACTCGCGCCATTAAGGGCGAGGAGAAGACCTATCTCGTTCTGAGGGTTGACAAAGGCGATCTGACGGTGCGCGTGCCGGCCGCGAACGCCGAGGAGGTCGGCGTTCGTGACGTGGTGGGGCAGGAAGGCCTGGACAAGGTCTTCGAGGTGCTGCGCGCGCCGCACACCGAAGAGCCCACCAACTGGTCCAGGCGTTACAAGGCGAACCTGGAGAAGCTGGCATCGGGCGACGTCAACAAGGTCGCCGAGGTGGTTCGCGACCTGTGGCGCCGGGACAAGGAGCGCGGTCTGTCCGCCGGCGAGAAGCGGATGCTCGCCAAGGCGCGGCAGATTCTCGTCAGCGAACTCGCGCTCGCGGAAAAGACCAACGAGGACAAGGCGGAAGCCCTCCTCGACGAGGTTCTGACGAACTGATACTCGCGGAATCACGTAATTCATGACGAAAATGCCTCGGGTGGGCGTCGGAACGGACGTCCACCCGTTTTCTCCTGGAAGAACACTTTTTCTCGCCGGTCTGGAATGGCCGGGAGAAGACGGTGTCAGCGGCCATTCCGATGGTGATGTCGCGGCCCACGCGGCCTGTGACGCTTTGCTGTCCGCGTGCGGCCTCGGAGACCTCGGGACCAACTTCGGCACCTCCGATCCCCGGTGGAAGGGCGCCTCGGGCGCGGCCCTGCTCACCGAGACCGTCGCGCGTGTGCACGCGGCCGGTTTCGAGATCGGCAACGTGGCCGTGCAGATCATCAGTAATCGTCCCCGGTTCACGCCCAGGCGTGACGAGGCGGAGAAGACGCTCTCCGAGGTCGTGGGGGCTCCCGTGAGCATCTCCGCGACCACCACCGACGGTCTGGGCCTCACCGGCCGCGGCGAGGGCATCGCGGCGGTCGCGACCGCCCTCTGCGCGCCCAGGGACTGACCGGACGATCGTCTCCGATGGGGGCCGTGCCCACCCGGCACGGCCCCCATCGGTGTGTCCGGACCCGGTATCCGGTCCACGGCCTGAGAGTCCCCGCCTACGCCCGAAACCCCTGGCCGCGTGGGGTGGGGCTCTGAGGTCGGGGCGCTCGTGCACAGGCTGTGGACGAGGTGAGGGGATCGCCGTCGCGCCGGCCCGCCGCGAGGGCCACGAGGTGTTCCCCCTTCGGGTCGCGGGGGGAGCGGACACACGTCGGCCCCGGCGCCCTGTGGCGGGCTCCGGGGCCGAAGAGGCGATCAGTGGTCCTCGGGCGGCAACGGCTCACTGCGCACCCGTCGGGACGGGGGACCCGAGGCGAAGTCCGGCATGGGCGGCCGCGGCGGTTTGAGCACCATGGGTCGCTTACGGACCGGCACGGCGGGCTCGGAGGCGGTTCTCGGGGCGGGTCGGGGCTCCGGCTCCGGAGCGGGGGGTTCTTCCCGCTCGGGCTCGGGTTCCCGAGCCCGCTCCGCCGGTTCGGCTTCGGCGGGCCCGCTCGATGTCTCCGAGGTCCGCTCCGGCTCCGGGTCCTCCTCCGGCTCCGGCCGCTTGGCCCCGAGGCGGAAGGCGGCGCGCACCGTGGGACCGGTGTCGTGGTCCAGGGTGAGAGGGACGTTCGGGTCCTCGACCCGTCCCAGGGGCTCGACCGGTGGAACGACGTCGTCGTCCTCCGTGGCGGAGGAGCCGTCCTCGGGCGGCGTCCAGACCGGAGGGACGTAGTCGGCCAGGATCGACCCCGGTCCTTCGGCGGACGGGGGCTCCCACAGCGGCTCGTCGTCCTCGGGGTCGGCCGCGTCCGAGGGCGTGACCGACTCGACCTCGTCCGTCGACTCCGGACGCTCCTCGACCTCGGAACCCTCCTCCGCGACGGGGGCCTCCCACTCGGCGGGCTCCGGTTCGGCCGCCACCGGCGCGAGCGGAGGCGCCTCGGCCTCGTCCGAGACGGGGTCGCCGACCTCGGGTTCGTGGGCGAACCCCTCGTCGAGACGGTCGTCGAACACCGGGACGTCCCGGTCGTCCTCGACCCGTTCCTCCGGTTCGGGCTCGGCCGCCGCGCGGGGCGCGGGCACGCTCTCGTTCCCGATCGGTTCCGGAGGGGGAGCGGCGGCCCCCGGCACGACCGGAGGCTCCTCGGCGGCCCGCTTGATCGGGTTGTCGCCCGTGCGGGAGCGGCGGGGCAGGGGGACCATGGGTGCGCCGGCCCGTTCCTCGTCCTCAGCGGGAGCGGTCTTCTCGACCGGGGCCTCGGCCCGGACCGGGGCGAGGGGCTCGGTGTCGGCGACGGTCTCGGCCGGTCGCTCGTCCTCGGCGGGCTCCGGGGCCGGGATCGGCTCGGTGGGAGCCTCGGAGTCGACGCTCTCGGACGTGTCCGGCTCGCGCTCCTCCGGCACGTCCTTCCGAGCGGGCTCGGTGGACTCGATCACGGGCGGAGGCGAGATCCGCGAGCGGCCCTCCTCGTCGGACCCGGCGGTCGTCGGCGCGGGTTCGTCCCGTTCCGGTTCCCGCCCCAGGTCCAGCAGCCGGGTCTTGAGGGGCGGGGCCTTCCTCGCGGGCTCCGGCCTGGAGGTACCGCGCACGACCGTGGCGCGGTCGTCCGAGGGGACCGGGCGGGGTCGGGAGCGGCGGTTCCGCCGTCGGATGTGGGCGCGGACGGCGAGCCACAGCAGGAACGCCACCAACAGCGCGGCCAACGGGGCCACGGCCACCACCACGCGGAGCGCGCCGGGCGAGTTCTCGGCGATGGTGTCGACGCGTCCCGTGTTGTTGAGGATCATCGGCACGGCGGCGGCCAGCATCAGCGCGGGGATCACGCCGAGGTCGACCCACAGGCGTTCCCGTGGCGGTGCCGTGCGCAGCACGTAGCTCACCCAGAAGGCCATGAGGACCAGCAGGGTGAAGGTCACCGGGAACACGTGGGCCAGCGGGCTGTCCTCGTGCACGATCACGGCGAACGCGTAGATGCCTTGGTAGGCGAGGATGAGGGCGCACAGGGCGATGACACTGACGAACAGCGCGCCACCGACGAGAGCACCGGCTCCCGTGCCGCGACCCGCACTCCGACCGTTACGTGTCCCTGTCTCGGGGGCGTTGTTGTAAGGGGCCATCGTCACCGCAGCGTAGTCCAGGCGGTGGCACTAACACGAGATTCCGGCCGATTCCGGCTGCTTCCCGACCTCCGGAAGGAGGGGTGTTCTGTCCTGTTATGGAGTCATTGGCAGTGGGTGGTGAGTCGAGTCGAGGGGAAGTCGCCTTGGACGCGGGTGGCATCTCACATCCGAGCGGGCCGGATACGGTTCGGCATATATGGGGGCTCGGGGCTGTCCAGAGCGGATCGGGGTCGATCGGTGTTCCAGGTTTGTGACGCGCTCGTGAGGGGAAAGCGGTTAGTCTTGACAGCGTGAGTCTGCGCTTCTATGACACCAGTGCCCGACAGGTCCGCGAGTTCTCCCCACTCCGCGAAGGGTGTGCCTCCCTGTACCTGTGCGGTGCCACGGTGCAGGCTCCTCCGCACATCGGTCACATCCGCTCCGGAGTCAACTTCGACATCCTGCGCCGATGGCTGACCCACCTCGGCTACGAGGTCACCTTCTGCCGCAACGTCACCGACATCGATGACAAGATCATCGCCACGGCGGCGCGGGAGGGCGTCCCGTGGTGGCAGGTGAGCGAGCGCAACCAGCGCGCCTTCACCCACGCCTACGACGCCCTGGGCTGCCTGCCGCCCACCGTCGAGCCGCGCGCCACCGGCCACGTGCCGGAGATGATCGAACTGATGCGGCGCCTCATCGACGCGGGGCACGCCTACCCCGCCGACGACGGTTCCGGCGACGTCTACTTCGACGTCGGCTCCTACCCGGCCTACGGGGAGCTGTCCAACCAGCGCCCGGACCAGGTCGTGGAGGCCGCCGACACCGACCGCGAACGCGACAAGCGCGATCCCCGCGACTTCGCCCTCTGGAAGGGCGCCAAACCGGGGGAGCCCAGCTGGGAGACCCCGTGGGGACGCGGCCGCCCCGGCTGGCACCTGGAGTGCTCGGCCATGGCCACCAAGTACCTGGGGCCCAGCTTCGACATCCACGGCGGCGGCCTGGACCTGGTCTTCCCGCACCACGAGAACGAGCAGGCCCAGTCCCGGGCCGCCGGCGACGGCTTCGCCCGGTACTGGCTGCACAACGGTCTGCTGGCCGTCGGCGGCGAGAAGATGAGCAAGTCCCTGGGCAACTCGCTGCGCATCCCGCAGATGTTGGAGAAGGTCCGCCCGGTCGAACTGCGCTACTACCTCGGTCAGGCGCACTACCGCTCCACCATCGACTACTCCGACGCCGCGCTCCAGGAGGCCGCCTCGGCCTACCAGCGCATCGAGGGCTTCCTGACCCGCGCGGTCGAGGTCTTGGGCGAGATCACCCCCGCCGCCGAGGTGCCCGAGGCCTTCGCCGAGGCGCTCGACGACGATCTCGGGGTCTCTCAGGCCCTGGCGGTGGTCCACGGCCACGTGCGCGAGGGCAACACCGCCCTGGCGGCCGGTGGCAAGGAGCGTGTCCGGGAGCTGGCCTCCGAACTGCGCGTCATGCTGGGCGTGCTCGGACTGGACCCGCTCAGCGACCAGTGGGCCTCCGAGGGCCAGGGGCTGCGCGAGGTCGTGGACGCGCTCGTCGCCGTCGCCCTCGAACAGCGCCAGGCGGCCCGGGGCCGTAAGGACTACGCGGCGGCCGACGCCATCCGCGACCGGCTGACCGAGGCCGGCGTGGTGGTGGAGGACACCCCGCAGGGCCCCCGCTGGGACCTGCGACGCGGCTGATCGCGCCGACGGACGGGGCCGGGACGACCTCCCGGCCCCGAACGACGCGTGCGGTGGCACGCGACCATTAGGCTGGGGGTTTGCGCCGCCGCCCATCGGCGAGACGGCGACCCATCGGCCGGAAGAGTTCTTCCGGCATGCTCGCGACACGTATCAGGAGGCGGCGACCATGCCGGCGAAGAAGAGCAAGAAGGGCCCGACCAAGGGCAGCGGCGGTAAGAACCGGCGTTCACTCGAACCCAAGAGCGGCACCCTGCCCGCCGAGCAGCGTCACTGGTACGAGGGCAAGCAGCGGCACAAGGCCGCCAAGCGTCCCGCCGGCGGCGAGGGTCGCGGGAGCGGGCGTCAGCAGGAGCGTTCGCCCAACCGCCCGGACAACTCCGACCTGCTGATCGGACGCAACCCGGTCGTGGAGGCGCTGCGCGCCGGCATGCCGGCCACCCGCCTCTTCCTGTCCAACAGCCTCGACCCGGACGACCGCGTCAACGAGGCCGCCAAGATGGCGGGCGCCCAGGGCGTCGACGTGCAGGAGGTGACCCGCACCGAGCTGGACCGTCGCTGCGAGAGCAACGGTCTGCCCGGCGCCGCCCACCAGGGCATCGTGCTCCAGGTGCGGCCCTACCAGTACTGGGCGGCCGAGGGGCTGCTCGACCGGGCGCTGGAGTCCGACACCCCGCCGCTGATCGTCGCCCTGGACGGGGTCACCGACCCGCACAACCTGGGCGCCATCGCCCGCTCCGCCGCGGCCTTCGGCGCGCACGGCCTGCTCATTCCGGAGCGTCGCGCCGCCGGTGTGACCATGACCGCGTGGAAGACCTCCGCGGGCACCCTGGCCAGGCTGCCCGTCGCCCAGGCCACCAACCTCACGCGTGCCCTGGAGGCCTACAAGAAGGCCGGGCTGTTCGTCGCCGGTCTGGACGCCGATGGCGACATCCAGCTTCCCGACCTGGACCTGGCCACCGGGCCTCTGGTGATCGTGGTCGGCGCCGAGGGCAAGGGGCTGTCCCGACTGGTGCGGGAGACCTGCGACGTGATCGCGAGCATCCCGATCAGCGGCGCGGAGTCCCTGAACGCCTCCGTGGCCGCGGGTGTGTCCCTCTACGAGGTCGCCCGTCACCGTGGCGGCAAGGCCTAGAGATCGAACCGGCCCGGCTCGTGTCGCACGATCCGGGCCGACGCGCCCTCGGTGATCGGCGGCGGAACGAGGCCGAGTAGGACACTCGTCGTCGGAGCCGGTACCATTCGGGTGGACACTCCGGAGCCACAGGGCTTCGGCTGTCGGCCGACGTAGCTCAATTGGCAGAGCAATCGCCTTGTAAGCGATAGGTTAGGGGTTCAAGTCCCCTCGTCGGCTCTTCTCATGCCCGGCCTTTGTACGGGCCGCGCCCCGCCCCGCGTATCGCCGTGGCGGTCGTGTCCTTTCTCGGCGAGGGTCCGGTAGGGCCGCTCGCGGCCCCGGCCACCGCCGAGGCCGCTCCTCGGATACGGCTCAGTCGGTGTCCTTGGCCAGTGCGGCGATCAGTTCCAGACTCTCCGTCTCGGGCAGGGCCGTCTCGACGAGGTCCTCGTAGATGGAGATGTAGGACTTGACCTCGGGTGTCTCGATGACGTTCACCGGTTTGGTGACGGTGTCGATGTAGACGTAGGAGTCGTCGAAGATGGTGAAGCCGTGCGGGAGGACCGGGTGCGGGACCCAGAGCGGGATCACCATGAGACCGATGGTGGGGTAGGTGCCCAGGTGCAGGAGACGTTCGTACTGGGTCCGCATCGTCTCCGAGGTGCCGAACGGGCGGCGTAGCGCGTATTCGGTGATGACGAAGCTGAAGCTCCGCTGTTTCTCGAAGAGGATGTTCTGTCGTTCCATCCGCAGGGCGATGCCCTCGGACACCTGTTCCGGGGTGATCGTGGGACTGGCCCGGATCACCTCTTCGGCGTAGGCGGCCGTCTGCAACAGGCCGGGGATCACGTCCAAGTGATAGCCGCGACGCCTGAGCGCCTCGCGTTCGAGATCGCGAACGTAGATCTGGCGCGGGCCTTTGCGCTCTTCCAGCCACCGCCAGCTGCTGACGCCGACGTCGAGCTCGGTGAGCTCCGACGCCAGGCCCTCCTTGATCGCCGCGGTCGCCCCGTAGGTGGTGAGCAGGCGGGTGAGGAGCTCGTGCGACGGTCGGATGTGGCCGTTCTCGACGCGCGAGATGGTGGACTGGTCGGTGCCCGCCAGTTCGGCCGCCTCTCGGCCGCTCATGCCTGCTTCACTGCGCAGATTCTTCAGTTCTTGCCCGAATTGCCTTTGCCGCTTCCTCCGGTACTCACCCATTGAGTTCTGTCTGCTCTCCGCTATGCGTCCAGGTGGGGGCCCGCCTCCGTCCTGGGCATGATGGCCAGACGGGCCCCGCCCCTCCCGAGAGCCAGGGGATCACAGACCCCGCAGGATCTCCGCGGGCACCTCGATGACCGTTTCATGCTCGGGAGTGGGCATCGAGTCAACCGTAGCGCCTTGCACGAGGAATGTCCCCTTGTCGGTGCGGAACACCTTGGGGCAGCCCCCGTTTTCGCAGCCTCTAATCTGCTTCACCTGCATGGTCTCTTTCCTTTCCAGGCGTGGAGGGTAACTGATGATTAGAGAAGCATAGTTCTCTTGAGGTTTCAACGTTTTCCACATGTTGGCAGGTAGAAGACTTGTAGAGTACATACTGAAGGGTCGATATTCGATTCTTACGTTTACATCGATGTTGTTCATGTGATACCTGTGACCTACACCGGGGGGTGTTCCATGGGTGCTGTGGAGAGGTGGCTCGACCCGAGAGGCGATCCATCTCGGCAGGTCAGACGTTTTCTGGCCGAGAAACTGGGGCCCGGAGGGGAGGACTCGATCTGGTTGACGAGTCGGGTTGCCGAGGAGGTGGCCGGCTCGGGGGGAGTTCCCTGGAAGGTGGGCATGCGCAGAAGAGGGAGATGCGTACTGACCTGCCTGGACTATCGGCTGCCCTGGTCGGGAGGGGTCGGGAGCGGACCGGTGTTGTCCTCGGGGCTGATCCTCCTCCTCACCAGGAGCACCGGCCGGTGGCGCCACTCGGACCATCCGCGTAAGGGCGTACGAACCCTGTGGTTGGAGATGGAGCTGGAGGGGCTCCGTTCCGAGTCGGCCGCGTGAACGGGCCCGTCGTCCGGCGTCTTCGTGCGGACGACGGGCCCCGCGCGGGTCAGCGCATCGCGGCCGCGGGCGGGCGTTCTCGAAGGGCCCCGTAGCCGAGGAAGTAGGCCGGAACGCGGCGGGCCCAGGGCAGGTGTTCGACCACGCGCAACGGAGCGGGCGGTTCCGTCGAACGCAGGTCGAGGCGTCCTTCCAGCGCGGGCAGGATCACCCTGCGGTGCGCCACGCGCTGGAAGCCCTGCACCAGGACCGTGACGGGCTGTCGCCGTCGCTGGACCGCCGCCACGTCGTCCCTGGTGACCCGGCCGCGGCGTAGCGGTGCCTGGAGGTGGCGGGCGGTGGCGACCGCGTCCTGGATCGCCAGGTTGATGCCGATCCCGCCCACCGGCGACATCGCGTGCGCGGCGTCGCCGATGCACAGCAGGCCGGGGGTGTGCCAGCGGCGCAACCGGTCCACGCGTACGTTCAGCAGCTTCACGTCGTCCCAGTCGGCCACCAGGGAGCGCCCCTCCAACCAGGGGAACTGTCGCACGAGGGTCTCGTTGAACTCCTCCAGCGGGTGCGAGCGGTTCCGGGAGTCGGTGCCCTTGGGGATGATCGCCGCCGCCTGGTAGTAGTCGCCCCGGTCGATGAGGAGGCTGAACCTCCCCTCGCTCATCCGTCCGATGCCGCCGTCGGGGTCGTCGTCGTGGCGGGGCAGTCGGAACCACTGCACGTCCATCGGTGCGGAGAAGTCCCGTAGGCCCAGTCCGGAGAGCCCGCGCGCCAGGGAGTCGCGGCCGTCGCAGGCCACGGTGATGGTCGCGCGTATCTCGCCGGTCTCCCCGTCGCGGGTCCGGTAACGCACCCCGTTGATCCGGCCGCCCTCCTCGATGAAGGAGGTCGCCTCGGTGTTCATGCGCAGGGTGAAGCCGGGCTCTTCGGCCGCGGCCCCGGCCAGGAGGTCGAGCAGGTCCCACTGGGGGACCATCGCGATGTGGTCGTACGGGGCGGGCAGCTGGGTGAAGTCGGCCAGGGTGACCCAGCGGTCCTCGACGCCGACCGGGAGCCGGGCGCGGTCCAGCCGTCGTTGGGGCAGGCGCGAGAACTCCTCGGAGAGGCCGAGTTCGTCCAGCAGACGGAGGGTCGAGGGGTGCACGGTGTCGCCGCGGAAGTCCCGAAGGAAGTCGCGGTGCTTCTCCAACACGGTCACTTCGACGCCGCATCGGGCCAAGAGCAGGCCGAGCACGATCCCGGCCGGTCCTCCTCCGATCACGCAGCAGGTCGTCCGGGTCATGAGATCACCTCGACTGTGATCGACGGGTTCCGGATCTCCAACGTACAGAGCGTGGTGGTCGGTGTACAGGAGGCCGAGGCCCTCCCGCGGGGCCCGTGGGCCTCTGGTCGCGTCCTTTGAAGAGGAGACGGTGTCGATTCTTCTTGAACAAGACGAATCAGACTTTCCTAACGCGGGCTCGGAGAGCCTCGCCAAGAATTTTCAGGAAGTTCCACTGCGCTCGTGAGCAGTATGGGACTGCTGTGAACAGTGAGAATGCCGTCCCGCGTTGGGGGAACAAGGGTTGAAAACGCCCTCGGGAGATCCTTCTCCCGTTTGAGGTGGTCTCCACGGTGGCAAAATGACCAGCCGTAGGCGTCCTCGCCCGGGAATCACCCCTGATCGACCGCACCGACCCCTTCCCGCCCCTCCGCCCGGACCCTTCCCCGCCCCGGACCGACGCCCCAGGGTCCTTCGACGTCCTCCCCCGGCCGGTCCTCGACGTGAAACGACCAGCGCATGTTGTTGACAGACACAACGGTTCCAGTGGAACCCGACCCCGCACAGATCTGGACGTGGGTTCTGGCGGTGAGCACCCTCGTGCTCTCGGTCGTGGCGGTCCGCTCGCTCCTTCGTGAACGCCGGGCCCGTCGGGAGGCCGCGGAGGCGGCGCTCCGCGACGAGCGGCTGATCCAGGAGGCGCGTTCGGTCGCCGCCCACGCCGAGGCGCGGGCCGACCGGTTGCGGGCGGAGCTGTCCCGACGCGACAACGTCGGCAAGGTCGTGACCGAGGACGTGTTCCCCCTGGTGACCAGGCGGATCCGGGAGGGCGCCTCGGCCCAGACGGTCATGGCCGAGCTCGACGGCTCGGAGGGCACCGACCCGCTCGCCCGACCTCTCATCGAGTCGGTCACCGACACCCTCTGGCGGGGGCACCAGCAGCGTCGGCGGCTTCTCAGCGTGGTCAAGGGCTGCGCGGCCCGAGCCCGTGCCGGGGTCTCCCAGCTCCGCGCCGACGTGCAGGAACGTAGCGGCCGTTATTGGAGGACCCTCGACTCCCACGGCACGGGGGAGCAGGTACGCGAGGACTTCATGGTGATGGAGGCCGGTCTCTCCCGTTTGGAGATGCTCATCCAGCGTCTGCTCACCGTGGCCGAGGCCGACCGGATCGGCCGTAACTGGACCCAGCCTCTGCGCATCGAGCGTCTGGTGCGCGCGGCGGTCGGCAGTGTCCCCGAGTTCGCCCGGGTCCAGATGCACATGCCCAACACCCCGATCGTGGTCGAGGGGCGGGCCGTCAACTCGATCATCCAGATCCTGGCCGAACTGGTCGACAACGCCACCTCCTTCTCCGCGCCCTCCGAGGCCGTGGTGGTGCACTTCGAGAACACCGCGATGCGGCTCGGCGTGCACATCGACGACAGCGGCCTGGCCATGACCGAGGAGCAGCTCGCCGAGGTGCGCCGTCGCCTCGACCCGAACCGTCCTCCGGACATCGCCGAACTGTCCGCCAACCAGCTCGGTCTGCTCGTGGTCCGCAGGGCCGCCGACCCGCTGGACATCCGGGTGGACCTCTCCCCGTCGCCGCGCGGCGGCACGAGGGCGACCGTGTGGATCCCGCGCAAGGGTCTGCTGCGCACCGACGAGGCGGCCGTGGGGGCGAGCGCCCCGGCCCTCTCGACGGGCACCCTCACCGCGGTGCCCTCGTCCCGGGTCCCGACCCCCGTCGGCGCCCCGCTCGCCGCGCTCCAGGACTCGTCACTCCCCGTCGACGACGCCGAGGACGACGAGGAACGCCCCCGATACCTGCCCAGACGACGTCGTGGCGCGACCCTCCCCGAGGAGACGGCCGCCCCCAGAACCGTCGAGCCGCCGAAGGACCGCGCGGCCACCAGTCTTCGCATCGCCCAGTGGCACGCCCACACACGGCCGACCTCGAAACCCGTCGCAGAGAATCGTGAGGACTCCTGAATGCAGACCAACCTGACCTGGCTCATGGACAAACTGCGCGAGCTGCCCGGGGTGCGCCACGTGCTCCTGCTGTCCACCGACGGTCTGGTCCGTTCCGCCGACAGCACTCTGGAGCGTGACGAGGCCGACGGTCTGGCCGCCTCCGCCTGTGGGCTTCTCGCCACGGGCGGGCAGGTCAACGCGGTGTTCGGCATCGAGGACCCGGTCCGCACCGTCGCGGTGGATCTGGACCCGCACCACCTGCTGGTGATGGGCGCCGGTTCGGGGTCGGCCCTGGCGGTGCTCGCCGACCTGTCGAGCCCCTCGGCCGACCTGGGAGTGGTCGCCACGGAGATGGGACGTCTGGTGGAACGTCTTCCCGAACAGCTCGCCACGCCCAGCCGTCACGTCGACGAGGCGGGGGCCCCGTGATAGATCCCGACGTGCCCGACGGCCTGTTCATGGTGGTCGGTGGGCGCAGCGGCACCACACTTCGGCTGGATCCCTTCGCCCTGGTGGTGACCGAACGCGCCGACACCTCGGGGTTGTCCCTGGAACAGGCCGACATCGTGCGGATCTGTGACCGTCCGATCGCCCCGGCCGAGCTCGGCGCGCGGCTGGGGATCCCGTTGGGGGCGGTCACGATCCTGCTGGCAGACCTCGTCGACCAGGGGTACATCGCGATCCGTTCCGCCGACCGTCCCGCGAAGCGCGCGGCGTCGGGGTTCGCGTCCCCGGCCGATGACCGTCGACTCTTGGAGAAACTGCGTGTTGGGCTCATCAACCTCCCCGTATGAACCGTTGGCGCCGTCCGCGACGATCTCGATGAAGATCCTCGTCACCGGTGGTTTCGGCGTGGGCAAGACCACGTTGGTGGGGTCGATCAGCGAGATCACGCCGCTGACCACCGAAGCCGAGATGACCCAGGCGGGTGCCGGGGTGGACGAGGGGCTGGAACTCCGGCCGGACAAGACGACCACCACGGTCGCCTTCGACTTCGGTCGGATCAGCATCGACGAGCAGATCGTCCTCTACCTGTTCGGCGCACCGGGGCAGAAGCGTTTCCACGCCCTGTGGGAACGCCTCTGCGAGGGTGCCGTGGGCGCGATCGTGCTCGTCGACACCCGTGACGTGGAGGGGTCGTTCGCCGCGTTGGACCGGGTCGAACGGGCCGGTCTGCCCTACCTCGTCGCGCACAACCCCTTCGGGGACGAGGCCGAGCGTTGGAGTCTGGAGGAGATCCGCGCCAGCCTGGACATCGACGCCGGTACGCCGTTGCTGCGCTGCGACGCCCGCGACCCGGGGCAGGTGCGCACGACCCTGGCCGAGCTGGTCGCGCACCGGCAACGTCTGCTGGAACAGGAGCCGGTGGGATGAGCGCCCCCGACACCGAGGTCGAACGTCCGGAGGTCTCGATCCCCCTGCCGGAGACGCATCGGGACGCGATGCGGCTGGGCGACGAGGGCTATCGACGCGACTCGCCCGCCCTGTTCGCCGAGCTGCGTCGCCGACACGGGCCGGTGGCGCCCGTCCTGTTGGCCTGGGACGTGCCGGCCTGGCTGGTGATGGGCTACTCCGAGCTGCTCCAGGTCACCTCCGACCCCGACCTGTTCGCGCGCTCCTTCCGCCGCTGGAACCTGTTCGACGATCTGCCCCCCGAGTGGCCGATGTGGCCGTTGATCGGTGGCGGGTTCGCGTCGGAGGCGATGCTGTACACGGAAGGGGAGGAGCATCGGCGCCGTTCGGTGGTGTTCGCCGAGGCGCTCTCCCGGATCGACCAGTGGGAGTTCGAGGAGTTCTGTCAGCGGGCCTCGCACCGGCTGATCGAGGAGTTCGCCCAGGACGGCGAGGTCGAGTTGATCTCCGCCTACGCCCAACGGCTGCCCGTGCTGGCGTTGGGCTGGATGGTGGGCGTCCCCGAGGAGTACCACGACGACCTGGTCACCGGCTTCCTTCAGCTGATGGGCGCGGGCGGCGACCCCATCGAGGGGATGGCGCGGGTCGGCGCCATCTGCGATCGGCTCGCCGAGCGCGCCATGAAGGAGCCCGGCCCCTACGTCGCCTCCCACCTGGCGCACAGCGGGCTCGGCCTTACGCACGGTCAGCTCAGCGCGGACATCTTCATCACCATCATCGCCGGGCACCAGACCTGCGCGGGCTGGATCGGCAACACCATCAGGCTGATGTTGACCGACCAGGCCCACACCAACGCCCTCACCCGCGGCCGACGTTCGGTGACCGAGGCCGCCCGCGAGGTCCTCAAGGACGACACCCCGACGCAGATCTTCGCGGGACGCTGGGCGACCCGGACGACCCAACTGGCCGGGACCACCATCCAGGGTGGGGACATGGTGCTGCTGGGGCTGGCCGCCTCCCACCAGGACCCGCTGTTCCGGCCGCCCGGCCGTCCCAGGGAGCGACACCACAGCCGCGCCTACCTGTCGTTCTCGCACGGCCCCCACGGATGTCCCCACATGGCCCGGGCCATGGCCGAGATCATCACGGTCGGTGGGATCGAGACCCTGCTCACCCACCTGCCCGACCTGCATCTGGCCGTTCCCGCGGACCGGTTGCGCTGGCAGCCCCAGGTCCTCATAAGGGCCCTGGAGACGCTTCCGGTCACCTTCACCCCGCCCACCATCTCCACCGACCCCCTGGGAGACTCACTGTGGCTCTGACCCTGTCCGGACCGATCCACCACCTCGATCCCCTCAGCCCGAACCTGCACGAGGACGCCGCGAGGATGCGCGCGCACGGTCCGATCGTCCCGGTCGAACTGCCCGGCGGCGTGGTGATGTGGGCGGTCACCGGTGACGAGGCCGGACGTAACGTCCTCAAGGACTCCGACCGTTTCGCCAAGAGCCCCTCGTACTGGAAGGCGCTCCAGAACGGCGAGCTCCCGAAGGACTGGCCGCTGTTGAGCCTGGCGGCCCCCGCCGGCAACGCCATCACCGTCGTCGACGGCCCCGAGCACCGGAAACTGCGCCGCCCCCTGTCCCAGGCCTTGACCGCCCGCCGGGTCGAGGCGCTCACCCCGGTGGTCGCCGCCCTGGTGGAGCGGCTCCTGGACGACCTGGAGCGGGCCGCCGACAAGGCCGAGGGCGGCGTGGTCGACTTCCGCTCGCTGTTCGCCTGGCCGCTGCCGATGGGCGTCATCGGCCACCTGCTCGGAGTCGACGAGGCCGACCACGACGAACTGGGCCGGCTGTACACCGCCCTGTTCGACGACACCCTGGGCGACGGGCGCGACGCCGAACTGAGCCTGCACTCCTGGCTCGACGAGCACGTGTCCCGGCTGGAGCGCGAGCCCGGCGACGACATGATCAGCGCGATGCTCGCCCTGCCCCCCGAGGACCGGCTTCCCCGCGAGGACCTGGTCGTGACCATGTACGTGGTGCTGGCGGCCGGCCACGAGACCACCACACACCTGCTGGTCAACGCCGTGCGCGCGCTCAGTACCCGGCCCGAACAGCGCGACCTCCTGCTGTCCGGCGAGGTCCCGTGGGAGAACCTGGTGGAGGAGACGATGCGCTGGGACTCGCCCACCGCCAACTTCTTCACCCGTTTCGCCACCGAGGACATCGACGGCGCCGACGTCCACCCCGCCGCCGAGGGCGTGCGCATCGCCGAGGGCGACCCGGTGTTCATCTCCTACATCTCGATGGGGCGCGACCCCGAGCGCTACGGTCCGACCGCGGGCGCCTTCGACGTCCGTCGCGGTGAGACGCACACGAGCTTCGGCTACGGCGCGCACTTCTGCATCGGCTCGCCCCTGGCCCGCCTGGAGGGCCGGATCGCGCTGGAGCGGATCTTCTCCCGCTGGCCCGACCTGGAGGTCGTGGGCGACGTGCCGCGCTCCCCGTCGATCGTGGTCAACTCGCACACCCGTCTCGACGTGCGGCTGCGGCCCGCCTGATCCGCACTTCGGATGAGCCGCCCCACCACCGTGGGGCGGCTCTCCATCCGCCCGCTCAGCCGGTGCCGAGGTAGCCGTTGGGGTCGAGCACGTACTTGCTCGCCGCCCCCTGATCGAAGGACCGGTAGCCCTCCGGGGCCTCCTCCAACGGGATCGCCACCGCGTTGACCGCCTCCGCGATGCGCACACGGTCGTTGAGGATCGCCATCATCAACTGCCGGTGGTACTTCATCACCGGGCACTGGCCCGTGTAGAAGGCGTGCGACTTCGACCAGCCCAGCCCGAAGCGGATCGACAGTGATCCCACCTTGGCGGCCTCGTCCACCGCGCGCGGGTCGCCGGTCACGTAGAGACCGGGGATACCGATGGCCCCACCGGCCTTGGTGACCTTCATGGCGTCGTTCAGGACGCTCGCCGGCGCCTCCTGCCCGGCCTTCTCTCCGGAGCCGTGCGCCTCGAAGCCGACCGCGTCCACCGCGTGGTCCACCACCGGGGTGCCCAGGATCTCCGCGATCAGGTCTCCGGGGTCCCCCTGGGAGATGTTCACCGTCTCGCAGCCGAACCGGCGCGCCTGGGCCAGCCTCTCCTCGTTGAGGTCGCCGACGATGACCACGGCCGCGCCCAACAACCTTGCGGAGGCGGCCGCCGCCAGGCCGACGGGGCCCGCGCCCGCCACGTACACGGTCGACCCCACGCCCACCCCGGCGCTCACACAGCCGTGGAAACCGGTGGGGAAGATGTCGGAGAGCATCGTCAGGTCCATGATCTTCTCCATGGCCCGATCCCGATCGGGGAACCTCAGCAGGTTCCAGTCGGCGTAGGGCACCAGAGCGTACTTCGCCTGGCCGCCGACCCAGCCGCCCATGTCCACGTAGCCGTAGGCCGAGCCGGGGCGGTCGGGGTTGACGTTCAGACAGATCTCGGTGCGCCGCGCCTTGCAGTTCGTACATCGCCCGCAGGAGATGTTGAACGGTACCGAGACCAGGTCGCCGACCTTCACGAACTCGACGTCCGGGCCGGTCTCGACCACCTCGCCGGTGATCTCGTGGCCCAGCACCAGTCCCTCCGGCGCGGTGGTGCGCCCGCGGACCATGTGCTGGTCGCTGCCGCAGATGTTGGTCGCGACGACCTTCAGGATCGCGCCGTGCGGGACCTTGCGCCCCACGTTGGCGGGGTTGACCCCAGGGCCGTCCTTGAGTTCGAACTCCGGATAGGAGATGTCCTGGACCTCGACCCGACCGGGGCCCTGGTAGACCACTCCTCTGTTGCCGGTCATCTTCCTTCCCACCTCTCTGCCGTCGGGCGGCGAGGATCGTCCTTCGTGGAACGCCCTGTTCGGAGGGCGTCCTCCTGTCGTTTCCGCTGGAAGAGGCGGCTAACCGGAGCGGGTCGAGGACCGGCGGAAAAGAGGTGGATACGGCCCGTCCGCGCTTGGTAGCTTCCCGGCATGTACACGCCCACCCCGGACGACTGGCTCTCCATCAACCGCGCCAACTGGGACGAGCGGGTCCCCCTGCACGTCGCGAGCGACTTCTACGATCTGGAGGGCTTCCGCGCCGGTGAGGACGCCCTGCGCGACTTCGAACGCGCCGAGGTCGGCGACGTCACGGGGAAGACCCTGCTGCACCTTCAGTGCCACATCGGTCTGGACACGCTCTCCTGGGCCCGGCACGGGGCATCACGCGTCGTGGGACTCGACTTCTCCGGACCCGCCGTGGAGGTCGCCCGAGGTCTGGCCGCCGAACTCGGTCTGCCCGAGGAGCGGGCGGCCTTCGTGCACGCCGACGTGCACGATGCGGCCGAGGCCGTACCGGAGCGGGGGTACGACATCGTCTACACGGGGGTCGGCGCCCTGTGCTGGCTGCCCGACATCCGACGGTGGGCCCGGACCGCCGCGTCGCTGGTCGCCCCCGGCGGGTTCCTGTACCTGGCGGAGTTCCACCCGCTCACCGACATCCTCGACGACGAGACCGGCTCGCGGATCGTGGACGACTACTTCGCCCGACAGGCCTGGGTGCAGGAGTCCGCCGGTACGTACGCGGACCTGGAGGCCAGGACCGAGAACAACCGCAACGTGCAGTGGCAGCATCCGATCGGCGAGGTGGTCTCCGCTCTGGCCGCCGAGGGGCTGCGTCTGGAGTTCCTCCACGAGTACGACGTCTCGCTGTTCCCGCGCTTCTCCTCCTTCGAGAGGTCGGCGGACGGGTACTACCGCTTCCCGGAGGGTCGGCCCCGGGTGCCCCTCATGTACTCTCTGCGCGCGAGCAGGACGTAGTCCGCGCGAGGGAAAACGCGTTGACGGTCGTTCGCGCGGGCGGCAGTGTGGCGCCCATGAGTATGCGATTTCCCCTGGTGGGCGAACGGATCCGGATCAGGCCCTTCGTGCCCGAGGATCGGGACGCCGCCCACGAGGTCTACGGCGACCCCGAGGTGATGCGTTACGTCGCCTACGGCAAGGCGGCCTCTCCCGAGGAGACCGCCGTGATGGTGGCCGACTACATCCGTCATCAGGAGGAGCACGGCTACGCCTTCTGGGCGGTGGAGGAGATCGCCACGGGCCGGCTCATCGGCGACGCCGGTTTCGAGGCCCGCGAGGTGGGCGCCGAGTTCGGCTACACCCTGGCACGCGACCGATGGGGGAGGGGCCTGGCCACCGAGGCGGGCCGCCTGTGCGTGGCGGCGGCCTTCGACGAGCTGTCCCTTCCCCTGCTCACGGGGGTGGTGGACCCGGCCAACCCCGCTTCGGCGCGGGTCCTGGAGAAGCTGGGCTTCACCCCGGTGGGCGAGCGCGAGGCCTACGGGCGCCCGCACCGGGAGTACCTGCTCCGGGCCCCCTGAGTCGCCGGGGCCGGCCCGGTCAGTCCTCGGGCTCCCGGGGCCGGACCACGGTCTCGGGGCCCGGGTAGATGAGCCGTTCCTCACCATCGGGGAAGCGCACCAGGTAGGGCGGCCCGTCGTCGGCCCCGCGCACCTCGATGATCTCGGCCTCGTGCCCTCCCTCGACGCTGGTCACCCCGTGGGTGAGCAGACGGTCTCCGATGGACGCTCGCATGTGACCCTCCCGTGTCGACGGCCGGCCTCCCCCGGACCGGTCACAGTCGGGGTGGTACCCGGAGCGGGATCCGGACGAACCCGCACCACCCGGATCCACCTGGGGCGACGGCGGATCTAGGATGTTCGGGTGAACAAGGTCGCCCCGGTCATCGCGTTCGTCGCCTTCATGCTCGTCTTCGCCCTCACCAGATCCCCGGTCCGGGACTTCCTGGAGTCCTGGGTGGAACTGGAGGGCGTCGTCCTCGGGCCGGCGTCGCTGGTCTCCTCCGGTGCTCTGGCCGCGCTCGTGGCCGGTGCCATCCTGTACGCCACCCGACTCTTCGAATAGCCCTCCCTCCCCCGGGAACGGGTGCGTCGAAGACGCCTCCGGGGTGCGTAGAGTGGCCTCTGTCCGGCACGCAGACGGGGGGACGACGCAGGCATGCCGAAGGATGGCGGGAAAAAGGGGATCTCCCCACTGCTTCTGGGGGGTGCGGTCCTCACCGCCCTCGTCATCGCGGTGGTCGTGGGGATCAGGCTCGAAGGCGGCGACGCCGACGAGGAGTCGCCGACCGAGATCGCCTCGACGGTGGACCACATCGACCCCGAACAGCGGGAGTGGGGTCAGGCCCTGGCCCGTCGCGACGCCGACGACCCCATGGCGCTCGGAGAGGCCGACGCCCCCGTGGTGCTGGTCGCCTACTCCGACTTCGCCTGCCCCTACTGCGCCAAGTGGGCCCAGGAGACCCAGCCCGAACTGGTCGAACGCTACGTCGAGTCGGGCGACCTGCGGATCGAATGGCGCGAGTTCCCCTACCTGGGCGAGTTGTCGCAGACCCTGTCGGTGGGCGCGGTCGCCGCCGGCGAGCAGGAGGCGTTCTGGGAGTACCAGGAGGCGGTCTTCGAGCGTCAGGAGGAGATCAAGTCCTCCGACGACCCCGACGGGATCCTCGACGAGATCGTCGAGGGGTTGGGCTTGGACGCCGACCGCTTCCATGAGGCCATGGAGGCGGACCGGAGCGGGATCGCGGTGGGCCACGACTTCGTCGAGGGGCAGCAGATCGGCGTGAGCGCCACCCCGGCCTTCATCGTCAACGGTGATCCCATCATGGGCGCACTGCCGCTGGACGTGTTCGTGCGCAGCGTCGACACCGCGCTCGCCGTCGCCGAGGAGTGACCGCGTGGACATCGGGTTCGTCGCCGCGCTGCTCGGTGGCCTGCTGGCCCTGCTCAGCCCGTGCAGCGCCATGCTGTTGCCGTCGTTCTTCGCCTACGCCTTCCGGGACTCGGGGCGGCTGCTCCTTCGCACCGGTGCCTTCTACGCGGGGCTGTGCCTGACGCTGGTGCCGCTCGGCGCGGGCTCGGCGATGGTGAGCACCCTCTTCTACGGCCACCGCGACCTGCTCATCATGGTCGCGGGCGGTCTGATCATCGCCTTCGGTGTCGCCCAGGTCCTCGGCCTCGGGTTCACCTGGGGCGTCCTCGCGCGGGCGCAGGGCCGTTTCGCGAGCGGTCGGGGGAACCTCTCCGTGCTGGGGCTCGGCGCGGTCTACGGGCTCGCCGGGTTCTGTTCCGGTCCGATCCTGGGCGCGGTGCTCACGGTCGCGGCCACCGGCACCCCGGTCAGGGGCATGCTGCTCATGGCCGCCTACGGGGCGGGGATGGCGCTGCCGCTGCTCCTGCTCGCCTCGCTCTGGGACCGCTATGAACTGGGGCGACGCTCCTGGCTGCGGGGGCGCACCGTGCGGATCGGGCCGCTGGCCACCCACACGACGGCCCTGCTCTCGGGTGCGCTCTTCATCGCGGTCGGGGTCCTGTTCGTGGCCTCCGACGGTACCGCGTCCTTCCCTCTGCCCGGGGCGGAGTGGGCGGCCGATGTCACCTACCGTGCCCAGGAGGCGCTCTCCCGGCTGGGGAGGGTCACCGATCTCATCGCTCTGGTCGCCTTGTCCGGCACGGTCTCCCTCGTGGTGGCGGGGAGCCTTCTCGCCGGCCGACGGGCCCGTCGCGAGGAGGACGAGGAGCCCGAACGGGTGGAGTAGGGCGTGGTGAAGCCAGAGGTCACAGGGGTCTCTGTGACGGGAGTGACCTGAGAGCGACACCCTGCGTGGCCGTGTTCGGCCAAAAACCCTCGGCCGCCGGGAATCAGGCGCTCCGATGCGTAACATCTCTTTTCCACGAAGGGTCGGGAGGGCGAATCCTCACCCTCCGTGGTGGTGGATCGACCGGCGGTGCCCGGTCCGGTCGATGTGGCGGGTCGGGAAGAGACCCGCGTGGACGTGTACGGGCGCGTCCACGGCACAGGGCGTCCGGGCGGGCGTGTCGGGTCCGCCCGGACGCCCCCACCGCGTCCGGTCCCTCTCGAGAGGAATCGGACGAGTGGAACCCGGGTCCACCGGGGGGTGGCGCCATCGGGTGTGGAGCGGATGTTCTCGGGCCCGGGAAACGCCTGGGGGGAGGGGTTCGCGGGCGAAGGGGGAGAGGCCGTCGGCCCCTGCCGGGAGGCGGTCTGCGTTAGGTTGCCCGCCATGGATATCGCTATCACCTCCGGATACGTCGTGCCCGTCGTGGGAGACCCCATCGAGGGCGGGACGGTCCTCATCTCGGACGGGCGGATCACCGCGGTGGGCGCCGCCCACGAGGTCACCGTGCCCGAGGGCGTCGAGGTCGTCGACGCCGCCGGCAAGTGGGTCCTGCCCGGCTTCATCGAGGCCCATGGCCACGTCGGTATCTGTGAGCAGACGATCGGCCTGGCGGGTAACGACACCAATGAGATGACCGACCCCAACGGTGCCCGTATGCGGGCGATCGACGGCATCAACCCCGCCGACGAGGGTTTCGTCGACGCTCTCTCGGGTGGTGTCACCAGTTCCGTGATCAAGCCCGGTTCGGGCAACCCCATCGGAGGGCGGACCGTCGCCATCAAGATGTGGGGCCGGAGCGTGGAGGACCGGCTGCTCAAGGAGCCGGCCAGCGTCAAGAGCGCCCTGGGGGAGAACCCCAAGCGCGTCTACGGAAGTATGGACCGGCTGCCGTCCACGCGTCAGGGTGTGGCGGCGGTCATCCGTGACGCCTTCACCAAGGCGCAGGACTACAAGGCCAAGCGCGACCACGCCCGGAGCGAGGGGACCCCCTTCGACCGGGACAACACCCTGGAGACCCTCGTCCAGGTACTCGACGGCGATGTGCCCTGGTGCCAGCACGTGCACCGCGCCGACGACATGCACACCGCGATGCGGCTGGCCGACGAGTTCGGCTACCGGCTCATCATCAACCACTGCACCGAGGGCCACCTGCTGGCGGACGAGATCGCCGCACGCGAGATCCCGGTCATCACCGGACCGTTGATGATCAGCCGTTCCAAGGTCGAGGTCGGCAACCGCACCCTGGCCGGTCCCGGGATCCTGGACCGGGCGGGCGTCAAGGTCGCCCTGACCACCGACGCCCCGGTCATCCCGATCGAATACCTCGTCTACCAGGCGATCCTGTGCGTCAAGGAGGGCATGGACCGCGACTCGGCGATCCGCGCGCTCACCGTCAACCCCGCCGAGATCATGGGCCTGGACGACCGTGTGGGCTCGTTGAAGCCGGGTCTGGACGCCGACGTGGTGGTCTGGTCGGGCGATCCGCTCGACATCATGAGTCGCGCTCTGCGGGTGTTCGTCGGCGGCCGTGAGGTGTACACCTACGACGAGGAACGACGTGAGGGCGTGATGGCGGACCCGTACTACCGGGAGGGTTGATCTCGGAGACGGCGGCGCAGGTCATGGGGGTGTCCCATGGTCGACGCCCCGGGCCGGCCCGTCACCCCGGTCGTGTCCTCGCCGAACGTCGCGAATATGGGATATGACCGGGGCGGCGATATGTGGGATAACATCTCGACGCGCTGCGCACCGTAGGTGCTGTTCAGTGCCGTCCCGCCGGCGAGACGGTCGGGAAAACGTTACCCCGTGACAAGAACCGAAAATGAATCGAGGTGCGCTCCCGATGTCCTCTCCCCAGCTCGCGAGCCGTAGGGTCATGCTTCGTCCGACTCGTTTCGAGAACCGTGAAGAGATAATCGAGGTTCTCGATGGATCGGGTCTGGAGGATGTGAGGGGCGCCGGCGTCTTCCTCGGTTCCCTGCCGGATGATCTCGGTACTCTCGATGCCGCCTTCTTGGTCGAAGAGAGGTCCCAGGGCTCCACGGTCGGTGTGTGCGCCGTCTTCGGTGTCGATTCCGATGAGAAGTCCGCGCAGGTCAGCATCCTCGTGGAGGATGGCTCTCCCATCCTGGGAGTGGGGGTGGAGACCTATGTGTTCTTCATCGGACACGTCTTCTCCGAATGGGACGTGAATAATATTCACTTCTGGTCCACGGAAGAGCTCGTCGGAATGATCCCCGTCGGTCAGGCGGTGATCAGCGAGTCCAGGGGTGCGGGCGAGGAGCGGGACGGTGAATCCGCGAATCGCGCCAGGGCGTTCACCATCGAGCGAGAAGTATGGGAAATCCAGAGCCACCGATTTCGGAGCTGGATCATGCGCGGACCACAGAAGAGTCGGGCTTCGTAAGCCGTCGGCTCTGTCAGAAAGGGCGGATATTCATGGCCGCAATCGACCGGAACGAATTGCTCTCCCAGATCAGGGTGCAGGCCTACACCATCCTGATGTTCACCACCACCGAACCACAGATGGATCTCCCCGAGCCCAAGAGCATGAAGGACCTCGACTCCTTCTCCATCGTCCAGTTGCTCCTCGCCCTCGAGGACATCTACGACGTGATGCTCCTTGAGGAGATCACCTCGTTCCGCGGCGAGACCTTCGAGGACCTGGCCACCTTCATCACCGAACGGGTCTCCACCGGCGCGGCCGAGGTGTGACCGTCGGAGGCGGGGGAACCGCCTGGGACGACCGCGGTGACGGCGGGCTCCCACGGACACGACCGAGAGTCGTTCCGCGGGGGCCCGCCGTTCCATGTCAGCGGGTGAGGACCCACTTCATCCGCCAGGCTCCGAGCCCGAAGAGCACGACCGCGAACCCGCACAGGGCCCCCAACTGGGGCAGGATGTCGAGGATCCCGCCGCCGTGCCTGATGAGTTCGCTGAAGGCCTCGTACCCCCAGGCGTGCGGGGTGGCGTAGGCCGCCGTTCGGGACGGTCCGGAGAGCGCCTCCAACGGCACCATCGTTCCGCCGGCACCGGCGGCCCCAAGGCCCACGACCAGGGCCGCGGCCAGAGCGCCGCCCTCACTGCGGCACAGCGAGCCGATGAGCATGGCGGTACCCGCGCCGACGAGGCAGAAGGCCGCCACCACCGCCGAGATCGCGAGGGGGTCTCCCCACACCACCCCGAACAGCAGGGAGGAACCGACCAGGATGATGAGGGCCTGGGAGATCGTGACCACGAACCGGCCCAGCGCCTCCCCCGCGATCAGGGTCCTCAGGGGCGTCGGTGTGGAGTACATCCGACGGCTGAGCCCCTTCTGCCGCATCTCCACGACACCGATCGCCGTGGTCAGGGAGATGACGAAGGTGAACAGCAACAGCAGGGGAGGGGCGGCGAGACCGTACTGGCCGACGTCCTGGGGGAAGACGGCCTCTCCGGTGGTGACCGTCTCCACCTCGATGCCGGGGGGATCGGCCTCCTCGGAACGCCGCAGGTTCTCGTCGAACCCCTCGTCGCCGTTCTCGGAGGCGAACTGGGCCGCGCCGATCACCGACGCCTCCTGCGAGGCGATCGAACTCGCCCAGGTCCGGAGAGGGTAGGAGCTCCAGTCGTCGGGGCGGGTCACGAACCCGATCTCGACGGTCCCACCGTCGCGCAGGGTCTCGTCGTAGTCCTCGGGGATGACCAGACCCCCGTTGATCCGCCCCTGTTCGATCCGGTCGCGCAGCTGCTCGTAGTCGCCCAGACGCTCGATGGGAAAGCGTCCGCTCTCCTCCAGCTCGTCGGCCAGGCGTTCGGCGAGGGGCTGGTCCTGGCCGTTCACCACGAGTCCGAGCCGTTGCTGGTCCCCGCCGTAGGACATCCCCATCATGAAGACCATGATCAGGGGAAGGAGCAACATGAAGAAGATGTTGCCCCGATCCCGGAACGTTCGACGCAGGTTGAGTGCCGTGATGGCCAGCGTCTTGCTCATGCGTGCAGCATCCTTCCCATGCGGTTCAGCGCCACCGCGACGCCGGCCACGCCCATGGCCGACAGGACGCCGATCGGGAGGAGCAGGGACACGGCTCCGCCGCCCGCCGTCAGGTCCGTCAGACCTCGCAGGAACCAGTAGTGCGGGGTGACGTAGGTCAGGGCGGCCCAGGGGCCCAGATTGGCCAGGGGGAACAGGGCTCCGCCCATCAGCCCGAGCAGGAGGGCCACGACCGTCGACCAGTTGGTCGCCTGTTCGGAGTTGTCGGCGAACCCGGCCACCGCGGACACGATTCCGACCGCCGCCAGGACGGCCGCGACGGTCAGGGCGGTGACCCCGAGCGGATCACCCCATCGGGCGCCGAAGGTGAGGGTGGACACGGTGATGACCAGGCCCATGCTGACCAGCCCGAAGAGGAGCGTGCTCGCCAACCTGGCCATGAGGATCGTGAAGGTGCCGATCGGCGCCGCGGCCAACCGGACCAGGGTCCCGGTGCGGCGGTCCTCGAAGAGACTGACCACACCCGGCATCGCGGCGAAGAAGAGGAAGAAGACCGCCGCGCCCGCCGCGTAGTAGGTGGAGGAATCGAGCTGTCGCCGGTCCACGTCGGTGTCCTCGACGACCCTGACCGCGGTGGGGTGTCCGGCGGCCTGCTCGGTGAGCGTGGCCTCCTCCTCGGAGGAGGGATCGGTCGTCAGTACGGCGAGCTGTACGCGGTGGTGCTCGGACGCGAAGGCCTCCGCGATGCCGACCGCCACCTCGACCTCCTCGGGGGAGTCGACGTCGCCGATCACACGGATCTCGGCGGACTCGTCGTTCCGCAGGGCCTCGGTGAACCCCTCGGGGATGACGAAGGCCGCGGAGACGTCTCCGGAATCCACCGCCTCGTTCGCCTCGTCCTCCGAGGAGAGGGTCGTGAGTTCCACGATCCCCTCCTCTTCGAGGGACTCCAGGACCTCGTCCACGAAAAGCGAGGAGAGTTCACCGCCGTCGAGGTCGGAAACACCGTAGTGCGCGGTGAATTCCGTTTCGGGATCGCCGCCCAGAAGCATGTTCAGGAGAAAGGCGAGACCGAGGGGCAGCACGATGGCGAAGACCAGAAGGGTGCCGTCTTTGAGACGTTGGCGCAGGTCCTTGAGGACCAGGGTGAAGAAGGCGCTCATGGGTTCTTTCCTCATTCCCGCAGGGCCTTGCCGGTGAGGTGCAGGAAGACCGCCTCCAGGTCCGGTTCCTGTACCTCCACCGAGCGCAGAACGGCCTCGCTCGCGGTGACGACCTCCAGGATCCTCGCGATCACCGATCGCGCGTCCTTCAGGAGCAGACGGACCTCGGAGCCCTCCACGCTGACCTCCCGGACCTCGGAGAGTTCCTTCAGAGCTCGGACCGCCCGGTCCTTGCCGCCGCCCAGCGAGAGGACGATGGTGTCGTCCTCACCGACCTGGGAGATCAGTTCCCGCTGGGTCCCCTCTGCCTGGATCCGGCCGGAGTCGATGATGCCGACCCGGTCGCAGAGCCGCTCCGCCTCTTCCATGTAGTGGGTCGTGTAGAGGACGGACACGCCGTCGGCGGCCTGGCGTTGGATGCTCTCCAGGATCGCGTTCCGGCTCTGGGCGTCGACGCCGACGGCGGGCTCGTCGAGGATGAGGAGTCGGGGTCGGTTGAGCATGCCCACCCCGATGTTGAGACGTCTGGACATGCCGCCGGAGAACGTGGAGACGTTCTCCTTCGCGCGGTCGGTGAGATCGATGATCTCCAGGATCTCGCCGCATCTGCTGCGTGCCTTCGCCCCCGAGAGGCCGTAGAGGCGGGCGAAGAACATGAGGTTGTCCCAGGCGTTGAGGTCCGGGTACAGGGCCAGTTCCTGGGGGACGAAACCGATCTGTCCCTTGGTCGCCGCGTTACTCACACCGTGTTCCTGTCCGTCGATACGGACGGAACCGGAGTCGGCCTTGAGCACGCCGGCGATGATCGAGATCGTCGTGCTCTTGCCCGCGCCGTTGGGGCCCAGGAGACCGTAGGTCTCTCCTTTGTCGATATGGAAACCGACCTCGGCGACCGCTGTGTTCGAGCCGTAGCTCTTGGAGAGCTTCTCGACTTCTAGCAATGCCACGGTGACGTTCTCACCTTTCTCTTGTTCGACATCGTCGGATGATCGGCCACCGGTGTTCCGTAACACGGTCGGCGAATACGGCTGAGACGTTTCTGGGAACGGTCGTTCACCTTGGCCGATGCGCAGTGAACCACAAAGAGACGGGGGAGAAGGCGGGTGCGGATCGCGACCATGCGTGAGCGGGCGATACGTATCCGTTCCGGTGAGGGCCGTGCTCTCAACGGGAGGGGGAGGCGGCGATCCGTTCCAGTTCCGCGGTCATGGCGGCGGGGGTGGGCCGGTCCAACATCTGTTCGCGCAGCAGTGCCGCCCGTTCGGCGAGAGCGGGTTCGGTCAGGACTCGTTCGGACGCCCGCAGGATCTCGTCCGGGTCCGGTTCCGCCACCAGACCGGCGCCCTGGCCCTGGATCAGTCGGGCGAGCATCGGTTCGTCGAAGGTCGGCCGGGGCACGAACAGTTGGGGCAGACCGTGCACGAGTCCGGTCCAGACGGTCCCCGTCCCCCCGTGGTTGATGGTGGCGGTGCTGGTCGCGGCCAGGGCGTGCAAGGGCACGTAGTCCACCAACCGCACATTCGAAGGCACCGTGCCCAGGTCCTGTCGGGCCTTGAGCGGGACGGTGGCCACCACCTCGGCGTCCACCTGACCCAACGCCTCCAACCCCTCGCCCAACGGCAACGTGTACCCACCGAACCGGTCCGTGGCGCTGGTCCCCAACGTCAAACACAGACGCCGACCCTCAGGACGCTCACGCAGCCAGTCCGGCACCACCGCGCGACCGTTGTAGGGAACTAACCGCATCCCCAGATACCGCACCCCCAACCGGCCATCGACCGGTATCCGCAACACATCCGGAACCTGATCGATGGTGGCCTGACCCACCACCAACTCCTCGTCGAACTCCACCCCGTAACGGGCCGCCAACCCCGACAACCACTCACCCAACGGATCCTCACGGACCTCGGGGACCTGCTCCTCCATCCGCCCCAGGAACAACCCCCGGACTCTGGCCAGGGTGTCCACGCCCCAGATGTAACGGACGTGCGCGGCCCCGGCGGCGCGCGCGGCGACCGGGGCACAGAAGGTGATGGGGTCCCACACCACCAGGTCGGGTTTCCAGGTGCGGCACAGGTCCACGAGGTCGTCGGCCATGGAGTCGTTGACCATCCGCCACCAGTGCGGGACCCCCCGGCGGTAGCCCTCGATCAGGTAGTCCCAGGTCACCTCGTGTTCGGGGGCGGCGGCCATCCCGAAGGGCGGGGTGTCCTTCTCCAGGACGCCGAACAGGGAGTAGGCGCGCATCATGCGCCAGAAACCGTGATCCCGGCCGACCGGGGCGAAGGGCAGCCCGGCGGCGGAGACCGCGCCGGCCAGCTCCGGCTGGCTGGCCACCACCACCTCGTGCCCCGCCGACCTCAACGCCCACGCCAACGGAACCAGGTTGAGCAGATCGGTCCGTTCCGCGATCGTCGCGACGACCACCCGCATCGCTGTACCCCTCTCTGAGAACGGGCCCGTTCGACGTCGTGCCCGCGTCGCCACACCCGCGGTGGCGCGGGGGAGGGGCAGAGTATCCGGGCATCGGTCGGGCGGCCAGGCGCCGTCGGTCCTTGGTGGTGGGGCCGGACGCTCGGCGCGGCCGGGACGCCCAGAGCACGTGTGATGCCCCCATGGGCACCACCAGGATTCACATGAGCAACAGAGGGCGACGGAGATGGGCCTCAGCGCCCGAGGTGGTCGTCGAAACCCGGTGAAGCGGTCTTTCCGGTATTCCTTGTCCGGCGCCCGGGCGGCTGTCGCGTACGTCCTTCGGACGGCGGAGCATCACCGTCCGGGGGCACCCGTGTACGGAGGCTGAGGAGGGGCGCAGATGCGCGTGCTGGTGACCACGGCGGCCGAGAAACCGCACTTCCTGGGTCTGGTTCCGTTGGCGTGGGCGTTGAGGTCGGCGGGGCACGAGGTGGTGGTGGCCAGCCAGCCGGAGCTGGCCGGCGCGGTCTCCGCCGCCGGGCTGCCCTTCGCCCCGGTCGGCCGGGACCACGGTTTCTGGCGCATGATGCGCGCCTACTCCCTGCTCGGCGTCCTGGAGAAGGACACCCCGCCCTTCGGGATGGCCGACGCCCCCGAACACGAGGTGACCTGGGACTACCTGATCGAGGGCTACCGCCGGGTGGTCCCGCACTGGTGGCGGATGGTCAACGACTCCATGGCCGACGACCTCGTGGACCTGTGCCGCACCTGGAAACCCGACCTGGTCGTCTGGGGGTCGGTGAGTTTCGCCGGCGCGGTGGCGGCGCGCGCCTGTGGAGCGGCGCACGTCCGTTACATCTGGGGCGCCGACATCTTCGCGCGGATGCGGGGGCTGTTCCTGGAGCGGTCGGCCGAGAGACCCGTCCACTCCCGTGAGGATCCGTTGGGTGAGTGGTTGTCGGGGTTGGCGGCCCGTTACGGGGTGGAGTTCGACGAGGAGCTGGTGGTGGGTCAGGCCACCATCGATCAGGTTCCGGACGTGTTGCGGATACCGGTCGATGACCGGTTGGGGGTGCGGTATCTGGGGATGCGGTTCGTTCCCTACAACGGTCGCGCGGTGCTGCCGGACTGGCTGCGTGAGCGTCCTGAGGGTCGGCGTCTGTGTTTGACGTTCGGGACCAGCGCCACGGATCGGTTCGGTGGGTACACGTTGCCGTTGGGCGAGGTGTTGGAGGCGTGGGGTCAGGTGGACGCCGAGGTGGTGGCCACCGTCCCGCTCAAGGCCCGACAGGACCTGGGCGCGGTTCCTTCGAATGTGCGGTTGGTGGACTACGTGCCCTTGCACGCCCTGGCCGCGACCAGCACCGCCACCATCAACCACGGAGGCTGGGGGAGCGTGCTCACCGGCCTCGCCGCGGGGCTCCCCCAGGCCATCCTGGCCAGTTGGTTCGACAACCCCATGCTCGCGCGTCGGTTGAGCGCGCTGGGCGCGGCGTTGGACGTGCCGGTCGCGCGGGCCACCCCCGAACTCCTCGCCGACAGCGCGCGGCGCGTCCTCGAGGACGAGGAACTGGGTCGCGGCGCCCGCCGGATCGCGGCGGGGATCCGTTCCCGGCCCGCACCCGGGGAGCTCACCGTCGAACTGGAACGGTTGGCCGCGCGAAGGGGGTCCGTACGGGCGGGGGCCGCCACCGGAGACCCGCGCCCCTCCGAGCGATGAGGGAGGCGGGGACGGTCTCCGTCGGCGATCTCCGTGCGGTTCGAGGATGGTGTACTGGGCCGGAGACGGAGTACACGGCGGCCGGCGCGGAAGGCTCCGGCCGAGGCCGGGTCGACGTGGGGGCGGAGTGGGAACGGTTCGTCGGGATCATCGGGATCACTGGAGTGTGAAGGCCGTGAGGGGCAGGGAGAGCACCGTACGACTGGGCGTTCTGGGGTGTGCCGACATCGCCTGGCGGCGGGTGCTCCCCGCCGCCGTCGACAACCCGCGTACGGAACTGGTGGCCATCGCCAGCCGTGACCCCGAGAAGGCGCGCAGGTTCGCGGAACGGTTCGACTGCGACGCGGTGACCGGGTACGAGCGCCTTCTGGAGAGGGAGGACCTCGACGCGGTCTACATCCCCCTCCCGGTGGCCCTGCGCAGGGAGTGGGTGGCACGGGCGCTCACCCGCGATCTGCACGTCCTCTCGGAGAAGCCGTTGACGACCGACCACGCCGGCGCCGCCGAACTGGTCGACCTCGCCAAGAGCCGGGGGAGGGTCCTGCGGGAGAACTTCGGGTTCCTCCACCACTCCCAGCAGAGTCGGGTGGGGGAGATGCTGGACTCCGGCGCGATCGGTCGGGTCTGCTCCGTCGACAGCGAGTTCGGGGTGCCCCGGCGCCCCGACCACGACATTCGTTACGACCCGACTCTCGGCGGGGGAGCCCTGCTGGACGTGGGGGTCTACCCCTTGCGTCTCGCGCAGTACTTCCTGGGCACGGAACTCCGGGTACGGGGCGCCGTACTGCGCCACGACCCCGATCGTGGGGTGGACGTCGGCGGCTCGGTCCTGTTGGCGGACGCCCACGGGGCCTCCGCCCGGCTCGCCTTCGGTATCGGCGTCCAGTACCGGAACTCCTACGCGATCTGGGGTACCGGCGGGACCCTCTCGGTGGACCGCGCGTTCACGCCGCCCGCGGAGATGCGACCGGTGTTGCGGCTGCGCGAGGGACAGGGGGAGGAGACCATCGAGGTGGAGGCCGACCACCAGTTCGCCAACGTCCTCGGTGACTTCGCGACGGCGATCGAGTTCGGAGAGCGGCCGGGTGTGCCCGAGACGATCCTCGACCTGGCGCGGCTGTTGGACGGGGTGCGTCGGGCGGCGGGGAAGCCCTGACCGGCCCGGTCCTCACGTCGCGCGGTGCCGTAGGGCGAGCTCTTCGAACACGGGGACCATCTCGGCCGGGAGGGGACGGGTCCGTGTCTCCTCGGACAGCCGTCGGGCCTCCTCCTGGAAACCCGGCTCGTCCAGCAGCCTGATCAGGCCGCGTCGAACACTCGCGGCGGGCGACTCGGGCGCGCTCACGATCCCGGCGCCCTGACCGGCGAGCAGTTCGGCCCGCAACAACGAGTCGAAGTGCATCCAGGGTCTGAGCGGCAGCTGGGGGACGCCCTCATGGAGCGCGTTGCCGAAGACATTGAAACCGCCGGTGTGGATCACCGCCGAACACGTGGGCAGCAGTTCGTGGAGGGGGACGAAGTCCACGAGAACGGCGTTGTCCGGAGCGTCGACCGAGCCCCGCCACGGGCCGGCCCCCGCGACCACGACCTCCACGGGGAGGTCGGCCAACACGTTCAGGATCTCCTGGAGCTCCTCGGGGGTGGCCGAGGGGAAGAGGGGCTGGCGCGCCGAGGTGGTGCTGAGCACGAGGCACACCCGTGGCCCGCGCGGCCTCTCCCGGAAGCGGCGGGGAAGGACGGCGCGTCCGCTGTAGGGGACATAGCGCATCCTCAGGGGGTCGGGTCCGCCCTGGAGCCGTGCCCAGTCCGGTAGCAGGTCGACGGTGAAGTGCCCCAGGGAGAGGGTCTCGGAGAAGGGGACCCCGTAGCGCGACGCCCACGTGCCCAGCCAGTGGCCCAGGGGATCGTCGTCCTCTTCCGGGACGTCCGAAGTTCCGAGGTTCCGTGCACCGTCGGCCCGGTGGACGTCCAGGAACCGGTTCCTCAGCCAGCCGTAGTAGTCCTGCCCGGGAAGGAAACGCGCGTGGGCCGCCCCCGCGGCCTCCGCCGCGATCGGCGCGGCGGGGAACATCGGGTCCCAGAGCACGAGGTCCGGTCGCCAGGAGCGGCAGAAGGCGGTGAGGTCGGTGATCGTGGGGCCATGGATCACGTCCGCGGACTTGACCTGTCCCTCGACGAGTTTCAGGAGCAGCTCCCGGGTGTGCTCTCCCTCGATGTACTCACGTTTGATGACGAAGCGGTCCCGCCCGGCGGTGCCCGAGGCCTCCTTGCGTCGCATCAACTCCCACCCCCGATAGGGCTCGCCCACGGGGACGAAGGGCAGACCCGCCGCCGCGGCGTGGGGGGCGGACTCCGGATGGCCCGCCACGTGGACCGTGTGTCCCGCGGAGCGCAGCGCCCAGGCCGTCGGCACCATGAAGAGCAGGTGGGATTGGAGCGGAAAGTTCGCGAAGAGCACGCGCATGTCGTTCCCCGGGGTCGGTGGTCGTTCATAGGGCCGGTCGTCCGAGACGGTGGACGGTGCCCGGTTCGGGCATTCGGCTGTAACGCCGGCGGGACAACGGTCGGCCCCCCGGCGACGTGCTCACCCCGTGAGCATCGCGTCGGCCACCAGCCGCAGCGCGACCTCCCGGGCCCGGGCGCTTCCCGTGTGGAACTCGATCATGAGCTCGTCGGCGCCCGCGTGTTCCGCGAACCACCTCAGGTAGCGGGCGGTCTCCTCCGCGGCACCGATGGCGGAGTAGGTGTAGCGCTGAAGGAACCGTCGCCCGAGCGGTGAATCGAAGGCCGCGCGGGTCTCCTCGGCGTTCGAACGACCCGACGACAGGGCCGGGGAGAGACGTCGCCGGGCGGCCCATACCTCCTCCTGCGCCTGAGCCCCGGTCTCCGCGGCGGTGACGTTGACACCGGCGATGAACCACGGCTCGGCGCACTGCGGGGAGGGACGGAACTCGGAGCGGTAGACGCGCGAAGCCTCCTCCAACGGGTCGGGCGTGAAGTGCGAGGCGAAACAGAAGGGCAGGCCCGAGGAGGCGGCCGTCCGGGCCGCGGCGACCGATGAACCCAGCAGGTACAGGGGGACGCGGGTGCCCGTACCGGGGAAGGCCCGTACGGACTCCTCCCCGTGGTCGTCCGGGGAGTCCCACAGATGGCCCCGCAGTTCGGCGAGGTCCTCCTCGTAGGAGTCGGTGCGGTCGGTGCTTCTGCGCAGTGCGCGGGAGGTGTGCGCGGGCCCGCCTACCCCGCGCCCCACCCCCAGATCGATCCGGTCCGGGTGCAGCGTCGCGAGGGTGCCGAAGTGCTCGGCGACCACGAGGGGGGAGTGGTTCGGCAGCATCACGCCTCCGGCGCCCAACCTGATGCGATCGGTCCGGCAGGCCGCGTGGGCGATGAGGACGCTGGTCGCGGAACCCGCGTAACAGCCCTGATTGTGGTGTTCGGTGTACCAGAGCCTGTGGTAGCCGAGCCTCTCGGCGTCGCGGGCCAGCTCGATCCCCGATTCGACCGACTCCGCGAGGGTCGCGCCGGCGAAGATCGGGAGGGGGTCCACCAGGGACAGGGGGACGGGCAAGGCGGTCTCCTTCATCGGTGCTGCGGTCCGCTCCGCACGGGGATGGTTATCGTAGGTCCGCCCGCGCGCCGCTCCCTCCGGCCGTCGGCCTCGGGTCGGTGGCCACCACGGTGAGGGCGCCCCCGCGTCCAGGAGAGGACCGACCGATGACCAGTCCCCCCGATGGTGAAGTGCGAGCGGACGCGTCGGGAGGGGGCCGAAGCGTCGGAACGGTGGTCCCCAGGACCGGATCCACTCCTATCCCCATGGGGTTCGGCATCGTGCCGGCCGACGGGACGATGGTCCGCCCCGGTGGCCGGGCCGTCGTCGGTGGTGACCCCCCGGGCGTCCTCCACCTCTCCTCCGATGAGGCCGAGGCCCTGGCCGGACTCTGGGACCGGCGGGTGGAGACCGTCGAACAGGGCCTCGTGGCCCGTCGCCTGATCAACGCCGGCTGCGCCCATCCCCGGCCCCCCGCGCCCCCCGAGCGGTCGCGGACCGCCGTGGTCATCCCGGTCTTCGGCCGTGTCGACGACCTGGATCGGCTCCTTCGTGCGCTCGGCGATCCCGGGAACGTCGGGACGATCGACGAGGTGGTCGTGGTCGACGACGTCTCCCCGGACCCCGAGGCCGTCGCCGCGATCGCCGCCCGCCATGGTGCGACGCTGGTCGTCCGGTCCGAGAACGGGGGGCCCGCCGCCTCCCGTAACTCCGGGTTCGCGGCGTGCGCCGGGAAGGTCGACTTCGTGGCCTTCGTCGACACCGACTGTGTGCCCGGACCGGGGTGGCTGCCACCTCTGCTCGCCCACTTCGCCGACCCCGAGGTCGGCGCGGTCGCTCCGCGGATCCTGCCCGTGGCGACCGGGGATCCGCTGCTCGCCGCGTACTCGGTCTCCCGTTTCCCTATGGACATGGGGGAGACGGAGGCCCTGGTGAGGACGGGTACGCGTATCGGTGTCCTGCCCACCTGCACGATGGTCGTGCGGTGCTCGGCCGTGGACGGGGTTCCCTTCGACGGGGGCCTGCGTTGCGGCGAGGACGTGGACGCCGTGTGGCGTCTGGTCGACGCGGGCTGGAGCGTGCGCTACGCCCCCGACGTCCGGGTGAGCCACACCGAACCGGTGTCGTGGCGCACCTACATGTCGCGCAGGTTCCATTACGGGAGGGCCTCCGGACCGCTCGCGGTGCGGCATCCGGACCGGATCTCCGCCGTCATGCTGAGGCCGGGCCCCACGGCCGCCGCCTTGGCCCTGACGGCCCTTTCCCCCGTGGCGGCCGGAGCGGTGCTGGGCGCCGCGGTGCTGGGGCTGTCGGATCGACTGCGTCGCGAGGGCGTGCCCGAGTCCGTCGCGGAGGTGGTGACCGCGAAACCGGTCGGCGCGGCCATGATCGGCATGGGGCGCGCCCTGATCCGTCTGGGGTTCCCGGTCCTGCCCCTGGTGCTGGTCCGGCGTGCCGGTCGGGGACGGAGGATCGCCGTTCTGGGGGCCCTGGCCGTCGCTCCGGCGCTACGTGACTGGCTGGCCCTCCGACCCCCCGTCGACCCGGTGCGTTGGACATTGGTGGGTCTGGCCGACGACCTGATCCATGGAGCCGGGATGTGGTCCGGTGCGATCCGCGAGCGGACCGCCGCGCCGCTCCTGCCGCGTCTGTCGGGGCAGAGGTCCGGTGACGGTGTCCTGATCCGGAGCGGGCGCTCACGCAAGTGAGAAGGCCCCGGAGGTGGCGACGCGATGTCGGTCATCTCCGGGGCCTCGGCCGTGGGCGCCGGTTCCAAGGGGCGTCGACCTTGTCACGCACCCTGGGGTCGGCGGCCTGGACGGCCCTCGGTCCTACAGGGTCTGCGCGACGCTGCAACTACCGATGCTGTAACCGCTGCACATGAGCGGGGTCTCTTCCGAGGCGAGTTCGAGGTCCAATTCCTGGAGCGCGAGGATGTCATTGAGAGTCAAGGCGATATCACCTCCTGTGTAGGCGGGTTCGGAAATTCCTGTGTGTCCTACAGGGTCTGGGCGACGCTACAGGTACCGATGCTCAGGCCGCTGCACATGAGCGGGGTCTCTTCCGAGGCGAGTTCGAGCTCCAATTCCTGGAGCGCGAGGATGTCATTGAGATACAAGACGAAGTTCCTTTCAGTGATCACTTGACACGGGGTGAGGAAGATTCGCCCATGATCTTACAGGTCGTGGGCTTGCGACTAAAGAGTCTGGGCGACGCTACAGGTGCCGGCGCTGAGGCTGCTGCACATGAGCGGGGTCTCTTCCGAGGCGAGTTCGAGCTCCAATTCCTGGAGCGCGAGGATGTCGTTCATGGGCATTGTTCTTCGGCTCCTAGAAGTGATGGGACGATTTCTGAAAGGCGAGCGATCGGACTTCTCCGACGCCTGCCGGTACAGCTCGAGGCTCGTCCATTCGAGTGCCTCGGTGTAGAAATTAACCCAAGGCAATCTCGATGGAAACCCGGTTTTGAACACCGATTCGGGGATGGCTTGTTCGGGCAGGTCACAGCGGCCGGTATTCGGCCGGAACCCGGTTGCGGTGGGTCCGGGAGAGCGCGCGGCGCCCCCGCCGGACCCACCCGAGGGTCAACGTGTCCCGCCCGCGTGCTTCTTGACGAACTCGATGATCGAGGAGGCCACGTAGTCGATCATCTCCTCGGTGAGGCCCGGGTAGACGCCGACCCAGAAGGACCGGTCGGTGATGACGTCGCTGTTGGCCAGGGTGCCGGAGATCCGGTGGGGCCGATCGATGTAGGCCGGATGCCGGGTCAGGTTTCCGGCGAACAGCAGACGTGTGCCGATCTTGCGCGCTTCCAGGAAGGACACGAGCGCGGCGCGGTCGAAGGGGGCGTCGGGATCCACGGTCAGCACGAAACCGAACCAGCTGGGCTCACTGCGTTCGGTCGCCTCGGGCAGGCGGAGCCACGGAACGTCCTCCAACGCCTCGCGCAGCCGGCTCCAATTGCGGCGTCGGGCCGCCACGAACTCGTCGAGCCTGGTGAGCTGGCTGAGTCCGAGCGCCGCCTGGAGGTCGGTGTTCTTGAGGTTGTAGCCCACGTGGGAGTACGTGTACTTGTGGTCGTAGCCTGCGGGAAGGTTCCCCATCTGGAAGCCGAACCGGCGGAAGCAGGCGTCGCTCTGCCCCGGATCGCACCAGCAGTCGCGCCCCCAGTCGCGCATCGATTCGACGATCCTGGCCAGGGGGAGGTTCGAGGTGAGCACGCACCCGCCTTCTCCCATGGTGAGGTGGTGGGCCGGGTAGAAGCTCACGGTGGACACGTCCCCGAAGGTGCCCGTGAGCCGACCGTCGTAGGTGGACCCGACCGCGTCGCAGTTGTCCTCGATGAAGAAGAGCCCGCGATCCTCGGCGAGCTGCTGGATCTCGGTGGACTCCAGGGGGTTGCCCAGTGAGTGGGCCAGCATGATGGCCCGGGTCCGGGGGCCGATCGCCTGGGCGATCTGATCCACGGTGGTGTTGTAGGTGCCGATCTCGACGTCCACGAACACGGGGACGAGCCCGTTCTGGAGGACCGGGTTCACCGTGGTCGGGAAGCTCGCCGCGGCCGTGATCACCTCGTCGCCGGGGAGCAGCCGCTCGTCCCCCAACAGGTGGGAGGTGAAGGCGGAGAGCGCGAGCAGGTTCGCGGACGATCCGGAGTTGGTCAGGTGCGCCTTGCGCAGACCCAGATAGCGCGCGAACGCCGACTCGAAACGTCTCGAGTGCGGTCCGGCGGCGATCCTCATGTCCAGGGCGGCCTCGACCAGGGCCGCCCTGTCGTCCTCGGTGAGTACGGCGCCGGAGGTCCAGATCTCGGTCTCGCCCGGCACGAACCCGGTGTCCCGGTCCATCTCGCGGTGATAGGCGCGGACACTTTCGAGGATCTGTGCTGGTCGTTCGCTGGTCTCCATCCGACTCCTCCTGAGTGGGGGCGGTCTCGGTGGGCTTCGAGACGGCGGGGCACGGCGGTGTTCACGTCACGGGGCGTCCGGCGGGACGTCCGCCGCGGGTGGTCTCAACGGGTCTCTTCCCACAAGGGCAGGAGTCCCGCGGCGGCGGCCTCCGCGACCCCGTTCGCCCGAGCGTCCTTCTCCGACATCAGGGGCCGTTCGGTGAACCCCCAGGGGAGGGCGAGCTCGGGGTCCAGGGGATCGACGTCGACCTGTGTGCCCTGCACATGGGCGGTGGACAGCACGTAACAGATACAGGTGTCGTCGGCCAGGGAGAGGAACCCGTGGCCCACCCCCGGAGGTACGTAGACCGAGCGTCCCGAGGCCTCGTCCAGCGAGGTGACGTGGTGCTCGCCGAAGGTCGGTGAGCCGATGCGCAGGTCCACCACGATGTCGCGTACGGCGCCGCGTACACACGTCACCAACTTCGCCTGTCCCGGGGGCACGGTCACCGAGTGGACGCCCCGCAGAGTGTTGCGGCGGGAGACGGAGTAGTTGATCTGGTGCGGTCGGAAGGGAGCCTCCCCCGCCGCCTCGACGTCCTCCGTCCGGATGCCCTCGTAGAAGACACCACGCTCGTCGGGTATGCGGGCCGGATCGAAGATGAGCACACCTGGGATGGCGGTCCGCGAGATGTCGGCTGCCACGCTTCTCCTTTCACCCGGGTGCGGTGGTCCGCCGGAGCGGGTTCCATGGACCGAAGACCGCAGAACGCTACTACTCCGCGGCGGTCCGCCGTGCTCGGGAGCGGCGTGCCTCCTCCAACAGATCGGACAGGGAGCGCTCCAGATCCCTTCGCGGACGCCATGACAGCAGCTCGCCGGCGGCGCCGATGTCCATCCGTTGCCACCGGGGATCGGAGCGGCCCGTCTCCGAGGCCCGCTCGACGATGTCGAGGGGGGCGCCGCTCAACGCGATCATCCGTTCCACCGCCTGTCGCACGGGTATCGCCCGCCCGCAGCCGACGTTGACGACCCGTCCTCTGACCGAGGCGAGGGGCGCGGTCGCCGCGGCCAGCACCGCCTCCGCGACGTCGCGCACGTCGACGAAGTCCCGTTGCGCGCGCAAGGGGGTCAACCGCAGCCGTGGACGTTCGCCGGAGGTCCGGGCCCGCTCTGCCGCCTCGGCCAGGCTGTGGGCGACCGTGCCCAGGAGGCTCTGACGTGGGGCTCCGGGGCCCACCACGTTGCCGATGCGCAGCACGGTCCCGTCCAGTCCCCGGGTACGGACGGCTTCGATGACCGCGAGGGTGGCGCGGAGTTTGGCCGCCGCGTAGGCGCCGACCGGCCGGGTCGGGCCGTCCTCCAGGAAACCGGTCCCGACCTCGCCGGTTCCGTACTCGTGGATGCTGCCCAGGTGGACGAGCCTCGGGGGTTCGGGTGCCGCGGGCAGGGCGTGCGCCAACCGTTCCACGGCCTCGGCGTTGACCGCGAGGAGTTCGCTCGGCTCGCCGCCGTGGGCCCTTCCGGCGGCGTTGATCACGACCCTCGGGGCGTGGTCGTGGACGAGCCGGACGAGTTCGGCCTCGGTCGCGGACGCGAGGTCCATCGGGACCGAGTCGTCGGGCGTACCTCCGGCCGGAGCGTTCCTCGACACGGTGACGACCCGTGCCCCCGTCGAGCGCAGGGCGGCGCACACGTGGCGGCCGAGGAATCCGGTGCCGCCGAACACCAGGACGCGCTCTCCCGACAGGTCGGAGAAGCTCTGCTCGGACGGGTCGTACCGGGGTGCGGTGCCCATGGCCCTCTGGTTCGGATGTCTCGCCGGCGGGACCACCGGGGTGGTCGCACCGGGCCGTGTCGATGTCGGGGGAGAGTGTGCACCGGACGGTCCGGCCGCTCAACCTCGCGGCCTCGAGCGGGGCCCGGTCCGGCGTTCGGCCCGGTGCTAGGGTCTGCCTGCTCATCGGCACGGAACGACCCAGACGAGATAGCAGGGGTGTCGGCGTGATACTTCCACACATCCACACGCCCGGAATCGCACTTGAGGCCACTCGGACCAGGACCGGCCGCGAGGTCCACGCCGAGTTCGCGGACCGGGGGGTGCGGGGCATCGATCGACGGGACGTGCTCTCGTCCCCCACGATCTGGCCGAACCGGCGCATGCAGGAGATCTCCGCGCAGTTCTTCGTGCGCGTCGGCGAGGAACGCGCGCTCCTCGGCTACGTCTCGCTGCACGAGTTCAACCCGAACAGCGGGTACGTCAAGTGCGCGGTGACCGTGGACCGGGAGGCCCCGGAGGACGTCCACACCGCGGTGGTCGCCCTGACCGTGAACTACGCGTTCGCCATGTGGAGCATCCGCAAACTCTACTTCTGGACCCCGGAGCCCGAGGTGCGCGGACTGGCCGCGACCGGGGCGGTCCCGGCGCGGGAGGGCACGCTCCCCGAGCACCTGCTGGACGAGGGGACCCTCCGCCCGGTGAACGTGTTCGCCCTCTACCGCGCCCAGTGGGAGGAGACCGGCGTGGCCTTCGTCGAGTCCCTGGTCGCCGGGGCCGGGACCCGGGAGTACCTCGTGGACCGGGGGACCTCGTGAGCGCCCCTTCGGAGGTCGCCCCGGACATGGCCATCTCCACCCGCGGACTGCGCAAGGTCTACGGGGAGATCGAGGCGGTCAAGGGCGTCGACCTGGACGTCGGCCGGGGCGAGATCTTCGGTCTGCTCGGCCCCAACGGTGCCGGGAAGTCCACGATGATCCGGATGTTGTGCACCCTCACCGAGCCCACGGGCGGTACGGCCCTGGTCGCGGGACACGACGTGGTCGCCGCCCAGGAGGAGGTGCGTCGTGGGATCGGTCTCGTGTTCCAGGAACAGACGCTGGACCTCTACCTGACCGGCTGGCAGAACCTGCGTTTCCACGCGGACATCTACGGCGTCCCCAAGGGTGTGGCCGATGAGCGCGTCGACGAGGCGCTGGAGATGGTCGGCCTGGTCGAGCACCAGCACAGGGTCGCCGGGTCCTACTCGGGGGGCATGCGGCGCAGGCTGGAGATCGTCCGTGCGATGTTGCACCGTCCCGCCGTGCTGTTCCTGGACGAGCCCACGGTCAGCCTCGACCCGCAGACGCGCCAGGTGATCTGGGAGGGCATGCGGGAGAACAACCTGCGCGACGGGACCTCGGTCTTCATGACCACGCACTACCTGGAAGAGGCCGAGAACTGCGATCGCATCGCCATTCTGGACCGGGGCGAGATCGTCGCCCAGGGGACGCCGCGCGAGCTGAAGGCCGGTATCGGCAGGGACCGCGTCGAGTTGATCTCCGCCGATGGCGCGGAGCTCGGTAGGGCGCTCCAGGAGGAGTTCGGCGTCACGGCCTCGGTCGAGGGCGACAAGGTCGTGATCCACGTGGCCGAGGGGGAGAGGTTCCTCCCCGAACTGTTCGCGCGGCTGAGCACCGGTATCCGCTCGGTCTCCGTGACACCGCCGTCGTTGGACGACGTGTACCTCGCCTATACGGGGACCGGCTATCGCGTCGATGGTCACCCCGATCCGGAACCCGAACCGAGGCCCGCGAAGGCCTGAGCCGGGGGTGCCCCGGTCGGGGCGCCGAGGGCGTGGAGGAGGACGTGTGCGCGTAGTGATCGCCGCGCAGGCCGAGCGGACCCATTTCCTGGGTCTGGTTCCGTTGGCGTGGGCGTTGAGGTCGGCGGGGCACGAGGTGGTGGTGGCGAGCCAGCCGGAGCTGGCCGGTGCGGTCTCCGCCGCCGGGCTGCCCTTCGCCCCGGTCGGCCGGGACCACCACTTCGGGCGGATCAGCCGCCGTTTCGCCTCCGGCGGGCTTCCCCTGCTCGACTTCGGTGAGGAGGACGAGAGCAGGCTGACCTGGCGACACCTCAGGGACGGGCACCGGCAGCTGGTCCCCTTCTGGTGGCGGATGGTCAATGAGCCCATGGTCGGCGATCTCGTGGACCTGTGCCGCACTTGGAAACCCGACCTGGTGGTGTGGGAGCCGACGACGTTCGCCGGTGCGGTGGCGGCGCGTGCCTGTGGGGCCGCGCACGTGCGCTTTCTATGGAGCGTCGATCTGTTCGCGCGGATGCGGGGGTTGTTCCTGGGGCGGATGGAGGAGCAGGTCCCCGAGGTCCGTGAGGATCCGTTGGGTGAGTGGTTGTCGGGGTTGGCGGCCCGTTACGGGGTTGGCTTCGACGAGGAGTTGGTGGTGGGTCAGGCCACCATCGATCAGGTCCCGGACGTGTTGCGGATACCGGTCGATGGCCGGTTGGGGGTGCGGTATCTGGGGATGCGGTTCGTTCCCTACAACGGTCGCGCGGTGGTGCCGGACTGGCTGCGCCGGCCCGCCGAGGGTCGGCGTCTGTGTTTGACGTTGGGGACCAGCGCCACGGATCGGTTCGGTCGGTACACGTTGCCGTTGGGCGAGGTGTTGGAGGCGTTGGGTCAGGTGGACGCCGAGGTGGTGGCCACCGTCCCGCTCCAGGCCCGCCAGGACCTGGGCACGGTGCCTTCGAACGTGCGGTTGGTGGACTACGTGCCGTTGCACGCTCTGGCCGCGACCAGCACCGCCACCATCAACCACGGAGGGCCGGGAACGGTGTTCACCATGGCGGCGCACGCCGTCCCCCAGGTCATCGTGGGGCGGGCGCGTCTGTTCGACGAACCGGTCCTGGCGCGCCGGATGGCGGAGGCGGGCGCGGCCGTGGCCCCGGAGCCCGAGCGGGTCGATCCGCGGACCCTGTACGAGGGGGCGGTCCGGGCACTGGAGGGCGAGTCCCTCACCCGTGGGGCCTTGGCGCTGCGGGAGCGAATGGCCTCACAGCACGACCCCGCCGCGATCGTCGAGTGCCTGGAACGGCACACGATCGAACGGCGGGCCC
>NZ_ANAC01000002.1 GCF_000341225.1 Nocardiopsis alba DSM 43377
CGAACCGTGAGTGCTCGGCGGTCAGTCGCTCGATCCGCTCCACCAGCCGGTCCGGGGTGGGGGCGGCGTCCAACGCCTCGCGCAGTCGTTCCGCGGCCCGGGCCGCCTCCGGGTCCGTCATCAGCCGGACGGCCTCCTCGGCCACCGAGTCGGACTCCGCCTCGCCGTGGGGCAGGACGGAGCCGGCGCCGAGCGCGGCAAGGCGCTCCGCCGACGCGACCGCGTCGGGAAGTCCCGGATCGGGCAGGACCAGCTGGGGCACCCCGTGCCGGCCCACCTCGCAGAACGTATCGATGCCTCCCGCGTGCACCGCGAGCGAGCAGGTGGGGGCCAAGGCGTGCAGCGCCCCCTGCCCGACGGCCCGGGTGACGCCGGACGGCATCTCCGCGTCCTCGTCCTCCCCTTCGGGGAGCACGAGCACGATCTCGGTGTTCTCGAGTGTTCCGAGTCCGTCCAGTACCCGGCGCAGGGCCTTGTCGTCGGGGTCTCCTCCGGCGGCCCCGGTGGCGCGCCAATCCAGGAGTACCCGCCGAGGGGCGTCCGGGGCCGGGGTCTCTCCCGGCCTGTCGCGCAGCCAGGTGGGGATGGTGGTCTGGCCCCCGTAGTGGATGTGGCGTAGACGTTCGGGACCGTCCTGCGTTCCGTCCAGCACGGTGACCAGAGGGGTCAGGGAGAAACGGCCTCGTGTCAGTTCCTCGCCGAAACCGACGCCGTGGCGCTCGGCGTGGGGGGCCAGCCACTCCCGCAGCGGATCCTCGCTCCGGTCCGCTTCCGGCTCGGCCCGCCGGGAGAGGAAGTGTTCACGGAGGGCGCCGTGCAGATCCGGGCTCCACAGGAAACGCGCGTGAGCGGCGCCGCACGCCTCGGCGGCCACGGCGCCGGCGACCGTCGTCGGTTCCCACAGCACCAGGTGCGGAAGCCACTGCCGGCAGAGCAGGACGAGGTCGTCCAGGATCGGTTCGTTGACCGCCCTCAACCGTTCGTCGGCCAGGGTCCTCTGGACCGAGAGCAGGCTCTCCCAGGACAGGTCCGCGATCTCGCCGGGGTCCGGCAGGAGATCGCGTACGCCCGTGGCCGTTCTCGTCGCGTCGGCGGATCCGGGCGCCTCGCCCGAGGTCTCCTCGCCCACCGCGACCACGGTCAGGCCGGTGTCGGCCGCGGCGTCGACCAGTGCGGAGCGGGTGGCCACACGAACCTCGTGGCCCGCCGCCCGCAGGGCCCAACCCAGGGGGACCATGCTGAAAAGACTCGACCGTGAACCGTTGGCCGCTATGAGGACACGCACGCTCTACCAGTTCCCTTTCGATCGTCATCCGGGCGCGGCGCGCGGGGAGCGCGGCGGTCGCCCGGGGCCCGACCGCCCCGGGGTGGAAGAGGGTCGGGACGCGGGTGTCGAACGGTGAAAATAGCACGGCCCCGCCACCGCGGATAGGTCGGTGATTCGGCCTTGGTCTTCCCTTCCCCATTCTCTTGTACTGTGTCGCCGTCGTTCGACCCCGAACAGGAGCGAACATGAGGGGAATTCTCCTTGCAGGAGGACGAGGAACCCGGCTCCAGCCGGTGACTCGGGCAACGTCCAAGCAGTTGCTTCCGGTCTATGACAAACCGGTGATCTACTATTCACTTTCCGTGCTGATGCAAATCGGTATCCGAGAGATATTGATTGTCTGCGCCCCGGATGCGATGAGCGCATTCCGTGCTCTCTTGGGGGACGGCCGGCACCTGGGGCTCGAACTCTCCTACGCGGCCCAGGCCAGGCCTCGGGGGATCGCCGAGGCCCTGGTCATCGGCGAACCCCACATCGCCGGGGGCGACTGCGCCCTGATGCTGGGCGACAACATCTTCCACGGTCCGGGGCTGGGGGAGAGGCTGCGGAAGGCCGCCGCGGACCTCGACGGGTGCGTCCTGTTCGGCAAGGAGGTCGCCGAACCGCGGAGCTTCGGCGTGGCCGGGTTCGACGAGGACGGGGCACTGGTCTCCGTCGAGGAGAAGCCCGAGAACCCCAGGTCGAAACAGGCCGTGACCGGCCTCTACTTCTACGACGATCGGGCCTCCCGGATCGCCGCGGAGCTGAGCCCCTCGCCCCGCGGTGAACTGGAGATCACGGACGTGAACCGTTTCTACGTGGAGGAGCGGAGCGCACACCTCGTTCCGCTCGACGACGACTTCCTCTGGTACGACACCGGGACGGAGGAGTCGTTGTTCGACGCGGGCGCGCACGTACGCCGGTTGACGCACGAACACGGCCTCCGGGTCGGCTGTGTGGAACAGGTGGCCCTGGAAATGGGGTTCATCGACGCGGAGGAGTGTTTCCGTCTGGGACGCGAGATGGGCGACTCGCCTTATGGCCGATACGTGGTAGACGTGGCCCGAAGTCTCGACAGAGAATATCGCGAAGGTGAAGTCCTTTGAGAGTGCTGGTCACCGGCGGAGCCGGATTCATCGGCTCGAATTTCGTCCGACGATTGGTGTCGGGTCACTATCCGGGGTTCGGGGACGTCGAGGTCGTCGTGCTCGACAAACTCACCTATGCCGGAACACGTACGAGTCTCGAATCCGTTCTCGATGACCCGCGGGTCCGGTTCGTGCACGGGGACATCCGCGACGCCGACACGTTGGACGAGGTGCTCTCCGGGGTGTCCGTGGTCGTCCACTGCGCCGCCGAGACCCACGTCGACCGTTCGATCGCGGACGGGTCCGACTTCGTGACGACGAACGTGAACGGGACGTTCACCCTGCTCGATCGGTCGCTCAGGGCGGGTGTGCGCAAGTTCGTCCACGTCTCCACCGACGAGGTGTACGGGGACATCGGCACGGGGGCCTGGGACGAGTCCGACGCGCTGGAACCCAACTCCCCGTACTCGGCCTCCAAAGGTGCCTCCGACCTGATCGTCAGGGCCTTTCACAAGACCTACGGGCTCCCGGTGAACATCACCCGGTGCTGCAACAACTACGGCCCGTTCCAGTTTCCGGAGAAGCTGCTCCCGCTCTTCATCACCAACCTCCTCGACGGCGAGACGGTCCCTCTCTACGGGGACGGTACGAACGTGCGGGAGTGGATCCACGTGGACGACCACTGCGACGGCATCGCCCTGGTCGCCCTGGAGGGCGCCCCGGGACGGCGGTACAACATCGGCGCCTCCAAGGGCATGACCAACGAGCAGATCACCGGGATGTTGCTGGAGACGATGGGCGCCGATTGGTCCCGCGTGCGCTACGTGGAGGACCGCAAGGGGCACGACCGCAGGTACGCCGTCGACTTCTCCCTGATCCGACGCGAGCTGGGATATCGGCCCAGGATCGACTTCCGTTCCGGGCTGGAGGAGACGGTCCGGTGGTACACCGAACGCCGCGACTGGTGGGAACCGCTCAAGCACCGCATGGCGGTGACCGCCGAGAACGGCGCGTGAACGACCGGAGGGTCGGGGAGCGGCCGGGACACTCGTCCCGCCGGCGGGACGAGTGCGGCCCCATCATGGGCGCCGTCCGTCCCGAGCACCCGATTCGACATGTGGCAGGAGCACGAGGGAGGACCGATGACCGTGGTCGGTGAAGGCGGCACGGGATACGAGCGGATCACGGCGGCCCGGCTGCTCTCCGAGGGCCTGGAGGCCCCTCGGTTCACCGAACGGCCCTGGGTCGTGCGGTGGGACCTGGAGGCCCGGACCGCGCGGGACCTGCTCCTGGAGGCGATGCCCGAGGAGCTGCGCTTCCGGACCTCCGGCACCACCGGCGAGGGCCGGACCTGGGTCCGGAGCCGGGAACAGCTGTGGGACGAGGCGGGCCTGGTGGCGGACATGCTGGCCGGGGACGATCCCGAGGCCGTCCTGTCCTTCGCGCCGCCCCGACACCTGTACGGCATGATCGTCTCGGTGCTCGTTCCGGCCCGGCTGGGGCTCCCCGTCTGGTACCGGCCGCAGTTCGCCCCCATGCCCGAGGGCACCTCGCACGAGCGTTGGGCCGTCATGGCCATCCCCTGGACCTACCGCATCCTGAGGCGGCGGTCGTCCTGGACCCGTCGTATGCGGCGGTTGAGCCTGGTGCACAGCACCGCCAAGCTCCCGTCCGAGGCCGTGGAACTCCTGGAGGAACTCGGGGACTCGGGCTCGATCCTCGAACTGCTGGGCTCCACCGAGACCGGTGTGGTGGCGACCAGGCACTCTCGCTCGGGAGACCGCCACTGGCGGCTCTGCCCGGACTTCGAACTGGTGCGGCCCCGCCCCGGAGACGGCGAGGAACCCCTGGTGGTGAGCGGTCCCCGGCTCGCGCGCCCGGCCGAGGGGGGAGCGCCGACCGAGTGGCGGATGGACGACTACGTGACCGCGCTCGACGGGCGAACGATCGAGATGACCTACCGGCGCGGCCGACTCGTGAAGGTGAACGGCCGCAGGTTCGATCTCGACGCGCTGGAGGAGCTGGCCAGGTCCGCTCTCCCGTGCTCGGATCTGGCCTGCGTTCCGGTGACCGACCCCGTGATCGGTGAGCACTTCGACCTGCTCCTGGTGCCGAGGCCGGGGGACGACCCCGCGCGGATCGACCCGACCACGCTGCTGTCGCGGCTGCCCTGCCGCCCTCGCCGGATCGCGGTCGTCGAGGGGATCGACCGGTCGGACACCGGCAAGCTGAGGCGTCTCCAACCCGACCCCGGGCTGGAGCTGAGGAGGATCAGTGCAAAGTAGACCCCCGAGCCTGGGAGCCCTGCTCCGCGCGGCGGACTGGGAGGCCTCCATCGAGGCCGACGAGGAGGACGTCTTCCGGATGCGCTCCAGCGTGGGCGCCCTGGAGAAGGCGTTGGCCGACGGACGACTCGTCTATGGGATGAATCGCGGCTACGGGGCACTGGTGGAGTTCAGCGCCTCGGAGTCCGTGGACGAGCAGGGCAGAGGGCTCATCGCGCACCTGGGCACGGCCCAGGGACAGCCGCTCCCCGCGGAGGTGAGCCGGCTCGCGGTATGGATCCGGCTGAACAGCATGCGCTCGGGATACTCGTCGGTCTCCCCCGAACTCTGGGGCGGGTTGGCCGACCTGTGGAACCGCGGGTTCACCCCGGTCATCCCCCGTGACGGCACGGTGAGCGCCAGTGGAGACCTCCAGCCCCTGTCCTCGGCGGCCTCCGCGTTCGCCGGAGAGGGCGAGTGCTGGCACCGCGAGGACGACGGGACCCTCGTGCCCCGCCCGGCCGCGGAGGTCCTGGCCGAGCTCGGCGCGGACCCCGTCCGGTGGCCGGCCCGTGAGGCGCTCGCGTTCGTCAACGGTACGTCGGTCGGCCTGGCCCGCACCGTGCACAACCATCGCGAGGTCCTCTCCCTGCTCCGTGTGGGCGCCCTCCTGACCGGGAGGATGGCCACGCTGCTGGGGGCCGATCCGGTCGCCTATCACCCGGACCTGTCGATGGTGCGCGGTCAGGTCGGCCAGTCCACCGTGGCGGGCTGGATCCGCTCGTACATGCCGGAGTCCGCGGTCCGCGCGCCCTCGCGCCCGCTTCAGGAGCCCTACAGCCTCCGATGCGCCCCTCAGGTGCTGGGCGCGGTCCTGGACCAGTTGGACGCGATGGAGCCGATCCTTCTGCGCGAGGCGGTCGGGGTCACCGACAACCCGGTTCTGGTCGACGGCGAGGTGCTCCACGGGGGTAACTTCCACGCGATGCCCGTCGCGTTGAGCTCGGACCAGCTGGGGCTGTGCCTCCAACAGGTCGCCTTCCTGGCCGACCGGCAGCTCTCGCTCCTGTGCACCCCCGAGACCAACGGCGGGCTCCCGCCGATGCTCACCCCCCGGCCCGGCGCCGGAAGCGGTCTGGCCGGAGTGCAGATCAGCACGACCTCCTTCGTCAGCCGCATCCGCCAGCTCGTCACCCCGGCCTCGCTCACGGCGCTCCCGTGCAACAACGGCAACCAGGACCACGTCCCGATGGCCCTCAACGGGGCCAACGCCGTCTCCGAGGCCGTGGAGCACGCGTGGAACGTCCTGGGGTCCCTGGCCGTGGGTCTGGCCCAGTGCGCGGCCCTGACCGAGTCGGCTCCGGCGGACGGAGACCGGTGGCGGGACCTGGCCCGGATCTGCCCGCCGTTGGAGGCGGACCGGCCCTTGGCCGCCGAGGTCGTCGCCGCCAGGACACTGGTCCGGGAATGGGGCCGTGAGCTGGTCCTCGAGGAGGGAACGCCGTGATACCCGAGACGAACGGTGACTCCGGCGCCTTCACCGACGAGGCCGTCTGGAGCAGGCTGGACGCCGCCCACCTGCCCCTCGGCCCCTTCTCCGACACCACCATCGATCGCTTGATCCGCAGCGCGCGCCTGGGGTCCGCCCCTCGGATCCTCGACATCGGGTGCGGTCTCGGAGCCTGGATCCTGCGCGCCCTCGAACTGCACCCCGACGCTCACGGGGTGGGCATCGACATCTCCCGCAAGTACATGGATCGCGCAGTGTCCGACGCCGAGCGCCGCGGACTGGGCGAACGGTTCGTCGGGCACGTCGGCGACGCTTGGGACATGGACCTGTCCGAGGAGGGGTTCGACCTCGTCATCTGTGTGGGTCTGAGCGACCCCCTCGGTGGTACGGAGAAGGTCCTGCGGGAGCTGATCCGGCCCAGGCTCCGGGACGGAGGCCTGATCCTGCTGGGCGAACCGTTCTGGGAGCGGCCGCCGAACCAGGTCGCCCAGCGTGCCCTCGGTGTGTCCGCCGAGCGTTACCCGGACGCGGACGGCGTCTATGACCGGGTGATGGCCGGGGGTGGGCTGCCGATCGACGTCCACGTGAGCACGATCACGGAATGGGACGAGTACATGTGGGCCTGCGTCCGCGCGTTGGCCGAGTGGGGCCTCGACGACGCCCCCCACGAGCAGAGGGCGGGCATCCTTCGCTTCATGGCGGATTATCGGGACGCCTGGCTGCGCGAGATACGGGGGACCTTGGGTTTCACCACCCTGTTGCTGAGGCCGCTCCCCCTGCCGCTGAGTATTCTGACCGGCCGTCGCCCGGACTGGGCCGCCAAGCCCCGGACGCGGTGACCGCCCCCGCCCCGCGGTGAGACCGGGGCATTCCTGTGCGGCGCGCGTCACAGCGGTGCCCTCAGGCCTCCTCGCCCACCCATCCTCCCCTGGCCGCGGGGCCACCGCTCCCGCAGCCGGGACCCACCGAACGGAGTGTGACCCGGTGTTCGACAACATGGAGATCTACATCCAGGCGGACCCCCTCTTCTATGAGGACCCCCGCCGCTGGGTCCAGGGGCCGCCCTTTCTGAAGACCCACGGTTTCTCGGTGTCGGAACGGCGGGTCCCCGACGGTTGGTCGCGCCGGGACCACGGCCTGTGGACCCACGTCTCCCCTGACGGGGTCGTGCTTCCCGAGCAGGGCTGGAAGATCCACGTGTCGGCGACGTTGGACAACGGCGACGCGCTCTGCGACGAGGTCTGGGACTACTGCGTCGCCGAGGGTCTGCCCTTCAAGTACCTGCTGGATCGCAGGATCCAGTACCTGTGCAACTCCAAGTACGCGCCTCGCGGTTCCAGCGGCAAACTGATCACGATCTACCCCCGGGACGAGGAGGAACTGGAGAAGGTCCTCACCGGGCTGGGCGAGCGGGTCGGCGGTCACGAGGGGCCCTACATCCTCAGTGACCTGCGCTGGGAGCAGGGTCCGCTGTACGTGCGGTACGGGGCCTTCGCCGATCTCCAGTGCCTGGACATCGACGGCCGTCCGGTCCCCGCGATGCGGCGGCCGGACGGCGTACTGGTCCCCGACCGGAGGCGCCCCGGGTTCTCCGTGCCTCCCTGGGTGAGCCCGCCCGAGTTCCTCGAACGCCAGATGCGGGCTCGGGGCGGCTCGGAGGAGGCCCGCCCCTATCGGGTGGACAAGGCGCTGCACTTCTCCAACTCCGGCGGCGTCTACCTGGCCACACGCCTCAGCGATGGGGAGCGGGTCGTGCTGAAGGAGGCGCGGCCGCACACCGGTGTCGACGGCAACGGCGAGGACGCGATCGTCCGACAGGAACGTGAGAAGCGGGCCCTGCGCCGCCTCGACGGGATCCCGGGCGTTCCTCGTCTGTACGACGAGTTCACGATGGGCGGGCACGGCTTCCTGGTACAGGAGTACCGAGAGGGCCTGCCGATGTACTCCTGGTGCGCCGCCCACCATCCGCTGGTACTCCGGGCCCACCCCTCGCGGGAGGAGATCGCGGAGTTCACCGAGCGGATGCTGAAGGTGCTCCGGACCGTCGAGGAGATCGTCCGGGCGATCCACGATCGGGGGATGGTCGCCGGCGACCTGCACCTGAACAACGTGCTGGTCGGTCCGGACGATCAGGTGACGGTCATCGACTTCGAGCAGTCGTTCGAGGTGGGCGAGGACTGGACGCCGGGGCTGGGCGCCCCGGGGTTCATGGTCGCGCACCGCGAGGGCCGGGGCATCGACGAGCACAGCCTGGCGCTGCTCCGTCTGACGGCCTTCCTCGCCTTCGCCCCCATCTCGACGATGGCCCCGGGCAAGATCCGGTCCTACGCCGACCTGGTCGAGCGGACGTTCCCGGTGCCGCGCGGCTGGACACGACCGAGCGTCGAGCAGCTGACGGCCGGCGGTGAGGGCACCGACCCCGCACGGGACATCGAGTCCCCCGCGGAGCTGGAGAGCCTCCTGGCGGCCGGGATCAGGGCCGCCGCGACACCCGACCGAGAGGACCGCCTCTTCCCCGGGGACATCGAGCAGTGCGTCTCCGGCGGGTACGGGTTCGCCCACGGCGCGGCCGGGATCCTCTGGGCCCTGGACGTGTGCGGTCACGGTCGACGCCCGGAGTACGAGGAATGGTTCGTCTCCTCGGTGTTCCGGCAGCGTCGCCTCGCCCCGGGCTTCTACGACGGCGTGGCGGGCATCGCGTACACGCTGGACCACCTCGGATACCGGAAGGAGGCCGTGGAGCTGATCGACCGCCACTCGGACACCCCGACCGGCGGCCTCTCCCTGTTCTCCGGCCTGCCCGGGATCGGGGCGTCGCTGCTGCACCTGTCCCGGGACGGGGGCGAGCCCCGGTTCCTCGACAAGGCCCTCGAACTCGCCGACGAGATCGGCGATCGGGTGACCGGTGTCAGGCTTCCGGGGTCGGCGGGCACCGGGACCGAACTGCGCGCCGGACTCATGCGCGGATGGACCGGGGCGGCGCTCTTCTACGTTCGGCTCTACGAGCGCACCCTGGACGAGGGCTGCCTCGACCTGGCCGTGCGCGCGCTCCACCGCGACCTCGACCAGTGCACGGAGAACGACGACGGGGCCCTGCTGGTCAGTGATCGAGGGATCCGAGGCCTGCCGCATATCGAGGGCGGCGGACTCGGGCTGGCGCTGGTCGCCCAGGAGATCCTGGCGTATCGGGAGGACGGGCGACTGAGGGAGTCGATCCCGGATCTGGCCCGCTCGGCCCACCCCGTCCTCACGGTGCGAGGCGACCTGATGTTCGGCAAGGGAGGCCAGATCGCGGCACTCGCGCGCCTGGGGGCCGAGAAGAGCGCCGTCGACGACCGCGTCGACGAACTCCGCAGCTTCCTGGTGCCCTACAAGGGCGGACTCGCCCTGCCCAGCGGACGGGGGTTCCGTCTGTCCATGGACCTGGCCACCGGGAGCGCCGGTCTGCTGCTGGCCCTGGCCACCGCGAGAGGGAACGGAGGCCCCTTCCTCCCCCTCTTCCGTGACCTCTCCACCGACACCGGGGTCGGAGGCGCCTGATGAGTGCGGCCGTGTCCGAGCGGGTGGTCAATCGAGGTCTGTCCCACGACCTGCGCGTGGTGAAGGTGGTCCTCTACCGGGACCTGATGCGTTTCCTGTACGACGTCGGTCGTGCCATGGCGACCCTTCTCCAGGGCCTCATGATGCTCTTCGTGATCGGGGTCGGCTTCGGGTCGCTCATGCCCGACGCGCCCGGCGGGGTGGAATTGACGACGGTGATGTTCCCCGGGGTGATCGCGATGCTGGTCATCAGCACCGCCATCGCGTCGGCGGGGTCGGTCGTCTCCGACCGGGAGCACGGTTTCCTGCGGGAGATGCTCGCCTCACCGGCCCGGCGCGGCGCCATCGCGTTGGGCAAGGTGTGCGGCGGTTCCGTTCTGGCCCTGCTCCAGGGCAGCCTGCTCCTGATCATGGCGGGTCTGGCCGGGGTCCCCTATCACCCGGTGCTGCTCCTGCAACTGGCCGGACTCATGTTCGTCCTGGCCTTCACCACCTCCGCGCTGGGGGTGCTCACCGCGACCCTCGTGCGCCACCCCGAGGCCTTCCTCGGTATCTCGCAGATGGCCATCATGCCCCTGGTCCTGCTGTCCGGGGCCCTGTTCCCCATCGCGAACCTGCCGGCCTGGCTCAAGACCATGGCGCTGGTCAACCCGATCACCTACGCGGTCGACCCGATGCGCAGGGCGGTGTTCGAGAGGGTGGAGACCACCCCGGAGGCGGAGGCCCTGTTCAACCCCGGCGTCACCTGGTTCTCCTGGCAGGTGCCGGGGGCGGTCGAGGTCCTGATGGTCGGTGGTGCGGGGCTGCTGTTCTTCGCCCTGGCGGTCAGGAGGTTCGCCAGGATGACGGTCTGAACCGAAGACCCGTCCGCCACCGACCATCACACGCGTACACGCGAGGCCGGCGGGCCGATCAGGAGACGCTCACCTCGGGGACGTAGCGGATCCATCGGCCGCCGGCCTTCTGGAATTCCGTCTCCTTCGCCATGATCTCCTCGGCGTGGTTCCACGCCAGCAGGAGGGCGTAGTCGGGGTAGGCGCGGCGGTACTCCTCGGGCCCGCGCACCGGGATGTGCGTCCCGGGGGTCAGACGCCCCTGCTTGGCGGGGGTGCTGTCGCAGATGAACTCCACCAGGTCGGGGCCGATGCCGCAGAAGTTCAGCACGGTCGCGCTCTTGGCGGTGGCGCCGTAGCCCACGACCCGCTCACCGCGCTCCTTGATCCGGCGCAGCTCCGCGAGCAGGTCGGTGCGCACGCGCTCCACGTTCTCCACGAAACGGGCCAGGGTCGCGGGCGAGGTCAGCTCTCGCCGCTCCTCCTCGACCATGAGCAGCTTGACCGCCTCCGAGGCCTCACGGGCTCCGGCGTGCGCCAGGGTGTAGCGGATCTCGCCGCCGTGCGTGGGCAGGTGCTCCACGTCGACCAGTTCCATCCCGCTGAGCTCGGCCATCCTCGCCACCGACCGCGCGGTGAAGAAGAAGAAGTGCTCGTCGTAGATCTGGTCGAACGAGGTGCGCTCGACGATGTCCCCGAAGTAGGGGTCCTCGAAGACGAACACGCCGTCGGGGCCGAGGAGGGCCTTGATCCCCCGGAGGACGGAGTCGACGTAGGGGATGTGGGAGAAGGTGTTCGCCGAGAAGATCACGTCCGCGTGGCCGTGCTCGGCGAGGATCTCCCGGGCGACGGACTCCTCGAAGAAGTCCTTGCGGACCGAGACCCCCTCGGCCGCGGCGAGGTCGGCGACGCCGCCCGACGGCTCGACACCGAGGTGACGCACGCCGGCCGCGGCGACCGTCTTGAGCAGCACGCCGTCGTTGGAGCCGATCTCGACGACGAAGGGGTCGTCCGAGCTCATCTCGGTCTCCAACAGCCTGGTCGCGATCCCCTCGAAGTGCGCCCGCATGACCGTGGACCCGGAGGACAGGTACGGGTAGTCCTCGTGGAACATGCGCTCGCGGGGGACCTCCTCCATGAGCTGGGCCATCTGGCAGTCGGCGCAGGTGCCCACGGCGAGACGGTAGAAGAACTCGGGCTCCGGGGACTGCGGCAGCCGGAACGCGTCCGCCAAGGGCTGTCGTCCCAGGTCGATGAACTCGGTCACGAGACCTGAACAGATGCGGCACTCGGAAGTGCGGGCCATGAACTACTCCTTGTCGTTCGGTCGCCGCGGGCGGGCCACAGGCCGCCCGCCGCTGGAGGGGGAGAACCGTTACGGGGACGTGCGCGGATGCGGTCGCCGTGCTATTCGGGTGCTCTGTCCGGCCGGGCCAGCCACCAGGGGCTGGACCGGGCCCACTCGGTCGTCCGTTCGATCCCCTCCTGGAGCGGGGTGGTCGCGCTCCAGCCCAACAGGGAACGGGCCTTCGAGGCGTCGGGGACGCGGCGGTTCAGGTCCTGGTAGGCGGAACCGAAGCTCACACCGGTGTCCAGGTCGGCGATGTCGGCCTCGAGTCCGGTCGACTCGATGATCAGCTCGATCACGCTGCGGATGGAGATCTCCTCCGAACCGCCGATGTTGAAGCACTCGCCGTCGGCGACGGAGGAGCGGCCCACGAGAGCGGTCGCCTGCACCGCGTCCTCGATGTAGGTGAAGCTCCGCGTCTGCTTCCCCTGGTCGTAGACGACCGGGGCGATACCGCGCAACGCCCGGTGCAGACTCCGGCTGACCAGGAACGCGGGACGCTGCCGGGGCCCGTAGAGGTTGAAGTAGCGGATGATGGAGGCCCGCACCCCGTACTGACGCATGAAGGCGAACACGTAGTGCTCGGCCAGGGCCTTGCTCGACGCGTAGCCCCACCGGTCGGCCGTGGTCGGACCCAGCACGCGCTCGGCGTCCTCCCGCCACGGGACGTCGGGGTTCTTGCCGTAGACCTCGCTGGTGCTGGCGAAGACCACCTTCGCGCCCACCTCGCCCGCCAGTTCGAGGACGTTGCGCGTACCGACGACGTTGACGTCGATGACGTCCAGGGGGCGGCCCAGGTAGTTGTCGACGCCGACCACCGCCGCCAGGTGGTAGACGGTGTCGACGCCGTCGGTGATGACCTTCGCCAGCTGTTCCTTCTCACGGACGTCGCCCGCGACGAAACGGTCTCCCTCCGGGGAGGGGTGGTCCGTGTGACGGTCGGTGTCGAAGGTGATCACCTCGTCGCCCGTGGCCGTGAGGTGTTCGACCAGATGACTGCCGAGGAAACCGCGTCCCCCGGTGACGATGACTTTGGCCATGCTCGTTACCGTCCGATCCCGCGATAGGAGTAGCCCGCCTCCCGCAGCGATTCCACTGCGGGGACGGGGAGGTGGGCGCGTCCGTCGACGACGGCGCAGTTCGGGGCGACCTTGTCGCGCAGGAGGGTGAAGTCGATCCGCCGGAACTCTCCGTGCCAGGCGAGGAGCGCCAGACAGTCGGCGCCCTCGACCGCCGCGTCCAGCGACGCGCACGGCGTGGAGCCGAAGATCCGCTCCACCTCGGTCGGTTCGGTCAACGGGTCGTACAGGCGCACGTCCACCCCCGCCGCGCGAAGGTAGGCGACCGCGGGCGCGACCGGGGTCTCCCGCAGATCACCGGTGTCGTTCTTGAACGCCAGCCCCAGGACGGCGACGCGCGCCTCCTCCGGGGCCCTTCCGGCCCGCGCCAGCTCGTCCAGGATCAGCCGTGCGGTCAGCTCCGGCATCGAGTCGTTGACCTTACGGGCGGCGCTGATCATCTCCAGGTCGACGCCGTTCTCACGGGCGGCCCGCCACAGCATCCACGGATCCTTGGTCAGGCAGGATCCGCCGACCCCGACGCCGGGGAGGAGGATGTTGACCCGTCCGTTCCCCTTCGGGATGGAGTTGGTCGCCTCGATGACCTCGATGACGTCCACGTCGAACGAAGCGCAGACCTGGGCCAGCTCGTTCGCGAGGGCGATGTTGTGGTCGACCCACCAGTTGTTGGCCAGCTTGGCGAGTTCGGCGGACTCGGGGGAGGAGCACGAGACCACGTGGGCCCCGAGACCACGCCGCCAGAACTCCTCCGCGGCCGAGGAGCTCTCCCGGCACCACCCGCCGACGATCACCGGCAGGCTGCGCAGTTCGTCGAGGGCGGCGCCCTGGGAGAGACGCTCCGGGCAGAACGCCAGCCCGAAGTCCTCGCCACAGGTGAGACCGCCGCTCTCCAGCAGCGGAACGACCAGTCGTCGGGTCGTGCCCGGGGGGATCGTGCTCTTGAGGATGACCAGCTGACCGGGGCGCAGGTGTCGCGCGAGCTCCTCACAGCAGCCGCGAAGCTGGTCGTCCACCAGACGGCCGTGGTCGCGGGTCGGGGTGCCCACCGAGATCAGGACCACGTCGGAGTCGGACACCGCGCCGTAATCGGTGGTGAAGCGGAGTCTGCCCGTGTCCACGCCTTGGGCGATCATCTCGGGGAGTCCGGGGTCGCGGAAGCGGCTCACGCCCTCGCGCAGCCCGGAGACGGTCTTCTCGTCCTTGTCGACGCCGGTGACCTCCAGCCCGCTCTCGACCAGAGTCGCGGCGAGGCAGGAGCCGACGTATCCCATGCCGATCACGGATACGACAGGACCTCTTCCAACCGGCAGGAAACGCATGCGAACTCCGTTCAGTGTGCATTCGAAGGCGGAATAGGGGCCATCGGATCCACGCATCGATGAATGGACCAGAGATTCGGGGAGAGGCTGTTCGCGGGGCAGGCTACACCGGGGGAGAGGTGTGCACATGCCGCGAGAGTATGTTGACTTCGCGCGGTCCGAGGATTCCCCGGCGGATGAAGGTCCACGTTATGAGAGATCCGGGAGTTCTTCATTCGAGAGGGGAACAAGGTTGAATATCGTGAGTGCGCCGATGATAAGGGAGGCGTGAACATGCGTGTGGTGATCGCGACTCCCGCGGAGCGAACACATTTCCTGAATCTCGTTCCGTTGGCGTGGGCGTTGAGGTCGGCGGGGCACGAGGTGGTGGTGGCGAGCCAGCCGGAGCTGGCCGGTGCGGTCTCCGCCGCCGGGCTGCCCTTCGCCCCGGTCGGACGGGACCACCGTCTACGGGAACTCACCCGTCGGCTGTACAGCCTGCCGGGAGCGGCCGACGCGGTCGACTGGGGCGACGAACGGACCTGGCGGTTGCCGTGGAACGTGCTGCGCGTTCACTACCGACAGATCGTCGGTTTCTGGTGGAAGGCGATGAACGAACTCCTCGCCGACGACCTCGTGGACCTGTGCCGTACCTGGAGACCCGACCTCGTGGTGTGGGAGCCGACGACCTTCGCGGCGGCGGTGGCCGCGCGCGCCACGGGGGCCGCGCACGTGCGCTTCCTGTGGAGTCTGGACCTGATCGCCCGGATGCGGGGTTCCTATCTGGAACGTATGGCGGAGCAGCCCGCCCACTCCCGTGAGGATCCGCTGGGCACGTGGCTGTCGGGGCTGGCGGCCCGTTACGGGGTGGAGTTCGACGAGGAACTGGTGGTCGGACAGCTCACGGTCGACCAGATCCCGCCCGGGATGCGCTTGGACGTCGGGGAAAGGGCCCGGTACGAGGGGTCTCGGTTCGTTCCCTACAACGGTCGTGCCGTGGTGCCCGAGTGGCTGCGCCGGCCCGCCGAGGGCCCTCGTCTGTGTCTGACGTTGGGCACGAGTTCGACCGGTTGGTACGGCGGGGACTCCTCTCTGATCCGGTCCTCCATCGACGTGCTGGGCGAGGTGGAGGCCGAGGTGGTGGCCACCGTCCCTCCGAAGGCGAGGGAGGAACTGGGAACGGTGCCCTCCAACGTGCGGCTGGTGGACTACGTGCCGCTGCACGCTCTGGCCGCGACCAGTACCGCCGCCGTCAACCATGGAGGCCCCGGCAGCGTGCTCACCTCGATGTCCTACGGTCTCCCCCAGGTGATGGTCGCCGACTCCCGGCTGTTCGACACACGACTGTTGGCGCGCGGAGTGGCGGAGGCGGGCGGCGGGATCTCGTTGGAGGCCGACCGCGTCGGCCCGGATGATCTGCGCCGGGCGGCCCTGCGGGTCCTGGAGGACGAGGAAACGCGTCGGGGGGCGGCGGAGCTGCGCGGACGTATGCGCTCTCAAGGCGGCCCGTCCGCTCTCGTCGGCCGTCTGGAACGACACGTCACCGACGGGCGGACCTGACGGCGGCAGGGGTGTCCCGCCGGCAGGACACCCCGATCGTGGACATCTCCCCGGCGTGCCGCGGGTCCGTCCCGCCGGTGGATCGGGACGATTCGGTACGGAGACGGTTATGCGTGTTGTCGTGGCGACGATCGCCGAACGAAGTCACTTTCTCGCGGTGGTCCCGTTGGCGTGGGCGTTGAGGTCGGCGGGGCACGAGGTGGTGGTGGCCAGCCAGCCGGAGCTGGCCGGCGCGGTCTCCGCCGCCGGGCTGCCCTTCGCCCCGGTCGGCCGGGGGGACGTCCTGGCCCGGGTGCTGCGCCGGCTGCGGGGCCGTTCCGGAACGATGGAGGCCGTCGACTGGCACGACGCGCGGACCTGGGAGCTGCCGTGGTCCGAACTCTCGACACACATGCGACACATGGTGACGTTCTGGTGGCGGATGGTCAATGAGCCCATGGTCGGCGACCTCGTGGACCTGTGCCGCACCTGGAAACCCGACCTCGTGGTGTGGGACCCCATCACCCTGTGTGCCCCGGTGGCGGCGCGTGCCTGTGGGGCCGCGCACGTGCGCTTCCTGTGGGGTGTGGACACCTTCGCCCGGATGAGGGGTTCCTACCTGGGGCGGATGGAGGAGCAGGTCCCCGAGGTCCGTGAGGATCCGTTGGGTGAGTGGTTGTCGGGGTTGGCGGCCCGTTACGGGGTGGAGTTCGACGAGGAGTTGGTGGTGGGTCAGGCCACCATCGATCAGGTTCCGGACGTGTTGCGGATACCGGTCAATGACCGGTTGGGGGTGCGGTATCTGGGGATGCGGTTCGTTCCCTACAACGGTCGCGCGGTGGTACCGGACTGGCTGCGTGAGCGTCCTGAGGGTCGGCGTCTGTGTTTGACGTTGGGGACCAGCGCCACGGATCGGTTCGGTGGGTACACGTTGCCGTTGGGCGAGGTGTTGGAGGCGTTGGGCCAGGTGGACGCCGAGGTGGTGGCCACCGTCCCGCTCAAAGCCCGCCAGGACCTGGGTGCGGTGCCTTCGAACGTGCGGTTGGTGGACTACGTGCCGTTGCACGCTCTGGCCGCGACCAGCACCGCCACCATCAACCACAGCGGCTTCGGCAGCGCCCTCACCTGCCTGGAACAGGGGCTCCCGCAGGTGCTGTTCACCGACCGTCGGATGTTCGACACCCCTGAGTTGGCGCGGCGGATCACCGGTGCCGGCGCGGCCGTGCTCCTGGAGTCCGGGTCCGCCGGACCGGAGGACTTCCTCCGCGCGGCGGAGAGGGCCCTGACCGAGACCGGTCTCACCGAGAGGTCGGCATCGCTGGGCGAGTGGATAAGGACCCGGCCCACCCCCGCCGCGGTGGCCGCCGAATTGGAACGGATCGCACACGTTCCGTGAAATCAATCGCGTGAACGAATGACTGCGGAATGTACACGAACTCGAAACAAGGTTTTTCGATATCGATTCGATCCCGCCGACGTGAAGTAAACGTTTACATTCGCGGTGGGTTCGGGGGCTCCGGGGTCCGCCTATCGCCCTGTCGGTGGTTCTGGTCGGCGTGGTGGCCGGGAGAAGGCGAGCATCTTGATGTCCATCCTCGCATTTCATGTTTCGGGTCGGCCTCTTCCTTGCTCGTGGGCATGGCCGTCCATCCTTCTCCGGGTGGCTCGATGGAGGGGCGAAGAGTCGTCATGAAGCACCTCTGACCAGTTGAAACCTGTCGACCCCTCTTTATGGAACGGAGTTCCATTTCTCTGCACCCCACCTTCGGGCCGGCCTTGTGTCCTGTGGGGGCGGTGGCGCTCGGGGGTGGGTTATGGGCATCCATGAATCGGATATATGACCCGAGGGGTGTGTTAATCGAGTGAAAGCTGGTAAATTACCGCCACCCCCTTACATCGCTCATCGTGCAAGAGGAAGTAATTCATCTCCCATGGTCAAGGTAGCGATGCCTGTAAAAAGCCATACAGAAAGTATCGGTCGCAACTCGCGGCGTAACGGTCGAATCGCCATGCGGGGAGTGACCACACGCAGGACGACACTCCTGCTCCCCACCGGGATGCCGATCGACGATTGGGAGGCCATCGGGCATCACATATTCGTGATCTCCGATTCCTCGGGATGGTGGCTGGGTGACTGGCTGGTCTACGGCCAGGAAAACTATCCGAACCGCTACAAGTGTGCCATCGCGGCTACCTCTCTGGACTATCAGACACTGCGCAACTACGCGTGGGTGGCGCGCAAATTCGTTCCCGAGCGTCGGCGCGAGAAGCTGAGTATGCAGCATCACGCCGAAGTCGCCGGCCTCTCTTTGGAGGAGCAGGAGCACTGGCTCTCCCAGGCCGAGGCCGAGGGATGGTCGAGGAACGAACTTCGGAGACGGACCCAGGCCGGAGCGAAACGTACACCCGCTCAGATCTCCTCCGTGCAGGTGAACGTGAGGGGTTCCCGTAAGGAGCATTGGCAGAAGGCGGCCGAGAGCTCCGGCATGGAACTGGTGGATTGGATCGGTACCACTCTCGACACCGCCGCGCAACACGCGCTGACCTCGGTGGTGGAGAAGGCCGAAGCCCAGTAGAACAACTGAGCGATTCGACCGTTCAAGGAAAAGGGTGAGGATCTTGACCACGTACGTCTGGGGTTACCTGGAGGAGTACGCGCAGGAGCGGGAAGACCTGCTCGACGCGGTGGACACCGTCTTCAAGTCCGGTCAACTGGTGTGGGGTCCCTTCGCCGAGGCCTTCGAGCGGGACTTCGCGGACTACCACGGTGTCGCGCACTGCGCCGGTGTGGACAACGGGACGAACGCGATCGTGCTGGCGCTGAGAGCGCTCGGCGTCTCCCCCGGGGACGAGGTCATCACCGTCTCCAACACCGCCGCGCCGACCGTTCTGGCGATCGACATGGTCGGTGCCGTACCGGTCTTCGTCGACATCGACCCGAAGACCTATCTGATGGACGTCGACCTGGTGGAGGCGGCGATCACCCCGCGCACCAGGTGCATCCTGCCCGTCCACCTGTACGGGCAGTGCGTCGACATGGATCCCCTCCAGGCCTTGGCCGCCGCTCACGACATCCCCGTGCTCGAGGACTGCGCCCAGGCCCACGGCGCGCGCTACAAGGGTCGGATCGCCGGTTCGATGGGGCAGGCGGGCGCCTTCTCCTTCTACCCGACCAAGGTCCTGGGCGCTTACGGCCACGCGGGCGCGACCATCACCGACGACCCGGAGATCGACGCGCGACTGCGCCGGCTGCGCTACTACGGGATGGACGAGCAGCAGTACTACGTCGTGGAGCAGGGGGGCCAGAACAGCCGCCTCGACCAGGTCCACGCCGAGATCCTGCGCCGTAAGCTCACCCGTCTCGACGGCTACATCGAGGCCCGCCGCGCCATCGCGGCCAGGTACGACGAGAGCCTGAAGGACCTGCTCGACAGCGGGCTCATCCTGCCCGAGACCGTCGGGTACAACGAGCACTCGTACTACCTGTACGTGGTCCGGCACCCGGAGCGCGACCGCATCATCGAGGCCATGAAGGCCTATGACATCTCCCTGAACATCAGCTACCCGTGGCCGGTGCACACGATGACGGGCTTCTCCCGCTTCGGCTATGGGAAGGGGGACCTGCCGCACACGGAGGAGGTCGCCGGCGAGATCTTCTCGCTGCCGATGTTCCCCTCCCTGGGCGAGTCCAAGCAGGCCGAGATCATCGAGGCCCTGCGTACGACCGTGGAATCCCTGTGACCGGGAGGGACGCCGCTCGTTTCACCGGGTCGGCCTCCGGCCACGGAACCTCCCAGAGCACGGACGACGAGATCTGGGAGTGGTGGACGGGGCTACCGCGTGAGGACGCCTTCGAGGTCGCCCCGATCCCCTTCGACCGGATGCGGGGATGGGGCTTCGACGACAAGGGGAACCTGGTCCACGACAGCGGCCGGTTCTTCTCGATCGAAGGGCTGAGGATCGACACCGACGACGGTGTCATCACCCAGCCGATCATCGACCAGCCGGAGGTGGGCATCCTCGGTCTCCTGATGAAGGACATCGGGGGGACGCCGCACTTCCTGATGCAGGCGAAGTTCGAGCCCGGCAACCTCAACGTCCGACAGCTGTCGCCGACCGTCCAGGCGACGAGGAGCAACTACATCGGCGTGCACAACGGGCGCGCCACCCCCTACGTGGAGCACTTCCGCTCCGCGCCCCGCGAACGCGTCCTGGTCGACGTCCTCCAGTCCGAGCAGGGCGAGTGGTTCTGGCGCAAGCGCAACCGGAACATGGTGGTCGAGGTCGAGGGTGACGTCGAGGAGCGGGAGGGTTTCCGCTGGCTGACGCTCGCGCAGATCAACCGGCTGATGGCCACCGACGACGTGATCAACATGGACGCCCGGACCGTGCTGGCCTGCCTGCCCTTGGCACCCGCCGAGGAACCGGGCCCGGGCGAGCCCGACGACGCCTTCGTCCGGGCACTGCGACGCTCGTACCACGTGAAGGACGACGATCCCGCGGCGGCGAACACGCTGGCCGGGATCGTCGGCCTGCTCACCGACGTCAAGGTCGCCTGTACCCGGGACCGGCGGCTCGTTCCGTTGACCGAGGTCGAGGGGTGGTCGATCACCGACGAGGAGATCGTGGACGACGCCCGCCGGGAGTTCCGGGTGATGGCCGTCGACGTGCGGGCCGAGGGGCGAGAGGTGGGTCGATGGACCCAGCCCCTCCTGGAACCTCACGACGTCCACACGGCGGTGTTCCTGACCAAGGACATCGGCGGGGTGCTCCACGTACTGCTCGCGACCCGGGCCGAACCCGGGCTGGCGGACATGGTGGAGTTCGGTCCCACGGTGCGTCTGCGTTCGCCGGAGGAGGACCCCGGGCTTCCCGAGGGGTTCGCCGAGGCGCTCGCGCTCGACGACCCCGAGCGGGTCCGGCGCGACGTCGTGCTCTCCGAGGAGGGGGGCCGGTTCCGTGCGGCACGGACCCGCTACAGGGTGATCGACGCTGGTGGGATCCTGCCCGACCGGGCGCCGGAGGGCCACTGCTGGGCGACGGTGGGACAGCTCACCGAACTCGTCCGCCACGGTGGTTACCTCACCATCGAGGCGCGTACGTTGCTGGCCTGCCTGCACGGCCTCTGGTGAAGAGCGTCCACCGCCGCCGGCGGTGGACGGACGAGCATAGAAAGCGAGATGCCGGATGCGCATCCTCTTCGTGACCCAGGCCGAGAAGACGCACATGCTCAGCATGGTCCCCCTCGCCTGGGCACTGCGGTCCGCCGGCCACGAGGTCCGGGTGGCGAGCCAGCCGGACCTGCGCGAGGCCGTCGTCGAGACGGGTCTGCCGTTCTGCGCGGTGGGTCCTCCCTACGCCCTCGAACAGTATCTGCGGGCCTTCAAGGCGTTGGAGAGCCAGCACGTCGACGGTGAGGCCGGCGCGGGCCTGGGCGTGACCGTCGACCTCGACGGTATGGACACCGACGAGCTGCTGGAGTTGTACGGCGGCGTCGTGAACTACTGGCTGCGGATGGTCAACGACCTGATGCTCGACGACCTGGTCGCCCTGTGCCGTCAGTGGGGGCCCGACCTGGTGATCTGGGAGCCCAAGACCTACGCGGGCGGCATCGCGGCCGAGGCCGCGGGCGCCTCTCATGCCCGTTTCCTCTGGGGCATGGACGTACTGACGCAGATGCGCATCGAGATCGAGGACAGGACCCCCGACCCCGAGCAGGCGTGGGAGAGGGACAACCTGGCGCGCTGGCTCGCGGGCCGGGCGGCCCGCTACGGCGTCGAGTTCGGCGAATCGCTGGTCCACGGCCAGGTCACGCTCGACCCCTTCCCCGAGGAGGTCCAGCTGGAACTGGGGACGAGGACGTCCCGTCGACCGATCCGGTACGTTCCCTTCAACGGCGCGGCGCGGGTGCCCGCCTGGCTGCGTTCCCGGCCCGACCATCCCCGCGTGTGCGTGACCATGGGGTCGTCGAGCATGGAACGTTTCGACGGCAACCACCATCTGGGTGACTTCCTGGCGGCTCTGGCCGAGCTGGACGTGGAGATCATCGCGACCCTGCCGGACGAACAGAGCGAGGAACTGAGGACGTTGCCCGACAACGTCCGGATCTTCTCGCACGTGCCCATGCAACCCCTGTTGGAGACCTGCGACGCGGTCGTCCACCACGGCGGCGCCGGCACCTGTCTGACCGCGATGTCGCTCGGCGTTCCGCAGCTGATCATCTCGGACCTGGTCATGCCCAAGTACCAGTTCGACGAACGGGTCCTGGCCGGGCGACTCGCCGCCCAGGGCGCCTCCATCGAGCTCTCCGGTGAGGACGTGACGCCCGCGAGGACGCGGGAGGCCCTCCGGTCGCTCCTGGCCGGCTCGGGGTTCCGTCGAGGGGCGGGCCTGCTGCGCGAACGGATGCTGGGCACACCCACGCCGGCGGAGTTCGCCCGGCGGGTCGAGGAGCTCGTCATGGGGGGCGTCCGGCCGGACGATCCGGTGCCCACCGCCTGACACGGGTCGTGCCGTCTCCGAAACGCCTCGGTCGTGGGCGTCCCCTTCGGAGAGCACCACCAACGAACATCGGGAGAACCTGTTGCTTGTTCCACACCTGGAGACCCGGCGCGTCGTGTTCCGGACCGCCACTCCGGACAGCGCCGACGACCTGTACGACAGCCTGCTGCGCGCGGGGCTGGAGACGCTGCCCGCCCTCGACGACTTCCGCAGCGGTTTCGAGATGGCGGTACAGGAGGACTTCACGCTCTTCGCGATCTGCCTGCGCTCCAACGGCAGGTTCGTGGGCTTCGGAAGCCTGCGGGACCGCGACCCGGCCGGCCACCTGAAGATGGGCATCTCGATGAACACGGAGATGCTCTCCTACGGTGAGGGGGCCGAGGCGATGCTCCTGCTGGCCAACTACGGGTTCGCACGGTGGGACCACATCCGGCGCGTGTACATCGAGAGCACCGAGGCGAGCATCGCCCGCTTCGGGGCGGCCCTGTCCTCCCTCCGGAGCGAGGTGACCCTGCGCGACCACACCTTCTTCCGCGGTCGGCTGTGGGACATGCACTACTACGCGGTGACCCGTGACGAGTGGGAGCGCGGCGGCGCCCCCGTCCTGGAACGACTGGTCCCTCGGTAGGAGCCTGACGGAAGCGGACGGAACCGTCCGGGGCGGGGAGCCCCCGCCCCGGACGTCCGATACCGCGGAGTGGGGCTCACCACCCACGAACAGGGTGGTGGACGCCGTTCACCGGGTGGAACACTGCGATCATGCTCGGCATCATCGACCTGCCCACCTACCTGGCCGGTCTCATCCTCATCGTGCTCCTCCCGGGGCCCAACTCGATCTACGTGCTCTCCGTGGCCGCGCGCAGCGGCACCCGGGCCGGGTACACGGCCGCCGCGGGGGTCTTCACCGGCGACGCCGTGCTCATGATCCTCGCCGCCGCGGGCGCCGCCACGCTGTTGGGTACCAACCCGCTGGTCTTCGCGGTCGTCAAGTTCGTGGGCGCCGCCTACCTGGTGTGGATGGCGATCGGGATGCTGCGCACCGCCCACGCCATGTGGACCTCCCGGCATCAGCGGGCCGAGGAGCAGCGCGCCGCCGACGCCGCCCCGGCGCCGAGCACCGGAGAGCGGCCCTACCGACGGGCGCTGGTGGTCTCTCTGTTCAACCCGAAGGTGATCCTGTTCCTGATCTCCTTCTTCGTGCAGTTCGTCGACCCGAACTACGCCTACCCGGCGCTGTCCTTCCTGGTCCTGGGGCTGCTGTTGCAGCTGGTCAGCTTCCTGTACCTGTCCGCCCTGATCTTCAGCGGCACCCGGCTGGCGGCGGCCTTCTCCCGGCGTCGGCGTCTCTCCGCCGGAGCGACCTCGGTGGCGGGCGCCCTGTTCCTGGGGTTCGCGGTGAAGCTCTCCCTCAGCACCGCCTGACCTCGGCCGCCCATCACCGCTTCGGCCCGGTCCTCTCCTCATGAGGGCCGGGCCTCGTCCTTTCCGGGGGCACGCTCCCGGGCGGCGGGTTCTCGGGGACCGGGCCGACGCGTCCCGTCGAGAGGGTCGACGATCTTCGGATGATCGCCCTAACGTTGAGGAGATGAGCGCCGAGAAGATCTCCATGCCCGACCTCAACGGTCGCACCGCCGTCATCACCGGGGCCAACAGCGGCCTCGGCCTGGAGACCGCCAAGGTCCTGGCCGGACTCGGGGCCCGTGTGGTCCTGGCCGTGCGCGACACCGGGAAGGGGGAGGCCGCCGCCCGGTCGATCGAGGGCGAGACCGAGGTCCGCCGTCTCGACCTCGCCGACCTGGCCTCGGTGCGCGCCTTCGCGCAGGGGTGGAAGGGCGACCTCGAACTCCTGATCAACAACGCCGGGCTCATGGCGGTCCCGAAGTCCACCACCGAGGACGGCTTCGAGACCCAGTTCGGCGTCAACCACCTGGGCCACTTCGCCCTCACCAATCTGCTGCTGGAACACGTCACCGGGCGGGTGGTCACCGTCTCCTCCGGGCTGCACCGGCTCTCGCGCGGTATCCACTTCGACGACGTGAACCTGGAGAAGGGGTACACCCCCTACCGGGCGTACGGGCAGTCGAAGCTGGCCAACCTGCTCTTCACCCTGGAGTTGCAGCGCCGACTCGACGAGGTCGGATCGCCGGTCCTGGCCGTGGCGGCCCACCCCGGTTACGCGGCCACCAACCTTCAGGGGCGTACCGGGAACGCTCTGGAGGACCGGGCCATGGGGGTGTTGAACAAGGTCGTCGCGCAGAGCGCCGCGCACGGCGCCCTCCCCACGATCCACGCCGCCACCCAGGACGTGCCCGGCGCCTTCTTCGCCGGTCCCACGGGTCTGTTCATGAACGGCGCGCCCGGCCCGTCGAGTCGCTCCTCCGCCGCTCGGGACGCCGAGGCCGCCCGCCGGCTGTGGGATCTGTCCGAAGAACTGACCGGGGTCTCCTTCCCGTTGTGAGGCCGGATCGGTGTAACGCCGAAGAACATGTACAGCGTTACCCCGGCCCGTGGCCACCTCCGGGCGGGGAGAACGCGGTGCTGAAACGCCGACGGCCCCGGATGGCGTTACACCATCCGGGGCCGCGCGCCTCAAGGACCGGTCAGGGGGTGAGGGTGAGCTCGTCCGTGCTCGCCTCGCGGACGGCCTCCTCGGTCACCGCCCACGGCAGCGAGGAGCCCTCGGCCCACAGCTCCAACTGGTCGTCGTAGTTGGGGTGGAAGGCGTGCCCGGAGTTACCGGTGAGGTGGATCCAGGTGGAGGCGTCCCGGTCGGCCAGGTTCGCGACCATGCGCATGGACGGGACGGTGGTGATGCCGTACCCCTCGGCCGCGTTCCAGCCGGTCGCGTTGACGATGCTCGAACCGCCGGAGCTCTCCACCGGGCCGCGGTTGAACAGCCACTCCACCGGGGCGATCCCGGAGCTGCCGAAGGACTCGTGGGTGGCGGTGAGGGTGTGCAGATCGCCCCAACGCCAGTCGGCGGGGGTGTCGCCGAGCAGGTCGGTGAGCTCCTCGGCGGCCTCGTCCATGGCGGTGGCGAGCACCTCCTCGCGGCCGTCGGCCTTCTCACCCTCCCACCAGGAGGACTCGGGGTCCTCCAGCAGCAGGCCCACCACGTACATGCCGCGCGAACCGGTGTTCATGTCCACGTCGCCCAGCTCGTCGAAGAGCAGTGGCAGCAGGTGGCGCCAGGTGGCGTTGTAGAAGGCGGCGCCCGCCGAGTCGGTGTCGTTGACGTGGTCCCAGTCGGCCAGCTCCTCCTGGGCCTTCGCGGTGACCCCGTCGACCTCGACGTCCAACAGGTAGGGGGTGATGTCGACCGCGGCCTCGTGGCGCGAGTCCATCATCACGTCCTCCATGTCCTGGACGGTGACCGGACCGGCGGCGATCCGCTCCGCCAACAGGTCGTTGATCCGCTGACTCCGGTAGCCGTAGTCCCAGTCGGTGGTGAGGAAGTGCTCGTAGTCCTCGTCCACGACCGACTGGTTGGCGGTGACGATGAACCCGGACTCGGGGTTGAGCACGCTGGGCAGCTCGTCGAAGGGCAGGTACTCCTCGTCCCAGTCGTAGTCGGAGTCCCAGCCCGGGGCGGGCCAACGGCCGTCGCCCTCGCCGCGCACCGGCACCCGGCCGGGCGCCTGGTAGCCGATGTTGCCCTCCTCGTCCGCGTAGACGAGGTTCTGCGCGGGGACCTCGAAGCGGGAGGCGCCGGCCCGGAACTCGTCCCAGTCGCGGGCGCGGTTCATGGCGAAGATGGCGTCGGCGGTGGCCCCGGGCTGGAGCGCGGTCCAGCTGAGGGAGACCGTGTAGGGGGCGTCGTCGCCCTCGGAGGGGTTCTCGCCGATGGTGGCCAGGTTCGCGCCGAGCCCGGTGTCGGACATGATCGGCCCGTGGTGGGTGGCGCGGATGGTGATGTCGACGTCCTCGCCGCCGGCGACCTCGATGGTGTCCTCGATGATCTCCAGCGGGCGCTTCTCGCCGTCGACCACGTACTCGTCGCCCTCGATCCGCTCGAGGTACAGGTCCATGACGTCGGGGTTGAGGTTGGTGAAGCCCCAGGCGATGGAGTCGTTCTGGCCGATGATCACGCCGGGCAGACCGGAGAAGCCGAAGCCGCTCACGTCGAAGGGGCAGGCCTCGCTCACCTCGGTGCAGTGGAGGCCGATCTGGTGCCAGGTGGAGGGCATGGAGGCCCCGAGGTGGGGGTCGTTGGTCAGGAGCGGGGAACCGGTGTCGGTGTGCTCGCCGGAGACCACCCAGGAGTTGGAGCCCAGGTCGGGGTGGCCGGAGGGGCCGATGAGGTCGGGGATGGTGTCCTGGACGCCGGACAGGTTCGCGAGCGCGTCGAGGGCCTCGTCGGGAAGCTCGGGGGCTGAGGCCAGGTCGGCGTCGGGGGCGGCGCCGTCGTGCTCGTCGGTGTCGGTGATCGGGACGTGCCGCTCGGTCGGGTAGGCCGGGTACAGCTCCTCGATCAGGTCGCGGTCGAGACCGTTGGCGAGCAGCAGGGCGCGGTCGGTCTCCTCCTGGAGGTTGCCGCCCAGGTCCCAGGCCATGGCCTTGAGCCAGGCGAGGCTGTCGGTGGGGGTCCACGGCTCGATGCTGTAGTCGTCGGCGGTGATGCCGAGCAGACCGTACTCCAGGCTCGCGGAGAGCCCGTCGTTCTGGTCGAGCCAGGCGTTCACCCCGGCGGCGTAGGCGTCGAGGTAGCTCCGAGAGTCCTCGTCGAGGAGGTCGTACTCCTGCTCGGCGACCCGGCGCCAGCCCATGGTGCGCAGGTAGACGTCGGTCTCGACCTGGGCCTCACCGAAGAGTTCCGCGGTGCGCCCGGCCGTGACGTGACGGCGGAAGTCCATCTCCCAGAAGCGGTCCTGCGCGTGGGTGAAGCCCTGGGCGACGAAGAGGTCCTCGGCGTCGTCCGCGTAGATGTTCGCGACCCCGTACTCGTCGCGCAGCACGGTGACGGGGGAGCCCAGGGCGGGGAGGGAGAGCTCTCCGTCCGTGGTCGGGAAGGACCGGCGTACCGCCCACACCCCCAGGAGGGAGGCGATGAGGGCCAGCACGGCGATCGTCGCTATAAACCACAAAAGGACACGAAGTAGGACATTTTTCCGCAATACACCCATGGCGGAACCATAGAGTGTGCCGCGTCACGTGTTCCAGGCCTCACGACCTGCCGGTTTCAATCGTTACCAACAGGTAGGTAAGGGGAGATCGGGGCGGGATCGGCCCGAGTCGAGCGCCCGCCCCGTGACGTGCCCGGAGAGGGGTTCCGGAGGGTGTTCCCGAAGGTCGGGGGCCCCACGAATCGGCGCCCCCTGGAGGCGGAAAGGCCCCGACCGGATCCTTGGCCGTCGCCGTGATCGTGGCGGCCCCGAGCCCTGGGGTCGGCTCGGGGCTCGCGCGATCAACCCAGGAGTTCCACCAGCCGGTCGGCGATCAGCGGAACGCTGTAGTAGTCCAGCCGGAAGGCCTCCGCGCCCAGCGTGAAGGCGCGTCCCTCCTCGTAGGCCGGGGTGCTCTCCAGGATCGGCGCGGTCTCGGCGTAGTCGGCCGGCTCCTCGCCCTGGGTGTTCACGAACAGCAGCGTGCTGTCGCCGAAGTCGGAGGCGCGCTCGGGGGACAGGCGCACGATGTCCGCCCGCTCGGGCCCGCCCTGGTTCCCCGAGGCGGCGAGGTCCTCGGGCATCTCGTGCAGGGTCAGACCGAGCTCGTCGATCAGGCGGCCCTGCGCGGACTCGGAGGTGAAGACGTTGAACCCGTCCGGGGTGCCGGTGAGCACCACCACGTCCTCCTCGGCGGACAGGGCCTCGGAGGTCTCCGCCACGAGGCGTTCGTACTCCTCGGCGATCTCGTCGGCCCGGTCGCCGCGGTCGAAGGCCTCGGCGTATTGCTCGGTGAGCTCGGTCCAGGGGGTGTCGGACTCGCCGTAGACCACGGTGGGCGCGATCTCCGACAGCGTCTCGTAGGTGTCCTGGTCGATGGCGTCGGCGCCGAAGCCGTTGCCCACGATCAGGTCGGGGGCGGCGGCACCGACCGCCTCCAGGGAGACCTCGGGGCCGGGCAGGGGCTCGACGCCGCGTTCGACGGCGACCTCGGCCCACTGGGCGAAGAAACCGTTGTCGTCGGTGAGGGCGGAGGGGCTGGTGGTGGAGGAGGCGGTGACGGGGATGTCGAGGCTCAGAAGCACCGCGGTGCTGGTGACGCTCACCGAGACCACGTTGGCGGGGTCGGCGGGGATCTCGGTCTCGCCGAACACGTGCTCCACGGTCCGGGTGCCGGAGGCCTCACCCTCGGTGGTGGAGGGGCTGTCGGTGTCGCCGGGGTCGGTCCCGCAGGCGGCGAGCACGAGTAGGGCGAGGGCGCCGGAGCAGGCCCCGGTGACCAGCGTGGATCTGGAGTGCGTTAGCTTCATGGGAGCAATATTTAGGTAAGGCTATCCTTATGTCAATGTCACGCGATGTGAACCCGACCCTCATGACCGTCCCGCCCCGTCTCAAGCGCGCCACCCGTCCTCCGCGAGGCGTCTCGCCGCTCATCACCGACCTCGAACGGGCCGCCGCCGAGGGGGACACGGACACCGAGGCCTTCTGGGAACGGGTCGAACGGACCGGCACACCGATCGTCGGAGAACGCGACGACCAGGGCCGACGCACCGCCACCTTCCTCTGGCGCGGCGGCGACGAGCTCGCCGACGTCATCCTCACCGCCGACCGGATCGCCGCCGCCGACTCCTACGAGCGCAACCGCATGGAGCGGATCCCCGGCACCGACGTGTGGCACCTCACCTACCTGATGCGCTCGGACTGGCGGGCCTCCTACAGCGTCGCCCCCGTCCCCGCCGACGGCACGCCCGCCCCCGAGAACGCCCTGTCGGCCACCACCCGCACGCGCCGCGAACGCGCCCTGGCCCTCTCCGACCCCGAGGACCGGCCCGCCGTCGCCCGATGGTTCGACGCCCTCGCCCACGCCCGCCCCGACCCCCGCGCCCGCGAAGCGCTGGACGCCCACCACTCGGTGGTCTCCCTACCCGAGGCGCCGCCCCGACTCCGGCACGACCCCGACGCCCCGCGCGGAACCCTCACCCGGCGCACGCTCGCCTCCGAGCGGCTCGGCAACACCCGCGACGTCTGGATCCACCGACCGGCACGGGAACCGGTCGACGGCACCTGGACCGTCGCGATCCTCCTCGACGGACGGACCTGGCACGACCTGCCCCTGGCCCCGCTGCTCGACGGCCTGATCGCCGACGGCACCCTGCCACCGATGCTCACGGTCATGGTCGACTCACTCGACCAGGCCACCCGCACCAGGGAGCTGGCCTGCCACGACCTCTTCGTCGACTTCCTCGACACCGAACTCCTGCCCTGGCTCGGTGAGCTCCACCCCGTCACCGACGACCCCGGCCGCACGCTCATCGCCGGCCAGAGCCTGGGCGGACTCACCGCCCTCTACGCGGCGCTGCGCCGGCCCGGACGCTTCGGACGGGTGCTGTCCCAGTCCGGCTCCTACTGGTGGCCCAACCCCGCCGTCACCGGGGGAGAGACCGAACGCACGGTGCGTCTGGTGCGCGAGGCCGACGCACTGCCCGAACACGTCCACCTCAGCGCCGGCCTGCACGAATGGGCGCTCCTGGGCACCAACGGCCGCGTCCACGAGGCCCTGATCGAACGCGGCCGGGAACTCGGACTTCCCGGCGACTTCGCGGACTTCACCGAGTACAACGGCGGACACGACAAGGCGTGCTGGCGCGTCGACCTGCCCCACGGGCTGATCGCGCTCACCGAGGACCACGCCCGCTGACCGGGGGCGGGCGCGCGGCACTCAGATACGGGCGCCCGCCTCCACGGCCTCGGCCCGCAGCGTCGACACCAGCTCGCCCGCCGACAGCTCCCGCGAGCGCGCGAAACCGGTGCCCGCCCACAGCGCCATGCCCTGCGGGTCGGCCATCCGGGCGGCCGCCGCGCGCAGCGGCTTCGTCATGTGGTGCACCTCGGGGTAGGCGTCGGGCGCGTCCCGGTGCTCGGCCATGAACCGGTTGGTCAGCCCACGGGCCGGACGACCGGTGAAGGCCCGCGTCAGCGAGGTCTCCGCGAAGTCGGACCCGGCCAACGCCGCCTTGTGCAGCGGCTGCGCGCCGCTCTCGGGGCAGCGCAGGAACGCCGTGCCCGACTGCGCCGCGGCGGCACCGGCGGCCAACACCGCGGCGACGTCGGAACCGTCCATGATCCCGCCGGCGGCGATCACCGGCACGTCCACCGCGGCCACCACCTCCGGCAGCAGCTCCAGCAGCGGGCGGTCGTCCGCACGCTTCGGGTCGAAGGTGGCCCGGTGACCGCCGGCCTCCAGCCCCTGAACGCACACCCCGTCCGCGCCGCGCTCCACGGCGGTCCGGGCCTCGGCCACCGTGGTGACGGTGACGATCGTCGCCGACCCCGCCTCCCGGAACCCGGCCAGTACCTCCGCCGACGGGCAGCCGAAGGTGAAGCTCACGACCGGCACCCGGGCCTGGACGAGCAGGTCGATCTTGGCGGCCCAGCCGTCATCGTCGTACAGGGCCTCGCCCACCTCCACGCCGTAACGGAGCGCGTCCGAGGAGAGCGTGGCGCGGTAGGCCTCCGTCACCGACTCGGGGGCGGCGGCCTCGGAGGGGACGAACACGTTCACCCCGAACACGGTCGTGCCCGCGCCCCGGACCTCCTTCATCCACCGGGCCAACGCCTCGACGCCCAGGTAGCCGGCGGCCAGCGAACCCAGCCCGCCCGCGCTGTCCACCGCCGTCACCAGCTCGGAGGTCGACGCCCCTCCGGCCATCGGCGCCTGGACGATCGGGCGTTCCCGCAGGAGTTCGGACAGGTCCATGGTCACTCGTTCCCCCCAGGTCGATTCGGGCGCAGGCTAACAGGTCGAGGGTCAGGGGCCCTTCGGCGACTCCTCCCGAGAACGCGTGTCCTCGGAGCGCTCACCGTTCTCCACGTCGAGCTCCTCGGCCTCCGCGTTCCGCCGCACCGCCCAGGTGAAGTCGATGGACTCGGGGACCAGTCGGGACAGGACCAGCGAGGCCATCGCCACCACCAGCGCGAGCACGGACAGCAGGGCGACGGCGGTGGGGATGCTCCACAGGTCCCACAGCAGCCCGAACGAGCCGGTCGTGACCGCGGCGCCGAACAGGGTCACCACCGTCACCGCCGAGAACATCGTGTTCCGGTTCGCGTCGGTGAACATGAGCTGGCTCCACACCCCCGACAGCACACCGCCCAGACCGATCAGGAACTCGGCGAGCACCAGCCCCACCACCAGCGGGATCACGTCATAGGCGGCCAAGAGCAGGGGGAGGGCGATACCGCTCGCCACCACCGGCCCCCACAGATGGGGGCGGTCCCGGTCCACCCAGCGCGCGCAGGCGGCGCCGGCCATCAGGGCCAGGCTCATCACCAGCAGGACCAGACCGTTCAGCCGCACGTCCTCGCCGCCGTACTCGGCGGCCAACAGGGGCTGCCAGGCGACCACGAGGAGCATGGTCGCGACCATCAGCGCGGACGCGAGCAGTACCAGCGGGAGGAAACGGCGCGAGGCGACCAGGACCACCGACTCCACGAGGATCGCGCCGACCCGACGGTCCGGGTCGACCGGCGTGGTGGGGAAGCACTTCGGCGCGAGCAGGGCCAGGACCAGGAGCAGGACGCCGCCCACGGCCACCAGGGGACCGGCGGACAGCCACGTGCCGGCGATCATCACCGAGGCCGCGCCCAGGACCGAACCCAGCCGCGTGGAGACCGCGGAGATCCGGACGATCCGCTCGATACGGGCGGTGCGGTCCGTCGTGCCGACCCGGTTGACCAGGATCGCGCTCAGGGTGCCGGACTTCAGCGAGGCACCGACGTGGCCCAGACACATGCCCACCAGGGTCAGGACCAGGCCCGAGGCCATACCGATGGTGAGGAGCCCGACGCCCCAGAACACGAGGCCGACCGTCAGCAGACGACGGTGTCCGTACCGGTCGCCCAGGGCGCCGCTCGGGGCCTCCATCAACAGCCCGATGACCTGGCCCGCCGCGATGATCGCGCCCACCATCCACGGGTCGGCGCCGCGGGCGAGGATGACTGTGACGAAGACGGCGCCGTAGACGAAGTCGGCCAGGGTGGACAGGCTCGTGTAGACGCCCAGCCGGGCGAGGAGGGAGACCCTGCCGTCGCCGGGGGAGGCCGTGGGGGTGGCGGGCTCGGAGGTGGAAGGACCCGGGGTCTCGTGTCGGGGGGACGTGGTCATGGCCGGACCGCTTCCGTCGGGACCCGTGCTCGGGCCGTGCGGGTTTCGCCGACGGTAACAGTGCCCGTCCCGGCACTCCACGTGTTTTCAGATGCCCGAGGGAGGGGTCCGGAAGAGCCGGCCGCTCGGCGCCCGGTCGAGTCCCTTGAGAACGGTGGCTCAGGTCAGGGGCCGGGACCAGGCGACCTCGCGGTCGAGCTGCCCGGTCTCCTTGAACAGCCGTACCTGGTGGGTCTCGCTCAGGACGTTCGCGAGTTCGTACCGGTCGGCCGGCGCGCAGCCCAGGCTCCGCCAGAAGGGGCCGGAGCGGCGGCTGAACAGCCAGGCGGTGGAGGCGCCCTCCTCCGCGGCCTTCTCGAAGGCGAACCGGGCGAGGGCGCTCCCCTTGCCGGAGGAACGGTGCGCGGGGTGGACCGCGACGCTTCTGATGAGCGCGTGGGCGCGGTCGTCGCCGATCTCGTAGCCGGTACTGGCGATGATCGCGCCGTCGTCGTCACGCTCGACCCACAGGCGGACGGTGGGGGAGTCGAGTCCACTGAGGGTCAGGTCCACGACCTGGAGAAACTCGGCGAGCGCCGGGGCGTCGTGCGCGCTCACCTTGTTCAAGGTGGTGCTGATGCTCATGGTCCGAGTAGATCACCCGGGCCTCCGCGGCCGGCGAGCAGGTGGCCGCGGGCGTTCGAGATGAGACCCGACGACCCTTCCGACCGCGTACGGGCCGGGATCGCGTGTTCGGGAGCGCGTCAGCATACTCGTAAGGGTCCCCGCCCCCCGGCCAGGAGAAGCCACCATGCTCGACGGTTCCTCGGATCGCTCCGTCTCCAACTCGATGAGGGACGTCCACGGTGGGCTGGTCATCCAGATGCGTGACCAGTTCGGGGAGATCCACCTTCACCAACAGCGGCCGGACGAGACCGTCCCGCTCCCTCCCGTGCACGAATGGCCCCGGTGCGGGGACACGGCGCCCGAGACGGTCGGGGTGCACCCCACCAGACAGAGTGAGGGGCTCCCACCTCTCCCGCCGTACGTGCTCAGGGAGACGGACCGGGAACTCCGCGCGAGGATCCGGGACGCGAAGCGGGGAGGGTTCGTACTGGTCACCGGACCCTCCAGCGTGGGGAAGACCCGTGCCGCGTTCGAGGCCGTTCGGGCGGAGCTGCCCCGCCACACCTTCCTGGCCCCGGCCGAGAACGCCGATCTGAGCGGACTCCCCGCGCTGGCCGGGACCCGTCGGCTTCGGTCGGGTCTGGTGCTGTGGTTGGACGACCTCAACCGCTATCTGTCCCGCGACTCCGTGAACCTGTCCCTCCTGAACCGGCTGATCGAGGCCCGGGTCACCGTGGTGGCCACCATCAACAACAAGGCGCTCAAGGCACAGTTCGATCGGGTCGATGGGACGAGCGACACCGTCCGCCTGCTCAGGGCCGCCGACCCTCTGCCGATCGGGCAGGTCTGGACGGCGGACGAGGTCGATCGGGTCTCCGAGGCGAAGGATGAGCGCTTGGAGGCGGCTTTGACCGCGCAGGAGGGGAGCCCACGCGTCGCCGAGTATCTGGTGGCGGGCCCCCAGGTATTGCGGGACTGGCGTGTGGCCCGCGAACCCGGCGACGACGGTCACCCCAGGGGGTACGCCCTGGTGGCCGCGGCGCTCGATCTGCGTAAGACCGGGCTGTGGAGGCCGCTGTCACGAGAGCTGTTGGAGGAGCTGCACCACCTCTATCTGAGGGAGGACACCGACCCCGAACCGTTGGAGGAGGCCTGGCGTTGGGTGAGCGAGCTACGGTACGGAGTCGCCCGCCTGCTCGTTCCGGACGACACCGGGCCCGGCCTGTGGGACCCCTACTACTACCTCCTGGAGACGGCGCACCGATTCGATGAGGAGGAGATCCCCGAACAGGTGTGGGAGGCCGCCGAGGGACGGCTTCGAGAGGTCACCGATCGCATCTCCTACGGCATGCGGGCCGTGGCCCATGACCGGAAGGAGTACTGCGTACGGGCGCTGCGACCGCTCCCCGTCGATGAGCTGGTCCGGGCGGCCGTCATCGCGGGGAGGAGGGGGCACACCGACATGACCAGACTGGCGTTCGACCTGGCACTGGACATTGACGCGGGCACCGCCCACTACTACGTCGCGCTCCACTACTGGGATGAGGGGCCCACGGACGAGAACATCGGCATCCTACGCAGATCCGCCGAGCACGGGAACCTCGACGGTATGAGCATGCTCGCCCTCTACCTGTTCCTCCGCAAGCGCTATGAGGAGGCCCGGCCGTGGTTCCTACGGGCGGCAGAGGGCGGAGACGTCAGGGCCATGACCCTGGCGGCGCTGTACGCCGAGCGTGAGAAGGACCCCGATGAGGCCGAGAAGTGGTACCGGGCGGCGGCCGAGGCCGGGGGCGCTTCGCAGATGCACGAACTCGGCATCCACCTACTCCGATACGCAGACCGAGAGGAGGCCGTGGGTCGCCTCAGGGAGGCCTCGGCGAACGGCTATGCTCTCGCCACCTGGGCTCTGGCCGAGCTGATGTTCCAGGACGGAGATCACGATGAGGCCGAGCGGCTTCGTCAGAGTGTTCCCGAAGCGGAGCGAGCGGAGCTGATCGTCGAGATCGCCGAGGTCCTCGGACCGATCATGTACTTCCATGAACGGTGGGACGACGTGGAACGACTATGGCGTGCCGCGGCGGAGGCGGCCCCCGATCAACCGGGGCCGCGTGTGGGCCTGGGGTGGTTTCTCCACAGGAGAGAGCGCCACCAAGAGGCGATCGCGGAGGTGAGAGGCCTCGCCATGAAGGGGGACGAGGACGCGATGCTGCTCCTCTCCTCATGCTTGGAACACACCGACAGCAGGTTCATGGGGCGTGGGTGGTCGAACCTGTGGTTCCGCTCCAGGTACAAGAGCTACTACAGGAAGGTCAGGCTCCACGTCATCTGTGCCTGCGCCGCGTTCCTCGTTCCCGAGGCGCTGCTGTTGGGCGCGCTGACCTCCCAGGACACGAATCCGGTTCGAACGCCGCTCCTGGTGGCCGGCCTCGCTGTGTTCCTCGTGGTCCTGACCGTCCCCTACCTGTTCCGCAGGGGCGGGTTCTTCCTGCCCCGACCGGTGGCGACCCTGGCCGCGGTCGGTACGTCGATCGTGGGCCTGGCCCCCGCTCTGATCCTGGGGCCGGAGGCCGGTGCCTGGCTGCTTCTCGCCGTGCCCGTGGTCCCCTTCGCTCTGAGGGCGATGTCCGAGCACCTTGTCGTCGACCTGGGCTCCGTCGACGACGAGGAAGAGGGGGAGAAGGAGAGGGACACGAGCCCGTCCGAGTGACCGCCTGCGCCGTGGGCGCGGGACCTTCCGGCCGGGAAACTGTTCCTACCGGTCGGTCTCTTTCCTATGACAGGTCTCTTTCAGCAGAGTCTTGAGATCGTCGGTTCCTGTGAGGGGAAATCCTTGAACAGAGCACTCATCTATTAAAGTTTAAAGCTTTATACTTTAATGGATCGTATTTCTGTGAAAGGAAAGCACCGATGGCCACATGGGAAGAGGAGCACTGGCAGTCCAGTGTGGCCTCCGGCGTGCCCCGGTCCGCGCGGCGCGACCGCCTACCTGGCCCGTGAGGTGCTGGAGTTGATCACGATGGCCGAGCGCGCCTTGGCCAGTACCAGGTTCGACACACGTGTCTCGGCCCCCGGCCGTTCCGTGCCGGCGCGGCCGCAGGTCTGAAGGCGGAACGTCCACCTGCTTCGTGCCGGATTGGTGTCGCGGAGGCATCCACGCGCTGTGAGAAGTAGCGGGCGAGCCCGGACGGGAAACTGTTCCTACCGGTCGAGGTCGGTGTACTTGGTGGCCGTGCCGTAGGCGCGGTCGACGGGGTACCTGGTGTCGTTGAGGTCGATCTTGTCCTTCAGGGCCTGTTCGAGGTCCACGTCCAAGACGGTCGCCAGGCGCAGGAGGTAGGAGAGGACGTCGGCCATCTCCTGGCGTACGGCCTCGGCCTTGGCGGGGTCCTCCATGACCGTCTGGGATTGTTCGGGGGTCAGCCACTGGAACTCGGCGGCGAGCTCGCCCGCCTCACCGGCCAGCGCCATGGCCAGGTTCTTGGGGGTGTGGAACTGTTCCCAGTCCCGCCGCCGCGCGAAGTCGGCCAGGGCGAGCTGAAGCGAGGAGATGGACATGGTCGAGGGATATCACGCTTGAGCGGGGACGGCCCACTCGGACCGGAGAGGGGGAGGGAGTGTCCGGACGTCCTGGCGGCTCGGAGGTCCGGGCACGGGTCTTCGACATGACCTGAGGAGATCTGAGTGGGTACACCCACTCAGATCTCCTTACGTTTCGAGCTCAGGGAGGGCCTGGGCTGAAGATGGCGTGAGTGCCGACCCGACGCCAGATCACGTGCGGCTTGCCTGGGAAGCGTTCGTCTCCGTACTCCCATGTGGCTCGACCATCAGGTGCCCAAGTCATCTCGTAGACACCCGGAGCGCCCTGGACGCCCTTGACCCGAAGGCTGGGGCGGAACTCCCCTTTCTGTACATCGGGCGCGAACTCGCCCGTGACCACACGCCGAAAGCGCGTGACCTGCTCCCTGGTCAGTTTCTTGAAGTCCGCCTTGAAGCGGGGGGTGGTAGCGAACGTGGCCAACGGATCTTCAGCGCTCCTGTTCAAGAGCGTCGAACATCGACTCCGCGTCCTCGAACTCCTCGGTCCGACCGGCAGCGATCTGCTCACTGGCCTCCCGTTCACCCTGCTGCCACTCCCGGTCCCAGAACCAGGCCTGATCAGCCGGGACCACGGTCATGCCGCGCAGTACGACCTGACCGTCCTCACCGATCTCGAATTCGACCTCGTCGCCTTCACGGATGTGCAGCGCCTCGGTGACCTCCCGAGGCAGAGTGAGCTGGTTCTTACGACGCATCACCGAACGTCGACGTCTCTTCTTCGTGTCCTTCACTTTCGAGGACCTCTCTGTCGTGCTGCGCCGCTTCCCCAACCGGCGGCACCTTGTCTCAATCCTACAGTCAGAAAGTCGGATTTTCCGAAGCCTTGGCGATTCACTTTGGACCTGCCGAGTCTGCGAGCGTCGTTCACCCCCGTGATCGACGGCCACCGCATTCTCCGGATGACGATCGGAGCGGTGCTCACACCTGTGCTCGGCGCACCCGTTCGTCTTCCGGCGGCCGACGGAAGACGTCTACTGTGGCCGCATGCGAGTCGACGACCGGTCTCGTGGCGCGGTGGCCATCATCGCCAACGCCCGCGGAGACCTCCTGCTGCATCTGCGCGATGACCTTCCTCAGATCGCCTGGCCCGGTCATTGGTCGGTGCTGGGCGGTGGGTGCGATCCGGGTGAGAGCCCACGTCAGACGATCGTGCGCGAACTGGACGAGGAGGCCGGGTTGGTCGTCGAGGACTTGGTCGAGCTGTTCGAGGTCCCCGATGTTCACGGGTCCGGGCGGCTTCTCACCTTCTACGCCGGAGTGTGGGACGGAGACGCCGAGGCCCTGCCGCTGACCGAGGGGGTCAAGCTCGCCTGGGTCGCCCCCGATCTTCTCGACACCCTGCTGATGCCGCCCTTCATCCGTACCGCGCTCTATCGCTATCTGGAGGATCGTTCCTGACCACGGCGTTGGCCTGAACGCGGTCGGCTTCGAACGGGAGGGCGAGGGGTGTCGGTTTTGTCTGTTTCTCGACAACATGCAGAAATGACGGGTCGGCCGGGATAGCGTTGCAGGTCAGAAAGACTGCTCCCCGCGCACGCGGGGATGGACCCTACGTGACCGCGTACCTGGACGAGAACCCGCACTGCTCCCCGCGCACGCGGGGATGGACCCTCGTCGTGGCCCTCGGTCGCCTTGGTCGTGGGGTGCTCCCCGCGCACGCGGGGTTGGACCTCACTCCTGTCCACGTTCATGACAGTCCCTACCCCTCATCCGTAAGCCAGGTATGCCAACGAAGAGGATCGCGGACGACCTGATGAGGTCGGTGGCCCGGATGCTTTCGGAGGGCGCGATCTCGCCCCGGTCGAAGCGCGAACTCGAAGAGGTGTCTTACGCTCTTCGCACGGTTCAACGGCGCTGGAAGGGTTTCCAGAATGGGCGAGCAGCAGGACGTGCGGGCACTGGACTACCTGTACGAGGCCGGTCTCCTCAAACGCTACAAGCGGACCGGCTGGGTCGTTGCCGGTGTCCCTGACCCGGAGTCGATAGCGGACCACTCGCACCGCACCGCCCTCACGGCGGCCGTCATCGCGGAGCTCGAAGGCGCGAACCCAGAGCGCGCCGCGTTCCTGGCCCTGTTCCACGACACTCAGGAGACTCGGCTGACGGACATCCCCTACATCGGGAAGCGGTACCTGAAGGCCTCCAGCAACGCGGAGGTGACCGCGGATCAGACAGCGGGGATGCCGGAGGGTCTCGCGCGGTTGATCGGTGGTGCGGAAGCGGAGTACGAGGCCAAGGAGTCGGCGGAGGCGCGATGCGCGAAGGACGCCGACAAGCTCGAATGCCTTCTCCAGGCCGTGGAGTACCGGGAGCAGGGGACGGACACACAGGCGTGGATCGACACGTCTCTCGCGGCGTTGAAGACCGACGGCGCGCAGAGGCTCGCGAAACTGGCGTTGGACCGGTCGCCGTTGGCATGGATGCACGAGGCGCGGGACTCCAAGCCCCCGAAGTAGCCGGACATGTAGGACGGACCCTGAACCTTGCGCACGCGGGGATGGACCCGATGTTGAGGTCAGACGCCAGGACGGCGCGTCCTGCTCCCCGCGCATGCGGGGATCCCTCATCCCACCCGACCACCCACAGCTCTCACCCCACGAAGCGAGGCCCGCACCACCTCGCCACCGGCGTCGCCGTAGGTCCCACTCGGGTCGCCACCCGCGTCATATCGTCGACCCATGACCACAGCTCAGGAGCTCGCCGGCCAACGTCATCGTGACCACATGCGGAACCTGCTCGTCCAGGCGGCCGAGGGGTTCGGTCTGACTCTGGTCGGGGAGCCGGTGTTCGGGTGGCGGGATCGCACCATCGGCGCTCCCGGACGCGGTCCGCACGGTGACCTGTGGGTGCGGGTCACCACCGAGTTCCCCGCCTGGGCCTCTGGTCGGGCCTGGACCGGTAACTCCGACGCCGACGCGCTCAGTGGGGTGCCGCGGCCCGAGGTCGTCGAGGTCACCGAGTGGGACGACCCTCCCCGCCGAGTTCGTGCCGAGGCCGCCACCCTGCTTCCCGGGGACGTCCTCTCGACCACGCGCTTCCTGCACGGGCGGCCCGAGGCGGGAGAACTCTGGTGGAGCGATCTACGCGACGCTCTCGACCGCCTGGCCGAACAGGACACGGATCGGGTCGCCGTCGACCAGGAGACCATCACCCGGCGCCTGCTGGTGTTCTTCGGCGACGCCATCGATCCGACCGTCACCCGTTGGACGACCGCCCACGGCGACCTGCACTGGAACAACCTGCTCGGCCCCGACCTGGGCGTCCTGGACTGGGAACTGTGGGGGAGCGGCCCGGCCGGTCTGGACGCCGCCACCCTGTACTGCCACAGCCTCACCCACCCCGAGACCGCCGAACGGGTGCGTCGGGCGTTCGTCGACCTGCTCGACACCCCCGACGGGGTACGCGCGCAACTGTTCGTCATCACCCGGCTGTTGTTGCGCATAGAGCGTGGCGATGACCCGGCGACCGCGCCTCTGCTCCACCGAAAGGCGCGCGAGCTCCTGGACGATCAGAGCCGCTAGCCCCCGCGTCCCGAGCTCTACGTGCCCTCCTGGCCCTTATCGGCCGCTCGTTCGCGATGGTGGGCCCCGGCGCGGTCTCCACCGCCCGGAGCCCATCGGAGCCCTCCCGTCCCTCGCGAACGACGTGTGGTCAGGACACCGACACGATGACCTTGCCGCGCGTGTGACCACCGGCGACGAGGTCCTGGGCGGCGGCGATCTCCGAGAGCGGGAACTCACGGGCGATCGGCACCCGGAGGCCGCCGTCGGCGATGGCGTCCATGACCTCTTGCAGCGCGTGCTCGAAGCCCGGCTCCCTACCGGTGACGAGGATCCCGCCCTGCTCGGGGACCTCGGGGTCCACGAGCGTCGCGATGGGGGCCGTCTCGCTCGAAAGTGCCCGGAGGTCCGTGAACTTCCCGCCGGTCACCAGGTCGAACGCCGCGTCGAAGGGGCGGTCCGTGGCGGCCCGCGCCCGGGCCTGCCAGCCCTCCCCGTACTCGATCGGGACGACCCCGAGTTCCCGCAGGTGCGCGTGGTTGGCCTGGGACGCCGTTCCGACCACCGTGGCCCCGCGGGCGATGGCGAGCTGGGTGAGGAAGGTGCCCACACCGCCGGACGCGCCGTCGACCAGGATCATGTCGCCACGGGACACCCCCGTGAGTCCGAGGGCCCGTACCGCGGTGCCGCCCCCGACCCCGATCGTCGCGGCGACGCGCAGGTCGACGGAGTCCGGGACGTGTACCAGTGTGGCCGCGTAGGTGTTCACCAGCTCGGCGGCCGCGCCGCTCGGGGAGAGGCCGGCCACCCGGTCACCGGGGGAGAAGCCGGTGACACCGGCCCCGACCCGTTCGACCGTCCCGGCGACGTCCATTCCGGTGATCGTGGTGCCCTGGAGCGGGCCGCCGTCGCCGAGCGTCCCGGCACGCATCTTGATGTCGACCGGGTTGACGCTCGCGTAGGAGACCCGGACCTGTACCTCTCCCGGCCCGGGCTCGGGGACCGGGAGTTCGGACACCTGGAGGACGTCGCTATCGCCGTATTCGGTGTAGAAGGCCGCGAGAGCCATGTGGACCACCCCTTCTCTGCTCATGTGTCGTCATGGTCCGAGGAAATCCGCACGTGGCGTGGGCCTCCTCGGGGTGCGGTCGGACCGCTCAATCGGAGTTCTGCCCCGGCTCTGTCATGGCGGACCCGGCCGTCCAAGCGCCGTCGACGGCGAGTTCGGCTCCGGTGGCCACGTTCGCTACCATCCCCCGCTTCAAGGCGGACTTCAATGAAATGGCCGGTGATCAGGTCGCTCGTTTCCGGAGTGACACCGGCCGGTTGCCCCCGCGCACGCGGGGATGGGCCCCGCCCGATCTGGTCGGCGCTCCCTTCCACCCTTTGCTTTCCGCGGGCACAGGGTGGGGCGGTGTTTTCAGGAGGTACACAACGCACTCACGGGGCTGAGGAGGGAGCCGGTCGTCGGGATGCGGTGTGGGGCGCCTGAGGCGCAGCGAAACCGCCCTCGTCCTCTTGGACGGACATGGCCACAAGCGGCCAGTGCGTCTATCTGCGCACGGTGTGAGTTAGGTCAAGGTTAAGGTTGCGCTCTCGACAGCGGGTACATAATGAGGGAACCTTGGGCGGCTCGGTTGGGGTACTGGAAGAAGCACCAGAAGCCGGATGGGCAGAAGGCTCTGGAGGAGTTCGACGCCATGGGGTGGAAGATCGAGAACCCTCCCAGGTACTACAGGGTCAAGTGCCCCTGCGGTGGTCACGCCAGATCGATCCATCTCACGCCCAGCAACCCCAGGTACTTCCAAGAAAGCATCCGATGGGCCAAACGGCAGAGTTGCATGAAGGAGGAGGATCGGTGACCGGCCAACTCGCAGTGATGGTGGGAACCAACCTTCACGTCAGCTTCTCTCACCCGGTCTCTCAGGACGAGTTCCACGACTACGCCGCCCGGCTGATGGATGAGCTGCTCGCGCTGGAGGAGTGCGACAACAGCATCACCGACTCCACAGTGAGCAGCGACGCCGACGAACGACTGTTCACGGTGGAGATCGTCGTCAGAACCGATGACCAGTTCGAGGCGTCGGAGAAAGCCTTTGCGACGCTGCGTGCGGCATTGCATGCAGCCGGCGCCGGAACGCCGGGGTGGCCCACCGTGGTTCGAACGGAAGGTCGGACGGGTCCCCTCGAGGATCTGATGTCCGCCTGACCCTGAACACGACGAACCCGCCCTGCTCGCCATACAGGTGAGCAGGGCGGTCGTATGTTCGGGGCTTCCTGAGGTCCGCTCATACGGGCCCACCACCGCATCACGGGCCGCAGGTAGCTCGGCGCGCTCCTGGGCCCTACGCGCGGGGTTGTTTTTGAGCATGGTGGGGCCCCGGGAGTTGGTGCTTCCGGGGCCTGGTTGGTTTTGGGGGTTATCGGGTGAGGGTGGTGAGGAAGGCTGCCCGTTCGTCGGTGGGGAAGGGCAGGTGGCCGTCCGTCCTTCGCTTGGTGTCGCGGATGGCGGAGGTGCCAGGGGTGTCAGCGACCTCGACGCAGTTTTGAGTGGTGGATCCGCTGTAGCTGGACTTGCGGAAGTTCAGGGGGTGGGTGGTTTCAGGCATGGCGGGCCTCCGTGCGGCGGGTGGTGGTGAGAAGTGCGGTCCATTCGCTGCTGCTGAAGGTGAGGTGCCCTGAGGTGGGGTTCTGTGAGTCACGGATGGCGGAGGCGCCGGGGACGTCGGCGACCTCGACGCAGTTCTGTCCGTGGGAGCTGCTGTAACTGGACTTGCGGAAGGTGAGGGCTTCGGCCTGGGGGAGGGGCATGGTTCATCGCTCCTGAGTCGGGTGCTGGGGGAGCCTCAGGGTAACCCTGTGGGTTCAGGAGAGGTAGAGAACAGTCGAGACCAGGTTCCCGTGCCCTTGGACCGATGCCAGAAACGAGTGCTTAGGTCCTTGGTCCTTCCCCGGGAAGAGACAAGAGGGGTAGAGTTCTCCTGGGAATAGGTGAAGGGCGTCGGAGTCTCTCCGGCGCCCTTCCTTTGCTTCTGGCTACTTCTTGGATCGCACCCCAGCAAGCAGCGCGCTCCACTCACCAGCGGAGATTTCCAGGTGTCCATCGGTCGGGTTCTGAGAGTCCCGCATAGCAGAGCCACCTGGAAGGTCCGCAACCTCGACGCAGTTGTTGCGGTCGCTGTAGCTGGACTTGCGGAAGGTCAGGGCTTCGGTCGGGAATAGGTTCATCGTCGGTCCTAGATCAGGTTCTTCAGGATCTGAAGGGATGCCTCAGGGTAACGCGCTGAGGCCCGGACATGGTCAAAGAGCCGGCCATATCGTTCCAGCTCATCGGGCTCTTCCAAGTACAGGCCGTCTGTGTCGGTCTCTAGGTACACCACGGGGCTGACGCCAGGAACGAACTCCAGGATTACGAACGGTCCTTGCAAGCCAGCGTGCATGCCGTTGGAGAACGGCAAAATCTGAAGGGTCACGGTGTTGTCGGCCTCAGCGACCGCGATCAGATGTTCCACCTGTTCCTTCAGAACGTCTTCGCGTTGGATGCGTAGAAGAGCGGCCTCATCGATCACTGCCCAAAGCTCGGGAGCGTCTGGTGCGGTGAGAATCTGCTGACGCTGTCGGCGGGTTTCGACGGCGCGCTCGATGTCAGGTGGACTCTGGTAGAGGCTGGCACGCATCAAGCTCTCAACGTAACGAGGGGTCTGAAGCAATCCCGGGATACGTGCGAGTTCATAAGTCCTGATACGGCGGGCCTCGCCTTCGAAGGCGACGAAGTCATCCGTGAACACATCGGTGTACTTAGACCACCAGCCCAGCTCACGAGCTTGCCGGGTGAGGTTGAGGATCGCCTCCCGACGTCGCTCGTCGGTGACTTCGTAGACATCGAGAAGTCCTCGGATCTCCATGACGGTGGGCTTCAGCCGCACACCGGTTTCGATGTTGCTGATCTTGCCCATCGACCACTCGGTGGCTTCCGAGACTTCCTCGATGGTCATGCCTGCCTCGACGCGGGCCTTCTTGATCTCGACTGACAGGCGCCGGCGTCGAATCGACCTGCGGTTGTCCGCCATATCGCCTCCTGAAGTGTCTCGACCTCGGATGTTACGGGTGGCCTCAGGGCTACGCGAATCGCTCATCTGTGAACCTTCTACTCATGAAGACAGTCCAGTTGAATATGGAGTACCTGAAGCAATTTCTCATGAAGACTTGAAAACCTGAAGCTTCAGGGTGACACTGGTTCCACCTATTCCCGCCGGACCTCCCATCCGGCTCCCTGAGAAGAGGTGTGCGCTATGGCGCCCCGTTCCCTGAAGCCCCCTGTCCGACGACATCGCCGTGCGGCGCGGCGGGTGAGGAGCTACGTCCTCGACCTGCTCGCCTCGGCCCCCGCTCCCTCACGTGCTCCTTCTCTGACTCCGGTGTTCGTGCCTCGGCCGCGTCGGCCTCTCGAAGCCCTCAGCACGGCAGAGGTCCCGTTGTTGGAGCGGGTGTTGACCGGGCTGCGGAACCTGCCGGAGGTGGCGTGACCATGATGGATATCCAGACCGAGGCGTTCCTATCCGCGCTCAGCGACGCGCTCCGACTCCCCGCTCCCGCCACGACCGGCAGGTCCGCCGGCACTTCCGGATCGTCTCGGTCGCCCAGCCCTTCGGTGCCCCTCTGCTCGCGTTCTCGTTCCGGGCCCGCTGGCTCCTCGCTCTCCTCAGTCCCGGCTGTCACTCCCGCTGCGCATTTGGGTGAGCATCACCCGGCTCTTCTTCGGGCGCGGGTGTGTCAGGCGCGGGCCGCGTTGTCGGTGGCTCTTTCCTCCGGTGATCTGACTGGGGCGGTCGCGATGCTCGACCGGCTCACCGAAGCCGAAGGGGTCGTCTCGTGAACAGGTCCTGCTTAGAAGCTCACCTGACCTCGGCCGGACGCACCCGCCGCTGCGTCCGCGCCCGAACACACGAGGGCGCCCATATGGACGAGTACGGCGACACCTGGGCTCCTCCCGCCCAAGTGCTCGCCGAGCTCACCTCCCGCTGGGGGCGTACGCACAAGATCGCCTGGACCGGTCGGTTCTGGCTGGCCACCCACCATCACCCTCGCGCTCCGTGGCGCAGCCAGATCGAACCCACCCCCGAACAGTTGGAATCGCGCCTGCGTGCCCACTACGGGATGCCGCCCGGCCCGCCGGTGGAGCGCACCAGGAGGAGGCGTGATGCGCGCTGAAACGCAGAAGCCTCCTGTCTGGGGCGCGGCCCGTAGCGGCACTTTGTTGGATCGTGAGGAATGGGCGTTGACCAACGCGGCCCGGACGTTCGACTACCTGGACTATGGCAAGGACTCGTGGAGCCAGGACCGCCATGTCGCCGTCAAGATGGCCGAAGCGTCGCCGGGGTTGGCGGGGCAGATGTTGGTGCACCGCAAAGCCCGCGAAGGCGTGGTCGACGCGGTCTGCCACTCCTTCCCCCAGGTGATCGATCTGGGCTGCGGGTTGCCGACGATGCGCCGCGCCCCGCACGAACGCGGCCGGGTGCTGTGGGGAAGCCGAGCCCGCACGGTCTATGTCGACCACGATCTCGCCGCCCTGGCGGCGGCGCGGGCGTGGTGGGAGCACCCGGCTCGGGTTCGGGGAGGCAACGTGCACGTGCTCGACCTGGATCTGAGGTTCCCGGAAACCTTGGTCAACGCTCTGGGCGAGCATCTGGATCTGTCGGTGCCGGTGGGGGTGCTCTCCACCCTGACCCTGGATCACCTCGAAGACGAAGAGGTCACGGGTCTGCTGGAGGCGCTGGCCTCCCGACTGGCACCGGGAAGCGGCTGGGGGATCACGCACCTGTCCGGGATGAACGGCGCCGCCGACGTCTACACCGGCCAAGCCCAAGAGCAGGGCGCGGACACCCGGCTGGTGGCACGCGAGGCGGACGGGCTGCGGAAGGTCTTCGAAGCGTCGGGGTGGCGGTGGCGCGCCTCGCCACCGAACGACCCGGGCAGGGGAGAACCGCCCATCGCCGCTCTGACCACTCTTACCGGAACCACTCGGTCCTGCTGATGCGGCTGTGGAAAAGCCCTGTGCCGCAAGGTGCGGAACACTCGGCCGGTGCCTCGGAGGGGCGCTCCCACGAGCGCCCTTCCGGGGCCCGCCCGCCTGGCTCGATCACCCGCTTCCCCTCTCCGATCTGGAGTCTTCGAGTGAACGAACATGACGCGGACTCCCTGTGCGCCGACAGTAAGAAGGCCCTCGGCGTCCACCTGAAGCGGTTGCGCAAGGCGGCCGGGTTGAGCGGCTATCGGTTGTCGGGGGTGGATCAGTCGACGGTCTCCCGGATCGAGACCGGACGCATCCGCCCCTCCCACGAGCTTCTGACCAGGCTCTTGGACGCCTATGAGGCCGACCAGGAGGGGCGGGAGCAGGCCTACCTGCTCTGGGATCAGGCCCAGTTGCCGCTTCAGACTCGACGTCGGCTGGTCGAGGGCGCCCGCGCCGCGTGGGACCAGGCCGCCCGCCCGGCCTGCGGTCCCACCCTGCTGGCCGGGGCTAGCGCGGCCGAGGACGCCGCCCGCTACCTGACCCGCGCCCAATGGGCCGGCAACAGCCCCGCCCGCAGGAACGCCCTGCTGGACGACGCCGAAGGACGCCTGGTCCAGGTGCTGGCCGCGCTCCACGCCGCACGCACACGTATACGGGAACGCTGATCGTCCCCTGGCTCGAAGACCACGCGCTCGTGTTCCGACATGGGCGCCTCGAACAACCAAACCCCCGACGACCCCCTTTGAGAGAAGAACATGACGCAGCCGGATGTCGACCCCATGGACCTGCTCACCCCCCAAGAGGTCGCCCAGGCCTTCCGGGTGGATCCCAAGACCGTGCGCCTATGGGCCCAGGAAGGAAGACTGCGCTGGGTCCGCACGCTGGGCGGACATCGCCGCTACTTCAAGGCCGACGTCCAACGCCTGCTCACCGAACCCGGACGATGACCACATGAACAGACATTTCAATGAAAACGGGATGACATGACCGCTCCCGAATAGATCAGCGGTGGACGGTCCGTGATGACCGAGACCGTGATCGGGAGCAACACAAGAACGTGAGGGCCGGCTGGATGTCGGAGCCGCGGGACTGGAGACCCGCCGGCTCCGATCGGGACCCTCCGCGGGGCCGCATCCTTCGGGGTGCGGCCCTGGCCATCGAGTGCCCGATCAGGATGCCCCGAGCGCTTCGACCTCGCGTCCCATGGGTCACACGGAGAGGTGGTGGGGGTGCTTTTCGCTCGTTTTTGTGAAGCGGACTTTTGGGTGGGGGCTGCCAAGGTGCCGGGAGGTTCTTGTCGGTGTGGGGCTCTAAACTCTAGGGAGAAGGTCTGCTCTACGACCTGTGTCGTTGACAGGTCGGGAAGAGGGCGGGGATGGTCGGGTTGAAGAGTCCTGGTCCCGCGTCGATTCCGGGGGTCTCGATGAGAAGCCGAAGAGCTCTGATTTCAGCGCGGCGCCGGGGGCGGATGTACTACCGGATGCCTTCATCGCCCCTGCAAGGGGTAGCAACAAATGGTGTTCCTTGAGCTGGTTGCGTTTGGCCAAGCCCTCATCGCCCCTACGAGGGGCAGCAACATCTGATCTAGATCTGCGGAGGGCACCTGAAGCAGTCCTCATCGCCCCTATGAGGGGCGACTACTCCACTCCCCGTATGCCCCTTGGAGGCGCATTTGGGGCGGTCGGGCAGACTGGCGGGGAGACCATCCCGAGGGAGGACGGATGAACGAGGCGGCGATCCGCGTCTACGGAGCCGACTGGTGCCGGGACTGCCGACGTACGAAGAAGCAGCTGACCGAGCTTCAGGTGCCCTTCGAGTACATCGACGTCGAGCACGACACGGCGGCCACGGAACAGGCCCGGGAGATCTCGGGGCGGACCAACATCCCGGTGGTCGTCTACCCGGACGGCTCCCACCAGGTCGAACCGGCCAACGCGGAGGTCGAGGCGAAGCTCCGCGAGCTGTCGCTGCTCTGACATGAGGACGGCGCCGCACCCTGCAAGCAAGGGTGCGGCGCCGTTTCATTCGACCAGGTCCTCGACGAGGGGCCGTGGGTCCGGCCTACCCCGAAGCCGTGTCAGGAGGCCTGTTCCAACCCGCACCACGCGGCGATGAACAGGGCGATGGACTTGGTGATCCGCCGTACGGACTCGACGTCGACGCGCTCGTCATATCCGTGGATGGCCTCGGAGATCGGCCCGTAGACCAGCGCGGGAACCCCCTGGTACAGGGTGTAGACACGCCCGTCCAGGTAGCCGGGGGTGGTGAAGGTCCTCAGCTCCTCCTCGAAGACGGCCCGGTGCGCTCCGCGCAGAACGTCCTCCGCCTCCGTCCCCTCCGGTAGGACATAACCCTCGGAGTAGAAGCCGGTCCGTTCGCCCACGGCCTGGATGGGGTTCCCCGCATCGTCCGTGGTGGTGTTCCGCAGAACCTCCTCGATCTGCTCCCAGGCGTCGTCGGCGCTCACCCCGGGATAGAGCGCCGCCCGGACCTGGAGCTCGCACCAGGCGGGAACGCTGGACGGCCAATCGCCACCGGTGATCCCACCGAGGTTGAAGTTGATGGGGTGGTCGAGGTCCTCGAAGTAGGGGTGCCGGTCCTTCTCGTCGTTCCAGCGCCGTTCGAGCTCGCGCAGTCTCCCCATCACGTGGTGTGCCGCGTCGATCGCGTTGAACCCCGACGTCATCTCCCTCGGGTGCGTGGGGTGCCCGGCGACGCGCACGGTGAACCAGATGACGCCGACGTTGGCGCGGACCAGCATGTCCTCCTCCGGCTCGGGGATCAGGACGGCGTCGGCGCGGTAACCGCGCTGGATCGTCGCCAGCGATCCGTTGCCGGTGCACTCCTCCTCCGCCACGGACTGGAAGTGGATGCGTCCGGTGGGCATGAACCCGGCCTTGAGCACGGCGTCGTAGGCGAACAGGTTGGCGGCCAGCCCCGCCTTCATGTCGCCGCTGCCCCGCCCGTACAGCCAACCGTCGATGACGGGGGCGTCCCAGGGGGACCGGGTCCATTCCTCGACGGGGCCTTCGGGGACCACGTCGATGTGGCCGTTGAGGATCAGCGAACGACCCCCGCCCTGGGCGGGCGTGTACGTGCCCACCACGTTCTCGACGCCCTCGTAGGAGACCTTGATCTTCCCGGCCCCGGGGTGGGCGGAGATCTCCTCGGGGTCGAGCTCCCAGCGGTCCATGGTCAGGCCTCGCCGCTCCATGGCCTCGTACATCAGGTCCTGTGCCGAGGACTCCCGAGTGCGCAGGGAGGGGTGGCGTACGAGTTCCTGGGTGAAGGCCAGCTGGGCGTCGAAGGCCTCGTCGACCGCCGCTTCGATACGCGCGATGACTTCGGGTTCGAGGTTCAAGTGGATCTCCTGTACTGAGGTCGTGGTGGGTGTGGACGGGCGCTTCACACCTTGGTCGTCGGTGCGTTCTCGGCGGCCCGGGTGTCCGCGGCTCTGATCCGCTCGCCGGCCACACCGCCGAGCGCGGTGATGGCGCAGATGCCGATGAGGACCAGCACCGCGGGCCAGGACGCCCCGTCATCCACGACCAGAAGCGCGGTGGCGATGAGCGGAAGGAAACCGCTGAGGGTTCCGGCGAGGTTGTAGCCGAGGGAGACGCCGCTGTAGCGCAGCCGGGCCGGAAAGAGGTCGGCCAGCAGCGTGCCGGTGACGGCGTAGGCCAAGGTGATGAGGCAGATGCCGATGGTCACCGCGATGGTGATCGCCCAAGGCTCGGCCGTGTCGATGAGCCGGAAGAGGGGGAAGGCGGCCACACCCGTGGTCACGGCGCCGATCACCGTCATCCGGCCGGGGCCGAAGCGTTCGGCCACGCGTCCGGCGATCAGGGTCGTGAAGATCTGGAAGACGGCGGCGACGAGCGTCGCGTTCACGACCGCCTGTCGGTCGACCTCCAGGACGGTGGAGGCGTAGGAGACCACGAAGGTCGTCATCATGTAGAAGCCGCCGACCCCCAGCAGAGCCGCGGCGACCGCCACGAGCAGGCGCCCTCCAGCTTCGCGGAACAGGGCCAGGGCGGGCACCTTGGCGCGGTCCTCCATCTCCAGGAGCTCCTGGAAGACGGGGGACTCCTCCACCTTGAAGCGGATGTAGAGGGCGATCCCGAGCAGCGGGAACGCGGCGAGGAACGGGAGTCGCCATCCCCAGGCGTCGAACTCGGCCGCGGGCAGCACCAGCACGGCGGCGAAGGCGGCGGAGGAGATGAGGGTGCCGACCGGGGATCCGATCTGGACCAGGGCGGCGTACCGGGCGCGCTGCCGTTCGGGGGCGTGTTCGATGGCGATGGTGATGGCGCCGCCCCATTCGCCGCCCACGGCCAGCCCCTGGAGGAGTCGCAGGACCGCGAGCAGGATGGGCGCGGCGATACCGATCGCGAGGTAGTCGGGGAGCACGCCGATGAGTCCGGTCGCGCAGCCGATCATGACGATGGTCGCCAGCAGCGCGGGTCGCCGGCCGTAGCGGTCGCCGATGTAGCCGAAGATCAGCGCTCCGATCGGCCTGGCGGCGAAACCGACGCCGAAGGTCGCCAGCGCCGCCATGAGACCCGCGCTCGGGTCGAGGTCGGTGAAGAACAGACGGTTGAAGACCAGTGCGGCGGCCATGCCGAACAGGAAGTAGTCGTACCACTCCAGGGCGGTGCCGACGAAGGCGGCGAAGGCGATGCGCTTCGCGTCGGTCGCGTTGACGTTGGGGCCTCGCGCGCTCGGAGTGGTCGGCTGGGGCTGTGACATGTGATCCTCCGGGAGATGTGCACCGGTCGGGCGGACCATCGACGACCAGGTGTGATGTCGATCATCGTCTTGGAAAAACACAACCTTCACAAGCGAAGAACGCCACGAGAACGCCGTCTAAAATGTGCACATGCACAAAACAGGGCAGTCTGAGATCATCCCCCGCGCGGCGGAGGCGTGCCTGGAGGAGCTGGAGGCCATCGCCTGGGCCTACGTCCGCAGGGTGCGCGAGCTGACCGGGTACGCGGAGACCGTCATCGATGACGCCGAGCTGTACGGCACCGCCCGGGCCACGCTCGAACTCCTCCTGGAACTCCTGCGGGGCCGGGAACGCCACGAGGAGCTGCGCGCCCACTCCGTCGAGGTCGGGCGGTCGCGCGCCCGCCGAGGGATCCCCCTGGAGTCACTGCTGCGAGCCGTGCGGATGGACTTCCGTTTCCTCTGGGAGGCGATGCGCGGGCACGTTCCCGAAGAGGACTTCCCCGGCTTCTCGGAGGAGGTCATCTCGATCTGGGAGGCGGTGGAGCTGCACACGACGCACGTGCAGACCGGGTACACGGACGAGATCGCGCGGATGCGCGCGGAGCTGGAGTTGGAGCACGCGTTCCTCCTCCGCCATCTGCTGAGCGGGTTCGGTACGGACGCGCGCCTGCACGCTCAGGCGGCCGAGGCCCTCGGGCTGGATCCCGACGGTGTTCACATCGTCCTGGTGGCCAACGAGAACCACGCGCGCGACTTCAGGGGGTGGGTCGGCGAGGCCCTGCCCGGCGCGTTCCTCCTGCGCCTGGACGGGGTCGAGTTCGCGATCGTTCCCGCCGCCGAGGTCACGGACGCCGCCCGGGAGGCGCTGGCGGCCAGGCCGGTCGGGATCTCTCCGAGCGCCCACGGCATCGGGGAGATCGCCGAGATGTGGCGTCTGGCCTGCGAGTTGGCGAAGTGGGCGCGGGACGGCGCGGCGGCGCGGTTCGAGGATCATTGGACCCGGCTGGCGGGCGCACGCCTGGGGGTGGTCGCCGAGGCCTTCGCCCGGGACGTCCGGTCCTCGCTCGGGAGGTACTCCCAGCGCGAGATCGACCTACAGATCGAGACGGTCGAGACCTATTACGAGATCGGTTCCATCACCGAGGTGGCGCGGGCGATGTTCTGCCACCGCAACACGGTGATCAACCGTCTCCGCAGGTTCGCGGAGGCCACCGGGCTCGACGTCGCCAAGCCGGTGGACGCCGCCGCGGCCCACCTGGCGCTGAGCGCCTTCCGCTAGGGGTGCGTTCGAGAGGAGGGGGCACCACCCCGACGAGGAACCCGGCCACGGGGTGCCGGATCCGAGCCTCACCGGGGCGGGCGGAAGCTCGTGCGGGCGGTGTCGCTCCGACGCGGGTCGCTCAGTCGAGCTCGTCGTCGGAGTCCTCCGCGTCGTCGACGAAGGTCACCGCGGTGCCATAGACGTAAGAGGAACCGGAGACTCCGACGCCGCCGACGATCCGCATGCCCACGACCGCGTCCGCGCCCTGCTCGCGCGCGTCCTGGCTGAGCTTGATGATGGTCTCTTCCGCGTCGTCGACGATGGTGGCCATGACCGGCCACATGTCATCGACTTCGAGGTCGCAGTAGTGCTCGGTGGTGACCACGGGCGTCTTGAGAGTGGACAGGTACTTGTCGGTCTCGTCCTCGACCGTTTCCGGCGCGTGCTCTTCGGACATGGGAGGCCTTCTTCTTCGCGGGGAGGGGGGATTCAGCATGCCAGGTCCCCCCGTACACCGGTGATCCGGGGCTCGTGAAGCGAAGGGCGCGACTCCTCAAAGGAGTGGTCGGATGACCGTTCTCATCGGCCTGTCGACGGGGCTCGGGCGGCGATGAGTTCGACGATGGTGCCGGGTCTACATCGTCGAGACCATCCGACCTCATCTCAAGGGGCAGGCACCATGACCACCACCTACACCTTCGACGTCTTCTCCAGCCTCGACGGCTTCGGCTCCTACGGCGAGGGCGGTGACTGGGGAGGCTACTGGGGCAAGCAGGGCCCCGAGTTCCTCCGACACCGGCTGGACCAGTACACGCCGGACCAGCGGATGATCTTCGGGGCGGGCACCTACCGGGAGTTCGTCGAACTCATGAAGATGGACCCCGCGGAGACCGGCGTGTACGACCCGTGGGTCGCGCGGATGCGGCACCTGCCGACGACCGTCGTCTCCGACACCGTCGAGGAACCCCTCGACTGGCCGGGGGACGCCCACGTCGCGCGCGGTGACGCCGTCGACGTGATCGCCCGGCTCAAGGAGGAGTCCGAGGTTCCGTTGCGCTCGCACGGCAGTCTGTCGATGAACCGCGCCCTGATGGCCGCGGGCCTGGTCGACCGGGTCCAGGTGACGATCTTCCCGGTGTTGACCGGCCGGTCCGGGACCGCCCCGATCTTCAAGGGGGCCGAGGACTTCGACCTCGAACTGCTCGAACACCACACCTTCGACGGGCGGATCCAGGAGCTCGTCTACCGCCCCACCCTGCACCACTGACCCTTTCGACCGCGAAGGAGGACATCGTGAGGCTGATTCTTCAGGAGTTCCTGTCATTGGACGGAGTGGCCCAGGGGCCCGGTTCTCCGGACGAGGACACCAGCGACGGTTTCGCGCGGGGAGGCTGGCTGGTCCCGCACATGGACGAGGAGTTCCTGAACGTCGTCATGGGCTGGTTGGAGGGGGCGGACGCGTTCCTGTTCGGTCGCCGCACCTACGAGAACTTCGCCCGCGACTGGCCGACGATGGACCCTGCGGAGGACCCGGCCGCTACGAAGCTCAACGGTCTGCCCAAGTACGTGGCCTCGCACAGTCTCACCGAGGCGACGTGGGAGCCGACCACGATCCTGTCCGGCGACGTGTTCGCCCAGGTGGCCGAGCTCAAGCGGCTCCCCGGCCGGGAGTTGCAGATCCACGGCAGCGCTCGTCTGGGGGCGTCGCTGTTGGCGGCGGGGCTGGTGGACGAACTGCGGTTGATGGTCGCGCCGGTGGTCGTGGGCGACGGCCGTCGGCTGTTCCCGGAACACGGCGTTCCGTCCGGGTTGCGCCTGCGCGGCAACCGGACCACGCCGGGCGGGATCGCGGTCCAGGAGTACGAGGTGGTCGGGGCGGCCGAGTACGGGAGCTACGAGGGCAGCGGGGGTTCCTGAGAGGGGAGTCGCTCGTAAGGGGTACCGGAGCCGGTCGGGAAGGGGTGGAACGCTTCCCTCAGGGCCGTGGGACGTGGTAACTGTGATCCGGGTTACATGGTGGGAAAGGTGGTGAAAACCGCCCGACCGGCCACGGAACCGCTGCCTCCGTACAGCAAGGAGCCCGGACTTGAGCAACACCGACCCCCGTCCCAGTTACGCCTCCGGTACCTCGACCACCCCTCTGCTCGGCGACACGATCGGCGGGAATCTGGCGCGCACCGCCGCCGCCCATCCCGATCGTGACGCGCTCATCGACCGCGGCCTGGGGCTCCGGTACACCTACCGGGAGTTCGACGCGGAGGTGGACCGGGTGGCCTCGGGCCTCCTCGACCTCGGGGTGGTCAAGGGCGACCGGGTGGGCATCTGGTCGCCGAACCGCGCCGAGTGGGTGCTCGTCCAGTACGCGACCGCGAGGATCGGCGCGGTGCTGGTCAACATCAACCCGGCCTACCGCACCCACGAACTCCGCTACGTCCTGGGCCAGGCGGGCGTCTCGGTCCTGATCTCGGCGCCCGCCTTCAAGACCTCCGACTACGCGGGCATGATCGAGGAGGTGCGCGGCGACTGCCCCGACCTGCGCGACGTGGTCCTCCTCGAAAGCCCCGAATGGGACGCGCTGCTCGCGGCGGGGGAGCGGAACGGCCGCGGACCGGTGGCCGAGGTGGAGGCGACCCTGTCCCCGGACGACCCGATCAACATCCAGTACACGTCGGGGACGACCGGCTTCCCCAAGGGCGCGACCCTGTCCCACCACAACATCCTCAACAACGGCTTCTCGGTGGGCGAGCTGCTGGGCTACACCGAGATCGACCGGATCGCGCTGCCGGTGCCCTTCTACCACTGCTTCGGCATGGTGATGGGGAACCTCGCCGCCACCAGCCACGGCGCCTGCATGGTCATCCCCGGCCCCGGATTCGAACCCGCCACCGCGCTCGACGCCGTCCAGGCGGAGAAGTGCACCTCGCTGTACGGGGTGCCGGCCATGTTCATCGCCGAACTGGCCCTGCCCGACTTCGACGACTACGACCTCTCCACCCTGCGGACCGGGATCATGGCGGGCTCGCCCTGTCCGGTGGAGGTGATGCGCCAGGTCATCGACCGGATGGGCATGGCCGAGGTGTCCATCTGTTACGGCATGACCGAGACCTCCCCGGTGAGCACCCAGACCCGGCGGGACGACTCCCTGGAGCGTCGCGTGTCCACCGTGGGCCGGGTCGGCCCCCACCTGGAGGTCAAGGTCATCGACCCCGCCACGGGGGTCACCGTGCCCAGAGGCACCCCAGGGGAGCTGTGCACCCGCGGCTACTCGGTGATGCTCGGCTACTGGAACGAGCCGGACAAGACCGCCGAGGTGATCGACCGGGGCCGGTGGATGCATACCGGGGACCTCGCCGTCATGGACGAGGACGGCTACGTGGGCATCACCGGCCGGATCAAGGACATGGTGATCCGGGGCGGGGAGAACATCTACCCGCGCGAGATCGAAGAGGTGCTCTACACCCACCCCGACCTGCTCGACGCGCAGGTCATCGGGGTCCCGGACCAGAAGTACGGCGAGGAGCTGATGGCCTGGGTGCGGATGCGCGAGGGCGCCGAGCCGCTCACGCCCGAGACGCTCCGGGCCTTCTGTCAGGGCCGTATCGCCCACTTCAAGATCCCGCGTTACGTGCACGTGGTGGACGAGTTCCCGATGACGGTCACGGGCAAGGTCCGCAAGGTGCAGATGCGGGAGGAGTCCCTCCGCCTCCTGGACTGAGGACAGGGTCGGCCCCCGCGCCTCGGCGGGGGCCGACCGCCCCGGTCAGCGGGGGTCGAGTTCCTTGCCGAGCATCTCCACGAGCCCGTCCAGCGCGCCGTCCGCGTTCTCGTCATCGCAGGTCAGCGTCACGGTCTGGCCGTGCGAGACGCCCAGGGACATCACGGCGAGCACGCTGCGCGCGTCCACCGCCTCGTGGCCCTCGTGGGAGATCATCACGGGCAGACCGGTCTCGTTGACGGCCTGGACGAACAGGGCCGCCGGGCGGGCGTGCAGTCCGAGGAGGGAACCGATGACAACGGTGCGTTCGGGCATGGTCTTCCTTGAGGGGTCTCGTCGCTTCGGGTCGAGGATCGGCCGGATCCGTTCGATCCGCCACAGGGGTCGGCGCGGTCGCGGGGACGACGCCGTCGGTGGTCATGACGTCGGGCCGGACACGGCGGCCCGGGAGGGGCCCGTGCGGGACGGCCCCGGGCCACGCTACTCCGAGGGACGTCCCGTGGCCATACGTGGACGGTGGGTGTTCGAGGTTCGTCGAAGCCCTACGGGGGAGGCCTTCCCTGGAGTGGGCGGTGAACCGTTCGGTCTCGAGGGGGTACGTGTGGGCGCCGCCGCGCGTCTTTCGCGGCCGGTTGTCCACAGATCCCGGATTCGCTCTGGTGCCGGAGACGGATCCGGGGTTGGGTGGAGAACACGGGAACACACAGCCCCCCGGTGCTCCGGCGGAACCCATCCCCACCGCCGGCGCACGGAACCCACCTGCCGCAGGAGAGACGCATGGAGCAGACGGACACCTCCCCCGCCCCCGACCGGTCGCTCAAGGGGATCGCCGCCGGGCCCGGAACCGCGGTGGCCCCGGTCGCCCGGATGGCGGCGCCACCCTCCCTGCCCGAGGTCGAACCGGAGGTCGGCGACCCCGACCACGAGGAGTCGACCGCCTTCGCCGCCCTGGATCGGGTCGGTGTCGACCTGGAGGAACGGGCCGCCCGCCTCGACGGCGAGGCCGCGGCGGTGCTCAACGCCCAGGCGCTGATGGCACGCGATCCCGAGCTGCGCAGGCAGGCCGGGGCGCTGATCCGCGAGGGCAGGGCGGCGGCCTGGGCCGTGCACGAGGCCTGCGAACGCTATCGGGAGCTGCTCCTGGCCGCCGGCGGCTATCTGGCCGAGCGCGCCGCCGACCTGGCCGACATCCGTGACCGGGCGGTGGCGGTGCTGCTGGGGCAGGCCATGCCGGGGCTGCCGGAGCCGGGCCACCCCTACGTCCTGGTCGCCCACGATCTGGCCCCCGCCGACACGGTGCGCCTGGACCCCGAGCAGGTGAAGGCCATCGTCACCCGGCTCGGCGGTCCCACCAGCCACACGGTGATCCTGGCCCGCGCTCTGGGGCTGCCCGCCGTGGTGGGCTGCCCGGGTGCCGAGGACCTGGCCGAGGGCGCCCTGGTGGCGGTGGACGGCGACGCCGGAACGGTCGAGATCGATCCCTCCAAGGACAGGGTCGAGAGCCTTCAGGGGCGGGCCGAACGCCGTCGTGCTCTGGCCGCCGAGGCCACCGGACCGGGCCGCACCCTCGACGGCGTCCCGGTGGCGCTGTTGCTCAACGCCGGGGAGGCCGACCCGGGCCGGAGCGCCGAACACGACGGTGAGGGCATCGGGCTGTTCCGGACCGAGTTCCTCTTCCTCGACCGCGACGAGCCCCCGAGCGTCGCCGAGCAGACCGCGGTCTACACACGCCTGTTCCGGGCCTTCTCCGGTCGGACGGTGACCGTGCGGACGCTGGACGCCGGCTCGGACAAGCCGCTGGGGTTCGTCGCCACCGGCGAGGAGGCCAACCCGGCTCTGGGGGTGCGGGGCTTTCGGACCTCGCGCGTCCACCCCCACCTGCTCGTCGACCAGCTGACCGCCATCGCCTCCGCCGTACGCGAGGTGGACAAGGACGAGGAGACGGCCCGGATCCGGGTGATGGCCCCGATGGTCTCCACCCCGGCCGAGGCGGGCGAGTTCGTCGAGCTGGCCCGCGCCGCCGGGATCGGCGAGGTCGGGGTGATGGTGGAGGTGCCCGGGGCGGCGCTGGCCGCCGAACGGCTGCTGAGCCGGGTCGACTTCGTGTCGATCGGCACCAACGACCTCGCGCAGTACACCATGGCCGTCGACCGGACCCTCGACACGCTCCCCGAGCTTCTCGACCCCTGGCAGCCGGCGCTGTTGGAACTGGTGGCCAAGGTCGGTGGCGCGGGGGAGAGGCTGGGCAGACCGGTCGGGGTGTGCGGTGAGGCGGCCTCCGACCCGCTGCTCGCCCTGGTGCTGGTGGGGGTCGGGGTGACCGGGCTGTCGATGGCCCCGCCCGCTCTGCCGGTGGTGCGGTACGCGCTGTCCCGGCACACCTTCGCCGAATGCCGCCGGTTGGCCGAGCTCGCCCTGACCGCCGAGAGCCCGGAACGGGCCAGAGAGGCGGTGCGCGAGGTGGTGCGTCCGGAGGTGGCCGGACTCTGAGAGAGCGGAGAAGGCAAGGGCACGAGGGTGGCCAAGGCCGTGTCCTGAGGTGACCGTGCCCGGGGTTCGCCCCGGGCCGGTACGGGGCCGCGCCTTGATGGAGACGCCGCAGCGCGCGGGGTGGTGCGGTGGGTCTCTCCTGCGGTCGGGGCCCGGTCAGGCGCTCCGGGCCTGAGGGGTGCCCCAGTCGTCGCCGATCGCCTGGGGAAGTAGATCGAGCTGTTCGAGGAAGGAGCGTAGAAGCCGCTCGGTGTTCTGGCAGCCCTCGGAGCACCAGTTCTGGTAGCCGTTGTTGAGGGCCGCGAAGAACACCGCCGCCACGAGGGAGGGGCGGGGGTCGGTGGCGGGGTCGACGCCCGCGCGTTCGCCCACGACCTGGGCGAGCTGCTCCTGACGCTGCCTGCAGTAACGCAGGTTGGTGTCGAGGATCTCGGGGCTGCGGGCGCTGAGGTCCTCGGTGGCGCCGATGAGGTGCAGACCCTCGCGCTCCAGATGCGCCCAGTGGTCGCGCATCGCGTTGCGCAGGGCGAGGAAGGGCGATTCGTCGGCGGGACGGGCGCGCAGGGCCTCGAACAGGATCTGGTCCACGCCCTCGGCGGCGGCCAGGACCACGGCCTCCTTGGAGGCGAAGTAGCGGAAGAAGGTGCGCTGGGAGACGCCGACGGCGGCGGCGATCTCCTCGGTGGTCGTGCCCTCGAAACCCCGCTCGTGGAAGAGGCGGACGGCGGTGTTGATCAGCTCTTGGCGGAGGCGGGCCTTCTTGCGTTCGCGCAGCCCGACCGGCTCGGGGCTCGTCGTGTTCACGGACGCGCCTCCCCTCGTTACCGGCCTCGACCGGATCTCGCCTTCCCCATCGAGGATACATGGAGAGCGATATGACGTCAGTTACTGACTTATGACAGCGGTTGTCAAGTGTCAGTCGCTGACATAATCTCGCCGAGACGATAACGGGATTCCTCGGGGGAGAACATGACGACACAGGCCTCGCCGCCGTCGGCGCCGACCGCGCCACCTGACCGGATCAAGGGCGGCTTCACCAAGAGCCCCTGGGCGACCCTGGTCGCCATCGCCTTCGGCGTGATGATGGTGGCGCTGGACGGCACCATCGTGGCGGTCGCCAACCCGGCGATCGGCGCCTCGCTGGGAGCCTCCCTCGCCGAACTCCAATGGGTCACCCACGGCTACCTCCTGGGCCTCGCGGTCTTCCTGATCACCGCGGGCAAGCTCGGCGACCGCTTCGGCCACCGCAACACCTACCTCGTGGGCGTGGTCGGGTTCGTCCTCTCCTCGGTGGCCATCGCGCTGTCGTCCGGCGTGGTCATGCTCATCGCCTTCCGGATCGTGCAGGGCGTCTTCGGCGCGCTGCTGCTGCCCTCCGCGATGGGGCTGATGCGGGCGAGCTTCCCGCCCAGCCGACTCGGCCGGGCCTTCGGCGTCTTCGGCAGCCTGATCGGCGCCGCCACGGCGGGCGGACCGATCCTGGGCGGCGTGCTCGTGAGCGCGTTCGGCTGGGAGGCCGTCTTCTACATCAACGCCCCGGTGGGCGCGCTCGCCTTGGCGCTGGGGATGTGGCTGCTCTCGGCCAACGCGCCGACCGACCCCGGCAGCCGCATGGACGTGCCCGGCATCGTGCTCATCAGCATCACCATCTTCGCCCTGGTCTGGGCCCTGGTGGAGGCGCCGAGCATCGGCTGGGGCCACCCGATCACCCTGGCCTCCCTGGGGGCCACCCTGGTCTTCGGGCTCGCCTTCGTGCTGTGGGAGCGCAGACCCGAGCAGCCGCTGATCCCGCTCGGCCTGTTCACCAACCCGTCGGTGTCGATCGGCGTGGTGCTGACGGTGCTGATGGCGGTCGGCCTGATGGGCTCCCTGTTCTTCATCACCTTCTACCTCCAGGGCGTGCGGGGGATGAGCCCCGCCCAGACCGGGCTCCAGCTCATCTCCATGACCGCGATGATGGCCATCACCTCCCCGATCGCAGGTCGGATCCTGGACCGGGTCGGTGCCAGACCCCCCACGACGGTGGGCCTGCTGTCCGCGTCGATCGGCATGTTCATGCTCTCCCGGTTGGACGGGGAGACCGGCGTGCCCTACATGTCGGTGGCCTTCGTGCTGCTGGGCGTGGGGCTGAGCCTGGTGATGACCGGCGCCACCGCCGCCATCATCGGCAACGCCCCGGTGCGGTTCGCCGGGGTCGCCTCGGCCGTGCAGCAGGCGGCGATGCAGCTCGGCGGTTCGCTGGGCACGGCGGTCCTGGGCGTGGTCATGTCCGCGACCATCGTCTCCACCCTGCCCTCGCACTACGGTTCCGCCGGGCTGGAGGAGCCCTCCTCGGGTGAGCTCGCCGGTATGCAGAGCACGGTCGCGCAGGGCGGGGCGGTCGTGCCGGAGGGGGCCGACGCCACCGTCACGGCGGCGGTCACCGAGGCCAGCAACCTGGCCTTCCTGGACGGGCTCCACCTGGCGTTCATCATCGCCTCGGCGCTACTGCTGCTGGGCGCGATCCTGGCGCTGTTCATGCGTTCGGGGCGGATGACCGACGGTCCCGTCGTCCACGTGTGATCCGGTTCCGTGCGGCCGAACCCGGCCTCACGCCAGGACCCCGCCCGGGTCGATACGGCCGGCACGGGCGGGCATGGATGTTCATCGAAGACGGCGGGTCGATGTCCCGCCGGACATGACGAGGGCCCCGGTCGATCGGACCGGGGCCCTCGCGGTATCGGGCCGGAGGGGTCGCCTCAGGTCGTGTAGTCGGCGTTGATGCGGATGTAGCCCTCGGTCAGGTCGCAGCCGTAGACGGTGAAGTCGCCGTCGGCGATGCCCAGGTCCACCCCGATGAACACCTCGTCGCCCTTCATGTGGCGGGAGGCGCGCTCCAGGGTCTCCTCGGTGGACTCGGCCGGGAAGGTCTCCACGTCGCCGAAGACGATCCGTACGTTCTCCGGGAGGACGTCGGTCTCGTCCGAGCACTTGCCCACGGCCATCGCGACCCGGCCCCAGTTGGGGTCGGCGCCGTGCACGGCGGTCTTGACCAGTGGGGAGTTCACCACGGCCTTGCCGATCCGCTTGGCCTGGGCGTCGTCGCGGGCACCGGTGATCCGCACCTCGATGAGCTTGCCGGCGCCCTCGCCATCGGAGGCGATCATCCGGACCAGCTTCAGGGCCGCCCCGTACAGGGCCTCCTCGAAGGCGGCGACGTCCACCGGGCCGGCGAGGCCGTTGGCGAAGATCGCGGCGGAGTCGCTGGTGGAGGTGTCGCTGTCGATGCTCAGCGCGTTGAAGGTGCGGTCCACGACCCGGCGGAACACCTCGTCCAGGACCGGCTGCTCCAGTTCGGCGTCGGTGAAGAACCAGGCCAGCATGGTCGCCATGTCCGGCTCGATCATGCCGACGCCCTTGGCCATGCCGGTCAGGGTCGCCTCGCCCACCTTCACGGACACGATCTTGGGGTGGGTGTCGGTGGTCATCATCGCCGAGGCGGACCGGTCCAGGTCGGCCGGCGGGAACTCGGCGGGCAGCCCGTCCAGGTACTCGCGCATCCGCTCCATCGGGTAGGGGCGACCGATGACACCGGTGGAGGCGATCAGGAGATCGTCGGGGTCGATCCCGGCGGCCCGGGCCACGCGTTCCTGGACCTCGCGGGCGTCGCGGGTCCCGATCTGCCCGGTGGCGACGTTGGCGTTGCGGGCGACCACGGTGACCCCTCGGGCCCGACCGTCGGCGGCGGCGTCGCGGCTGAGGCGCACGCTGGGTCCGGCGAAGCGGGATCGGGTGAACACCGCGGACACCACCGCCGGGGTCTGGGAGACCACGGCGAAGAAGTCGTCCTTGGGGTCCTTGATGCCCATGTTTCCGGCCACGCCGACGAATCCGGCGGGAACGGGGGTCTGGCTGCTCATGGTCCTCCTCGGGGAACTCGTGGTCGACAGCCTACTTCGCCACGCCCAAGTGCCCTGATTACGGCCTCTACCTGCGGGGGTTTCGTACTGTTCGGAGACGACGAGGGTGTGACAAGCCCGGGTCGACGGGGTATCCGCCGAGAGTGGAGCAGACCGCTCGGGGGGAGGCGTGTGGTGCGTGATGGTGACTGGCTCACGGAAACGGGAGCGCGGATCCGAGGGGTCCTGAAGGTGATGGTCGACGCCGACTGGCTTCCGGGAGGGGCGGCGGTCATCGGTACCGGAGGAATGTGGGAGTTCGTCGCCGTCGGTCGGATCGACGGCGAACACGACACCGCTCCGGACGTGTCCTACGACGTCGCGAGCCTGACGAAGGTGATGGCGACCTGGCCGTTGGTCGGTAGAGCGGTCGCCGAAGGGGTTTTGGACCTCAACGCTCCGATGTCCGAATACTTTCCGGGGGAGGAGCTTCCCGGGGCCTGGGTGACGACCCGTCAGATCCTCACCCACACCAGCCGACTCAACCAGGTCACCTGGTTGGAGCGGTACGTGGGGACCGACCAGGATCTGGCCGAGGCCATCCTGGAGGACCCGCTGGAGGAGCCCGGCTACCTGTACGTGGACCGCGGCTTCATCCTTTTGGGTCTGTTGTTGGAGCGTCTGTACGGGCGGGGCCTGGACCGGCTGACCGCCGATCTGTGGGACCGGTTGGGGATGCGTTCGACCACCTATGGTCCGCTGCCCCGTTCGCCCCACGTGGCGCCCACCGAACGCCGTCTGGTCGGCACCGCCCCCACCTGGGGCGTGGTGCACGACGAGGCGGCGGCGCTGATGGGCGGGGTGGCCGGGCACGCCGGTGTGTTCAGCACCGCCATCGATCTGGGCGCCTTCGCCCGGGAGATCCTGCGTCTGAGCGAGGACGGCGAAGAGGGGGAGGTCCCGGGCTCGTTCATCAGGGAGAGCTGGACGCCGCAGGTGGACGCGGGCAACGGACTCTCACGGGGTCTGGGCTGGCTCATCACCCCGGAGGGGGTGGTCTACCACAACGGTTTCACCGGGACGAGCCTGTTCATGCACCCCGAGAGCGGAAGGTACGTGGGCGTGCTCACCAACGCCGTGCACTACGGGCGCGACCGCACCGGGCTGGTGGATCTGCGTACGGCGGCCCGTGCGGCGCTCATTCCACAGGCCCGCGAATCCTCTTCGTGAGTTCGGCGAGGAGTTCGGCCAGACCGGCGGGGCCGGGGACGACCAGGTCGGCCGCGTCGGCCACCTCGGTGACCTCGTCGGAGGAGGAGCAGACGGTCAGACCGGGCACGTCGCGCTCGCGCAGGGCCGTGACGGCGGCGAAGGCGGGCAGGTCGCCCAGGTCGTCGCCGGCGTAGAGGACGGAACGCGCCGCCCTCTCCTCGACCAGTGAGGTGAGGGCGGCACCCTTGTCCACACCCTGTGGACGGAGCTCGATCACCATCCGGCCCGGCTCCAACTTGAGCTCGGCACGCTCGGCCAGTTCCTTCAAGGGCTCGGCGAGCAGCGCCAAGGCCCGGTCGGGGTCCTCGGCACGCCGTGTGTGCACGGCCAGCGAACGCCCCTTGTCCTCGATCCAGGTCCCGGCGGGGGCTCCGGAGGCCTTCACCAGGGCGGGCAGCTCGGAACGGACCAACGCCACCCCGGGCGGCGGGTCGGCGGCGATCACCCGCCCGTCCACCCACCGTTCGGCTCCGTAGTGGCCGAGGACGACGATGCCGGGCACCCGGTCCAGCCCGCCCAACAGCACGGCGGTCTCGGCGGGGCGTCCGGTGATCACGGCGACCGTTCCGACCAGGTCGGCCAGGTCGGTCAGTGCCTCGACGATCCCGGCCTGGGGCGCCGAGTCCCGGGGGTCGGCGACGATGGGCGCCAGGGTGCCGTCGAAGTCGAAGCCGGTCAGCGCCGTAGAGGGGTCGTCCAGCAGCGCCGTCAGGGCGGCGCGTCCGGCGTCGGTCGTGGGGGAGAGCAGGGGTCCGGGCTCGGCCGGGGACATGCGAGGACCTCGTCATCGTCGTCGGTGGGGAACGCCGTGGCGGCCCCGAGCGGGATCACCGTCGGGGCCGTGTGCGCGGGGCACGCCATCGTGGTTCAGAGATGGATTCCCAGGCGGCGGGCGTTGCGCTGCCGCTGTCGGTCGGCGCGCAGGCGGCGCAGCCGCTTGACGGTCATCGGGTCGAAGGCCGCGGCCTCGGGACGGTCGACCAGACCGTTGAGCAGTTGGTAGTAGCGGGTCGCGGAGAACCCGAACTCGTCACGGATCGCCTGCTCCTTGGAGCCCTCGAACTTCCACCACTGGCGTTCGAAGGCGAGGATGCGCTGTTCGCGTTCGGCGAGGGCCGACCGGCCGTCTTCGGCCGGACCGATATTCGGCATAGGACACCCCCTGGACGGGTCTTCGGTTGGTCCGGATCGGCGCGACTCATGCTAGCGACTCGACATGCCGTATGAGGAGCGCAAACCCTAGGACTGGCAGCAGAGATACAGTTGCCTTCCCTACCCTGCACAGTACTTGTCCAAGCCGGAATCGTGTGCGCATGACAGAATTGCGAGGGTCCGGGGGAGGGCCCGGCGGAACGCCGACCGCAACGTTCGAGGGAGCCTGACGTGCTCGGGGGCAACAGCCGTAGCAGGACATACAAACGCCATCTGCTGGGCGTCGTGGCGGGGGCCTGCGCGTCCCTGGCCGTGCTGGGGGGAACGGCGGCTCCCGCGGCCGCGGACATTCCCGACTTCAGACCCGAGCAGTGGGCTCTGACGTCCATCGGCGCTCAGGAGGTCTGGGAGCGGACCGAGGGCCGCGGTGTCACGGTGGCCATGCCCGGTGCCTCCGTGGACGAGGAACACCCCGACCTGCGCGACAACGTCGAGATCGACACCGAACTCGGTGAGAACGGGACCGCGAATCAGCAGGGTACGGCCGCGGCCGCCCTGGTGGTGGCGCACGGCCACGGCATGGACGCCGACGGCGGTGTGCTGGGAGTGGCACCGGAGGCCTCCGTCCTGGCGATCCCCACCGAGGGGGACCTGTCCAAGGCGGTCCGGCACGCGGTGGAGAGCGGGGTCCAGGTGATCCTGCTGCCCAGGGCCGGTGACGGGAGTGAGGCGCTGCTGGAGGCCACGGCCTTCGCCACGGATCGCGACACCCTGGTGGTCGGCCCGGCCGGTGGTGAGGAGGACCCCAACGTTCTGGCCGTGGCGGGGGTGGACCAGAACGGGGGACTCGTACCGGAGTCGCCCGACGCCTCCCTCATCGACCTGACCGCCCCCGGCGTCGAGCTGGAGACCGCGGGCCCGGACATGGGACAGACCCAGGTGGACGGCGCGCCCTACGCGGCGGCCATCACCGCCGGAGCGGCGGCCCTTCTCACCGCCGAGTACCCGCAGCTGGACCCGGCGCAGCTTCGCGACGCCATGGTCGAGGGCTCCCAGGAGGGGAGCGGCGGCCTGCCCACGCTGCACGTGGAGTCGGCGATGGCCCGCGCCTCGGGCGAGGCGCAGGACATCCCGCTCATCGACGAGAACCTGGTGCAGGAGGACCAGGGCGTGCACATCCCGCTCTGGATGTGGTTCGCCCTGATCGGCCTGGTCCTGGCGGTCATCGTGCTGGGCCTGGTGCTGTGGGTGCGTCGCAGCTCGGCGGACCCGTACGGGGTCAAGGCCGAGCGCGAGGCCGAGGAGGAGGAATTGGCGCTGGAGCGCGCCGCCCAGGCCCGTGAGGAGGAGCGGCCGTCGCGACGTAGGAAGGGCGGCCGTCGCCGCAAGAGCAAGTAGTCGGCGCTATGACCGACGACGAACGGGGTGCCTCTCGGGGCGCCCCGTTCGTCATGTGAGGGGTGGGAGAGTGGGGGAGAAAAACGGGTCGGCGCGTTTCTTCCGAACGGTGCGAAAGTTGGTTCCGCGTGCCGTCATAAAAACGGAGAAAAGCGTCATAGCCGACGGTCAGCCCAGGTCAACAGTCCGTCATCGAGGAAATGCGCGTGCATATGTAAGCCACGTGAGAGGTCTTGACTCGCGCATCACCAGGGACAAGGCTGTGTGGAATGTCCTCCCTGAAGTCCCCCTCGCTTCCCTCTCGCGGCGAGCCCCGGCCCGGACCGACCCCACAGGGCCCGGTGAACGGGCGGATCGCCATCGTCCCCCACGACCCCAAATGGCCCTACCTGTTCCGGCAGGAGGCCGACCGGATCCGCGGCGCCCTCGGCGAACGCGCCCTCACCATCGAACACGTCGGCTCCACCGCCGTGCCCGGGCTGGACGCGCGCCCGTGCATCGACGTCCTGATGGTGGTGGACGACCCCGACGACGGCTCGACCTACCTGCCGGAGTTGGAACGGGCCGGCTACAGCATGTCCGTCCGCAGCACGGACCGCGTCGAATACCGGCTTCTGAAGGGTTCCCGGGTCAACGTGAACCTGTTCGTCTTCTCCGAGAACTGCGCCGAACCGCGACGTATGCGCGCGTTCCGCGACCTTCTCATCGCCGACGAGGAGGCCCGCGAGCGCTACGCGGCGTTCAAGCGGGAATTGGGCGAACGCACCTGGGAGCGGCTCCAGGACTACATCGACGCCAGGAACGGGATCGTCGCCGAACTCATGGCCCGGGTGCCCGACGCCGAATGAGGCCCGGTTCGGACGGGTGACGGACACGGAACGGGCCCCGAAGGTCCAGGGCCCGTTCCGGTGGAGACGGTCGACTCAGCCCAGGGAACGGAGCTGGTCCTCGAACCAGCGGCGCGGCGGCAGGGCCACCGCCGCCTCGGCCAGACGCTCCCGGCGCTTGCGCCGCTCCTCCTCGGGCATCGTCAACGCGGTGTGCAGCGCCTCGGCGGTGTCCAGCGTGTCGTAGGGGTCGACCAGCAGGGCGGCGTCGCCCAGCTCGTCGGCGGCCCCCGCCTCACGGGAGAGCACCAGGGCGCAGTCGCGTTCGGACAGCACCGGGCCCTCCTTGGCGACCAGGTTCATGCCGTCCCTGATGGGGTTGACCAGCAGCACGTCCGCGAGCTGGAACGAGGCGAGGGACCGGGGGTAGTCGTCGTCGACCTCCAGGATCACCGGGGTCCACTCGGCGGTCGCGAACTCCTCGTTGATCTCCTTGGCGGTCCGCAGCACCGACTCGGTGTAGGCGCGGTACTCGGGCACGTCGCCCCGGCTGGGGTAGGCGAACGCCAGATGGGTGACCCGGCCCCGCCACTCCGGGCGCGCCGTCAGCAGCTCCCGGTAGGCCTCCAGTCCGCGCACGATGTTCTTGGACAGCTCGGTCCGGTCCACACGCACGATGAGCCGGGTGTCCCCGACCAGGTCGAGCAGGGTACGCCGGCGTTCGGCGACGGCCGGCTCGGCCGCGCTCTCGCGCAGCAGGTCCTCGTCGGCGCCCAGGGCGTGCACGCCCACCTCGATCACCCGGCCGCCGTGCTCCACGGTGCGTCGTTCGAGATCGACGTCGGCGCGCAGGATCTCGGCGCAGCAGCGCAGGAAGGCGTCGGCCCAGCGGGGGCTGAGGAAGCCGAGGTGGTCGGCGCCGAGCATGCCCTCCAGTAGTTCCCGCGCCACCTGTGAGGGCAGCATCCGGAAGTACTCCGGCGGGGCCCAGGGGGTGTGCGAGAAGTGCGCGATGCGCAGGTCGGGGCGGCGGTTGCGCAGGATGTGGGGGACCAGGGCCAGGTGGAGGTCCTGGACGGCCACGCGGGCGTTGACTGCGGCCCCGGCCACCAGCGCGTCGGCGAAGGCCTCGTTGTAGGCGCGGTAGTGCCCCCACTGTTCTCGGAAACGTGAACCGAAGGACGGCTTGTTGGGGGTGTCGTACATCATGTGCTGCACGAACCACAGGGTCGAGTTGGACACGTCGGTGTAGGCGCCGGTGAGCACGTCCGCCGGGATGTCCAACATGTGGACGCTCATCCCGCCCAGGTCGTGAGTACGGTCCAGCCGCGCCCCCGGGGCCTCACCGGCGGCGCGCCGGTCGGAGTCCGAGAGGGCGGCGCAGACCCAGAGGGAATCGATCCCGGTGGCCACCGAGATCATCCCCGAGACCAGGCCGCCGCCTCCCCGTCGGTGTTCCAGGGAGCCGTCGGCCGTGGTGGAGAAGGAGACCGGCCCTCGGTTCGAGGCGATGAGGATCTGTGCCTTGTCCACGTCTTGGTCCTCTCAGGAGCGCGTGCGGATGGTGGGACGGTGGGTCCACGTGGAAGGGCGCCCGGACGAGGGGCGCATCCGTAGGTCTCGCCTGCGGGCCCCGGATCCAAACACGGCCAAGGTCCCTCGGGACGCGGTCGCACCACGGGGAACGCCGGGAACCCGCTCCGACAAGGCCGTCTCAAGTTGTATCGAAATATGAGACGCGAGTGTAATACGGGTCACCCTCGATGGAAAACCGGGCGATACGTCCGTTACAGTGGCGGTGCGTTCTCCGAGGAGAGAGCCACAATTTCATATTGCTCATCCAGAGGGGTGGAGGGACCGGCCCTGCGAAGCCCCGGCAACCATCTCGTCATGTGGACACGCGTTCGTGTCCCGGTCGAGGCAGGTGCCAACTCCGGCCTGGGGTCAAGGTGGCCACCAGGAAAGATGAGGGGAGACGCCTCGCCATGGCGATTGCCGCCACTGAACCCACCGCCGTCCGCGCCTTCGGCCCGGGGACCGCCCTCTCCTGTCGGGAGTGCGGCGAACGCTACGAGCTCTCGCCGATCTTCGCCTGTGGCTTCTGTTTCGGCCCCCTCGAGGTCGCCTACGACTTCGGGAACGTCTCCCGTGAGGAGATCGAGAGCGGCCCCAAGAACATCTGGCGCTACCGCTCCCTCCTGCCGGTCCCCGACAACGTGGCCGAGCTCCCGAACATGAACCCCGGTCTGACCCCCCTGGTCCGCGCCGACCGTCTGGCCGCCGAACTCGGCCTCTCCTCCCTGCACGTCAAGGACGACTCCGGCAACCCCACGCACTCCTTCAAGGACCGCGTGGTCGCGATCGCCGTCGAGGCCGCCCGCACCTTCGGGTTCACCACCCTGTCCTGCTCCTCCACCGGCAACCTCGCCGGAGCGGTCGGCGCCGCCGCCGCCCGGGCCGGCTTCGAGTCCTGCGTGTTCATCCCCGCGGGGCTCGAGGAGGGCAAGGTCGTCATGGCCGCGGTCTACGGCGGCAAGGTCGTCGCGATCGACGGCAACTACGACGACGTCAACCGCTTCTGCTCCGAGCTCATCGGCGACCCGGCCGGCGAGAGCTGGGGCTTCACCAACGTCAACCTGCGGCCCTACTACGCGGAGGGCTCCAAGACGCTGGCCTACGAGATCGCCGAACAGCTCGGCTGGCGGCTGCCCGACCAGATCGTCATCCCGATCGCGTCCGGCTCCCAGCTCACCAAGATCGACAAGGGCTTCCAGGAGCTGATCAAGGTCGGCCTGGTCGAGGACCGCCCCTACAAGGTCTTCGGCGCCCAGGCCACCGGCTGCTCCCCGGTGGCCAAGGCCTGGGAGAACGGCCACGACGTCATCCAGCCGGTCAAGCCGGACACCATCGCCAAGTCGCTGGCCATCGGCAACCCGGCGGACGGGCCCTACGTCCTCGACATCGCCCAGCGCACCGGCGGTTCCATCGAGCACGTGGGCGACGACGAGATCGTCGACGCCATCAAGCTCCTCGCCCGTACCGAGGGCATCTTCGCCGAGACCGCGGGCGGCGTGACCACCGGTGTCCTGCGCAAGCTGGTCCGTGAGGGGAAGCTCGACACCGAGGCGGAGACCGTCATCGTCAACACCGGCGACGGGCTCAAGACCCTCAACGCGGTCGACGCGGGCGTCACCGCCACCATCAAGCCCTCGCTGAAGGCGTTCACCGAGGCCGGGCTGGCCTGACGGTCACCTCCCGCCGCTTTCGCCACCGCACTTCACAGACCAGGAGAACCACCACATGAGCGCCAGCGTTCGCGTCCCCACCATCCTGCGCACCTACACCGGTGACGCCTCCGAGGTCAGCGCCGAGGGCTCCACCCTCGCCGAGATCCTCGACGACCTGGAGGCCAACCACCCGGGCATCCGCGCCCGCATCCTCGACGACAACGGCAAGGTACGCCGCTTCGTCAACGTCTACGTCGGCGACGAGGACGTCCGTTTCGAGAAGGGCCTTCAGACGGAGGTCAAGGACGGTCAGCAGGTGTCGATCATCCCGGCCGTGGCCGGAGGCTGCTGAGCCCGAGGTTCCACGCCTCGCATGAGCATGAGGGGCGGACGTCTCGCCGAGACGTCCGCCCCTTCGTCGTGGGACCCGGCTCGTGAGGCCCGGGTGAATCGGGGGGTGCAGGAGGGTGCGGCCGGGGTCGCTCCTGGGTAGGAGGTCACGGAGCGGCCGATCCTCCCTGTTCGCCCACCGCTCAAAACGCCCGGAACGAGGCATGTTCCTCCAGGTGACGGGTGTTCCTCCGGCTGTGGAAATCGTGACCACATCGTTTGCACTCTCCATGGGCGAGTGCTAAAAAGGTGACTGGTTAGCACTCACCTTTGTCGAGTGCTAACCGGATCGAGGCTGCGAGATCACGGGCCTCCGACGGAAGGGTGTCGGGGGAACGCGGTCGTCCGTCGCGGGCGCAGGCCTCGTCCCCGTCGCGTATCAGCCCGGTCACGGGAGGACAAGAACTCAATGGCAGCCAAACTGATCGCGTTCGACGAGGAGGCCCGTCGCGGCCTCGAGCGTGGCATGAACCAGCTCGCGGACGCCGTGAAGGTCACCCTCGGTCCCAAGGGCCGCAACGTCGTTCTGGAGAAGAAGTGGGGCGCCCCCACGATCACCAACGACGGTGTCTCCATCGCCAAGGAGATCGAGCTCGAGGACCCGTGGGAGAAGATCGGGGCCGAGCTGGTCAAGGAGGTCGCCAAGAAGACGGACGACGTCGCCGGTGACGGTACGACCACCGCCACCGTCCTGGCCCAGGCCCTCGTCCGCGAGGGTCTGCGCAACGTCGCCGCCGGCGCCAACCCGGTCGGCCTCAAGCGGGGCATCGAGGCCGCCGTCGCCCGCATCAACGAGGAGCTCGGCAACCTCTCCAAGGACGTCGAGACCAAGGAGCAGATCGCCTCCACCGCCTCCATCTCCGCCGGTGACACCCAGATCGGTGAGACCATCGCCGAGGCGATGGACAAGGTCGGCAAGGAAGGCGTCATCACCGTCGAGGAGGGGCAGACCTTCGGGCTCGAGCTGGAGCTCGCCGAGGGCATGCGCTTCGACAAGGGCTACATCTCGCCCTACTTCGCCACCGACCTCGAGCGCATGGAGACGGTCCTCGAGGACCCCTACATCCTCATCGTCAACTCCAAGATCTCCAACAACAACGAGTTCCTGCCCGTTGTCGAGAAGGTCCTGCAGTCCGGCCGTCCGCTGATGGTCATCGCCGAGGACGTCGCCGACGGCGCCCTCCAGACCCTCGTGGTCAACAAGATCCGCGGCACCTTCAAGTCCGTCGCCGTCAAGGCCCCGGGCTTCGGTGACCGTCGCAAGGCCCAGCTCGGCGACATCGCCGTGCTGACCGGCGGCCAGGTCATCACCGAGGAGGTCGGCCTCAAGCTCGAGAACACCGAGCTGGAGCTGCTGGGCCGCGCCCGCAAGATCGTCGTCACCAAGGACGAGACCACCATCGTCGACGGTGCCGGTGACGCCACCGCCATCGCCGGTCGCGTGAACGAGATCCGCAACGAGATCGAGCGCACCGACTCCGACTACGACCGCGAGAAGCTCCAGGAGCGTCTCGCCCGTCTGGCCGGCGGCGTGGCCGTCATCAAGGCCGGCGCCGCCACCGAGGTGGAGCTCAAGGAGCGCAAGCACCGCATCGAGGACGCCGTTCGCAACGCGAAGGCCGCCGTCGAAGAGGGCATCCTGCCCGGTGGTGGTGTCGCTCTGCTCCAGGCCAGCGTCCCGGCCTTCGAGAAGCTCGACCTGGACGGCGACGAGGCCATCGGCGCCGACATCGTGCGTCGCGCCATCGCCGAGCCGCTCAAGCAGATCGCGGTCAACGCCGGCCTCGAGGGCGGCGTCGTGGCGGACAAGGTCAAGAACCTGGAGCCCGGGTTCGGCCTGAACGCCGCCACCGGTGAGTACACCGACCTGTTCAAGGACGGCGTCATCGACCCGACCAAGGTCACCCGTTCCGCTCTGCAGAACGCGTCCTCGATCGCCGGTCTGTTCCTGACCACCGAGGCCGTCATCGCCGAGAAGCCGGAGAAGGCCGCGGCTCCCGCCGGCGACCCGACCGGTGGCATGGGCGGTATGGACTTCTAAGAGGTCCGAACCTCCGAGGTCCGGATACGCGACCTCGCCCGCGACGACCGGGCGGTCCCCTTCGGGGGTCCGCCCGGTTTCGCCTTTTCCGGGGGCGCTCCCTCGCGGCTCAGTCGATGCCGTGCGGGCGGATCGCGTCGGCGGGCGGATGCCAGCCCGAGGACCCCGGAAGCTCCAGGGACGAGACGGGGCCGTAGGTGCCGCGCTCATAGGTCTCGGGCACGGACGTCAGGTCCACGATCGGGTCGACGATCCGCCACGACTCCTCCACCACGTCGAAGCGCACGAACCTTCCGGGGTCGCCCACCACGGCCCCGCGCAGCACGTTCTCGTAGGCCTCATGACCACGGCCGAGCCGTCGGCCGATGTCGGCGCCGATCGCGATCGGTACCGGGGAATCGCCCTCGGCGCCGGGGGCGTTCAGGGACGTCTCGATGGTCGCCCCCGACCAGGGCTCCAGCTGGAAGCGCACCAGGTCGGCGGGGCCCGGGTAGAGGTCGATCGGGGGCCGCGCGAACTCGACCACCACCTCCCAGGAGGTGAGCGGCAGGTGTTTGCCCGAACGCACGTAGAACGGCACCCCCGCCCACCGCGGGGCGTCCACCCACATGCGCAGCGCGAAGAAGGTCTCCGTGGTGGAACGCGGATCGACCCCCTCCACGTCGAGGTAGCCGTCGTAACGACCCCGCACCACGTCCTCGGGGGTCAGGGTGCGGGTGGCGCGCAGCACCCGCAGTTTCTCGTCCTCGATCGCGGCCGGGTCGGTGGACAGCGGCGGTTCCATGGCCAGGAGGGCGAAGAGCTGCAACAGGTGGTTCTGGAAGACGTCCCGGATCGCCCCGGCCGCGTCGTAGAAGGAGCCCCGGTCCGCCACGCCGAAGTCCTCGGCCATGGTGATCTGCACGTTGTCGACGTGGGCGCGGGACCAGAGCGGTTCGAGCAGGCCGTTGCCGAAGCGGGTCAGCGGCAGGTTGCGCACCGACTCCTCGCCCAGGAAGTGGTCGACCAGGTAGAGACGCTCCTCGGGAAAGCAGGCGAGGAGCCCGTGCCGCAGTCGGCGGGCCGAGGCGAGGTCGTCTCCCAGGGGTTTCTCCACCACCAGGCGGGAATCGTGGGCGAGCCCGCTGTCGGCCAGGGCCCGCGCCACCTCGACGAACAGGGCGGGCGGCACCGCCAGGTAGTGCGCGGTGAACGAGACGCCCCGCAGGGCCTCGCCCAGTCGGGTGTAGGTCTCGTGATCGTCGAGGTCGCCCGAGACCAGGGTCAGCCGGCCGGCCAGGTCGTCGAAGACCGCCTCGTCGATCCGGCCGTCGAGGGCGGTGTCGTGTTCGATGATCGCCTCCCGGGCCCGACGCCGCAGGGTGTCGGTGTCCCAGCCGCTCCGGGCCACGCCCACGATCCGGGCGGGGGCCTCGCCCCGCTCCACCAGGTGGTAGAGGGCGGGCATGAGGTACTTCCGCGTCAGGTCTCCGGTGACCCCGAAGATCACCAGGGCGTCGGCGTCGGGTCCGGTCGTCATCGTGCTCCCCCCACTTCGCGGCGTCCCCGCTCGGTCGGGGCCGCCAAGGGCCGCATACCCGGGGAGAAGGGGGCGGGTGCCCAAGGGCGGGCCAAGAATTCCCGCCGAGCCCCGAACCTCGGTCGTGTTTTTTTGGATCATTCCGTGCTCGCGTGGCCGGGCTTCCTCTCGCGGCGCCGACGTCGCTCGGACAGCCGAACCCGGGCGGGCCCCCGCTGTGCGATCCTGCGGAGCCTGCGTAGCGGAGCACAGTAGGGGAACTCTCGCTCGTCGTCTGGCGAGAGATCGCCCGGCGGCCGCTCGCCACGGATCGGCTCCGCCGATGCCCAACGAAAGCATCCAAAAAACACTCCCTAGAACGTGCCGAGCCGGTCCCGGACCGCGCCCGCCACCTGGGGGGACAGGTCGCTCCGGTCGTACTCCCGCATCGGGGCCCAGCGGAAGCCGGTGTGCTCTTCGGACAGTCGGATCGGGGCGCCGTCGTAGGGGGCGGAGAAGGCGAACCAGCGCTTGCGGTTCCCGCTCCGGGACACGTAGTCGAACCAGGAGACGAACGGATCCGGCCGCACGGGGGCGTCGGCCTGCCTGCCGATCTCCTCGTGGAGCTCCCGGGCCAGTCCCTCGAACAGGCCCTCACCCGGCTCCACGCCGCCGGAGGGGAGGTCCTCCCCGCCGGGGAAGGAGGTGTCGTCGGGACGACGGCGCAGCAGCAGGAACTCCCGCCCCTCGGCCCTGTGCAGGATCATCCCCACCGAGAAGCGCGTGATCCCCTCCGCGCGCGCCTGTTCCACCAGCCTCCGCGGGTCCACCGTCGTCTCCATCATGGGGCCGACGGTACAGGTGGGGGCGGTCGCCGGTCCGCGCGGGGCGCCGGCCGTCGTTCAGTCCAGCCTGATCAGGGACCGGTCGACGGCCACCCGCACCGCGGCCGTCCGGGTCTCCACGCCGAGCTTGGCGTAGATCCGTTGCAGGTGCGTCTTGACCGTCGCCTCGGTGATGAACAGGCCCTCGGCGATCTCCCGGTTGCCCGCGCCCCGCGCCAGGAGGCGGAGGATCTCGGTCTCGCGCGGGGTCACCCCGGGCAGAGGGTCGCGTACCCGCCGGACCAGCCGGGCCGCCACGTGCGGGGACAGCACCGTCTCTCCGCGAGCCGCGGCCCGGACCGCCTCGAAGAGCCGGTCGGGAGGGCTGTCCTTCAACAGGTAGCCGGAGGCCCCCGCGTCCAGGGCGCGCATGATGTCGCCGTCGGTCTCGTAGGTGGTCAACACCAGTACTCGGGGCGGGCGCGGCAGCCTCAGGACGCGTTCGGTGACCTCGACCCCGTCGGTGCCCCCGGCCAACCGCAGGTCCATCAGGACCACGTCCGGTTCGCGCAGCCCGATCAACCGCAGCGCGTCGGTGCCGTCGGCGGCCTCGCCGACGACCTCGATGTCCTCCTCGCCCTCGAACAGGGCGATCAGACCGGCGCGCACGATGGGGTGGTCGTCCACCAGGAACAGCTTCACTCGCCCTCCTCGACGGGAAGGGAGACCGACACCCCGGTACCCGCTCCGGGGGCGCTCTCCACGCTCAGGGATCCGCCCAGTTCCTCGACCCGCGCCCGGACGGCGGGCAGCCCGTAACCGCGCCCGGAGGTGGAGCGCGACGTCGAAGGATCGAAGCCGACCCCGTCGTCGCGCACGTCCAGGGTCACCCGGTCGCCGATGCCGGCCAGGGAGACCGCCACCCGCGAGGCCCCGGAGTGTTCGCGAACGTTGGCGAGCACCCCCTGGGCGATGCGCAGCAGGGCGGCGTTCACCGTGTCCGGAAGCCCGTCCAGGTCGCCGTCGCAGGTCAGGCCGGCCTCGATCCCGGTCTCCTCGGACAGGGAGCGGCACAGGTCGGCGAGCGCCTCGCGCAGCGTCGCGTGCTCCAGGGAGGCGGGGCCCTCGCCCTGGACGAAGGCGCGGGCCTCCGCCAGGTTGTGCTCCACCCCCTCGGTGGCCTGCCGGATCAGGGCCCGGGAACGGTCCGGGTCGCTCTCCCACGACAGATCGGCGGCGCGCAGCAGCATGCCGGTGCTGGAGAGCCCCTGCGCCACGGTGTCGTGGATCTCGCGTGCCAGGCGCTCGCGCTCCTCCAGGACACCGGTACGGCGGTGCGACTCGGCCAGGGCGTCGCGGGTCCGGAGCAGGTCGGCGATGATGCGTCTGCGCTGTTCGCTCTCGCGCTTGATGACCGTGACGGTACCGACCACCATCGCCGCCAACGTCACGGGGACGACGAAGACCGTGGGGTCGTCGACGTCGGTCAGGGCGACCCATCCGGCGGTGGTGGCCACGGCCAGCACCGCGGCGACCACCATCGCCGCCGGGGCGGGCAGCAGCCGCAGCGCCAGGAACAGCAGGGGGATGGCGGCGAAGCCGAACGAGGGCGCGATCCAGACGAGGGCGATCCAGCACACGAGCACACCGGTCAGCCAGCCGTAGAGGACCGCCCGGTGCGCGCGGCGCCACAACAGCAGGCCCACGGCGTACAGAAGGCCCACGACGAGGGCCAACTCCAGGGCGGCCACCGTCCGGTCGTCCAGTTCGTGCCTGATCAGCAGCCGGATCGCCGAGGCGATGAGCAGCGTGAAGAAGCCGATGTGCATGACCGCGTTGAGGAGCGGGCTGCCGACCCCGCCGTCCGAAGCTTTTCGTCCCACCGTTCCCATGGTGCCCACCTACATCAGTATCGGTGTCATCCGATCGGATGACGAGGAAGGTGGCCCGAACGGTGCGCGAGGTTCACTCGCTCACCCGATGGCGACCGGCCGATTCTCGACGAAGGTGGTGGATGTCGAAGACGAGATGTCCACGAAGGGAAAGTGATCGGACATGAAGCGCAACCACCTCATCGCCACCATGGCCGGAGCGGGTCTGGGTCTGGCCGTCGTCGGCGGCGTCGCCGCCACGACCTTCCTGCCTGAGGACGCCCCCGGCGGGCCCGCCCCGGCAGCGGCGGCGGTGGCCCCCCAGGCGGTGGCCGACCACGAGGTCCTCAGCGCCGACGCCCTGCTCGCTGCGGGCGAGGCCGGTCTGGCCGAGGCCCAGGAGCAGGGCCAACAGGTCTCGATCGCCATCATGGACCGTTCGGGTTCGGTCCGGTTGGTGCTCAAGACCGACAACGCCGGTCCGCAGACGCAGGACTCCGCCGAACAGAAGGCCTTCACCGCGGTCTCCATGGGAAGTCCGACCAGCGAACTGGCGGAGAACGCCTCGGGTGACGGCCCCACCATCGCCGACATCCCCGGCACCCTCTTCCTGGCCGGTGGTGTGCCGGTGACCTCCGACGACGCTCCGATCGCGGGTATCGGCGTGGGCGGCGCGCCCTCCGGAGACATCGACGAGGAGATCGCCCAGGCCGCCCTGGAGGCCTTGGAGGACTACGAGGGCTGACCGTCCCCCGAAACCCGTACGCGCCGGTCCCCATGAGGGGGCCGGCGCGGGTGCGTTCGGACCTGGGCGGGGCGGGCGAAGCCGCCGGAGAGGGCCCCGGTCGCCATCACCGCGCGCGCGTGATGCGAAGGACCACCACGAGGGCGATGGTCCACACGATTCCGGCGACCGCGAGGGTGCCGAACACGGGGGCTCCGACCACGTGGGCCAGGCCGCCGAAGGCGAGGGCGGGGAGGGTGGCCCCGCCCAAGGAGAGGAGGGCCGCGGAGGCCCTCTCGACCACGGAGCCCGCCCGGGCGCTGCCCTCGAGGCTGCCCCAGGCGCCGTCCACGCCGATGCCGCCCTCGACTTTGTAGGCGACGGGGGTCTTGTCGAAGACCACGTCGGCCCGCTCGTTGGGAGACTCGTTCTCGAGACGGATCTCCGCGGCGTAGGTTGCGACCCGAGTGACCCGCTTCCGCGGGACCCTTCCCCGGGTATTTCCCATGTGCCAGACCTCCAACGGTCGAGTTGTCAGGGGGGCGATGCCGTCCGACCCGGTGGAGCCCGTGTCGTACCGCACCCGGTGACGCCGTGGCGTCGAGTGACCACGTCATGAGATTATCATGTACGCAGTTTTTAGGCAGTCATTGGCATCATGAAAGATGCATTGACAGCATGCGTAGTCAGATTGATACACTCCTTCCTGACGGATGAACGATGTGAAGAGACAGGGGGGACCTTGGCGCTCGGCGGTGACGGAACTCGGAGGAACCGGTTCTCCCGTGATCAAGGACCGATCACGTACACCGACGCGACCCGTGGTCTCGGCACCCTCACCGCGATACCGAACGGCCCCCCTCCGTCGCCCGTGAGAACCCTCGGGCGGCGTCTCCCGGCTTCTCCGCGCGCGTGGATCTCCGCGGCATTCCGTTGAACGAACCCTGGTCGAGTCGGAGAAAGAGGATGTGTCATGCCACCCAGGAGCACAGGAACCGAAGTCACGGAGATCTCTCAAAAGCCCGGTCGTTCGACCGGACGACGAGGAGGTGGACCTTCGACGCGGGTCACCGTCAATCTCACAGCTCGTTCGGCCAAGGCCCTGGAAGAGGCGGTCGCGGCCACCGGGGATACACAGACCGACGTGATCAACAGGGCTCTCCAGGTGTACGCCTACCTGGAGTCGGCCATGGCCGAGGGTGACCGTGTCTACGTCGAGAACGAGAGCGGAGAGCGCGAGCGCCTGCGGTTCTTCTGATCCCGTCCTTCGTCGATGCCCGGTCCGAGACCTCACCTCGCCCGCGAGGGCGTGACGGGCCCGCCCGACGGACCGCCGGGTCTCCTGTTCACCGTGAGCGTCGAGTGCCCACGAAGCGCTTCCGTGATCGGGTGCACCGTCTCCCATGTTCTATGAGAGCGACGATGGGCCTCGGAGGTTCGCGAGGATCCGGGGCCCATCGTCGGTTCCCAAGGCGTTCAGACCCGGATCAGGGTGAGGTAGGCGAAGCCGAGGGTGTCCCGGGCGCCGTGCGTCCGGAAGCGTCGCATCCGGTCGGCCCGCTCACGGACCTCCTCGAAGTCGGGGGCGTCCGGGCTGTTCAGGAGCCATTCCTCGCGGGCCAGGGCGATGCTGTTCTCCATCACGTCCCACTCGTCCACGCCGGCCTCGGACAGGGAGCCCAACCGGAAGCCGTGGTCCAGGGCGAGATCGACCAGATCGGGGAGTGGCCGGTACTGGCCACGGGTCCCACGGGTCCCCTCCATCGCCGCGTACTCCTCTTCGGTGGGGGTCCGGCGCCAGAAGCACTCCCCGAACAGGGCCCTGCCGCCGGGGCGGACCAGGTCGGCCAGGGCGGTGAGGGCGTTCTCGGTGTGCGTGACCGGCTCCCCGCCCCACACGTGCGAGGCCCCGATGTTGAACACCACGTCGGCGGGCCCGCCCTTCCAGGCCGCGACGTCGCCCACCACCAGTTCGACCCGTTCGTCCAGACCCCGTTCCCTCGCGGCGGCCCGCCCCTGACGGATGTCCTCCTCGTGCAGATCGATCCCGAAACCGGTGGCGGAGGGCGAGGTGGCGAGAGCGCGTAGGAGGAGCTCGGCCCAGCCGCACCCGAGGTCGACGACGTGCCGGTCGTCGAGGAGACCCAGGGAGCGCACCAGTCGGGCGGCGCGTTCGTCGGAGAGCGGACCGTGGAAGGAGAGGTCACGGTGGTACGGGGGAAGCGCGTGGGAGGACATCCGGACAGGATCGCCGCGCACGGCGACCCTGTCCACCGTTTTTCCGGGCCGGTCCCTCAGCCGGTCGGCCGGGCCTCACCGTGCCAGGCGTGCCACAGGTCCGCGTACGAACCGCCCAGGGCGAGCAGTTCGTCGTGGGTGCCCAGCTCGGCGACGCCGCCGCCCTCGACCACGGCGATCCGGTCGGCGTCGTGGGCGGTGTACAACCGGTGCGCGATCGCCACCACGGTACGGCCCTCCAGCACCCCGGCCAGGGAACTCTCCAACCGGCGGGCCGAACGCGGGTCGATCGACGAGGTCGCCTCGTCCAGGACCAGGACCTGCGGGTCGGCCAGCACCACCCGGGCCAGCGCCAACTGCTGTACGTGGGCCGGGTCCAGTGGGTCGCGCCCCGAACCCACCTCGGTGTCCAACCCGTCGGGCAGGGAACGCACCCAGGCGTCGGCGTCCACGGCTGCCAGCGCCCGCCACATCCGGTCCCGGTCCACGTCGGAACGGTCCAGCGACAACGCCAGGTTCTCCGCGATCGTCCCCCGGAACACGTGGCTCTCCTGACTCAGCAGGATCGCCCGCTCCCTCCGCTCCTCGGGGGAGAGACCGGATAGATCGACCCCGCCGACCCGGACGCTTCCGGAGGTCGGCGCGTGCACCCCCGCCAACAGCTTGCCGAGGGTGGACTTGCCGGCGCCGCTGGGACCGACCATCGCGAGCCGTTCACCGGGGCGCAGGTCGAGGTCCACCCCGTGCAGTACCTCGGTGTCGGGGGTGTAGCCGAACCGGACCTCGCGGAGACGGGCCGTGCCGGGGGCGTCCTTCTCGGCCGGGACCGGTACGGGCGTCTCCTCCTCGACCATCCGCACCCCGAGCAGGCGGCGAAGGCTGGTGAACCCCAACATCAGGATGTCGATCTGGTCGACCAGCTGGTCCACCGGCCGGGTCATCTGCACGGCCAGGAAGACGGCGGTGGCGATCTGGCCGAGGGAGATCACCTCGTTGATGTACAGGTAGCCCGCCAGGAGGAAGGTCAAGGCCGCCGCCAGCTGATAGGCGAACTCCAACGGCGGGAACCACACGCAGCGCAGCCACAGGGTGTACCGCTCGATCAGGTAGGAACGGTGCACACGCCGGTCGTTATGGGCGTCCTGCCGCTCCTGTCGACCGAGTGCCTCCAGGGTGTGCGCCCCCTCGACGGTGTCGGCCACCCCCTGGGTCAGGTCGGAGTAGGTCTCCATCTCGCGGAGGTAACCGGCCGGCGCCCGACGCCCGTACCAGCGCGTGGTCACGGCGACGATCAGGACCGTCGGCAGCCAGGCCAACGGCAGGGCCGGGTGCACCAGGGCCAGCGCCACGAGCACGACCACCACGGTCGCCGTGCTCACCGCCATGACCGGGACCGCGTGGCGCACCATGAACCCGAGCGTGCCGATGTCACGCCCGGTACGCGAGACCAGGTCGCCCGTGCCCGCGCGCTCCACCGTGCCCAGGGGCAGACGCAGTGTGGACTCCACGAACTCCTCACGGAGCTCGGCCAGCAGGCCCTCACCGAAACGGATGGACAGGGCCACCGACACCAGGACGAACCCGGCGTTGAGCACGAGCGCCCCGATGACGATCAACGCCATCAGGTCGATCCGCCCGGCGTCCGCGCCGGCCCGCACCTCGTCGATGATCCTTCCGAGCACCCATGGGGCGGCGACCGCGGAGGCCGTCGCGCAGCCGTACAGGAGCACGACCGCCAGCAGGGTCCGACCGTGCTCGCGGACGGCCCTGCGCAGCCGGGCCCAGACCACGGGGGCCGGAGCGACCGGGAGCCCGGACGCCTCCTGATCGGAGGCGGGACCGAACACCGGATCGTCGGGGCCGCTGATGAGCGGGCGGTCGGTGGTCGGGATCATGCCATCTCCCCGGCGGTGCGCAGGACGGTATCGGAGTAGCGGGGCGCGAGGGCGAGCAGCTCCCGGTGGGTCCCCTCCGCGCTCACACGGCCGTCCTCGACGAACTGGACGTGGTCGGCGTGGTCCAGCAACAGCGGGCTGGTGGTGACCAGGGCGGTGGCCCGACCCGCGCGCTCGGCGGGCAGCCGTTCGGCGATCGCGGCCTCGGAGTGCGCGTCGACGGCGGACGCCGGCTCGACCAGGATCAGTACCTCGGGGTCCTGGGCCAGGGCCCGCGCCAGCCGTAGACGCTGCTGCTGCCCGCCCGAGTACTCGCGCCCACGCTCGGTCAGCACGGCGTCGAACCCGGCGGGGGAACGGCGCAGCACGTCCTCGGCGGCGGCCGCCCGGACCACCTCGGTCAGACGTTCCTCGGGCAGCCCGCCGTCGGGGGCGAGCTCCTCGCGCAGAGGACCGGAGAAGAGATGGGCATCGTTGGCGGCGACCAGGACACGACGTCGGGTCTCGCGCAGCGGAAGGTCGCGCAGCCGCACGGTCCGGCCGCCGGTGTGCTCCACCATCTCCGCGCCGGGGCCCTCGCCGTCGTGGTAGCGCCCCAACCGTTCGATGACCAGCGTCGCGTCGTCCGGATCGGCGCAGACCACCGCGGTGACCCGGCCATGACCGATCACCACGCCGCTGTCCGGATCGCGCAGGTCGTAGGGGCCCTCGGGGCCCGCGACCGGGGTCTCGGGCTCTGGAAGGTCGTGCTCCAGGGCCAGCACCCGGGTGGCCCTGGCCGCCGACACCCGCGCGGAGACCAGCATCGACAGGAACTCCATCAGGTGCCGCAGGGCGACGGCCAGGGAACCGGTGTAGCCGTAGAAGGCGACCAACTGTCCGATGGTGAGCTCACCGGTCAGGGCCAGACGGGCGCCGTACCAGACGATCCCCACCAGCAGCAGACCCGGATACAGCTCGCGGACCGCCTGGAGGGAGGCCTCCCACCAGCCGACCCGGACCCCGGCGTCCCTGACCCGGCGGGACTCCTCCCGATAGCGTCCGCCCACGGTCCGCTCGCCGCCGACCCCGCGCAGCACGCGCAGGCCGGAGACCAGGTCGGTGGCCTGGGTGGCCAGCTCGGCCTGCCGGTCACGGTGCCGCGTCTTGCGCCGGGCGAAGGGACGCAGCAGCGGACCGATGCCCAGGACGATCACCGGCACCGCCACGAGCACGATCAGACCGAAGGTGACGTGCGAGGACAACATGAGGGCGCTGATCGCCGCCATCGTCGTGACGGCGCTGATCGCCAGACCGGACCGCTCGTACAGGTCGCCGATCCGGTCGATGTCGTCGGTGCCCACCGCCACCACCTCGCCGGAGGGCAGTCGCCGGGTCAGGGTGGGGCCCAGCCGCGCGGCGCGCGCGGTGACCACCTGCACCGTCCGGTAGGCCGAGGTGTACCAGTTGAAGCAGGAGGCGCGCTCGTAGAGCGGAACGACGGCCGCGGTGACGAGCGCGCACAGGGTGATGCCCGCGAACCACGTCCACAGCGAACGCGGGTCGCCGGCGGTCAGAGCGGAGTCCAGGGCCATGCCGAGCAGGGTGGCGACCATGACGCCGCCCAGGTTGTAGACGGCGCAGGTCACACCCGCCCAGGTGATCGACCGCCACTCGGAACGGGCGAGCCAGAGCAGGTATCGGTCGGCCGAACGGTGGTCGGGGACGCCCGGAGGCTGGGGAAGAACGCGCACGTTCAGGGACTCTAACCAGCGGATCCGAGAGAATCCACCTATTTTCTCGCCTCCCGTAGGGAGGGGGAGGAAGGGCGTCAGGGGAGCTTTCGGGGTGTTCCCCGATGTGCCGAACGGACACGGGCGGAGACGCTGGAGGCATGGACCCGAACATCCCCCGCGCGAACCGGACCGACGGCCCCGCACGACCCCCGCTGCTCCTGAGGATCACCGCCGTCACGATGGCGGCCGCGCTGATCTGGTACTCGCTGGCGGCCCTCAACGACCTGTCGCCCATCGAGGCCGGTGACTCCGGCAACCTCGCCCACTGGATGAACGCCCTGGTGGCCTTCGCCCTGGCGGTGCCGATGGTCTGGGCGGCCCGCAGGTTCCTGGACCGTCGCCCCTGGGAGGGCCTGCGCCTGACCGGGCCGCGCGAGGCCTGGCGCCCCTTCCTCGTGGGCCTGGCCTCGTGGCTGCTCCCCGCCTCACTGGGCCTGGGGGTCTGTCTCGCCCTGGGGGTGACGATCACCCCGAGCGCACCCACGGCGGAGGTCGTGTTCTCCCTGATGATGGTGGTCGTCCTGGTACTGCTCTATGAGGCGCTTCCCGAGGAGCTGATCTTCCGCGGTCACCTCTTCCGCAACCTCAACACCGTGATGTCGGGCTGGGCGGCCGTCCTGGGCCAGGCGGTGCTCTTCGGCCTGTGGGGGGCCGGTCTGTGGGTGTTCTCCCAGGGCTGGGGCGTGCTCGTCGAACGGCTGCCGCTGTTCATCGGGGTGGCGTTGGTGCTCGGCTGTATCAGGCTGGTCACCGGGAACCTCTGGGCCTGTGTGGGCTTCCACCTGGCCTTCCAGGTCGGGGCCCAGGGCCTGCTCAACTGGGGGCTGTTCGAGGTGAGCGACCTGGACACGGTCATGGGGACCGTCTTCATGCTCCCGCTCGTGCTCGGGCTGCTCACCACCATGATGCTCCTGCGCGACACCGGCACCTGGTCCGAGAAGGTCCCGGACCAGGCGCCGAGAGACTCCTCGGCCGGTCGGTGAGTCGAGATCACGGGAGGGGTCGGTCGTACACGCTGGAGCGGTGTCCGACGTGCACCACCCAGATGATGAGCTTCTCGTTCTCCACGGTGTAGACGACCCGATGATCGCCCACTCGTAGACGGCGGATCTCGGGGGCTCCCACCAGCGCCGTGGTGCCGAACCCCAGAGGGTCCCGCTCCAGTTCCGTGAGCTTGCGGAACACCGTCATGGCGACATTGCGTGGAAGCTTGCGGAGTTCCGAGCGGGCTTCCGGTCGAAAGACGGTTCGGTAGCTCACTCGGGGCCGTCCAAGATCTCCGCCATGACCTCTTCCATCGGGATCCCGGGTTCGGGGTTGTTCATGCGCTCACGCACCATGCGCATGATCTCCTGCTCTTCCAGTTGCTGATATCTGCGCAGGAGGTCGATGGGGACGACGGCGGCGACCTCTCTCCCGCGTCTGGTGATCACGGTCGGTGAGTCCTCCCTGTCGGCACGATCGACGACGTCGGCGATGTGATCACGCACCTGACGAATGGACTCCACCTGCATCTCGCTCATGGTCCCAATGGTACACATGGAACCTTCGGTACGCCTGAAGAAGTATGGAGAACCGAGGGTGGAACGCCGAGAGGCCGTGGAAGGGGTCTTCCACGGCCCCTCGGTAACGGATCAGGTGAGCAGGCCTCGCTCGTGGAGAAGGTCGACCAGGTCACGGACGGCGGGGGCGCACAGGGCGCGGTCGGCGTACCCGACCCAGGCCAGCTCGCCGACCTCGTTGTCCGCGGCGATCTCGCCGTCGTACTCGGCGGTGAAGCAGATCAGCCGCACCCGGGTGCCCTCGGGCTGATCGTGGGCGACCTGGTCGATCTCCGCGATCCGCTCGAACGTTCCCGGACGCAGGGACACGCTGACCTCCTCCCGAGTCTCCCGGGCCACGGCGGCCTCATCGCTCTCGCCCGGCTCACGCTTACCGCCGGGCAGGTACAGCCGGTCGCGGTTCCGCGAACGCACGCACAACAGGCGGCCGTTCTCGATGTGGACCCAGGAGAGGGCGTCGATGACCGAGGGAGATCCGGAGACGCCGGAGGTGGAGGTCGGAGTGGAAGACATGTGGCCACTTTAGGACGGTGGAGAAACGGTCGAAGCGCCGCTTCGAGGTGATCCCAGGCACTACGATCCGTGGATGCCGGCGGTCGCTCGTACCCGTAGGACCGCGCGGACAGGCAGGCCACAGCGAGAGCGGACGCACATGACCTCCTCCAGCACCGGTACCGGTCCGGGCCTCGGCCCCGACCTCTCCGACGAGACCACGGCGAACGGGTCGACCCCCCTTCTCGGGGAGAGCGCGGGCGGACGTGTTCCGCCCCTGAGCCCCGCGCGACGCGAACTGATCGAACGCGTCCACAACCTCTACAGCGCCGCCATCGGCGCCTGTCTCTCTCGCCGGGAGAGCTCCCCCGACCTCCTCGAACGCGCCACGTCCCTCCTCGAGGAGGAGGCCCGACTGCCCTTCCTCACCACCGAGGAACTCGCACGGGCGGCCGCGGAACTGCCCGACCTCATCGCCGCGCTGCGGGCCGAGCCCGTGCGCGCCCCCGCCGGGGCCACACCCGCGGACCTGCGGCGCGCGCTGTCGGAGGACGACCTGGACACCCTCTTCGGCGTCGCCCTGCGCGACCGGCTCACCGGGGTCCCACGCGAACATCCCCGCCTGCTGCTGTTCGGCGGCCAGCCCGGATCGGGCAAGAGCACGCTCCAACGCTCGATCCTGCCCGCCCTGCCGGAGGGGACGGTGAGCTACGACGGGGACGACCTGCTGCGCCTGTCACCCGACTACGAGTGGGCCATGAGCGCCGACGACAGGACCGCCTCCACCTCCGTCTCCCACCAGGTGGGCGCCCTCCACGGACGGGCGATGGAGCATGTGCGCACGGGCCGCTTCGACGTGGTGTGCAGCCACCCGCTGGGCCGCGCGGACTGGGCCTCCGCCTGGGTCTCCGGGTTCAAGGAGGCCGGCTACCGGGTCGAGGTCGCCTTCGTCGCCACTCACGCCTCCAACAGCCGCTTCGCGATCCTGGACCGGCACGCCCGCGCCACCCGCGACCAGGGGTTCGGCCGATGGCTGCCGGAACTCCACCACGACCGTTTCTACCTGGGGGTCCCCAACACCATCGAGTTCCTGGAGACCCACCACCTGGTCGACTCGCTCCACGTGCTCTCCCGCGAGGGCGACGCCCTCTACTCCAACCACCGTGAGAACGGCACGTGGAGGACCGAGCCGTTCGGGCGGATCGCCTTGGAGGCGGAAAGGGGTCGACGCGAGCTCTGGCGCTCGGAGGACACGCCCTAAAATCCCTCCTCATGGACATCTTCAACGCCAACCCTCTCCTGGTGAGACAGCCCAAGCGCTACTTCACCGACGTCTCCGACTACGAGGTCTTCGACCCCCACGGGCGTCCGATCGCGAGGGTCAAGGAGCAGGGCGCGGACGGAGGCATGCAGGTGCTCCGTTTCATGGCCAAGAACACCGGCGGGTTCGCGCGCCTCGTACACGTCGACGACATGCACGGGCACACGCGGTTGGTCATCCAGAAGCACTGGTCCTGGATGACCGCCTCCACCAGCGTGAATCTGCCGGACGGGCGTCCGGTGGGCTCCATCGAACAGGACTTCAAGTTCTTCGGATCCAGGTTCACCCTCATGGACCCCTGGAAGAGGCCCGTCGGCAGCATCGAGGGCGACTTCATCGGATACGACTTCCGGATCAAGGATCACGCCGAACACGAGGTCGCCCGGGTCGACCGTAAGCTTCCCGACCTCGGGGAGATCTTCACCGCGGCCGACAGCTACGCGCTGCACCACCGTTACCCCTCGCTGCCCGAGCCGCTCCGCACCCTCGTGATCGCCTCCTCCATCGCCATCGACCTGGTCCTGCGCGAAGGCAAGTGACACACGAGGGCGCGTGCCCCGTGCCCCCGGGTCACGACCGGTGCGGCGGGTGCCCGAACGCCTCCTCGAAGGTCGGGTGGTGCACGCCGACGGCCTCGGTGTCCTCCTCCAACCTGAACACGGCCGAGGTGTTCGCGGGCATGTACAGCAGCTCTCCCGGGAGCACCGTGAAGGAGGAGCCGGCGCTCTCGACCGTGACCCGCCCCTTGGTGATCACGGCGGCCTCGTCATAGGGGAAGACGAGGTCGAAGACGCCGCCCCGCCCGAACCGGGAGAAGGCGATGCCCATGGGCGAGCCCTGCTCCCGATCCGCGACGTATCCCACGTAGGCGCGTGAAACCTCGTCCACGGTGACCCAGTCGGTGAGGTCGTCCGAATCGAACACCTGCATGATCGTGGGGTCGAAGAAGCCGCCTGAGTGCTCGGGACCACGCGGCGAAGCGGACATGTCGGGCTCCTCGTCCCGCTCGGACAGCGCCCCGAACTCCTCCACCGACACCCCGACGGCCTCCTGGAAGGTGGGGTGGTGGACGCAGACCATCCGGAGCCGCTCCTCGATCTCGAACGTGCCGGGCACGCCGCGCGGCTGATTCAGGATCTGACCCGGGCCCGCGGAGATCACCCCTTCGGCGGTCCGGACGGTCAGCCGGCCCTCGGTGACCACGGACAGTTCGTCGTAGGGCCAGGAGAAGTCGAAGTTCACGCCCGCCTCGAAGTGCACGAAGGCCAGCCCCATGGGGGAGCCCTCCCGCCGGTCGGCGACGTAGCCGACGAACGCCTCCCCATCGTGGAAGGTGTGCGTCTGCCGTACGTCCTCGGCGGTGTAGCGGGCCACGACGGTGGGATCGAAGAACATGGTGGGTCTCCCGTCAGGTGTGCGATTCGTACGTTTCTTCGGCGGGGTAGGGGATGGCCTGCCCGCCGACCCACGGTCGGACACTGGGCGGTCGGGACCTAATCCGGCCAGGGTGAACCCGGAATAACGGGGCTTCGGGGTTCAGCTCAGGGGGTCGGAGAGGCCATGGCGGCCTGATCCTCGTCGCCGAAGCGCTCCTCCAACTCCAGGGGTGAGGCGTCCAGATCGATCCGCTCCAACGGCACGCCCCGGGCCGCCTCGATGGCGCCCAGTCTGCGGGTCGCACGATCGGCGGCGTACTCGATGAGCCGGCCGGGAGGGAGCTCGTAACGCCGGACCTGCGGATCCCGCGACGGGGTGTCGCCGTGTTCGACGGTGCTCAGCACGTGGGGGAGCAGCTCCTCCAGCCGTTCGTGCACCACGCCCCAGCAGGCGTCGTCCGCGGCCACGTGACGCCGACAGGTGAAGGTGCCCCAGGCCATGTGCCGCCGCTCGTCGTCGCCGATCAGTCGGATGATCCGTCGCATCCCGGGGAGGATGTCGCGCACGGTGCACACGTGGTTCCACGCGTAGTAGCCCGTCAAAGCCAGCGAGCCCTCGATGACGTGGTTGTAGGTGACCGAGGCGCGCACCTGGTTGCGAGGGCTCGGATCGTCGAGCAGGGCCTCCATCGAGGCGGGCAGTTCCTCGTAGAACAGGGCCCGGTAGCCCGGGTTGGTGTCGACGTATCCGTGCAGGTCGTCCCGGACCCCGATCGCGTCGAGCCACAGTCGGAAGGCCTGGACGTGCCGGGCCTCCTCGAAGGCGAACTGTGTCAGGTACATCTCGTCGCCCAGTCGCCCCTCGGCGGCCATGGCGCGCAGGAAGGGCTGGATGTCCTCGGTGACGGCCTCCTCGCCCGCGGCGAAGAGGGCGCACAGACGCAGAAGACGGGTGCGCGCCTCTTCGTCGAGTCGCTCCCAGTCCTCGGCGTCGCGGGAGAGGTCGATGTCGGCGGGGTCCCAGAACCTCGCGTTGCCCTTGACGAAGAGCCGTAGTGGCAGGGAGTCCCAGTTCAGACCGCCCTGACCGAGAGAGCGGAAACCGGAGCGGCGGACGGACGAGGGGGTCGGTGTCGGAGCCATGTGCACCTCCGTGCGAGGGGTGGAGGGGGGAGGACTTCGAGGCGCGCCGCCCTCATGATTGGACACGAAGGCCCCTCGTGTAAAGACCTTGAGGTGATACGGGCCTCACCGCCGGCCCCGCACGGCCTCGACGACCCGCAACCCGCGATCCGGTCGAGGACGGCGGCGATCCGGCCTCGCCGAAACGGTACGGTCGGGGGTGAACGACCACATGAACGATCTGATCGGGGGACGACGTGTTCTGTGGTGATCCCGGCAGTCCCGGATACGCCGCGTGCGCCGCCCAGTCCCAGCTCTTCGCGCTGGCCTCGGTGATCCCCGCACTCCTCGGTCTGGCGCTCCTGGTGGCGGCCTTCACCGCCGCCTCGGTCCGAGGCGATCGCGAACTGCGCGCCCGGACCCTGGGCTACTCCCTCGTCGCCTGGGGGATCGCCGCCGGCACCTACGTCATCGGGGTCCTGCCCTCCCTGTGACCGGGGGTTCGGGCGCCCGAACCCCTACCCCGACCCCCTGGGGTGACGGTCACACGATCTCCTACCTCACCCCCCTGGGGTTGGTGTGGGAGGGTGTGCGGCCGTTACACCCTGCTGTGGCTAGGGCCCGAAAGTGTTTGCTTTGCGCCTCCGCTGGCGCTTCGGCGCGTGTTCGGGCGCCCTAAGAGGGAGCGTTCTTCATCCTCGTCTACGCCTGGCTCGTTCCTCGCGGGCGGCTTGACTCGTCTTGCAGAACACTCCCGGCGCCCGAACGGGCAACCCCCCGTGGCGAGGTAGGAGACCGTGTGGAGCGACCCCCTGGGGTACCGGAGGGTGCGGACTCCCACCTTCACCCCCAGGGGTGTGACCCGCCGCTCGATCTCCTACCTCAACCCCCCCGTGGCGACGGCCACGCGGTCTTCTACCTCACCACGGGGCCGCCCGAACATCTCCTCAGCTCTCGTCGCCGGCCAGGAGGTCGGAGGCGTCGGTGATCCGGTACGCGTAGCCCTGTTCGGCGAGGAAGCGCTGCCGGTGGGCCGCGTAGTCCTGGTCGAGGGTGTCGCGGGCGACCACCGCGTAGAAGCGGGCGGTGCGGCCGTCGGCCTTCGGGCGCAGTACCCGGCCCAGGCGCTGGGCCTCCTCTTGGCGTGAGCCGAAGGAGCCCGACACCTGCACGGCGACGCCGGCCTCGGGGAGGTCGATCGAGAAGTTGGCGACCTTGGACACCACCAGGGTGCGCAGCTCTCCGGAGCGGAAGGCGTCGAAGAGACGTTCACGCTCCTTGTTGCGGGTCTCGCCCTTGATGACGGGGGCGCCCAGACGTTCGCCGAGCTCGTCGAGCTGGTCGATGTAGGAGCCGATGACCAGCACCTGTTCCGCGGAGTGGCGTTCCACGATCTCGCGCACCACCGAGGTCTTGGTCTCGGAGGAGGCGCAGAACCGGTAGCGGTCCTCGGGTTCGGCGGTCGCGTAGGCGAGCCGTTCGGACTCGGTCAGGTCGACCCGGACCTCCACGCAGTCCGCGGGGGCGATCCAGCCCTGGTTCTCCATGTCCTTCCACGGCGCGTCGTAGCGTTTGGGGCCGATGAGCGAGAACACGTCGCCTTCGCGGCCGTCCTCGCGGACCAGGGTCGCGGTGAGCCCTAGACGGCGTCGGGCCTGAAGGTCGGCGGTCATCCGGAAGATCGGCGCGGGCAGCAGGTGGACCTCGTCGTAGACCACCAGCCCCCAGTCCTTGGCGTCGAACAGCTCCAGGTGCGTGTAGACGCCCTTACGGCGGGCGGCCATCACCTGGTAGGTGGCGATGGTGACCGGCCGGATCTCCTTGCGGGTTCCCGAGTACTCGCCGATCTCGTCCTCGGTGAGGGAGGTGCGACGCAGCAGCTCCGTCTTCCACTGGTGGACCGACACCGTGTTGGTGACCAGGATGAGGGTGGTGGCGCCGGTCATCGCCATGGCGGCGGCGCCGACGATCGTCTTGCCCGCGCCGCAGGGCAGGACCACCACGCCCGAGCCGCCGGCGTGGAAACTCTCGGCGGCCTCGCGCTGGTAGCCGCGCAGCTCCCAGTCGCCGTCGGCCAGTTCGATGGCGTGGGCCTCGCCGTCGACGTATCCGGCCAGGTCCTCGGCGGGCCAGCCGATCTTCAGCAGGGCCTGTTTGAGGTTGCCCCGCTCGCTGGGGTGCACGGCGACGGAGTCCTCGCTCAGCCGTTCGCCCAACATGCCCTTGAGCTTCTTGGCGCGGACGACCTCCTCCAGGACCGCGCGGTCCGAGGACTCCAGGACCAGTCCGTGGACCGGGTCGCCGACCAGGGTGAGCCGGCCGTACCGGTCCATCGTCTCGGCGATGTCCACGAGCAGGGAGTGAGGTACCGGGAAGCGGGAGAACCGGATGAGGGCGTCCACGACCTGTTCGGCGTCGTGTCCCGCCGCGCGCGCGTTCCACAGCGCCAGCGGGGTGATCCGATAGGTGTGCACGTGCTCGGGGGCGCGCTCCAGTTCGGCGAACGGGGCGATGGCGCGGCGGCACTCGGAGGCCGACTCGTGGTCGATCTCCAGGAGCAGGGTCTTGTCGGATTGGACGATCAAACAGGACACGCGGGACCTTCCGAGGGACGGTGGACGAGGGGCGACCCCAGATGCAACACCGGAGGCCGCCCGATCATGCCCGTCGGGGTGTCACGACGTCAGGACGGCGAACACGATGATGCCCACGAAGAACAGCACCAGGAGCCCGATGACGACGCCGTTGGCGATCCACGCGTAGCGGGTGAACCGGGAGACCTTCTCGTGGTCGTACTGCTCGCTGACGGCCATGATCGAGAAGATCAGACCGACCGCGGCGAAGATCCCGTAGCAGGAGATCACCAGGAGGACGGAGACGACCAGCGCCGCGATGGCGCCCCCCTTGGGCGGCGGCACCGGGTAGGGGGAGTGGAAGTGACCGGGCGGCGGCGGATAGCCGGGGCCCTGGCCGCCGTAGGGGTCGTGTGGGGGACCGTAACTCATATGTGGTTCTTGCTTTCACTGGGCGGGCGTCGCTGAGGCCCGGGGGTGTGCTGTCGGACGGGGTCGGTCAGATGCCGAGGAGCAGGATGAAGAAGGTGAGGACGAGCACCGGGATCGCGAACACCACGTACAGGGCGGTGTAGGCGAAGGTGCATCCCCAGGTGTAGCGGATGTATCGCTCGACGGCCTCGGTGTCGGGTACGCGCTTCAGTGCCATGACCCCCATGACGATCCCGGGGACGTTGGCGAGCACGATGAAGAACCAGAGCCCCATCGAGAAACCGAGGATCGGTACCACCAGTGTGAGCAGCGCGACGACCAGAGCGGCCACGGCCCCGCCCACACGGGGCGGCGGTCCGGAGGGGTCGAAGGAGGCACGACGCGGCGGCACCGGGGCGGTCCACGGCGGAGGAGGGCCGACCGTAGGGGGCGGAGGAGCGCCCGCGGAGCGGCTCGGCCCGGGGACGGGCGGGCGTGCGAGGGAGGCGGGCTCCCGGGTCCAGAAGGCTCGAGGGTCGTGCGGTTCACCGTTCAAGGTCCACCGAGCCTCCTTTCGATCGATGCCCGACCCGTTCGGGTCGTTCGCGCCGTTTCTGGTCGCATACCCGTCTCGTCCGTATCGGACGCGGTCGGCTCCCTCCCGGTTCTGCCAATCCGGGGTCAGTACTGTGTCACGTCGACGATCCCTTGGATCCAGTCACCCGCCTGGGTGAACATCACGAAGGTCAGGATCACCATCACGAAGAACATGACCCCCGCCGCTCCCAGGCAGTACCAGGAGTAGCGGGTCAGGACCTCGGCCTGATCCGGCCGGCCCCGGTCCCGCGCGTGCGCCGCCCGCACCGCGAACGTGATTCCGGCGATGCCGAAGATCCAGTTGGCGCAGCACAGGGCGGTGATGGAGTGCAGGATCAGCGCCATGGTGGAACTACTGGAGGCGCCCCCGTTCGCGGTGGGGGAGGAGGCTTCGCGCTCCTCGTCCCGTTCCCGCTCCGGGGCCCGATCCCGACCCTTCGGCGTACGGTCCTCGTGCCCGCGGTCGCGGGGGGACGAGGCTCCAGGGGGCAGTGACGCGTTGCTCATGTGGGACTCTTCCCGGGTCCGGACCAACCGATCAGACGCCACTCTAGGGGGTGGCCCCGTCAGGGCGGGCGAGGCCCGGGGCGGTCCGGGCGCGCGCTCAGGCGTCGTCGTCCCCCGCGGCCAGTTCGGCCAGGCCGGTGACGCGGTGGAGCGCGAACCGTTGGACCGCGTCGCGGGTGGTGTCGTAGGCGATGAGGAAACCGCCGTCGATCCGCTCCGGCGCGACGATCCGGCCGACCTGACGGCCGTCGGTGTCGGTGTAGCCGATCCACACGCGGCGCTCGTCGGCGGCGGCCCGTTCCAGGACCTCCACCAAGGCGTTGACGCGGGCCCCGGCCGTGCCGTCCTCGGGCAGGAGCACGGGGACCCTCGCCACCGTCGCGGCCTCGTCCCCCGCGCGCAGGGCCCGGACGGCGGCGCGGATGCCGGCGGAGGTCGGGGCGGCCGAGGACTCGACGTCGGTGTCCGGTTCGGCGCGGCGTACCTCGGGTCGGCTCAGGCTCATGGCGCCGTCACCGCTCTCGGCCACGGGGTGGTAGCCGAGCCGGTCCAGCCGCTCCATCAACGCCGCCCGATTGAGCCCGCTCACCACGACGGTGGGGGCCAGGGCCACCAGTTCGAGGTCGGCGGCCCGCCGGTCGCCGACCAGTTCGGCGAGCAGCGAGGGTTCGTCGCAGCGCAGGTAGCTGGAGGCGCTGCCCGCCCTCAACCGGCCGTGTTTGCGGCCCACGTCGGAGACCAGGTAGCGCAGCGCCTGGGGCAGCGGGGTCCGCGAGTGACGTTCGAGCATCCCGATGATGTCGGTGGTCCCGCGTCCGGCGTCCAGGGCCCGGCGGATCGAGTCCTCGGTGAAGCGGTAGACCGTGGCGCCTCCGGTGGACTCCACGTCGGCGGTGAGCGCGAGCTCCCGGGCCAGACCGTTCACCAACGGGCCCGGGGCCACGGCGGTCAGGTCCCCTTGGACCAGGACGTGGTCCAGGGGCCGGGGCAGCCCGGCGGCGAGGATCTCGGCGGCGCTCTCCTCGTCGTCGACGAGCAGAGGGCGCGTGTGCTCGGCGAGGGCGCCCGCGCCGGTCAGGCCCAGGGCGGCCGCCTCGGTCAGGGCGGTCTCCACCAGTTCGGTGTGCACCGGAGAGCGACGCCGGGGGTGGCGCCAGTCCAGACGGGCGATCAGTGAGGCCGGGTCGGGAGAGGTACCGGGCTCGGCCTCACCGAGTTCGATCAGCACGTCGCGGCGTACCTGGGGAGCGGCGGGACGGACCAACCCCGGGCCGAGGACGTTGCGCACCCGACCGCCGGAGTCGCGAGAGCCGGCCAGGGAGGCCACCCGGTCCGAACCCGCCCAGGCGTGGGCCAGACGCAGCCACCGCCGTTCGGCCGGGCTCTCCCGCCACAGATCGAACTCGCGGGTGGGCAGCCATTCGCCGGACAGCCGGTCGTCGGTGCCGAGCAGCCCGGCGGCGCGGGCCGTCTCCAGGTAGAGGGCGGCGGTGGCGTCGTCGGTCTCCATCGTGCGGGCGGCCCGACGTAGATCGCGCACGCCCAGTCCGCCGTTGCGCAGGACCGCCGCGGGCTCCCGGGACCACTGTTCCAGCAGCTCCTCGATGGCGCGCAGGACGACGAAGGCCTGGCCGGCCGCGGCGCGTTCCACGGCCTCGGGGTCCCGCGCACGTCCCTCGAAGGGCGGGGGCGCGGTGCTCACGTCCCGGAACAGCACGTCCGAACGCAGGTACAGGCCGACCTCGCGGGGAAGGGTGAGCGTGTCGTCCCCCACCGGAACGAGCAGGCCTCGGGCGATGAGCGTCTCGACCGGGGAGGAGGCCGTGGCCAGGGTGATCTCCCGGCGGGCGTCCGAGACGGTGCCGTTGGGCGGCCCCCAGGCGAGCCCGTCCAGGAGCCGGTGCGCCGAGGCGTCGACCTCGCCGATCAGGCCGCGGATCCGATCGGGGTCGGACAGGGCGGTGGCGACCGCCTCCACGGGGGAGTCGGCGGTGCTGTGCGGCACCAGGTCGGCGGCCAGTCGTTCGACCGTACGATGCGGCAGGGCGGCCAACGGCACGCGGGCGGGCGGCCCCAGACGCGCCGGGTGGGGGAGCAGGTCGCGCAGGATCTGGACCGGGCGCAGCCGGCCCCGGTCGGGCCAGACCAGCGCCAGGGAGGCCAGGGTGCGCAGGGCGTCGTCGAGCGGATCACGCCCGGTGCCCCGCGCCGGGGTCATACCGAGAGCGCGGGCGAGGTCGACGGGGAGCGTGCCCACCGGTTCGGACATGCGGTCGTCGCCGAGGGCGACCACGGACTCCAGGACCTGGAGGGTGAACCGGTCGAGACGCTCCAGAGCGCGGAGCACGGCGTTGCGCGAGGTCGCACGGTGGGCCAGGGCGCCCATATCGGTCGGGACCGGTCGGGCCAGGTCCGGCCGGGCGCGCAGGAGGGCCGTGAGCTCGTCGTCGGAGCGCGAGCGGAGCCAGGCGGTGAACGTGGGAGGCCGTCCCGTGGCCGCGTCGTCGGCGGGGTCGCCGGTGGGCTCGGGCCGTGCGTAGTGCGTCATCGGATCCCACGCTAAGCGATCCGGCCATCGACGGTGTACCCGCTCCCCGGCCGGACCTCTCCCAGGTCGTCCGCCCCCACTTCGACGGCCGTATCGGAAGGGAATGGGACATCCGAAACAGAGGGGTGGGGGTTAAAAGGCGGTTCGTCGTCGGCCAATATGGGGCCATGACCCAGCGCTCGGAACAATTGGTACTCGACTATCTCTCGGAAGTCGGACTCGCGCTGCACGGTCGTGTCACGGCGAAAGAGCGGACGGCCTATCTGACGAGCCTGCGCGCGCGTATCGATGAGCGCCGAGAGGCGGCCGGCAACGACGATGTCGACACCGTGCGACGGATCCTTCGAGGTTTCGGAGCTCCGGAACACCTGGTCCAGGAGGAACTGACCGGGCAGGAGATGGACCTCGAGGACGACGAGATGATCCCGCCCAAACCCAGGCACGCGGACCGTCCGCCGCCGCCCTGGCGGGGCGGACCCGGCCAGGGGATCCTCGCCCTCCTGGAGGGGCCCGGGCAGACCGACCAGCGCCTCGACGGTAGGACCTCGCGTAGGCCCGGGGTGGTGCGCAACAGTCTGCTCCTGGTGCGTCACCGGGCTCCGGAGGCGATCGCCCTGCTCATGCTGACGCTCACCGGACTCTGGTGGGACGTCGCCTTCCTGTGGGTGCTCGGCGCCGCTCTCATCCTGCTCAGCCACGTGTGGAACGCCAAGGACAAGTGGGTCGGGGTGGGGCTGCCCCTGGTGGCCTGCACGGTCGGCGTGGTCGTGTGGGACGGCGAGGCCAGGTTCATCGACCAGTACATCCAGCAGGCCCTTCCCGCCACGGGCGTCCCGGCCCTGGGTATCGCCTCCTTGGTATGCGTGTTCTATCTCTTCCCCAAGGCCGCGCGATCCGCGCGCGCGGCCGATCGCGCCGGCCGCTGAACCCGGCCGTCCCCCTTCCCCGCGTCGGAGGCCCGAGGGTCATCGCTTGGCAAACGCTGGGAATAACCTTTTCCGGTCGGCCCGTTACGGTGCATCCGTACGTGCGGCTTCGGGTAGTCATTTCGGTACACCGCCGCTTTCGCTTCACGGTGGTCACTTCAGGTGAACCTGCCTCCAGCAAGGACACCGACCTGTCGACGGCGCCCCCGACTCCGCCGAGTCCCGTCCCACACTCCGCAACCAGCGGTGACGGGGGCGACGCCGACGTCGACGAGGCCCGGGTGAGTCGTCCCCGGGCCTCGTTCACGTACCGCCATATCGGCCCCGCCACATTTCCTCTCGCTTTGGGAAGCGCCCGGGTACTAGCCTTGTGTCCGACTTTGGAAACCAGGGGTCGCCGGGGTGGGGGGAAAGGGTGGACGACACCGTTTCCACCTCCCCACGCGTCACCCGCCAGTGAAAGCATGAGGTCTCTACCGTGCCCACCGGTAAGGTCAAGTGGTACGACGGCGACAAGGGTTTCGGCTTTCTCACCCGTGACGACGGCGGAGAGGTCTTCGTCCATTCCACCTCTCTGCCGCCCGGAACCACATCGCTGCGCCCGGGCCAACGGGTCGAGTTCGGTGTGGCCGAGGGCCGTAAGGGCGCGCAGGCCCTTCAGGTGAAACTGCTCGACGCGCAGCATTCCGTGGCCAAGGCGCGACGCAAGAAGCCCGATGAGATGGTGGTCATCACCGAGGATCTCATCAAACTCCTGGAGAACGTCTCCAACGGCTACCGACGGGGCCGCCACCCCGACAAACGCGAGGCGTCCCGTGTGGCGGCGGTCCTGCGCGTGGTCGCGGACGACCTGGAGGCCTAGGGCCGTGTCGTGGCGGGGACGTTCCGGTCCCCGCCACGACACCGTTCCGGACCCGGTGCGACACGCGGAGAACGCGGTGGCCAGGGTGTTTCCGGTAGGTCCATGAGCCTGTCGGACCCGGCTCGGACGGTGTATCGGACGAACCTTGACCCTCGTTGTGGTCAAATCGGTGCCCCCGATCAGTGAGAATGGGGAACGTGAGCCCTTCTCGACGTTCTCCTGTACCGGACAAGGCATGTATCGACGCGGTGGATCTGGCCCGCTCGGTGGCGGCGGAGGTCGGGCGACCCGAATGGGTGGGTGAGCATCTCACCGCCCAGGTCGAGGACACACGCCTGGTCACCCACTACTTCGAGTGCCTGGACCCCGCCTACCCGGGGTGGACCTACGCCGTGACCGTGGTGCGCGCCTCGCGCGCGAAGAAGGTCACGGTCAACGAGGTGGTCCTGCTGCCGGGCGAGGGCGCGCTGACCGCGCCCGCGTGGGTGCCCTGGAAGGAGCGACTGCGCCCGGGCGACGTCGGTGTCGGGGACCTTCTCCCCACCGACGAGGACGACGAACGACTCGTCCCCGGCTACACGCAGGTGCCCGAGGGCGAACTCGACGCCGAGGGCATGGACCAGCAGATGGTGTGGGAGCTCGGCCTGGGCCGACGCCACGTCCTCTCCGAGACCGGCCGTGAACAGGCCGCGGAGCGCTGGTACAACGGCGACGCCGGCCCGCGCAGTCCGATCGCCACGGCCGCCCCCGCACGGTGCGGCACCTGTGGCTTCATGACCCCGCTCGCCGGGGAGCTGCGCCAGATGTTCGGTGTGTGCACCAACGAGTACGCCCCGGACGACGGCAAGGTCGTCTCGCTCGACCACGGCTGTGGAGCCCACTCCGAAGTACGCCGACCCGGCCCGCGCAACGAGCCGGTCGCGCCGGTCGTCGACGAGATGGGGTACGACCACATCGTCTTCGACGACACCGCCGAGCTGGAGTTGGTCACCTCCGACTCCTGAGCCACGACGGGCCGATCCACCAGGACCCGGAACAGGGCCCCGTCGCCTTCGCGACGGGGCCCTGACGCGTACACGCCATGTCCCGGCCCGAGGCCGTCTCCGGCCGCGCGTGGGCTAGGGTCGAGCTGTCCACCACACTCACCTTGCCGGGCCCGTGCGCGTCCGCGCGCCGGACCGACCGGAACGCGCACCCGCGCGAGGAGCAGACGATCATGGCCGAGCCGGTGAACCCCGTGGCGAACGACCCCTACGACACCGCCGAACTGCGCAGACGTGTGCTCTCGGCGTGGGCGGACGCCCCCGCGCGCTTTCGGGAGGACGCCAACGCCGAGGAGGACTTCGGCCTGGGCGGCTACCGCGACCGTGTGGTCGTCGAGCTGGCCCAGAACGCCGCCGACGCGGCCCGTCGGGCCGGGGTGCCCGGGCGCCTCCTGTTGGCCCTGGACGGGGATCGCCTCACCGTGGCCAACACGGGCGAGCCCCTGACCGTCGAAGGGGTGGAGTCGCTCGCCACTCTGCGGGCCTCCGCCAAACGCGACGATCACGGCTCCGCCGGGCGGTTCGGGGTCGGGTTCTCCGCGGTGGTGGCGCTCAGCGACAACGTCATCGTGGACTCCGCCGGCTCGGCCGTGCACTTCAGCGCCGAACGCGCCAGGGCCGTGCTCGCCGACCTGGTCGACGCCGACGGCACCCACGCCGACCTCGCCGACGAGGTGGCCCGCCGCTCCGGCCACGTGCCCATGCTGCGGCTGCCCTTCCCGGCCGACGTCAGCCCCGAACACCCCGAGGGCGGATACGACACGGTCATCACCCTGGTGCTCCGCGACGAACGCTCGGGTGAGCGCGTTCGGGAGCTTCTGGACCGCACCGGGGAGGCGCTCATGCTGGCCCTGGGCGGGCTGTCCGAGGTGCGGGTGGTGGTCGATGGCGTCGAACGCGTCCTCACCCGTGAGGACGGCGACGAGGCCGTCGGCGGCGACCTGATCACGACCCACCGGAACGGGGGCGGCACGCGGGTCACGCACTGGCGCGTCATCGAACGTGCCGGGGAGTTCGACCCCCGACACCTGGAGGAACGGCCCACCGAGGAACGCGAACGCACCTCGTGGTCGCTGACCTGGGCGGTCCCCGTCGACGAGGACGGCGGAATCGGCGCGTTGCCCGCCGACGTCGAGAGCGTCGTGCACGCGCCCACACCCACCGACACCGAACTCGACCTGCCCGCGGTCCTCATCGGCACCTTCCCGCTGGGATCGGACCGGCGGGCCGTGCGTCCCGGTGCCGCCACCGACCTGCTGCTCATGGAGGCCGCCGAGGCCTACTGTGCCCTGCTGCGCCGTTTCGCCCCAGGGGCCGCCCTGGACCTGGTCCCGGCCACCCGGGTGGGCGGCGGCGCCATCGACGCCGTCTTCCGCGCCAGGGTCGCCGAACCGCTCCAGGACACCCCGTTCCTGGCCACCGCCGCAGGGCATCCGATCGCCCCGCGCGACGCGGTCCTGCTCGACACCGGTGGCTCCTCGAGCTCTCCGGAGCTCGTCGAACGGCTCGCCGAACTCGTTCCGCCGCTGCTGTCGGGGGACCTGAGCCCCCGCCATCCGGCACCGGCCTCTCTGAGGGTGCGCCGCCTGGGCCTGGCCGACCTGGCCGACCTGCTGGCCGACGTCCAACGCCCGCCGGCCTGGTGGGCCTCGCTCTACTCGGCGTTGGCCGCGGCCGGGACCGGTGGGGCCGACCTCGACGAACTCGGGGCCCTGCCGGTGCCGCTGGCCGACGGTCGCCTGGTTCGAGGGCCGCGCTCGCTCCTGTCGCCGACCGACGACTGGACCGAGACCACCGACGCCGACGGAACCCGTATCGACCCGGGCGCCCTGGCGACGCTGGGCGTGCGGGTGGTCCACCCCGAGGCCGCGCATCCGCTCCTGCTGCGTCTGGGCGCCGTGGAGGCCGGAGCCGCCACGGTGCTGGCCGACCCCCGCACCGAGGCGGCGGTACGCGATTCGCTGGACGCCGATGACCCCGAGCCGATCGCCGAGGCGGTCCTGGACCTGGTCGCCGCCTCCGGCAGTACGGTCGAGGATCTTCCCTGGCTCTCCGAGCTGGCCCTGCGCGACGACGAGGACGGCTACTCGATCGCCGCCGAGCTCCTCGTCCCCGGCGCCCCGCTCGCCGACCTGCTGGCCGAGGACGCGCCCTTCGGGACCGTGCACGAGGACCTCGTCCACCGCCACGGGATCGACGCCCTGCGCGCCGTGGGGGCCGTCTGGGAGCTCACCGTGCTCCGCGCCGAGGAGGTGGCCCTGGGGGAGGACCCGGCGTCCGCCTTCGACGGGACCGCCGGCGAGGGCGGGCCCGACGGGCTGGAGGAGTGGGCGGACGAGGTCGTCGAACGGCTCGGCGATCCGGACCTGCCCCCCGTCGTCCCCGAGCTGGTGTGCGTCGCCGACCTGGACTACATCGCCGACGACGCCTGGCCCCGGGCGTTGGAGATGCTGGCCACGGGGCCGTTGCGCGAGGCCGTCACCGAACCGGCCCGACTGCTCATGCCCGACGGTCGGGTCGTGGACCTGCCCTCCTACACCGCCTGGTGGCTGCGGAGCAGGGCGCTGCTGGGCGGGCACGCGCCGGTGGAGCTGCGCACCGCCGACGCCGATCCGGCGCTGCGCGGACTCTACGACGAGGTGCCCGCCGAGGTGGACCCGGAGTTCGCCCGGGCCCTGGGGGTGCGGACCTCGCTGGAGGAACTGCTCGCCGACCCGGACGGGCCCGACGACCTGCTGGCCCGCATGGCCGATCCGGAGCGGCACGTCGACCGGGCGTCCCTGCGCCGCCTGTGGACGGCGCTGGCCGACGTCGACGCCGACCTGGTCTCACCGCCCACCCTGGTGCGGGCGGTCGGCGAGGGACGGATCGTGGTCGCCGACGCCGATGACGTCGTGGTGGTGGACTCACCCGACCTGTTGCCCCTGTTGGAGGAGCGGCCGGTCGTCCTGGCCGCCACCGAGGTCGCCGAACGCCTCGCCGACGTGCTCGACCTGGACCTGGCCTCGGAGATCGTCGTGGGCAAGGTGACCTCCGCCGGGCGGGTCAGGGCGGTGCCGGACGAGATGGAGCCGTTCCTCGCGGACGCGGAACGGGCCGACCGCACCTACCTGCACCACGAGAGGCTCGTCGTGGACGGGGTCGAGGTGGACTGGTACGTCGGAGACGGCACCGTGCACGCCTCCGGGACCGAGGGGCTGGCCCGGGCGCTGGCCCTGCGGGCCGGACGATGGTCGCGTCGTCACCTGCTGGCGGCCGTCCTGCGCGACCCCTCGGCCGCCGCGCGGCTGCTCACCGAGGTCGACCTGGAGTAGGGGCGAGTCTCAGCCGAGGGCGGCGAGGAGCCGCTCTCCCAGGCCCTCCTCGGGGTCGTCCCAGGCGGTGACCTCCACCGGGTCCCCCACGGACACCGTCCCGGGGGCGGTCACGGCGAACTTCGACCCGAAGGCCACACCGCCCGTGTCCACCCGACGGTAGCCGGCCAGGGCGCGCAGCGGCTCGGGGCCGGAGCGCACTCCGGTCGTCTGGTCCACGGTGGTGACCGCGCAGCGGACGCACACCTTGGCGTAGCCGAGCTCCGCCCCGCCCACGCGGACCGAGCGCACCCGGTCCTCGGTGTGCGGATCGTCCCAGCCCGACACCACGATGTTGGGGCGGAAACGCTCCATGGGCACCGGGGAGCCGCCGGAGGCGAGGACGCGTTCGTTGAGCAGGTCCAGCGAGGACAACGAGGTCATCAGCGCGGCGTGGCCGTCGGCGAAACCGGCCGTGCCCGCGATCAGGCCGCCGGTCACACGCCGGTGGTCGGAGGGCACCCGCACCAGACGGCTCGGCGTCCCCAGGGTCTCCGTCAACCACGCTGCGGCCTCGTCGCCCTGGTCGACGCCCTGGAACGGCTTTCCGTGCATGGTCACGTCCAGACGGGGCCCCTCGACGACGGTCTCCAGTTCCACGGGCGTGTGTCCGTCGATGGACAGTGAGAGCCGGGAGCCGTCGGAGGAGAGGCCGGGGACGATCCGCGCCATCCGAGGGTCCTTGCGCTGACTGCGGAAGGTCCCCGCGTCGTCCACCACCATGAACTCGCGGTCGTGGGCGATACCGGCGGGGGTGAGTCGGGCGGTGGTCAGGGTCAGGCCCGCGCACCCCTTCACGGGATGGACGGTGAGCGCGTGCACACGTGCGAGAGGAGCGGCGGTCATGCGTTCACGCTATCCGGACCCGGTCGGGAGGGGTATCACCAGGCCCCTCGTGATCAGCGGGCGACCCGGAAGAAGCCCTCGGAGATGAGGGTGCGCAGAGCCTCGGGGGTGCGCTCGCGGATCATCTCGGGGTCCTCGCCCATGAGTTCGGCGATGGCGTCGAGCAGCGGCCCCACCGGCATGGTGCCGTCGCAGACGCTGGCCAGGGCGGCCTCCACCGTTCCGACCCGTGCCACACGACGGGCGCCCTCACGCTGGCGGAGCAGGATCTTCTCCGGGTCGGGGGCCCCGGGGACGGCCACACGCTCCTCGATCACGCCCGGTGCGAGCGCCACGTGGGCGGACAGCAGCGCCGCGTCGGTGAGACGGTGGGCGGTCATAGCCCCGTCCACGACGTCGGGAAGGTAGCGGCCGACCGGCTGCTCCACCTCGTGGCGCAGCTCCTCCACCCGGACGGTGGCGTCCTGGGCGACGTCGTTGCGCAGGCTGATCCAGCCGAAACCGATGCCCTTGATGCCCTCGCGCTCGAAGTAGTCCAACCAGGCGTCGTAACGGCGGGTGTACTCGGGGGTGCCGTGCTCGCAGGAGTCGCGCAGCCACAGTTCCACGTACTCGGCCGGGTCCTGGACGTCACGCTGGACCACCCAGCCCGAACAGCCGGTGCCGGTGATCCATCCGCCGACGCGGTCGGCCCAGTCGTCGCCGTCGGTGTGCGTCCAGTTGGCGAGGAACTGGGCCCAGCCGCCCTCGGTGAGGTGGGCCGGTGCCTGGCGGACCAGCTCGGCGCAGACGGTGTCGCCGGGAAGGTCGGACTCGCGGTAGGTGAATCTGGCGGTCTCCGGGGTGATGACGAACGGGGGGTTGGAGACGATCAGATCGAAGCGCTCGCCCTCCACCGGCTCGAACAGGGACCCCTGGAGAAGACGCGCGTCGGTGATGCCGGACAGCGCCAGGCTGATCCCGGCCAGGCGCACGGCGCGCGGGTTGAGGTCGGTGGCGACCACCTCTTGGGCCCGGGAGGCCAGGTGCAGGGCCTGGACACCACAGCCGGTGCCCAGGTCCAGGGCGCGTTCGAAGGGCCCGTCGACCATCAACCGGGAGAGGTTGGCCGAGGCCCCGCCCGCGCCGACGACGTGGTCGTGACCGGGGACGTCGCCGCTGCCCGGACGCACCTTGGGGTCGGAGACCACGAAGCCGGGACGGTCGTCCTCCAGTTCCCACGGGCCCAGGTGGACCAGGGCGCGCACGACCGGGCCCTCGGGGCCCTCGTCGACGGTGACCAGCCCGGTCCGGACGAGTTCGTCCACGGGAAGGATGGCGGCGGCGGCGCGCAGCGGGATGGGGCTGCGCAGCCACCACAGGCGAAGGAGCAGCCCGAGACGTTCCTCCCCGCCGGTGGCGCGCAGGGCGGGCACCAGCTGTTCGCGGGCCAGGGCCTTGGCCGCGGCGTCGCCGAGGCGATCGCGGACCCCGGACACCGTGTAGTCGGCATCGATGAGGATGCCGCGGAGGCGGTCGGCGAGAGCGCGTGGGAATTCTGTCTCAGACACCCGCCCATTATCGGTCAGGCCGGCGGTGCCCCGGTGGTGGCGAGGGTGTGAGTCAGGAGGTTCCGCTTCGACGTTCGGCCCGATCGGCGGCGCGTTCCGCCGCGTTCTCCCGCTTACGGAACAGACGGGGGATGTAGAGGAAACCGAAGACACCGAGGGCGATTCCGGTCACACAGACGCCGATCCACCACCGTTCCGAGGCGGGGAGCCCGTCGCCCATGGCGAGCAGCACGACGAGGGCGACCGCCCACGCGATGGTGCCGATGGCGGCCGGCACTCGGTAGTCGCTTTCGTGAACTTCCGGGTCGGGCCGGCGAGGTGTACGCACGGCCTCAGGCTATCCGGTGCGGCCTTCGGGGGAGTGAGGTGGACCGTACCGCGAGGTCGGAGCGGAGATGCGTTGGTCACATCCCATGAGCAGGTCATCCGACCATATGGCGATTCCTATGAATCTCGTGCGAAAGGTGTGTCCCGGGTTGTATGAAGATGCAACTAATCTGGCCCCGAATCCTCGTTGTCCCGTAACACGACCAGGTCAGGCTGATGACGTGAACGCACCAACTCCCTCCTCCTCGGACACCCGCAGAGCCCCTGCGGGGCCCCTGGACGCCTACTTCAAGATCACGGAACGGGGCTCCACCCTCGGAACCGAGATCCGCGGTGGTCTGGCGACCTTCTTCGCCATGGCCTACGTCGTGGTCCTCAACCCGCTGATCCTCGGCACGGCCGAGGACGTCAACGGCGACCTGCTCGGGATCCCCGAGGTCGCCGCCATGACCGCCCTGGTCGCCGCGATCTCCTGCGTCCTCATGGGCATCGTCAGCCGCTACCCCTTCGCCATCGCGGCGGGCATGGGGCTCAACGCGGTCGTCGCCTACGGGATCGCGCCCCTCATGCCCTGGGCGGACGTCTTCCTGCTGATCATCGTCGAGGGCATCTTCCTGCTGATCCTCGTGCTCACCGGGTTCCGCACCGCGGTCTTCGCGGCGATCCCGCCCGGGCTCAAGGTGGCCATCGCCGTCGGTGTGGGCCTCTTCCTCGCCATGATCGGTCTGGCCAACGCCGGCTTCGTCCAGGCGGGCGAGGGCACCCCGGTCCAGCTCGGTAACGGCGGCCTCAACGGCTGGCCCATCCTGATCTTCGTCATCGGCCTGCTGATCAGCATCGCCCTCTACGTGCGCAAGGTCCGGGGCGCCCTGCTCCTGGGCATCGTGATCACCACGGTCCTCGCCATCATCGTCGAGGCGGTCTTCGGCGACGGCGGCGACCGTCTCGGTTGGGGCGCGATCGTCCCGAGCCTGCCGAGCAGCCTCGGCGACGTCGTCGCCATGCCCGACGTCTCCCTGTTCCTCCTCTTCACCGACGGTGGTTTCAACATCGTCGCGCGTTGGTCGGACGTCGGGATCGCCACGGTCCTGATGCTGATCTTCACCCTGCTGCTGGCCGACTTCTTCGACACCATGGGCACCATGGTCGGCGTCGCGCGTCAGGGCGACCTGGCCGACGAGGACGGCAACATCGAGGGCACCCGCGAGGTGCTGGTCGCCGACTCCCTGGGCACCGTCCTGGGCGGTATGGGTTCGGCCTCGGTCGCCACGCTGTACGCCGAGTCCGCGGCGGGTGTCGCGGAGGGAGCCCGTACGGGTCTGGCCCCGATCGTCACCGGCTTCATGTTCGTGATCGCGGCGTTCTTCACCCCGCTGGTCAGCCTGATCCCGTTCCACGCCGCCACCCCGGTGCTGGTGATGGTGGGCTTCATGATGCTGACCCAGGTCACCAACATCGACTTCAAGGACCCGGCGATCGCCATCGGATCGTTCATGGCGATCACGATGATGCCGTTCACCTACTCGATCGCCAACGGCATCGGCTTCGGTCTGATCGCCTACGCCTTCGTCATGATGGTGACCGGTCGCGCCCGCCAGGTGCACCCGCTGCTCTGGCTGATCTCGGTGGTCTTCCTGATCCACTTCGCGGAGGCGCCGATCTATGCGCTGATCGGCTGATTCCTCCCGAATCACCAGGGTGTTCCCTCCGGCACATCGGGCTCGAACCCGTGTGTCGGGGGAATGAGAACGACTGTGGACGGCGTTGGCTCGAGTGATGAGTCAACGCCGTTTACTTCTTCTCGCCCCTCACACCACCGTCGCGGTGGTGGTTTCAGCCTCCCTCCACGGACACGTTCCCGCGGGGAGGGGATGATGCGACGAATCGCGATGTTCCGTTCCCTCGGTGTCCGTAACTACCGGATCTACGCCCTCGGTCAACTGGTCTCCAACCCCGGCACCTGGATGCAGAGGATCGCCCAGGACTGGCTGGTCCTCCAGCTCAGCGGCGGCAGCGGGATCGCGCTGGGCATGACCACCGCCCTCCAGTTCCTGCCGATGCTGTTCTTCGGGCTCTGGGGCGGGGCCATGGTCGACCGCTTCGACAAGCGCCGACTGCTGATCCTCACCCAGTCCGCCATGGGCGTGCTCGCGGTGGGCCTCGGTGTCCTGGCCACCCTGGGCGCGGCCCAGGTCTGGCACGTCTACCTCTTCGCCTTCGGGCTGGGCATGATCACCGTGCTCGACAACCCGGGGCGTCAGGCCTTCGTGCCGGAGATGGTCGACCGTGAGCTCCTGCCCAACGCGATCGCCCTCAACAGCGCCAGCTTCCAGCTCGGCAGGGTCACCGGCCCCGCCATCGCCGGTCTGCTGATCGCCGCCATCGGCAGCGGCCCCGTCTTCATGATCAACGGCGCCTCGTTCGCCTTCACGATCGTCGCCCTGACCATGATCCGCACGGCCGAGCTCAACCCCACCGAGCCCGTACCGCGTGGCAAGGGGCAGATCCGCGAGGGCCTGCGCTACATCGGGGGCAGACACGACCTCGTCCTGCTGCTGATCCTGGCCGCCTCGGTGCAGTTCTTCGGAGCCAACAGCCAGAACCAGATCGCGCTCGTGGTCAACAACGTGTTCGAGAACGGAGCCGAGGCCTTCGGCGTGGCGGCGGCCGCGCTCGCGGTCGGTGCTCTGGCCGGCGCGCTATTGGCCGCCCGACGCGAGCACCCCCGGCTGCGGCTGGTCCTCATCGGCGCGATGGGGTTCGGAGCGGCCCAGGTGTTCGCGGGCCTCATGCCGGGCTACGTGTCCTTCGTGGTGGTCCTGGTGCCCATGGGCGTGCTCTTCATGACCTACGTGACCACGCTCAACGCCACCTTCCAACTCAGCGTCGACCCGAGGATGCGGGGACGGGCGATGAGCATGTTCCTGCTGGTCTTCATGGGCGTGGCGCCGATCGGGGCTCCGGTGGTGGGCCTGCTCGCCGACGCCTTCGGCCCCCGGGTCAGCCTCATCGTCGGCGGTGTGGTGACGGTCCTGGTGGTCGGGGTGCTCTCCGCCCTGCTCATGCGGGTCAAGGAGGTGAGGGTGCGCGACCTGCTGTCCCGGAAGTCCGACGCCGCGACCGTCGAGGTCCCCGAGAAGGGGGAGACGGGCCCGGAACCGACCGGAACGGACGGGGCCGCGCGCACCCTGGATGCCCCCACGGACGAGGTGATCCCCGAGACGCCACGTCCTCCGGAGAAGCCGTCGACCGCGGAGGACGAGGACGAGGACGAGAGAACGGTCAGGCGGTGACCACACGGGTCACCACGGACACCGAGCTCACCAACAGCAGCACCAGGATCGTGCGACGGAAGAGCTCGGCGTCCAACTTCCGGAACAGCCGTTCTCCGATGAACGTGCCGATCAGCAGGGCGGGGGCGCCCGAGAGGACGAGCCCGCCCACCTCCGGAGTCAACTGACCGCCGAACACGAAACCCACCAGTGTCGCCACGCTCGTCGCGGAGAACGCCACGGCGAGCGTGGCCCGCTGGACCCGAGGCGCCAGGTCGGCCAACCGCGACCCCTGGAGGCCGGCCACCAGGATCGGTCCGTCGATCGCCGTCGCCGCGAACGAGGCGCCCGACAACGCGCTCATGCCCGCCACGGCGACCATCCCGCCCGGGACCCGCACCCGGCGCCACACCAGCAGGGTCCCCGCCACCACCGACGCCGCGATCAGCGTCAACAGGGTCGACTCGGACAGGACGTTGAGCGCCCACAACCCGAACGGGACACCCGCCAGGGTGCACACCACCAGCAGTGACGCCCCTCTCCGGTCGACGTGCGCGCGGTCGCGCGCCATGACCCACAGGTTCAACGGCACCGCCAGCGTCGCCGCGACCACGACCGCGCTCACCGGGTCCAAGAGGAGCGCCAACGGTGGGACCGCGACGAGGGCGAAACCGAAGCCGGCGGCGATCCGGACCATGGCGGCCACGGTCAGCACGACGAAAACGCAGATGAGAACGGACATGAGGGCTGCTCACTGGAAAGGTGGGAGGGACTCGAAGACCCTACTCGGGGTCGAGCGGTGGAGAAAGAGGAGAGCATGAGGTCGTTCGTCGCGCTGTGGCCCTCCCCGGAGGTCGTCGAGACCCTGGACCGCGCGGTGCGGCACGTCCGACGGCGGGTGCCGGAGGCCAAGTGGACCAGACGGGAGGAATGGCACCTCACCCTGCTCTTCCTCGGCGAGGTGGACGGCGCCCTCATGCCCGGCCTCCTCGAGGCCCTCGACCACGTCCTCGACGGATATCCACCCCTCGACCTCTCCCTCGACGGCTGGGGGGTCTTCCCCTTGAGCGCCCCGCGCGCCTCCGTGGTCTGGGCGGGGGTGACCGGGGAGCACCTCATCGGGCTGGTGGACGGGCTACGGGAGGCGGCCCGATCGGCCGGGGTCCGGGTCGAGTCACGGCCCTTCGTTCCCCACCTGACCCTGGCCCGCGCCCGCCCGCCCCTGGTCACCGAGCGGATCCTGCGCACACTGGGCCCGCCGCCCCGGGCCGGTTGGCGCTCCGACCGGATCGACCTCGTCGAGAGCCGCCGTGTGGGAGAGAGCCGCTACCGCGCCGTCCGCTCCTGGGAGACGTCCGGACGGTAGCGGACATGGGTGGAGCCCGAGGTCAGGGCTTGCGGGCCAGCCCGCCGTACTGGTCGACGTGCTCGGGCACACCGGCGTCGGTCGTGTCCGGGCGCCAGCGGGACACCGAGACCACGCCGGGCTCCAACAGCTCCATGCCGTCGAAGAACTCCTCGATGCGCTCGGGAGAGCGCAGGTGCATCGGAGCGGCGCTGTTGGCGTTCCAGTGCTCGGCGGCCTCGACGACCTCCGCGGAGGTGTTCGTGGAGTCGTTGGCGGCGAAGTGGCTACCGGAGGGGAGGGCGTCCACGTAGGCCCGCACCAGGGAGCGGGCCGTGGCGTCGTCGGCGATGTGGCCGAGGGTGCCCATGATGGTCAGCCCGATCGGCCGGGTGAAGTCCAGGTGCTCCCGGGCGGCGGCCAGAACCTTCTCCGGCTCGTGCATGTCGGCGTCGACGTAGTGGGTCGTCCCCTCGGGAACGCTCGTGAGTAGGGCACGGGCGTGGGAGAGCACGAGGGGGTCGTTGTCGACGTAGACGACACGGGACTCGGGGGCCAGGGCCTGGGCGACCTCGTGGGTGTTGTTCGCCGTGGGAAGGCCGGTGCCGATGTCCAGGAACTGGCGGACCCCGGCCTCGCGCACCAGATGGGTGACGACCCGGACGAGGAAGGCCCGGTCGGCGCGGGCCGCGGTGACGATGCCCGGGAAGATCTCCCTGATGTGGTCGCCGACCTCGCGGTCGGCGGGATAGTTGTCCTTGCCGCCCAGCCAGTGGTTCCACACTCGGGCGGAGTGCGCGGTGGCGGTGTCGATCACGGGTTCGTTCACTGTGCCGGCCTTCGTGCAGGGGGTAGGGCTGACAGGGTAACCCCGGCGCCACCGGAACCCTTGCCTCGTAAGGCCTCCGTCCCCGATAGCGGAAGAGAGGTCCCCGTGCGTCGGGGCTCTCGGCGGCAGGTCAGAACAGGGCGATCTCGATCTCATCCCTCAAGGGGAAGACGTAGGCCTCTGGAGAAATATTCCACTGCCTAGGATTCTCGGCGAGCTCACCCTCGATCTTGAGGCTCTCGTCCACGTCGTCCTCGGAGAAGGGGACGCTCTCGTCCTCGACGAGCGCGTGAATCGAACGAACGATCAGAAGATTCTCGGTCATGTTCCGATCGTCGGTGAAGATGATCCGTTCCGGGGTCGGATCCATGTCCAGTAGGGGTTTCTCGATGAACTCGTTCAGATCCGGGATCGCCCTCCACGGGTCGAGCACCTCGGGGGCGTAGCCATTCTCCCGGAGAGTGAGAATCGAAGTCCGACCGGTGGCGCCGTCGGCGAACATCGTCGTCACGGGCTCGACACCGTCGCCGGGAACCTCCTTGGATAGCCAAGGCTGAACCTCGGGAACGGAGTCGCCATTCCAGAAACGCTCCCAGAACGTCTCCCCGGACGCGGCGTGAAACGCCTCGACGTGCACCGTCCCCTCGCCCGGGCACGCGTACGAGGCCAGCACTCTCCTTTCCAGAGTGGCCACCCTGACCTCTCGGGGGTCTCCGGAGGCGCACGCCTCGCTCAGATCCCGCTCCCATAGCGCCTCGGCTCCGGCCAACGAGGAGAAGGTCACGACGGTGTCCTGCTCGACCAGGACCCTGGAGTCCTCGGTCAGCTCACCGATGCCCTCCGAAGCCGAACCCCACGAGCGGTGCGAATCCAGCACGTTCCCGGTCTTCGAGCCGAGCACCACCGTCCACACGGATTCGATCGGCCCCAGCGCTTCGCGGTACTCGACGACGACGGAGGCCCCATCGGCGGTCACCCCCACATCCGTGACGTCCTCGGCCGGGTAACTCCAGACCTCCTCCACGGGGTCCATCGCCACGGAGACGACCTCGTCCGCGAGAACAGCCACCGCTCCGTCCGAGGAGACCAGGAGATCCTCCTCCACGACCCGTCCGCTCTCCGCCAGGAATTCCTCGACCGCGGCCAGATCCCGCAGGGTCAGAGGGGGCCGGAAGTACTCGGTGTCGGTGTCGTGGCGCACCGCCTCCATGGGGGTCCCACAGGCGGAAAGAAGGAGAACCGAAGCGACGCAGAGCGCCGTTCCGTTCAGCGATCTCATAGACGAACCGGTTCCGTTCTTCTCTTCTCTCAACGTCGACGAAGGGGACTTTAACCGCTCGGTGGGACCAAGCGCCGATCGAGGGACATCGGAACCCTTCGTGGGACCTCGCGGGCGACCTTTCCACGCCGAACACGCGCCCCTCACCGGCGACGCGTCATCGACAGAGCCGCGTTCCCCCGGTGGCCGTTCCCGGGTCACCGGAGCGGACGATCGTGCCCACAGGGGGCGGTCGAGGTCGCGCAGAGCCCACGAGTGTTCGGGGGCGGTGTGGTTGATCACGTCCGGTGCTCGGCGATCCCGCGTAGACCGTGAGGATCCGCCCGGCCATGAGGTTCGGGGCCCTTCGGACAGGAAGGCACGGGTCGGACCCCTGCCGGACCGCCCGGACCCTGGGGCTAACCTGGGGTGGCGAATCCCAACGAGCACCGGAGCGGGGCACGTCATGAGCATGCTCACCAACAACCGCAAGCAGCGCTGGCTGCTGCCCGTGGTGCTCGGAACGATCATGCTGATCGTGGTCCTGGGCTCCTTCTTCGGCTGAACCGGTCCGGCCGGCGTCCCCCGGCTTGACCTTGACACAGGTGTCAGGCTTTTAGCGTGCCGGCATGTCCTCGCACACGCTCCGTTCGGGAGCACCCTGGTACCTGGCCCTGGTCGCCTTCGCGGTCGGGACCGACGACCTCGTCATCGCCGGCCTTCTACCCGCCATCGCCCGCGACCTCGACATCGGGGTCGCCGCCGCCGGACAGGCGGTGACGGTCTTCTCGATCACCTACGCCGTGGCCGCCCCCGTGCTGGCCGTGGCCACCGCCCGGCTGCCCCGCCGCGCCCTCCTCCTGACCGGGCTCGCCCTGTTCGCGTGCGTCAACCTCGCGACCGCGCTCGTCCCCGGCTACGCGTCCCTGCTGGTGATGCGGGTGGTCGCCGCCCTGATCGCGGCGGTGCTCACCCCGGTGGCCTTCTCCATGGCGGCCCGACTGGTCGCGCCGGAGCACACCGGACGCGCGGTCGGCACCGTGGCCGCCGGGCTGACCGTCTCCCTCTTCCTCGGAGTGCCGATCGGCTCCCTCCTGGGCTCCCTCTTCGGCTGGCGCGCGACCTTCCTGGCCGTGGCCCTGTTCACCGGTGCGGTCCTCGCCATCGCCGCCTCACGTCTGCCCGCCCTCGACGGGGCGCCGGAGGCCGGGCTTCGGCACCAACTGGGCAGTCTGGGGAGACCGGCCATCCTGACCTGTGTGCTCGGAACCGTCATGGGGGCGAGCGGCGGGTTCATGGTCTACACCTACATCGCGCCCCTGACCCGCGACCTCACCGGCGCCGGAGGGGTCGCTCTGGCCCCCCTGATCGCCGTCGTCGGCGCGGCCGGGGCCGTCGGGACCATGGTCTGCGGTCGGGCCACCGACCGGTGGGGCGCCGACCGGGTCCTGCTCGTCTCCTTCGCCGGGATGATCGCGACCAGCCTGACCCTGGCCGCGCTCGGGTACCTCGGCGGGGGAGCGGTCCCCGTGTGGACCCTGGCCGCCGTGCTGGCGCTGTGGGGGTTCGCCGCCTGGGGTTTCGCGGCGCCGATGAGCGCACGGCTGCTGGGGTTGGCCGGGGAGGAGGGGACCGAGGCGTTGGCCCTCAACACCGGCGGCCTCTACGTGGGCACGGCCGTGGCCGGAGCGCTCGGCGGCGTGGTCGTCTCCTCCCAGGGAGGGGCCGGGGTGGCCGCGACCGCCACCGCGATCGGCCTGCTCGCCTTCGTCGCCATGGCGCTCTCCGTCCGGCGTTTCCCCACGTCCGGTCAGGTCGGAACGGTACGGGAGGACACCCTTTCGTAGACTGGCGTCCGGTTCGAGGAGAGAGGGGGACGGCATGCGGATCGGAGAGCTCGCCGAACGCACCGGGGCCAGCCCGCGGTCGTTGCGGTACTACGAACAGCGGGGCCTGCTCGCCTCGGAACGGTCCGCCAACGGCTACCGGGAGTACGGCGCCGACGCGGTGGAGCGGGTGCGCAACATCCGGCTCCTGCTGGAGTCCGGACTGACCTCGGAGGACGTCCAAGAGCTCCAGGCCTGCCTGGAACTGGACCTGGTCCGTGAGCCCGCCTGCGCCGAGGCCGTCGCCCTGTACGAACAGCGCCTTCAAGCGGTCCGGGAGCGGATCGACACCCTCACCGCCACGGAGCGGCGCCTGGAGGAACGGATCGCGGAGCTCTAAGAGGACTCGGCGGCCAACCCGACGGCGTGGGCCACCAGGGCCGCGTTGTCGAAGGCCTCCGAGCCGTCCGGAAGCCGCATCGTGTCCTCCAGCCCGATCCGGATGTCGTGGCCGATGTCCAGGGCCGTCTCCAACATGGGCCAGGCGGTGGCGTCCGAACCGTGCAGGGTCCTGGGCGCCGTCACCTTCGCCCGGTCCAGCAGGGACTCGATCCGCTCCGCGTTGCGCCGGGCGTCATCGACCCCGACCTGGGTCGGCTCCACCAGCACCGACGCCACCTCGAGCCCCGTGGCGATCAGAATGCGGGCCGCCTCCACCGTCCACACCCCGGCCTCGACCGCCACCCGGCGGTCGCCCAACAGATGGACCAGATCCACCGAACCGGCCTCGTGCAGGTTCACCGAAACCGAGTCGGGCAAGGCCGGGGACGCCCACCGTTGCACCAGGTCGTAGCGTCTCCAAGGGTCCGATTCGGCCGACAACGCCGTGGTCAACGACACCGGGACGTCCGGACCGTCGGCGCGCAGCCGCTCCATCAGCGCGGACACCACCGATGGTTCCAGTGACTCGGCCCCTTCGGGATCGCGCGGATGGACGTGGATCGCGGTCGCGCCCGCCTCCACCACGGCGTGGGCGTCGGCCACGATCTGGTCGACGGACACGGGCAGCGAGGGGTGGGCGCCCGGCCGGCGATCACCGTTGAGACAGGCGACGATCCTCATGGAGTCTCTCCTTACGGTGCTCTGTAAGCGAATGTGCCCGTTCGCACCCGGGTACAAGCCCCCCGTCGGATCCCCTGGCAGGATGGCGGGCATGAGAAGACCTCTCGCCCTCGCCGCGGCGGCCCTGTTCGCCCTCGCGCCCGCAGCCCCCGCCTCGGCCGATCCGGAGGCCCCCGACGACGGGACCGGCGGCCTGGACTACCCGCGTGGAGGCGAGGGCCCGGAGGGGTCGGAGATCGCCTTCGAGTTCCAGGACGAGCGCATCGCCGAGTCCAGTGGGATCGCCCCCTCGCTTCGCCATGAGGGCGTGTGGTGGACCCACAACGACAGCGGGGACTTCCTGCCCGAGGTGTTCGCGGTGAACGAGGAGGGGGAGACCCTCGCCACCGTCACCCTGAACGTGGAGTTGCGGGACTGGGAGGCGATCAGTCTGGCCCAAGGCCCGGGCGGGGAGCCCGAGGTGTTCGTGGGCGACATCGGCGACAACTTCGCGGGCGGCTGGACCGAGGTCCGCGTGTACCACTTCGTCGAACCCGAGGTCCTGGCCGACGTGACCCTGGACCCGTCGGTGCTGACCTTCACCTACGAGGACGGCGGCCGCGACGCCGAGGGGATGATGATCGACCCGCGCGACGGCCGGCTCTACGTGGTGTCCAAGGAGTTCGCGGGCGGTGTGTACGCGGCACCCGAGAACCTGGACCCCGAGGGTGGGAACGTCCTGTCCCGGATCGACTCGGCCCCGCTGTTCGCCACCGACGCCGCGTTCAGCCCCGACGGCACCCGCTACGCGATCCGCACCTACTGGGGCGTGACGATCTACGACGCCTCCGACGGGGTCCCTGGGTCCTCCCTGGGCTCCTTCGACCTGCCGGAGATGGAACAGGGCGAGTCGGTGGCCTTCACCCCGGACGGGACGGCGCTGATGGCGGGTACCGAAGGGATGAACTCCCCGGTCTGGCGGGTGCCCTTGGAAGGGAGAAAGCTCCCCGAGATGGTCGCCGTCGAGGAGGAGGCCGCCGCGAGCGACGAGGCCGAGGAGCCGGAGAGCGCCGGGGCCGGGACCTCGATCGGGGCCCTTCCGCTCATCCTGGGCGGCGCGGCCGTGGCCGTCGTGCTGATCGGCGGCATCGTGGTGCTGGCCCGGCGCGGCTGAGCCCGGAACGTCGGTGCCTCCGGGTAGGACGGGGGCGAGGGAGCGGCGCATCCGTCGCTCACGTATCGCGGGAGAAACGATGGCACTCGACTACCAGATCGTCATGGACTGCGCCGACCCGATCGCGCTCGCGGGGTTCTGGGCCGAGGCTCTCGGCTACGAACGCGAGGACAACAGCGCCCTCATCGACCACGTGGTGGCCCAAGGGCTGGCCGGGGAGGACGACTACACGCTCCTCGACGGGCGCAAGGCCTGGGTCGCGATCTCGGTGATCCGGCACCCGGACGACCCGGTGCACGGGTTCACCGGGGCCGGGCTGGGGCGACGCGTCCTCTTCCAGCGCGTGCCGGAGCCCAAGACGGTGAAGAATCGCGTGCACCTGGACCTGCGCGTGGGGCCGGAACGGCGCGCGGAGGAGGTGGCCCGGTTGGAGGCGTTGGGCGCCACCGTGGTCGCCGAGGTCGAGGAGCCCGGGGCCTCGCACGTGACCATGCGGGACCCCGAGGGCAACGAGTTCGACGTGCAGTGACGCCCGATGAGGTCCCCCGGGGCCGACTCCGGCCCCGGGGGACCTCCCCGGGCGAGCTAGTCGACGGGCTGGGGGTCCAGGAAGTGTTCGCGGCACAGGAAGGCGTGCCGGGAGAAGTCGGTGAACACCCCGTCCACGCCGACCTCGAAGAAGATCTCGTACTCGGCGGCGAAACCCCCGTAGTCCTTGGGGTCGCCGTCCGAGCGCAGGTCGGTGGGCAGGAAGTGGTTCTCGCTGCGGAAGGTGTAGGGGTGCACCAGCAGACCGGCCGCGTGGGCGTTCTCCACCAGGTCGGTGGGCTCGCCCAGAGCGCCCTCCTCGTCGGTGGGGACGATCAGGCTCTTGTGCGGGCCGATGGCGTGCGCGAAGGTCGCCACCTCGGCCAGACCGTCCGGCGTCGTGTAGTGCAGCCAGTGCTCCTCGGTGCCCATCAGGTACACGAGGGGGACCCCGGTCTCGGCGAGCCGGCGCAGGCTCTCGGCCTCGAAGGACTGGAGGAAGACCGGCACCTTCGGCTCCTCGCCGACCAGCTCCGCCTCGCGCAGCGCCGCGATCAGCGGCGGCTCCAGGTCCAGGCCCTGGGACACGTGGTAGGCGGGGTGCTTGGTCTCGGGGTAGATCCCGATCGGGCGCCCCAGCTCCTTGGTGAGGGAGAAGGCCAGCTCGATGACCTCTTGGAGCGTCGGGATCTCGTAGACGCCGTTCATGACCGCGTTCTCGGGGCGGATCTTCCCCATGCGCTCGATCGCGCGCAGGGTCTTGATCTCCGCGAGGGTGAAGTCCTGGGCGAAGAAACCCTCCACCGTGTGGCCGTCGATGGTCCGGGTGGTGCGCCGGTCGGCGAACTCGGGACGGTCGGCCACGTCCGTGGTGTCGCCGATCTCCTGCTCGTGGCGGCAGATCAGGTGACCGTCCTTGGTGGCCACCAGGTCCATCTCGATGAAGTCGCCACCGTGCCTCGCCCCCAGTTCGTAGGAGGCCAGGGTGTGCTCGGGCCGATGACCCGAGGCGCCCCGGTGGGAGATGATCTTGATGGGGGGTTCCTTCTTGTTCCTGCGCACAGTCGAACCGTCCAGACAAGCGATGAGCGGAAGTGAGATGAGGAGGCCGACCCACGTGCGGCGGGTCGGCCTCCATTCTCCAATGGTGTGGGACCGGTTCAGGACAGCCTGGTCAGGACGTGGTCGACGCACTCGGTGAGGGCGTTGACGTCACTGGGCTCGACCGCCGGGAACATGGCCACGCGCAGCTGGTTGCGGCCCAGCTTGCGGTAGGGCTCGGTGTCCACGACGCCGTTGGCGCGCAGGACCCGCGCGATCTCGGCGGCGTCGACCTCGTCGGAGAAGTCGATGGTGCCGACCACCTGGGAACGCTTGGCCGGGTCGGTGACGAACGGCGACGTGACCGGGGTGCGGTCGGCCCAGTTGTAGAGGATGGAGGAGGACTCGTGGGTGCGCGCCACGGTCCACTTCAGCCCGCCCTGGTCGTTCATCCACTCCAGCTGCTCGGCCAGGAGCAGCAGGGTGGCCACGGCCGGGGTGTTGTAGGTCTGGTCCTTGGCGGAGTTGGCGACCGCCGTGGTCAGCGAGAAGAACTCGGGGATGTAGCGACCGCTCGCGGCGATCTCCTCGACCCGGGCCAGCGCCTTGGGCGACATGATCGCGATCCACAGGCCGCCGTCGGCGGCGAAGCTCTTCTGCGGGGCGAAGTAGTAGACGTCGGTCTCGGTGATGTCGACGGGCAGACCGCCCGCGCCACTGGTGGCGTCCACGAGCACGAGGGCGTCCTCGTCGGCGCCGGCGACCCGCTTGATGGGCGCGGCCACACCGGTGGAGGTCTCGTTGTGGGTGAGCGCGTACACGTCCACACCGGCCTCGGCGACGGCCTCGCCGTGGCTGCCGGGGTCGGTGGAGATGACCGTGGGCTCCTCCAGCCAGGGGGCGCCTCCGGCGACCTTCGCGAACTTGGAGGAGAACTCGCCGAAGGCCAGGTGCTGGGACCTGGACCGCAGTAGGCCGTGGGCGGCGATGTCCCAGAAGGCGGTGGTGCCGCCGTTGCCGAGCACCACCTCGTAGCCGTCGGGGAGGGAGAAGAGGTCGCGCACGCCGGCGCGGACCCGACCCACGAGGGACTTCACCGGCTTCTGCCGGTGAGAGGTGCCCAGGTAGTGGGTTCCGGAGGAGGCGAGGGCATCGAGTTGGGCGGCGCGGACTTTGGAGGGGCCGCTCCCGAAACGGCCGTCGGCGGGCAGCAGGTTCGCGGGAATCTGAATCTCGGTCACACCGATCAGGGTAGTGGTGGGGCGGGTGATACCGCCGGTCAGGGCGGGGATCAGGGGCGTGAGAAAACGTGACCGATGTAAGGGATCGTCACAATCGATGGCTCTGGCCGATATAGGCCAATGGTTATTCATGTCCATTAGGTGCGAATCGGGCACCCCTGCTGTCTAATAAGGCCTCCGCTGAAGGTGACGAGCGCCACGATCGCGGAGGAGGGGGTGTGACGTGACCGACCGGAAGTCCGATGAGCGGAGTCCCGTGAGGACCCTGGGGGCCTCGAAGGACAGGCCTCGTTTCCTTCAGATCTTCGACGAACTGCGCAGGCGTCCGTCCCGGAGCCGCGACCGGGCCCTGCGCAGGATGGCCTCCCGCGCGACCCGTCGTCACGTTCCGGAGCGTGGCGCCCTCCAACGCGGCGACCTCGCCGAGCCCCCTCCCGTGCTCGACCTGGTCCTCGACCGGGACTCCGACCGCGCGAGGGTCCAGAGCATGCTCGTGGAGAGCTGTGCGGTCGGTCCGGTCTGGACCCTGCCCCTGGGGGGTCCGACCGCCGACACCGAGGTCGAGGAGAAGGACGAAGAGGGCGCGGAGAACCCCTCCCGGTCTCGACCCGCGAAGAGAGCCTCCCTCCGGCGGTCGCGTCTGCTGTCCCGGTGGTCTCGACCCGCGCCGGACGAGGTCGTTCGTCCGGCCCTCGCCCCTCCTCCCGGAGAGAGGGAGGGTCCCGAGGCCGACGTCACCACCGACCAGCTCTACGAGCTGATCGGGAGCCTGGTGGACGGCGGCTTCGCCTGGACGCGGAGCGAGGAGGGCCGGAAGGAGCTCGTCCCGCCACGGCGCCGTCGTTTCCCGCCCTCACCCCGGCTGCCCCGGCTGCACTCCCTCCTGTGGCTGCACCGTTGCGGCCTCGGCTCGAACGAGGACGACGGTGGCCGGGGAGTCCCGGACCGTCGGTTGGAGAATGACAGCCGCTCACAGATCGAGGTGATCGGCAGGCTGCGCGAGACGCGCCTGGAGGCCGCCGTCGAACAGCGGGACCGGGCCTTGGAGGAGGCCTCCTCGTCCACCGACGACGGGAGGGGGCGACGTTGGACGCTCCTGTACAAACGCGCCCTGGTGCACTGGCGCAGGGCGGCGTGGAGCGCCACGGCCGTCTCCCGGTGGGTGACACGGGTGTCCGAGAAGGCGACCTTCGGCCTGCTCGACGAGAAGCTCCTCACCCCACTCTCGTTCCTGGTCTCCCTCATCGTGGCCGCCACCCCCTTCGCCTTCCTCGGCCTGGCGGCCCAGCGGCTCAACGAAGTCGCCCAGCGGTTCAACGACCTCGTCTCCCTGGCGTCCGGGTTCCTCCTGGCCGCCGTGTACCTGCTCACCGTGTTCTTCTTCTTCCTCCCCTGGCGCCCCTACCTGTGGCTCGGCGACTACCGGAGCACGTTGGACGAGGGGGCGCGCAAGAGCTCGGACGGAACCGGGACGGGTCGTCTCGGCCGTTCCCGGGTCCTGGGCCTTCACCTCTTCAACGAACTTCACCACCCCGACCGTGATACGGGAAGGCTCGGAGCCGGCAGGGGGGAGAAGGGGACGCTTCCTCCCCCCGCCCACCGGATCGCCGTGAGTGCTCTGCTCGACGACCTTCACCGCCTCTACGGGGCCTCATCGCTGTGGCGAGGTGGTGCGCGGGACGCGCGTCCGGTGCTGATCTACGACCAGCGTGAGCTCGGCCCGGTCGGTCGTTACCTCGTCCGCCTGATCGAGGACGAGCGTCTGCGGCGTGCGCTTCCCGACCCTCTACTGCTGGTCCAGATCCGTGACGGTGAGCGCCCCGCGCTGGTCTCGGAGTCGATCGAGAGTGCCAGGTACGGTCACCTGCCCGAGTACGACGGGTCCGCCAAGACCTCACGAGAGGTCCGCGCGTGGCTTCGCGATCGCCATCTGGCCGGAACGCTCGGTGTCTCCCGGGTTCTGACGACGAAGGTCGCGCCTCTGGCCCGGGAGGCCCGGGAGCGGAGATGGCACACCCCGCCCGCCTGGGTCCCGACCCGATCCGCCTGGGCGACCCGTGCGCTCGGAGGATGTGCCGTGGTCGTCGCGCTCGTGCTCTTCTCTCAGGAGGTCGTGAACCCCCTTCAGACGAAGATGGGATTCTGCGTCGGTGAAGGGGTGACCAAACCACGGGGCATCTTCAGGGTCGACCGTTCATCGGGTGGTCCGGGCGCCAAGGAATGCGTCGGGGTGACCTATGGCGAAGTCAGGTTCCATGGTCGGCTGGACGGTGTCATCGAACTCATCCGGGAGCAGAACGAGGAGGTCGACAAGAGCGGAGAATCCTACGTCACGATCGCTCACATGGCGGACATGAGCGCTTCGACCAAGGAAGGCAAGGAAGGCAAGGAAGACTACGCCCTCGCCGGGGTCCAAGGGGAACTTTTCGGGATGGCCCTGGCGCAGAGAGAGCACAACGAGGACCCCGGGGACAGGCCCATGATCAAGCTGCTCCTGGGCAACGCGGGTGAGGGTTGGGCACACGCCGAGACCACGGCGGAGGAGATCGTCAGAAGGGCGAGGAACGAACGGTCGGGTATGGACCGTCCCATCGCGGCGGTCGGTTTCGGGCAGAGCCTGGTCCCCAACGGCACCGCCATACAGAAGATCTCGGAGGCCTTCATCCCGATCGTGGGGACCACCGCGACCTACGACGACGTGGCCTTGTCCGAGCCCTGGGGGCACAGCGGGTTCTACTTCCCGATCGCGCCCTCCAACAGCCGGATCGCCGAGCAGGCCGCCTACTGGGCCCGGCACGGGGCCTCCTGGAAGGACGGCGACTCGGAGGAGGGCCTGCCCGCCCACGCGACCGCGGTGGCCATCGCCCACAACCCGCCTCCCCCGGGGGGCGAGAAGGAACACGAGCAGTACGGCCCACACCTGGCCGAGAGGTTCATGGACTTCTTCGAGGGCTTCGACGGAGAGCCGTGGAGGGGTTCCGAGGGCTTGGGCGAGTCCGAGCAGGCGGGCGTTCTGCTCTACCAGGAGGAGCGTGAGGGGGACGGGCCCACACTTCGTGAGGTGGTGAAGAAGGTATGCGCCCCGAAGGAGCCACCGGAACTGCTCTACTACGCGGGGCGTGCTCAGGACTTCAAAGCGTTCTACGAGGAGTTCCGGAAGTCCGCGTGGGAGGCCTGTCATAGAGGGGAGATGACCATCCTGGGGGGCGACGACGTCTCCAAGTTCATTTCCGATGAGGAAGTGCTGATCGAGGGCAATTCCGAGCGTCATCGGGTGTTCTACACGCCGTTGGCGCCCAGTGATTCCTGGGGCGTCCAGGCTGAGGAGGGCTCCGGGGCCGATGATGAGAGCGTCGAGAACGGTGATGAGAACGCCGGGACCGATGACGAGGAGTTCTACGACGAGGTCCGGGGGCTGGTTGCAGAGTCCCAGGGAGTGAAGAAGGAGCCGGAGGAGGGCGAAGAGGAGACCACCGAAGAGGATCCGAAGGCGAGCGCCAAGGAGGAGGGGGCAACAAGAAGGCGCCCTCTTACGCACACGCCGTCGTGGGCTACGACGCCCTGAACGTGGTCAAATGGTCTCTGTCGTCGGTGGGTTCCGAAGGAAACGTGTCATGGGCCCGAAAACTCCTGAGAGGAGTAGGGATGGATCGCTCCGCCTTCCTGAACTCCGACGAGGGATACGAGAAGGAACGGAACGAACTTTACAGAGAGATCCGGGGCACCGAGTTCACCGGGGTCTCCGGCTACATCGCGTTCGGTTCGGGCCAAGAGGATGAAGGAGATGAAGGGGGTGAAGAGGGCAACAGGGGGAACTGGCTCGGCGGGCGGATGGTGCAGTTGGTGCTGGCCGGCGCGGAGAGGTACAACGAGGACACCGAACGTGGGCAGCGCCAGCACGTGATCCAAAGATGCGGTCTGCGCAACGCCGACAAACCCGAAGAGGGTGAGCAGTGCGTGCCTGTGGAGCTTCAGAGGGGCGACTGAGCGCCGTGTGGTGTAAGGGGCGCGCGCCGGGCCGCGGGGGCGATTGGCTCCCAGAGGCCCCGGCGCGAGATCATGCCTTCTGTGGACGACCAGAACCCCGCCGAACTGCGGAAACCGTACATGGGTGAACCCTTGCGCCGATCCGACCTGGCCGAACTGCCGATGACCCAGTTCCACCTGTGGTTCGGCGAGGCCTATGAGTCGGGCCTGGCCGAACCCAACGCGATGGTGTTGTCGTCGGTGGAGCCGTCCGGCTTCCCCCGGTCCCGCACCGTCCTGATGAAGGGCTACGACGGTTCCGGGCTGCGTTTCTTCACCAACTACACCTCGCGCAAAGGGCGGGCACTGGACGCCGACCCGCGGGCGTCGGTGGTCTTCCCCTGGCACGCGATCCGCCGTCAGGTGCTGTTCGCGGGCACGGTGGAGCGTCTCGACGACGAGGAGAACGACCGCTACTTCGCCTCGCGGCCTCGCGGTTCCCGCCTGGGGGCCTGGGCGAGCGAACGTCAGTCTCAGCCGGTGGACGACCGTGAGGAACTCGATCGGCTCTTCCACGGCTTCGACACGGTGTGGGGTCTGGACGACCCGATCCCCAGACCCGCCTACTGGGGCGGCTACCGCCTCGTCCCCCACGAGGTGGAGTTCTGGCAGGGCGGACAGGACCGTATGCACGACCGTTTCCGTTACCTGCTCCACGAGAACGGTGCCTGGGGCATCGATCGCCTTGCCCCCTAGGCCGAGGGGCCGTCGGGCGTGATGTCGGTCGCTTCGTACACGGGTTCGGAGATCGGCGGGGTCGAAGGACCGCTCGGGCCGGGGACGGGGTACTCTGCACACCTGTGACCTCAGGCCCTTGCGAGGCGGAGATCACATGGAACGACCGTGTCCGCATCGTGAGACATCGTCGAAAACCATGCTCGGCACGTCACGATATGCTGGAATCATCGGTGGTCGCTCGCGCGGTCCTGCGGACGTCCCGGTCCCCACTCGGCCCCTTGGGAATCACTCGGTCCCGGCCCGTGTTGTGCCAGACCCGCCGTACCCGCCGTGACCGTGCGTCGGGCGCAGAGCCTTGGGAGGGGAGTCTTGACCGCACACGGGCTGATCGACACCACGGAGATGTACCTCCGTACGGTCTTCGAGCTCGAGGAGGAGGGCATCGTCCCGCTTCGGGCCCGCATCGCCGAGCGCCTGCGCCAGAGCGGACCCACGGTGAGCCAGACGGTCGCCCGCATGGAGCGTGACGGTCTCCTCCGGGTCGAGAACGACCGGCACCTCGTGATGACCGCCGAGGGACGCCGACTGGCCACCCACGTCATGCGCAAGCACCGCCTCGCCGAGCGCCTGCTCGTCGACGTGATCGGCCTCCCCTGGGAGGACGTCCACATCGAGGCCTGCCGCTGGGAGCACGTCATCTCCGAGGCGGTGGAGGAGCGCCTGGTGACGCTGCTCAACGCCCCCTCGGTGTGTCCGCACGGCAACCCCATCCCCGGCCTGGACGAACTGGGCCTCGAGGGTTACGCCCCCGAGCCGTTCACCGACGACTCCATCGTCCCGATGGCGGACGTCGTTTCCAACACCGACATCACCGTCACCGTGCGTCGCATCAGTGAGCAGCTTCAGCCGGACGCCGACATCATGCTCACTTTGCGCGAATCCGGGGTACAACCGGGACAGGAAGTGGTGCTTCGTGCCGCGGACGGCGGGGTGCGCGTCATCGGCGAGAACGGGCACACCGACCTGCCCGAGGGCGTCGCCGGACACATCTTCGTCGCCAAGCCGTGAAACGTTCGTACACGTTGATCGGTTGCTCATCGGGATTGTCCCATTGCGCTGCGGGAACGTTGACGGTGTTGCTACGCTCGCCCCAAGGTGCGGTCGTTCGGGGTACCCGGAGCGGGCATGTATGCAGCTCATGACGGCGAGGTGGCGGCTAGATGACACGGTGGGGTGAGCCCTTCCGGGAGAGCGATGCGCTCGCCACGGCCGAAGTCGTCGACCAGGCGCAGATCGCCATCGTCGTCATCGACCGGTTCAGTCTCCTGCGGTACTGGAATCCCTACGCGCGCGAACTCTTCGGATTCGTCGACGGGCGCGACTACGTCGGCATGTCCCTGCTCGACATCGGCATCCACGAGTCCGACCGCGAACACGCCTCCCAGCTGGCGCGCCGCGTCCTGCGCGGAGAGCCCTGGGAGGGCACGTTCGCCGTGCTCAAGGGCGACGCGACCTGGATCCACGTCCGTGCCCAGGCGGTGCCCATGCTCGACGAGGCGGGCGAGGTCGACGGCATCGCCCTCATCGCCCGCGAGGCGTTGCGCAGCGGCCGGGTCGAGGAGCAGTACGGACTGCTGGAGCGGATCGGGAGCCGGTTGGCCGGCTCCCTCGAACTGGACTCCACGGTCAAGGGCGTGGCGGGCATCCTGGTGCCCCAGTTCGCCGACCACTGCTTCATCGACCTCTATGACCACGAACGCCTGGTCAGACAGGTGTCGGTGCACGCCGAAGGGTGGGAGCCCCCGCCCCGTACCTGGTACGAGGTCGGCGACGAGGTCCGCTACCCCGAACGCCACTTCGTCACTCAGTCGCTGCGTCGACTGGAGACCGTGGTCAGCAGCGAACACCTCTACGAGAGCTCTCCCAACGACCGTTCCGACCGGGTGTCCCGCCAGGTCGGGGTCACCTCCGCCATCGCCGCCCCCCTGCGCGCCCGGGGCGAGGTCCTGGGCGTGCTGACCCTGGCCCTGTCCGGACTGTCCCCGAGACAGAAGAGCAGCTACGGCGGTTTCGATCGGGATCTGGTCGGCGCCATCGCCTCCCGCGTCGCCCTGGCCATCGACAACGCCCGCCTGTACGAGGAGGAGCGCGGCACCGCTCTGGCCTTCCAGAAGAGCCTGCTCCCCAGCGACTTTCCGACCCTGGACGGGTTGACCCTCGCCCACCGCTACCTGCCGGCCGGACCGATCAACGGTCGCGGTCTCCAGGCCCAGGTGGGCGGCGACTTCTACGACGCCATTCCGCTGTCGGCCGGGCGCGTGGGCCTGGTCATCGGCGACGTGGAGGGACGGGGCCCGCACGCGGCGGCCGTCATGGGGCAGCTGAGGGCCGCCCTGCGCGCCTTCGCCCAGGCCGACCGGGAGCCCGCCGACATCCTGCGCGAGCTGGACGAGTGGGTGCGTCGACTGGGCGTCCCCGACGGTAACGGCGGGGTCTGGATCCCCAGCGTCAGCTGCCTGTACATGGTCTACGACGCCTGGTCCCGGGAGCTGTCCTACGCCAACGCCGGGCACGCTCCGCCACTGCTCGTCACCTCCGACTCCGTGGAGACCCTGGACCTGGAGGTCACCGACCGCATGCTGGGCGTGCGGGCCAAGGGCGGTTCTGGCGAGGACATCGTCTACCACCAGGCCGATCTGCGGCTGCCCATCGGCGCGACCCTGGTCATGTACACCGATGGTCTGGTGGACCGCAGACCCGTCGGCGGGGAACCCGACCCCGAGGGCGCTCTTGTGCGGCTGAAGGAGCGGGTCTCCGAGGTCGCCGACAAGGACGTGGAACAGATCGCCGAGGCGGCCGTGTACAGCGTGCCGGGCGAACTGGAGGACGACACCGCGCTGCTGGTCGTGCGCACGCACTCGGAGGAGCTGGCGCTGCGCGAGGGCTGGTTCCCCTCGGAGGCCTCCACGGTGGGCGCCGCCCGTCATCTGGCGGCCGACACCTTCAAGGAATGGGGCGTGGACCGGGACCAGGCCGAGCTGGCCTGTCTGCTGGTCTCGGAGATCGTCACCAACGTGGTCATCCACGCCACCCCGCACCCGGTACACCGGGAGTTCACCGGCGCCGGGGTGCTGGACTCGGAGAGTCCCCTGTCCTCGAACGGCGGTGGGGCCGACGAGTTCGACGAGGACTGGAGCGACCTTCTGGAGGCCGTCGCCGAGGAGGACGAGTCCAGCGAGGATCCGGCCGAGAAGGAGTTCCTGCTCCGACTGCGCCGGGGGGCCAACGCGATCTGGGTGGAGGTCTTCGACCACGACCTGAGGCTGCCCCGGATCCGTAGCGCGGCCGCCGATGACGAGGGCGGTCGAGGACTGTACCTGGTGGAGCAGCTCGCCAGCCGATGGGGTTCGCGTCCGACCCCGGACGGCAAGGCCGTGTGGTTCGAGATGCCCATGCACGCCGACGGCTCCGAGGGCACCGACGGGGACGCCCGAGAGGAACCGGAGCGGGCCGCCGAGAGGTGACCGACGTGTCGCGAGGGGGACCGGAGGACTCTCCGGTCCCCCTTTCGCGTTCTCGGCGGGGGCACCCTCGGGCGCGTACGGTGTCCTTCCAGTGGCTTTCTGTGCGGCGGGGGTTTGAAACCGTTCGCTCCCGCTGGTCGGGACACCTGGCGCCCTAAACCTTTTTCAGGCCACCAAAAAATGACCCGCGCGACCTTGTTTATCCGTAGTCGTCTGGTTACTTTATTCAGTGGTAAACGGTTGTCGTGTGCCCTGGAAAGGCCCTGGAGGCATTGTCATTCGGTCGTTCGAAAGTGGTCGCCGCTTCTCTGGAGAGGGCTCGGGTTCCCGGTCCCGCCGGGGTCGCGGGACCTTCTCGGTTTCCCGAATCGGCTATGTCGCAGGGTTTGTCGGGTGTCGGTCGAAGGGTTTCGGGGGCTCTCCCATTTCCCCGAAGGTCATCGCACCGTCGACCCGTTCCACCGTCGAAGGGGTCTCGAACCGTTCTCGTCGCGAGAATCCCCGGACTCTCGGGGATGTGGTCGCGCGCCATTCGGGACCTGGTCCCATGGGCGCGGTCGAAAGCGCGGCCCCCTTCTCCCGAAGGGAGAGGCCCCCTCTCGGTGGCCCCTCCCCGAGGGAGGACACGGTCGTGGCCGTCGTCTGAGGGGGTCTCGCCGGAGCACACGTCGACGCCATCGAGACCGAGGCCCGGGCGGCCGGTCCCCACCCGCCTACGGGATCGTCCGTTCGTGCCTCGCCGGTCGTCCGAACGCCGTGGACCCGCCACCCTCGGGTGGCGGGTCCACGGATCGTTCGATGTCGGGTGAGGGGTGCGGCTCAGCGCCAGGACCAGGCCCACAGCAGCAGGCAGACGAACATGAAGACCACCACGATCCCGGGGGTCGACCAGGGGACGTGGACCTTCCTGCGAAGCCTGCGGACGCCGATGATCAGCAGTACTGCCAACAGCCCCATCACGATGAGGCCGTCCCACGCTCCGCTCATGACCGGGACCCTTTCGGACGGGGGTTCTACAGGCCCAGGCCTCGGCCGACGATCTCCTTCATGATCTCGGTGGTGCCACCGTAGATCGTCTGGACTCGCGCGTCCTGCCAGGCCCGTGCCACGGGGTATTCCATCATGTACCCGTACCCGCCGTGAAGCTGAAGGCACCGGTCGATGACCCGGTTGCACATCTCGGTGGTCCACCACTTGGCCTTGGCGGCGTCCTCGACGGTCAGTTCACCCCGGTTGAGCAGCTCGACCCCGCGGTCCACGTAGGTTCGGGCCAGATCCACCTCGGTGGCCGACTCGGCCAGGACGAAACGTGAGTTCTGGAAGCGTCCGATCGGGCGGCCGAAGGCGGTGCGGTCCCGGCAGTACTCGATCGTATGCCTCAGTACGAAGTCGGCGGAGGCCACCGCGCAGGTGGCGATGGAGAGCCGCTCCTGAGGGAGGTTCTCCATCAGGTGGATGAACCCCTGCCCCTCGGTCCCGATCAGGTTCGAGACGGGGACCCGTACGTCGTCGAAGGACAGCTCGGCGGTGTCCTGCGCCTTCATGCCGATCTTGTCGAGGTTGCGACCCCGGGTGAAGCCGGGCATGTCGCGTTCGACGGCGATCAGGGAGAAACCCTGGGCCCCCGCCTCCGGATCGGTCTGGGCGACCACGATGACCAGGTCCGCGTTGATGCCGTTGGTGATGAAGGTCTTGCCGCCGTTGAGGACGAAGTCGTCCCCGTCGCGTACGGCGGAGGTGGTGATCCCCTGGAGGTCGCTGCCGGTGCCGGGCTCGGTCATCGCGATGGCGGTGATCAGCTCTCCGGAGGCGAATCCGGGGAGCCAGCGGCGCTTCTGCTCCTCGGTGGTCAGGCCCACCATGTACGGGGCCATGACGTCGTTCTGCAAGGTGATGCCGAGGCCGCTGGCGTGGGCTCGACAGATCTCCTCGTTGACGATCTGGTTGTACCGGAAGTCGTCGAGGCCGGTGCCCCCGTACTCCTCGGGGACCCCGTGCCCGAGCAGCCCGACCTCACCGGCCCTGACCCATACGGATCGGGGCACGATGCCGTCCTTCTCCCACTGGTCGTGGAACGGGACGACCTCCCTCTTGAGGAACTCGGCGACGGTTTCTCGGAAGAGGTCGTGGTCGGCGTCGAAGAGTTCCCGTTTCATGCTCTGCTCCAGAGGGTGTCGGGGGTCACGTTGTTCCCACACGTTAACCGAATCAGATTCGGTTTTGAAGTGCGAGAGGCAAGCCGGGGCAAAGTTCCCGTCCGCGTGGGCGGTTCCCCTGAGAAGGGGAGGAACGGGTTCCTACTCTGGCCGCAGCGGGGCCGCCGTCCGGGGCGGCCCGCCGGACCGGGGGAGACGATTCGATGGCACGCGCCGGCACCGCCGACCGAGGGGAACGGGACGGCCGGCGCGGCGGTCGCATCGCGCTGATCATGACCTCCCTGATGCTCACCGTCCTGCTCTCCGCGCTGGACCAGACCATCGTCTCCACCGCGCTGCCGACCATCGTGTCCGAGTTGGGCGGGCTCAACCACCTGTCCTGGGTGATCACGGCCTATCTCCTCGCCGTCACCGCCTGCACCCCGCTGTGGGGCAAGCTCGGCGACCAGTTCGGCCGCAAACGCCTGTTCCTGACCTGTATCGCGGTGTTCCTCGCCGGGTCGGCGTTGTGCGGGGCCGCCCAGGACATGCTGCAACTGGTGCTGGCCCGCGGCTTCCAGGGCATCGGCGGCGGCGGGTTGATGGTGCTGGCCTCCGCGATCATCGGCGACGTGGTCTCTCCGCGCGAACGGGGCAAGTACCAGGGACTCTTCGGCGCGGTCTTCGGGGTCTCCAGCGTCGCCGGGCCGTTGCTCGGTGGCCTGTTCGTCGACCACCTGTCCTGGCGCTGGGTCTTCTACATCAACCTGCCGCTGGGGCTGCTGGCCTTCCTGACGGTGCTGTGGGTGCTGCCGAGCCGGAGCCCCGTCGGACGGCAGAACATCGACTACGCGGGCATCGTCCTGATCGCGGCGACCGCCGTGTGCCTCACCCTCGTCGCCTCCTGGGGCGGCAGTGTCCACTCCTGGCTGTCGTGGCAGATCATCGGCCTGTCCGCGGCCGGAGTGATCTTCGGGATCGGATGGTGGTTCACGGCCCGAAGGGCCCCGGACCCGGTCATGCCGCTCGGCCTGTTCCGCGACCCCACCATCGTCGTCTCCATGGGCATCAGCCTGTGCGTGGGCTTCGCCATGATGGGTTCGATGGCGTTCCTGCCGCTGTTCCTCCAGATCGTCCACGGTCTGTCGCCCACGGCCTCCGGGCTGCACCTGCTGCCCATGGTGCTGGGCATGTTCCTCACCTCGATCACCAGTGGACGCCTGGTCACCCGTACCGGCGTGTACAAGCCGTACCCGATCGCGGGCATGGCGCTCACCTCGCTCGGCCTGTTCCTGATGTCCCGGATGGGCCCGGAGACCTCCCTGGTGGAGATGGGGCTGTACTTCTTCGTCCTGGGCGCCGGTCTGGGACTGGTGATGCAGGTGGTGGTCGTGGTCGTGCAGAACGCCGCCTCCTACGACAACCTGGGGGTCTCCACCTCCGCCGCGACCTTCTTCCGCTCGATCGGCGGCTCGTTCGGCACGGCGGTGTTCGGCGCGGTCTTCGCCGGACAGCTCGCCGGGAATCTGGCGGCACGGGCCGGCGCGCTCGACCTTCCGCCGGGGGTGGACCCCGCTCGTCTGGAGAGCGACCCGAGGGCGCTGGACTCCCTCTCCCCGGCGACCCAGGCCGGTTTCCTGGAGGCCTACGCCGACGCCATCGACACCGTCTTCCTCTGCGCGGTCCCGGTGGCCCTGGTCGGGTTCGTCCTGGCGATCTTCCTGAAGCAGATCCCGCTGCGGACCACGATCGGCACCCCGGACCTGGACGAGACCGTCGCCCCGGTCGCCACCCCGAGTCGCACGGCGATCGAACAGGTCGAGAACGAGATCTACCGGGCCTGCGGGGCGGAGGGCGCCGAGACGATGTACGGGCGTCTGCGCGAGGCCGCGGGGCTGGACCTCTCCATCGAGGCCTGCTGGGCGCTCAGCCATCTGGGCGTCAAGGGGCCGATGACCGCTGCCGAGCTGGCCCGGATGTCCGGACTGCACGATTCCCGGTGGGAGGTCGCGCATCGAGAGCTGCTGGAGGCCGGATACCTGGTGTCCGAGGAGGAGCCGTGGGAGTTGAACTGGCGCGGGGAGGACGCGGTCCGAAGCCTGTACGAGGCGCAGCGCACGGCTCTGCGTTCCCTGCTCGCCGACTTCGGGCCGGACGAACATCCCGACGTGTTCGAGGTCCTGGAACGGGTCACCGGGGGCACTCTGAGCGCCGAGAACGACATCGGTGGCCTGGGGCGTTCGGGGGAGTCCTCCTGACGCGGACGGCCTCACGCGGTCGGATCGGATGGAAAGCGGGGGGCGGGGTCTTGCCGGCCCGGTGAAACCGAATACAGTTCGGTTTATCAGGACGTCACATCCACGCCCTTTGGAGGACCCCGTGGCCGAGGCATACATCGTCGGCGCAGTACGTACCCCCGTCGGCACCAGGAAGGGCGCGCTGGCAGCCGTGCACCCGGCCGACCTGGGAGCCCACGTCCTCAAGGAACTCGTCGAGCGCACCGGGGTCGACCCGTCCGCCGTCGAGGACGTCATCATGGGCGTCGTCAGTCAGGCCGGCCCCCAGGCCCTCGATCTGGCCCGTACCGCCTGGCTGTCGGCCGGGCTGCCCGAGACCGTCCCCGGCGTCACCCTGGACCGCCAGTGCGGCTCCTCCCAGCAGGCCGTCCACTTCGCCGCCCAGGGCGTCATGTCCGGCACCCAGGACCTCGTCGTGGCGAGTGGAGTGGAGAACATGGGCATGGTGCCCATGGGCGCCAACGTCCAGTTCGCCATCGACAACGACCTCCCGCTGTACGGCGAGGGGTGGATCGAGCGTTACGGCTTCCAGGAGATCTCCCAGTTCCGCGGCGCCCAGCTCATGTGCGAGAAGTGGGGCTACAAGCGCGAACAGCTGGAGCGCTTCGCCCTGGAGAGCCACCGACGCGCCGCCGTCGCCTTGGAGGAGGGCCGCTTCGACTCCCAGATCGCCCCGATCGCCGGGGTCTCCCGGGACGAGGGCGTGCGTGCCGACACCACCATGGAGAAGATGGCCGGCCTCAAGCCGCTGCGCGAGGGCTGGGAGCTGACCGCCGCCGTGGCCAGCCAGATCTCCGTCGGCGCCGGCGCCCTGCTCATCGCCTCCGAGCGGGCCGTCGAGCGGCACGGTCTGACCCCGCTGGCCCGGATCGTCCAGCTCTCGCTGGTCGGCGACGACCCGGTCTACATGCTCACCGCTCCGATCCCGGCGACCAGGATCGCCTTGGAGAAGGCGGGTCTGGGCATCGACGACATCGACGTCACCGAGATCAACGAGGCCTTCGCCCCGGTCCCGATGTCGTGGATCGACGAGCTGGGCGCCGACCCGGCCAAGGTGAACCCCAACGGCGGCGCCATCGCCCTGGGCCACCCGCTGGGCGCCACCGGTTCGATCCTCATGACCAAGCTGGTCAACGAACTGCACCGCACCGGCGGCCGTTACGGCCTCCAGACCATGTGCGAGGGCGGTGGCCAGGCCAACGTCACCATCATCGAACGGGTCTGACCCCACGCCTCGACGGGGCCGCCTCCCATCCCGGGACGCGGCCCCGTCCGCCGGTTCAGGGCAGGACCACCTTGATGTTCTCGAAGAAGGCCTCCAGCTCTCCTTCACCCTCCGACCAGGAGCCGAAGGGTTCGGAGCACTTGAAGACGTAGTGCAACTCGTCATCGCCCTGCCAGTGGACCCCGACCCGGGCGCCGGCGTCCTGGGCCTCGTCGAAGACCTCCATGCTGGTGAGCTCGACGGTCTCGCCGGTGTCGGTCGCGAGCTCGACCGGATCGATCGTGGTGACGGTGGCGTCGGCGACGTTCCCGCCGATCTGTACGGCCACCATGTCCGTCCAGTACCCGGCGGCCTCCTCCTCGGAGTCGAACCGGGCGGCCTGCCCCTCGGTGTGGGCGAGCGTGACACTGCAACCGTTGAACTGGAAGCCCTGCGAGTCGTCGCCGGGCTCGCGGGCCGACCACTCGGGGATCTCGTCGGGTACGTACCAGGCGTAGTCGCCATCGGCCGGGACCGGTGAGTACTCCCTGTCGTCCACGGCGCCCCCGGTGGTCAGGTGACGAATCCTGCCAGGGACCCCCGACCTTCACCGCATCGATGCCGGAGAGGAAAGGCCCTCCCCGGCCACGCCGTTCTCCAGACCGAGCCAGACGGCCATCTCCTTCAACTGTTCCACCAGCTCGGGCATGGTGTCGGCGGGGGCGTCCGGCTCCAGGGTGACCCGGCGGGCGAGCAGGGTGCCCGAGGCGCGGTCGGCCTTGAGGTCCACCCGGGCCACCAGATCGTCGCCCAGCAGGAACGGCAGGACGTAGTAGCCGTGCACCCGCTTGGCGGCCGGCACGTAGATCTCCAGCCGGTAGCGGAAGCCGAACAACTCCTCGGCCCGATCGCGGGTCCACACCAGTGAGTCGAACGGGCTCAGCAGCGCACGGGCCTCCACCTTGCGGGGTACGCGGGCGTCCCGATGCAGGTAGGCGGGGCGCTCCCAGCCCTGGACGGTGACCGGGATCAGCTCTCCGGCGTCCACCAGGTCGGCGACGGCCTTGCGGGACTCGACCGCCTTGAGTCGGAAGTAGTCGCGCAGGTCGGGCTCGGTGGCCACGCCGTGCGCGCGGGCCGCGATGGAGACCAGCCCACGATGGGACTCCTCCGGGGTGGGGAGGGGCGCGGTGTGGATCTCGGCGGGGAGCGCGCGTTCGGGCAGGTCGTAGCGGCGTTCGAACTGGATGTTGCGTCCATTGGAGGTGAGATCGCCGATCCAGAACAGGTACTCCAGGCACTTCTTCACCTCGGACCAGTTCCAGCCCCAGTGGTCCTTGCGGCGCGGGGCGTCGTGCGCCAGGGCCGCCTCGACCTCGCGGGCGGTGGCCGGACCGATCCGGGCGACCTCCTCGCGCACCGCGGTGAGCAGTTCCGGCCGCTCCTCGCGGATCCCGTTCAACCACCCGACCCGTTCCTGGGCGCGGTTGCGTTCCATCCGGTGGCGCATCAGCAGGTGGGTCGAGGGCGGTACCAGGCTCGCCTCGTGGGCCCAGCACTCGACCAGGCGGGCCCGACCGGAACCGACGGTGGAGGTGGCGGCCCGGTCCAGCAGGGCGGTGTCGTAGCCGCCGAGTCTGGCGAAGATCGGCAGGTACTGGCTGCGGGCCAGGACGTTCACGCTGTCGATCTGGAGGATCCCGATCCGGCCCAGGACCCGGGCCAGGTGGGCGAGGGTCGGTTCCGCCCTGGGGCGCGGGTCGGCGAAGCCCTGGGCGGCCAGGGCGATCCGTCGGGCCTGGGGCAGGGAGAGTTCGGCGTCGCGACGAGGATGGGGTTCGGCCATGCCGTCAACCTAGTCCGTGCCGACGACATTTCTCGGCACCTCTCTACGGAAGAGAGCTTTTCTCCATTTAGGGTGTCCGAAAGGGGGCTCTGGAAGGCTGAATCCCCACCAAGGGGGGTTGGGAAGTCGCTATGACGTCGGATTCCTCCACTTCCTCGAAAAAACCTTGTGCACGATGCGAACCGGAGGGGGCGAGGGCCCGTCCAACGCAACGCGACGGAAACGGACCGATCATGTGCCGGGAGTCGCGTGACCCCGGTGCGGAGGACGGCCGCACCGGGGTCTTTCCGTATCCGCCCACCGAGCAACGCTCGATGACGCCGTCGCGGAGGTCCGAGCGCAGGTCAGAGCGGGACGTCGGCGCGATGATCTAGCCTTTGGCTGTGCGTATCGCGACATGGAATGTGAACAGTGCCCGCGCCAGGGCCGAACGGATCGGCGACTGGCTGGACCGGAGCGACATCGACGTCGTCGCCATCCAGGAGACCAAGGCCCGTGACGACCAGTTCCCCGCCTCGGTCTTCACCGACCGCGGCTATGAGGTCGCCCACCACGGGCTCTCGCAGTGGAACGGGGTCGCGATCGCCTCGCGGGTGGGGCTCGACGACGTGCGGATCGGGTTCCCCGGCCAGCCCGGTTACGGCGACCCCGAGGAGCGCGAGGCCCGGGCCATCGCCGCCACCTGCGCGGGCGTCCAGGTGTGGAGCCTGTACGTGCCCAACGGGCGTGAGGTCGACCACCCCCACTACGCCTACAAACTGCGCTGGTTGGAGGCTCTGCGCGAGGCGGGCGTCGCCCGGTTGGCGGAGGACCCCGAGGCGCAGATCGCCTACGTCGGCGACTTCAACATCGCCCCTCAGGACGACGACGTGTGGGACATGGCCGCCTTCGAGGGCCTCACCCACATCACCGAGCCGGAGCGGTCGGCCTTCCAGGCCCTGATCGACGCGGGGTTCGACGAGGTCGTGCGCGAGCACACGCCGGGTCCGGGCGTGTACACCTATTGGGACTACAAGGGGTTGGCCTTCCCCAAGCGCAGGGGCATGCGGATCGACTTCGTGCTCGCCTCGCCCGCGCTGCGGGCCCGGGTGACCGGGGCCTCCATCGACCGCGAGGAGCGCAAGGGCAAGGGGGCCTCCGACCACGCCCCCGTCATCGTGGCCCTCGACGGGGCCGATGACCGGCCGGTCGACCGGCAGAAGAAGTAGTGAGGACGACGGTGAACGCGAACACGGAGTCGAGAACGCCCGCGGTGGCGGTGCTCGGCAGCGTCAACATGGACCTGGTCGCCTACGTGGACGAGGTGCCGGGCGGCGGCGAGACCGTCACCGGGACCGACTTCCGTCAGGTCCCCGGGGGCAAGGGCGCCAACCAGGCGGTGGCGGCCGCGCGGGCGGGCGCCCGGGTGGCCTTCCTCGGCGCGGTGGGCGACGACCTCTTCGGCGCGGAGCTGCGCGCCGATCTGAGGGAGAAGGACATCGACGTCACGGGTCTGCGCACCGTGCCCGGGGTGTCGGGGGTGGCGCACATCGTCGTGGACGGGCGCGGCGGCAACCGCATCATCGTGGTCCCCGGGGCCAACGGCGAGGTCACCGGGGTCCCCGAGGAGCACCGGTCGCTGTTGGAGGGGGTCGACGCCCTGTTGCTCCAGCTCGAACTGCCGATGGAGGCGGTGACGGCGGGCGCGCGGCTCGGCCGTGAGAAGGGTGTGCCGGTCTACCTGACGCCGGCTCCGGCGCGGGAGCTGCCGGACGAGCTGCTGGCGCACGTGGACGTCCTGGTGCCCAACCAGCACGAGGCCGCCGCGATCACCGGGTACGACGAACCGCGCGCGGCGCTGGCCGCGCTGCTGGAGCGGGTGCCCGAGGTGTTGTTGACGTTGGGCGAGGACGGTTCCCTCTACGGCCGTCGCGGGGAGGAGCCGGTGGCGGTTCCGGCGCGTCGGGTGACGGCGGTGGACACCACGGCCGCGGGCGACACCTTCTGTGGTTCCTTCGCGATCGCGCGCGCGGAGGGACGTTCCCCGCGTGAGGCGATGGAGTTCGCCGCGGCGGCGGCCGCGATCTCGGTGGGCCGGCGCGGAGCCGGTGCCTCGATGGCGTCGCGGGACGAGGTCGAGGCGCTGCTGCGCGGATGACGACGGGGCCCTTCGGGGCCTCGTTCGTTTCGGGCGGGGATTCCTACGGCTCCGGGTGGGGACGGCACCCGGAACGGCTCAGGAGATGTGCCCGATCTGACGCAGGAAGTCGTCGGGGTCCTGGTCCTGGATCCGGACCTCCAGCACGATGTCCACGTTGTCGCCGACCATCCGGCCGCCCCAGGGGAGCGGTCCGCCGTCTCCGACCTCGAAGTCGGAGAGGGAGAGCCGGGTGGTGGCCGAGAAGAAGTGGCCGTAGGTGCCCTCGGGGTCGCCGTAGTCGGGGGCCTCGCCGACCCATTCGGTGCTCAGGGTGACGGGGCGGACCACGCCGTGCAGTTCCAGGTCCCCGTGGAGGCGGAAGGAGTTGCGGCGGCGGTCCGGCTCCACCCCGGTGGAGGTGAAGTACAGGCTCGGGTGGTTCTCCACGTCGAGGAAGTCGGCGGAGCGCAGGTGCGCGTCGCGGGCGTTCACCCCGGTGTTGAGACTGGCGGTCTCGATCTCGACCTCGACGGAGGACAGCGTGGGGTCGTCGGCCACGTGGATCCGTCCGTGAGCCTGTCCGAAGGTCCCCTGGACCCGGCCGAAGCGCAGGTAGTGGGCGACGAAGATGAGGCTGGAGTGCAACGGGTCCAGGTACCACGTACCCGGTCCGGGGCCGAAGGCCGCAGGGGTGGATGCCATTGGCGAATGCTCCCTATTTGTCTGGTATGCGTGTTTCGTCCACATACCTTAGGTGCGATGTCCCACCGGTCGATCTGGTTCCGACCGGTCGTTCGCGAGACATTCGACTCGCCTCGAACACCCTCCGGAGCCTCTCCGGACGGCCGGAAGGGCCGGAGCGAACGCCCCGACCCTTCCAATGGTGACCTCGGTCACATGTACTCGGGGGCCTCCACACCGAGCAGGTCCAGACCCCGGACCAGCACCCGCAGGGCCACGGCGACCAGGGCCAGCCGCGACTCCCGCTCGGCGTCGGTCTCGGCGGTCAGCACCGGGCAGTGCTCGTAGAACGCGGTGAGCGTCTGCGCCAGCTCGAACAGGTACGTGGACAGGCGGTGCGGCTGGAGGAGGTCGCCGACCTGCTCCACCACGGCGCCGAAGCCCAGCAGCTTGAGGGCCAGGTCGCGCTCGGCGCGCTCGGAGACCGTGATCGGACCCTCGATCCGGGCCGGGTCCACCTCTCCCTTACGGAAGATGGAACGGATCCGGGCCTGGGCGTACTGAAGGTAGGGGCCGGTGTTGCCGGTCAGCGCCAGCATCCGGTCGAAGTCGAACACGTACTCGGTGTCGTGCGAGACCGACAGGTCCGCGTACTTCACCGCGCCGATGCCGACCTTGCGGGCGATCTCCGCCCGGCTCTCGGCGTCCAGGTCGGGACGGTTCTCGGCGACCACCGCGGCGGCCCGCTCGACCGCCTCCTCCAAGAGCTGCATGAGCCGGACCGGGGCGCCGCTGCGGGTACGCAGGATCTTGCCGTCGCTCCCGAGCACGTTGCCGATCTGCACGTGCGTGGTCTCCACGCTCTCGGGCAGCCAGCCGGCCTTGCGGGCCGTGGCCCAGACCATCTTGAAGTGCATGGCCTGCGGGGCGCCCACCACGTACAGGATGCGGTCGGCCTTGAGGTCGTCCACCCGATAGCGGACGGTGGCCAGGTCCGTGGTCGCGTAGCCGTAGCCGCCGTCGCTCTTGCGGATGATCAGCGGCACCGGCTTGTCCTCACGGCCGGTGAAGCCGTCGAGGAACACGCACAGGGCGCCGTCGCTGATCTCGGCGATGCCCTTGCTCTCCAACTCGTCGCACACGTCGGCGAGCATGGCGTTGTAGCCGCTCTCACCGGCGAGGTCCTCGTCGGTGAGGGTCACGCCCAGCTTCGTGTAGACCCGGTTGAAGTAGACCTTGGACAGACCCACGAGCTTGCGCCACAGACGCAGCGTCTCCTCGTCGCCGCCCTGGAGGGCGACCACCCGGCGCCGGGCACGGGCGGCGAAGTCGTCCTGGCCCTCGCCCGAGGCGTCGAACTTGTTGCGGGCCGCCTGGTAGAAGGCGTTGGGGTCGGTGGTGAGCAGGTCGGCCTCGTCGGAGGCCTCGCCGACCTCCAACAGGTGCTCGATGAGCATGCCGAAGGGGGTGCCCCAGTCACCGATGTGGTTCTGCCGGACGACGTTGTGGCCCAGGAACTCCAGGGTACGGGCGAGGGAGTCGCCGACCACGGTGGTGCGCAGGTGACCGACGTGCATCTCCTTGGCCACGTTGGGCGCGGAGTAGTCGATCGGGATGTTCAGGCGCTCCTGCTCGGGCACGCCGAGACGGTCGTCGGTGAGGAGGCGACCGGCCTGCTCGGCGATCCAGTCCTCGCGGAGCGTCAGGTTGATGAAACCCGGACCGCTGACCTCGACGTCACGGCAGACGTCGGACACGTCCAGATGTTCCATGATCGCCGCGGAGACCTCGCGGGGCTTACGGCCCAGGCGCTTGGCGAGCGCGAGTGCCGCGTTCGCCTGATAGTCGGCGAACTGGGACGGGCGGATGACGGGGTCGGTGTCGGCGAACTCGGGGCCGAAGGCGGCGCCGAGGGCGGACTGGACCCGTCGCGAGAGTACTTCCTGCGGGTCGGCCATACCTCTAAGCCTACCGACCGGCAACACCTGTCCCTACTGATATGAGGGAGGACACGATGCGGACTCCACGAGGGATGGAGGCCGCGATCCCCCGCCCCGGAACAGGGGAGGGCCGAAGAAGGGAGAGTCCATGGAGGAACACTGGGATCCGGACGCTCCCGGGGTGATGACGTTGCCCTCGGGGCGGCTGGTGCGAGGTCGGGCGTTGGCCCTCCCGCTCCCCGAGGGGCCGCGCCCGGGGTTCGCGCTGTATCTGCTGGACCAGGAACCGCCGACGGTCCCCTGGGTGTCCCGGTGGGTGCGCTGGGAGGACTTCGGACTGCCCTTCGACGATCGTGACGCCGCGGCCCGATTCCGGGAGGCCCTGGAGCGGGCGGGCACGGAGCGCGTCGAGGTGGCCTGCCTGGGCGGGAGGGGGCGTACCGGTACGGCGCTGGCCCACCTGGCCGTCCTCGACGGAGTGCCCGCGGAGGAGGCGGTCGCCTACGTGCGCGAACACTACTCGGCGGCGGCCGTGGAGACCCCCGAGCAGGAGGCCTACGTGAGGGCCTTCGAGGGCTGAGGCGGGCCGGAACGGTCGGTGGTCACTCCGACTGGCCGCGGCGGTGGAGCCAGTTCGGGGCGCGGTGCTGCACACGCCGGCGGACCTGTTCGTCGACCCGGCCCCGCGCCAGGTCGTGGGCGAGCCGGCAGGCCTGGGCGATACCGGTGGGGTGGCTGTCCCCGTGGGCGATCACCACCGTGCCGTTCAGGCCCAGCAGGGCGGCTCCGCCGTAGGTCTCGCTGTCGAAGCGGTCGCGCATCCTGCGCAGGGCGCCGCGCTGGAGGACCGTCCCCGCCTTGGCCAGGGGGGAGGAGGTCAGCGCCTCCTTCACGGCGTTCAGGGTGAACTCGGCGGTGCCCTCGACGGTCTTGAGCGCCACGTTGCCGGTGTGCCCGTCGGTCACCACCACGTCCACGCGTCCGGCGAGCAGGTCGTGTCCCTCGACGTTGCCCCGGAAGTCCATGCCCTCCGGCCCCTCGGCGGCGGCGGAGAGCAGTTCGACGGTGCGTCGGATCAGCTTGTTGCCCTTGCCGGGTTCCGAGCCGATGGTCAGCACGCCCACACGGGGGGCGTCGATCCCGAAAGCGGTCCGCGCGTAGGCGCAGCCCAGGTGGGCGAACTGGACGAGCATCTCCGGTTTGGCGTCGGCGTTGGCGCCGGCGTCCACCAGGATCGTGGGGGTGGGGAGGGTGGGAAGGGTCACCGCGAGGGCGGGGCGCAGTACGCCGGGCAGGGTCCGCAGGCGCACCGTCGAGGTGGCCACGATGCCCCCGGTGGACCCGGCCGAGACCAGGGCGTCGGCGTCGCCGCGTCGGATGAGACGACAGGCGACCGCGGCGCTGGAACGGGGGCGTCTCCAGCTCGCCAGGGCCCCCTCGTGCATCGCGAGCTCGTCCTCGGCGTGCACCACCGGGACGTCGCGCAGGGCGCCCTCCTCGGCGAGCAGGGCGGCGATCTCGGTGCGTCTGCCCACCAGCAGGACCTTCAGGCCGTGTTCGCGGACGGCGGTCACGGCCCCCCGCACGATCTCGTCGGGCGCGTTGTCGCCGCCCATGGCGTCCACCGCGATGATCGGCGACGACGTGAGCGGAGCGGGGAGGTCCGGGTCGGATGTGCCACTCATCTCGGTCGCTTTCTCACAGGGTGGATCGGTGGTCCGGGGAAGGTGACGGGACACCCGTTCACGCGGCTCGGAGGGGGCGTGGGCACGGGCCGCGCGCTCCCTTTCCAGGGTGCCTTCGAGTGGGGTGTCGCCACGTTATCGCGTCGCCCTCGTCACGTCCGTGTGTGGCGCGTTCGTACACTCATGCGAGGATACTTCCAGTATGTCCAGGTCAGAGCTGGACTTTGCGTGAGATGGGTACAAATCCCCTAGTCGGGGTATATCCGCTCGCTGGTTCCGGTGTTCGGGCTACTCCGTGCACAGGACATAACCGAATTTCCATCCCCGGGTGGCCCGGTACCCGTATGCCGGCGTCCCCGGATCAGGGCTGCCCTCCTTCTCCGGAGGGCCCCTGTCTACCGCAGGAGAGGAGAGGCGTGAGCGTTACGCCAGACGTGGCACAGGGCCCGTCCGCCGGACGTCGGTTTCGTGCCTACACGACGAAACACCTCGACGAGTTCACGGCGCGAGCCGGGCTCCCCGCCGATGAGCGGCTCGCGGTCAAGGCGGTGGCGCATGTGCTGCCGTTCCGCGTCAACAGCTACGTCATCGACGAGCTCATCGACTGGGACGCCGCTCCGGACGACCCGATCTACCGCCTGGTCTTCCCGCAGGCGGACATGCTGCCCCACGAGGACGTCTCCAGGATCGCCGACCTGCTGACCTCCGGCGCCGGGCGCAAGGAGCTCAACGAGGCCGCCAACCAGGTGCGCGCCAAGCTGAACCCGCACCCCGCGGGCCAGATGGACCTCAACGTGCCCACGCTGGGCAACGAGGAGCCCATCCCGGGGATCCAGCACAAGTACAAGGAGACGGTGCTCTTCTTCCCGAAGCAGGGGCAGACGTGTCACGCGTACTGCACCTACTGCTTCCGCTGGGCGCAGTTCGTCGGCGACGCCGACCTGAAGTTCGCGTCGGGCGAGATCGACCAGATGGTCGAGTACGTGCGTTCGCACCCCGAGGTCACCAGTGTTCTGTTCACCGGTGGCGACCCGATGATCATGGGCGAGGGGGTCATCTCCCGCTACATCGAGCCGCTGCTGGAGATCGAGCACCTCGAGGCCATCCGTATCGGGACCAAGGCGCTGGCCTACTGGCCGCAGCGCTTCACGACCGACCCGGACGCGGAGGACACGCTCCGTCTGTTCGAGAAGGTCGTGGCGTCGGGCAAGAACCTCGCGTTCATGGCCCACTTCTCGCACCCGAACGAGATGCGTCCGGAGCTCGTGCAGGAGGCCGTGCGTCGGATCCGCGCCACGGGCGCCGTCATCCGCACCCAGGCGCCGCTGATCCGTACGATCAACGACGACTCGGCGACCTGGGAGAGCATGTGGCGCACGCACCTGCGTCACGGCATGGTGCCCTACTACATGTTCGTGGAGCGCGACACCGGCCCGCAGGACTACTTCGCGGTGCCGCTGGCCGAGGCCTACGACATCTTCCGCGGTGCCTACCAGAAGGTCTCGGGCCTGGCCCGGACCGTCCGAGGCCCGTCGATGTCGGCGACCCCGGGCAAGGTGTGCGTGGACGGCGTGACGGAGATCGCGGGAGAGAAGGTCTTCGTCCTCCACTTCATCCAGGCGCGCGACCCGGAGCTGGTGGGTAAGCCCTTCTTCGCCAAGTACGACGAGAAGGCGGCCTGGCTGTTCGACCTTCAGCCGGCCCTGGGCGCCACCCACTTCCCGTGGGAGAACGCCCCGGTCGGAGACAACGGCCTGGTGGACCCCACTCGCCTGTAGGCCGGGTCCGAGGTCCCGTCCGCCGCCCCTTACGGCGGCCGGGGCCGTTCCCGCGCCGCCCCTTGGGCGCGGGCCATGGAGAACAGACGGGGCCCGGCACCTGGTTGGTGCCGGGCCCCGTTGCGTGTGAGCGCCGTGGACGGAAGGTGGCCGTCGCAGGACGGGAGTGGACCGCGCGGCCGGCGGCGCACACACGTTTTTTCCGTTGTGGTCTGTGGTTCGTACGAGGTCAGCCCAGGAGGGCGTCGAAGTCGCCCGTCTTGGCCCCTCGTACGAAGGCCTCTATCTCGGCGGAGGTGTAGACGAGCGCGGGGCCCTCGGGGTCGCGGGAGTTTCGGACCGCGATGTCCCCGTCGGGGAGGGTGGCGATCTCGACGCAGTTCCCGTCCGGGTTGCTCCAACTGCTCTTGGTCCATGTGACCTGCAGCCGGTCGGCGGGAACGCCGTTGTAGATCGGGTGCATCCTCAACCTCCTGGAACTTCGGGGGACTGGTGAGCGGGTGTCCACGATGGCTCCAGCACGCCGTGCCCGTCAGGGCCGGGCCACCATGGCCGGACGTCTCGTCCGAGAATCGGTCCGCTTCTTCCAGGGTGGTCCTCTGTCTCCTTCCGAGCCCACAGCGTAGCTCATGCACGTGCATCCGTGATTGCATCAGTAAAAACTCATGTGCACCCCATAAGGGGAGACAGGGTGAAAGGCCAGGTCATCGCGGGTTTTCGTGTTGCGAGAATGGCCGGGTGTTCTCGGATCGTTCTCCACTCGTGGCCAAAGGTGGACACGGTGAAAGTCGATGTCCAGAGCTCAGGGTGATCGAACGATCACAGAAGGTGTCGACCTCTGTGCGACGAAAGGCCCCGGTCGGAGCCGGGGCCGTGGGGATCGCGGTGTCGGGAGGATCAGTCCCGGTGGAGCTCCAGGAAGCGCTCGAGGATGCCCTGGGTGTCGGAGGGGCGCGGGGCCTGGGTGGCGAGGTGGTCCATGGTCTGCGCGTAGCCGCTGGTGTCGTCGAACTTGTCGAAGTACAGCGCGCTGTTCAACTGCTCCAGATAGACCACGTCGGGGAGCTGCGGTGTGGGGAAGCGCAGGATGCTGAAGGGGCCGCCGGCCGCCGGGTGGCCGCCCATGGCGAAGGTGGCGATCTGGATCGTGACGTTGGGGCGGCGGGACATCTCGATGAGGTGCTCGATCTGGCCGCGCATCACCCGGGCGTTCCCGTAGGGGCGGTGCAGGACCGCCTCGTCGATCACGGCCCACAGCCGAGGGGCGGTGTTCTCGGCGTCGTTCTCGATCGTCAGGCGGCGCTGGCGATGCATGCGCATGTGCACTCGACTGTCGACGTCCTCGTCGGAGGTGGCCGTGCGGGAGAGCCGTATGACGGCGCGCGCGTAGTCCTCGCTCTGGAGCAGGCCGGGGACGAACTGCACCTCGTAGGTGCGGATCATCGAGGCGGCCTCCTCCAGGCCGACGTAGACCCCGAACCAGTGGGGCAGTACGTCGCCGTACTGGTGCCACCAGCCCTGGGCATTGGCGCTGGAGATCAGCCCGAGAAGTGCCTCTCGCTGTTCGCGATCATCCACTCCATAGAGTTTCAGCAGGTCATCGACATCGCGATGTTTGAAACTGACCTGGCCCAACTCCATTCGACTGATCTTGGCGTGGGAGGCGCGGATCGCGTAACCGGCGTCGTGCCGGGAAATACCCTTCTCCTGGCGCAACCGCCTGAGCTGGGTGCCCAGCAGAATGCGCAGAACGGTCGGGCCACCACTGGAATTGGCCAGAAAATCCTGTGTGACCTGGTGGTTCTGTATCGGATCGGCTACCACTTCGCCTCCCTAGAGCGGTATTGGCGTGAGCGGCGGCTCAGTATACCTACGGAGTTCCCTCTCGAACGGTACTCGGACCCGTTTCACCGAAGGTCCAAGGTCCCCTTCTTCGCATCTCCGGTAACGGAGGTGAATTCTTCGAGTCGCCCCCTACCGATGGGGGGAGTTCGTCCTATAGGGTTGCCGAACGTTGAGCTGCACGTGCATCTGTGTCTTACGTCTGTAAGGCACGCAGGGGCACGGAGGCGGTGGACGCGTGAACCGACATCACCCGTGAGGACAGTGATGAACGTAGAGCTGATGCCCCTGGAACCGGCCGCCGGGGCATCCTGGGACCCCCCCTCCCCGGCGGAGGCCTCCAAGGCGGTCCCGGGAGGTTGGTGGGATCCCTCACTCGGGAACCTGCGGATCGACGAGGGCACCCTCGGGGTCGGCATGGCCGGTCACGCCTACGCCGCGGTCCCGACCTCGGTGAGCCGGGCCCGTCGCTTCGCGGTCGCCTGTCTGGCCGAATGGGGGATGCCCGCGGCCGCCGACGACCTCGGCCTCATCGTCTCCGAACTCGTCGGCAACGCCTGCCGCCACGCGGTCACCGGCCGGATCCCCTCACGCACACGCGTCCTCCTCCAGCTCCGTCCGCTCCCCTCCATCGACGCCGTCGTTTGCATGGTCTCCGACCCCGAGACCCGAGGGCCCGCCCAGGCGCCGACGGACCGGTTCGCCGAATCCGGACGAGGGCTCGGCCTGGTCGCCGCGTTCAGTCGAGAATGGGGTTGGAGCACCGTCGCGGGACAGGGCAAGGTCGTCTGGGCGATCTGCGGTTCCGAACCACGCTGACCGGGAACACCCCTCCCCAGGGAACGGAGCGCGCTCGGGGGCGGGGATCCACGGCTCGGGCCTTCGACCCGAGTAGGCTGTCGGTGCATGTCGGTATTTGCCCGACAGCGACAGAGGATCCCCACAGACCCCGAACAGCGGGAGTAAGGCGTGGCCGTACTGGACTCGGACCGGGAGCGCTTCCCGTGCGATGGTCTCGCCGTCGTGCGCTTGGAGGGCGAGATCGACATCGCCACGGCCGAGGACGCCTACGTCCGTCTGCGCGAGGCGGTCCTGGAGAGCTGTACGGTCGTCGACCTGTCCGAGGTCGGGTTCATCGACGCCTCCGGGGTCAACGCCCTGGTCGGGGCGACGCGTCTGGCCACCGGCCTGGGTCGTCACCTCCTCGTGGCCGGACCTCCCGGGCAGCTCCGTCGGATCCTGGACGTCCTCGACCTCAACGACCTCCTACCGACCCACCCCGACGCCGAGGCCGCCCGGGCCACGCACGTCACCCACGCGCTGTCCTGAACGGCCTTCCGAGAGGGGCCGAACGACGACGGGGCGCGCCCGGCGGAGTACCGCCCGACACGCCCCGCCCCCTCGAGGACGTGAGCCCTACTCCACGGTCACGCTCTTGGCGAGGTTGCGCGGCTGGTCCACGTCGTTGCCCTTGGCCAGGGCCAGTTCACAGGCGAACACCTGCATCGGGATCGTCGCGACGATCGGCTGGAGCAGGGTCGGCACCGCCGGGATCTCGATGAGCACGTCGGAGTACGGACGCACCGCCTCGTCGCCCTCCTCCGCGATCACGATGGTGCGGGCGCCGCGGGCGCGCACCTCCTGGATGTTCGACACGATCTTGTCGTGCAGCACCCCGCGCCCCTTCGGGGAGGGGACCACGACGACGACCGGGAGGTCGTCCTCGATCAGCGCGATCGGACCGTGCTTGAGCTCGCCGGCCGCGAACGCCTCGGCGTGCATGTACGCCAGCTCCTTGAGCTTGAGCGCGCCCTCCATGGCGACCGGGTGGCCCACGTGGCGTCCGAGGAAGAGCACCGTGCTCGCGTCGGCGAGGGAACGGGCCAGTTCACGGACGGGCTCGACCGTGTCCAGGACCTTCTCGATCTGCTCGGGCATGGTGGCGAGCTGGGCGATGACGGCGTTGATCTCGTCGCCGAACTTCAGCCCGCGGACCTGGGCCAGGTAGAGGCCGACGAGGTAGCAGGCGGCGAGCTGGGTGAGGAACGTCTTGGTGGCGGCCACCCCGACCTCCGGGCCGGCGTGCGTGTACAGCACACCGTCGGACTCGCGCGGGATGGTCGAACCGTTGACGTTGCAGATGGACAGGACCTTGGCGCGCTGCTCCCGGGCGTAGCGGACCGCCATCAGGGTGTCCATGCTCTCGCCGGACTGGGAGATCGCGATGACCAGGGTCTGCTGGTCCAGGATCGGGTCGCGGTAGCGGAACTCGCTGGCTACCTCCACCTCGCACGGGACCCGGCACCAGTGCTCGATCGCGTACTTGGCGATCAGGCCCGCGTGGTAGGAGGTGCCGCACGCGATGATGACGATCTTCTCGACCGTGCGCAGCTCCTCCGGGGTCAGACGCATCTCGTCGAGGGTGAGCCGGCCGTCGGTCGAGACGCGGCCCAGGAGGGTGTCGGCGACCGCGCGCGGCTGCTCGACGATCTCCTTGAGCATGAAGTAGTCGTAGCCGCCCTTCTCGGCGGCGGAGGCGTCCCAGTCGACGTGGTACTCGTTCACCTCGACGGGCGTGCCGTCGTAGTCGGTGACGACCACGGAGTCGGCGCGCAGCTCCACGACCTGGTCCTGGCCCAGTTCGATGGCGTCGCGGGTATGGGCGATGAACGCGGCGACGTCGCTGGCCAGGAAGTTCTCACCCTGGCCTCGGCCGACGACCAGCGGCGAGTTGCGGCGGGCGGCGACCACCAGGTCGGGGTCGTCGGTGGAGACGGCGACCAGGGTGAAGGCGCCCTCCAGACGCTTGCACACATCGCGCATGGCGCCGGCCAGGTCACCGTCGCCCCGGCGTCCCAGCTCCACGGAGAGCAGGTGCGAGGCGACCTCGGTGTCGGTGTCGGAGAGGAACTTGCAGCCTTCCTCCTCCAGCTCCTGCCGGAGGGCGGCGAAGTTCTCGATGATGCCGTTGTGGACGATCGCCACACGGTTGCCGTTGTCGACGTGAGGATGGGCGTTCACGTCGTTGGGGGCACCGTGGGTGGCCCAACGGGTATGCCCGATGCCGGCGCCCTCGCCGGTCACGGGGTTCTCTTCCAGGGCCTTCCGAAGGTTGGCGAGCTTGCCCGCCCTCTTCTCGGTGCTCAGGGCGCCGTCGCCCAGGACGGCCACACCCGCGGAGTCATATCCGCGGTACTCCAACCTTGCCAGGCCGTCCACGACGACCTCGAGCGCCGGTTGCGGCCCGACGTAGCCAACGATTCCGCACATGGCCGACAGCGTAAGCGAAAAGGGTGGGCGAATCGACCAACCAGCGTGTCATACCACTGCTTGTTTTCCCAGGTAACGGTATAGACCATTTGGTGTATGGGGGGTAGACCACGCAGGTGGGGCCGCTGGTCGAGACCACGAGTGGAACCGGTTCTACCCGGCTCGGCGCGGGCGAAAAAACCTTCGCCGACATGCGGACGAACATGTGGTTTCGGGCACGTTCCGGCTTCAGTCGGGAAAATGGGGGACCGTCCGCCCGGAGTGGGAGGGCGGCTCGTCTAGGGTGGTCAACCGTGTCTCACGCGACGAAGAACGGCTTCTCCTCGCCCTACGTGGAGTTGGACCGCACAGCCTGGGCCGCGCTCCGCGCCTCCACGCCCCTATCCCTCACCGAAGCCGACCTCAACGAGCTTCGCGGGACCAAGGACCCCACCTCCCTGGAGGAGGTGAGGGACATCTACCTGCCGCTGTCACGGCTGCTCAACCTCTACGTGGGCGCCACCCAACAGCGACACGCCGCCGTGCGCGCCTTCCTCGGGGAGACCGGGCGGCCCTCCCCGTTCATCATCGGGGTCGCGGGCAGTGTCGCCGTGGGCAAGTCGACCACGGCCCGGCTCCTGCGCTCACTGCTCGCCCAGTGGCCCAACCACCCCGACGTCGAGCTGGTCAGCACCGACAACTTCCTGTACCCCAACGCGGTCCTGAAGTCGCGCGGCCTCATGCGCCGCAAGGGCTTCCCCGAGAGCTACGACCGGCGGGCCCTGGTCCGCTTCGTCTCGGAGATGAAGGCCGGCGCCGACCGGATGGACATCCCCGTCTACTCCCATCTGCACTACGACATCGTCCCCGACGAGCGTCAGACCGTGCACCGCCCCGACATCCTCATCGTCGAGGGCATCAACGTCCTCCAGCCCGCGACGGCCGGACGCCTGGCCGTCGCCGACTTCTTCGACTACTCCATCTACGTCGACGCCAAGGTCGAGAACGTCCGCAACTGGTACCTGGACCGCTTCCTCGAACTCCGCCGCACCGCCTTCTCCGACCCCCGCTCCTACTTCCACCACATGGCCACGACGATCGGCGAGGAGGAGGCGCTGGGGTTCGCCTCCGATACCTGGCGCACCATCAACGAGGTCAACCTCGTGGAGAACATCCGACCCACCCGGGGCCGGGCCACACTGGTCCTGTTCAAGGGGGAGGACCACCGGGTCAGCCGGGTCCGTCTGCGCAAGACCTGACCAGAGGGCGACGAAGGCGACGAAACGGGCGGCCCCCGCCCGTTCGGGTAGGCTTCCTCCTTCGGCCTCGTCACCCCACGGGGTCTTGTACGCGCTCATGGATCGGAACGAACCGGGCCTTCACGGCGACCGGGGCGGGACCGCGCGTACGCGCGAAGCCGCGTCCTGTCCCGCCGACATCCGAGGTCCTTCATGACCGCCACCGATCCCACGATCGCGCCCGAAAACCCCGAACTCGTCGCCGAACGCCGTCATCTGGCCGCCGCGCGAGCCGCCCTTCGCCGTATGCGCGAGGAGGTCGACGCCACCGAGCTGCTCTTCGGCGACGTCGTCAAGGACAAGGTCACCGACGCCGCCCTGCGCCGCGGTCGGGAACGCCGCCTCGCCGCGCTGTCCGACATCCCCGACGCGCCCCTGTACTTCGGTCGCCTGGACTTCGACCAGGGCACCGTCTTCCTGGAGGAGGACGTGAGGCCGGACGAGGAGTACGACCGGATCCACATCGGCCGCCGCCACGTGCACGACCCCGAGGGCCGCCCCATGGTCCTGGACTGGCGGGCGCCGATCAGCATCGCCTACTACCGGGCCACCCCCGCCGACCGGATGCTCACGCGTTCCCGGCGTCGCTACGGCTTCACCACCACGACCGGCCCCGGCGGAGAGCCCGAGAGCCACCTGACCGCCTTCGAGGACGAGGACCTCCTCGGGGGAGGGCAGGGCGACGGCGTCGGCGGAACGCTCCTCGACGCGGAGATCGAACGCCCCCGCACCGGTCCCATGCGCGACATCGTCGCCACCATCCAGCCCGAGCAGGACGACCTGGTCCGCGCCCCGCTGGAGACCACCCTGTGCGTCCAGGGCGCTCCGGGCACCGGTAAGACCGCCGTGGGCCTGCACCGCATCGCGTACCTGCTCTACACCGAACGCGCGCGCCTGTCCCGTTCCGGGGTGGCGATCATCGGACCCAACCGCTCCTTCCTCTCCTACATCCGCGACGTGCTCCCCGCCCTGGGCGAGGTGGACGTCCACCAGACCACCGTCCTGGAGCTCATCACCCGGGATCTTCCCGAACGCTCCCGTCCCGCCAAGGGGTGGGTCGGACGCACGGAGACCCCGAGCGCGGCGCGGATCAAGGGTTCGGCGGTGATGGCCGAGATCCTCCGTCGCGACCTGTGGTCCCACCTGCGCTCACCGGAGGAGACGATCGTGGTCCGCAGGGGAGCGCGCCGATGGCGCCTCTACCCCGAGGACGTGCGTCCGCTCCTCACCGAACTGGCCGAACGAGGGATCTCCTACGGTTCCGGCCGCGAACTGCTCTCGCACCGCATGGCGCACGTACTCCTCACCCTGATGGAGGCCGAGGGGGAGGTCTGCGACGACCGCACCCACACCAGGGTCCGTCGGGATCCGGCGGTGCGTGCGGCGGTCACCGCCCTGTGGCCCAAGGTCGACCCGCTCAGGATGGTCTTCGGTCTGCTCACCGACCCCGAACGGCTGGCCCGGGCGGCCGAGGGGCTGCTCGCCCCCGAGGAACAGGCCGCTCTACTGCTGCCGGGCAAACCCCGGGGGCCCAAGTCCGCCCGATGGTCGGAGGAGGACCTGACCCTGGTGGACGAGGCCGCCTCACTGATCGAACGGCCCTCCGGTATGGGGCACGTGGTCGTGGACGAGGCACAGGACCTGAGCCCGATGCGGTGTCGGGCGGTCGGCCGGCGCGGTGGTTCCGGTTCGTTCACGGTGCTGGGCGACATCGCCCAGGGGACCGACCCGTCGGCGGCGCGTCACTGGTCGACCCTGCTGGAGCACCTGGGCAGGCCCGATGGACACCTGCACGTCCTGGACCGGGGCTACCGGGTCCCCGCTCAGATCATCGACTTCGCTGCCGGGCTGCTGCCGACCATCGCCCCGGGCCTCGGCGCCCCCGTCGCGGTGCGCCGCTCTCCCGGCTCGTTGCGGGTCGTACCGACCACCGAGGAGGAGCGGACCGCCGACCTGGCCCGGGCCTGTCGTGAGGCGCTCGAAGGCGACGGCTCGGTGGGGCTGATCGCCGCCGACGACCGACTCCCCGCGCTGTGCGAGGCCTTGGCGGCGGAGGGGGTGGAGGCACCCCCGATCGGCGAGGTCGGTCTGGACGGCGCCCGTCTGGTCGCCGTCCCCGCGAGCCTGGCCAAGGGTCTGGAGTTCGACGCGGTGGTGGTCTCCGAACCCGCCGAGATCGTCGAGGCCGAGGAACGCGGGGCCAACCGGCTGTACGTGGTGCTCACCCGCGCGGTGGGTTCCCTGCACGTGGTCCACGCCCGCCCCCTCCCGGAGCAGCTCGTCTGACCGATCCCCCCGGACACGTCTGGCCTCTTTCGGGGGGTCCGGCGCGCTCGCCGGAGAATCGTATGAAACCTCACAGCGGTTTTCCACGTCGGACCGGGTGCGACGGACACGCGAGAAGGGGGAACGGTATGAGGGGCGTGGTCCTCGACGATCTCAGGAGGCCCTCCGGTACGGGGGACCCGGGGCTGGACCGGCGACTGTGGCGGGCGATGGAGGGCGTGGGGACCATCGATCCCGAACGGGCCGTCGAGGACCTGCGCGACCTGCACCGGGAGGTGGTGGAACGGGTGGGGGCCGGCCACCCCGAGGCGCTGACGGTCCGTGTCCACATGGCGTTGTGTCTGGAACGCAAGGACGACCCGGTGGGCGCCGCCATCGACCTCAGCGGTCTGGTGGGGGAGCTGTCGGAGGACATCGGTCCCCTGCACCCGCACATGCTGGCGTTGCGCGCGGAGATCGCCCGCCTGTGGGGCGAGTCCGATCTCGTCGACCTGGCCGCGGACAGCTACGAGCGACTGGCCCGCCTGCTCGAGCAGGCGCGCGGCGCCGACGACCCGGGGACGCTCGCCGCCCGTGAGCGCTTCGCCTGGTGGACGGGGAAGACCGACCGCCCCGAGGCGACGGCGGAGGCCTACGACGACCTGCTCGACCGGCGACGTCGGGCCCTGGGGCCCAACCACCCCGAGGTGTTGGAGACCCGGACCGAGCTCGTGCGGTGGCGTCTGGCGGCGGGGGACCCGGTCGGGGCGGCCCGGTGCGGCGAGGACGAGGTGGCCGCCTACGAACGGGTGCGGGGCGCGGGCCACCCCGACACCCTGGCCGCTCGGTCGCGGCTGGTGCGTTCCTATGAGGCGGCCCACGACCCGGCGGGCGCCGTCCGGGCCTGTGAGGGGCTGCTCCGGGCCCGGCTGATGACCCAGGGTCCCGACGAGCGCGAGGTCCTCAACACCCGTCGGACGCTCGCCCACCACCGTGTCTCCTCGGGCGACCCGTTGCGCGCCGAACGGGACTACGAGGAACTGCTCACCGACCTGGCCCGTCTTCTGCCCGCGGATCACCGGATCACCCTGCTCACCCGGTTCGGCCGCGCGCGTCTGCTCTTCCTCCTCGGGGAGACCGAGACGACCGGGGCGGAGCTGACCGCGATCCTCCCCGACCTGGAGCGGGTGGTGGGGGAGGATCACGAACACGTGCTGGAGGCCGGCTTCCTCCTGGTGGCCTCGCGCGTCACCACCGGCGACGCGGGGGAGGCCCTCGACGAGGCGGAGGCGCTCCTGCCGAGGCTGAGTCGCCGTCACGGCGACCGCCACTACGCGACCCTGTTCGTCCGCTCGCAGGTCATGGAGGGCCGGGGCGATCCCGCCGCGCTCGACGTCCAACGGGAGCTGCTCCGTGAATGGGAGAGGCTGTTGGGGCCGACCCACCCCAACACCCTGGTGGTCCGGTTGCGGCTGGCCACCGCGGAGGAGTCGTCGGGGGAGCCCGACCGAGGGCGCCTCGACGGGCTGTACGAGGAGTTCGCCCGGTCGCTGGGGCCCGACCACGGGCTGACGGTGATGTTCCGGGCGCTGCTCATCACCATGGACGAGGACGAGCCCACCGCGCTCGAGGAGCTCGGCGAGCTGTACCACGGGTGCGTACGGGCGCTGGGGACCGACGCCCCCGGCACCCGGGCGGCCCTGGAGGCCTACACCGAGTGGCTGGGGTTCGTCGTCGGTAGAGAGGGGGCCCCGGAGCGGCCGGAGCGGCGCCCCGCGTGACCGGTCTAGGCCGCGCGTTCGGGGATCCGGCGGGCCCGGCGGGTCCGCTTCCACTGTCCGGGCACCAGGCCCACCGCCAACAGCCACAGGGCGACCGTCACCAGGTGGAGACGTTCGGCGAGACCGAGCGCGACGCCGGGGGAACCGTCTCCGGCCGAGGCGTACAGCAGGGACGCGAGTACCAGCACGACCACCACCGCCACGGCCTGCGCAGCGGTGATCAGCGCCAGGACCGGCCAGGCGCGCTCCCCGGCCCGACGCCGGTCCAGGGTGAGCGCGATCGCCGACACCAGCGCCGCGAGGATGGAGATCACGGCGATCGGGGGCTGGACGGCCGTCGCGCCGTCGACCCCCTCGACCAGGGTCTCCACGGCGCACGCCGCGTCCGTGGAGACCACGCACCGTCCGGGCAGCAGGGAGGCGGCCAGCGAGGCCGCGCCGAACACGGCCATCGACCACCAGGCGATCGTCAGGAGTCGGCGGGGGCGCGTGGCCCCCAGGGTCAGGCCCAGGCCCGCGGCGAGCATCACCAGGATCGCGGCGGTCCGATGCGCGCTGTCCAGGAAACGGCCGAAGGAGGAATCGGGATCGGCGAGCGCCCCGCTCGTGGAGTCCGGGCTCCCGACGAAGACGATCTCCAGTGTCCACAGGCTGTAGACGAGGGCGGCCATGACCGCGGCCACTCGCCCGTCCCGGTAGTCCCAGTGCAGGGTGCTGGTGTTCGAGTAAGGCATCGCGTCCCCAATCCGCCGATGACTCTTCTATACCTCTCGGACGCTTCGAAACACCCGTACGGTTCCATCCCCGTGCGGACACCGGCCGTTCTGGGACCCTACGTCACCCGACTCGCGGCGGCACCGTTACCCACGGGTGCGTGTTCGAGCGGCATCATCGTGGAACATCACGGGAACACCGGTCGGGCCGGAACCGGAGAAGGCCATCGACGACCGACGGAAGGGCGCATGGGATGAACGGCGCATCCACGACACGATGGATGGTCGTGGGGGTGGACGGCAGCGATTCCAGCAGACACGCGCTGGAGTGGTCGGCCCACCAGGCCTCGCTCCGCGGTCTGGGGGTGCTGATCGTGGCCGCGGCGCGCCCGTTGACGACCGACGGGTTCGAGGTCTGGCCCGAGACGGAACCGCCCGAGGGCGGGGACGAGGGGGCCGGGGCCGGGCGGTTGCTCGACCACGCCCAGGACTGGGTCTCGCGGCTCTTCCCCGAACTGGCCGTGCGGACCCGATTGTCGTTCGACCGTCCGGCCCGTGCCCTGGTCTCGGCCGCCTCCGAACCCGGGGTGGCCGCGGTCGTGGTGGGTTCGCGAGGGTTGAGCGGGATCGCCGCCGCGTTCGTGGGGTCGGTGGGGATCGAGCTCGCGGCCCGCGCTCCGGTCCCCGTGATCGTGCTGCCCCGGGACCACGCCGCCGCCTACGGGGTGCGCAGCCGGGTCATCGTGGGTGTGGACGGGTCCGAACCCGGCCGTCGGGCGTTGGAGTTCGCGTTCGCCCAGGCGGAGTTCGCCGACACCGAGCTGGTGGCGGTCAGCGCCTGGCAGCCGCTGGTGGCCTTCGCCGCGGCGACCGGGCCGATCCCGCCCGAGTTGTTCGACGACGCCACCGCGGCCGAGGCGGCGCGCCAGGCCTTGGAAGAGGAACTCGCGGAGCCGAGCCTGCTCCGGCCGAACGTCCGGGTGAGCACGCGCGTGGTGCGGGCCCATCCGGTGGTCGCCCTGCTGGAGGAGGCCACTCCGGCGGATCTGATCGTGGTGGGCTCCCGGGGGCGTGGCGGGTTCCGCGGCCTGCTCCTGGGGTCGGTGAGCCACGCCGTCCTGCACGGGGCGCGGGGTCCGGTCGCCATATTGCGCTGAGCCCGTCCCCGGCGTCGTTCGCGGTCAGGGGGCCGGGCGCGACGTCGCAGGGTGTCGCGCCGGGGCCGTCGCACAGGTCTATTCGCGATGCCGGCGGGTGAGATCGGGTATGTGACGAACAGCACCGAGTGTCGGTGTCGACCGGGCGTTTTCCCCGTGTGGTGGGGGAAACCGCCTCCGATCAGCATCGAGAGGGGAGCGTTCGTCCCTGCTTCGGTGCACGGACTCGCGTGACCGAATCGCCTGCTGTGCAGTGGGATCGGGGGTTTTCGCGACCCAAGTTTAGACCACTGGCCTAGACCAATTGGTCAGTGTTGCCACTCGTCGTTCATGATGCGAGGGATCTCGTAATTCGAAGAGGAGTCGTTGTGACCGCTGACGTGGGTATCGATCTGGGCGTAGTCCCGACCAAGAACGAGGAGCTCGTCGCCTGGGTTCGCGAGGTCGCCGAGCTCACCAGGCCGGACGAGGTCGTGTGGTGTGACGGGTCCGAGGAGGAGTGGACGCGACTGACGGACCTGCTCGTCGAGCAGGGCACGTTCACCCGCCTCAACCCGGAGAAGCGCCCCAACAGCTTCTACTGCACGTCCGACCCGACGGACGTCGCCCGTGTCGAGGACCGCACCTTCATCTGCTCCGAGCGTGAAGAGGACGCGGGTCCCACCAACAACTGGATCGCCCCCGACGAGATGCGCGCCACCTTCGGCGAGGTCTTCAAGGGCTCGATGCGCGGCCGCACCATGTACGTGGTGCCGTTCTGCATGGGCCCCCTCGGCGGCGACATCTCCCAGCTCGGCGTCGAGATCACCGACTCCCCCTACGTCGTCGTCTCCATGCGCATCATGGCCCGCATGGGCGAGGCCGCCCTGCGTCTGATCGAGGAGCGCGGCGACTTCGTCAAGGCCGTCCACTCCGTCGGCGCCCCGCTGGAGCCCGGCCAGGAGGACGTCGCCTGGCCCTGCAACTCCACCAAGTACATCTCGCACTTCCCCGAGACCCGTGAGATCTGGTCCTACGGCTCCGGCTACGGCGGCAACGCCCTGCTGGGCAAGAAGTGCTACGCGCTGCGCATCGCCTCGGTCATGGCCCGCGACGAGGGCTGGCTCGCCGAGCACATGCTGATCCTCAAGGTCACCTCGCCCGAGGGCGCCTCGCACTACGTCGCCGCCGCCTTCCCGAGCGCCTGCGGCAAGACCAACCTGGCCATGCTCCAGCCGACCATCCCCGGCTGGAAGGTCGAGACCGTCGGCGACGACATCGCCTGGATGCGCTTCGACTCCGAGGGCCGTCTGCGCGCCATCAACCCGGAGGCCGGCTTCTTCGGCGTCGCCCCCGGCACCGGCGAGAAGACCAACGCCAACGCGATCGAGACGCTGTGGGGCAACAGCATCTTCACCAACGTCGCGCTGACCGAGGACGGCGACGTGTGGTGGGAGGGCCTCACCGAGGAGGCCCCGGCCGGTCTCACCGACTGGAAGGGCCGCCCCTGGACCCCCGAGTCCGGTGAGCCCGCCGCGCACCCGAACTCCCGCTTCACCACCCCGGCCGGTCAGGCTCCGACCATCGCCGACGAGTGGGAGGACCCGGCGGGCGTGCCGATCTCGGCCATCCTCTTCGGCGGCCGTCGCGCCACCGCGGTCCCGCTGGTCAACGAGTCCTTCAGCTGGCAGCACGGCGTCTACATGGGCGCCAACGTCTCCTCCGAGAAGACCGCCGCCCAGGAGGGTTCCGTCGGCGAGCTGCGCCGCGACCCCTTCGCGATGCTGCCGTTCTGCGGCTACAACATGGGCGACTACTTCGCCCACTGGGTGAAGCTGGGCCAGAGCGCCGACGAGACCAAACTGCCGAAGATCTTCTACGTCAACTGGTTCAAGAAGGACACCGACGGTCGGATCGTGTGGCCCGGCTTCGGTGAGAACAGCCGCGTCATCAAGTGGATCATCGAGCGCCTCGAGGGCAAGGCCTCCGCCGTGGAGACCCCCATCGGGTACGTTCCGACCGCCGACGCCATCGACACCGAGGGTCTGGACATCTCGGACGAGGACATGCGCTTCGTCCTCGACGTCGACCGTGAGATCTGGAAGCAGGAGGCCGCCCTGGTCCCCGAGTTCTTCAAGACCTTCGGCGACCACCTTCCCGCCGAGCTGTGGGACGAGTACCACGCGCTGCTCGACCGTCTGGAGAAGTAGCGCCTCCATGATCGGCCCCGCTTCCGCGCACGGGGCCGACCGACCACGGGGCGCGGACACCGCACGGTGTCCGCGCCCCGTTCGTGTGTCCGGCCGGTGCTCGGCGCTCCCCCGGGGCATCGGGTGATGTGTCCGGGCAGATCATGACATGGGGGAAACCGCAGGTCCGAGCGTGGGCACGGCCCGATGACGCTTTCCCCTTTTCCACCCGGGCGGTGCCGTACGGCGTGCTAAGGATGGTCCGTCCTCTGCCGAGAACCCCCGGGAAACCCTCATGCTCACGTCGTTCGTCGTCATCGCCGTCCTGGTAGCCATGGTCGGTGGTGCCGTGCTGGTCGCCCGGCGCCACCGGATCTCCGGAGACCTCTCCGGTGGTGCCGTGGGCGTCGTCATCGCGCCCTGCGTCCTGTCCCTGTACCTCGTGGCCGCGGCCATGGCCGTGGTCATCGGATGGGAGGACTACAAGTCGGCCGAGGACGACATGATCGCCGAGGCCGGCGCGGCCCAGGCCCTGTACTGGAGCAGCACCGCGTTCCCCGGCGAGGAGGGCGAGGCCGTCCGCGGTCACCTGCGCGCCTACCTGTCGACGGTGGTGGAGGACGACTGGCCGCTGATGGAGTCGAGCGGGGAGCTGAGCCCCGGTGGCGACGACGACCTCGCCATGCTGTCCGCCTCGGTGCGGACCCTCTCGGTCTCCGACACCGGCGACGGGCTGGACCGGTTGACCGCCCGCCAGGAGCTCACCAAGCTCAGCGACGCGCGCGCCCAGCGCGCCGACGCGGCCGAGGACGGGATCCCCGTGGCCCTGATGGCCATCACCGTGCTGTCGGCCGTGGTCATCGCGGTACTGCCGTTCGCCATGATCCAGAAGGGGACCAGGACCGCCTACTTCTGGGCCGGGGTGAACCTGGCGTTCCTGTTCGGAACGGTCGTGCTGCTGCTGTTCATGGGCAACCCCTACAACGGGGTCCTGGCCAATGATCCGGGGGCGATCGAGGACGCCGTGGAGGGGTTCGATCGCGCCGACCTGACCTTGGAGCGACCGTGATCGTCGCCGCGTGACCCGGGCCCGTCCCGCCGTGCCACGGCGGGACGGGCCCTTCGTCATCCGACCGCGCCGGCCGCCACGGCGCGACCGCCGCCGACGGCCGCGCCCACGGCGACGATCGCGACGACGACCATCGTGCGCATCGGGGTGAACGCCTCGGAGGACTCGGCCGAAGCGGACGTACCGGTGTCCGGAAGGAGCGCCTCCTGGACCGGGGGCGGAAGGTCCGCGGGCGCTTCGGGCTCCTCCGCCGGCGTCTCGAACGGGTCCTCTTCGGAGGGCGGGGCCGACTCGGGCGGTGCCTCCGAGACCTCCGGGCCGGGCTCGTCCGCCTCGGGCTCCTCCGGCTCGCCGGGGGGCACACGCGGCGCCTCCGAGTCGGGCGGCGGCGCCGGTTCCTCCGGCACGGGCTCCTCCCGGGGCGGCTCCTCCGGGGCGGGCGGCTCTGGAGACGGGGGCGGCGGAGGCGGTGGCGTGCACATCGGAGCCCGATCCGTGTGGATGACCACGTGGGTGCCGTTGGCGCACACCACGACGTGCGGGCCGGGCCGGATGTCGACGTACGCGTTCGGGGTCTCCACCTGGGTGCCGGAGGGGTCCACGTCCACCTGTGAGGCGCCGGCGTCGGTGTCCGTCTCCGACGGCATGACCCGCGTGGCGGGGGCGGCCCGTTCGACGAAGGCCGACACGGGGCCGGCCGTGATCGCGAGCGCTCCCGCCGCCAGGCAGACGAGGGCCGAGACGCGACGGCGGGTGGCGGGGGTCCGTTTCCTCAAGGGGCGGTTCCGGTGCGATGCGGGGGGAGAGGAGGGGGGTCGTGACTCCTCGTGCTTCTGTCTGTTCACACGGTGATGCTACGGGGCGGGGGCGCTCCCCCAAGACGGAATCGAGCCGGTCCTAGGGGGAGTGCAGGCGCAGGACCGCGTGCTCGGCCCACTCCGGGGGACGGGTGAGACGGGAGACGACCATCATCGTCAGAAAGGCCAGTGGAATGGTCCAGGCGGCGGGCTGGGCCAACAGCACCGTGACCCATCCGGGCGGGGTGGAGAACAGGATCGACCAGCCCACGGCGCCCGTGGCGGTCACCCCGCCCACGATCAGGCCGGCGGCGGCCCCCGGCAGGGTCAGACGACGCCACCAGATGCCCAGCACCAAGAGGGGGCAGAAGGTCGACGCGGCCACGGTGAACGCCCACACCACCAGGACGTTGATGTCGATGGTCCGGGCGGGCAGCGCCAGGAGCACCGAGACACAGGCGCCGATCACCACCGCCAGCCGTAGCCGGGGCACACTGCCCTGGAAGAGGTCGTGCGAGAGCCCTCCGGCCAGGGCCAGCAACAGTCCGGAGGAGGTCGACAGGAACGCTCCGAAGGCGCCCGCGGCGACCAGCGCGGTCAGGAGGGTGCCCACCGCGCCCGGGGCGGCCTGGGCGGGCAGGACCACCGCCACGGTGTCGGTGCCCTGGAGCATCACCAGTTGGGGGGTGAGCACCCGGCCGAGCAGTCCGTAGACGGCGGGGAAGAGGTAGAACAGCCCCAACAGGGCGATCACGCCGACCGCGACGCGGCGGGCGGTACGCGCGGTCGGGCTGGTGTGGAAGCGCATGATCACGTGCGGAAGGCCCATACAGCCCAGGGTGATGGCCAGCAGTGTCGACCAGGTCTCGAACAGAGGTCGCCCGCCCACGCTCAACAACGGGGTGCTCCACTGTTCCCCGCCCAGTTCCGGTAGTCCCTCCGGGTGCGGGATCCCGGTGCCCTCGGGGAAGACGTACTCGGTGCCCGGCGCGACCGTGTGCGCCCCCGCGGACAGTTCCCGCTCCCCGCCATCGGCCGTGACGACGGTGACCGGCTCGTCGAGGGTGAAGTCGGTGGGGACGGAGAACTCGACCCGGGTGTCGGCGGGGAAGTGGGTGCCCCACTCCGGGTGCAGGGCCTCGGCCCGGGTGTCGGCCCCGGCCTGTACCACCAGGTAGATCGCGGGGACGGCGAGGAAGATCAGCTTGACGACGTAGTGGAAGGCCTGCACGTAGGTGGCCGAGCGCATGCCGCCCGCCGCGATGGATCCGCTCACCACCAGCCCCGCCAGCACCACGCCCACCCAGTAGGGGGTGTCGCTGACCAGGCTCAGCACCACACCCGCGCCCTTGAACTGGGGCACCAGGTACAACAGCATGATCACCAGGACCACGCAGCCGCACAGCTTGCGCAGCCGGGGCGCGCCCAGGCGGTACTCGGCGAAGTCCGGGACAGTGAAGGCGCCCGAACGTCGCATCGGCCCCGCCACCAGGGCGACCACGGCGACGTAGCCGGCGGTGAACCCCACCGCGTACCACATGGTGCCCAGACCGTTCTTGAGCAGCAGCCCCGCCAACCCCAGCACGGAGGCGGCCGACAGGTACTCGCCCGCGATCGCCAGGGCGTTCCAGTTGGGGGACACCCGACGGGAGGCCACCAGGAAGTCCGACGTGGACCGGGCGGCCCGCACCCCGTAGACCCCGATGATCAGACTCGTGACGAGCACCAGACCGATGGCCGGTACCGCAGCCGTCATGAGGCGACCTCGGCGTCCCCGGCCTCGCGCGACCCGTACGAGGGGTCCTCGCCCGGTCGGACGTCGCCCTTCTCCTCCTCGGCCCTGCGTTCCAGACCCTCGGCCGACCGCACGTGCCACAGGGCCAGGGCGAGCAGGGCCGGATAGATCGCCACCGTCAACAGCAGCCAGGAGACCGGGACCCCCGACCACCTGAGCTCGCCGAGCGCCGGGAACAGGGCGAAGGCCCCGCTCAACCCGAACAACAGGGTCCCCAACGCCACCACCGTGCGTATCGCGGCGCGGCGCTGGGCCTTGAAGAGGGTGCGCGCCGCCAGGGTGTCCACCGGTCCGGGCACCGGTTGCAGGTGCTGGACCGGCCGGTTGCCCCGGGCCAGGGCGATCCTCGTCTGCGGGCTCGTGAGCTTCTCCCGGCGCGGGCTCACGGTTGCTCCTTGGCCGTCCCCGACGGACGCGCGGTCGCCGAACGGCCGAGCTGGTCCCGCTTGGCCGCCTCCAACAGACGGGCGCGCAGATGCCGTCCGTGCCTGCGGCTCACCGGGACGTCCCCGGCGGGGGTCCCGGCGACCAGCCCGGAGGATGAGGTCACGCGCAGGTCCCGGACCCAGGGGATGGCGATGAGGAAACCGCGGTGGACCCGGACGAACCCGGCGGCGGCCCACACCTCCTCCAGGTACGACAGAGACAACCGGATCAGGTGGGTGCCGTCGGCGGTGTGCAGCCGCACGTAGTCGCCCTGGGCCTCCACGAACTGCACGTCGTCGCGTTTGACGAACACGGTGCGTCGGCCGGTGTCGATCTGGACCACGTGCAGGTCCTCGGCGGGGGAGGAGTGCCCGCTCGGGTTGCGCAACTGGGCGATCCGTCCCACCGCCTCGGCCAGCCGCTCGGGTCGGATCGGCTTGAGCAGGTAGTCCACCGCCCCGATCCCGAAGGCCTCCACGGCGTGCGCCTCCGAGGCGGTCACGAACACGATCGACGGGGGGTCCGACATGACGGTCAGGACCCGGGCCACGTCCATGCCGTCCAGCCCGGGCATGAGGATGTCGAGGAAGGCGGCGTCGATGGTCCGCGTGCCCAGCAGACGCACCGCGGTGGCCCCGTTGGGGGCCACCAGGACCTCCGACACCTCGGGCATGTCCTCCAGCAGGGCCGCCATCTCCTGGCGGGTGGAGGACTCGTCCTCCACCACCAGGACACGGAGTTCGGGTCTCATCCGACCACCACTCCGGGGGCGAATCTCGGTACGCGCACGGTCACCTTCGTCCCTTCTCCCAGCGCGGTCTCGATCACCAGACCGTACTCCGGTCCGTAGACCGCCCGCAGACGCTGGTCGACGTTGGCCAGACCGACGCCGCGCGACTCCGGCCCGGTCCCGGCGAGCAGGGCCCGCGCGAGCTCGGGGTGCATCCCCACCCCGTCGTCCTCGATCTCGATCACGCACAGGGGTCCCTCGCCGAAGCCGGACACGCTGATGTGCCCGCGCCCCTCCTTGCGCTCCAGTCCGTGCCGGATCGCGTTCTCCACGATCGGCTGCACCACCAGGAAGGGGACGGCCACGGGCAGCACCTCCGGGGCCATCCGCACGGTGATGTCCAGCCGGTCGTGGAAACGGGCCCGCTGGAGTTCGAGGTAGGTCTGGGTGGCCTCCAATTCGTCGGCGACCGTCGCGTAGTCGCCCTTGTCGGAGAAGCCGTACCGCAGGTAGTCGGCGAAGTCCGAGAGCAGCCGGCGGGACCGGTCCGGATCGGTGCGGACCAGGGCCGCGATCACGGCGAGGGCGTTGTGCACGAAGTGCGGGGAGATCTGGGCGCGCAGGGTGCGCAGGTCGGCGGCGGCGATCCGGGCCCGCGCCCGTCGCAGCGCCGCGTGGTCCAGGTTGTCCGACACCAGGGCGGCGGCGGCCTCGACGTCGGCGTCGACGGGATCGCCGATCGCCACCAGGGCGCCGTCGAGCTCGTCGGCGACGTGGAGCGGCACGGCGCACATCGAGGAGCCGTCGGCCGTACGGGCGCGTACGCCACCGCCGTATTCGAAGACCTGGGCGAGGACGCCGTCGATCTCGGCCGCGTCCGGCCGTGTCCCGTTCGAGGTGACGGGTCCGTCGAGGTCGGCCAGGAGGACCCCGTCCACGGACAGGAGGCGGCGCAGGCGTCGGGCGGCCGCGCCGACACCGCGGCCGTGCAACCCGTCACGAAGGTCGGCTCCCAGGGCGTGGATCTGACGCATCAATTCCACACTCGCCCGGTGCTCCGACGTCGTGGGGCGTCGGGAGGGGGAGAACCACGACAGCCACCGATACGACACGGGCCGATCCTATCGCCGTGCTCTGTGTCGACGGTCACGTCCGGGTCTCCCTTTCCCGACGAAGGAACGCACGGACCCGCCGGTCCCCGAAGGAGACCGGCGGGCCGGGGGGACGGGCGGCGGCGTGG
>NZ_ANAC01000003.1 GCF_000341225.1 Nocardiopsis alba DSM 43377
GCCCATGACGGTCAGTGGTCGGCGGCCTTCTCCGCCCCCGCGCCGGTGAGGGCGCGGACCTGGAGCATCGCGAACTTCTCGTAGTCGCGCTCCTTGGACATGTAGGTGCCGACCACGGCGCAGAGCAGACCCAGCGGCACCGACACCAGGGCCGGGTTGGGCAGCGGGAACCACGCGAAGTCGACGTTGGGCATGAGCGCGCTCTCGGAGCCGGAGACCACCGGCGAGAAGAACACCAGACCGACCGCGCCGATCAGGCCGCCGTAGATACCGGCCAGGGCCCCGGTGGTGTTGAACCGCTTCCAGAACAGGCTGAGCAGCAGCGGAGGCAGGTTGGCGGACGCCGCGATGGCGAACGCCAGGGAGACCAGGAAGGCCACGTTGAGGTTCTGCGCGAACACCGCCAGCACGATCGCCACCAGGCCCACGAACCACGTGACGATCCGGGCGACCTTGACCTCCTCGGCGCCGGTGGCCTTGCCCCCGCGGATCACGGAGTTGTAGAAGTCGTGAGCCAGGGAGGAGGACGAGGCGATGGTCAGACCGGCCACCGTCGTGAGGATGGTCGCGAAGGCCACGGAGGCGATGACCGCCAGCATGATCGAGGCGAACAGCGAACCGCCGATGTTGGAGCCCACCGCCTCGGCGAGCATCGGCGCGGCCGTGTTGCCGGCCGGGTTCTGTTCGGAGATCGTCTCGTGTCCCACCAGGGCCGCGGCCCCGAAACCGAGGACGAGGGTCATCAGGTAGAAGACGCCGATGAGGCCGATACCCCAGTTGACGGACTTACGCGCGGTGGTCGAGTCCGGGACCGTGTAGAAGCGGATCAGGATGTGCGGCAGACCCGCGGTGCCCAGCACCAGGGCCATGCCGAGGCTGATCAGGTCCAGCTTGTTCCACATGGTCTGGAGGGCGTCGCCCGGGACCTCCTGGCCGTACACCTGGCCAGGCTGGAGGAACGCCTCGCCCTTGCCGCTGTTGGAGGCCGCGGCGTCCATGAGGGCGCCGAAGTTGAAGCCGTAGATCGACAGGGTCAGCATGACCAGGAAGGCGACCGCGACCATGAGGAAGGCGGCCTGGACGATCTGGACCCAGGTGGTGCCCTTCATACCGCCGAAGGTCACGTAGATGACCATGAGCAGGCCGACCACGACGATCCCCATGATCTTCGCGACGTCCCCGGACATGCCCAGGTAGGTCTGGTCTCCCTGGATCCCCAGCAGCAGGGCGATCAGGGCGCCCGCGCCGACCATCTGCGCGATCAGATAGAAGATCGACACGGTCAGGGTGGAGACCGCCGCCGCGGTACGGACGGGGCGCTGTCGCATCCGGTAGGACAGCACGTCGCCCATGGTGTAGCGGCCGGAGTTGCGCAGCAGTTCGGCGACCAGCAGGAGGGCGATCAGCCAGGCGACGAGGAAGCCGATGGAGTAGAGGAAGCCGTCGTAGCCGAAGAGGGCGATGGTGCCCGCGATACCGAGGAAGGACGCCGCCGACATGTAGTCGCCGGCGATGGCGAAGCCGTTCTGGGGGGCGCTGAACCCGCGGCCTCCGGAGTGGAAGTCCGTGGCGGTGTGGGTGCGCTTGTTGGCCCAGGCGGTGATGGCCAGGGTGCCGACGATGGTGATGAGGAACAGGACCATGGTGATGGTCCTGCTGGCCCCGGTCACCGCGCCCTCTTGGGCGAGGAGGAGTCCGCTGGAGAGGATCACCTGTTCTCCTCCGACTTCTTCTCGGCGAGCCCCATGAGCTCGTCACGCAGTTCGTAGGAGAGCGGGTCGAACCTCTTGCGGGCGTACCAGGAGTAGAGGATCGCGATCCCGAAGGTGGTGACGAACTGGAGCAGCCCGAGCAGGAGAGCCATGTTGACCCCGCCGGCCACCTCGATCGCCATGAAGTCGCGGGCGAACCCCGAGAGCACGACGTAGAGCGCGTACCAGAGCAGGAACGCCACGGTCATCGGGAAGACGAAGACGAAGAGGGTGCGACGGAGTCGGTGGAAACGCGGGTCGGCGTGCATCGCGACGAACGCCTCGGTCGGGATGGGCTCGGCCGAGTGGGCCTCGTCCTCCCGTGGTGTCGGTGTCGGATCCTTCGCCGACGATGACGATTGTGTGGCCATGCTGCTCGTTACCTCCGGGGGATGGGCAGGGGTCGTGTGCGCCGACGGGTGCCGGTTCCCGATATGTGACCTGGGTTACCCGGCACTGTAAGGAGGGGCACTCGCCCTGAGCAGGGGGCTCGCGCGGGCGAGCGCCGAACGCGGACGCGGAGCGTCGAGCGGTCGTCCACCGTGCGACCAACGGTCACCTGAAGCGCCGAACGGTCGCCGGGCGGTCGCGTCCGACGTCGGACACGACGCCCGACGATGGTGACCGACCCCTCCACCCACCCCGGAATCCCCCCGTGAAGGGGGCCGTTGTACCGTTCGAGCACCTGTGGACCCCGGACGAGGGCGCCGTACCCGGTCATGACAAGACGGCGCGCACCGATCCCTGCGTTCGTGGAGGTAACAGGTCATGGCCTGGCTCGTACTCGTGATCTCGGGTCTTCTCGAGACCGCCTGGGCGGCGGCGCTCAACGCCTCTCAGGGCTTCACCCGTCTGTGGCCGTCGGTGACCTTCGTGGTCACCCTGGCGCTGAGCATGGCCGGTCTGGCCTACGCGCTGCGCACCATCCCCCTGGGCACCGGCTACGCCGTGTGGGTGTCGATCGGTGTGGTCGGCACCGCTCTGATCGGCTCCTTCTTCCTCGGGGAGGGCTTCAGCCTTCCCAAGGCGCTGTGCCTGATCGCGATCGTGGCCGGTGTGATCGGCCTCAAGCTGCTCCACTGAACCCCGGGAAAGACCCCGCCCCGGAACGTCCGAGACGTTCCGGGGCGGTTCCATGTCCGGCCTCAGGCTCCGGCCAGGAGCTCCTCGACCACGCGGCCCACGCCGTCCTCGAAGCTGGACGGGGCCACCCGCAGTCCCAGCTCCGGGGCGAGCAGCCCCGGGTGTCCGCTCTCCATCGCGTAACCGGATCCGGCCCAGGTGAGGGCGGAGAGGTCGTTGGGCATGTCGCCGAAGGCCACCACCTCCTCGCGGGCCACCCCCCACTCCTCGCACAACAGGGCGAGGGTGCCGCCCTTGTTCACCCCGGCCGCGCTCACCTCCAACAGTCCGGCCCCACCGGAGTAGGTCACCTCGGCCAGAGGGCCGACGGCGCTCAGGGCCGCCTCGTACATCAGGTTCACCGGGGTGCCCGCCGAACGGACGAGGAGTTTGGCGACCGGGGAGGCCGCCTCCAGCAGGGCGTCGGTGTCGTCGAGCACCCCCGAGACCCCGTCGGGCGACATCCACCATTCGAGCGCGTAGTCGGCGTCGTGGTAGAAGCCCGTTCCGGTCTCCACCCCGAAACCGAGGTCGGCGTCGGGCAGGGAGGCGCGGATCTTGGTGACGAGGGTCTCGGAGAGGGAGGGGTCGATCGCTCGGAGCAGGGGGTCCCGGCCGGGGATCCGGGCGTGGGCGCCGTTGCCGCAGACCACCGCGGCGCAGTCGAACAGGGCGGCGATGTGCTCGGTGTCCCGAGGCGGTCGGGCGGTCACGATCACCACCCGGACGCCCGCCTCGATGGCGGAGTTCAGGGCCCGTCGGTTGCGTTCGGAGACCTCTCCCGTGCGTCCGAGGAGGGTTCCGTCGAGGTCGGTGGCGATGACACGAGGAAGGACCATGGACGCATTATGGCGGTCGAGAAGGACGGTTTCGAGGGGATACCGATGCTTCTGACGTCCGCCCGTCAGGAGGGCCACCGGGCGGGGATCCGCTCGATCACGCCTCCCCGGAACACCTCGTACAGGTCCAACGACTCCAGATGGACGTAGCCGATGTGGCAGTCACAGCTCGTGAGAGGGCAGGCCGAGGGCCCCAGGCGCGCGCGGAAGGAGCCGTCGTACAGGTTGCCCAGCGGCACGTCCACGAAGTGACACCGTCGTACGTTCCCCTCGCCGTCCACGGACAGCACGGTGTCACCCGTACGACAGGGAAGACCCCGGGCGGGGTGAGGGAGGCGACTGTAGTGGAAGTGCGGATCGATCGCCTGCCAGAGGGCCGCCTCGGCGTCGGTGTAAGAGCGCCCCTCGGCGGCGTTCACCCACAGGTACACCTCCTCGGGCAGATCGGCGCGCATCCGCCGGACCGCGTCCAGGTGTTCGGGCAGACCCACCGTTCCCACGCTGAAGCGCACGCCCATGGCGGTCAGTTCGCGGGCCTTGGCGAGGAAACGCTCGTGCGCCACCTCGCCGGGGTGGTAGGTGGCCCACAGCGCCGCCTTCGTCCGGTCGCAGTCGGCGAGCCAGCCCGTCCGTCCGCTCAGATTGGTCTGGATCGCCACCCGCTCCACGTGCGCCATACCGCTCAGCCGGGTGATGGCCCGCCGGTACCAGGAGCGGACCAGCCCCTCGCCCCACGGGGTGAAGAGCACCGAGATCCGGGATCCGGGGTCGGCCTCGGCCCGGGCCGCCACCCAGTCGGTGAAGCGTTCCAGGGCGGCCCGGTCCACGCGCAGGGTCTCGGGGGAGTCCCGACGCTTGGCGAAGGGACAGTAGGGGCAGTCGTAGTCGCAACTGGCCAACGGGCCCCGGTAGAGAAGGGTGAGGTGCTCCGGGAGAGGGGCGTGCGAACCCGGCCCCGCCCGGGGGGACGGGTCGGGCAGGTCGACGAGACGGTTCGAGGTCATCGGGTCACCCGGCCTCGTACTCGTCCATGAGCCGGTTCACCCGCGCGGAGAACAGGTCCGGTCCGATCGCGTCGGAGTGGGCCAGGCCCTCCTCGGTGAGACGGAGCGTTCCGGAGTCGACGGAGTCCTCCCCGGGGACCAGCCATCCCCGGGCGTTCAGGGCGGCGAACTCGGTGGGCAGGTCGGCGGCCGGGTGGGAGCCGAACCGCTCCGTGTAGGCGGCCACGTCCAACCCCTCCACCCGCAACAGCGACTGGAGCACGTGGCGGCGGCGACGTTCCTCCTCGTCCAGGTGGAACCCCACCTCGGCCCGGGTGAAGTCCTCGGTGTCCCGGCCGACGTAGTCCTCGATGATCGACCGCACCTTCCCGATCCCCACCGCGTAGTCGAAGGAGTAGTGGGTGCCGCGGGTGTAGGAGCGGGCACCACAGCCCAGACCCACCATGCCGTCGGTCTGACAGGAATGGTCGGGGAGGGCCGTCGTCGGTGCGTCCGCCCGACGGAACATCCGCATGGACACCTGCTCGTATCCGCGCTCGCGCAGATGGTCCCGGCCCTGGCGGTACAGGGACAGACGGTGGTCGTCCCAGGCGCGGGCGCGACGACCCAGACCGGTGAGCGGGCGCACGTAGAGCGGGTAGAGGTAGACCTCCTCCGGTCGCCACGACAGCGCCGTGTCCAGCGAGTACCTCCAGGTGTCCGGGGTCTGCCGCTCGATGCCGTAGATGAGGTCCACGTTGAGGTCGGCGCGGGTGTGCTCGCGGATGGCGGCCAGGGCGAGGTCCACCTCCGCGCGCTTCTGCGGACGGCCGGCGGCGTGCGCCTCGGGGTCGAGGAAGCTCTGCACCCCCATGCTGATCCGGGTGACGCCGAGCGACTCCAGGACCCGGAGCCGATCCGGGGTCGCGGTGGCCGGTGAGGTCTCCACGGACATCGGGATCCGCTTCAGGTCCACCCCGAAGGCCGATTCGATGATGGCGTAGGTCCGCGCCAGCTCGTCGGCGGTCAGGTAGGTGGGGGTGCCGCCGCCCAGGGCCGCGCGGGCGAAGGAGGCGCCCTCCGGCAGGCCTGAGGCGACGGCCTCGGCCTGCCGCTCCATGGCGTCGAGGTAGGCGGTGACCTGTTCGGCCGGCGGGGTGGAACGGGTGAACAGGTTGCAGAAGCCGCAGCGCATCTCGCAGAAGGGGATGTGCGCGTACAGCGACAGCGCGCCGACCTCCTCGTCCCGCCACAGGTCGGCCAGGCGCGGCCGTTCCTCGAACGGGCGATAGGCCGTCTTGTGCGGATAGGCGTACACGTACGAGCGGTACGGGGAGTCCGGGCGCACGGGCTCGGTCATCGGGACGACGCTCACGCGTTCTCCTCCTCGTGGACGTGGCCGTGCGGCAGGACGGCGTGCGTGTAGGGGACCGTCCACACGACCTCGTGGCCGATCCGGTGGCCCGTGTGCCCGTCCTCGCCGTAGGCGGTGCCGTGGTCCGAGCACACGATCGCGAAACAGGGGCGGCGGGCGGCCATCGCGGTGAGCAGCGGGGGCAGGTGGCGGTCCACGTACTCCAGGGCGGCGGCGTGGCTCTCCCTGGTGTCACCGGCCTCGCGGGTCGCCCCGGGCAGATGGAACCAGTTGGGCTGGTGCAGGGCGGACACGTTGAGCAGGAGGAAGAGGGGGCGCTCGGCGGGGATCGCCGTGGTGATCGAGACGGCCCGCTCCACCTGGTGCTCGAAGGAACGGGGGTCGGTGACCCCGAAGGACTCCTCCCAATGGCTCTCGGCGAACATGTCGGGCAGCACCGACCCCAGGGCCGAACGGCGGTTGAAGAAGCCGGTACCGCCCACACAGGCCGTGTGATAGCCCTCGGCGGCCAGGCCCGAGGCCAGGTCCGGGGTGTCGAACGTCCAGGTGCCCGGGGCGGTCGAGACGCTGCCGGGGAAGGCGGCGGCGAACAGGCGGGGGTGCGGGCCGGGCGAGGAGGGGGTGGGCAGGAACCCGGCGAGCATGGCCAGGTGGGAGGCGTAGGTGAAGCTCGCGGGGGAGTGCCGCTCCTCCCAACCGCCCTCGGGGAGCAGGCGGGCCAGGTTCGGGATACGGCCGGCGTCGGCGAGCTCGACCGCCACGTCGTACCTCAGGGTGTCCAGGGTGAGCAGCAGGATGTCGTGCGTGCCCACCACGGTGTTCATGTCCGGTGTGGCTCCGGGCCGGACGGCCCCGGTCGTGCTGGTGTTCAACGAGGTTCCAGTGTGGGTGAGGACGGATATCGGGATTCGGGGGACGGGGTTCGGCGGGGCGGTACGGGGAAACGACCGGTCGCCAGGGCGTGCAGCTGTTCCGCGTGGGTGCTCCGCCCCTCGTGCAGGACCCCGGGGAGAAGGTCGCCGAAGGCGTTGACCTCGCAGATCGTGAACCGACGACGGTCGGGTGAGATCAACAGGTCCACCCCGGCGTGCAGAGTGGAATCGAAGACCGCGGCGGCCCGTTCGGCGACGGACATCGCCTCGCCCCAGGAACCGGGGCCCATGCTCGAGCGCAGCGTCTCCAGGTCCCCTCGGGCGTTGCCCAGGTGCAGGTTGGTCAACGGAGAACGGGACGAGCGCACCACCACGTGGGTGGCACGACCCGCCACGACCAGGACCCGGAGGTCCACCACGCGACCATCGAGGGAGGCCTTGGGCGACCAGCGTTCCACGTGCGGGCCCTCGGCGACCAGCGCGTCCACCACCGCCGCGACCTCGGCCTCGTCGGTGTAGGTGCGCAGGCGCAGGGAGTTGTACAGCTCCGCCCGACCGTCCTCGGAACGGCGCAGAGCGGCGGAGGTGACGGCCCTGACCCGGCCCCCCGAGGCCGTCGACAACGCGATCACCCCGGACGCGGACGAGCCGTGCGCCGGTTTGACGAACACCCGGGGCATCCGGTGCTCGGCCATGAGGGAGCGCAGGTGCCCGTATCCGGTGATCGGTCCGGGCAGGGCCGGCGGCACCGGGATTCCCGCCGCCTCCAGCCGGGCGTGGCAGCGGCGCTTGTCGCACATGTCCACCAGGTCGGCCGGGTCCTGGAGCAGGTGGGCGTCGGGGGTGGACGCCACCACCGTGGACAGCCGTTCCAGGGCGCGCACGAACCCCCGGTGCTGCTCGGCCGCCCCCTCCACCCGGTAAAGGTCCGGATCGTGGGGGAGCCCGCGCAACAGTCGCGCGGTGGCGGAGTCCTCGCCGGCCGAGTCGACCCGCACCAGGGCGCCCTCGGGCAGGCGCACGGTCGCGGAGGGGTCGGCCAGCTCGTGCCAGGGGAGCACGGCCGGTTCCGGTAGACCGAGTCCCCGGGCCGCCTCGGCGAACAGGGCGCGCCGCCGATTGCCCGGCACGCACACCACCACCAGGGGACGGTCGATCGACGGTAGGGGCACGGTCACTCGCCCACGGACGGGTAGTAGGTGAAGAGGTCGTCCTCGTCGCCGCGGACCTCCCGCCGATCGGAGAGGTCGACCCGTACGCCCGTCTCGGCGAACGCGGCGCGCACCCGCTCGGTCTCCTCCTCCGACAGGTAGTGGTGGTGCAGATCCAGGCTCTCCAGATGGGCCAGGAGCGGGACCGAGGCGATCAGGTGCTCGACGTCCTTCCCGCGCAGGGAGCCCAGGGAGAGGTCCACGGAGGTGAGCCGGGCCAGGAGCGGCGACGCGGTCAGACGGCGCGCCCAGTCACCGGTGTCCTGCGCGTTGCGCAGGCCCAGGTGGCGCAGGCCGGGGAAGGCCTCTCCGGACAGGATCGGCGCCAGGTCCTCGGGAACGACGTCGTATCCGTAGTGCTCCACGCCCAGCCACAGCTCCAGCCGTTCCAACGGGAGCGGGGACGACGAGACGATCTCGCGCACGACCCGTCCGGGCAGACCACCGCTCTGCACGGTCAGGGAGCGCAGAGAGGGGTGCCCGGGGGCGTGCAACGCCAGTACGTCGGGGTCGACGTAGGTGTCGCCCACCCCGCGGACGGCCAGTTCCTCCAGAGCCGGATAGGCGACCAGGAGCGGGGCCAGATCGGACTGCTGGAGCCACGAGATCTCGCTCAACTCGAAGGTGATGTCGCCGAGGAACAGGGAACGCAGCGCCGGGAACGCGGCGGCGTGCTCGACGAGGGCGTCGCGCGCACCGACGGAGGAGAGATCCTTGCCGCCCTGAACCCCCCAGTCGCCGATCACCAGGGCGGTGACCTTCGATGTGTCCACCTCCTGGACGAACCGGTCCACCGTGCCGAGGAACCCCTCCTCGCCGTACATGGAATGCAGCCGCCAGACGACCGAGGACGGCGTGGGCCGGTCCTCCTCGTCCTCGAGGAAGTCGACCACGGGAAGTCCCGCGTACTCGGTGAGGCACTCGCCGATCATGGAGACTCCTTCGTCGGGGAGGGGAGAAGGGGACGGTCGGAACGCGGCGCGCTCACTCGCCCACGGCCGGGTAGTAGAGGTCCTCGCCGGAGAAATGGGAGGGCTCGCGCTCCTCGCTCAGATCGACCTCCACCCCGGAGGCGGTCAGCGCCTCGCGGAGCCGGTCGCGCGCCTCCTCCGAAAGGTAGTGGTGGTGCAGGTCGATCCGGCGCAGAGCGTGGAAGGCGGGCGTCTCCATCAGGATCCGCGCCCCCTCCTCCCGGAGGGTGCCCAAGGACAGATCCAGGGACTCCAGACGGGCCAGGATCGGGGCCGAGGCCAGGACCCTCACCCAGTCGTCGGTGTCCTCCGCGTTGCGCAGGCCCAGGTGGCGCAGGCCGGGGAAGGCCTCGCCGGACAGGAGCGGGGCCAGGTCCTCGGGGACGGCGTCGTAGCCGTAGGTGTCCACCCCCAACCACAACTCCAGGTGCTCCAGTCGAGGCAGGTCGGAGGAGCAGAGCTCCCGGCACGTCCGCCCGCGCAGGCCGCCCGACTCGACGATGAGACGTCGCAGTCCCTCGTGACGGGGGACGTGCAGCCGCAACACGGTGTCCTCGGTCGGCTCCTCGTCCGAAGCCCGGTACTGGGAATCGCCGGTACCGCGCGTGACCAGGGTGTCCAGTTCGGGATAGGCGGCCAGGAGCGGCGCCACGTCCGTGTGGTTCAGCCAGGACACCTCGCTCTCCTCGAAGGTCACGTCGCCGAGGAAGATCGAGCGCAGGTTCGGGAACGCGTCCCGGTGCCGGATCAGCAGGTCACGGGCCTCCAGGTAGCCGGGCTCGTCCTCCACCGAACCGGTCATGCCCACGACCAGGGCGGTGATGGGCGTGGTGTCCACCGCCTCGAGAAAACGCAGGAAACACGGACCGAACTCCTCCTCCGGTTCGTAGGACTCGACGCGCAGCCGCCAGGCCCACGCGGCCGGATCCTTCGCCGCCTCGATCCACCGATCCCGGTGCTCCTCGTGGGTCAGGCCGGAATCCCCTCGCGGCAGGGAGTACTCGTCGAGCCCTTCGGCGGGGAAGTCCACCACCGGCAGGCCGGCGAACTCGGTCAGGTTCTGGTTGATGGTCATGCGCTCTCCTGGGTGTGCCGCGGATGTTCCATGTCTAGCGCCTCGCGGGGACAAACCCGGCACACCGTGCCGTCGCGGCCACCACCTCCTTCTCCGAGGTCGTGGGAGTGGGAGAACCGCGCGGGGCCCCGGCGCTTCGACAGGACAACGCCGCCACCCGGTGTGAGAGTTATGTCATGGCTACACACAGTGAACTGCGCGACTTCTGGGAGCATCGCCTCGAAGGGGACTGGACCGAGAGCGGCGTGGGCTACCGCGCTCTGGGCAGGCCCTTCAACAGCTGGATGTACAAGGTGCGCGAGGAGGTCTTCCTCCGCGAGATCGGTCGTCTCGGGCTCGGCGGGTCCAGTGTCCTCGACGTGGGCAGCGGCACCGGCTTCTACGTGGGGCTGTGGGACCGACTCGGCGCCGGCGAGGTGACCGGCTGCGACATGACCGACGCCGCCGTGGAACGCCTACGGGGCCGCTTCCCCCGCCACCGTTTCGTCCGGCAGGACGCCTCGGAACTGGACGCCTTCGGCCGGGCCGACTTCGACGTCGCCTCCTGCATGGACGTGCTCTTCCACATCACCGACGACGACCGCTACGCCTCCGCCTTCGTCCAGCTCGGCCGGGTCGTGCGCCCGGGCGGCACCCTCATCATCTCGGAGAACTGCCTCCAACGCCCCGAACAGCGCGGCGAGCACCAGGTCAACCGGACCCTGGAGACGATCACCGCGGTGGCGGACAAGGCCGGGTTCGACATCGTCCATCGCGTACCGATGCTCATGTTGATGAACGCCCAAGTGGACGCCTCCCTGCCCTGGCGCAAGGTCTGGGGGGCCTTCCTGCGCGCGGTCACGCTCACCGGGCCGACCGGATGGCTGGCCGGAGCGGCGCTCTACCAGGTGGACCGCCGGCTGGTCCGCGGGCGTACGGAGAGCCCCACCACCGAGCTGCTCGTCCTCGAACGTCGCGAGGACGACTGACCTCGAAAGAGAGATCGGCGATACGGGCGATTCGCGGCCGGTGTCCTGCTGTGCGCAGGTATACGGTGGGACGGAACCTGTGTCGGGTCGCCGTCATGGGCGGTCCGCGGCGGACGTCCTGTTCCGGGAGGCGACCGTATGCTGAGACGCTCGACCGTCATGACCTGGGTCCGGCGAGGACTGCTGGGCCTGCTCGCCACCCAGGTCGCCGTGGTCGCCACCCTCATCGGGATCGATCACTGGCGCAAGAAGGTGCGCCCCCACCGGGCCGGTTTCCCCCGCACCGAACCCGCGTCGATACCGGTCGGCGACAACACCGCCACGGTCTACACCTACGGCACGGACCTCTTCGAGGACATGCTCGACGCCATTCGAGGGGCGAGGCGCCGCATCCTCTTCGAGTCCTACATCGTCAAGTCCGACGCCGTGGGCCAGGAGTTCAAGGCCGCCCTGATCGAGGCCGCCGAACGCGGTGTGGAGGTGTACGTCGTCTACGACGGCTTCGCCAACCTCGTGGTCCCCCGACGCTTCTTCGACTTCCCGCCCTCGGTGCGGGTCCTGCGCTACCCCGCCTTCCGCGTCGGCGTGCTGTTCCTGAACGTGCGCAAATCCGGCCGTGACCACCGCAAGATCCTCACCGTGGACGGTGAGGTGGGGTTCGTCGGAGGCTTCAACATCGGTTCCACCTACGCCATCGAATGGCGCGATACCCACCTCAAGGTGGCCGGGCCCGCGGTGTGGGAGTTGGAGAACGCCTTCATCGATTTCTGGAACACCAACAAGGGCGCCCGCGAACCCGAACTGGAGGGGCTCGGCCAGGCCGAGTGGGACTCCCGCATCCGGGTCCACCGCAACGTGCCCGAACTCCTCATCTATCCGATCCGGGCGATGTTCCTGGAGGCGGTGGATCGGGCCAAAACGCGGGTGATCTTCACCCAGGCCTACTTCATCCCCGATCGGGAGCTGGCCAAGGTCCTCATCGAGGCCGCCGAACGGGGGGTGGACGTCAACGTCCTCGTCCCGGAGAACTCCAACCACGTCGTCGCCGACTGGATGGCCCGGGGCCGCTACGCCGAGCTGCTCCGGGGCGGAGTGCGGCTGTGGCTCTACCAGAACGCCATGGTGCACGCCAAGACCGCCACCGTGGACGGCCGCTGGAGCACCATCGGCACCGCCAACGTCGACCGGCTCAGCCTGACCGGCAACTACGAGATCAACGTGGAACTCTTCGACGAGGACGTCGCCGCGCACCTGGAGCGGGTCTTCACCACCGACCTCACCAACGCCCGGGAGCTGACCGAGGAGGAATGGCGGAGCCGCCCCTTCATGGCCAAGTTCAGCGAGATCGTCCTCATGCCCTGGCGCAACCTCCTCTGACCCCCGAGAACCGGGGGAAGAGGGCTAGGGTGGGTCCCCCGCGCCCCCCGTCGTCCCTGATCACACGACCCGACACGGAGTGCCCTCATGGCGTTCGACCTCGACTTCGACGACCCTTCGCTCAAAGCGGCGCTCACCCTGCACGAGGGACAGGAACGTCAGGGGCCGGGCTCGCGGGCCACCACCGAACTGCTCCTCTCCCTGGCCGCGCCCCTGCCGGAGCGGCCCCGCGTACTGGACCTGGGCAGCGGCACCGGCGCGGCGACCCTGATCCTGGCCGGGATCGAAGGGGCGCACGTGACCGCCGTGGACGTCTATCCGCCCTTCCTCGAACAGCTGAGGACGGCCGCGGAGGCCGCCGGGGTCGCCGACCGCGTCCACGCGCGACACGGCTCGATGGATGCCCTGGACGACCTGCCCGACGGTTCCCTCGACCTGATCTGGAGTGAGGGCGCCGCCTACAACATCGGCTTCGGCTCTGCCCTGGCCTCCTGGCGTCGGCTGCTCTCACCCGAGGGCGTCCTGGTGGTCACCGAATGCGGGTGGCTCACCGACGCCCCCTCGAAGGAGGCCCGAGCGTACTGGGACGCCGCCTACCCGCTGCGCGGCACCGGGGAGAACGTCGAGCAGGCCACCGCGGCCGGCTACACGGTGACCGCCACCTACCTGCTCCCCGACAGCGACTGGGTGGAGGCCTACTACGCACCGTTGGACGCGCGGGCCGCCATGATCGACCCGGAGGACCCGCACGCGATCGCCGCCGCCGAGGACGTCCGCAGGGAGATCCGGCTGTACCGGGAGCACGGCCACGAATACGGCTACGTCGGCTACGTGCTCCGACCCCGCCGTTCCTAGCCCCTCTTCTTGGGCGGGGCCAGGTGGGGGAAGTCGCGCGGGAAGAACACGTCGGGCTTGGCGCGCCTGGGTCGGGGTCCGCCCCAGTGCTGGGGTCCCGGCTGGGGGTCCCTCGTGAGCGCCGACGCGATCGCCGAGGGCGACCCGCCCCTCTGCCGCCCCCGCGATCCGGGGGCCCGCCCCGTCTCCCGTTCGGTCCGGTCGTCCTCGCCCGCCATTCGCCCACTCCCCGTTCGACCATGGTCGCGACCCCTCCGACCTGGTCGGTCGGGTCTCCATGATCGACGTCCGAGGGCTCGAAGCGACGTTCCGACACGACGCGCCGGACGATCTCCTCCCCGAAGACCGCCCACCTTGTCCGCCCCGGTTCACCGGCAGCCGTTCTCCCGTGGGCGGAAAGGGACACGGGGAGAGGGGTGGGCGGGCGGGTTTGTGAGGAGTTGGCCGCCAGTAGGGTGAATTCTGGTGCGGGAAAACGACGAGGGCGCCACCTCCGAACGGAGATGACGCCCCACGGTTCTCACGGCGGCCCCGGCAGGATTCGAACCTGCGGCACCCGCTTTAGGAGAGCGGTGCTCTATCCCCTGAGCTACGGAGCCATGATGATCACCAGAGACGGAGGTTACCCCGTCTCGGGGTCAAGCCTAACCCAGGATGGGCGTGCATGGGGTGCCGATTGGTGTTCGGCGGGTGCCTTGGGGGCACGCTGTGTACGTGGCACAGTACGCTGACCTACGATCGGTTGTCCTGGTGACGGTGTGATGTTGTTCATGTCGCGTGTCGCGATTATGGCAGGTTGAGCGTTACGGTCACTGTGGGTTGATGGATGTGACAGGTGTTGTCGCTCTGACGACCAGGTCTTCCACGGAAGGCGGGCCGGGGTGCCGCCCATCGAGGCGGCCGACGGCCCCGAGAAGCCACCTTCAGCCAGATCTGTCCAGTGTGTCCGCATGTGGACATGTAGTACCTTGCCTTGCGGTCACGAGTAGGTGTTCGAGGAAAATGCAGCCGGAGGATCTTCGTGCCGTTCACTTCTGATTCGGCGCGGCGCAGGTCCCGCGCGCCGGGTACCGGGGCGTTGGGTGCCCTGGGGACGCTTCAGCGGGTCCGGATGACGCAGGCGCTCACACTCGTCCTGCTCACCGCTCTGCTGGTCGTCCCTCTGCCGGAGTCGGGCCTGGAGCCCGCATCCGCGCAGTCGAGCCTGGAGGAACTGCGTAACAACGCCGAGGAGGCGTCCAAGGAGCTGGAGAAGGCGACCGACGAGTACGTCGAGCGCCAGGAGGAGCTGGAGAAGGCCCAGGAGGAACTGGTCGACACCCTTCACGAGCTCCAGCGCATCGAGGTGGACCTCGGTGAGATGCGCGAACCGCTCGCTCAGTTGGCCAGCACCATGTACCAGCAGCCCGAGGCCGGGGTGCTCGGCATCCTCGCGGCGGGCGACCTCGACGAGGACCTTCAGACGCAGTCCTACGCGGCCAAGCTCTCCGAGGACAACCAGGCGCTCATCCAGGACGCCACCGACCTGCGCGAGGAGCAGATCGGCCTGGCCGGCGAAGCCCAGGACCTCCAGACCTTCACCCAGCTCGAACAGGCCGAGCTCGCCGCCAAGGTGGACGACCTGCGCGCCCAATCCGAGGAGAGCACGAACGCGCTCACCGACGAACTGGAGTCGCGAGGGCTGGACCCGGACACCTTCATGGCCGCGGCCGACTGCGACCCCTCGGCCGCATCCAAGGCGGACGGCTACCCCAACGGCCTGTTGCCGAAGGAGGCCCTGTGCGAGCTCTACGACGGGCATTCCCTTCGAGCGGACGCCGCCAAGGCCTTCCTCGAACTGAACATGGAGCACGTGGAGCAGTTCGGCGAGAACATCTGCATCACCAGCTCCTACCGTGACCTGCCCAACCAGCACCGTGTGTACGGCGAGGTGCCGCCCGGTTTCGCGGCGGTCCCGGGCACCAGTAACCACGGTCTGGGACAGGCGATCGACCTCGGGTGCGGCATCCAGAACTTCCGCTCCGACAAGTGGAACTGGATGGAGACCAACGGGGGCCGCTACGGCTGGATCCATCCGGCCTGGGCCAAGTCCAACCCGTTCGAACCCTGGCATTGGGAGTTCGAGGGTTAGCGTTACCGAGAACGCGTGAGGGCGGTCCCCGCGGGGACCGCCCTCACGCGTGTGCGGGGTACGTACATCTAGGCCGTGGTGGTGATCTCCGGGGTGACCTCGCCGGTGCAGGCGGGGCAGCGGCTGGCCTTCTTGTTGATCTCGGTGAAGCAGAGCGGGCACTCGCGGGTGCTGGCCTCCTCCGCCTTGATCAGCTTCTCCAACAGCTTGCTCGTGGGCAGGACCACGAAGAAGTACAGGATCGCCGCGGTGAGCAGGAAGGAGATCAGGGCATCGATGAAGGCGCCGTAGAGGAAGCGGCTGCCGTTGATCTCGAAGTACAGGTCGCCGAAGGTGGGGACACCCCCGAAGATGCCGAGCAGCGGGGTGATGAACCCTTCGGTGAACGCGGTGATGAGACCGGAGAAAACGGCGCCGATGACGACCGCGACCGCCAACTGCACCAGGTTGCCCTGGAGCAGGAACTTCTTGAAGCCTTCCATGGAAGCTGCCCTACGTGATCGGGATTGTTCTGAGGCGTCCCCTTGGACGCCTGGGACAGCTTTCACCACCTTTGGTCATCGGTCAACCGCGGATGGTGACGGACAGTCGTGAAGTGGTCGCGTGTCCGGCCAGGAGGCGGGCCTCGCCCGGGGTGGCGGCGATGAGGATGAGCGCCCCGCCCTCCCCACCGGAGCCCTCCTCGGGTATTGAGAGCACGGGGCGGTCCTCGACCACCTCGGTCGCCGGCCCCGGGCGCGAGGACGGGCTCGAGAGGTCGTCGCCCCCTCGGGCGGCCAGGACGTCCACCCGGCTGCCGGGGGAGAGCAGTGACACCGCCCCGGGGTCGGAGACCCGGACCGGGACGGCGACCAGGCCGGGACCGTAGGGGAGGGCCGGAGGGTCTCTCAGGCGGGCGTCGGTCAGTACCTCACCGGCCCGCACCGGGGCGTTGGGCGTCAGTCCGGCGGCCCGGCCTCCGGGCCGGAGCGAGCCCTCGGGGAGAAGATGGTCGGGCAGCTCCCGGGTGTCGAGGTCGGTCTCGGTCAGGGGAGCGGAGGCGTCCAGATCGTGGGCGGCGACCAGGACCTCGGTGACGGGCTCGGGAAGGGGACGGAGGACGAGCACGGCGCAGATCGCGGCGAGCGCGGTCAGCAGCGCCGCCACGAGGCGCCGATACCGCTCCAGGAGTCGGAGAAGGCCGCGACGGTGGCGGTAGGGGGTATCGGCCATACCTCCAACGCTAGAACGGCGAAGGGCGGTCGGGGCGGTTGTCCACAGGGTGGATCTCCGGCCGTCGGGTTCCCGGACACACGAAAGCGCCGCCGAGGGGTCTCGGCGGCGCGGCCACGGTCAACGGTGCGGTGGCTCAGCTACCGCTCGCGCCACCACTGCCGGCGGTGGCGGTGGTGGAACCGGTGCTCTTGGTGCTGTTCGAGGAGTCCTTGGCCGCCCCGGAGGCGCTTCCGGAATCGGTGGACCCGGTGGCGGCACCGGACTTGGCGGTGTCGCCGGAGCCGCTGTCCTTGCTCTCGGAGGAGCCGGTCAGCGCCGAGCTGTTCGTGGTGCTCTTGCCGCTGTCGGTGCGGTAGAAGCCCGAACCCTTGAAGACGATCCCCACGGCCGAGTACACCTTGCGCAGGCGCCCCTCGCACTCGGGGCAGACCGTCAGAGAGTCGTCGCTGAAGCTCTGTACGACCTCCATCTGGGCGTCACACTCGGTGCACGCGTACTGATACGTAGGCACTGTTCCAAGTCCTCCTTGCCGGCACTCACGCCCGTTGACTGCTAAATAGTACGCGTTCGCCGACCAGGGCCGCGACAGCCCCTCGTCGACGTCGCGGAACGGAGGAGGGGAGCCGCGTGCCCGACCCCGTCGGGACACGGACGAAGACGTCAACGTTCCAGGTGGTCGGCTTAATCCCCGGTCGCCGTGGCAAGGGCCGGAAGGAGAGGGGTGAAGCGGAGCAGCCCCGCGCCCGGGCTCACCACCGCGTCCATCGGGCGATCGTGCGGTTCGGTGGGCACGGACTCGACGAGGCCCTCGTCGTGGACCAGGGCGAGGGCCGGGGCGTCCGGTCTCTTGTACTCCAGGGCGCGGTCGTACCAGCCGGCGCCCCGTCCCAGACGCATGCCGCGGCGGTCCACCGCCAGGGCCGGACAGATCACCAGGTCGGCCAGGCCGAGCGCCTCGGTGCCGCGGCGGGGGCCGCCGGGTTCGAGCAGGCCGTGTCCGGCGGGGACGAGGCTCTCGGGCCCCTCGTAATCGGCCCAGTCCATCGGACCGTCCGGTCGGAAGATCGGGAGCAACACCCGTGATCCCTCCCTCCACAGATCCTCCACCAGGCCTCGGGTGTCGGGTTCGCCGCCCACGGAGTAGTAGCAGGCGATGGTGCCGCCGAGGGGCGGAGCGGGCAGCCTCAGCAGGACGGAGCGGATCGCGGCCCCCGTGCGAGCGCGCTCCTCGGGGCTCCGCGCCCGGCGTGCGGAGAGGAGACGTTCCCGCAGCGCGCGCTTGTCGGATCGGCTCCGAGCGTTCGACTCACCCATGGGGCCAGTGTGACATCGTGCCGTCGGGGAGGGCGTTCGTCACCCCTTCGGTGAACCCAGGGTGGCGTTTTCGACGCCTTCACCCGAAAGGGCGGGGACTTCTCTCCGCCACGACCGGTGAGCCGCCGCGTGGACCTCGATATCTGCCCTAAAGTGCCTGTCCATGAGCGCCGACATCGACCGAACGCGACCCCTGTCCTCCGAGACCGTCACCAAGGCGGTCGTCCCGGCGGCCGGGCTGGGCACCCGCTTCCTGCCCGCGACCAAGGCCACCCCCAAGGAGATGCTGCCGATCGTGGACAAACCCGCGATCCAGTACGTGGTGGAGGAGGCGGTCGAATCGGGTCTTCACGACGTCCTCATGATCACCGGACGCAGTAAGCGTTCCATCGAGGACCACTTCGATCGGGCCTATGAGCTGGAGGAGGCCCTCGCGGCCAAGGGCGAGGAGGGCAAACTCCGCTCCGTCCGCGAGTCCAGCGACCTGGCCCAGGTCCACTACGTCCGCCAGGGGGAGCCTCGCGGGCTCGGGCACGCGGTCCTGTGCGCGGAGGCGCATGTGGGCGACAACCCCTTCGCGGTGCTCCTCGGCGACGACCTGATCGAGTCGGCGGACCTGCTGCGCCGCATGATCGAGGTCCGCCAGGAGCACGGCGGGAGCGTCGTCGCGCTCATGGAGGTGGAGCCCGAACAGGTCTCCCTCTACGGGTGCGCGGCGGTGGAGCCGACGGAGGAGGACGACGTCGTCACCGTCACCGATCTGGTCGAGAAGCCCTCCCAGGAGGAGGCGCCCAGCCGCTGGGCGATCATCGGCCGTTACATCTGCGACCCCGAGGTCTTCTCCGTTCTGCACCGCACCCCGCCCGGCCGCGGCGGCGAGATCCAGCTGACCGACGCCCTGTTGGAGCTGGCCCGCACCAAGCCCGAGGACGGGGGCGGTGTGCGAGGTGTCCTGTTGCGCGGGCGCCGCTACGACACGGGGAACAAGGCCGACTACATCCGCACGGTGGTGGACTTCGCCTGCCGCCGTCCCGACCTGGCCGAGGAGCTCCTGCCCTGGCTGCGCGAGTTCGTGGACCGTCAGGGTGAAGGGCGCGTCTGACCCGACCGACCGGGTGGGGGAGGGCCGGGTCCGGGCCCTCCCCGGCATGGATGGCCACAATGGGAGGGGAGCGTGTCCCGTGTGACGGAACGCTCCCAGTGAGTCTCACGACCCGGAAGGACCCCATGAAGAGCGTCGAACGGCACGTCTCCGATCTGCTGGAGCTGGTCTCCGTCCCCGAGGCGACGGAGCTCGACCTGCTCCGGGCCCACGGGACGGTGCTGGCCGAACCGGTGGTCTCCACCGTCTCCCTCCCGGGTTTCGACAACTCCTCGATGGACGGCTACGCGGTCCACTCCGCGGACCTGGACGCCGCCACCCCCACCTCCCCGGTCCGACTTCCGGTGGTGGCCGACATCCCGGCCGGCGACCCCTCTCCCGGGGCCATTCGCTCCGGCCTGTGCGCCCGGATCATGACCGGCGCCCCGATGCCCGAGGGCGCCGACGCCGTCGTCCCGGTCGAGTGGACCGACGGCGGGGCGGTCGAGGTCCTGATCGAACGTCCGACCGAGCCCGGGGCGTTCGTACGTCGCAGGGGCGAGGACGTGGAGGAGGGCGCGACGGTCCTGAGCGAGGGCGCCCTGGTCGGAGCGGGTGAGATGGGGGTGCTGGCCGCGGTGGGGCGTCGAACGGTCCCGGTCCGTCCCCGTCCCCGGGTGGTGGTGCTCTCGACCGGGGAGGAGCTGGTCGAACCGGGACACCCCCTCGGCCCGGGCCAGATCTACGAGTCGAACAGCTACATGATCGCGGCCGCGGCCAAGGAGGCCGGCTGTGAGGTGTACCGCCACGGCTTCGTCGGCGACGACCCGGAGAGCGTCCGGGACACGCTGGAGGGGCTGCTCGTCCGAGCCGACCTGGTCGTGACCACCGGTGGGGTCAGCATGGGCGCCTACGACGTGGTCAAGGAGGTGCTGAGCCGGCAGGGGACCGTCGAGTTCACCTCCGTGGCCGTGCAGCCCGGAAAACCACAGGGGTTCGGCGTCATCGGCCCGGACCGGACACCGATCATCACGCTCCCGGGCAACCCGGTCAGCGCCTTCGTCTCCTTCCACCTGTTCGTCCGTCCGGTGATCCAGAGGCTGCGCGGGCTCACCCCCGGACCTCTGCCGAGTGTGAGCGCCCGTCTGACGACCGACGTCACCTCGCCCAAGGGGCGCCGCTCCCACCTCCGGGCCGTGCTCGGCCCGGAGGGCGAGGGCGGACACACGGTCTCTCCGGCGGTCCGGCAGGGGTCGCACCAGCTCTCGGCCCTGGCCGACGCCGACGGTCTGCTGGTCGTCCCCGAGGAGACGACCGAACTCGCCGCCGGGGAGCTCGTCGAGGTCCTGCTCCTGCCCGGGCGCTGAGCCGGGGGAGGTCACGGGCTCCTGCGGGAAGTGGCGTCGCGAAGGAGTACGGTCGTCGTGGGGCGCGTCACCACGCGCCCGCCGCGGCCCGCCGTCCGGTGGGTCGTGCGCTTTGTACGCGAAGACGACGGGTGACCCCGATGACCGACACCCCGCAGCCCGAGGCGCATCCCTCGGGCCTCACGCACATCGACGAGTCCGGCGCCGCGCGCATGGTCGACGTCTCCGGCAAGCAGGTCGGAGCGCGCTCCGCCACGGCCACCGGGCGGGTCCTGCTCGCGGCCGAGGCCGTGGCCGCGCTGCGTGAGGGGGAGGTGCCCAAGGGGGACGCCCTCGCGGTCGCCCGCATCGCCGGGATCCAGGGGGCCAAGCGCACGCCCGACCTCGTTCCCCTGTGCCACCCGATCGCCGTGCACGGGGTCGATGTGGACCTGACGGTCGTGGACGAGGGGGTGGACATCACCGCCACGGTGCGTACCGCCGACCGTACGGGCGTCGAGATGGAGGCGCTCACCTGTGTGATGACGGCGGCGCTCGGACTGGTCGACATGGTCAAGGCGATCGATCCCGAGGCCGAGATCACCCGGGTCCGGGTCGAGGAGAAGGTCGGCGGCAAGAAGGGGCACTGGAGGCGTGGTGCCTGAACCGGCCGGGAGGATACACCGTGTCGCGGTGATCACGGCATCGAATCGTGCGGCGGCCGGGGTCTACCCGGATCGCTCCGGACCGGTCGTCGCGGACCGATTGCGGGCCATGGGGTGTTCCGTGCTGGGTCCCTGGGTGGTGCCGGACGGCCCTCCGGTCGGCGAGGCGCTCGTGCGCGCGTCGGACGAACGAGTGGACGCCGTGCTCACCACCGGGGGCACCGGACTCACCCCGCAGGACCGTACTCCCGAGGAGACCAGAGCTCTGCTGAGCTTCGAGATCCCCGGTGTGGCCGAGGCTCTGCGCTCCGCGGGTCGGGAGAAGGGGGTGCCCACGGCGATCCTCTCGCGTGGGCTCGCCGGGGTCGTGGAACGCGACGGTCACCGCATGATCGTCGTCAATCTCCCCGGGTCCCGGGGCGGTGTGAGCGACGGTATGGACGTGTTGGAACAGGTGCTGGGACACGCCATCGACCAGCTCGGCGGCGGCGATCACCCTCGGGTGAATGAGACCGGAGAATGACCGGAATCACATCCCGGGCATTCCGGTAGTAGAGAATTCCTTGACCTGAGACCGTCTTTCGGTGCTGGAGTGAATGGAGTTTAGAATCAGCCGATTCCTGTGTGGAGGGGGCGACGCCCGCCACCGCACACCTTCGGAGTGGAATACTGGAAGGTGTCACCGACGACGGGAGCAGGGGTGCGCCCAGGTCCGGTGTCGCATCCGCGCAGGGCGGTGCAGAGGGCCTCGGAGGGATGACGTGAATCGCAGACAGAGGTGGCCGGTCACCCTGCGGGAGGGGCCGATCGCGCTTCGTCCGCTGCGACTTCGCGACGCCCCCGAGCTACGGGACACCCGGGCCCGCAACGCCGAGTGGCTGCGTCCTTGGGAGCCGACCTATCCGGAGATGCCGCTGCGCACCACCGGTCTGGCCCCCTATGTCGCGATGATCCAGGCGATCCGTCGCGAGGCCCGACAGGGGTTGTCCATGCCGTGGGCGGTCACCTACGAGGAGCGCTTCGTCGGTCAGCTGACGATCGGTGCCATCGTGTGGGGTTCGGCCAGGTCGGCGCAGGTCGGTTACTGGATCGACAGCGCCCACGCGGGGCGCGGTATCACCCCGACGGCGGTCGCGCTGGCCGTCGATCACTCCTTCTTCCACGTCGGACTCCATCGGATCGAGGCCAACATCCGTCCCGAGAACCGTGCCAGCAGGCGTGTGGTCACCAAACTGGGCTTCCGAGACGAGGGCGTGCGCCGTAGACAGTTGCACATCGACGGGGCCTGGAGAGATCACATCTGCTACGCGCTCACCGCGGAGGAGGTCCCCCAGGGGGTCCTGCGCCGTTGGTACGACGGAACCCCTTCCGGGCCGTCCACAGAGGGTGGTTCCGGCCCTGGTTCCGCTTTGGGGCCACAGGGCCCGAACGGCGGCGGGGAACCACGCGATCCGGCGAGTCCGTACCCGAGGCCGAACTGAACATGACAGCATCACGGGTGCATCCGGAGTTTAAACCTCTCTTTAAGCACAATGCTTCATTACTTTGCGTTGAAATGGTGCTGCTCTATGCAGTCATGCCCTGACCTGGGCTTTCACTCCGGGAGGTGGAACGACCGAAACTGAGGGTCCACAATCTTGCGACACTCCGGGTGGAATGTGGCGCATTTATGGACACGGGGTCGTACCGTGCGGAACATAGACGCATTGACGATGCGGGCAACGCGTGGATATGGCGCACGGGATTCGATCCCGCCCCGACCGGGGGCAGGAACGATGTTCCTCCGGGGAACGTCTCTACTCCCGGAAGCAGGTCCAGCCACACGCGGCGCGGTGTCGACGAAGTGTCGATCAACGTTCAGTGGCCGTCATCGTGAGGAGGGGTGATGAGCAGCTCTCCTCTGTACCTCGCCATCGTGGTGGTCTGGCTCATAGTCCTCGTTCCGATGCTGTTGCGGAAGGATCCCGTGGACCCGGTCCACGAGGACGGTCGCAGGGAGGACGAGGAACCCGAGGAGCGGGACGAGGTCTCCGATCTCGTCGAGGACGACGAGGACCCGGACCTCACCGAGACCCGGGTGATGAGGCGTTCGGAGATCGACGACGTCGAAGACGACGAGGTCGAGGAGACGGGCCGGGACGAGGTCCCCGTGCTCCCCTCGCCCGTCCCGCGGGCCAGGGTCATCGCCCGTCGTCGCCGTCGCACCAGCGCGCTCACCCTGCTCACCGTCGCCACGATGGTGGCCGTCGCCTTCGGGCTCGGCCCCTGGTGGGTGATGGCTCCGCCGGTCCTGCTGCTCTCAGGGCACCTGGTCCTGCTGCGCGAGGCGGCCAAGGCCGACGCGGAACGTCGCCGGGCCTACCTGGCGGCACGACGGCGGGCCGCCGCGCGAGAGCGGGTGCACCGGGAGCGCGAGGCCCGCGAGGCCGAACGCGAGGCCGAGGTCATCGCCCTCAAGGAGCGACGCAGTCAGGTCTACGACCAGTACGCCGACGCCCGTCTCAGGGCGGCCGGCGACTGAGCCGGTCCGGGCGGGCGAAGGCACGTTCGGACCACCCGGACTTTCCTGCTAATGTTGATCTCGTCTTCGGGGCTGTGGCGCAGTCCGGTAGCGCACCTCGTTCGCATCGAGGGGGTCAGGGGTTCGAATCCCCTCAGCTCCACCGAAGAGAAGAGACCCGCGTGGTCGACGGAGGATCTCCGTCGCGCGCGGGTCTCTTCGTTCTACCCGAAGTGAGGTGGGGCCCGGTCTCGCGAGACCGGGCCCCACCTCGTGGGCGGTCCGAACGGGGTGTCGCTGTTCCCTGAGGCGGGAGTGCGTCCGGACCTGAGCCCCGAGTGTCACCGGCGAAGCGTCTATCCCCTGTCGCGGGGGCCGGTTCGTGGTCACCCTACCCGCGAAGTCGCCCGAAGTACCCGTCCTTCGGGTGTTCCGAGACGAACGCCTAAATCTTTACAGTGGCAACTTACCGGCGTATAGTTCCATCCATGGCAGACGGATACCACCACGGGAACCTGCGGGCCGCCGTTCTGGAACGGGCCGCCCGGGTCATCGAGGAGAAGGGGCCCTACGGCTTCAGCCTGCGTTCTCTGGCCACCGACCTGGGGGTCAGTCACACGGCCCCCCGTCACCACTTCGGCGACCGCCAGGGCGTGCTCAACGCGCTGGCGACCGAAGGGTTCGCGGAATTGGCCGAACGGTTGAGGGCGAGTGCGGGGGACGGAGGCGGCTTCCTGGAGTCGGGTGTCGCCTACGTCGGTTTCGCCGAGGACCGGCCGGCGCACTTCACCGTGATGTTCGAACCCTCGCTCCTCGATCTGGACGACGCCGAACTCGTCGCGGCCCGCAGATCCGCCTTCGCCGAACTGCGCTCCGGGGTGCGTTCTCTGGGCGAGGAGGTGACGGACGAGCCGGCCGCGATGGTGGCGGGCTGGTCGATCGTGCACGGGATCGCGACCCTGGCCCTCACCGGGAACCTGGACCGTTCCGGTGCGCGAGACCTGTTCGAGGGGGCCGATCTGTCGACCATCACCCGACGCAGTGCCGGGCTCCTGTTCGGTCCGTCGGGGCCCCCTGAATCGGAAGGATGACCGTCATGTCCGCCCCAGTGCTTCTCGTAGCGGGGATCGTCCTGCTCACCGTGGTCGGGATCGCTTATGGAGGTTCCTTCCTCCTGCGTGTGGTCGACGGGGGTTTCCCCGCCAACGATCTCCAGCGGTCCTATTTCCGTGCCGGGCACGCCCACGCCGGTGTACTGGTCATCCTGGGTCTCGTGGTGGCGATCCTGACGGATCAGCCCACCGTCCCCGGATGGGGCGCCACTCTGGGGCTTCTGGTGCTCCTGGCCGCCGTCCTGATGCCCGCCGGCTTCTTCCTCTCGGTGGTGGGCCGCGATCCCGCGAAGCCGAACGGGTTTCGCCTGTTGATCGGGGCGGGAGCCGCCTCCCTGGTCGTCGGGCTGGTCGGCGCGGGTATCGCGCTGATCCTCGCGGGGGCGGGCCTGGGCTGACGGGCCCGTCGGCCGACCCGTGGCTCGGAGGGGGCTGTTCGGGGTGCTCGTCGCGCCCTGGGCGGCCCCTCTTGTTTCATGGTGCTATGTGTCAAAAGTGACAGATCATACAAGGTTTAGTGTTTGTCCGTAATGAGTAACTATGAGAAGTAAGGGCGTGTCGCACCTCTGTGGCGAGTTCGTCGATTCGCTACGTAGCGTGATGACCATCTTCGGGTGAACAGTCTGAACAGTGGTGTTATATGACTGTTTTTCCGTATCGTCCCCCCGGGTATGCCGCCTGTTGACGTCGGAGCACGCGAGACGGCGCGAGGAAACCCGGACGTAGGGGACGAATCGCTGACTCCGAGCGACAATAGCGGGCTCGTTACTCATTGTTATGTCCGGATCCTTGGACTTTGCTCTTCGTGGGTCTTGTTTTTGCAGGTCACCGGGGATGGTGTCTTCTGGTTGATTCAATCAACTCCCGGTTGAACTGCGAAAACGTCGTGTTCTGTGACTATTCAGAACCCGGTGGTGCGACCATTGGTGTCCGCTGGGCCTTAGAATGATGAATATTCTTCTTCGGGTCTTGTGAAGCCCGCCGAGATAGGACATCTTGGTTCCGGGATGGGCTGGAAACACCGAGAAAGGTAGATGCCATGACCGCGTACGCGAAGAGCAGCAGCAAGAACAACGGCGGCTGGAGCTGGTGGTAACCGGCGCCGCCTGACGGTTCCGTAGGGGGAGCGCCTCCTTGTGGGGCCGTCGAGCACCGGGGCCCGATCGACCTGTGTCGGCGGGCCCTTTCGTATGCGATGAACCGGTGGGGCCGTTCTCGGCCGAAGGGATTTGACCGTTCGCCCCGGCGGGTAGGAGACCTTTACGTCCGACGGGCCGTGCACGGGTCCCGCCGATCCGAACCGAAGGGGCGATCAATACCAGTGTCCGATTCCCCCCGACAGCAGCCAGACGGATACAGGTCACCCGAGGAGACACACGGCGAGGGCGGATACGTGCCACCGGTGGAGCCACGGCCCGGCCCCGAGGAGAGGCCGCCCCCGCAAGGCTCCGAGAGCCGGGTGGAGCCCGTCCCGGGGCGCCCGGCGTCGACGATGGCGGGAGAGGGCTTCCGGCGCACGACCAGAGCCCGGAACAAGGTCATACGAGCCGAACGCGGCCGCGGTTTCTGGCACCTGGCCATCGGAACCGTGTTCTACGTGATGGTGGTCGGCGGCATGGCCGACTACGTCGAGCCGGGGACGCGGATCGGCGCCCACCTGGTTTTCTGGCTGCTCATCGGGCTCGGATTCTGGATCGCGGTGGCCCGTGAACGTCGTCACGACTGGGGGCCGCGCCCTCGATGGCCCTGGGCGGCGGCGGCCCTGGGCGGGGCGGTGGCGGTCGAGCTGCTCATCCTGACCATGGGTTCGCCCATGATCATCGTGGGCTCGGTGATCCTGCTGGCCCTGGGGTCGTTCTTCCTGATGCTGGTGGGCTGAGCGGGGGAGGGGCTCAGGTGGCCTCGTCGTCGAAGGGCGGACGCTTGCCGTTCAGGCGGGAGGCCGGCTTGGGCTCGTTCTCCTCCTCTTCCTCCCAGAAGTGCTTCTGGATGAAGCGCTTGGGGTTGAGGTCCTGGACGTCGAAGTCCTTGTACTCGGGGCCGAGCCCCGCCTTGATGTCGTTGGAGGCGGAGTTGGCCATGGTGCGGAGCTGGCGGAGGACGCGGCCCACCTGCTGGGCGGCCTTCGGGAGCTGGTCCGGGCCGAAGATCAACAGCCCGAGGAGCAGGAGGAGGACGAACTCCCCTCCACTGATGCCGAACATGTGATGTCCTCGCCTTCGGTGCTGACCGGCTTCAAGCAGGTTAACCGGTATCGCCACGCTTGGGTAACCGTGTCCCCCTCCAAGGCTCGAACGCCCCTGGTAACGGGGTCCGGCCCCCCGCTCGGGGGAGCGGAGGGCCGGGAAAACGCACGTGTGACGGTCAGACCGTTCGAACGTCCGCCGCCTGCGGGCCCTTCGGGCCCTGGATGATGTCGAACTCGACCTGCTGGTCCTCTTCCAGGTTCCGGAAGCCGGTGCCCGCGATCGCCGAGTAGTGCACGAACACGTCGGGCTGACCACCCTCGACGGCGATGAACCCGAAACCCTTCTCAGAGTTGAACCACTTCACGGTGCCCTGAGCCATGTGCTCTCCCTTGGGGACTACGACGGGGCCGCACCCTGCTGGCCCCGGGTCGCCGGGCGCCGCACCGAAGAAGGGACATCCCGAATCGATAAGCGCCCACGTGAAGTTCCGCGAGGCGCCTTGGGCATCCATGGAAACTACAACAGCAACCGGTTGCCGACAGTACCAGGGAGACCCGGGCCCTGCCGAGGCTTTTCCGCTGTGAATCCGCGATACCGAAGTGTCCTGTTTCGGCTACTCGAAACTGTTGATTTCCCGCCCTTGTGCCACTAATGGAGTTCGGTTCCGGGGAACGGTTTACGCCGTTCCCCGGAACGGATCATGAGGCGTCGCGTCCGTAGATCCATACGTCGAACCACAGCCGGTCTCCCCAGGTCTCCTCGGGAAGCGGATAGGCCGACAGAACCGGATAGAGGTAGGCGAAGTGGGCGATGATCAGGAGCACCACCACACCGAAGACCACGCCCCCCAACGCACGCGTATAGGGCGCGAAGCGTGGACTGTCGTCTCCGGCCCCCATCAACAGCCCCAGCGCCAGCACGATGCCCAGCACGAGGAAGGGCAGGATCGGCAGCGCGTAGAACAGGAACATCGGACGTTCGGGGTAGGCGAACCACGGTAGCCAGCCCGCGGCGACCGCGAGCAGTACCGCTCCGGCCCGCCAGTCGCGGAAGGTGATCCACCAGCCGAGCATCACGACCAGGGCGATGATGCTCACCCACCACACGATCGGGGTGCCGATGGAGACCACCGAGGTCACGCACTGTCCCTCGCCGCACCCGACGGCCTGGCCGTCGTAGTGGAACATCACCGGGGTGCGCATGATCAGCCATTCCCACGGCGCGGAGATGTAGGTGTGATCGCTGGTCAGGTTCTCGTGGAAGTTCATCATCCGGCCGTGGTAGTCGACCAGACTCCACAGGGCCTCGATCGGCTTCACCAGGAAACCGGGGATCCAGTCGGGGGCCATGCCGGCGGCGTACTGCCGGTTGTAGCCACCGCCGGTGATCAGCCAGCCGGTCCAGGAGACCAGGTAGACGATCCCGGCGACCACCACGGTCTGGAGGAAGGCGGGGATCGCGTCGTAGCCCAGCCAACGGCCGAAGGGGCGTCGCTGACCGACGCTGCGCCGCGCCCCGTAGTCCCAGGCGACGGTGAGCAGACCGAAGGCCGCCACGAAGAACAGGGCCGACCACTTGGTGCCGATCGCCAGACCGAAGCACAGACCGGCGGCCAAACGCCACCAGCGCATGCCGAGGGCGCCCACCATCGTCGTATCGACCCCGGCCTCCGCCAGGCGGACCAGCCGTTCCCTGGTCTTGTCCCGGTCGATGACCAGACAGGCGAACCCGGCCAGGATCCACAGCGTGAGGAAGATGTCCACCATGGCGATACGGCTCAGGGTGAAGTGCAGGCCGTCCAGGGCCAGGATCAGACCGGCGGTGCACCCCAGCAGGATCGAGCGGGTCATCCGTGTGGCCAACCGGACCAGGATGAGCACGGAGAACACCCCGGCGAGAGCGGAGGCCACCCGCCAACCCTCGGGGCTGACGGCCGTGCCGAAGGGCATCAGGCCCCACAGCTGGTCACCGAGGGCGATCATCCACTTGCCGACCGGCGGATGGACGATGAAGTCGCCGCCGCCGGTGAAGATGTTCGGATCGCCTTGGGCGAGCAGGGAGTCGGAGTTCTCCACCGTCTCGTGCTCGTAGCCGTGCGCCCAGAGCGCGAAGGCGTCCGTGGCGTAGTAGGTCTCGTCGAAGTAGATCCGGTCGGGCCGTCCGAGGTTGAAGAACCTCAGGGCTCCGGCGAAGAGCGCGACGATGACCGCCCCCGCCCACCCCACCCACCAGGGGCCGGGCATACGGGGGACGAAGCGGGAGCGGAGGTCGGAGGGCCGGGCCGCGGCCGGTGGGGTCGAGGGCTCGGCCTCGCTGGAAAGTGCGGTGGTGGTCATCTCGGCTCGTAGGTTGGGGTCAGAGATGGGGGTCCGTTGCGGACGGGCCGCGAAACCGGGTTTCGGTTGGGTCGCTCACGGCCAACCGTAGCGCGACAGGACGGGGATCACAGTGGTTGAGGGTGTTGACGGGACATGGCGCGTCGGGAGGCTCGTCCTGGCCGGGTTGCCCATCGGGAACCTGGAGGACGCGCCGCCCCGGCTTCTGCGCGCCTTGGAGGAGGCGCGCGTGATCGCGGCGGAGGACACCCGGCGGTTGAGGCAGTTCGCCTCCCGCGCCGGGATCCGCCTGGGCGGGGAGGCCGGTGCCCGCGTCGTGTCCTACTACGACGCGAACGAGAGCCGCCGGGGCGAGGAACTCCTCGCCGACATCCGCCGGGGCGAGGAGGTCCTGGTCGTCACCGACGCGGGGATGCCCGGGGTGTCCGACCCCGGCTACCGGTTGGCCGCGGCCTGCGCTGCGGAGGGTGTCCCCGTCACCGCGATCCCGGGCCCCTCGGCGGTGACCACCGCCCTGGTGGTCTCCGGACTGCCCACCGACCGATTCTGCTTCGAGGGCTTCCCCCCGCGCAAGGGCCTGAAGACGTACCTGGACGAGTTGGCGGGTGAGCGTCGCACGATGGTCTTCTTCGAGAGCCCGCACAGGATCGCCGCCACCTTGGAGGCGATGGCCGCGTCGTTCGGGGCCGAACGCAGGGCGGCGGTGTGCCGTGAGCTCACCAAGACCTACGAGGAGGTGCGCCGAGGCGGGTTGGGCGAGCTGGCCGAGTGGGCCGCGGACGGGGTCCGCGGTGAGATCTCGGTGGTGGTGGAGGGGGCCCGCCCCACCGCGGAGACGACGAGCGACGCCGACCTGGTCGCCGCCGTGTCCGCCCTGGAGGACGAGGGCATGCGTCGTAAGGAGGCGATCGCCCGGGTCGCCAAGGAGACAGGGGTCCCCAAGCGTCGGGTCTACGACCTCGCCCATGGGGTGGTGGAGGCCGAGTGAGCAGGGTGAGAACCGGGTAAAGCCTCGCGGGCGCCGGGAACCCCGAGACCTCCGGAGCGTCATATCCATCAGGCGATATAAGACGAGAAGAGGACGTCGTCATGCGTAGTGAGCTCTTTCAAGAGGCCCAGGAGATCCAGCAGCCCGGGATGAGGTTGCAGAACCGCAAGATGCTGAGGGTGGGCCTGGGCGCGGACGCGCACCGAGAGTTCTACGCCCGTCAGGGCTCGATGGTCGCCTACCAGGGCGCGATCGACTTCGCCTACCAGGGCGCCGGCAGCGTCGGTCGGTTCATGAAGAAGGCCTTCACCGGTGAGGGCCTGCCCCTGATGAAGGTCTCGGGACAGGGCGACGTGTTCCTGGCCCACGAGGCCTGGGACGTGCACCTCATCGACCTGGAGGAGGAGTCCCTCACGGTCAACGGGGCCAACGTCCTGGCCTTCGAACCCACGCTGGGCTGGGACATCAAGAGAATCCAGGGCTTCGGGGGGATGGTCTCCGGCGGTCTGTTCAACACGGTCTTCACCGGGCGCGGACGGGTGGCCGTGGCCTGCCATGGAGCGCCGGTGCTGCTCCGGGTCGACCAGCCGACCTTCGTCGACACCCAGGCCGCGGTCGCCTGGAGCAGCTCCCTCGAAGCCGGTATCCGCAGCACCGTCAAGGCCGGCGCGTTCATCGGCAGGGGCAGCGGCGAGGCCTTCCAGTTGGCGTTGGAGGGCCGGGGCTTCGTTCTCGTCCAGGCCTCCGAGGGAGCCCCGGCCCCCACCGGCGGCTGACCGGGACACCACGGACACGCAGGGGCCCCGATCCGAGTCCTCGGATCGGGGCCCCTGCGTGTCCTGCGGGCCGGAGCCTTCCGCCCCGGGCCGTCGAGGGCCCGGGGCGGACGACGTTCCCTAGACGACGGCGCCGTCGTCGGCGTCGCGGGCGGCCTTGGCCGCCACCTTCTGCTTCGCCTTGCGCTCCTTGAGCACGTGCGGCGGCGGGGTCTTGTCCCACTTCTGTAGGAAGATGGCGATCGGCACCGCGACGAACACGGTGGAGACCACACCGGTGGTCAGACCGACCAGCATCGCGATGGAGAAGTCCTGGAGCGAGGACCCACCGAGGAAGGTGAGGAAGCCCAGGATGATCCACGCGCCGACGGTCGTGTTCACCGTACGCGGCAGGGTGTTGATCACCGCGCGGTTGGCGATCTCGACGAACGAGGACTTCTCGTCCCTCGCCCATTCGTCTCGCACCCTGTCGAACACCACCACCGTGTCGTTGACCGTGAAGCCGATGACACTCAGGATCGCGGCGAGGAAGACCCCGTCGATGGGCTTGCCCAACCAGACGAACAGGCCGATGACGAGCACGATGTTGAACGCCAGCGACAGCATCGTGGACACACCGAAGGACCAGCGGAAACGCCAGGCCAGATAGATCATCTGGAGGGCCAGGGCCGCGCCGAGCGCGATCAACGCCCGGTTGCGCAGCTCGTCGCCCATGCTCGGGCCGATCAGCTCGTCGCTGACCAGTTCCACACCACCGGTCGCCTCGTCCAGGGCGTCGGCGATACCCGCCGCCTCGGGGTCGGAGATGTCACCGGTACGGACCGAGATGTCGCCGTCTCCGGCCTCCTGGACCACCGCGTTGTCGGCACCGGGGAAGTCCAGCCCGGAGATGACGTCGCGGGCCTCGTCCACCGAGATGTGATCGTCACCGGTGACCTCGTACTCCATGACACGACCACCGGTGAACTCCACGCCGAGGTTGGTGTCCCGCACCAGCGGGGCGGCGATCGCGGTGACCGTGATCAGGGCCGCGACGATCAGGCCGACGCGGCGGTAGTTCATGATCTGCGGGTTCTTCTCGACCATCCAGGAGCGGACCGCGCCGATCCGGCTGAGGCCGCTGACGGCGGGGTGCTTCTTGATGACCGCGCGACGCACGGCCCACTCCACGAACACGCGCGCGATGATCAGCGCGGAGATCATGGAGGCGATGGTGCCGATGCTCAGCGTCACACCGAAGCCCTGAATGGTTCCGGAGGCGAAGAAGAACAGCAGACCGGCGGCCAGGAACGTGGTGACGTTGGTGTCCAGAACGGCGCTCCAGGCCTTCTGGCCACCCTGGACGAACGCCTTCTCCAGGCTCGGCGGCACCGCGCGACGGCGACGTCGGGCCAGGGCCCCGGTCTCCTTACCCTCCTCGTCGGGGTCCTTGAGCCCGGCGGACTTGTTGGCCTCGTACGTCCGCTGTTGGCGTTGGTACTCCTCGCGCGCGCGTTCGAAGATCAGAACGTTCGCGTCGATGGCCATACCGATCGCCAACACGAAACCGGCCAGACCCGGAAGGGTCAACGTGGCCCCGATGGCGACCAGCGCTCCGTAGGCGATCAGGGTGTAGAAGGCCAGGGCGATCGAGGCCAGGAAGCCGACGAGCCGGTAGACCAGGGTGATGTACAGGGCGGTGAAGGCGATGCCCAGCACGGCCGCGATGGCGCTGGCCTGGATGGCGGCGGCGCCCAGGGTCGGGCCGACGGTCTGGCGCTGCACCTCGGTGACCGGCAGCGGCAGCGAACCGCCCTCGATCAGCACGGCCAGCTCGTTGGCGGTCTCGCTGGTGAAGTCACCGCTGATGGTGGTCTGGCCGCCGGCCATACCCACGTCACAGGCGGTCTCCGGGGTCACCTGGGGCGAGGAGATGATCTGGTCGTCCAGGACGATCGCCACACGCCGGCGCGGGTCGCCCTCCTGGAAACAGGCGGCCTGACCGGTGAGCTCCTGCCACTGATCGCGTCCCTCGCCGCGGAAACCGACGTTGACGACCCACTGGGCGCGGTTGACGCTGTCGAGCGCGGCGTCGGCGCTGGAGACCCGGTCGCCCTGGATGGCGGCGGCGCCCAACTGGAGCGCGGTGCCGTCCTGGTCGGGCAGGACCATCGCGACGTCCTCGGGGTTCTCCGCGGAGGGACCCGCGGGCGCCTGGGGCATGCCCCCGCCACCGCCCAGAAGGTCCTGGAGCTCATCGGGGGACATCTCCGCGGGGTCGCCGCCCTCGGCCGGAGCCTCTTCTCCGCCGTTCTCGGAGTCGGAGGGGGCACGCGCCTCGTCGGAGGGCGGGTTGGCGAAGTCGCCGCCGCCCTGGGGCGCCTGCACGCCCTGGCCGCCGGCCTCGCCCACGCCCAGGACGGGGTGGAAGGAGAGCTGGGCGGTCTGGCCGACGATCTGCGCCGCCTCGGCCGGGTCCTGCACGCCGGGAAGCTCGACGATGATGCGGTTCTCACCCGACCGGGACATGTTCGCCTCGGCGACACCGAGACGGTCGATGCGCTGACGCAGCACCTCGACGACCTTGTCGGTGTTCGCGGAGTCGGCCTTGGTGCCGTCGGGGCCGTCCTGGGTCTCCAGGACGATCTGGGTGCCGCCGCTCAGGTCGAGACCCAGACGGGGTGGGATGAACCACGCCGCGCCGAACGCGACGAGGATGACGAGAAGGGAGATGAGCGCGCGCAGCCAGCGCGCCCCCGCTCCCGTTTGACTGGACAAGGGGTGAACCTCTCACTGCGGATGGTGGGTACCGGTCGCGTGCCCGGCGGCGCCGGGTCCACCCGAGACGTTACGGGCGACCCTGGGCCGGAACGAGGACGCGAAGGTCCGACGTCGACGCGCTCGGGGCGGTCGACGGGACCGACCGGGGTGGTCGGAGGGTGGCGTGCGCGGTGAGAGGGGGCGCTCGGGTGGGCGGCAGACCCTCCGCCTCGACCTGTGGTGGTACGCGATCTTGGGAGGGAAGGGGCAACGGCCACCAGGGCTGGTCCCACACCGCCAGGCGCAGGGCGCACGGGGGGACGACATCGGGCAGGTCCCGCAGCATCGGCCGCTGGTCGCAGCCGGAGGCGACGGGGCCGAGGGCGACCGTCTGTGAGCCGAGGTAGGGCCCCACCTCCTGATCGGTGGAGGAGGAACCGGTGTCGGCGGTCTCCGCCGCGGAGTCGATCCGACCGATCTGCGGCGGAAGGCTCGCTTCGGCGCCCCCTGGCGGGTTCGAGGCCAGGGGGAGAGCCAGAACGACCAACAGCACCACGCCGGCGATCAACGAGGCGGTGCTTCGGGCAGGGCGGGGTAGGGCACGGGCAACCGTGGTGACCACCGCCTCGGACCGGGTTGGAGGGTCGTACTGGTTCCGCCGGTACTCCGGTGGCACACGGCGGCGTTGAGCAGAGCATACGGGTAGGGGACCTCCCCGGGGAATCGCCGGTTCCGTCCCTGTGGACGAAGGCCCGTGAACACGCTGGACGAAGGGGAAACCGGTACGCGGACACCCCGCTCCGCCTTTAGTCTTGAGTCATGTCGTCGAAACGCCACATCCTGACCGCGGTCGCCTGGCCCTACGCCAACGGCCCGCGCCACATCGGCCACGTCTCCGGCTTCGGGGTCCCCTCCGACGTCTTCTCGCGCTTCCAGCGAATGTCGGGTCACGACGTGCTGATGGTCAGCGGCACCGACGAGCACGGCACCCCGATCCAGGTACTGGCCGACCAGGAGGGCGTGAGCGCCCGGGAACTGGCCGACCGCTACAACCGGATCATCGCCGAGGACCTGGTCGCCCTGGGCCTGTCCTACGACCTGTTCACCCGGACCACCACCGGCAACCACTACGCCGTCGCCCAAGAGCTGTTCACCACGCTCTACGACAACGGCTACGTCTTCACGCGCACCACCAAGGGCGCGATCTCCCCGTCCACCGGACGCACCCTGCCGGACCGCTACATCGAGGGCACCTGTCCCATCTGCGGCTACGACGGTGCCCGCGGTGACCAGTGCGACAACTGCGGCAACCAGCTCGACCCGATCGATCTGCTCTCCCCCCGGTCCCGGATCAACGGGGAGACCCCCGAGTTCGTGGACACCGAGCACTTCATGCTCGACCTGCCGGCCTTCGCCGACGTGCTCACCGAGTGGCTCAAGGGCAAGGAGGGCGAATGGCGTCCCAACGTCCTCAAGTTCTCCCTGAACCTGCTCGACGACCTCCAGCCCAGGGCCGTCACCCGTGACCTCAACTGGGGCGTGCCGATCCCGCTGGAGGGGTGGAGCGAGAACGCGAACAAGCGTCTCTACGTCTGGTTCGACGCGGTCATCGGCTACCTGTCCGCCTCCATCGAGTGGGCGCGTCGCGTGGGTGAGCCCGACGCCTGGAAGCGCTGGTGGCAGTCGCCGGACAGCGAGTCCTTCTACTTCATGGGCAAGGACAACATCGTCTTCCACTCGGTCATCTGGCCGTCCATCCTGCTCGGCGCGAGCGGCGGGGGCGACCGGGGCGGCGACGCCGGACCGCTGGGCGAGCTGAACGTCCCCACCGAGGTGGTCTCCAGCGAGTTCCTCACCATGGAGGGACAGAAGTTCTCCTCCTCGCGCCGCGTGGTGATCTACGTGCGCGACTTCCTGGAGCGCTACTCCGCCGACGCGCTGCGGTACTACATCATGGCCGCGGGCCCGGAGAACCAGGACACCGACTTCACCTGGGCCGAGTTCGTGCGGCGCAACAACGACGAGCTGGTGGCGGCCTGGGGCAACCTGGTCAACCGTTCCATCTCGATGGCGGCCAAGAACCTCGGCGAGATCCCCGCGGCGGGTGAGCTCACCGACGAGGACCGCGCGGTCCTGGCCGCCTCCGAGGAGGCCTTCGCCACGGTCGGGGCCCGCCTGGAGCGCTCGCAGTTCAAGGCCGGTCTCCAGGAGGCCATGCGCACCGTCGCCGAGGCCAACAAGTACATCTCCGACCAGGCTCCGTGGGCGCTCAAGAAGACCGACCCCGAGCGGATGGCCACCGTCCTGCACGTGGCCCTCCAGCTGGTCCAGGACGCCAACACCCTGCTCACCCCGTTCCTGCCGGCCGCGGCCAACAAGGTGTACGCGATGCTGGGCGGGACCGGCACCTGGACGGGCATGCCCCGTCTGGAGACCGGCCACGACACCATCGGCGGTTCCGAGGAGAAGGTGGACTATCCGGTGATCACCGGTGACTACGCCGACAACGTGGCGCGCTGGGGGTCGACGCCGATCGTCCCGGGCACCCCGCTGAACCGCCCCGAGCCGCTGTTCGCCAAGCTCGACCCCTCCGTGGTCGACGAGGAGCTGGCCCGCCTGGCCGGCCCCACCGAGTAGGGGCCTCGACGCTCAGGGCCCGGCCCCCCCGGGGTTTCTCCGGGGGCCGGGCCCTTTTCACGCCTCCGGCCCCCGTTCCCAATTCCGACGTACGGCGTCGAGGGCCTCGTCCAGAGTGCGGCCGAGCCGGAGGGCGTGCCCGATGTACTCCCGGGCGGCGGGGTCCAGGCTCGGTGAGGCCGGGGGCAGGGCCGTCGGGGCCCTCCCGAGGAGGGCGAGCGCCCGTTCCCGGGCATCGGCGGTGACCGAGGTCCCGTGCCGTCTCCGACTGGAGAGCACCCCTACGCCCTCCAGCTCCCGATAGGCGCGCGCGGCGGTATTGGGCGCCACACCGAGGTCGCCGGCGAGTTGTCGGATGGCGGGCAGGCGGGTCCCGGGGGGCAGCTCACCGGAGGCCACCAGGGCCAGGACCTGGCGACGGATCTGTTCGTAGGGCGGGAGCGGATCCCGTGAGTCCACCTCGACGATCATCGGGACGCCTCCGAAGACGTGATCGCCGGCGGTCGCCGGGACGAACGCAGAGGGGCGAGGGACCGACGCGCGGTCCGCAGGGTCACGGCCGCCCACACGAGGACACCGGCGACGGACAGGACGGTGCCGGCCAGGACCAGGAGCCCTCCCGGCTCGTAGGGGCCGGGAAGCCAGGCCCACGAATCGGGGCTCGTGTCCATGGGGTCGCACAGGGCCGGATCGACGGGCAGCACGGCGTGAGCGGCGCCGGGGACGAGGTCTCCGGCGAGGACGAGTTGCGCGCCGAGGACCGCGCCCACGGTGCGTCCGGCGGACAGCAGGCGCAGGGCCCGGTCCGCGTCGGGCTCCAAGGAGGCGATCGCGGGCCGTGCCGCGGCGACCAGGACTCCGATCACGCCCACGAGGGCGATCGCCGGGGCGATGACGCCGATCATGCCCAGAGCCACGGTGTCCTCGGCCTCGGAGATCCCGAGGGTGATGGAGGGGTGGCAGTCGGCGGCCCCGCCGGCCAGGTACTCGCCGCGGGCCACGACGAACCCGCCCACGGTCACGGCGGCGGTGGCCAGGAGGACCGTGACCGCGACACCGGGGGAGAGGAGCGCGCCCGGTCCACGCGGCCGCAGTTCGGCCCGCCGGACGCGGGACCTCAGCCTGAGCAGCAGGTTCGCGGAGAGGTCGCCGATCACGATCGAGGACAGGACGACGGCGATCAGGATGGAGGACATCGTCATGAACCCGTCGCCGCCACTGACGAGCAGGAGCGTGACCCCGGCCACCACGGTGGCCAGGAAGCCCAAGAGGGAGGCGGTGCACCAGCTTCGCGCGGTCGCCCCTTGATCGAGCGGTTTCCCGTGGGCCTCTTCAAGGAGGGAGGCCTCGCGTCGGGACCGTACGAGCAGGACGAGGCCGATGACCAGGATCACCACCAGCAGGGTGATGGTCGCCCACCCCCGGATTCCGGTGAGGTACTCGGCCGCGAGGACCGCGACGACGGCTCCGACCAGGAGGGGCACGGGTCCGGAACGGTTCCGGCCTTGGGGGGAACCGGCCCGGACGGTCCGTATGGGCAACGCGATGGCGAGCAGCGCGCCGACGAGGGCGATCCAGGGCAGAGCGGATCCGAGTGACGGGGCCAGGTGGTCGACGACCAGGGCGGGGGTGGGCTCCGGCATGGACGGGGTCCCTTCGTGGGGCGGGCCGGTGTTCATTGACTCAATGTATTAAATCATTGAGTCAATGAAGTGTCGATCCCCGGCGGATCCGCACCGCCGGCGCGCCTAGAATCACCACGACGACCGGCGAGAAGAAGGTGGGACACGTGGGCAAGCGCAGTGGCAAGGCGGTCGAGAAGCGCAACGCGCAGACGCCGCCACCGGCGCCCGAGGCACTGCGGGTGCGGGTGGCCGACAGCCACACCCACATGGACATGCAGACCCCCGAGGTGGAGGAGATCATCGCCGCGGCCGAGGCCGTGGGGGTGACCCCGCTGATCCAGGTCGGGGTGGACCTGCCCTCCTCGCGCTGGGCGGCCGAGATCGCCGCCGTCCACCCCGGAAAGGTCTGGGCCGCGGTCGCGCTGCACCCCAACGAGGCCCCCCGCGTCGTCCACGGGGACGGCGCCGAGGGTGTGGAGGCCGACGACACCGACTGGACGGGCAAGGCCCGCCCCGCCGGAGGGATCGAGGCCCTGGAGAAGGAACTCGCCGAGATCGACGCGCTGGCGGGTCTGGACCAGGTCGTCGCGATCGGCGAGACCGGGATGGACACCTTCCGGACCGGTCCCGAGGGCGCCCGGGCCCAGGAGGACTCCTTCCGCCGCCACATCGCCATCGCCAAGAGACACGGCAAGGCGCTGATGATCCACGATCGCGAGGCGCACGAGGACGTCCTGCGGATCCTGGAGGAGGAGGGCGCCCCCGAACGGGTGGTCTTCCACTGCTTCTCCGGAGACGCCGACATGGCCCGCGTCTGCGCCGAACGGGGCTACTTCATGAGCTTCGCCGGCAACGTCACCTTCGCCAGCGCCGAATCCCTGCGCGAGGCGGCCGCGGCGGCCCCGGCCGAGCTGATCCTGGTGGAGACCGACGCGCCCTTCCTCACACCCAAGCCCTACCGGGGACGCCCCAACGCCCCCTACCTGATCCCGATCACACTGCGCACGATCGCCGAGGTCAAGGGGATGGACGAGGACGGACTCGCGACGATCGTCGCCGAGAACGCCCGCCGGGCCTTCGGCCTCTGAGGCGAGGCCCGGACAGGCGCGCTCTACAGGCCGCCGCGCTTGTGCCGGGCGCTCTCACGGCCCTGACGGGTGAGCTTCTTCCACTCCCGCTTGCGCTCGGCGCGCAGGCGGACGTCGTTGCGGGTCCGGTTCCACTCGGCCTCGCGCCGGAGCCTGAACCAGCGCTCCAGCCGGGACGCGTCGAGTTCTCCCTCGTCGACGGCCCTGTTCACCGCGCAGCCGGGCTCGTTCCGATGCGAACAGTCCCGGAAGCGGCACAGGTCCACCAGGGCGTTGATGTCGGAGAAGGTGCGATCCACCCCCTCCTCGCCCCCGGGCACGTCGATCCGGCGGACGCCGGGGATGTCCAGGAACAGGGAGCCGCCGGGCATCGGGACGAGCCGACGGTGGGTGGTGGTGTGCCGTCCCCGACGGTCGTGGCGGATCGCTCCGGTGTCCATCACCTCGTGACCGGCCAGGGCGTTGAGCAGGCTGGACTTCCCGGCGCCCGAGGTGCCCAACAGCACCCAGGTACGACCGGGGAGCAGCCGTTCGGCCAACTCCGCCAGCCCGTCGCCGGTGTGCGCGCTCACCGCGTACACGTCGGGTCCCATGGTGACGGCCTCGACCAGCTCGACGACCTCGGGCAGTCGTTCCCCGGCGAGTTCGGACTTGGTGACGGCCACGACCGGGGCGGCGCCACTGGCCCAGGCGAGGCTGAGGAAGCGTTCCAGGCGGCCCACGTTGGGGCCCTGATCGGCGGCCTCGCAGATGAGGACCCCGTCGATGTTGGCGGCCAGGACCTGGTCGTGGGAGTCCTTGGCCACGCCCTGGCGGACCAGGGTTCCGGAACGTTCCAGGACGGCCTCGACCGTCCAAGAGTCGCCGGAGCGTCGAAGGGCGACCCAGTCGCCGCTGGTGGGAGAGGTGGATCGGTCGGTCTCGGCGGCCTTGCGGACCCGCGGTGACAGGTCGGCGGTGGCGGCCTCGGGCATGGCGACGCCCACCGAACCGCGTCGGGCCTCGGTGACCCGGGCCGGGCGGAGTTCGTGCGCGTCGGCCAGGGCGTCGAAGGCCTCGGCCGTTCGGGTGTTCCAGCCCAGAGGGGCCAGAGGGTGAAGGGTCCGGTTCTCGGGCAGGGTGGAACCGTATTCGTGGTGACTCACGTCGTCGCTTTTCTGTGCGTCGCGAGTCGTGGCCGCCGGATCCTCGAAGGAACGGGGCGGCGGCTCAGGACTCGCCGGTGGCGAAGGAAGGACTCTGGTGGGGGGTGGACACGAGAACGGGCATCGTGTGCTCCTCTCCGGTCGTTCGTTCGCCCGGCGATCCCGGGCTCGGTTCGGTCGACACTAGATGGGACGGGGCCGGGCGCGCCACCGGTTTTTCTCCGGACCCGACCCCGCCGGTCAACGGGTCCGCGACCACACGTCGTCGGTGGCGGGAGGCGTGGTCGTGTTCACGGCGCTGTGCCTGGGCGCGTACTCGCCCCGAGACGCGGCCGCGGTGGTGGGTTCGGGCTCGCGCGAACCTCGGCGCGCGGGATCGCGGGACTCGTCCTCGGAGTCGCTCAACAGGAGGAGCAGGCTACAGATCAGCAGGAGGACGAACAGCCCGATGATCATCGGGAGCAACAGGTCGAGCGCCTTCAACCCGTCGGGCGGGCCGACCGTTTCCACGTGCGGTTCGGTGACGTACACCCCGCTCATCCCGGTGTAGTGCACGGCGGTGATGGTCAGCGCCAACAACAGGGACGCGAGCGCGATCGCGCCGTAGTGGCTCAGCCGACGCGCCCCCCACAGTACGGCGGTGGCCGCGAACACGGCGATCACGGCGGAGACGGCCACGGGAACGGGGTCGTGGTGCAGGTCCCCGTGCAGATTCATCGACGCCATGCCGGTGTAGTGCATGGAGACGATCCCGAGTCCCAGCAGGACCCCGCCGGAGAGCAGCCGGACGGCGCCCCGGAACCGGATCACCAGGTACAGGGCCGCGCCCATGACGAGAATCGGGACCAGACCGCTGATCACGGTCAGCAGGGCGTCGTACCGGATGACCGTCCCGGGGACGCTGTAGCCGAGCATGGCGATGAAGTGCATGGACCACACGCCCATGCCGCCGAGGGCCAACGAGGCCAGGGCCAGCCACTGGAGGCGGAAGAGACCGCTCGCCCGGCGTGCCCGTGAGGCGAAGGACAGCCCGAGGAAGGAACCGATCGCCGAGACGGTGTAGGCGATCGCGGGGGTCAGCCAGTCCTGGGGGAGAAGATCGGCCACGTTCTCTACTCTCTATGTCACAGGTCACAAAAGTGACCTCCGTCCATGGATCGTAGAGACGAAAGTGGTCCTTCACCAGGGGGAACGCCCGTTTTCACATGACCTTTTGTGGCCATCGGCCTTTTATGGTCCCGTTCCGGCCGAAAAGGGTCTTCCTTGCTCGCGGTGGGCGAGGAGACGGTCACGGGCCGGGGTGGTCTCCGGCCTCGTTCCGCGTCCGGGACGAGCGCATGCCCTCGAAGGCGATGCGGGTCAGGGTGTCGGCGATCTCCTCACAGCCCAGTCCCCGGTCGGGCTTGTACCACTCGACGATCGAGTTGACCATGCCGAACAGAAGCCTGGAGGCGACCGCGGGGTCCACGTCGTCGCGGATATCGCCGTCGACCACGCCCTCGCGGACCAGGTCGGCGATCAGGTGGTCGAACCGGCGGCGGCGCTCCAGGGCCCGCTTCTCCACCTCGGTGTTGCCCCGTACGCGCAGGAGCAGGGTCACGTGCGGAAGCTCCTCCACCAGGACCCGGACGCTGCCGCGCATCACGTGTTCGAGCCGGTCGATCGCCGGACCGGTGGTCGACCCCTCCTCCCGAGTGACGGCGAAGAGGGCGTCCATGGCCAGTTCGAGGGACTGGCGCAGGAGCTCGGTCTTGCCGGAGACATGGTGGTAGATCGCGGACTTGGTCACGCCGAGGGCGCGGGCCAGGTCCTCCATGCTCGTGCCGTCGTACCCGCGCTCGTTGAAGACGCGGGCGGCCACGCGCAGTACGGAGTCGGCGTCGTGTCCCGGCCGGCCTGACCGGCGCCTTCCCGTGGAGCGGGCCGTGGACTGTTCTGGTGCGGAAGTTCGGGCCACGGTTGTCGAACCTACCTTGCGGCGGGAGCGGGACGTGCGGGGACGCGTTCCTCCCGGATGTGTCATGTGTCCGGATCCGTTCACTGAACGAACGGTCGGTAGGTAATACAGCATAGACCCGAGGGTCCACAAGGGGAAGTTCGGCGGGTCGGCGGGTCTCCTCGGGGTGGAGACGGGGCGGCGGGGCGCTGTTTTTTGTCTCTTTTATATCGATATATCCATGATCGCGAAGTTCGCCTGTGCCGCAATCGGCCGTCGCGCGTTAGGGGACCGTTAATCCCCCTTGTTGGCACACAGGACACAGGAGTAGCTTTTTCGGGCTTTGCCGCTGAAAGCCATTGATTTTCGTGAAACGGAAAAAGAGATCCTCATGGCCATGAGTCGTAGGGGTGCTCTCAAGGCATCCCTTCTCGGCGGCGTCGGCGCCGCCGCCGTGACCGCTTTCCCCACCTCGGCCTGGGCCGACCCCATCCCCGGCGCGCCCTCCGTACGAACCCCGGCGGAAGCGTTGCGCCTGCTCAAGGAGGGCAACCGGCGCTGGAGACGTCACGCCTCCTCCCACCCGAACGAGGGGAGAGGTCGCCGGGAGGAGATGGTCGGCGGCCAGAACCCCTTCGCCGTCGTTCTCGGCTGCGCCGACTCACGGGTGCCCCCGGAACTGGTCTTCGACCGCGGACTCGGTGACCTGTTCACCATCCGCTCCGCGGGACAGGTCCTCGACGGATCCGTCCTCGGCAGCATCGCCTACGCCGTCGAACACCTGAGCACGCCCCTGATCGTCGTCATGGGCCACCAGAGCTGTGGCGCGGTCGACGCCGCGGTCGAGGCGCACCGGACCGGCGAACTCCCGCATGGACACGTCGGAGGACTGGTCGCCGAGATCCTGGAGGTCGTGGAGTCCACCCCCGACGACGGTGAGGACTTCCTCGACGACTGTGTGAGGGCCAACGCTCAGCACATCGCCGACCTCCTCCGGGAGGACGACGAGATCGGAGGATCCGTGGCGGAGGGGCGCGTACAGATCGTCGCCGCCCGGTACGGCCTGGAGGACTCCCGGGTCTCCTGGCTCTGAGGCACGGCACCGTACACGCAGGAGAAGAGGGCGGACCGAAAATCGACTTACTACCCTTTCCAGGAATGGGCAGGTCAAACCGCTGGTGAGCGATGAATACGGGAAAAGTCTGCGGAAGGGTGCGAGTGCGCCTATTCTCGTGGTGTCCTCAGGGATGTCGTCCGATCCGCCCGTGCGCCGACGGGGGCGGTCCCGTCTTCGCGAAGGAACCCCGTGTACGCCATCGATCACCAGATGCGACAGATGTTCCGGACCCCGGGTGTGAGCGGTGTCTGCCTCCTCGACTGGCGGAGCGGCCGTGTCCTGGAGCACCTCGGCGAATCCGAGGGGGCGACGGGCACGGCCGCGATGCTTCGGGCCATCGACCGAGGCCCTCTGTGCGTCGCCCAGGCCGTCGAGGACGTGATGATCACCGAAGGCGACCACCATCTCCTGTTCGCCGTCATGCGCGGCTCCCGCTACTGCGTACAGGTCCGCGTCGAACGTGAAGAAGGGGACGTCGCCCTCGCCCTTCGGCGCCTGAGACACTTGGCCGACAACACCGAGCTGCCCACCCGGGACCACGGGAGGCCGCCCCGCAGAGGCCGGGGCGGGCACCCCCGCGTCAGGGCCAAGAGCCGTGTGGACCGACCCGTCCTGGAACGGGTCCTCACCGGCCTGCGATCCCTGGCCGTGGCCGGAGTGCGCCCGGCGATGACGGTCACGTGAGACGCTCCCTCGCCCCCCGGGCCCCGATCACGAGGCCACCGCGCCGATCGGCCTCGGGCATCGGTCCGACCGAGGAGAGAAGAGGGACATGCCCAATATCGAGATCGGGCTCCGCGAGATGATGCGGATCGAGGGGGCCATGGGGGCGGCGGTGGTCGACCACGACAGCGGTCTGCCCCTGGGAACGCTCACCTCCAACGACTCCTTCGACCTCACGGCCGCCCTGGCCGCGAACACCGAGGTCATCCGGGCCAAGGCCGGAGCCCTGGACGAATCAGAGGCCGCCCACCGGATCGAGGACATGCTCATCACCCTGTCCGGGCAGTACCACGTCATCCGGCCCGTCACCGCGCCCACCAAGCGCGACCTCTTCCTCTACCTGGTCCTGGAGCGTTCCGGAGGCGACCTGGCCTCGGCCCGTGAACGGCTGGGAGAGATCGAGCGGACCCTGGAGGTCTAAGGGCCCGCAGGGCCCACCCGCGGTAAGGGTGGAAGGGACCATCGGCCTTTCCACCCCGGCGGGTATGGGGGAGAATGCGGGTGACCACCCCCCAGCCATCCCAGGGAGACCGGCATGTTCCGGATCGCCATCAGTCGACTCACCGACGACGGCCGCCGCATCACCCCCGAACACCGCGGCACGGCCCTGTCCGTCGACGAGGCGGTCCACGCCCTCCGCGAGGTCCTGCCCACCGTGGACACCACCGCCTTCCAGAGCGACGCCGTGCAGCGCTCGGTCAACCGGGTCAACGACTTCCGCCACGACGTGGCCACCGCCGACGGCTCCCACTACCGCGTCGTCATCGCCCCCATGATGTGACCCGCCGACCTCACCTCCGCCGCGAGGGCGCGGGCCTCAGATGCTCGACCAGGGCCTGGAACCGGTGCCAAGCGTCCGGCTCCACCCCGTCCCCGATCCGATACCAGACCGTCGGGGTCATCGGCGGACCGAACGGCACGCCCTTCACCGGCCCGGTCAAGGCGCGCTCCCGCCCCGCCGCGAGCACCCCCTCGGTTCCCACGGCCGACCCGATGGGGACCGGGACCCCCGCCCACTTCGGCGGGTAGAGCAGATCGGCGCGGCCCAGAGCACGCCGCACCGTCATGGACGACAGCCCGTCACGGTCGACCAACTCCCGGACCAGGGGTTCCAGGACGTCCAGGTCGGGTTCCTCCGTGTGCCCCACGGTGAGAGCGACGTGCTCGCGCACCCCCGACGCCGTACGCGAGAACCGCAACCGTCCCGCGAACGGCCGCCCGCTCCCCGGGATCCCGCCGAACCCCACCGTGCTCTCCTGTGGCATCCGATCACGGGCCAGGGCGGTCACCGAAGCCGTGTCCCACTCGTAGGCGAACGGCTCCGCCAGACCCCACACCGCCGGCGCGGCCCCGGCCAGACGCTCGGTCAACAGCTCGGTGGCCTCACCGACCACCAGCGCGTCATGGACCGGATGGTCCACGCGTAGATCCACGTGCAACAGAACACCGCCGAGATGCTCCTCCGCGGCCCGGAAATCCGGATGCGGCCCCTCCTCCGCCCGCGTCGACGGATCCGGGACGTACCCCTCCTCGTCCCGCCACACCAGAGGCAGACCGTTGAACCCGTCGTAGTGGTGGCCGTCCGCCGCGCGCACCACCCAGGTGGCGTTCGGGTCGCTCAGGATCCCGCGCAGGGCGTGCGTCAGGGCGCTCGTGGACGGGGTCACCAATTGCAGACCGAGCCCCTCCCGACCGAAGCGGGCCAGCGCGTCCACCGTCCAACCGGAGAACGACACCACCGGACGGTCCTGCACCAGGACCACGTTCTTCCCGGTCACCGTGCTCACCGCGGGATGGTCGGTGCCCCCGAGCAGCCAGGGATCCCTGGACAGACGCGACTCGGGCTCCCACACCCTCCCGCCGTGCGCCCCGACCAGATGGTGGGCGAACCGGCGGACCAGGGCGAGCGTGTCGACGTCCTCCAACTCACCGCCACGAGCCTCCACCCACCACGGCTGGGCGGGCAGATCGTCGGTGAACCCCTCGCCCAACAAGCGATCGATCTCGGTGGCGACGGCGTTCCGCTGCGCGGCCTGCACCGCCATGACCAGCCGACCGGAATCGTCCCGCAACTGCACCACGGTGCCCTCCGCGATCAACCGGACCCGCAGAGCGGGGTCGGCCGCCGCGAGGGCCTCCAAAAGCGAACGGCGGCCGGGGCTCTCCGCCAACACGGCGATCACGTCACGGCTCAAAAGATGCCTCCGAAAAGGGGGAAGGGGCGGGTCAAGTGGGGAATTCTCCGTACCAGGAGTTCTCGAGCAGATGCTTGGGGAGGTAGCCGGATTCGACATCGAAGTGGAAGTCGGGGTCTTGTTCTGCGGTGTCGTATCCCAGGCAGGCCAGAGCGAGCAGGGGGAGAGAGAACATCCCTTTGATGTCGTTGATCCGGTCTCCGGTGGTCCAGTAGTCGCCGTGCAGGGCGAGCCCTTGGGCCAAGGCCTGGTTGTATCGGTCGCTGTCGCGTTGGACGAGGCGGAGGAAGGTGTTCATCGGGGGGAAGGTGATCTTGTTCAGGTACTCGGGGTCACTGATCTCGGCCCGCTCCGGGGTGGACAGTTCCATTGCCGCGGTGAGGTTCTCGGCCAGGCCGGGCCGGTTGAGGACGAAGTCCTGGAGAGCGGCGGCCCAGTGGTAGGAGGAGGGGTTGTAGCGCGTTCCCTCCGACTCTCCCGCTTCGCGTAGGAGGTCGACGGGGATCTCGCAGAGGTCGCGGTAGCGCTGTTGTTCGCGGCAGACGACGGCGAGGAAGAACGCTTGCAGCCAGTTACCGACATTGGTGCAGTACCAGGGGCCGATGGCGGTGGTGTGGCGGAGCTTCCGGTTGATCATCAGCTCCAGAGGGGTGCCCTCGGGGTTGGTGGTGATCTTGAACATCGCGTACTGCATCTGCATTTCCGTGACCCAGGCCTCCCAAGTGGAGACCAGGTCCACTTCGGGGTCGGCCACGGTGCTGTAGATGGTGTCGGAGCCGAACGCACTCACCATCAGATCGACACTCTGTGGTTTCGTTTCAAGAAGATCGGAATAGAATTCTCGGTCTTCCCTTGAATCCTCTTCGTGGTCGGGTTCTGCTCGATGAGAGAGATCATGGCTCGGTACTAGGATAGAGAGCGCCTTTCCCAGGTTCGGGAGAGAATGTTCTCGGGGAGGTAGTCGGAGTTGAACCCGGGGTTGAAGTCGGGAACCCGGGCGCTTATGTCGAAAGCCAGGCATGAGATCCTGAGAAGCCCTAGGGGTATCACTCCGTTGAGGTCCTTTTTCGCTCCTCTGTTGCTGTCTGGTAAGAGTGAAATTTTTGGAAACCTTGAGCGAGGGCTCTGTTGAAGTCTTCGGTGTTATGTTCGATTATCCTGTAGAATGCATTGATCTGAGGGAAGGCGATGCTATCAAGAAATTCTCGCCCCTGAGGTCCGCTTCCGCTTGGGGAGGATAGTTGAAATGAGCCAATAAGATTTTCGGTGAGCTGAGGGCGATCAAGAATGTAGTCTTGAAGGGCTGAGATCCAAGGGTAGATGAATTCATGGTACCTGGCTCCGCCTGCGTCGGCCGCTTCGCGCATGCTTGCCACCGGAACTTTGCAAAGAAAAGAGGCTCGGTCTTGATCGCGGCAGGTAAGCGCGAGGAAGAACGCATCAAGCCAGTTTTTGGCGTTCGCCGAGTATGAAGGGCCAGTTCCCTCCAAGATCCTCTCTTTTCCATTGATCACCCTCTTTATTTTCTTTCCTTCTGGGGTCTGGCTTATTGCGAATACTGCCTCCGCGACTTCCGAGAATGTTGTCCAGGATTCCCATGTTTCAGCCTTGTGGGATGCAGGATCCATGGCCAGGTTCATGTATGCATCGAGACGTACTGAAGCCAGAACAAGGTGAGTTACGGAGGAGTTGAGTTCGAGGAGGTCTACCTGCTCACTCCTTGTTTCGTTGCTCTCCTTGATCTTTGATCGGTATGCGGAGAGGCTCGCATCGTGGCGAGAGATGAATTCAGGCATCCGGGACTCTGCTCAGGTGGTAGAGGCGGGGTGCCAGGTGGTTCTCATGGGTGCTCTGGGGGTGGAGTGACCTTACTTCCAAATTCATCCATCTTTTTATATTCATCGCAGAGCCGCATGATCTCCCTCAGCGCCTCTCGCCAGTCTTCAAGATCTTCTGCCTCGGGCTCATATCCCGCATCTCAGTGCCCGAAAATTAGATCGTCTAGTTGGCGATTGGTGAGGCTTGAGTCGATTAGTTTCTGTGCTCCATCTCTTGCCCCGTCTCGCACCCCTCCAGTCTATAGTTATTCTCGAAGACCTCTTCGAGGGTGCTCCCTTCGATTGTCCAGTCCTGGTGGAAGAATGTCTCGAACGCGCGTTTGATGTCGGCGAGGTGTTCGCCCTCGCTCGGGTTCATCTCGCTGGAGAAGTGGCCAGATTCCACCACCAGTGACCTTCCGGGATTTTTCTGGGCGCCACTTCAGGGAACCCATGAGCGTGGGGGAGTACCTCGCGCAGTGCTTCGTCCAGGGCTTCGATGTCCTCGACGTCCACCAGAGAGAAAGTCAGGCCCCCTAGATAAATTTCAAACAGATTTTCCAGAGCCGACCGATACAGGCAGGCCGAGTACCACCAGTGTTCCATGGGGGCGGAGGTGTAAGTCTGGGTACGTGAGAGGTAAACCCTGATCTCATCTGCCCGGGCTACGGCGTACTCCGCCAAGCGGATCCTCAGCTGGTCGCTTATATTTGATTCGCTCTCCTGAAGTCTGGCGCCCCACAGTAGAAGTAGCGGTCGATCTATCGGTACGCCATCATCGCTCAGGTCGGAAAGGGCCTGATCTGACAGTTCATCAGCCGTTCCCCCAAAGAGGTGAACTGGTTCACGAAGAAAGATGGGCCAGCCGTAGGATTCGAAGTAGGATCGGCCATCGGTCTCTACTTTTACTTCTACCGCCAGGTTTACAGAGACGGTCGATGTTTCGCTTGGATGGCGCTGGAAAAGCAAGATTCGAGTGCCGTCCGACCTCAGTTGGTCATCTATCAGAGATCCTTCACGGACAGTAACCGAAGCCGAATTCAGGTAGGCCCTCACGGAGATATCGGCTACGCGTTCTTCCACAGGTAGTTCGTGTAGCCTACGCTTGCTCTGTGTGGCAGCGACGATGGGGGAGTCGAACTGTAGCTGCTGAGAGCTCGAGCGCAGAGCCCGAACCAGGTCGAACTGATCCATGGCGGGATCAACTGTGACACCCGGACGATCGAGTTCTGATACCTGGGACAGGTCGCGATCCAAGTGGCGCTGTACCAACCCAGGGTCGGAGAGCAGCTTCTCCATCGCGCGTTCTTCAGGTGTTCTTCTATTCTCCATCGGATCTACAGACCGTCCCAATGAACGTATTCAAGGCGTTGCCTTATTTCTTCCTCGCTCATGTCCTGTTGTACGGGAGAGCGCCACCACCAGTGACTTTCCGGAACCCAAGCAGGGATTTCTTTTTCCCTGATGGGTGGCGCCTCATCGGAGACGTCTTTCAGGATTTCATCGATGTCTTCGATCTCCTCGATGTAGAGGTCGTGAAAATCTTCCCTCTGTGATTCACTCCAGATCATGAATTCTTCAGTGAATACTTCTAGTGTGGATCTCATTTCGCAGGCGACCTTGAAGCCACCGAGTCTTCCAAGCTCTGCATAGTTAGAGCACCTGGCGAGGTAGAGGTAAAGGCCGACTCTGTTGGGGTCGGTGGAGATAAGCTTGGAAAGCTCCCTTTTGAATGCTTCCGTGTGCTCATCTTTGATGCTGTTTCTCTTGATCTCTCGGCTTAATGGGACTAGGGCATCTAGTATTCTCCCTATTTTAGCCCCCTTGTCTATGCTCTCCTTGTTTAATGCGCTTATTATCTTGCCCATGTTGTCTTTGATGGCTTGGTGTTTGCGCATCGTTCCTCTTTTGCTGGATGCTACATCCTACCAAATGTGGGCACCAGGACTCGGCCGTCCGGTGCAACGATCAAGCGCGCTTTGATGGTGTACTGTTTGTCATTGGGATCTTTGAGAATGTCTCCATTTTTATCTGTCGAGCGCTCAAATACCATCCTTCGGGATCCATCTTCAGATATGCTCTCTTCGATCAATTTTCCACTTTGTAGTGTCGCTTCCAGGCTGTCTAGATAGTCTTTGACTGATCTCTGCGAAAATTCTGCCGCGATCCCTCTTCCTGTGGGTGGTATTGTTATTTCGGATTCTGGGAGTTCTTTGTAGTGTTTTCTGGCGTGATAGGCGGTCGAGTTTGGATCCCCCATGCTGATATTGCCCGCTTCTTCTCGTACTTCCTGTACAAGGTTTTTGAGAGGCTGGTTGGGATCGACTCTCGTGGTCGTTGTTCCACGCTCATTCAGGACGACTTCCCGATCTGCGGCCATGCGTGTTTCCAGTAGATCATGATTCTCGATCATCATGTCCTTGACGGGCTGCCTTGCCTGTTTCTTGGTGATCTTCTGGCTCTCCATGGCGTTTTCAACTGTTTCGTTGAATGTCGCCTTGTAGTACTCGTACCTATATGCAAATTGTCGGGGGTTGGATGATCCTTCGAGGGCGAATTCGACAGCCTTCGGATGGAGGATCTTGTCGACTTTCGACCCGCCGATCAGGTCGGCGTTCACGGTGGTGGCCAGGCGTTGCCACTGGTCCCCATCGCGCGGGTTTTCTCCACGTAGCTTGAGGATCGCCTCGTCCGACATCGCATCTCGAAGGCGGTTCTCAAGTTTGTCGGCTTTCTCGAGCTTTTTCCCCAGATCCGGGTCCAGAGGGTTGGATATATCTGGAGAGTGGGGAGCATCGCCGTTCCCGCTTCCGGGTGAATCTCCCGAGGTGCGGGTGCTTGGAGGGGTGCTCCCGTTCGCTCTGTCGGCTGACTCCGGGCTGGTGGGTGGTCCGATTTTTTCTTCGCCGTGACTCGAAGCTCGATGGCCGGTGCCGTCCTGGTTGTGGGCGGTGGGGGAGCGGTCGCTCATGTTCGCGCCGTGGTCGCCGCCGCGGTTGTTGTCGGAGGCCTCGTTGCCCGGGCCCCGACCGCTGCCGGTGCCGTCGATGCCGTCGGCGCGGGCGTGGAGTGGGGAGGACGGTGGCTTGTTCGCCGCGGAGGCGTCGAAGGTGTCGTTGTGGCCGCCGCCCGCTGGAGTGAGGACACGGGAGCGGTCGCCTTCGGGGCCGTCGATGATCTCGCGGGCGGTCCAGGTGCCCTCGTCAGAGGCCGGGGTGTCGTTCGACCGGGTCTTGTTGTCCCGGTCGACCTCGTCGAGCTCCATCTGGTTCTCGGATCGGAGCCGGTCTCCCAGGGCGGCGTTGTCCGGGTGGTTGACGATGTCCTCGAAGGTGAGCATGTCGTCGACCCGAGGGTCCTCCGCGGGGCGACGTTCCGGTCCCGATGTCTCGGAACGATCCTGTCCGATGGGTCTGGAGGGGGACGGGCGTCCACCGCCCGCCGTCTCACCGGAGCCGGTCCCGCTGCTCTGTTGGCTGTTGTACAGCCGCTCCAGGGAAGCGCCGATCTCGGAGACCTGCCGGGGGTCGAATCCGCTGAGGTCGGAGGAGTCGAAGTTCAGGTTCGCGACCGGGGAGCCGTTGCCGCCGAAGTTCGGCAGGTTCATCGATGGCGAGGAGATGTTCGTTTCCACACCGTCGCCGCTGCCGCCCCGGCTGCCGGAGCCTCCCATCCCGTCCACGATGGACATGCCGCGCCAGGCCATCAGGGGCACGCCCACCACAGCGCCCACACCGGTGGCGGTGAGCGCGGCTCCGCCGACCAGGCCGACGACGTTCAACGCGGCGGTGCCGATCACGTATCCGGGACGGTCGCCCCACTCCTCCCAGGGCACCACCGAGTGCGCCAGGTCCCGCCAGGCCCCATGGATGGTGTCGGTGCCGGACCAGCCCAGGGAGTCGGTTTCGGCGTCGTACATCCCGATGAGGGAGGCGGCCGACGTGAGGTTGTCCCAGTGGTACTCCTTGAGGGCGTCCCCCCAGGACATCTCGAACCAGCCCTCGGAGGAGTGCATGCCCAGCATGGCTCCGGTGCCCTGGACCGCGTCCACGCCGAAGTCCCACACCGCGTCGAGCGCGTCCTGATGCCAGTACTGGTCCGCGGTGCCCGGCTCGCCCCACACGGAGGGGATGTCGGCGTCGGTGTCGATCGTGTCGAAGACGAAGGCGTCGGGGTTCGTCGTGGCCTGACTGGAGGAGCCGCGGACGAACACGGTCCTCCCGACGATCCCCCGGCTGATCGTGTTGGCGCAGATACGTTGGGCTCTCTCGTACCACTTGATCAGAGCCAGGGCCTCGTCCCGGTAGGCGTTGCTCTTCTCGACGTTGGAGCTCGTACTGGTGAACCAGTGGTCGGACTTCTTCCAGTCCTCCTCACTCAGCATGCGCTCTCGGAAGGCGGCGGCCCGATTCCTCAGGTCGTTCCATTCCATCTTGATCTCGCGGACCTCGTCGGCGAAGTCCTCCAAGGCCCCCGCCGCCCGGTCGGTCCCGCTCTCGACATCGCTCCCGTTGGCGGAGACCGGGGCCAGCGCGCCCAGGAGATCCTCTGATTCGGGTGCGGTGTAGCAGGCGGAGAGACCGCCCCAGGTGGAGACGATGTCCTCTCCGGTCTCCGCCACGCCCTTCCCCGCCTTGCGCAGGGCGGAGGCCTGGTTGCGGAGTTCGACGTGGTCGGTGGTGGGGATGGGGAACGCTGAGGGGTCGATGAGGCCGTCGCAGTCCTGGAGGGGCGCGGGCACATCGAGGATGCCGGTCATGCGGGGGGCTCCTGGCGGGGGTGGGGGACGAGGTCAGGAGGGGTCAGATGTTGGGCGGCGGGGGAGGCGGGGAATCGGGGGGAGGGACGACCCCCGCGTTGCTCTGGGCCTCGGCCGCCATCTCGAGGTTGCCGTTGACGTAGGCGGTGGTGGCGTCTCCGGCGCCCTCGACCCCGCTCAACGTCTTGGCGGCCATCTCGCCCATCACCTCGAAGTAGTGGCCGCAGAACTCGCTCAGGGCGATGCTGATGGGGACGCTGTCCGCCATCTCGCTCACGGTCTCGGCGGTGGTGGCGATGGTGTCCATGTCGCCGACCAGTCCGTCGGTGCCGCCCTCCTCGCCGATGAGGCCGAGGGTCTCGGTGAGGATCGCGCTCACCTGTGGGGGATCGATGGACCAACTACTCAAGACCCGTCCTCCTGGGGGCGAGGGCCGAAGGCCGAGGGGCGGAACGTCGCCGGCTCCGGCTCGGGGCTGGTGCTCTCGAAAGTGGATTCCGTCCAGGACGGGGACGCCTGAACGGCGTACTGCATCCGGTTCAGCGAGGCGCGGGCCCGGTGGACGTCGGTGAAGGTCCTGCTGAGAAGGCGCTCCGAGGCCGCCGCGATGAGAGCGGAGGGAGAGAGCGGCATGGGCTGTTCGTCTTCGGTCTCCTGCGCTCCCTCATGGCCGGTGGCCGTGTGCCGGTGCTCTGAACTCTCGTCCTCGATGAACTCGAACTTCACCGCTCTGCCTTTTCAACGTTCGGATGGCCTCGTGTGTTCAGTCGCGCCATCGGCGTGCTCGGTTCTGATTCTGTGTGGTCTTCTCTGGCCGTGGAGCTCCGGTTCCGTGTGAGTATTCGGACTCCGACGAGTGAAGTCCCTTGTTATTCCAGGTCATCGGTGTGGTGGAGGTGAATGGTGGCCGGATGCGGCCATCGATGCGGAATGAAGGTGTCGGGACGTTGGGGCTCGTGTTCGTTCCGGGGGAAGGCTCTCAGAGGGGTATGACGGAACGGTCGGGTGCGTGAAGTCGGCTCGCCGGCGATGACTCTCGCCACCGGGTCGTCATCGCGCCCGGCCTCATCGCCTCCGCGAAGGTAGGGGTCTCGCTGATATCCGACCTGGTCGTTCACGGTCGGTCGTAGGCATCACAGAGCCGCACGATCTCCTTCAAGATCCCCCGCCAGGTCCCGAGATCCTCGTCCTCTGGTTCGTATCCGGCGCTCCAGTGGCGGACGAGGAGTATTCCCGGTCGGTGCTCGGTGAGGTCCGAGTCGATCAGTATCCGAGCACCGGCTCCGATCCCCTCGCGTATGCCTTCGAGTCCGTGGTTGTTCTCGAAGACCTCTTCAAGGGTGTTTCCGTCGATCGTCCAGTCCTGGTGCAGGTATGCCTGAAAGAAGTGTTTGATGTCGGAGAGGTCTTCGCTCTTGTCCAGAGACGCCGGCTCCATCTTCAAATCGGGGTTCTCCGTTCCAGAGCGACCTGTTCTGGTGCTGGGTCGGTCTTTCAAAGTCCGTCCCAGTGGACGTATTCGAGGTGCTGTCCGATCTCCTTCTCACCCATGCCCTGTTGTGCGGGTGGGCGCCACCACCAGTGGCTTTTCGGAACCCCGGCGGAGACGTCTTGCAGGATCCCATCGATGTCTTCGACCTCCTCGATGTAGAGGCCGGGGTAGTCCTTTCTCCGCCTCCTTTCGGTGGTGTCGAACGCTGTCCCATATGGGGATCGCGGTGGCTTCGCGCGTGGCGTCGGGGCACTTCGTTCTGATTCTGTGCGGTCTTCTCGGGCCTTGGCGTCCTGGTCAGGGGGGACGCGGGGCCCGGCGAGGGTGGGGCCGCTCGCCGGGTCAGGTCAGTGGTGGTGGCGGTCGATGGTGGCCGGATGCGGACATCGCGCCGGGGGAGGGGCGGAACACGAAAGGGGGGCGGGCCCATGACGGGCCCGCCCCCTTTTTTCCTCCTCACCTACGGCCGGTCACCGTGAGGAGAAGGCCGAGTCGAAGGAGGCCGAGGGCGGGTCGAAGGCGTTGGCCCGTACGAACCGGACCGCCTCGGCGGCCCCGGTGAGCCGGTCCATGCCGGCGTCCTCCCATTCGATGGAGATCGGTCCCGCGTAGCCGATCGAGTTCAGGGTCCGGAAGCAGGACTCCCAGGGCACATCGCCCCGTCCGACGGAGACGAAGTCCCAGCCCCGGCGTGGGTCCCCCCAGGGGAGGTGGGAGCCCAGGCGTCCGCTGCGGCCGTCGCCCACGCGTTTACGGGCGTCCTTGCAGTCCACGTGGTAGATCCGGTCGCGGAAGTCCCACAGGAAGCCGGCCGGGTCGATGTCCTGCCACACCATGTGGCTGGGGTCCCAGTTCAGCCCGAAGGCCTCCCGGTGCCCGATCGCCTCCAGGGTCGCCGCGGTCGACCAGTAGTCGTAGGCGATCTCCGAGGGGTGCACCTCATGGGCGAAGCGGACGCCGACCTCGTCGAACACGTCCAGGATCGGGTTCCATCGGTCGGCGAAGTCGCGGTAGCCGGCCCGGACGATGTCCTCGTCCACCGGAGGGAACATCGCCACGTACTTCCAGTTGGCCGAGCCCGTGAAGCCCACCACCGTGGACACGCCCATCCGGGCGGCCGCGCGCGCCGTCGTCCTCATCTCCTCGGCGGCGCGCCGCCGCACGCCCTCCGGCTCTCCGTCGCCCCAGACCCGGGCGGGCAGGATGTCCCGGTGCCGGTGGTCGATCGGGTCGTCGCACACGGCCTGGCCGAGCAGGTGGTTCGAGATCGCCCACACGCCCAGGCCGTGCCGTTCGAGGATCTCTCGGCGTTCTCGCACGTAGGCGTCGTCCACGGCGGCCCGGGTCACGTCGAGGTGGTCGCCCCAGCAGGCGATCTCCAGGCCGTCGTAGCCCCAGGAGGAGGCGAGTTCGCACACCTTCTCGAAGGGCAGGTCGGCCCACTGGCCGGTGAAGAGGGTGACCGGTCGGGTCATCGGGGTTCCTCCTGGGGTCGGGGGCGGGGCCGGGGGCTCACAGCGGGGTCGACCTCGCCGGTGCCGGCACACCGACGAGGTCGAGCATCAGGTCGCGGACCTCGGTGGCCGCGAAACGGTCCCGGGCCAGGTCCGGGTCCGTGCACAGGAGGACGGGACCGTCCTCGGGGTCGGTGTGCGGGCGTCCGTGGGTGCCCCGCACACAGCTCGGGTCGAGGGGGACGACGTTCATCGCGTAACGGAGCCCGACCTTCTTGCGGACGAGTCCGGACGCCGCGCGCAGCCGCACGAGTCGGTCCGCGGGGTCCAGGAACAGTTCGGCCGGGTCGTATCCGGGCTTGCGGTGGATGTCGACGCCGCGCGCGAAGTCGGGGGCGCGGTCGTCGTCCAGCCAGTGGTAGTAGGTGAACCAGGCTCCGGGGTCGGCGAACAGCACCAGTTCTCCGGAGCGTTCGTGGTCGAGGCCGTGGTCGGCCTGGGCCCGCCGGTCCAGGACCAGGTCCACACCCTCCACCTCGGACAGGAGTCGTGCGACCTCGGGCAGGTCCGCCGGGTCGTCGACGTAGACGTGGGCGCACTGGTGGTCGGCGACGGCGAAGGCGCGGGAGGTCCAGGGGTCGAGGTACTCCATGCCCTCCTGCGTGTACACCTCCAGCAGCCCGGCCTCGCGCAGCACCCGGTTGACGTGGACGGGGCGGTCGGCCGGGGTGATGCCGTACTCGCTCAGCACCAGGACGGTGACGCCCGCCGCCTCGGCGTCGTCCAGCAGTGGGGCGAGCGCGGCGTCGAGGTCGCGGACGGCCCGGCGCGCCTGTACGGAGTCGGGGCCGAAACGCTGGAGGTCGTAGTCGAGGTGGGGGACGTAGCACAGGGTCAGGTCGGCCCTGGGGAGGAGACGACGGGTGGCGGCCACGATCCATTCGGTGGAGCGGATCGACGCGGTCGGCCCCCAGTAGTGGAAGAGCGGAAAGGGGCCCAGTTCCGCGGTCAGTTCGTCGTGCAGTGCGACCGGCCGGGTGTAGCAGTCGGGGGACTTGCGGCCGTCCGCGTGGTAGACGGGGCGCGGGGTGATGGTCCAGTCGGTGGTGGCGCCCATGGCGTACCACCAGCACACGTTGGCGGTGCGAAAGTCCGGGCGATGGCGGCGGGCGGTCTCCCACACCTTCTCGCCGCCGACCAGCCGGTTGTGCTGGCGCCACAGGTGGACCTCGCCCAGGTCCCGGAAGTACCAGCCGTTGGCGACGGCCCCGTGCCGGGCCGGCGGGGCTCCGGTCAGGAAGGTGGACTGGACGGTGCAGGTGACGGCGGGCAGCACGGTCTCCAGGGTGGCCCGGGTCCCTCGGTCGGCCAGGGCGCTCAGCCGGGGCGCGTGTTCGAGCAGGCGCGGGGTGAGGCCGACCGCGTCGATGACGAGGAGGCGTCGGTCCTGGGGCATGGATGGTGGTCCCTTCCGTCGTCGGTGGTCACAGGGCGGTCAGGCCGAGCTCGATCAGCCGGTCGCGGGCCCAGGAGAGTTCGGCGGCGATGCCGTCGATCAGCCCGCGTTCGTCGGTCGGCCGTCGTTCCTCGGGGAGCACCGTCCAGGTGTAGGTCTCGACCTCGACGTGGTCGGTGAGCGCTCCGCCCGGCCCGAGGAGGAGCCCGAGGGTCTCGACGAGGTGGTCGGTGGTGCCGGTCAACGGAGGGTGCGCGGGGGAGTGCAGGGGAGCGTGGAAGTGGGTGCGCCACGGGCCGTCGCCGGGGAGCGCCCGGGGGCCGGACAGGGCCTCGGGCAGGTCGTCGCGGGCGTGGAGCCGGCCGTGCGCGCGTTCACGGGTCTGGTGCAGGAAACGGTCCTCGGCGAAGGCGGTCAGGGCCGTACGCGCCTCGGATCCGGTGGGGTCGGGGATCTCCAGGGCGGCGGAGGCCTGGGTCTTGACCACCGGGAGGCCCGCCTCGGCCAGACGTGTCAGGGCCGGGGCGGGTTCCTCGAACCCCACCGCCAGATGACAGGTGTCCAGGCATACGCCCAGGTGCGGGGGGAGGTCCGCGAGCAGTCGGGCGGCGTCCCGGGTGCTCTCCACGACGCATCCGGGTTCGGGTTCCAGGGCGACCCGGATCGGACGTCCGGCGTCGGCGAGCTCCTCCAACGCCTTCGAGAGTTCGGTCAGGTGCCCGCGCGCGACGGTCAGGCGCTCGGGGGTCCAGGGTTCGCGCCAGGCCAGGGGGAGGGTGGAGACGCTGCCGCGTTCGGCGTCGTCGGGCATCAGTCGGGCCAGGACCCGCGCGCAGTCGACGGTGTAGTCCAATCGGGCGCGATCGGTCCAGTCCGGTCCGTACACGGCGTGCTTGACGACGGGGGCGTGGAAGCCGGTGTAGGGGAAGGCGTTGAGGGTGACGGTCTCGGCGCCGGCCTCGTCCAGGCCCTCGCGCAGGAGGTCGACCAGCGAGGGGTCGGTGGCGAGCCGACGGGCCAGGGGCGCGGGCAGCCATAGTCCCAGCCCCAGACGTTCCACCCCCAGGGCCGAGCGGACGCCGCCGCCGAACACCCGGATCTGTCGCAGGACGCCGTCGAGGTCCTCGGCCGGGTGGACGTTGGTGCAGTAGGCCAGGTGGACGACGGTGCCGTCGGGGTGGCGGAACCTCATCGGTCGTCCCCCTCGGGTCTTTCACCGCGCAGGAGCGAGTTGCCCTCGAAGGTGGAGCCTGCTGTGGCGCCCCCTTCCGGGAACAGCCGCCCGCTCCGCGCGTAGAAGTCGACCGGGTTGCGCCACAGGACCCGGTCCACGTCCTCTTCGGAGAACCCCGCCGCGAGCATGGCCCGACCGGTGTACAGGGTGGTCAGCGGGTCGCTGTGGCCCCAGTCGGCGGCGGAGTCGACCAGGATCCGTTCGGTGCCCCACTCCGACAGGATCCGCACCATCCGTTCCGGGGCCATCTTGGTGTCGGGGTAGATGGAGAAGCCCATGGCGCAGCCGGAGGCGTGCACCATGGCGACGGTGGTCTCGTTGAGGTGGTCGACCAGGACCCGCTCGGGCGGGATCCCCGACTCCTCGACCAGGCGCAGGGTGTGCCGGGTGCCCTCGATCTTGTCCCGGTGCGGGGTGTGCACCAGCACCGGCAGTTCGAACTCGCGGGCCAGCTCCAACTGGTGTCGGAAGGCCTTCTCCTCCTCGGAGGTACGGGAGTCGAAACCGACCTCTCCGACCGCGACCACGCCGTCCTTGGCCAGGTAGCGGGGGAGGAGGTCGAGGACCCCGGTCAGGCGGGGGTCGTTGGCCTCCTTGGGGTTGAGCGCGATCGCGCAGTGGTGGGCGATGCCGAACCGGGAGGCGCGGAAGCGCTCCCATCCGACGAGGCCGTCGAAGTAGTCGCGGAAGGAGCTCACGCCGGTGCGCGGCTGGCCCATCCAGAAGGCCGGTTCCACCAGGGCCCGCACTCCGGCGTCGTACATGGCCCGATAGTCGGCTGTGGTGCGGGAGGTCATGTGGACGTGCGGGTCGAAGATGCGCATTCAGGTCTCCGTCCGGTGCTCGGGGAAGCGGTCCAGGAGGGTCAGGGCGTCGTCGGGGACGGGGCGGCCCGCCGCGGAGCGTTCGTGGGCGAAGTCGGCGCACATGCGGGCCAGTTCGGGGTCGGCCCGCGAGTCCAACCCCGCCACCACCGACAGCGGGACCTCGACGAACAGGCATTTGAGCACCGCCTGGCGCCACGAGTGGTCGTCCGACAGCGCCTGGGTCGGGCTCGCGGCGGCGGCCGCGATCAATCGGGGGTCGTTGGTGCGCAGGGCGTCGGCCAGGAGCCCGCGAACGATCGAGGCGACCTCGGGAAGGGCGGTGTCCAGGTGGTGGAGGCCGTACAGGACCGCGCGCCTCTCGTCGGCGTCCCCGTACTCGTACAGGTCGTGGATCTCCTCGGCCGCATCCGGCGCCGGAAGGGCGCGCGTCAGGGTCCGCAGCAGCGCGACCCGGACCAGGTCCTCCACGGTGGGTCCGTGCAGACCGGTGGGGTCTCCGGAGGGGCCGGCGCCCCGGGCCACCCGCCGGGCGGCGGCGGGGAACAGCACCGCGATCCGTGTCGGGTGTTCGGCCACCTCGGCGCACAGGTCGGTCAGGGCCTCGCGGGCCTTCGCGTCCGGAAGGTGCTCCACGCTCATACCCGGTCCTTTCGAACGGCCCGCTCCCATGCGGCGTCGAGGGCGTGTTTGGAGCGTTCGGCGACCAGAGGGGCGGCGTGACCGTGGCGGGGCAGTTCCACGGAGGCGAGTCCTCGATAGCCGGCCCGGTCCAGGGCGCCCAGGACCCCGGGCAGGTCGATCTCGCCCTCTCCGAACTCCAGGTGTTCGTGCACGTGGGGCCGCATGTCGTCCAACTGCACGTTGGCGATCAGGTCGCCGGCCCGGGCGATCGCCCCTTCGGGGCCGTCGGGCTCGTTGCACACCCCGTGCCCCACGTCGAGCGTCACCCGGAGCCGTTCGGGGTCCCCGAGCCGACGCCGGAGCTCCAGGACGTCGTCCAGCCGTTCGACGAACATGCCCGGTTCGGGTTCGAAGGCGCAGTCCACGCCCAGCTCCTCCGCCACCACCAGGACCTTCTCCACACCGGCGACGAGTCGTTCCCAACCCCGGTCGGGGTCGGCGCCGGGAGGGAGGATCCCCGACCAGAAGGACACCGCCCGGGCGCCCCAGGCGTCGGCGATGCGTACCGCCCGTTTGAGCAGGTCGACCCGGACGTCCCGGTCGGTGTCGGAGACCAGGGTGGGTTCGTGCTTGCGCCGGGGGTCCAGCAGGTAGCGGGCGCCGGTCTCCACCACCACCGACAGTCCCAGTGACTCCAGGCGTCGACCGATCGCGGCCGTCCGGGCCTTGACGTCCAGGCCGAACGGGTCCAGGTGCGGATGGTCCAGGGTCAGTCCGACCCCCTCGTAGCCGAGGTCGGCGATGATCGCCAGGGCGTCGTTCAGGCGGTGGTCCCAGAAACCGTTGGTGCCGTATCCGAACCTCACGTCACCACCGCCGTCCTGGCCGCACGGGCCGCCAAGGGTGCGGCCACCGCCAGCGCGCAGGCCGTCCTCGGGGCCCCGTACCGCGCCAACAGCGCGGCCTGGAGCGGGATCATCCCGCGAATGCCCGTTCCGGTGGCCTCTCGGGCCCGTCCGGCGGTCGGATCCACGAGGGCCCGGCCCTGGGCCGAACCGACGGACACGGCGTACACGCCCGCGAACAGCGCGGCGCCGAGGCCTTCCACCGTTCCGCGCGAGGCGTCGTGGCCCTTCGCGGGGGGAAGCGCCGCCACCGCCGTGGACAGCAGCGTGCAGGCCAGGGATCCGGCCGCCACCTCCGGCCGGGTGCCGTGCACCTCGCCTCGGCTCAGCGCCGTCACCCCCAGGGTGTGCACGGCCATGGCCAGGGCGGGCCGCGCCGCGTCGGCGGTGCGATCGCCCGCGCCCAACAGCACGTCCAGGCCTCGGGCGGCGGCCATCCCCAACGGGGCCCACGGTGTCGGCTTGAGCACCAGGTCGTAGGTCCACACGGTGGCGGCCAGCGCCGAGGCGACCAGGGCGGCACGCCGGCCGCCGGACAGGGCCGCGACGCCCACACCGGCCGCCGTGAGCCCACAGGCCACGGCGAGGGCCTCGCCCGGCGCCACCTCTCCCGAGGGGATCGGACGTTCGGGCCGCTCGACCGCGTCCAGGTCCCGGTCGGCGTAGTCGTTGAGCGCCATACCCGCCCAGTACAGGCAGACCGAGGACAGCGGTAGCGCCATGACGCGGGGGTCGCGCGACCGGCCCGTCGCCGCGGCGCCGGTCAGGCCGTCACCGAGGACGGTCAGGGCCGCGGGAAGGCGCACCAGGCGGGCCAGGGAACGGAGCCGGCGGTTCATCGGAGCCCTCCCCGGTCGTCGGAACACCAGGCGGTCAGAGCGCGCCACTGTTCGGCGAGCCCGTGCGGGCCGCCGCCGGCCGGATCCTTGAAGAAGAAGCCCAGCTCCGGCACCGGACCGACCCGGCCCGTCCGGTGGGCGTGGGCGGTCAGCCGGGCCAGGTCCAGGATCAGCGGAGCGGCCAGGGCCGAGTCGTGACCGGACCAGGTGAACTGGAGGGACATCCGGGCTCCCAGGAAACCCTCGAAGGAGACGTGGTCCCAGGCCACCTTGGTCCCGCCCAGGTCCGGCACGTAGTCGATGTGCAGCGGGCCGTCCACCGCATGCCCCAACAGGTGCTCCAGCCCCCGGGCCTTCGAGGAGGTCTTGCTGTCGTTGCTGCCCGGGTCGGCCAGCGTCCGTCCGTCGCCGCCGCCGAGCAGGTTGGTCGAGGACCAGGAACGCACCCGGAGCGCGCGGGTGGCGAACATCGGCGCCAGCGCGCTCTTGACCAGGGTCTCCCCGGTCTTGCCGTCCGAACCGGCCCAGGGCAGCCCCAGCCGTTCGGCCAGGGCGGAGAGGGCGGGTGGTCGGGGGCCGGCGTTGGGCGTGAACTCCACGAAGGAGCAGCCGGCGCGCAGCGCCGCGTAGGCGTAGGCCGAAGAGGCCGGGATCCGGGCGTTCCCCGCGTCCAGGGCCTCCTCCAGGCGGCCGGGGTCGGTGAGTTCGGGGGCCGGGGCCGGAGGGGGCTCGGTGCCGGACAGGTCCACGACCACCACCCTCTCCAGCGATTCCGCCTCGGCGAACTCGCGGAGATCGCGTTCCAGGGAGTCCACGTGGCGGCGGGAGAACCCTGCGGCCGGGGTCTCCACCCCCTCGCGGATCCGACGGTCCACGGCGCCCAGTTCCTCGGCGAACATCTCCGTCAGACGTGGTGGCACCGCCCCCGCCCCGGCCAGGGGCTCCGCGCCCTTGGCCAGGTGGGTGCCGTGGAGGTCGTGGCCGCCGAAGACCAGGTCGCCGATCCCGGGCAGGCCCGCCGCGGCGAACTCGGGGCGTTCGGTGACGCACCCGATCGGCTCCACGGCTCCGGCCCGGACGGCCAGGGCGCCGAGGACGGCCGTGGTGGCGACCGATCCTCGCGCTCCGATCGACCACACTCCGATACGTGTCATGGGGTCCCCTGTCAGTGGTCGTCGTGTCCGGGGGCCTCTTCGAGGGCCCCGTCGCCGTCCTCGGCCTCGTCGGGTGTCAGGGCCCCGCTGCCCGGTGCCGCGGGGAGGTACAGGTGGATATGGCCGTGACCGGCCTCGACACTGACCATGTCCAGTTGTGTGGCCGCCACCGACCACGCGCGGACCGCCTGGTCCCGCAGGTCGGCGGCGAGTTCGAGCAGATCGGTGCGCCGGTCCTCGTCGGCGCGCACGGCGGAGTCGTAGGCGTTCAGGGAGGAGGCGAGCAGGTCGACGGAGCCGCGCAGCCCCGCGTGGGTGACGTTGAACGCGGTCTCGCCCGATTCGGCGTGCTCCAGGTGGTCGCGGGCCTCCAGGGTGGTCCCGAGCCAGGCGTCGATCTCCTCGGTGTCCGGGAGGTCCTCCGACGGGGCCGAACCGTCCGCGGGCAACACCGTGTCCAGGGACTCCAGCACCGGGAGCAGTCCCTCGTGAGCGGCACGGGTGTGGTGGACGAGCTCCTCCACCTGGTCGACGTGGCGTTCGGCCGCGGAGGCCTCCAATTCGGCCACCCGGGCCGGGTCGGGGGAGACCGCGTCGTCGCCTCCGGAGAAGACGACGATCACCGCGGCGGCGATCGCTCCGACCAACAGGACGGATCCGCCGGTCAGCCACCAGGTGGTGGCGGTGGCGTCCTTGGTCATCACGCGTTCGGTCGTGTCCGGGCCCTTTCCGTTCTCGGGCTCGCGGGGGTCTCGACTCTGGTCCTTCTCGGTGCGCACGGGCACCTCCCGTCGGTTCGGCACTCTGTCGGGGGAGAGGCGGCGCGTACCGTGCGAGCGACGCCGCCGGGGGCGGCGGGGCCGGGGAGGCCCCGCCGCGTTCGGTCGTGCTTCACCGCCGTGGACACGGCGGCTCCGGGTGTCGGTGGGGTCAGTCGGGGAGCAGGGCCCTGAGCCGGGTGGCCAGGTCGGTCAACTCCTCTCGGGCGTCGTCGTCGACCACGGACTCGACGACCGCGACGAAGCGCTCCAGGGAACGCTCGGCCTGGGCGGGCCGTCCGGTGTCCAGGTGGTGTTCGATCAGCCGCAGCTGTGGGGCGAGTCGGCGGGCCTCGGAGTGGGTCAGGGCCCCTTCGTCGGCGAGCGCGTCGATCCGCTCGGAGACCTCGGTGAACGTGATCGGCTCGACCTCGTCCTCCAGGTCCATGACCTGCACGTCGCGGAACAGGACCGTGTCGGCGTCGCCGTGGTTCTGGAGTCCGATGAACCCGGAGGACAGGTCCCGGTCCGGGTCGGTGCTCTCGAACTCGTTGACGAGCTCACCGTTGACGCTGACCCGGATCATCGGGTCGTCGACCTCGATCTCCATCGTGTTCCACTCGCCCACGACCTCGGGGTGCGAGCTCGCCTCCTGGAAGCCGTAGACGGCGCCCGTCCTGGTGAGGGGGTCGCCCGCCGGGGCGCCGAACGGGTCGATCTGGATCTCGTAGCCCTGGTCGACGGCGACCCAGGGGTCGTCCCCGGGGTCGGGGAAGCCGACGAAGACACCGGAGTTGTCGCTCTCCTCGGGGGTGAGGTAGTCCAGCTTCAGCCGGTAGGAGCCCAGTTCGGTCTCGTGATGGAGCAGGCCCATGCCGCCCTCGGTCCGGAGCACGCATCCGTCCTCGTCCGGAACGATCTCGAAGCCGCCCGGTCCGGCCATGCTCCAGCCGTCCAGGGATTCGCCGTCCCACAAGGCGCGGTACCCGTCGTCCACGTTCGGCGGGGCGCACTCCTCGGGTTCGGCGGCCTCGCCGACGGTGATCGTGTGGGAGGCCGAGGTCCCGGTCGCCCCGTCGCCGTCGGTGGCGACCGCGCTCACGGAGTACTCGCCCTCGGCGACCTCCGTCCAGGTGGCCTCGTAGGGGCTCTCGGTCGCCGTGGCCACCGGTTCGCCGTCGACGAGGAACTCCACCCCTTCGATACCGACGTCGCCGTGGTCGGTGACCTCCGCCGCGAGCGCGATGTCCTCGCCCGGGGCGTGGACGGAACCGTCCTCGGGGCTGGTCAGAGCGACCTCGGGGCCCTCGTCGGGGGCTTCGTGGTCCCCGTGGCCGACCTCGAAGTAGTTGAGGTTGAACAGACCGTCGGCCACGTCCGGGTCGTCTCCGGTGAAGACCAGGAACAGCTCGATGGTCCCGCCCGGATCGGTCACCTCCATGGTCACGTCGGTCCATTCCTGCCAGCCGCCGGTGACCGGGACGTCGACCGTGCCCAGCGTCTCCCCCTCGGGGGAGCCGGCCCGGGCCTCGATGGCACCGCCGTATCCGTCCGAGGCGACCCGGAAGGTGATCTCCTCGATCTCGTACAGGTCGACCGGGGTGTAGGAGACCCAGTCACCGTGCCCGATCCAGGAGAGGTTGCGCAGCCCTCCCTCGTCGTCCTCCGTCGCCTCGGTCTGCACGCCTCGGCTGTCGGAGAAGTACTGGGCCTGCATCCGCGACGGGTTGAGCTTGACCCCGTCGGAGCCGCTCAGCGGTGGTGAGGCCGCTCCGCCGCCGTCGGTGTACTCGGCCTGGAGCACCCAGAAGATGTTCATGTCGTGGCCGTGACCGCCGTCGGTCCCGGTGACGCTGACACCCTCGCACGCGTCGTACTGCGTCCAGGGGTGGGCGTGGGAGTCGTGCCCCAGGGACGAGGTGACCTGAACGTCGCCGCAGTCGATCCCGTCGCCGATCGATCCGTCCTCGGCGTCCTCCACGGAGACGGAGAACGGGATCTCGTCGCCCCAGGAGAAGAACCGTCCGTCCCTCGGGGTGTCGAAGGAGACCTCGGGCGCGGTGTTGCCGGCGGTGACCGTCGTCGTCGCCGTACCCGTACGTCCCTCCTCGTCCGTGACCGTCAACGTGACGGTGTAACGGCCCTCATCGGTGAAGGTGTGCGTGGGCGAGACCTCGGTCGAGGTCGCGCCGTCGCCGAAGGCCCACGCGTACTCGAAGGGCAGGCCGCCGGGGTGGAAGGAGTCCTCGGCGGAGAACTCCACGGTCAGCGGGGCCGGACCGGAGGTGGTGTCGACCCCGATCCTGGCCACCGGGCTGTTGCCGGAGACGTAGTCGATGCGGGAGATCGCCGAGTCCTCGGCCCCGCCGAAGTAGCCGGATCCGTACTCCAACACGTACAGGGCGCCGTCCGGGCCGAACTCCATGTCCATGGGGTTGGCCAGGTCGATGTCCGGCACGGTGTCGGTGATGTCGAGGACGCCGCCCTCGTCGTCCAGGTGGATCTGCTTGATCCACTGGCGTCCCCACTCGTACATCAGGGGGACGCCGTCGTAGTACTCGGGCCACTTGTTGTCCGACTCCAGGTCGGGGTCGTAGTGGTAGGCGGGTCCGCCCATCGGGGAGCCGCTGCCCTCGCCCAGGTGCGGGAACTCCTCGGACTCCTCGTAGGAGTACCAGATCGACGCCGGGGTGACCGGGGGCAGCTCCTCCAGACCGGTGTTGCGCGGGGAGTCGTTCACCGGCGCGGCGCAGTCGAACGCCTCACCGGAGGTCCCCGACCCGAAGTCGTGGTCGACGTAGGCGGAGTTGTTCCCGATGCAGTACGGCCAGCCGATGTTGGCGGCCTCGGTGATGTGGTGCCAGGTCACCGTGTTCTGCGGCCCTCGCTCGGGGTCGGCCTCATGGGCGTCGGGTCCGTAGTCGCCCAGGTAGACGCCGCCGTCCTGAGGGTCGACCGAGAAGCGGAACGGGTTGCGCAGACCCATGGCGAAGATCTCCGGGCGGGTCAGGTCCGGGTCGGAGGTCTCCGGCGGGAACAGGTTGCCCTCGGGGATGGAGTATCCGCCGTCCTCGTCGACGGAGATCCGGAGGAGTTTGCCCCGCAGATCGTTGGTGTTGGCGGAGCTGCGCTGGGCGTCGAACGCCGGGTTGCGGCTCTCGCGCTCGTCGATCGGCGTGTACCCGTCCGACCCGAACGCGCTGGTGTCGTCCCCGGTGGCCAGGAGGAGACGTCCCTCGTGGTCGAAGTCGATGTCGCCGCCGACGTGGCAGCACATGCCGCGCGTGGCCTCGACCTCCAGGATCACCTGTTCGCTCTCCAGGTCCAGGGTCGGCTCGTCACCGTCCACGAACTGGAAACGCGACAGGTTGTTGTGCGCCTCATAGGGGGCGAAGTCCTCCGGCGCGCCGTCCGAGGGCGCCTCACCCGAGGGGACCCCGTCCAGCACGGGCGCGTAGTACAGGTACACCCACCCGTTCTCCTCGAAGTCCGGGTCGAGGGCCACGCCCTGAAGACCGTCCTCGTCGTGGTCGTACACGGGCAGATCGGTGAGCAGGGCGGTGGAGTGGGTCTCGGGGGACCACAGGGACACCCGGCCGTCGCGCGAGGTGTGCACGACACGGCCGTCCGGCAGGACCGCCATGCCCATCGGCTCGCCGACGTTCTCCTCGCCCTGGGCGAGGGTGACCTTCTGGAAGTTCTCCCAGGCGGTGGCGCCGCAGTCGCCCTCGGCCCGGCCGGCCGCCCATTGGAGACCGCCCAGGAGGTGGTCGGTGAACTCCGGTTCGGAGTAGGACTCGTTCGTGTGGCCGCCGCCGGTGTACCAGGATCGGCCGCCGTCGTAGACCTGGCACCAGGCGATCGGGTGGTCGTACCCCATCTGGCCGGCCGGGTCGACCTGCTCCTCGTAGGAGCTCTCGTCGAGCCCGGCCAGGACGTGCACGTCGCCGCGCGGGTTGACGTCGTAGTCGTACCACTCGTCGTGCCGCTCCCACGAAGCGGGAAGACCGGCCGTGGAGGGGTGCACACGGTCGTTCACCATGACCGTGGCGTCCTGGGTGCCGGGCGGGTGACTGGCGAAGTAGGCGCCGACCAGTTCGCCGTACCACTCCCAGTCGTAGTGGGTGTCGGAGGCCGAGTGGACGCCGACGTAGCCGCCGCCCGAACGGATGTAGTCCTCGAAGGCGCCCTGCTGGTCCTCGTCCAGCACGTCGCCGGTGGTGGAGAGCCAGACGACCACGTCGAAGCGGGCCAGGTCCTCCTCGTTGAAGACGTCGGCGTCCTCGGTGTGCTCTGTCTCGAAGCCGTGTTCCTCGGCGAGAGCCTCGTAGAGGGCGACGCCGTGGGGGATGGAGTCGTGTCGGAAGCCGGTGGTCTTGGAGAAGATCAGCGCGGTGAACGGGTCCTGTTCGACCTCGTCCGCCTGGGCGGGGACCGATGTCAGGCCGATGGCCATGGCGATGGCCGCGACGGTCGCGCCCAACGCTCTCAGGGGGCTGGTGATCACGGGGAACCTCATCCGGAGAATGGGGGTCGATGAGTCCGTGCGGCGTGCCGGCGCCGACGGCAGGGACGGTCTGCGGGCCACGGTGTTCCGGCGCCGGTCGGGGACCGGTCGTCGGTGGACGCGTGGACGGGGTCCGTCGGGGAGTTCCTGCTATCGCGTTCGGAAGCGGGGGAGGCCGCCTCATCGGGGTGCTCAGTCCATGGCGGCTCCTTTCACCGGGGGCGTGGGGGAGGGAGACGGAGGAGGTTCCGAGGTGGTGATCGAACGGAGGAAGGCCAGACCGTCGACAGCGAGGGCGTCCTGGGAGGCGGCCAGGGGCCGCCATATGGACGCCGCCGTGGCGACGCTCACATTGTGCGCTGTGAACGACTCGATCACCAGGGGTCCCGGGTAACCGGATTCATCTAGTTTTGTCACGATCTGTAACCAGTCCAGGTGATCGGCGCCGGGCGTTCCTCGGTCATTCGCACAAACCTGGACGTGGTGGATGCGCCCGGCGGCCCGGGAGATCGCCTCCGCCACATCCTTCTCCTCGATGTTCATGTGGTAGACGTCCAAGGCGAGACCGCAGTGTTCGGCGGGCAGGTCCGCGAGCGCCTCCAACGCCTGGTCCACCGTGTTGAGCACGCTGGTCTCGTACCTGTTCAGCGGCTCCACGGCGATCCGCACCCCTGCGGCCGACGCGTGGTCGACCACGGGGGCCAGAGCCTCGGTGAGCTCCGAGCGCAGCCCCGCCCGCTCTTTCGGGGACATGCGCCAGGTACGCCCCACCGAGGCATAGGCCGGACCCGCGACGACGGTGGAACCGACCTCCGCCGCGGCGTCGACGACCCGCCTGAGGTAGTCCCTGGTCCGTCGAACGGTGCCGGGATCGGTCGCCACGAGCTCCCTGCCCGGGGACATGACCAGGACGACGGTGGCGCCGAGCCCCAGATCGTCCAGGAGCGTCCGGGCGTGGGCGGGGTTCCAGTCGCCGATCTCCTCGACCGGCAGTTCCAGCACGTCGAACCCCCACCCCGCCACGCGGGGCGCGATCCGACGCAGTTCGGCGTCGGTGAGCGGTGACGTCCAGACCCAGGTGTCGACCCCCAGCGCGCGCATCCCTACCGGTCCACCCACGCCTCGGGGAAACCGGGCAGGTCCTCGCCGCCGAACTTCGCGTAGTGCAGGGAGGGCATCTCGGAGTTGCGCTCCAGGTAGTCGTCGAGCTCGTCCTGACGGATCGGCTCCTGCGGCAGGACCCACTCGGCCGGGACCTCCTCGCCCGCGAGGATCATGCCCGCCGCGAGCATCGGGGTGCGCCACTGGAAGTTGGAGTACACCGGGGCGATCGCCGTCAGCCCCTCCTCGTCCCACTTGCGCATGAAGCTGAGTTCGTCCTCGCCGGCGATCACCGGATAGGGGCGGCCGGCGTCCTCGAAGGCCTCCAGGCCCGCGACGGCCCCGTCTCCGGCGTCCATCCAGATGCCGTCGACCTCGCCTCGTTGCAGGTGCTGGGAGACCAGGTCCTTGATCTGGGCCCCGTCGCCCTCGGTGAACTCGAAACCGAGCAGCTCCAGGTCGCTGTCGCCGAAGACCTGCTGGGCCGCGGCCCAGCGGTGTTCGAGCACGTCCACGCCGGGCAGGATCCGCAGGGCCAGGACGGTCGACCCCGGCTCCAGGTTCTCGACCAGGAACTCGGCGGCGTCGGCCCCGTAGGCGTAGCCGCCGATCGGGTGGATGAACGTGACCATGCAGTCGCTGTTCACGCCCCGGTCGAAGACGATCACCGGGACCCCGCTCTCGCAGGCGGTCTCCACCGCCGGGGTCAACGTGGCCGTCGTGGACGGGGAGATGATGATGGCGTCGCAGTCCCCGGAGTCCACGAACGCCTGGATGTCGGAGATCTGCTGGTTGTCGTCGTCGGCCGCGTCGGAGGAGGAGAAACCACCGATCCGCCCCTCCTCGATCAGCGCCTCCGCCTGTTGGCGCATGGTGATGGAGCCGGTGACCCGCCAGGGGTTGGACACCGAGGCGTTGGAGAAGCAGACCCGGGCGTTCTCGGGGTCGTCGATGGCGAACTCGGCGGTGTCGATCCATTCGGGCTCGATCGCCTGGGCCCAGGGCTCGGCGTCCGGGCCCTCGGGGGTGATCTCGCGCTGGGCGAGCTGCGCGTCGAACTCGGCCTGGTCGAACCACTCGGCGTCCGGGGTCGTGGCGGCGCCGTTCTCTCCGCCGGCGCCGTCCGCCCCCTCGGGGGCGTCGGTCGTACAGGCGGTGAGCAGCAGGGTCAGGCCGGCGGCGCCGGCGAGGAACGCGGGGGGTAGGCGCATGGGGGTTACCTCCGGGAAGGGTCGAGCGGTCGATCGTTCGGGTGGACCGGCCGCCGTCGCGCGTGTCTCGGCGGTCTCCGGTCGCCACGGCGCGAGGCGTAGGCCACGGCCGCGATGATGATGAGCCCCTGCGCCGCCGGCTGGATGGTCGAGGGCAGGTAGAGCTGGTTGAACAGGGTGAAGAGCGCTTCGACGGTGAGCGCGCCGAGTACGGCCGCGATGACGCTCCCGCGACCGCCGCCCAACACCACCCCGCCGAGGACGACGGCCGTGATGGCGGTGAACTCCAGCCCCTGGCCGACCTGGGCGGTGACCCCGGCGAAGCCGCCGATGAGGATGGCCGCCACGGTGGCCGCCAGGGACGAGCCGACGAAGGCCAGGGTGCGCACCCGTCGTACGCGGACCCCGGAGAAGGCGGCGGCGGTGTCGTTGTCGCCGGTGGCCATCAGGGAACGTCCATAGGGCGAGCGCATGAGGAGGACCGCGCCGACCGTCAGGACCGCAGCGATCACCAACGCCCAGGGCAGTTGGCCGATGACGGGCACGCCGTCGAGGCCGTGCCGGCCGAACACCCGGAACCCCTCCGACAGGGCCCCGGTGGGCGCGCCGCCCGTCCAGTAGCGCACGGCGCCGAACAGGATCAGCATCGTGCCGAGGGTGGTGATGATCGACGGGACCCTCAACACCGTGGTGATCAGGCCGTTGACCAGCCCCACGACGAGACCGAAGAGCAGCATCAGGCCGATGACCGGCAGGGTCGAGGCCTCGTCGCCGTCGATCAACCGGGCCGCGATCACCACCTGCGCGCCCACCAGGGAGCCGACCGAGAGGTCGAACTCGCCGGAGACGATCACCAGGTACTGGCCGAGCGCGAGCACGACCAGGGGCGCCGCCTTCTTCGCGAACGCCATCAGCGGCGGGCCTTCGAAGAACGACGGGTTCTGTACGGCGATGACCAGGAAGATCAAGGTCAGTAGGACGGCCACGGTCCCGGTGCCGCCGCGGAGGGCGGACGACAGGGCGCCGGGGGAGAGGCGGGTCGGGCGGGTCATCGGTCTCCTCCCCGGGCCGAGGGCGTCGCCGTCGGGGGTGGTGGGGGCGGGGGAGCCGGTGGTGCGCCACCGGAGGTGAAACGGGGCCGGACGGAGGTGCGCCCGTGTCGCCCTCGGGCGTAGACGGCCACCGCGGCGATGACGATGGCGCCGCGCAGCACGTCCTTGACGAAGGGGTCGACCGAGAGCGTGTTGAACACCGTGTCCAGGGTGGCGAGGATGAACACCCCCGCCATGGTCCCGGCCACCCCGCCGCGTCCGCCCAGCAGATAGGTGCCGCCGAGCACGACCGCGGCGATGGCCTCCAGTTCGTAGCCGTTGTTGTAGACCAGCGTGTTGCCGGTGCCGAAACGGGAGGCCAGGAGCAGTCCGGCGATCCCGGCCGTCATCGAGCACAGCACGTGCGCGGTGATCACGGGGATCTCGGGACGGATCCCGGAGAGCCGGGCCACCTCGGAGTCACCGCCCACCGCGTACATGTGGAAGCCCATCCGGGTACGCCGTAGGAAGAGGATCGCGAGCACCGCCAGAGCCAGCATGACCAGTGTGGACACCGGGAGCACGCCGATCCGGGAGAGCCCGAACGTCTGGAACTCGGCGGGGATCGACCCGGCCGGCCCCTGGAACCGTGTGTCGAGGTAGCCCTTGATGAGCAGCCCCGTCCCCAGGGTGGTGATGAAGGGGTTGACCCGCAGTCGGGTGACGACCAGCCCGTTGACCAGGCCGATGAGGGCCGCCAGCCCCAGGGTGGCGCCGATGCCGAGGACGATCCGGGAGGGGTCCCCGGCCATGACGATCGCCGAGACCATCGTGGACAGGGCGGCGACGTAGCCGACCGACAGGTCGAGGGAGCGGCACAGGATCACCAGGGTCTGGCCGATGGCCAGGAAGCCCAGCAGGCTGCCCCTGGTGAACAGGTCCACCGTGTTGGCGGCGGTGAACAGGTGGGATCCCTGGAAGGCCACGAAGAGCGAACCGATCACCAGGACGCCCGCCAGGGCCGCGTAGACCGCTCCGGTGGTGCCGGCCCGATCCAGGAGGTCTCGCAGAGGAGAAGGGGAGGGGGTCATGAGACGGCCTCCCTCGTGGCGCCGGTCGCCAGGGCCATCACGGTCTCCTCGTCGGAGCCGCCCGGCAGTTCTCCCGCCACCCGGCCGTCGTCGAGCACGACCAGGCGATCGGACATACCGATCAGCTCGGGGAGTTCGGAGGAGATGAGGAGGACGGCCACACCCGCGGCGGCCAACTCGCGCATCAGCGTGTAGACGGCCTGTTTGGCGCCCACGTCGATCCCCCGGGTGGGCTCGTCCAGCACCATGACACCGGGGTCGGTGACCAGCCACTTGGCCAGCACCACCTTCTGCTGGTTGCCGCCGGACAGGTACCGGACCTCCTGGCGAGGGCCGCCCCGCGCCACCAGTTCCAGGGAGGAGAGGAGGCCGGGGACGCGCGCGGCGCGTCGGGCGGAACCGAACGGGTTCACGGCGTCCAGGACGAGACGGGCGTTGGCCGTGACGGACTGTTCGAGCGCCAGTCCCCGGGCCTTGCGGTCCTCGGTGACCAGGGCCAGTCCGGCGCGGATCGCCCGGCGCGGCGAGCGCGGATCGACCCGCCGCCCGTCGACGTGGACCTCGCCCCGGGTGAACCGGTCGACGCCGAACAGGGCGTGCGCGATCTCGGTGCGGCCGCTGCCCTGGAGCCCGGCCAGGCCGACGATCTCGCCGCCGCGCACCTCCAGGTCGATCCCGTCCAACCGGGTGTTGCCGCCGCCGGAGACCGCCAGGCGCACCCGGCCCACGTGCTCGCCGTGCGGTTCGAGCCGTTCGGGGAAGACCGAGGAGACGGGGCGTCCCACCATCCTGCGCACCAGGTCGGCGGGGGCGATGTCGTCGGCCGGGACGGTGTCGACCCGATGGCCGTCCTTGAGGACGGTGATGGTGTCGGCCAGGTCGAAGATCTCCTTGAGCCGGTGGGAGACGTAGAGGACGCCCACGCCGCGTTCGCGCAGACGGGCGATGATCCGGTAGAGGACCTCGACCTCGTGGTCGGCCAGGGCCGCCGTCGGCTCGTCCATGGAGATGACGCGCGCGTCGTGGGAGAGCGCCTTGACGATCTCCACCACCTGCTGTTCGGCCACGGACAGATGCCGGACCCTCGCCCTGGGGGAGATGCCCTCCAGGCCCAGGTCGTCGAGCAGCTCGGCGGTGGTCCGCTCCATGGCCCGGTCGTCCACCAGCCCCCGGGAGAGGATCTCCCGCCCCAGGAACACGTTCTGGGCGACGGTCCGCTCCGGGAGCAGGTTGAACTCCTGGAACACGGTGGACACACCGGCGCGGCGGGCCCGCGAGGGGTGGTCGAAGGAGACCTCCGCGCCGTCGATCTCGATCCGCCCGCCGTCGGGTCGGTGCACCCCGGCCAGCACCTTCATCAGCGTGGACTTGCCCGCGCCGTTCTCACCGACCAGGGCGTGCAGCTCCCCGGAACGCAGCTCCAGGTCGACACCGTGCAGGACTCGTACGCCCAGGAAGGATTTGTCGATGCCGGTCATTCTGAGCAGGGGCGCGGCGTTCACGTGGGATCCGCCTCGTCCGTGGGCGGGACGTCGACCCATCGCCGTTCCCGTGCCGAGAGCAGGACGGCCTCGGCGAGGACGGCGGCCCGCAGGCCGTCGGCGAAGACCGGGAGTCCCTCCGGCCGATGTCCGGCGATGGCGGCCGCGGTGTCGGCGATCAGCGCGTTGAAGCAGTCCTGATAGCCCTGCGGATGGCCGACGGGGAGCCGCACCATGCGGGCCGCCTCGGCGCTGAGGCCGGGGTCGTCCCGGGAGACGGTGCCGGTCCGGGCGCGTTCGCCCGACCACAGGGTCTCGGGTCGTTCCTGGTCGAAGCGCAGGGACCCCTCGGTTCCGGAGACCTCGAGGAACAGCTGGTTCTTGCGTCCCGGCGACACCTGGCTGATCACCGCCGTGCCGATCGCCCCGCCCGCGGTGGTGAACTGGAACGACGCCAGATCCTCGGTGGTGACGGACCGACCGCCGTCCGTCCCCCGGGAGTCGGTGATCCGCGAGGTCTGGGCGCTGACCGCGGTGACGCGGTCCCCGGTGACGAACTCGAGCATGTCGCACCAGTGCGAACCGATGTCCCCGAAGGCCCGGGTGGGGCCGCCGATGTCCGGATCGACCCTCCAGTTGTCCTCCTCGGGGGAGAGGAACCAGTCCTGGAGGTAGCCGCCGTGCGCCAGCCCGACCCTGCCGAGGGAGCCGGCGGCCACCCGGGCCCGGGCCTCGCGGGCCATGGGATGGAAGCGGTAGACGAAGGGGACCACGGCGACCCGCCCGCCCTCTCGGGCGCTCTGTGTGAGTTCGCGCGCGGTGGCGGCGTCGGTGGCCAGGGGTTTCTCGCAGACCACGTGCTTGCCGGCGGCCAGCGCCGCCCGCGTCAGCGGGGCGTGCAGATGGTTGGGGGTGCACACGTGCACCACGTCCACGTCGGGGTCGTGGACGAGTTCGAGGGCGTCCGAGTGGGCTCGGGCGATGCCGTGGGAGGCGCGGAACCGTTCGGCCTTCGCATGGGAGGAACCGGCGACGCCGACGATCTCGCCGCCGAGGGCCCGGATCGCGTGGGAGTGGACCCGTCCCATGAAGCCGGTGCCGATGATCGCGGCTCGGTATGTCCGGGGGGTGGTCGGTCCGGACGTGGGGGCGTCCGGACTTGTGACCTTCTTCACTGACATGACGGAGACGTTACGTCGCACTTATGTCGATGGTCAAGCAAAAGTTGCCGCATCTGGACAAATTAGTTGGAGGGAGGAAGAGCAATAGATCCTGTGATTCACTGGTCACATGACGGAAGACGCGCTCACCGAACCGGGAAGGGCGGGGGCGGCCGGCCCACGCGCCTCCGGTAACCCCACCGCCGCCCCCGGCGCGGGAACCCTGCTCCGACTGCTCCGGGACGGTCGCCCCCGTACCCGCTCCGAACTGGCCTCCGTCACCGGTCTGGCCCGCTCCACGGTCACCCAGCGCGTCGACGCGTTGCTGGCCGGCGGGCTCATCGGACCGGCCGGAGAGGCGGTCTCGACCGGAGGCCGTCCGCCCACGACCTTCTCGTTCCGGCCGGAGGCGCGCGTCGTCCTCGCGGCCGACCTCGGCGCCACCCACGCGCGGCTGGCCCTCACCGACATGTCCGGGGCGGTCCTCGCCGAGGACCGCGCCGACCTCGACATCGCCCTGGGCCCCGAGCCCGTCCTGGACTGGGTCGTCGAGCACGGCCTGGCCCTGCTGGACGCGACGGGACGCGGAACCGACGAACTCCTCGGCCTCGGGATGGGCCTGCCCGGTCCGGTCGAGCACTCCGCCGGTCGGGCGGTCAACCCGCCGATCATGCCCGGGTGGGACCACTTCGACGTCTCCGGCCACGTCGAACGTCGTATCGAACGCCCCGTGCTCGTGGACAACGACGTCAACATCATGGCGGTCGGCGAACACCACGTCGCATGGCCCGACGCCGACCACCTGCTGTTCGTGAAGGTCGCCACCGGTATCGGCTGCGGCATCGTCAGCGAGGGCGGTGTCTATCGGGGCGCCCAAGGGGCGGCCGGGGACATCGGGCACATCCACGTCCCCAACGCCCGGGAACTCCCCTGCCGCTGTGGCAACACCGGCTGCCTGGAGGCGGTCGCCGGCGGGCACGCCCTGGCCGAGGCGCTCACCGCAGAGGGGGTTCCCGCCGCGGGGGCCCGCGACGTGGTGGAGCTGTCCCGGAACGGATCGATCCCGGCCCTGCGAGCGCTGCGTCAGGCCGGACGTGACATCGGCGAGGTCCTGGCCGCCGCCGTCAACATGTTCAACCCCTCGGTGATCGTCATCGGCGGGGTCCTGGCCCAGGCCGGCGACCACCTCCTCGCGGGAGCGCGGGAGATCATCTACCAGCGCTCACTGCCGCTGGCCACCGAGAACCTGCGCATCGTCTCCTCCAAGGCGGGGGAGGGCGCGGGGGTCGTCGGGGCGGCGGTCATGGTGATCGACCACTGTCTGAGCGCCCGCCACGTCGAGACCCTCGTCGCGGGTTCCTGACCTCATAGGACACCGAACACGGGGGAGGGGGCGGGACCCTTCTCGGGTCCCGCCCCCTCCCGCGTTCGTGCGCTAGATGTCGCGGTGGCCGTGGCGGGCGCGTTCCTCCTCGGCGCGCCTGTGCTCGTACTCGGCGTCATCGTCCATCGCGCGATAGCGCGTGGGGTCGTACTCCTCCTGCTCGATGTCGGGCAGGACACCCTCGTGTCGCAGCGCGGGGCGCTGCGGTGGGACGGGTCGGTCGCCGCGGCGACGGACGAGCGCGCTCCGGCCCACGCCGCTCAGCAGCGAGGCGATCGCGATACCGCAGACCAGGTTGATCAGTCCGGTCGCGATCTGGCTGGAGAGCTCGGCGCCCTGGGTGAAGGGCGTGACGGCCGCGATGGCCGTGGCCAGACCGACGATCCAGCCGAAGAACGAGAGCGCCCGCGGTGCCGACAGCAACAGCAGGTGCAGCAGCGCGGTCGCCAACAGGGCGACCATGCCCGCCATGAGCGCGTAGCCGACCGTTCCGGCGTCTCCCAGGTGGCCGGCCTCCTCGGGGGCCAACACCGGGATTCCGAACACCCCGCGGACGATCAGGGTCCCCGCGAAGATGACCAACGCGGCGACCACCGCGGTGGCCAGTCCGCCGGACCAGAGCCGGGTGACGTCGACGGCTCGTTCACTTCCGTTTTCGTTCATGCCGATATCCCCAAAAGAGGGCGCTAACTCGGTCGTAAGCCACATACCCGCAGCTCCGAGGCGGTAACCCACGCGTGGAACACTGGAGGCATGGCTCCTTTCGCGCACGCTCGCGTCAACCTGGACACGATCGCCTCCAACGCCCGGCTGCTCCGTGAGATCGCCGGCGGTACGCCCCTCATGGGCGTGGTCAAGGCCGACGGATACGGCCACGGCATGCTGCCCGTGGCGCGCGCCCTCATCACGGGTGGCGCCACCTGGTTGGGGACGGCCCTGATCAAGGAGGGGCTGGAGTTGCGTCGTGGCGGGATCACCGTCCCGGTGCTGTCCTGGATCGTTCCGCCGGGTGAAGCGGTGGGCGACGCGATCGAGGCCGACATCGACCTGGGCGTCAGCGACCGCGCCGTCCTGGACACGGTGATCTCCGAGGCACGCCGTCTGGGACGGGTCGCGCGGGTCCAGCTCAAGGCCGACACCGGGTTGAACCGCGGCGGGGTCGCCGTCTCCGACTGGGAGTCGGTCGTGGAGATCGCGGCGCGCGCCGAGGAGGAGGGGGTCCTCAAGGTCAGCGGCGTCTGGTCGCACTTCGCCTGCGCCGACGAGCCCGGCCACCCTTCGATCCGGGCACAGCTGGACGTGTTCGACCAGGCTCTGGCGTTGGTCGAGAAGGCGGGGCTGACCCCCGAGGTGCGGCACATCGCGAACTCGGCGGCGCTGCTCACCGTGCCCGAGGCCAGGTACGACCTGGTCCGCGGGGGGATCGCGAGTTACGGTCTCTGCCCGATCCCGGATTTGGACGTGCCCGGATTGCGTCCCGCCATGACCCTGGAATCCAGGATCGCACTGACCAAGCGCGTCCCGGAGGGCAGCGGCGTCTCCTACGGACACCGGTACGTCACCGATCGTGAGACCACGCTGGCCGTGGTGCCGCTGGGCTACGCCGACGGCGTCCCCCGCGCCGCGACCAACAAGGGTCCCGTGTTCGTGGGAGGGCGCCGCCGGACCATCGCGGGAACAGTCTGCATGGACCAGTTCGTTGTGGATGTCGAGGACGACGCCGTGGAGGCGGGCGAGTACGCGGTACTGTTCGGCGACCCGGCCGAGTCCCCGGGCGTCCCGACCGCCGAGGAGTGGGCCGAGGTCCTGGACACCATCCCGTACGAGATCGTCACGAGGATCGGCACCCGCGTGCCCCGGGAGTATGTCGGCGGTCACTGACGCACTCCCCGATATCGGTCACGAACCTCCTTCACCCGACCTAACCTGGGTGAAGAGGGAACTTCGGCGCGTCCGATCGTCGATCGATCCACCACCCGAACAAGCTGCGAGCCCGATGACAGACACCACAGCCACCACAGCGGGCGTGTCCCACGTCCACACGGTCACCGCCGCGACGGACGACGCCATGCGCACGCTCGGCCGTGACCTCGCCGCCCTCGCCCGCCCCGGAGACCTGCTGATCCTCTCCGGGCCGCTGGGCGCGGGCAAGACCACCTTCACCCAGGGCCTGGGTGAAGGCCTGGGCGTGCGGGGGGCGGTCACCTCTCCGACCTTCATCATCTCCCGGATCCACCCCTCCCTGGCGGAGGGCCCGGCCCTCGTCCACGTGGACGCCTACCGTCTGGGCGGCCCCGAGGAGATCGACGACATCGACCTGGACATGACCCTCCCCGACTCCGTCACCGTCGTCGAGTGGGGCGAGGGCGTGGCCGAGGGGCTGGCCGACGATCGGCTGGAGATCCGCATCGAACGCCACCCCGACGACACCCGCACCGTCCACCTGCGCCCGGTCGGCGCCCGGTGGGCCGACATCGAACTGCCCGGCACCGCCGCCGGGCGCGGATAGGCGGAACACCCGTGTTGCTCCTGGCCTTCGACACCGCCACCCCGGCGGTCACCGCGGCGATCGGCGAGACCGACGCCGACGGCGCCTTCACCCTTCGAGCGAGCGCGAGCTCGGTCGACGCGCGTCGCCACGGCGAGCTCCTGACCCCCACGGTGCGCGACCTGCTCACCGAGTCCGGACTCGCCCTGACCGACCTCGACCACATCGCGGTGGGCGTCGGCCCCGGCCCCTACACGGGCCTGAGGGTCGGCCTGGCCACCGGGCACGCGCTCGCGGACGCCCTGGGCATCCCCTGCCACGGCGTGGTCACCCTGGACGCCCTGGCCTTCGCCACCGGACGTGACGAGCCCTTCCTCGGCATGACCGACGCCCGCCGCAAGGAGGTGTTCTGGGCGCGTTACGACGACCACCTCACCCGGGTGGGCGAGGTCCGGGTCGCCCGGCCCGCCGAGATCGACACCGAGGGGCTGCCCCTGATCGGCGACGGCGCCCGCATGTACTCCGAGGTCCTGGGCGCCCCCGCCGAGGAACCGCTGCTGCCGGACGCCGCCGCCATGGCCGAACTCGCCTTGAGGCGTCTGCGCCTCGGCGAGAAGCTCCCCGCCCCCGACCCCCTCTACCTGCGCCGTCCCGACGCCGTCGAGCCCGGCGCCCCGAAGAAGGTCCGCCAGTGGGTGAAGTGACCGTGACGCCGTCCCTGCGACGGATGACCACCGACGACGTGCCCGCCGTCATGGAGTTGGAGCGGGCCCTGTTCCCCCTCGACGCCTGGAGCGAGGGCATGCTCCGCGACGAGCTCGCCGAGACGAGCACCCGCCACTACGTGGTGGCCGAGGCCGAGGACACGATCGTCGGCTACGCCGGGCTGCGCTTCGTGCCGCCCGAGGGCGACGTACAGACCATGGCCGTGGCCGAGGGCTCCTGGGGCAGGGGCATCGGGCGCGCCCTGCTCACCGGGCTCCTCGACCGGGCCGCCGAGTACGGCGTCACCCACATGTTCCTGGAGGTGCGTTCGGACAACCCGCGCGCGCAGGAGCTGTACCGACGGTTCGGCTTCGTCGAGATCGGCGTCCGCCGGGGCTACTACAAGGGCGCGGACGCCATCGTCATGCGGCGCGTCGCCGAGAGGGGAAGCCATGAGTGAGCCGTTGATCCTCGGGATCGAGTCGTCCTGCGACGAGACCGGGGTGGCGCTGGTCCGAGGCTGCGAGCTGCTCGGTGACTCGGTGGCCTCCAGCGTCGACCAGCACGTCCGCTTCGGCGGAGTGGTCCCCGAGGTGGCCAGCCGCGCCCACCTGGAGGCCATGACGCCCACCGTGCGACGGGCCCTGGACAACGCCGGGGTCACCCTCGCCGACGTCGACGCGATCGCCGTCACCGCGGGACCCGGCCTGGCCGGAGCCCTCCTGGTGGGGGTCTCGGCGGCCAAGGCCTACGCCATGGCGCTGGACAAGCCGCTGTACGGGGTCAACCACCTGGTCGGTCACGTGGCGGTGGACCAGCTGGAGCACGGGCCGCTGCCCAAGCCGTCGATCGCCCTCCTGGTCTCCGGCGGCCACACCTCGCTGCTGCTCGTCAACGACCTGGCCACCGACGTGGTCTCGCTCGGCGACACGGTCGACGACGCCGCCGGCGAGGCCTACGACAAGGTCGCCCGCCTGCTGGAGCTGCCCTACCCGGGCGGCCCGCCGATCGACCGGGCCGCCCAGAAGGGCGACCCCAAGTCCATCCGCTTCCCGCGCGGCAAGTGGGGCGACGGCACCTACGACTTCTCCTTCTCGGGGCTCAAGACCGCCGTGGCCCGGCACGTGGAGGACGCCGACCGCAGGGGCGAGCCGTTGGTGGTCGCCGACATCGCCGCCGGCTTCCAGGAGTCGGTGGTGGACGTGCTCACCCGCAAGGCGGTCGACGCCTGCGTGGAGCACGGCGTGAGCACGCTGGTGATCAGCGGCGGAGTGGCGGCCAACTCGGCGCTGCGAGCCCTGGCCGAACAGCGCTGCGCCGAGGCCGGGATCGAACTGCGGGTCCCGCGTCCGCGTCTGTGCACCGACAACGGCGCGATGATCGCCGCCCTGGGCGCCGAGGTGGTGAAGGCGGGGCTGCCGCCGTCGTCCCTGAGCCTGGCCACGGACACGTCGCTTCCGGTGGGATCGCCGCTGGCGGTGTGAACCGTCTCCCGCCCACGAGGGCCCCGTCGCGTCCACCGCGACGGGGCCCTCGACGTTCCCCCGAACCCGGGCGGGGGCTGGAATCGACGCCCGGGCCCGTGGTTGGCTACGGGCATGTTCGCCATCACCGCAGCCCGTATCGCGCCCGACGACCCCCTCTCCGGCCTGGAGGCCGGCGAGCGCCCCGACCCCGAACCCCGTGAGGGATGGACGACGGTCCGGGTCAAGGCCGCCTCGCTCAACCATCACGACCTCTGGAGCCTGCGCGGCGTCGCCCTGGGGGAGGACCGGCTCCCGATGATCCTGGGCGGGGACGCCGCCGGGATCGACGAGAACGGCGACGAGGTCATCGTGCACAGCGTGATCACCGAACCCGCCGCACCGGGGACCACCCCGCGTTTCTCCCTCCTGTCGGAGCACTACGACGGCACCTTCGCCGAGAAGGTGCTCGTCCCCAAGGCCAACCTCCTCCCCAAGCCCGCCGAACTGTCCTTCGAGGAGGCCGCCTGTCTGCCCACGGCCTGGCTGACCGCCTACAGCATGCTCTTCGACAAGGCCGACCTGCGGCCCGGATCGACGGTGCTGGTGCAGGGGGCCGGCGGCGGGGTGTCGGTGGCGCTCATCAAGCTCGCCGCCCAGGTCGGCCATCGCGTGTACGTGACCAGTAGGGACGAGGACAAACGGGCGAAGGCCCTGGAACTGGGCGCCTACGCGGCCCTGCCCTCGGGGGAGCGGCTGCCCGAGCGGGTGGACGTGGTGTTCGACTCGGTCGGCCAGGCCACCTGGAGGCACTCGGTCCGTTCGCTGAAGCCGGGCGGTGCCATCGTCACCTGCGGCGCCACCAGCGGAGACGCCCCGCCCGCCGAGCTGACCAGGGTGTTCTTCCTCCAGCTGCGGGTGCTGGGTTCGACCATGGGCACCTGGGAGGAGCTGCGGGCCCTGACCGAGATGTGCGTGCGCACCGGTCTGCGACCCGAGATCGACCGGGTCCTGCCGCTGAAGGACGCCGCCGAGGGCTTCCGCGCCATGGCCCAGGGCGATGTCTTCGGCAAGATCGTCTTCACGAACTGACCCGGTCCGACCATCGGAACGGGGCGGGGCCCGGAGCGTTCGTCGCTCCGGGCCCCGCGTGCTCCTCCGTGAGGGGAGGATCGATCACTCGTCGTCGTCCTCGTCGCGGCGGCGCTTCTTCTTGCCGTCACGACCGGGGCGCAGCAGGGCCTCGGCCAGGGCGAGCACCGTCTCCTCCAGCGAGGAGAACCGCTTGGTGATGTCGTCGTGCGAGTTCTCGACCGCCTCGGTGACGGTCTCCTCGAACTCGTGACGGTCGGGACGCTGCTTGAGCTCGCGCAGGACCGGCTCGACCGCCGAGACGACGTGCGCGTCGATCTCGTCGAGCCTGCCCGAGTGGTCGAGGAGGGGGCGGTCGACCAGCTCGGTGAGGCGACGGTGCACCTCGCTGACCTCCAGGGTCTGCGGGAGCTGGTTGAGACGCTGGTTGAGGGCCTCCAGGCGGTCGTCGATGGCCTCCATGCGGCCGTCGACGCCCTCGAAGTGTCCGCTGACGCCCTCGAACTTGCCCTCGACCCCGTTGACACGGCCGTCCAGGCCGTCCAGCCGGCCGTTGACCCCGTCGAGTCGACCGTCGACCCGGTCGATCTTGCCCTCGACGCTCTCGAAGCTGCCCTCGAAGTGGCCTTCGAAGGTGTCGAAGCGGTCGGTCAGGCGGCCCAGCTCGTGGTCGACCTTGCCGGTGATCTGCGACAGGTGGTTGTCCACCTTGCCGTTGAGGGCCTCGCGGTGACGCTCCAGCCGCTCGTCGAGCGCCGTCCGGTGGGTCTCGCCCTGCTCGGTGAGGGACTCGGCGAGGGTCCGGTGGCGCTCCTCGGTCTCGGTGGAGAGCCTGTCGTGGGCCTCCTGGACGAAGGTACGCAGCCGGGTGAGGTCGGAGGCGACCTTCTCGCCGTCCTCGGCGACCCGCGCGGCCAAGGCGTCGGTCCGCTCGGTCACGGACTCGCGCAGGCTCGTGGCGGTGGCCTCGGCGTGCTCCCGGGTCTCGGTGCGACCCAGCTCGATCTGTTCGTCGAGCTCGGCCAGCCGCTGACGCAGGTGGGTGCGCAGCTCGGTGAGGGAGGACTCGTGGGTCTCCCGCATCTTGGTGAGGGTGCCGGTGAGGTCCGCGACGGCGGCGGTGGCCTCGGCGTGGTTCTCGTCGGCCTGGGTGCTGAGGTGGCCGACGTTCTCGGTGAGCTTGGTGGTGAGGGCCTCGTCGCGCGCGGCGGCGGCGGTCTCGGTGGCCTCGATCCTGCCGGTGAGGGCCTCGTGGCGTTCGGTGGAGGTGGTCTCCAGCGCCTTGATCCGCTCGGTCAGGCCCGTGTGCCGTTCCTCGGCGGCGGTGCCGGCCTCGGTGAGCCTGGTGGTGAGGGCTTCGTGGCGTTCGGTGGAGGCGGTCTCCAGTGCCTCGACCCGCTCGGTCAGGCCCGTGTGCCGCTCTTCGGCGGCGGTGCCGAGCGCCGTGAGCCCCTCGGAGAGGGTCTCGTACCGCTCGCCCAGTTCGCCGGTGTTCTCCTGGAGACGCTCCAGCAGGATCCGGCTCTGCTCGGAGGTGCTCTCCTCCACCAGGGAGCGCAGTTCGGCCGTGCGCTCCGTCAGGGCGGTGGTGAGCTCCTCGCCGAGCCTGACACCGGTGGCGTTCAGCTCCTCGCGGCTCTCGCGGACGGCGGTGTCCAGGGTCTCCCGGCTCCGCTCGATGGCCTCGGCGAGCTCGTCCTTGCTCTCGGCCAGGGTGGTGCGGACCGTGGTGGTCAGCTCCTCGTGGCGTTCCCCGAGGGCGGTGTCCACGGCGCCGAGCGAGGTCTCGATGGCCTCGGTCCGCTCGTTCAGCCTCTTCAGGGCGGCGTCGAGGGCGTCCAGACGGGTCCCGAAGGTCTCGCCCAGTTCGGTGACGCGCTCGCCGACCTCGGAGAGCTGCTCGGCGGTCTTGGTCCCCGTCTCGGCCATGCGCTGGAGCCGGGTCAGCGCGGTGTCGAGGTGACCGGCGATGCGGTTGGTGTCGGCCCGGAGGGAGGACATGTCCGACAGGGGCTTGACCTGTCGTCCGACGACCTCGATGTGCTCGGCGAGAGCCTCGGCCCACTCCGGGGGGCGGGCCATGAAGTCGTCGATGCGTCCGTCGACCGCGGTGATCGACTCGGCCAGAGAGACGAGTTCGCGCTCGCGCAGCTCGCGCAGCAGCCACTCCATGCCCTCGAGGCGCTGACGCATCTCCTCGTTGACGGCACCCTGGGACTTCTGTTCCGAGACGTGTTCCTGAGCGGCCTGGGACAGGAGGTCGCGCATCCGGTCGGAGACACCGGCCTGACCTCCCCCGTTGAGGAAGTTGTGATTGGTCTGTTCCACCGAGGTGCTCCTTATGGTTCTGGCGCTCCCGTCCGTACCCGGATTCATCGGACGGTGGAGAGGTACCGGGGGGACGGGTTCTCGATGGTCCCCGGGCGGGCGTGGTCACGCGCCGGTCGCGTCTCACCGTGATGAAAACGTGACCGTGCGTGCACACAGCGGGTGCGGGTCGTCGCCGGACGAACCGCAGGGGAGCGGATCCGACGAGCGTGGCCTTCCGGGGGAGCCCATGAGAAGGGAAAGAATTCAGCGTTCGCCAGTTTAACGACATCCCTTGGGCGAGCCAGGGGAGACCGCCAAAGATGTCGGTGGGATAGGTAACGATATGGTTCCCGGCCGCCGTTTCGAATGCCGGAGGGCCGATCCGCACCCCGGGTCGAGGGTCCGCTCAGATCGCCTGTGGCGCGGGGATCTCACGACACAGCAGGTAGAAGGGCTTTTCTCCGATCCGGGTGAGGACGACGGTCATGGATTCCGGTCCGGAGGCCCGCAGATCACGGCGGAGTTTCTCGGTGTCCACCGCCGAACCACGTTTCTTGATCGTTATCGTTCCGGCCTTGTGCGATCGAATCGAAGAACGCAATCGCTTCAGGGAGAACGGCGCGAACTCGACGATCTCCAGCACGCGCCACAGAGCCGAGGCCTCCGCCCGCTCCGAGGTGAAGTAGGCGATGCGCTCGTCCAACAGCGCGCCGTCCACGCGTGCGGCCGCCTCCGCCACCAGGTGCGAACGCACCACGGCGGGGTCGGGGTCGTAGAGGTAGCGACGCGGGGCGTCCACCGGAGCCGGGCCGACGTCGGGGTCGGCGTCCAGGTGGGCGATCGCCCCCTCGCGTTCCAGCAGCCCCGGGCGTTCGTGCAGGACCGTCGCCCGCCGGCTCGGCCCCCCGGCCAGGGCCCCGAACCACAGGGCCGTCTCCTTCAGTTCCCCGTCCACCGAGATCCACTCGGCGGAGGCGGCGGGCGAGAGCACCTCGTGGGGGATCCCGGGGGCGGCCTTCAAGCAGGCCGCCTCGGCCCTCTCGGCCAGATCGGTGGCCACGTCCCACGAAGGGGAGTAGGCGGCCGGGTCGAACACCCGGCCACGACCGCCCCGACGGGCCGGGTCGCAGAACAGCAGGGGGTAGGCGCCCGGGGTCACGTCGTTCACGTCGCCCTCACGGACGCGGGCGTACGACTCCAGTCCGAGGGCCTCGATGTTGGCGCGGGCCACCGCCACCGTGAGGGGGTCGGCGTCCACCCCCTCGACCCTCACCCCCCGTTCGGCCAGGGCCAGCAGGTCCGCGCCGATCCCACAGCACAGGTCGCCCGCGTCCAGGGAGACGGCGGACGTCGCGGCGATCCTCGCCGCGCGATAGGCGGCCACCGAGCCCCGGGTGGATTGTTCGAGACCGTCGGGGGTGAAGAACATCCCCCGTGCGCGCTCTCCGAACTTGGCGCGCCCCCGCTCGCGCAGCCCCACCTGGGTCATCACGGCGTTGACCAGCTCGGAGACGGGGAGCTCCGGGGCCAGTGCGGCCACGGCCGGATCTTCGCGCAGGTGGGAGGCGGTCGCCAGCGGATTCCGGGCCGCCTCGGACGGATCCACGCCGGCGATGATCTCCCGCCCGGCGTCGGTGAGCAGGGCCGAGAAGGCGGGAAGGCGCATGGATCCTCCTGCGATGGGCACGACGGGGTAGGTGGCCGCCCCCTACGGGAGGGGTCCTCGCCACATTTCCATTCTGGCACTCTCGGGGGTAGAGTGCTAAACGCGACGAGGCCGGTCTGGCACCCGCGACGACAGGCCGCCGCGGTCGCCCCTTTTACATAGCCGGTCCGTGCCACCGCACGGGCCGATGTTCAGGACACCGAAACCTTGAAGGGGGAGGTCACACAGTGTCGACCGCCACCAAGACCGTGCTGAAGCCGCTCGAGGACCGCGTCGTGGTCAAGACCCTGGAGGCCGAGCAGACCACCGCCTCCGGTCTGGTCATCCCGGACACCGCCAAGGAGAAGCCCCAGGAGGGCGAGATCCTGGCCGTGGGTCCCGGTCGCCTCGACGACAACGGCAAGCGCGTCGCCCTCGATGTGAAGGTCGGCGACGTCGTCCTCTACAGCAAGTACGGCGGCACCGAGGTCAAGTACGACGGCCAGGAGTACCTGGTTCTCTCCGCTCGCGACCTGCTCGCGGTCGTCGAGAAGTAGTCCTCGGCTACTGAGCCCTCAACATCCCGCACCGGTCGGCCTTCGAAGCCGGGCGGGGCGGGATGTTCTCGTTTCGACCTCACACCGCTAAGAGGAAACACCACAGATGCCGAAGATCCTGGAGTTCGAGGACGACGCCCGCCGCGCTCTCGAGCAGGGCGTGAACCGTCTCGCCGACGCCGTCAAGGTGACCCTGGGCCCGCGCGGCCGCAACGTCGTCATCGACAAGAAGTTCGGCGCCCCCACCATCACGAACGACGGTGTGACCGTCGCCCGTGAGATCGAGCTGGACGAGCCCTACGAGAACCTGGGCGCCCAGCTGGTCAAGGAGGTCGCCACCAAGACCAACGACGCCGCGGGCGACGGCACCACCACCGCCACCGTGCTGGCCCAGGCGCTGGTCCGCGAGGGCCTGCGCAGCGTGGCCGCCGGCGCCTCCCCGATGTCCCTGAAGAAGGGCATCGACGCCGCCGCCGCCGAGGTGTCGCGCACCCTCCTGGAACGCGCCGTTCCGATCAAGGAGCGCTCCGACATCGCCTACGTGGCGACCAACTCCGCCCAGGACGCCCAGATCGGCGACCTGATCGCCGAGGCCTTCGACAAGGTCGGCAAGGACGGCGTCATCACGGTGGAGGAGGCCCCGACCTTCGGTCTGGAGCTCGACTTCACCGAGGGCATGCAGTTCGACAAGGGCTACATCTCCCCGTACTTCGTCACGGACGGGGACCGCCAGGAGGCGGTCCTGGAGGACGCCCTCGTCCTCATCTCGCAGGGCAAGATCGGCAACCTCAACGAGCTGCTGCCGCTCCTGGAGAAGGTCGTCCAGAGCAAGAAGCCGCTGCTGATCATCGCCGAGGACGTCGAGGGCGACGCCCTGGGCGCCCTGGTGCTGAACAAGATGCGCGGCATGCTCAACGTCGCCGCCGTCAAGGCGCCCGGCTTCGGTGAGCGCCGCAAGGCCATGCTCCAGGACATCGCCGTTCTGACCGGCGGCCAGGTCATCTCCGAGGAGGTCGGCCTGACCCTGGAGAACGCCGAGCTGGACGCGCTGGGCAGCGTCCGTCGCATCACGATCACCAAGGACGCCACGACGCTCGTCGACGGTGCCGGCGCGCAGGCCGAGGTCGAGGACCGCGTTCGCCAGATCCGCAACGAGATCGAGGCGAGCGACTCCGACTGGGACCGCGAGAAGCTCCAGGAGCGTCTGGCCAAGCTCGCCGGCGGCGTCTCGGTGCTGCGCGTGGGTGCGGCCACCGAGGTCGAGCTCAAGGAGAAGAAGCACCGCCTCGAGGACGCCATCTCGGCGACCCGCGCGGCCATCGAGGAGGGCATCGTCGCCGGTGGCGGCGCCTCCCTGGTGCACGCCTCCACCGCCCTGGGCGACCTGGGCCTGACCGGTGACGAGGCCACCGGTGTGGCGATCGTCCGTCGCGCCCTGGTCGAGCCCGCCCGGTGGATCGCGGAGAACGCGGGCGCCGAGGGCTACGTCGTCACGCACCGTGTCTCCGAGCTGGAGGTCGGCCACGGCTTCAACGCCGCGACCGGCACTTACGGCGACCTGACCGCCGAGGGCATCCTCGACCCGGTCAAGGTCTCCCGCTCCGCCGTTCAGAACGCCGCCTCCATCGCGGGCATGCTGCTGACCACCGAGGTGCTGGTCGCGGACAAGCCCGAGGAGAGCGACGACGACGGTCACGGCCACGCTCACTAGGAGCGTCGGGTCGGGTACGTTTCCGTACCGATGACCTCGAGCGGGGGTGGGGCGCCACGGCGTCCCACCCCCGCTCATTACCACGCTGAGGGCGAAAAACAGGGTCGATGTGGTGGCGATTTCGGCCTATTTTCCCAAAATGTGACCATTCTGTAGTTGCCGTTTGGAGTGGTTGGGTCCCGTGGTGCGGGCATCATTCGTAACGTGACGGATGCAGGCGCCCGGGAAGGCGTTACCGCGCAGCGGACAGGGACGCCCAAGGAACACGAGGGGGCGGCCCCCGAATCGCGTGAGACGGGTTTGAACCGATTGGGTTCGCTCGCCGTCCAAGGAGATGACAGTGCCATGGACTCGCTACTGCGCGAGGTCCGGCCCATGGTGGTCAGGTACTGTCGCAGTCGCCTGGCACGGGTCTCGGGGTTGGCGCACTACTCCGACGACGTCGCGCAGGAGGTCTGTATAGCCCTGCTTTCGGCGATCCCCCGCTACCAGGACCGAGGCAGGCCCTTCGCCTCCTTCGTGTTCGGCATCGCCGCGCACAAGGTCGCGGACACCCTCCGTGTGGCGGGTCGGGTGGAGACGGTCCCCACCGACACCGTGCCCGAACAGCCGGACGAGGGGCCGGGGCCCGAGGAGTCCGCAGTGCGCGTGATCGAGGCACAGCGGGCCAGGGACCTCCTCGACGAATTGCCCGAACAGCAGCGAAGACTGCTGGTGATGCGGGTGATCACAGGATTGACAGCGGACGAGACGGGAAATCTCCTTGGAATGTCGGCAGGGGCGGTACGGGTTGCCCAGCACCGAGCTATCGCTCGGCTTCGGAAGGTGGCCCTGGCGAACCGCGTCCTCCCATAGAAGCTCCCTCGAACACGGGCGCAGGCCCGGGCCGGGACCGCGTTCCTGTCCGAACCGTTTCGTCCACCCTCTGGTCGTGGGTTCCAAGGGCTACTGCCGTTACCTTCACGCCGCGCCCCGGTGATCCTCTCTTGACCTGAGGGCCGCTCAAACCGTGACGTTGGCCACTTTGGGCGCGGGGTGACGGGGCAAACAGTCCGATCCACCTGGGGCGACCGGGTCGACGACCTAGGATGAGACGACACGCGGGGGCGATCCGCGCAGGTGTTGCCGGTCAACAGCGGAGGTTGTGTCATGAGCCAGGACTACAGCGACTACGGGGACAAACTGCTCCCGCCGGGCCTGACCTACGACGATGTTCTGCTGGTCCCGGCCTACTCCGACCTCCAGCCCGGAGAGGTGGACACCGCCACGCGGCTGTCCCGCAACATCTCCCTGAGCATCCCGCTGATCTCCGCCGCGATGGACACCGTCACCGAGGCCCGCATGGCCGTGGCGATGGCCCGCCAGGGCGGCGTCGGCGTCCTGCACCGCAACCTCTCCGCCGAAGACCAGGCGGGCCAGGTCGACCTGGTCAAGCGCTCCGAGGCCGGCATGGTCACCGACCCCGTCACCTGTCGTCCCGAGGACGACCTGGCCGAGGTCGAGCGCCTCTGCGCCCACTACCGGATCTCCGGCGTCCCGGTCACCGACGAGAACGGCACCCTCGTCGGCATCGTCACCAACCGTGACATGCGCTTCGAGGACGACCGCTCCCGCCCGGTCCGCGAGGTCATGACCACCCGGAACCTGGTCACCGCCCCCGTCGGCGTCGGCCGCGAGCGCGCCTTCGAACTGCTGCGCGAGCACAAGGTCGAGAAGCTCCCGCTCGTGGACGCCGACAACCGCCTGCGCGGTCTGATCACCGTCAAGGACTTCATCAAGAGCGAGCAGTTCCCCAACGCCACCAAGGACGCCGACGGCCGCCTCGTCGTCGGCGGCGCCGTGGGAGTGGGAACCGCCGCCGAGGAGCGCGCCAAGCTGCTCATCGACGCCGGGGTCGACTTCATCGTCGTCGACACCGCGCACGGCCACTCCGCCGGCCTCGCCGACATGGTCTCCAAGCTCAAGGCCAACTCCCGCGCCGACATCGTCGCCGGCAACGTCGCCACCCGCGCCGGCGCCCAGCTGCTGATCGACGCCGGCGCCGACGCCGTCAAGGTCGGTGTGGGGCCGGGCTCCATCTGCACCACCCGCGTGGTCGCCGGCGTGGGCGCGCCCCAGCTCACCGCCATCCTCGAGGCCGCCAAGGCCTGTGGGCCGGCCGAGGTCCCGCTCATCGCCGACGGCGGTCTCCAGTACTCGGGCGAGATCGCCAAGGCCATCACCGCCGGGGCGAGCAGCGTCATGCTCGGCAGCCTCCTCGCCGGTGTCGAGGAGAGCCCGGGCGAGCTCATCTTCATCAACGGCAAGCAGTTCAAGGCCTACCGGGGCATGGGGTCGCTGGGCGCCATGCGCGGCCGTTCCTTCTCCAAGGACCGCTACGCGCAGGCCGACGTCTCCTCCGAGGACAAGCTCGTCCCCGAGGGCATCGAAGGACAGGTCCCCTTCCGCGGCCCGCTCTCGGCCGTCGCCCACCAGCTCGTCGGCGGTCTCCACCAGTCCATGTGGTACGCGGGCACCCGCACCGTCCCCGAGCTCCGCGAGCGTGGCCAGCTCATGCGCATCACCAGCGCCGGCCTGCGCGAGAGCCACCCGCACGACATCAAGATGACCGTGGAGGCCCCCAACTACAACGCCCGCTGACTTCGGGCGATGGGGCCGAACAGAGGATGACCGCGGGCGGATAGACTCGCGTCCGCGGTCATCGCTCCGGTCGACCGGCCGGAGCCGCACGTCAGAGGGGAAGCGAAGCGTTGGCTCAGGTGGAGATCGGGCTGGGCAAGAACGGGCGTCGTGCCTACGAACTCGACGAGATCGGGATCGTGCCCGCCCGACGGACCCGCGACCCGGAGGAGGTGTCGATCGCCTGGCAGATCGACGCCTACCGGTTCGAGACGCCCCTGGTGGTCAGCCCCATGGACAGCGTCGCCTCGCCCAAGACCGTGGTCGCGGTCGGTGAACAGGGCGGACTCGGCGTTCTCGACCTGGAGGGTCTGTGGACCCGCTACGAGGACCCCGAACCGCTGCTCCAGGAGATCCGGGACCTCGACGACGTCGCGGCCACCAAGCGGCTCCAGGAGATCTACTCCGCCCCCATCCAGGAGGAGCTGATCGGCCGCCGGATCGAGGAGATCCGTGACGCCGGTCTGGTCACCGCCGCGCGCCTGTCGCCGCAGCGCACCGCCCAGTACCACAAGGCGGTCGTCGACGCGGGCGTGGACATCTTCGTCATCCGCGGCACCACCGTCTCCGCCGAGCACGTCTCCGGCCGGGCCGAGCCGCTCAACCTCAAGCAGTTCATCTACGACCTCGACGTCCCCGTCGTGGTCGGCGGCTGCGCCACCTACACCGCCGCCCTGCACCTGATGCGCACCGGTGCCGCCGGTGTCCTCGTCGGCTTCGGCGGCGGCTCCGGCCACACCACCCGCTCCGTCCTGGGCGTGGCCGTCCCCATGGCCAGCGCCATCGGCGACGTCGCCGCGGCCCGCCGCGACTACCTCGACGAATCCGGCGGCCGTTACGTGCACGTCATCGCCGACGGCGGTATGACCGGCAGCGGCGACATCGCCAAGGCCCTGGCCTGCGGCGCCGACGCCGTCATGGTCGGATCCCCGCTGGCCCGCGCCACCGAGGCGCCCGGCGGCGGCTACCACTGGGGCAGCGAGGCCCACCACGAGGAGCTCCCGCGCGGCGAACGCGTCGAGGTCGGCACCATCGGCGACCTCAAGTCGATCCTCCACGGCCCCGCCTCCACCAGCGACGGCTCCATGAACCTCATGGGCGCCCTCCGCCGCACCATGGCCACCTCGGGTTACACCGACCTGAAGGAGTTCCAGCGGGTGGAGGTCGTGGTCAACCCGCACCGTTAGGATTTGGCCCTCCGCCGGCGCTTCAGGGTCTCCGGGGGTTGAGGTGGGAGGTCGTGTCACCCTTACACCCTGCTGTGGCTAGGGCCCGAAAGTGTTTGCTTTGGCCCTCCGCTGGCGCTTCGGGCCGTGTTCGGGCGCCAGGGGAGGGAGCGTTCTTCATCCTCGTCTACGCCTGGCTCGTTCCTCGCTGGCGGCTTGACTCGTCTTGCAGAACACTCCCGGCGCCCGAACGGGCAACCCCCCGTGGCGAGGTAGGGGACCGCGTACACCGACCCCCTGGGGTGCCGGAGGGTGCGGACTTCCACCTTCACCCCCAGGGGTGGGACCCGCCGCTCGATCTCCTACACCGACCCCAGGGGGTTGGTGTGGGAGACCGCGTACAGCGACCCCCTGCGGCCGGTGCAGGAGACCGCGTGCCGGTCACTACAGGGGGTCGAGGTAGGGGCGGGGCCGTTACTCCCCCGGGGTTGCTGTAGGAACTCGTGTACCGGTCGCACACCCTGAGGGTGGGCGTTCGGGCAGGTGGGGGCGGTCGCTCGAGGGTGATCGAGTGTCGGGGGACGTCTCGCGTCACGCGGGGCGTCCCCTTTTTCGTGCGCGCACGGGTGCGATTCGTAGGCGATCGTGTGCCACTATGAGGCGAGTTTTGTTGTCTCGTGATGACTCGGTGACCTTTCTTTGGGGAGGACGGGATGGGCGACAGCGCGACCGGTGCTCGACGGCGCCGCGGTCCGACGATCGCGGTCTGTATCACCCTGGCCGTGTGTCTTCTGGTGACGGCCGGGGTCGTGGTCCTGGTGGGCAAGGTCTCCAGCGCGCTCAACACCTGGGAGGCGCCGGGAGCGGCGGCGGAGGAGCCCTCGGCGGGCGCGATCGCCACGCCTCCGCACGACGAGCTCACCGGTCCCCCCGAGCACCACGACGTGGTCGCCCGTGAGGAGGGGCCCGAGGCCGACACGGCCGAGGAGGAGCCCCTCGACGCGGGCGCGGACGAGCGCACCCGACCGGAGAGCGGTCCGCCCAGACCGGATGAGGCCTGGCTCGACGAGGTCGCCGAGGGCACCGGGATCCCGGTGCGCGCCCTGGAAGGGTACGCGGGCGCCCAGTTGATCCTCGACGAGGAGCTGCCCACGTGCGGACTGTCCTGGCCGACCCTGGCCGGCATCGGCTACGTGGAATCCCGCCACGGCACCTACGCGGGCGGCGAGATCGGCCCCGACGGCACCACCACGGTGGACGTCATCGGCATCCCGCTGAACGGGCAGAACAACACCCAGGCGATCCCGGACACCGACGGCGGTGAACTGGACGGGGACACCGAATGGGACCGGGCGATCGGCCCGATGCAGTTCATCCCGAGCACCTGGGCCCGATGGGGGGACTCTCCGAGCGGCGATACCCCCGACCCCCACAACATCGACGACGCGGCCCTCAGCGCCGGCCGCTACCTGTGCGCGGACGGACGGGATCTGACCACGGCGAACGACTGGGAGCGGGCGATCCTCACCTACAACCGTTCCGGAACCTACGTGGCCGACGTCCTGGCCTACGCCCACGCCTACGCCGACGCCTCCTGAGGGGTGCTCTTGTCGCGCACCCACGCCCAGGCCGCGTCCTCTTGGTCGAGCTCGAAGAAGCGCAGATCCATGTCGACGAAGGCGTCGGCGAGGGTCGTGAGGAAGCGGATGATCCGGTCGTCGCCCACCACCGCGTAGCGCTCGATGTCGTGCAGGTGCTCCTTGGCGAACCGTAGGCGTTCCTCCAAGGTGGGCGTCTCGGTGGAGGGACGGCCGTGGATGCGGACGAGGAGGCGGGCCGCGCCGTAGCGGCGGATGACCTCGCGCACCTCGTCCAGGATCTCCTCGAAATCGTCGTGGGGGATCGTGTCCTCCACCTCGTAGCCGAGCACGTCGTCCTCGCCCGAGTCCAGTCTCCTGTACACGGCTCCTCCCTTCCTCGAAAGAGGGTGTGCGGGCGGACTACCCGTTCGAGGTGTCCCCCATGCCCTTCGAGGAAGGTCGTTCGACGTCAGGGCAGGGTGTACTCGAAGGTGTAGGGGACCGAGGGCTTCCCGTGGACGGCGACGTAGGAGCCTCGACCGCTCAGCCCCTCCAGCGCCCCGGTCCCGCTGCCGGAGACGACCTCGAAGGAGCACCGTACGTTCCCCTGACCGGTGAAGGTGCCGCGCTCCTCGATGATGAAGGCGCCTTCGCGGCCGTCCAGGGTCCCGTTCAACAGCTGGAGCCCCGCGAACGAGCCGGTGCCGTCCTCCAGGTGGACGAAGGTGTAGGCGCAGGTGCTGTCGGGCGCCTCGATCCCACCGCTGAAATGGTTGGTCACGTGGGCCCGCGCGAGAGTGGGGCCGGGGCCTTCGGTCAGTTGCTCCTCCTTCCAATCGGAGAAGGTGAAGGCTCCCTCGATCCGGGTTCCGTTCGACGATGACATGGCATGGCCCCTCGTTTCGGTGCGGGTCTCTCCCGCGTTCGAGGACCAGCCTGCTCGGGGTACCTGACATCTTCTGTCAGGTAGGCGGAGAATGTTCTCATGCGCGCCGATCGACTGGTCTCCCTGATCCTGTTGTTGCAGAACCGAGGCCGTATGACCGCGGACCGCCTCGCCGCCGAACTGGAGGTCTCGGTCCGCACCGTCTATCGGGACGTCGAGGCGCTCGGCACCGCGGGCGTCCCGGTGATCGCCGATCGGGGCCCCGAGGGCGGCTACCGGTTGATGGAGGGGTACCGCACCCGGCTGACCGGGCTCACCGGCGCCGAGGCCGACTCGCTCTTCCTGCTCGGAGCCCCCTCCGCCGCTCGCGACCTGGGATTGGACGCCGTGCTGGCGACGGCCCGGCACAAGCTGCGGGCCGCTCTCCCCGCCCTGTTGGCCGAACGCGCCGAGCGGGTCCGGGACCGTTTCCACCTGGACGCGCCCGGGTGGTTCCGCGACGCCGAGGAGGTGCCTCTTCTGGCGGAGGTCACCGAGGGGGTATGGGAGCGGCGGGTGCTGCGCGTCCTCTACCGGCGGCGTAACACCGAGGTCGAGCGGGAGCTGTGGCCGCTCGGCGTCGTGCTCAAGGGCGGGACCTGGTATCTGGTGGCGTCGGTCGAGGCCGGGGACGAGCGGGCGGTGCGGACCTACCGGGTCTCCCGTCTTTCGTCCGTGGAGACGACCGGGGAGGTCTTCGCGCGGCCGACCGGTTTCGACCTGGTCTCCTACTGGGAGGAGTCGGCCCGTCGACTGGAGGGTTCGGTGCTCCGAGGGAGGGCCCGCCTGCGGATCTCGCCGAGGGAACGGGAGCTGTTGCCGATGCGGTTCGGCGCGGTCGGGGTCCGTGCCCTGAAGGGGGCCGGGCCACCGGACGAACGGGGCTGGGTGGAGGTCGAGATGGAGGTGGAGACGCTCGCCGTGGCCGTGGGCGATCTGCTCCGCATGGGCACGGGGGCGGAGGTGCTCGGTCCGGAGGAGTTGCGTCGAGCGGTCGCCGACGAGGTGGCGGCCTTGGGCCGTCTCTACGAGGGGAGGGACCGAGGGGGTGGTGGGGATCGGGGAGGCCCCGTGTGGCTCCGCGAGATGTCGGGGTCGTCCGGGTTAGCCTGAGAGGCCCACCGGTCGGTCGCCACACCGATCGGCCCGATGGACGGGCCTCGAGCGGGTATGCGCTCGGGAGAAAGACCCATCGAGACGGAGGACGACCTATGGCGACCACCTGGTTGGGACCGAAGGGCCGCGCCACGGCGCTGGCCTCCATGGCCGACGAGGAACTCGACGTGCTCGTGGTCGGAGGTGGGATCGTGGGGGCGGGGATCGCCCTGGACGCGGTCTCGCGCGGCCTGTCCACGGGGTTGATCGAGGCGCGCGACTTCGCCTCGGGCACCTCCAGCCGGTCCAGCAAACTGATCCACGGCGGGCTCCGTTACCTGGAACAGCTCGACTTCGAACTCGTCCAGGAGGCGCTCCAGGAACGCGGGCTCCTGCTCACCCGACTCGCCCCGCACCTGGTCCGGCCGGTGCCGTTCCTCTTCCCCTTCCAGCACCACTGGGAGCGTTTCTACATCGGGGCCGGCGTCGCCCTCTACGACACCCTCGCCATGACCTCGCGCAACAACCGGGGGCTGCCCTCGCATCGGCATCTGACCAGATCCGGTGCGATGAGGGTCTTCCCCGCGCTCAAGAGAAGCGCCCTCGCCGGAGCGATCCAGTACTGGGACTGTCAGGTCGACGACGCCCGCTACGTCACCACGGTGCTGAGGACGGCGGCCGGCCTGGGCGCGCGGATCGCCTCGCGGGTACAGGCGGTCGAGTTCCTGCGCGAGGGCGAGCACGTGGTCGGGGCGACCGCGGCCGACCTCGAGAGCGGGGAGCGGCTGCGGATCCGGGCCCGGCAGGTGGTCAACGCCGCCGGCGTGTGGACCGACGACATCCAGGAGATGGTCGGCGGTCGCGGTCAGATCCACGTGAGCGCCTCCAAGGGCGTGCACCTGGTGGTGCCGCGCGACCGTATCCAGGCCTCCTCCGGGATGATCCTCCAGACCGAGAAGAGCGTGCTCTTCGTGATCCCCTGGGGACGGCACTGGATCATCGGCACCACCGACACCCCTTGGGACCTGGACAAGGAGAACCCGGCGGCGAGTCGGGCCGACATCGACTACGTCCTGGACCACGTCAACCAGGTCCTGCGCACGCCGCTGGGCCGCGACGACGTCGAGGGCGTCTACGCGGGTCTGCGCCCGCTGCTGTCGGGGGAGTCGGAGGAGACCTCCAAGCTGTCCCGCGAGCACACGGTCGCGCATCCCGTGCCGGGCCTGGTGCTCATCGCGGGCGGCAAGTACACCACCTACCGGGTCATGGCCAAGGACGCCGTGGACGCGGTGGCGCACGGCCTGGGCGGAGGTGTTCCCGAGTCGGTCACCGATCGGCTGCCACTGGTGGGCGCGGACGGCTACTCGGCGCTGTACAACCAGCGTCACCGGCTGGCCCGCGACTCGGGCCTGCACGTCTCCCGGATCTCGCATCTGCTGCGCCGTTTCGGTTCGGCCGTCCACGACGTGCTCGACCTGATCAAGGAGCGTGAGGACCTGGGCCGCCCGCTGGCCGGGTCCGACGACTACCTGAGGGCCGAGGTCGTCTACGCGGTGGAGGCTGAGGGCGCCCGACACCTGGAGGACGTCCTGTCCCGGCGGACCCGCATCACGTTCGAGACCTGGGACCGGGGGATCGCCGCCGCAGAGGAGGCGGCCGAGCTGATGGCCGAACCCCTCGGGTGGGACCGGGCGCAGGTGGAGCGCGAGGTGGAGTACTACCGCAAGGGCATCGAGGCCGAACGCGCCGCCCAGGAACAGGACACCGACCAGGAGGCCGACGCGATCCAGCACGGGGCGCCGGAGATCGTCCCGGACGTGCACGCCGACCGTTCCTGAGCCGGACTTCCGATATTCGGAACACAGGGGGGATCGCACTGGTCACACAGTGCGGTCACCCTGTTGTGTCCCATGGCACACGGTCCCGTTAGGGTGCTTATGACCCCCTGGTGTACTTACCCTCCAAAGGACCCGCAGTCATGATCAAGGTGCTGCTCGTCGAAGACGACGTCCGGCTCGCCGACGCCCTCGCCGGTGCGCTCGAAGCACACGGTTACGAGGTGGACCAAGTCCGAACCGGAGCGAGCGCGTTGGCCGCGCCGCCCGCCGATGTCGTCCTTCTCGACCTCGGGTTACCGGACATGGACGGCATAGAGCTGTGCCGTCTCCTTCGTGAACGTCAGGACTTCGGGGACACCGCGGTCATCATGGTCACCGCGCGGGGCCGGCAGCGAGACCGTGTACTGGGGTTGCGTTCGGGCGCCGACGACTACGTGGTCAAGCCCCTGGGCATCGAGGAACTCTGCGCCCGGATGGAGGCCGTCCTGCGGCGCACCCGTAAGAGGGTCGACACCACGTTGGAGGCCGGCCCGGTCCGTGTCGACCTGATCACCCGCACCGTCGAGTGCGAGGGGAGACCGGTCGAGCTCACCCGGAAGGAGTTCGACCTGCTCGTGGTACTGCTGCGCGACGCCGGGGCCGTCGTCTCCCGTGAACACCTCCTGCTCCGCGTGTGGCAGACCGCCTGGCCCGGCACCCTGCGCACGCTCGAAGTGCACATCGGCACCCTGCGCTCCAAGCTGGGAGTACCCCGGCTCATCCAGACCGTGCGCGGGGTCGGATACCGCCTGGGAAGCGCCGGCGGACCGCACGGCGGCCGTCCGGTCGCCGCGTCCGCCCGCGCCTCTCGGAGCTGAGAGGCCGACTGGGGCCCGGTATGCGCAGACGTCTGGTGACCGTGTACGTCACCCTGCTGGTGGCGGCCTGCCTTGCTCTGGCGGTGCCCTTGTGCGGCAATATCGCCGCCCGCGGCACCTCGGACATGCTGCTCGACAGGATGAACGACACCGCGCGTTTCGCGGGGTTGGCCGAGCCGAGCGTGCTCACCGGGAACGGGGGCACCCTCGCCGGTGAGCTGGCCGCCTATGAGCAGGTGTACGGGATCGCGGCACTGGTGGTGGACCGTGACGGCGAGGTGGTGGCCTCCTCACGGTCCGGCCTGACCCTCGCCGATCTGGAGCCGGACGGGTGGTCCGGCGGGGACGGCGACATGCCCGAGCCGGTGCGCACCGCCCTGGCCGGGAACCGGGTGGGCGGTGACCACGTGGTCTGGCCCTGGCAGGATCGCCCGCTCGTGGTGGCCGAGCCGATCGGTCGCTCCGGGGAGGTGGTCGGCGCCGCCGTCACCGTCTCTCCCACCGAGTCGCTGCGTCGCGCCACCCTCGTGCAGTGGGGGGTGACCTGGCTGGTGGCGTTCGCGCTCATGCTGGCCGGGATCGCCGCGGCCGGTCCGCTCACCCGGTGGATCCTGCGTCCCATCGACGACCTGGACGAGGCCACCCGCGCGGTGAGCGGCGGGAGTCTGGACATCAGGGTGCCCACGGCGGCCGGCCCGGAGGAACTGCGGCGGTTGGGGGAGTCCTTCAACCAGATGGCCGACACCATCACCTCCATGTTGGAGAGTCAGCGCACCTTCGTGGCCTACGCCGGACACCAGGTCCGCAACCCCTTGGCCGCGCTACGCCTGCGGGTGGACGGTCTCGCCCGACACCTGGGACCGGACGCCCGGCAGGAACACGAACTGGCCTTGGACGAGGTGGACCGGCTCACCCGTATCTGCGACAGCCTGCTCACCCTCGCCCGTACCGAGGACGCCGAACACTCGATGGTGTGGGAGGACGTCCGGGAGGTCGTCGAGAACCGGGTGGCGGCGTGGAGCCCCATCGCCGAACGCGCCCGCGCCGAGCTGCTCTGCGAGGGGAGGTCCGGGGTGTCGGTGCGCTGCGTGGAGGGCACCCTCGACCAGGCCTTGGACGCGCTCATCGACAACGCCCTCAAGTTCGGCGGACACGGGGTGCGGATCGTGGTCCGTGTGGGCGAACCGGTGTGGGAGGTCGACGGTCGGGAGGGGCATCTGGACGTTCACGTGGTGGACGACGGCCCCGGCCTCCCCGAGGAACAGCTCGACCGGGCCACCGAACCCTTCTGGCGGGACGGTGGTGGGGGCGGTTCCGGGCTCGGGCTGTCCATCGTGGTCACCCTGCTGGAGCTCCAGGGGGCGAGCCTGTCGTTGCGACCGGCACGGCCGAACGGGATCGACGCCCGGATCCGGCTCCGGGCGATCTCCCCTCACGAGCCGGGGGAGGGGTGCGAAGGGGACCCGGAGGGGACGCCGGAGAGTCATGGGCGTACTTGACCGACCGGTAGTAGGAGACGGCGCCCGGATGCAGGGGCACCGGCAGGGTCGATATGGCCGACCTCGGATGCAGTTGCAGGGCGACCGGATGGATCTCCGCCAGTTCGTTCCGGGACTCGAACAGCAGCCGGGTGAGCGCCTCCGCCGTCCGATCGGGCATCTGCTCGTTGGCCACCAAGAGGCTCGGTACGCCGATGGTGCGCACCGCGGGCACGTTCTCGTACGTTCCGGCGGGCACCGGTAGCTCGGAGAAGAACTCGCCGTACTCCTCGACCATGTCCGGAACGTGTTCGGACAGGTCCAACAACCGGATCGGGGTCCGTTCGGCGAGATCGGCGACGACCTTCGTGGGCAGACCGCCGGACCAGAAGAAGGCGTCGACCCGCCCCTCCTCCAAGGCCGAGGCCGAGGCGCCGATGGAGAGCCGCAGCCGGGTCACGCCCGAGGGGCCGGAGGGCGGTGTCGCCCGTTCCTCGTCCCGGGGCCCCTCCTCGTCCATCGGTATCCCGCTCTCGATGCCCTCGCCGTCCTCCCCGAGACCGGAGGCGCGGAGGAGGCGTTCGGCCATCATCTCGGTCCCCGACCCCAGCGCGCCCACGGAGACGGTGCCCCCCGCCAGGTCGGAGACGCTCTGGTAGGGGGAATCCGCGCGGACCACCACGTGCGTGTGGTTGTCGTACAGGCGGGCGATCGCGGTGATCGGCAGTGGACGGTCGAAGGGCTCCTCGCCCTGGACGGCCAGGGCCGCCACGTCGGCGAGGGTGAAACCCGCGTCCAGCGATCCCGAGGCGACCAACCGGTTGTTCTCCACACTGGCGGCCGTCGTCAGGACACGGATGCGCGTGTCCGGATCGGAACCGGCCACGTGCGCCAGACCGGTTCCATACGTGTGGTACACGCCGCCGGCTCCACCCGTGCCGATGGACAGGTGGAGGGGGTCCGTGTAAAGGGGGTGTGACCAGGAGAGCAGTGTGACGGTCAACAGACCGACGGAGAGGGCTCGGGTGGTCGCCCACAGACGGTGGGTGGGAGGCCGCTCCATACCCGAACAATAGCAATCGGGGACGAACCTCAGGAGAGGCTCAAATTCACCTCCCCGGTTTACCCGTTTCACAGGAATGACGGTTAGGTTGCTCGCGACGGAGAGTGGTACATGCCATATCCGTACCCGGAGGGCGGGTGTGTACCGGAGTACCCATACCCCCGAAGTTCTCCGACATCCCCTGAGCCGAAAATCCGAGAGGACCCAACCGACCATGCGACGCAATCCGCTGTCCCTGGCCGCCATCCCCGCCGGCGTTCTCCTGCTGGCGGCGTGCGGGGCACAGCCCGCAGAGCAGGCCGCCGAAGACGTCGAACTCGGTGGCGGGCCCGTCCAGAACAACCTCAGCATCGTCACCGGCGGCACTAGCGGTGTGTACTACCCGATCGGCGGCGCCCTGCGCACGATCATCGGCGACAACCTCGAAGGCCAGAGCGCCTCGGTCGAGGCCACCGGCGCCTCCGTCGAGAACATCCGTCTGGTGGGCGGCGGCGACGGCCAGCTCGCCATCGTTCAGGGCGACGCCGCGGACCAGGCCTTCACGGGTACCGGTGACTTCGAGGGCGAGCCGATCGAGACCTACTCGCTCGCGGTCATGTACCCGAACGTCTTCCACGCCGTGACCCTGGCCGACATCGCCGAGTCCAAGGGCTTCGAGTGCTTCTCCGACGTGGTGGGCAACCGCTACTCCGTCGGCGACATCGGCAGTGGTAACGAGGCAACCACCAACCAGGTCTTCGAGTCGCTGGAGATCTCCTCCAAGGAGATCGAGCTCCAGCAGCTCGGTTACGCCGAGACCGCCAACGCCCTGACCAACAACCAGCTCGACGCCGGTTCCTGGGTCGTCGGCGAGGGCCACTCGGGTATCACCGAGCTCGGCACCACCGAGGACATCGCCATCATCGAGATGTGCGACGACGAGCGCGAGGCGGTCGTCAGCGGCTACGGCGGCTACACCGAGCACGTCATCGAGGGCGGCACCTACCCGGGTGTCGACGAGGACGTCGACACCATCGCCGTGTGGAACGCCCTGGTCGTGAGCGGGGAGTTCAACGAGGACCAGGCCTACGAGATCACCAAGGCGATGTTCGACAACATCGACCAGGTCATCGGCGTCTACGGTCCCGGTGAGAAGTACCTGGTCCCGGAGACCATCGAGAACAGCCCGGTCCCCGTCCACCCGGGCGCCGTCCGCTTCTACGAGGAGCAGGGCATCGAGATCCCGGCGGACCTGCTGCCCGAGGCGGACTCCTCCGGCGACGAGGACGCCGCCGCCGAGGACTCCGACGACGAGTAGGACCCGTGACCCGATGAGTACCCCGAAGAGGGTGCGCGGATCCGCGGACACCGGAACGCCCCGGCGTCCGCGGATCGCCGCGATCGGGGGCATCACCATCCTCCTGGCCCTGGGGGCGGCGGCCGCCCTTCTGCCCCTGTGGCCCGCGCTCCGGTTGAGCGTCGACGGAGAACACCTCGGCCACCTGCCCCTGGCCGAGGGGGAACGGTTCACGATCGCCTACGTGCACTCGATCGACCATCTGCCGATCGAGGAGAACATCGAGGTCCGCGAGGACACCCTGGTGGTCGACTCCACCCGCCTACGCCAGTTCGGCGCCGGTATGGGCCACATCCCCGGAGAGGGGAACGGCCGAGCCGACGGTGAATGGTGGGTCATCGAGGACATGGAACGCGACATCGGACCCGAGGTCGCGATCCGCGTGGGCGCGCCCTCGGTCGACCACCGCGTGCGCACCCCCGACGCCGAGGTACGGCTGTCACCGTGCCTGGCGACCCGCAGGGTGCTCATCGAGCCCGTCAGGGCCACCGCCCTCCAGCTGCTCTTCGATCACGATCCGCAGCCGGAGTGCGACTAGCACGACCGAGGGAGTGTTCCCGAGGACACGCCCCGCCCCCGCCTGAGACACTCCGCCGCGCGACCCTTCCGTGTCATACGCCCCGCGCGGCCCAGCGAACCGAGGAAGAACATGGCCGAGACCCCAGGACAGGCGAGGGGCGATTCGCCCCCGAGCCCGGAGAAACCCGAGGCGGACGCGACCGAAGCGACCGTCGAGGGCACCGACACCGCGACCGTCGTCACCGAGGAGGGAACGGAGAGCGACCCCGGAAAGAAGAACCGTAGGACCGGAACGTCCGCCGACGCCCTGCCCGACGTCGACGGACTCGGCGAGGACGCCCCGCCGTTCTGGCGCCGGGTCTCCGCCGAGCGTTGGGGCGAGGGACGGGCCGGCATGATCATGGGCGGGATCATCCTCGCCCTGGGCATCGCCCTGACCGCCTTCCAGCTCTACATCGCCCTGCGCGCGGGGCTGGACGCGCGTCAGCAGCGCCTCATCCACCTCATGCTCGTGATGATGATGGTCTTCGTCATCATGCCGCCCTTCAAGAAGGCCAAGGTCGGGGAGAACCCGGCCCTGGTCCTCGTGGGCGCGATCCTCGACCTGCTGATGGTCGTCGGAACCGTGGTGGTCAGCCTCTACCCGATCGTCTTCCAGGCCGAGCTGGCCCGGCGGGCCGGCGCCTACACCGAACTGGACTGGATCGTGGGCGCCATCGCCATCGTGATCCTGCTGGAGGCCACCCGCCGCTCGGTCGGCCTGGTCATGGTCCTCCTGGTCGCGGCGTTCCTCCTCTACGCCTACTACGGGCCCTACATCCCGGGCCAGTTCGGCCACTCGGGTGTGACCCGTGAACGCATCGCCACGCACGCCTTCCTGGGCAACGACGGCATCTACGGGCTCACGTTGGGCGTGGTCGTCACCTTCGTCTTCGTGTTCATCCTGTTCGGCGCGCTGCTGTCCAAGACCGGCGGCGGCAACTTCTTCGTGGGTCTGTCCTACGTGCTCACCGGCCGTATGGTCGGCGGCCCGGCCAAGGGAGCGGTGCTGGGCAGCGCCCTGATGGGCTCGGTCTCCGGTAGCGCCATCGCCAACGTGGTCACCACCGGACCGTTCACGATCCCGCTGATGAAGAAGGTCGGCTACAAGAAGCACGACGCGGCGGGTGTCGAGGCGGCCGCCTCGACCGGTGGCCAGATCCTGCCCCCCATCATGGGCGCCGGCGCCTTCCTCATGGCCGAGCGGCTGGGCATCCCCTACGCGGACATCGTCAAGGTCGCGATCATCCCGGCGCTGATGTACTTCGCGCTGATGTTCCTGTTCGTGGACATCCTCGCCCGCAAGCACAACGTCGGTCTGATGAAGAAGGAGGACCTGCCCTCCTTCGGCGAGGTGATGCGCGCCGGTTGGCACTTCATGGCCCCGCTGATCCTGCTCATCGTGCTGCTGCTCAACTACGTGCCGCCCACACAGGCCGGTCTGGCCGCCTGCGGCTCCCTGCTGGTCGTCGCCATGCTGCGGGCGAGCAGCCGGCTGAGCCTCAAGGACTTCCTCGAGGTGTTCGTGATGGCGGCCCGCAGCACCCTGCCGGTGTCGGTGGCCTGCGCCGTCGCGGGCATCATCGTCGGTATGGTCGGCCTCACCGGCCTGGGCCTGGTCTTCTCCGACGTGCTCGTGAACGCCTTCGCCGGAAGCCTGTTCATGACCCTGGTGATGGTGGCCCTGGCCTCCTTGATCCTCGGTATCGGCCTGCCGGTGACCGCCTCCTACGTGGTGCTGGTCATCCTGGCCGGCCCGGCCCTGGAGCAGCTCGGTCTGGCGCTCATCGTGGCCCACATGATCGTGTACTGGCTCAGCCAGGACTCCAACGTGACCCCGCCGGTGGCCTTCGCGGCCTTCGCGGCGGCCGGTATCGCCGACTCCAAGCCGATGCGCTCGGGTGTGTCCGCGTGGAAGTTCGCCAAGGGTCTGTACCTGATCCCGCTGCTGATGGCCTATTCGGCGCTGATGGAGGTCGATGGTCCCATCCTGGACCTGGTCATCGCGATCGCCACGGGTTCGGTCGCGCTCGCCGCCGGAGCCATGGCCATCGAGGGCTTCTTCCTGCGACGCACCCTGCTGGGCGAGCGCATCGCCCTGGGGCTGTCGTCGGCCCTGGTGCTGATCGCCCCCGAGTGGACCGGCTGGACGCAGTCGCTGCTGTCGGTCCACGTCGCCTCGGACTGGTTCGTGCTGGCCGGCACCGTGGCCTGTACCGTGCTGATCGCCCTCCAGGTGATCAACCACCGTCGCGACAAGGCCAAGGGCCTGGTCGCCGACTTCGGTGTGGTGCAGAACAAGACCGAGGTCCCCGAGACCGCGGTCAACTAATCCCCTTTCAGGGCCCGCCGTCCTCTTCGGGACGGCGGGCCCTTCGCGTGCCCGGCCCGGGCGGACCGATCACCGATGCCCTAACCTCGCTGACATGGCTGGCATGTGGCGATTCGGATGGAAACCGACGAGGGCACCGCGCGGTGCCGACCTGGAAGGGGTGTTGGTCTCCTCCTCTCTCGGGACCGATCCGCTGTTGCGCGCCGGCTGCCGCGCCGTCCGCGAGGGCGACGTCGAGGTCGGCTCCTCCCTGCTCCTGGAGACCCGGGACGACCCCGAGGCCCGCGCCTACCAGGTCGAGGCCCTGGGCCGGGCCGCGGTGGAGCGGATCGACGAGGTGGCCGCGCTGGTCGACGCGGGCGCCGACCGGGCCGACACGATGCTGTGGCTCGGCCACACCCTGATCGCCCGCGCCATGTCCCTGCCGGGCGGGGGACCTGCCGAACGCAAGGCCGTGGAGGCCGCCCTGCACGAGGCCCGCGTGCCCTTGGAGGAGGCGGCCCGGATCCACCCCGACGACGCCGCGCCCTGGTCCGCGCTCCAGACCGTCGCCATGGGGTTGGGCGATCGGGAGGAACGCGAACGCGCCTGGAACGAGGTCGCGAACCGTACGCCCCATCTCTTCTCCGCGCACATGACCCGGGTCCGGGCCCTGGCCCCCAGCCGGGGCGGTTCGGCCGAGGAGATGTTCGCCGCCGCGGGCGCCGCGGCCGACACCGCGCCCGAGGGAGGCCCTCTCCCGTCGGTGCTGGCGCTCGCCCACGCCGAGTTCCTGAGAGGGGAGCGGCGCCGTCTCGTGGACGAGGGCAACAGCGCCTACATCGTGTCCATGAGTCTGGGACGCCTGCACGGCGACGCGATCGGCGAACTCTTCCGTCTCGCTCGGACCTGGGCTCAGGCGCCGGTGCCGCACGTGCGCGACGTCCAGGCCCACCACCTGTTCGGGTGGGCCTTCCACCGGGCGGGGGAGAAGGACGCGGCACGATGGCATCTGGAGCGGGTGGGACGCTTCTCCACCGAGATCCCCTGGTCCTTCTTCGGCACGGCTCGGACCGAGGTGGCACAGGCCATGGCCGACCTGGGTGTGGACCCTCGCCGGGGGCCCGGAGAGGAACCCGAACCCGACCAGCGGTGACCCGGGGCGGGGGAGCGTAACGGGGCGAGGGCGGAGGGACGCCGACGAAAAGCACTGGTCCGCCCGGAACGGGATCGGTGACAATGCACGGGTGCTACTGACGATCTCGACCACGAACCGCCCGGCCACGGACCTCGGACACCTGCTCCACAAGCATCCGGACAAGGCGCAGAGCTTCGAGCAGTCCTTCGGGACCGCGCACGTCTTCTACCCCGAGGCCACCGACGAGCGCTGCACCGCGGCCCTGCTCCTGGAAGTGGATCCGCGGGCCCTGTTGCGCGCGCGTACGTCGGTGAGCACGCCCGACTTCTCCCTCGCCCAGTACGTCAACGACCGCCCCTACGCCTCCTCGTCGCTGTTCACGGTGGCGCTGGGCCGGGTGCTGCGGAGCGCGATGCGAGGTACGTGCGAGCGTCGCCCCGAACTGGCCGACACCCCCATCCCCCTGGTCCTGAGCCTGCCCGCAGTGCCCTGTCACCCCGGTCCGGAGCGCGCCCGAGCGCTCTTCGAACCGCTCGGCTGGACGGTGGAGGCCGTACCGGTCCCGCTCGACCCCGACCTGCCCGATCAGGGCGACTCCCACTACCTGTCGCTGACCCTGACCGGCACCGTGCGGTTGTCCGAGGCGCTCAACCACCTGTACGTCCTCCTGCCCGCCATGGAGGGCGGCAATAAGCACTACTGGGTGGACTCCACCGAGATCGACAAGCTGCTGCGCGCGGGCGGGGCCCCGGTCGACGGGGTCGAGGGCGAGGAGGGCGCCGGCTGGCTGGCCGCGCACCCCGAACGCGACTGGATCACCCGCCGCTACCTGGCCCGCCGGGAACGGTACGTGCGCACGGCCCTGTCCCGTCTGGCCGAGTCCGAGGACCGGTCCGGCGAACCCGGGAACGACGCGGTCCCGAGCGACCCGGCGGTGGAGGAACGCGAGCCCTCCCTGGCCGAGCGGCGCGTGGGCGCGGTCATGGCCGTGCTCGACGCCGAGCGGGCCACCAGCGTGATCGACCTGGGATGCGGCGGCGGCCGACTGCTGGAACGTCTGGTCGGCGACCGGAGACTGGAACGGATCACCGGCGTGGACGTCCACGTGGGCGGTCTGGAGATCGCCCACCGCAGGCTCTGCCGGGGCTGCGAGCCGGGCGGCGGCCGCGGGCATCGGCCGCTGTTCGCCGCCTCCCACGGTTCCGACGGGGGCGAGGGGACGCCGGGCTCCCGCCTCGCGCTCCTGGCGGGCTCGGTGGTCTACCGTGACCGTCGCTTCCACGGTCACGACGCCGCCGTGCTCATGGAGGTCGTCGAACACCTCGACCCGTCCCGACTGCCCGCCATGGAGGACGTCGTCTTCGGCGACGCCGCGCCCCGCGTCGTCGTGGTCACCACCCCCAACGTCGAGTACAACCGCCACTACGAGGGCCTCGCCGACGGCGCCCTCCGCCACGCCGACCACCGCTTCGAGTGGACCCGCGCCGAGTTCGCCGCCTGGGCCGACCGGGTCGCCGAACGGTACGGCTACATCGTCCGGTACCTGCCGGTCGGCGACGAGCACCCCGAGACCGGGGCCCCGACCCAGATGGGAGTCTTCACCAAATGACCGAGCCGAACGTCGAGGCCGCCCGCGAGCCCCGCGTGCTCGGCGTGCCCCGGATGGGGCTCGTCCTGCTGGTCGGGGTCTCCGGATCGGGCAAGTCCACCTTCGCCGCCGAGCACTTCGCGTCCACCCAGGTGATCGGCTCCGACTTCTGTCGGGGCATGGTCGCCGACGACGAGAACGACCAGACCGCCACCGGCGACGCCTTCAAGCTGCTCGATACCATCGTCGACATCAGGCTCCGCCGTGGACTGCTCACCGTCGTGGACGCCACCAACGTCCAGCGCAAGGCACGCGAGAGCCTCATCCGCATCGCCAAGGACAACGACGTCCTCACCACCGCCATCGTCCTCGACGTGCCCGAGGCCCTGGCCCTGGAACGCAACCGCTCCCGCCCCGACCGCGACTTCGGCGACCACGTCGTACGCCGGCAGCGGCGCGACCTGCGCGACGGCCTCAAGCGTCTGGCCCGCGAGGGGGTGCGCAAGGTGTACCACCTCAAGGGACAGGAGGAGATCGACTCCGTCCGGATCGAACTGGAACGCCCCTGGCCGGACCGGACCGAGCTGACCGGGCCCTTCGACATCATCGGCGACGTCCACGGCTGCCGTTCGGAACTGGAGACCCTGCTCGGCGAGCTCGGCTACGAGACGCGCAGGGACGAGGAGGGGCGCCCGGTCGGCGCCCACCACCCCGAGGGCCGCACCGCCGTGTTCGTCGGCGACCTCGTGGACCGGGGGCCCGACAGCCCCGGTGTGCTGCGCCTGGTCATGGGCATGGTCGCCGACGGCGACGCCCTCTGCGTGCCCGGAAACCACGAGAACAAGCTGATCCGCTACCTGAAGAAGGGCAAGGCGACCCTCACGCACGGCCTCGCCGAGACCGCCGAACAGCTCGGACGCGAGAGCGAGGAGTTCCGTCGACGGGTCCTGGAGTTCTGCGACGGCCTGGTGAGCCACCTGATCTTGGACGGCGGCTCCCTCGTGGTCGCCCACGCCGGGCTCAAGGAGGAGTACCACGGCCGTGCCTCCGGCCGGGTGCGCTCCTTCGCCCTGTACGGCCAGACCACGGGGGAGACCGACGAGTACGGTCTGCCCGTGCGGCTGCCCTGGGCGCGCGAGTACCGGGGCCGGGCCGCGGTGGTCTACGGGCACGTGCCCTCCGACAAGGCCGAGTGGCTCAACAACACCATCTGCCTGGACACCGGCTGTGTGTTCGGCGGACGGCTCACCGCGCTGCGCTATCCCGAGCGGGAGATCGTCGACGTCGAGGCCGAACGCGTCTGGTACGAGCCGGTGCGCCCGCTCGCGGACCAGGCGCCGAAGCGGGACGGAGAGGGGACGGACCGGGCCATCGGCATCGACGACGTCGGTGCGGGGACCGGATCCGGGCTCTACGTCGACACCGGGTACGGGACCGTCCGGACCACGCCCGAGAGCACCCTGGCCGCCCTGGAGGTCATGAGCCGTTTCGCGGTCGACCCGCGCTGGCTGGTGTACCTGCCGCCCACGATGGCGCCCGCGCCCACCGCCGCCGACCCCGCCCTGCTGGAGCACCCCGACGAGGCCTTCGCCTCCTACCGGTCCTCCGGCATCGGGCAGGTGATCTGCGAGGAGAAGCACATGGGCTCGCGGGCCGTGGCCGTGCTGTGCCGGGACGAGGCCGCCGCCGAACGTCGCTTCGTCCCCGGTGAGCTCGGCAGCCTCTACACCCGCACCGGTCGCCCCTTCTTCAAGGACGCCGAACTCGGCCGTCAGGTGGTCGACGAGCTGCGTCGGGCCGTCACCGACGCCGGACTGTGGGACCGCCTCGGCACCGACTGGGTCGTCCTGGACGGTGAGCTTCTGCCCTGGTCCGCCAAGGCCGGAGCGTTGATCCGCGAACAGTACGCCTCGGTGGGGGCCGCCGCGCGGGCCTCGCTCCCCGCGGCCGGGGCGGCGCTGGCGGCCGCCGCCGCGCGTGGAATCGACGTGTCCGGGCTCGCCGACACCATCGAGCGCAGAAGCGGACAGATGGAGGCCTTCTCCCGGGTCTACCGTCGCTACGTCTGGGAGACCGATGGGATCAAGGGGCTGCGCTTCGCGCCCTTCATGCTCCTGGCCTCCGAGGGGAAGGAGTACACCGAGGCCGACCACCTGTGGCACATGGGCGTGGTCGAGCTGCTCGCCAAGGCCCACCCGATGATCCACCCCACCCGCTACCGGGTCGTGGACACCACCGACGGCGACGCCTGCGCCGCGGCCGCCGACTGGTGGCGGGAGATGGTCGACGCCGGAGGCGAGGGCATGGTGGTCAAACCGCTGTTGGGGGCCAGGGCCGAGGCGCGCAAGGGCCTGGTCCAGCCGGGGCTCAAGGTGCGCGGCCCCGAATACCTGCGGATCATCTACGGGGCCGACTACACCGACCCGGAGCGGCTCGCGGTGCTCAAGGAGCGCGGACTGGGCCGTAAGAACGGGCTGGCCATGCGCGAGCACAAGCTGGGGCTGACCGCCCTGGCCCGGCTGACCGCCGGCGAACCGCTGTGGCGGGTCCACGAGCCGGTCTTCGCCCTTCTCGCCCTGGAGACCGACCCGGTCGCCCCCCGCCTGTGAGGCCGCCCCGCACGGGGCATCGGGGCCGGGGAGGGACACGCGCGGAAAACCGCTTGCGTGTTCCACCCCGGCCCCACCAGCATGAACGTGATCCCCACCGGCGACGGACGCCGGACACGACGGTGATCGAACCGGCACCCGGCAGAGAGGTCGACGGCATGCGGCGTTCCCACGGAATCTTCGAGCCCGCCCTTCGGACACGAGACCTCCTGGGAACAGCCCTTGACCAGCACCGTCAACCTCGGGATCGTCGCCCACGTCGACGCCGGTAAGACCAGCCTCACCGAGAGGCTCCTCTACGACACCGGGGCGATCGACCGCCTCGGCCGGGTCGACGACGGCGACACCCGGACCGACACCGGCCGCGTCGAACGCGAACGCGGCATCACCGTGCGCACCGCCGTGGCGCCCTTCCACGTCGGCGGCACACAGGTGAACCTCATCGACACCCCCGGCCACGCCGACTTCGTGGCCGAGGTCGAACGCGCCCTGACCGTCCTGGACGGCGCCGTGCTCGTCCTGTCGGCGGTCGAAGGGGTCCAGCCGCACACCCGCCTGCTCATGCGGGTCCTGGAACGCGCGCGCATTCCGACCCTGCTCTTCGTCAACAAGGTCGACCGCTCCGGCGCCGACCCCGAACGGGTCCTGGAACGGATCGCCCGCCTGACCGACCGTGCCCTGCCGATGGACCGGGTCGTGGACCCGGGTGGTCGCAAGGCCCGTGTCGTCGCCCACGACCTCGACGCACCCGACCACGCGGCCCGCGTCGCCGAGTTCCTCGCCGAACACGACGAGGAACTGTTGGCGGATCTGGTCGAGGACCGTTCGATGCCCGACGCCGGGCGGCTCCACGCGGGCCTGCGCGACCAGGTCCTGCGCGGCCTGGCCCACCCGGTGTTGTCGGGCTCGGCCGTCACCGGCGCGGGGATCCCCGCGCTGCTCGGGGCGATCACCGGGCTGCTCTCGCACCACCGGGGATCGCCACCGGGGAACGATGAGGAGACCCGGGGCACCGTCTTCGCGATCGAGCGCGCACCCTCGGGTGAGAAGACCGGCTACGTCCGCCTCTTCTCCGGGCGTCTCGAACGACGCGAACGCCGCACGTGGGAGCGGGCCGACCCCGCCGACGGCGAACCGCACGAAGGTCGCGTCACCCACCTCGAGGTGGTCGGGGCCGAACACGACCGTTCCAGGCCGCTGACCGCCGGCGGGATCGGCCGGATCCGTGGTCTGCCGGCCCTTCGGGTCGGCGACCGGCTCGGACCGCCCGTCGCGGCGCACGGGCTCTCCCGCCCCGCGCTGGAGGCCCTGGTCCGTCCCGAACGTCCCGATGAGGCCTCCCGCCTGCACGCCGCCCTCACCGCCCTGGCCGAACAGGACCCGCTCATCGGGTTGCGCGTCGTGCCGGGCGAGGGGGTCTCGGTCCTGCTCCACGGGGAGGTGCAGAAGGAGGTCGTCGCCGACACCCTGGCCACGGACTTCGGGGTGCGGGCGCTCTTCGGTCGCAGCGCCACGGTCCACGTCGAACGTCCGATCGGCGTCGGCACCGACATCGAGGAGATCGACCCCTCTCGACAGGTGGGGGCGCCGGTCGCGGTCGGCCTGCGGGTGGAGCCCGCGTTCGAGGGCTCCGGTGTGACGTTCCGGCGGAAGACCGAGCTGGGAGCCCTGCCGCCCGCCTACGATCGCGCCGTGGAACGGACGGTGCGCACGGCCCTCGGACAGGGGCTGTACGGGTGGCCGGTGACCGACTGCGTCGTGACCCTGGTGCGCAGTGGGTACGATCCGCCGCTCACCGAGGCCGCGCACTTCCGCCGACTCGTGCCGATGGTCGTCCTGAGGGCGCTGGAACGGGCCGGGACCCGGGTGTTCGCACCCGTCCAGGACTTCGAACTGGAGACCCCGGAGGAGACGCTGAGCCCGGTGCTCTCCCTGCTCGGAGGGCACGGCGCGCGGGTGCGCGAGACCGGGATCGACGGGGACGCCTGGCGGGTGACCGGCGAGATCGCGGCCGCCGAGGCGCATCGGGTCGGCGCCGAGATCGTGGGCGTCACCCGGGGCGAGGGCGTGTGGACCACCCGCCCGGCGGGGGAGCGGCCCCTCACCGGTGCCCCGCCCCGCCGACGCAGGACCGACGGCAACCCGCTGGTGCTCGACGAGTACCTGGTCCACCTGGCCAATGCCGGCCGCTCCGGAGCGGACTGACCCCACCCGGTCTGGACCGGACCGTACCGCCGTCGCCACCGACCCCCGGACTTGGACGATCGCACCAGGGCCGGGGGTCCGATCCGTGGTGGGATCACAACAATCGGATGCCGCTTCGTCTTCTTTTCACGTGGTCTCTTTCGACCGGACATTCACGACGTACATGATGTGGCCGCACGGACCCCCGTGCTCCCCCGAGCCAACGGAAGATAACGGAGAAGGCGTGTTCCCGACCCCTTCCAGACCCGGTCCCCCCGACACCCCCGGAACCCGGCCCGCGCGCCGTGGCCGCGCCCTGGCCACCGGATCCGCCCTGACCGCCCTGGTCCTGGGCGCCGGCCTGATCACCTCGGTCCCCGCGGCGGCCGCGGCCGACACCCCGCTCATCAGCGAGGTCTACGGCGGAGGCGGTAACAGCGGCGCCCCCCTGCGCCACGACTTCGTCGAACTGGGCAACCCCACCGACGCCGCCGTGGACGTCTCCGGCTGGAGCGTCCAGTACCTTCCGGCCCGTCCCGGCCCCTCCACCCGGGTCCAGGTCACCCCGCTCGAAGGAGAGATCCCCGCCGGCGAGCACTACCTGATCCGCCAGGCCGCGGGCACCGGCGGCGGCGCCGACCTCCCCGAGCCCGACGCCGCCGGCAACACCAACATGTCCGCCACCGCGGGCACGGTGCTGCTCGTGGACGGCACCGGAGCCGTCGAGTGCCGGACCGCCGCCGACTGCGCCGCCGACGAGAACGTCGTCGACGTGCTCGGCTACGGCGCCGCGACGATCTTCGCCGGATCACCCGCGGCCGGCACCGGCAACACCACCTCCGCCTCGCGCGACGAGGCGTTCACGCACACCGGGGACAACGCCGCCGACTTCACCGTCGGCGAGCCCACCCCCACCAACTCCGTAGGCGAGACCGCCACCGAACCCGGCGAAGGCGAGCCCGGGGAACCGGTCGAGCCGGGCGAGGACCGCATCCACGACGTCCAAGGCGTCACCCGCACCTCGCCCCTGGCGGGGGAGCAGGTCACCGGCCTGCCCGGAGTGGTCACCGCGGTCAACGCCTTCGGCGGCGGCCGCGGCTTCTGGTTCCAGGACACCGAGGGCGACGACGACCCCCGCACCAGCGAGGCGCTGTTCGTCTTCACCGGCTCCACCACGCCCGACGTCGCGATCGGCGACGAGGTCCTGGTCGCCGGACGCGTGAGCGAGTACCGTCCGCAGGCCGGCGCCCAGACCATCACCCAGCTCGAACAGGCCCGCTGGACCACGCTCTCGCGCGGCAACGACCTGCCCGAGGCGATCCTCCTGGAGGAGGACACCCTCCCCACCGCCTACGCCCCCTCGGACGGCGGTGACATCACCGACAGGGAACTCGAACCCGACACCTACGCCCTGGACTTCTGGGCCGCCAACGAGCACATGCTCGTCCGGGTCGAGGACGCCCCGATCATCTCGCCGACCGACGGCTACGACGCCCTGTGGGTGACCACCCGCCCCGACGAGAACCCCACCCCCAACGGCGGCGCCCACTACGGCTCCTACGACGACCCCAACGGCGGCCGGGTGAAGATCGAGTCGCTGCTGGACCGCGCGGAGCGCCCCTTCCCCGAGGCGAACGTCGGCGACACCCTCGCCGGGGTCACCGAGGGTCCCGTCTACTACAGCCGGTTCGGCGGCTACCTGATCCGCGCCACCACCCTGGGCGAGCACGTCTCGGGCGACCTGGAGCGCGAACCGCTCCGTGAGACGGCCCGCCACGAGGTCAGCGTCGCCACCTACAACGTCGAGAACCTCGGCGGCGCCGACGACCAGGAGGCCTTCGACGACCTCGCCGAGGGCCTGGTCACCTACCTGCGCTCGCCCGACATCGTCGGCCTGGAGGAGATCCAGGACAACAGCAGCGAGACCGACGACGGCGTGGTCGACGCCGACGTCACCCTGGACCGTCTGGTCGACGCGATCGCCGCCGCCGGCGGGCCCACCTACGAGTGGCGCCAGATCAGCCCCGAGGACAAGAAGGACGGCGGGGTCCCCGGCGGCAACATCCGCAACGCCTTCCTCTTCAACCCCGCGCGGGTCCAGTACGTGGACGTGGAGGGCGGCGACGCCACCACCCCCGTCGAGGTGGTCGAAGGAGAACGCGGCGTCGAACTGTCGGTCTCCCCGGGCCGGATCAGCCCCGGCGACAGCGCCTGGAACTCCAGCCGCAAGCCCCTGGTCGGCCACTTCCGGGCGCTCAACCGCGACATCTACGTGGTCACCAACCACTTCAACTCCAAGGGCGGGGACCAGTCCCTGCACGGCGTGAACCAGCCGCCGAACCGTACCAGCGAGACGCAGCGCAACGCCCAGGCGGAACTGGTCCGCGAGTTCGCCGACGAGCTCCTGGCGGCGGACCCCCGGGCCAACCTGGTGGTGATGGGCGACCTGAACGACTTCCAGTTCTCCCGTACCCTCGACATCCTCACCGGCGACGGCGCCCTCATCAACCCGATGGTGGAACTGCTGGAACCGAACGAGGGCTACAACTACAACTTCGACGGCAACTCCCAGGCGCTCGACCACATCTTGGTCAACGGCGCCCTGTCCGGTCGGATCGACTACCGGATCGCGCGGATCAACTCCGAGTTCCACGATCAGGTCAGCGACCACGACCCCCAGGTGCTGTGGATCGACACCCGCGCCGGCACCTCGCCCGGCCGGCGCTGAGGTTCCGGAACCGGCGGGGGCATCACGCCCCCGCCGGTTCCGGTCATCCCACGTCCCGTCGGGACAGGACGAACGCGGACAGCCACCACAGGAGGCCGGTGAGGGCCGAGGCGGAGAGCACGATCGCGCCCACCGCGGACGGGTCGATCTCCGCCGAGCCGGAGACGGCCCCGTTCCCCAGGAACGACGCCGAGGTCACCAGGGCCTGGGGGACCAGGTAGGACACCACACCGCCCTCACCGCCGAGCATCGTAGCCACCCCGAGCGCGCACCCGAGCAGCCCCAGGGCCACCGGCGCGGTGAACGACCGGATCAGCATCGACAGCAGGGATTGCAGGGCCGCCACCGGCAGGGCCGCGACCACGGCGAGCAGCGCCACCGGCACGTACTCCCACGGAGGGGCACCCTCCAGCCCGAGCACCCACGTTCCGGTCAGGCCTATCAACACCAGCAGCACCATCTGCATCGCGGTCACCACGAGAGCGAGAGAGACGATCTTGGCCCCCACGATCGCGCTCGGACGCGCGGGCGTGGTCATCAACAGGTTCCAGTTGTTCCCCCGGTGTTCCATCCGCCAGGCGGCGGAGGCCAGCACCGCCACCCCCATCGACATGAAGAACAGCCCGTAGAACAACACCGCCTGGGAACGGTAGGGACCCCAGCCGGAGGAGAGGACGTCCTGGTTGCCGTGGTAGTTCAGGGTCCCGGCGGTGACGGCCAGAACCGGGAGGACGACCGCCACGATCCACAGGGACGAACGCCGGAGTTTGGCCAGTTCGGAGACGATCACGCGGGACCTCCCTCGGCACGGTCCAACCGTCGGCAGGCCGTGAGGAAGAGGACCGCGGCGCCGCCCAGGAACAGGGTGAACAGGACGGGATCCGGCTGGGACTCGATCAGCCGATCTCCCCCCTCCATGCGCAACGGGGAGATGGCCGCGTAGTACCCCCACGGCAGCGCGTACGCCACCCACGAGGGCATGAGCAGGGAGAAGACCGCGTAGAAGGCCCCGAGCAGCCCGACCCCCAGACCCACGAGCTGGTTGTCCACCCGGGCCGCCAGCCACAGGTGCAGACCCATCAGCGCCAGGTGCACCGCCGTCAGACAGAGCGCGTAACGACCCCACAGGAGGAGGGGCGGCGTCGGCTCGATACCGGCGACCGTCCCCGCCAGGATCAGCAGCGCGCACTGCGCCACCACCGTCGAGACCAGGGCCGTGCCCAGGACGAGGGCCTTGGCCCGGCACAACAGCCCCGGCCCCATCCCCGCCGTCCGGGCGAGCGTCCACCCCTGCCCCTGATGCTCGATGTCCACCTGGCGTCCGGCGAGCACCGCGACCAGGATCGGCGAGGTCATCGCCGCGACCATCACGTGGTTCAGCAGGAGCCGCTCCCACGGACGCGCGTCCGGATCGGCGAAACCGGCCCGCGTCGCCTCCGACCCCAGGCTCATCCCGGCCAGGACGACGACGGCCACCACCATCACCAGGCACAGCGCCCACACCCGCATTCGTCGCGTCTTACGGACCTCCAGGTCCACGGCGGTCCGGATCACGACAACCCCTCACGTCCGGTCAGGTCCATGAAGACCTCCTCCAGCGAACGCTCGACCCGGCGTAGACCGTGGACCGGTACGTCGTGGTGGACCAGGTGGCGTACCAGGGCGGCGGTGGACCCGCCGTCCCGTCCGGCCAGCCGCAACCCCTCGCGCACGCGCACGGCGGACAGCCCCGACGCCAGCGCGCGCTCGGGCTCGGGGGTCTCCACGATCAGATCCGGGGCACTGCGGTCGAACAGCTCCTCCCGGGTGCCCTGGAAGATCAGCCGCCCCTGACCGAGGATCCCCAGGACCGACGCCATCCGGTCGATCTCGTCGAGCAGGTGGCTGGAGACCATGACGGTGACGCCCTCTCCGGCCAACGACACCAGCAGAGCCCGGATCTCCTCGATCCCGGCCGGATCCAGCCCGTTGGTGGGCTCGTCCAGGATGAGCAGACGGGGTTCGCGCGCCAACGCCATCGCGATGCCCAGACGCTGCTTCATGCCCAACGAGTAGGCGCGCACCGGCTTGTCCATCTGGTCGCGCAGCCGCACGGTGGCCACGGCCCGCTCCACCCGGCGTTCGGACAGGCCGAGCATCCGACGGACGATCGCCATGTTCTCCCGTCCGGTCAGATGGCCGTAGCCGGGCGGTGACTCGATCAGCGATCCGATGAGCGGGGTGAGCTCGTGCCGGGTGCGGCGGTCCATGGGACGGCCCAGGACCCGGATCTCGCCCCGAGTGGGCCGCACCAGGGACAGCAGCATCTTCATCGTGGTGCTCTTCCCCGAACCGTTGGGCCCGAGAAAACCGTAGACGCGACCTTCGGGCACCCGCAGGTCCAGGGAGTCCACGACCGTGCGCGACCCGTAGGCCTTGGTCAGTCCCTCGGTGGTGATGACGTGACTCATGGAGCCTCCTTCCACCGAGAAGACTCCCGTCGAGGACCCGCGCCGCACATCGGGCCGGGGGACCGGATCCCGCCTCCTACCGGGGGAGGAGGGTGCCCTCAGCGGTCGCGGAGCAGCTCGTCACGGTCCACCACACCGGCCCGGAACGCGAACAGCACGGCCTGGACCCGGTCCCGCGATCCGGTCTTGTGCAGGACGTTGCCGACGTGGGTCTTCACGGTGGGCATGGACAGGACCAGGAGATCGCGGATCTCCATGTTGGTGAGACCGCGCGCCATCAGGGCGAGGACCTCCCGCTCCCGCGGGGTCAACGATTCCAACGCCCGTCGCGTGGCCCGGTCCGCGGGCGCGAACGGACCGGACCGGCCGCTCAACAGAGGGCGTACGTGCCGCAGCAGCCGCCCGGTGGAGCTCGCCGAGATCACCGAGTCGCCGCGGTGGACGGTGCGCAACGCCTCCAGCAGCTCCTCCGGAGGCGTGTTCTTGAGCAGGAAGCCGGCGGCGCCCGCCTCGATCCCCTCGACCACGTACTCGTCGACGTCGAACGTGGTGAGCACGACGATCCGGCACCGCTCCCCGGCGTCGACCAGGGCACGAGTGGCGGTCAGACCGTCGGTCCCCGGCATGCGCACGTCCATGAGCAGCAGATCCACCGGGTCGGCGCGCTGACGTTCGATCGCGTCCGAGCCGTCGGCGGCCTCCCAGACCACCGTCATGTCGGGCTGGGAGTCGATGACCATCGCCAGCCCCGCGGTGAACAGTCGTTGATCGTCGGCCAGCCCCACCCGGATCACGCGTCCTCCCAGGGAACGATCGCCCTCACCCGCCACAGACCCGTGGCCGGATCCTCGCCGACCTCCAGGGAACCTCCGTGGAGGGCGACCCGCTCGCGCATACCGATCAGGCCGTGTCCCGGAGCCTCGTCCTCGCCCTTCCGGCCCTCGGGCCCGGGCCGGTCGGTCACCGTGACCACGATCCTTCCGGGAGAGCGGTCCAGATCGACGCGCACGCTCACGGCCCCCGCGTGCTTGAGGGCGTTGGCCAGGGACTCCTGGACGATCCGGTAGACGGTCAGGGAGACACTGGCGGGAGGGGCTGCGACCTCTCCCGGCGGCGGAACGTCGACCAGCCGGACGTCGAGCCCGGAGCTCCGATGGTCGTCGATGAGTGAGGGAAGGTCGTCCAGACCGGGAACAGGGGAGGGGGCGGGGTCGTCCTCGACGCGCAGCACCCCCAGGAGTCGATGCAACTCCCGTGAGGACTCCCGACCCACACGGCCGATCGTCTCCAACGCCGTCACCGCCCGCTCGGGGGACGTCCGCGCCGCGTAACGCCCTCCGTCGGCCTGGGCGACGACGACGCTCAACGAATGCGCGAGGACGTCGTGCATCTCCCGGGCGATACGGGTGCGCTCATCGAGGGCGGCCAACCTCAGCTCCCGCTCCCGACCCTCCTCCAACAGGCGGGCGTGCTCCACGAGACGGTCGACCTCCTCCCGACGGCGCCGACGGACCGTGCCGAGCAGCGCGAACAGCAGCGTGGTGCTCCAACCGGCCACCACCGAGGTGAGCCGGGCACCGAGATCCTCGACCGGCGACAGACCCGGAACGAACAGGAAGGCCCAGGCCGTACCGGCCAACAGGAGGGCGAGGACCACACGGCGACCGGCCGGGCCCAGCTCCGTCCGCGACGTGTAGGCGCAGACCAGGACGCACACCACCGACAGCACCGTGAACATGCCCGACCACAGGACCTGGATCAACAACAGGACCGCCAACGCCGTCAACGCGGTCCACGGTCGGATCCGCCGCACGCTCAACGCGGCACAGCAGGCCAGGGAGAGAGCGATATAGAGGAGGGCGTCGACGGGCGTCTCCGAGGAGAACGGCCAGAGCGACATCGACAGGACGAACCAGAGGAGCGCCCAGAGCGCGTCCACGGCGAACACGTGGCGACGCGCCCAGGACGAGGCACGGTCCGGGAACGGGCGTGACGACGGGACGGGCATGCCGCCCCACGCTACCGAGGGCACCACCGGCCCGGCCTCATGCCCCGGTACGAGATCCACCGCGACGACCATGGCGTGGATCACCCGATGGGAGGCGCGGGGTTGCCTATCCTGGGAGGTCCGTACCGCCCACCCCAGGGAAGCGAACGATGAACGTACTGCTCACCGGTGGGGCCGGCTACATCGGCTCCCACACCGCCGTCGCGCTGCTCGAGGCGGGCCACGAAGTGGTCGTCGTCGACTCCCTGGTCAACAGCCACGAGGAGGCGCTGCACCGGGTCGAGCGGATCACCGGACGCGCGCTCACCTTCCACCGGGCCGACTGCACCGACCCCGAGGCGCTGCGCGAGGTGTTCGCCCGGAACGACATCGACGCCGTCATCCACCTGGCCGGCCTCAAGGCCGTGGGCGAGTCCACCGAACAGCCGTTGCGCTACTACCGCAACAACCTCGACGCGCTGCTCACCCTCTGCGAGACCATGGACGCCGCCGGCGTGCGCGACCTCGTCCTCAGCTCGTCCGCCACCGTCTACGGAGACCCCGAGCGGGTGCCCATCCCCGAAGACGCACCGCTGTCCACCACCAACCCCTACGGCAGCACCAAACTGTTCGCCGAACGGATCCTCGACGACCTCGCCACCGCCGACCCCCGTTGGCGGATCGTCTCCCTGCGCTACTTCAACCCGATCGGCGCCCACCCCAGCGGCCTGATCGGCGAGGACCCGCAGGGCATCCCGAACAATCTCTTCCCCTACATCGCCCAGGTCGCCGCCGGACGGCGCGACCACCTCAGCGTGTTCGGCGACGACTACGACACCCCCGACGGCACCGGCGTCCGCGACTACCTCCACGTCATGGACCTGGCCACCGGCCACCTGGCCGCCGTCGACCACCTGGCCGACGCCCCGGGCCACCGCGTCTACAACCTCGGCACCGGACGCGGCACCTCCGTCCTGGAGGGCCTGCGCTCCTTCGAACGCGCCACCGGCTCCCCGATCCCGCACCGGGTGGTCGACCGCCGCCCCGGCGACATCGCGGTCTGCTACGCCGACCCGGCCGCCGCCTCCCGCGACCTGGGCTGGAAGGCCGAACGGACCGTCGACGACGCCTGCCGAGACGCCTGGCGCTGGCAGTCCACCAACCCCGACGGCTACACGGACCGACCCGCCCCGGAGCCCGTGCCGGGCCGCACACCGGACCAGGCGTCCTGAGCACGGTGAACGGCCTAGACTGAGAGGACATCCCGATTTTCTGTGGAAGGTCCTCTCCGTGTCCGTTGGTGCTGAGAGCACGTTCGACACCGTCCTCGTCGTCGACTTCGGTGCGCAGTACGCGCAGCTGATCGCACGGCGGGTACGGGAATGTCACGTGCACAGCGAGATCGTCCCCTCGACCATGCCGGTCGAGGAGATGCTCGCGAAGAACCCGAAGGCCATCATCCTCTCCGGTGGTCCGTCCTCGGTGTACGCCGAAGGGGCCCCGAGCGTGGGGGCCGAGCTGTTCGAGACCGGGGTCGCGACCTTCGGTATCTGCTACGGCTTCCAGGCCATGGCGCGTGCCCTCGGCGGTGTCGTCGACAAGACCGACCTGAGCGAGTTCGGCCGTACCCGGCTGACCACGACCGGCGACTCGATGCTCTTCGACGGGCTCCCCGAGGAACTGAGCGTGTGGATGTCGCACGGCGACTCCGTCGTCCAGGCGCCCGCCGGCTTCAAGAGCACCGCCGGGACCGAGGGCGCCCCGGTCGCCGCCTTCGAGGACGCCGACCGCCGCCTGTTCGGTGTCCAGTTCCACCCCGAGGTCATGCACAGCGAGCACGGCCAGGAGGTGCTGCGCCGCTTCCTGTACGAGGGCGCCGGCTGCCGGCCCACCTGGACGATGGTGAACATCGTCGAGGAACAGCTCGACCGCATCCGCGAACAGATCGGTGACAAGCGCGTCATCTGCGCCCTGAGCGGCGGGGTCGACTCCGCCGTCGCCGGAGCGCTCGTGCAGCGCGCCGTCGGCGACCAGCTCACCTGCGTGTTCGTCGACCACGGCCTACTCCGCAAGGGCGAGGCCGACCAGGTCGAGAAGGACTTCGTGGCGATCACCGGCGCCCGCCTCAAGGTCGTCGACGCCGAAGAGCGCTTCCTCTCCGCCCTGGCCGGCGTGACCGACCCGGAGGAGAAGCGCAAGATCATCGGCCGCGAGTTCATCCGCGTCTTCGAGCAGGCCGCCCGTGAGGTCGTCTCCGAGAGCGGCGAGGACGGCAGCGAGGTCGAGTTCCTCGTCCAGGGCACCCTGTACCCCGACGTGGTGGAATCCGGCGGCGGCAGCGGCACCGCCAACATCAAGTCGCACCACAACGTGGGCGGACTCCCCGAGGACCTCCAGTTCACCCTGGTGGAACCGCTGCGCGAACTCTTCAAGGACGAGGTCCGCCGCGTCGGCGAGGAACTCGGACTGCCCCCCGAGATGGTGTGGCGGCAGCCCTTCCCCGGCCCCGGCCTCGGCATCCGCATCATCGGCGAGGTCACCAAGGACCGGCTCGACATCCTGCGCGAGGCCGACGCCATCGCCCGCGAGGAACTCAGCCGCGCCGGCCTCGACCGCGACATCTGGCAGTGCCCCGTCGTCCTGCTCGCCGACGTCCGCTCGGTGGGTGTCCAAGGCGACGGCCGCACCTACGGCCACCCCGTGGTGCTGCGCCCCGTCAGCAGCGAGGACGCCATGACCGCCGACTGGTCGCGCGTGCCCTACGACGTGCTCGCCCACATCTCCAACCGGATCACCAACGAGGTCCGCGAGATCAACCGGGTGACGCTCGACGTGACGAGCAAGCCCCCGGGCACCATCGAATGGGAGTAGACCTCCCCTGAACGACACGGAACCCGGCGCCTGAGGCGCCGGGTTCCGTGTTTGTCGGGGGGTTGAGGTGGGAGGTCGTGTCACCCTTACACCCTGCTGGGGTCGGGGTCCGAAAGTGTTTGCTTTGGCCCTCCGCCGGTGGTTCGGGCACTCCCTGGAGTTGATGTAGGAGAACACGTACCGGTCGCACCCCCTGTGTCTGCGGTAGGAGACCGTGTACTGGTTACACCCTGCTGTGGTTGGGGTCCGAGAGTGTTTGCTTTGCGCCTCCGCTGGCGCTTCGGCGCGTGTTCGGGCGCCAAGGGAGGCGGGAACCTTCGGCACCTACGGTGTGGCCACTCGTACCACGCGACCCCACCTACGGCACCTCCAGAACCCCGCCGGCGCCCGAACGGGCAACCCCCTGGAGTGATGTAGGAGACCGCGAACCGGTCACACCCCCTGGGCTTGATGTGAAAGAACAGGTACCGGTCCCACCCCCTCGTGGTGAGGTAGGAGATCGAGCGGCGGGTCGCACCCCTGGGGGTGAAGGTGGGAGTCCGCACCTTCCGGCACCCCAGGGGGTCGGTACACGCGGTCTCCTACAGCAACCACGGGGGGTTGCCCGTTCGGGCGCCGGGAGTGTTCTGCAAGACGAGTCAAGCCGCCCGCGAGGAACGAGCCAGGCGTAGACGAGGATGAAGAACGCTCCCTCCCTTGGCGCCCGAACACGGCCCGAAGCGCCAGCGGAGGGCCAAAGCAAACACTTTCGGACCCTGACCCCGGCAGGGTGTAAGGGTGACACGCCTTCCTACCTCAACCCCCTGGGGTGTGACGGCCACTCGACCCCCTACCTTCACCCCGGGCTCGCTCGAACCACCAGCGGAGGGCCAAAGCAAACACTTTCGGGCCTCAACCCGAGCAGGGTGTAACTGCCACGCGATCTCCCACCTCGGACACGGGGGTGCGACCGGTACGTGTCCTCCTACCTTCACTCCTTGGGGCGGGGTGGGGGCGGAGGACCCGGTCGGGGTTCTTACTCCTCGACGGTGAGGAGGTCGGCGCGGGTCGAATCCTCGTCCGGGTGGTGGTAGAGCTCCAGGGAATCGGGGTCCTCGTCCGCGGCGAGGACGAACACGAGCCTGCCGGCGGCGGCCGTTCCGGGTTCGATGGTGGACCACAGCGGGTCCGTCCCCTCGGTGGAGGTGGGGGACATGGCCTGGCGCCAGCGCCGCTCGCTGGTCACCATCTGTTGCAGAGCGGCGTCGAAGTCGATGGCCTGTTCGCCGAGGTTCTCCAACTTCATCTCGATGACGCAGTACTTGCCGTTGGTGGAGGAACGTCCGGCGAGTTCGTCGACGCAGTGGGCCTTGTCTATCTGGTAGCGGACCGTGCCGTCGGGTGACACGTACGCACCGTCGGCACCGGCGGAGGGCGGTTCGTTCTTGTCGGCCCCCTCGGCGGGAGGCACCGCGTCCTCGGGCGGAGCCGTGGTCCCGGGCTTGCCGTCGCCGGCCCCGTCGGAGCTCCCCTGGCCGGAGAGCTGACCGTTCAGCGCCAGGACGATCACCAGGAGGGTGCTCAACAACAGGACGGCGCCGCCGATGACCAGGCCCCAGAACACGCCCCTGCGTTTGCCGGGCGAGGCGGGGCGGTGCGGTGGCGGAGGCACCGGTGGCACGTACGGCTGCGGGGCCCGTTGCTGTTGCTGCTGCTCGGGCGGCGGCACCATCGGGATGGGGCCGGTCGCGGCGGGGTGTTGCGCCTGAGCCGGGTGGGCCTGTCCGGGCCCGTTCTGTGGCGGGTGCCCCGGATGCTGTTGGTGCGCCTGATGCGTGAAGTTCCCGGTCTGGTGCGCGGGCGGCGGCATGGGGGGCGCCGCCTGGTACTGGCCGGGCGCCGGGTGGCGCATACCGGTCATGGTCTGGTGGCCCGGATGCGGCATTCCGGGCGGTCCGGGAGGCATCGGGGGCAGGTTGGGGCGCCAGGACTGGTGCAGGGCGTGCGACACCATGTCGTTGGGGTTGCTGGTGTCCTCGCCGCCGGCGAGCTCCAAGAGCAGGTCCTGGGCGGTGGGGCGGCGGCCCGGCTCCTTGGCCAGGGCGCGCGCGACCAGACGGTCCAGGGGCGGGGCCAGCCCGGTGAGCCGGGGTTCGGCGAACAGCACCCTCTTGCCGAGCGTCATGGCGTCGCCGTTGCCGAAGGGGTGGGTCCCGCTTCCGGCGAAGGCCACCAGACAGCCCCAGGCGAAGATGTCGGCCGAGGTGGTGACCTTCTCCTCCAGAAGCTGCTCCGGAGCCATCCAGCCGGGACTGCCCATGACGATGCCGGTCTGGGTGTGGTTGGTGGCGGTGTTCATCGCACGCGCGATACCGAAGTCGATCACCCGGGGGCCGGAGATCGACAGCAGCACGTTGGCCGGCTTGAGGTCGCGGTGGACCAGACCGGTGCGGTGGATGGCGGCCAACGCGGCGGCCACGCCCAGGGCGAAGCCGTGCAGCGTGGAGGAGTCCAACGGACCGTTCTCCGCGATGTGCTCGGCCAGAGCGGTGCCCGCGATGTACTCGGTCACCATGTAGGGACGGTTCTCGAACGTCCCGTGGTCGAGCACCTTGGCGGTACAGAAGGAGGCGACCTTGCGGGCGTTCTCCATCTCGTCGCGGAAACGCGCCCGGGTCTGCTCGTCGAAGGCGAGCTCCGGACGGATGACCTTGATGGCTACCTGGTGGTTCTTCTCCGGCGTGCTACCCAGGTAGACGGTTCCCATGCCGCCGCTACCCAGCTTCCCGGACAGCACGTAGGGACCGATGGTGGCCGGATCTCCGGCGGCCAGCGGTTCCAGGTTCTTCGGGAGCCCATCCGACGGCAAGCGACCCTCCCCGACGGTGTCCAAACTCCGCCTTGCCCCAAGGTAGCGGTGTTTGTGCCCTGATTCCCACTCGTAGGCCGGATCGGGCCGCTTAGGGGACGGGCGGTAATTGACATGACAGTGGTTGCGAGTCCGGGGTCGTGGGGCCCGGTCGCCCCCGGGCGAACAGGTGTTCGCGCCGGTCGAAGGCGGTGAACACCAGGGGCCCCGTGCGGGGGTGTGTGTTCACACAAGGTGGGGGTTCCTTTACGATTGGGGACTCGTGACCGTTAATACCACCGTAACCGTGCGGGTCCCCGCGAAGGTGAACCTCCAGTTGGCGGTGGGGCCCGGCCGCGAGGACGGATTCCACGACCTCGTCAACGTGTTCCACGCCGTCTCGCTGTTCGATGAGGTTACCGTCAAGGAGGCGTCCCCGCGTCGGTCGGCTCCCCTCACGACGTTGACCGCCGAGGGTGAGATGGGATCTCACCTGGCCAGGGTGCCGCTGGACGAGAGCAACCTCGCGGCGAAGGCCGCCCTCGCGGTGGCGGAGGCGTCCGGTCTGGGCGCTCCGGTCGACATTCACCTGGACAAGCGCATCCCGGTGGCCGGCGGTATGGCCGGGGGCAGCGCGGACGCGGCGGCCGCCCTGGTGGCCTGTGACCGGCTGTGGGGTGCCGGTCTGTCCAGGGAGCGCCTGCTGGAGGCGGCGGCGGACCTGGGCAGCGACGTGGCCTTCGGGCTGGTCGGAGCGACCGCGCTCGGGACCGGTCGGGGCGAGATCCTGGAGCCGATGTCGAGCCCGGGGCGCTATCGGTGGGTGTTCGCCCTGTCCAAGCGGGGTCTGTCCACGGCGGACGTCTTTCGCGAGTACGACCGGCTGCGTCCGGACGCGCCGGCCCCGCGCCTGGATCCCGAGCTGGAGAAGGCCCTGGCCACGGGGGACGCGGAGGCGCTCGGCCGTGCCTTGAGCAACGATCTCCAGCCGGCGGCCCTGTCGTTGTTGCCGGAATTGGAGCGGACCCTGGCGGCGGGGAGCGCCGCCGGAGCCTTGGGCGCCCTCGTCTCCGGGTCGGGCCCGACCTGCGCCTTCCTGGTGGGCGGCGGTGAGGATTCGCGGGTTCTGGCCGAGCGAGAGGCCGAGGTGGTGGCGGCTCTGAACGGCACCGGGCTGTGCGAGCGGGTCGTGGCCGCGGACGGGGACGTTCCGGGCGCCATGGTCGTGTGATGCGAATCACTTCCGTTTTTCGGTGAAAGCGGGGCATTCCACCACTTGACCTCAACCTTGATTGAGGTCGAACACTGGTGTGCATGACGACGACAGCGACGTTCTCCAGGTACGCCGACCTCCCGGCGCTCATAGGACTCATGGAGGGGGACGAGAAGCACGACGGTGCCTCGCTCTCCACCGTCGACGTCCTCTGGGTGCTCTACGACCGTGTCCTCTCCACCACGCCCGAGACCGCAGAGGCCCCCGACCGAGACCGCTTCCTGCTCTCCAAGGGGCACGGACCGACCGCCTTCTACGCCGTGCTCGCCGCCAAGGGCTTCCTCAAGGTCTCCGCCCTGCGCGGGTGGGCCTCCTTCGACTCACCGCTCGGCCACCACCCGGACCGCGTCCTGGTGCCCGGGGCCGAGATCGGCAGCGGCTCCCTGGGCCACGGCCTCCCCCTGGCGCTGGGCAGCGCCCTGGGGCTGCGCGCCCAGGGCCTCCGCCGGGCCGACGGGGCCGAACCCCGCGTGGTCGTGCTCGTCGGCGACGGCGAACTCGACGAGGGCAGCAACCACGAGGCCATCGCGGCCGCCGCGCGGCTGGGTGTCGACAACCTGACCGTCGTGGTCATCGACAACGATTCCTCCCAGCACGGCTGGCCCGGCGGGATCGGCCGCCGCTTCGAGGTCGAGGGCTGGGAGACGCGCGAGGTGAACGGTCGCGACCACGACGCCCTCGAAAAGGCCTTCACACCCTCCGACGATGGACGTCCGCTGGTCGTCGTCGCCCGCATCCGCAACGGAAACCGAGGAGCCGACCATGCGTGAGACCTTCGTGAACACCGTCGAGAAGGCCCTCGACGAGGACCCCCGCACCGCGCTCGTCCTCGCCGCCATCTCCGCCGACCGGTTTCAGCGATCGGCCCGGCGCCACCCGGGCCGCGTCATCGACCTGGGCATTCGAGAGCAGGCGATGATCGGGGTGTCCGGCGGCCTGGCACTCTCCGGGATGCGCCCCATCGTGCACACCTACGCGCCCTTCCTCATCGAGCGCCCCTTCGAACAGATCAAGCTCGACCTCGGCCACCAGGGCGTGGGAGCGATCCTGGTGAGCATCGGGGCCTCCTACGACGCCGCCTCGGAGGGCCGCACCCACCAGGCGCCCGGGGACGTCGCCCTGATCGACACCCTGCCCGGCTGGACCGTGCGCGTGCCCGGCCACCCCGACGAGGTCCGCCAGGCCCTGGAACAGGACCTGCCCGGCGACCACTCCGTCTACATGCGCCTGACCGGGGAGACCAACCGCTCCGCGCTGCCGGTCGGACCCCGCCTCCACGTCGTACGCACCGGGTCGCGCCGCTCCGCCGGTGTGGTCGTCGCCGTCGGCCCGACACTGGACCGGGTCCTGGAGGCCACCGAGGGCCTCGACGTCACCGTCGCCTACACCTCCACCGTGCGCCCCTTCGACCGCGAGGGACTGGCCGCCCTGGTCGCCTCGGCCGGCAGCGCCGACGTGCTCATGGTCGAGCCCTACCTGGAGGGCACCTCCGCCCTGGAGATCTCCGAGGCGCTCGCGGACCGCCGCCACCGACAGCGCTCCCTGGGCGTGGGCCGCGGATCCGAACTGCGCGCCTACGGCACCCCCGAGGAGCACGCCCGCGCCCACGGTCTGGACGTCGAGGGGATCGCCAAGTCCGCCCGCGACTTCTTTCTCGTCTGAGACGTCGCCCATCGAACGCACCCGGGGCCCGGCGTGGTGAGGCCCCGGGTGTCCTCGTCCGGACGGGCGGTCCGCGCACCTTCGCGGGGGCAGCACAATGGAAGGTGATGACGAATCTGGTCAACCTTCAGGACGTGTCCCTGGCCTACGGGCCGCTCGTACTCCTCGACAAGGTGTCGCTCGGGGTCGACGAGGGCGAACGCATCGGCGTGGTCGGTCGCAACGGCGGCGGTAAGTCCACGCTGATCTCGGTGCTGTCCGGTATCACCGAGCCCGACTCCGGCCGCGTCGTGCACAACCGGGGGCTGCGCGTCGGTTTCCTGCACCAGCGCGACGACTTCCCCGACACCACGGTGGGGGAGTTCGTGCTCGGCGACATGGCCGAACACGAGTGGGCCGGCAACGCCCGCATCCGCGACATCCTGCGCGGCCTGCTCGGCGGCTGGGACCTGAACCTGCCGATGTCGGGGCTCTCCGGCGGTGAGCGCCGCCGTTCGGGGCTGGCGCGCCTGCTGGTGGACGACCACGACCTCATCGTCCTGGACGAGCCGACCAACCACCTCGACATCGAGGGCATCGCCTGGCTCGCCGGACATCTGCGCGACCGGCCCGAGGCGCTCGTGGTCGTCACCCACGACCGCTGGTTCCTGGACGCCGTGACCACTCGCACCTGGGAGGTCGGGCGCGGCGCCGTCGAGCGCTACGAGGGTGGTTACGCCGCCTACGTGCTGGCCAAGGCCGAACGCGACCGGCAGGCCGCCGCCGCGGAGGACCGCCGGCAGAACCTCATGCGCAAGGAGCTGGCCTGGCTGCGTCGGGGCGCCCCCGCGCGTACCTCCAAGCCCAAGTTCCGGATCGAGGCGGCCAACCAGCTCATCGCGAACGAGCCGCCGCCGCGGGACACCGTGGAGCTGGTCCGCTTCGCCAGCTCGCGGTTGGGCAAGACCGTCATCGACCTGAAGAAGGTCTCGGTCTCGATCCCCGACCGCACTCTCCTGGACGAACTCACCTGGCAGCTCGGCCCCGGCGACCGGGTCGGCCTCGTCGGTGTGAACGGCGCCGGCAAGTCCACGCTGCTCAAGATCCTCGCCGAGGAGCGCGAGCCCGACTCGGGCACCGTGCGCACCGGCCGGACCGTCAGGCTGGCCCACCTGTCCCAGAACGTGGCCGAGCTCGACCCCACCGCCCGCCCCCTCCAGGCCGTCATGGACGTGCGCGAGCACATCACCATCGGCAAGCGGGACTACACCGCCAGCCAGATGCTGGAGAAGTTCGGTTTCCGGGGCGAACGCCAGTGGACCCCGATCGGCGACCTGTCCGGTGGTGAGCGGCGCCGTCTCCAACTGCTGCGCCTGCTCATGGACGAGCCCAACGTGCTGCTGCTGGACGAGCCCACCAACGACCTCGACATCGAGACCCTCACCGAATTGGAGGACCTCCTCGACGGCTGGCCGGGTTCCCTGGTGCTGGTCAGCCACGACCGGTACTTCCTGGAGCGGATCACCGACCGTGTGCTGGCCCTCATGGGCGACGGGACGCTCGCGTTCCTGCCCGGAGGGGTCGACGAGTACCTGGAGCGTCGGGCCGCCGGCGCGGGCGACGCCACCGTGCCGTTGGGCGCCTCCGAGGTGGCCGCCGCGGAGAAGCCCGACGAGGGGCCGGTGGTCTCCGCCGCCGAGCGCCGCGCCGCCCAGAAGGAGATGCAGCGCGTCGAGCGGCGGATGGACAAGATCGCCAAGCGCGAGGCGCAGCTCCACGAGCAGATGGCCGAGGCCGCCGACGACTACACCCGGCTCGCCGAACTCGACGCCGAGGTCAGGACCCTCGCCGCCGAGAAGGACGAGCTGGAGATGGTCTGGCTGGAGCAGGCCGAACTGATCGGCGACTGAGGTCCTCGGGCCCTCAGGGACACCGAGGGCCCGCCGGCCGGCGGGACAGGCGGGTCAGGGCCACGTCGAGGGCGTCCTCGGCGGCGCACGGCAGATCCGGTACCACCCCGGAGCCCTCCCAGTTGGTGCCGGTGATCGGATGTACCGGGCGGCCGGTCGGCACGGCCACCTCCAGGTGGGGATGGATCCGAAAGCCCTCGCGCGGGTGGGCGCCGCCCCTGGTGCGTTCGCCGACGACCGTCGCACGTCCGTACTGCTGTAGGTCGTAGGCGAGCTCCTCCGCGCCGGAGAAGGTGTCCGCGCCGGCCAGGACCGCCAGCGGCCTCCGGCCGCCGAACGTGGGCCCGGACGGGGGCGGGGAGGCCCAGGACTGGACGGGCGCGGTCCCGTCCGCGAAGTGCATCGTGTGCAGGTGGGTCGGCTCGTCGAACAGGTGGCCGCAGATGAACGCCACCGTTTCGGGGGCGCCGCCCCGGTTGTGCCGTAGGTCGATGACGAGCGCGTCCGCGTCGGCGACCGATCGCAGCGCGGCGGTCAGCCGGTCCACCACCATCGACAGCGGGTAGAGCAGCGGTCGCAGCTCCAGGTGGGCGACGCCGTCCGCCGGCCGGTCGATCCCGGCGACCCCGCCGTCCTGTTCTCGGGCCTCACGGGTCATCATCTCGGTCAGACCGGCCTCGTCCGGCGACTCGGGGATCTCCTCCGCGTGGTGCTTCAGTCCCAGGTGCGCGTCGCCGTTGAAGGAGCGCAGGTCGGCGGTGACCAGCTCGGCGAGGGCGGCCGGGCCGTCCGCGCCCCGGTAGCGGCCCGAGGCGTGCCGGTCGGCCAACAGCCGTCGGAGCCGTTCGCCCTGTTCGGGGAAGACGTAATGCCGGGCCACCAGCCGGCCGGTCTCCGCGACGAGGTCGTCGATGTTCATGTCGTGTGCTCCTGCACTGTGACGCGGGGGGGGAGGGCGTTCAGTAGAGCACGGGGATTGACAAAGCGTCAATGATTCTTGACTCTTGGAATCATGACCGACCACTCGGACCCCCCGCTCTCCAAGCCGGAGCAGTTCAAGGCCCTCGCGCATCCCCTCCGGCAACGGATGCTGTTCGTCCTCGGAGAGCGTGAGGAGACCGTCAGCCGACTCGCCACGATCCTGGACACCCACAAGGGCAACATCGCCCACCACCTCAAGGTCCTCGTCGCCGCCGGCATGGTGGAGCCGGCCGGAAGCCGGAAGGTACGGGGCGGTACCGAGTACTACTACCGGCGCTCCACCGGACACGTCGCGATCGAGGAGGCCCACCCCGGACCGGCCGAGGCGATGCTCCGCGCCGTCTCCACGGAGTTCACCGAGGCGCCGGGCGATCCGCTGTTGGCCGTGCGCCACCTGCGACTCACCGAGGCGCAGGCCCGACGTCTCCACGACGAACTGTTCGCCCTGGCGTACGAGGCGGAGGAGGCGGGGGAGGGCGAGGCCCGGTACGGGATCCTGGTCGGCCTCTACCGCCAACCCTCCATGCCCGAGCCCGAGTGACCGACTCATAGGCTGTCCACAGGGCGCGTACGGTTCCGAACGCAAGGAGACGCCATGGCCGACCTGGACTCGATCCCGGTCACCCTGATCGACGGACGCGAGACCACCTTCGGCGAGTGGGCCGGAAAGGTGCGCCTGGTGGTGAACGTGGCGTCCCGCTGCGGACTCACCTCCCAGTACGGTGCGCTGGAGGAGCTCCAGAAGCGCTACGCCGACCGCGGTTTCACGGTCATCGGATTCCCCAGCAACCAGTTCCTCCAGGAGTTCGGCGGCGAGGACAAGATCGCCGAGTACTGCTCGACGACCTGGGGCGTCACCTTCCCGATGACCACCAAGACGAAGGTCAACGGACGCGGGCGCCACCCCCTCTACGAGGAGCTCACCCGGGTCCCCGACGCCGGGGGGAGCGCCGGACGGATCAGGTGGAACTTCGAGAAGTTCCTGGTCCTGCCGGACGGGACCACGCACCGATTCCGGCCGACCACGGTGCCCGACGCCCCCGAGATCGTCGACCTCATCGAGGGTTCCCTGCCCGAGGGCACCTGACCCGACCGATCACGCCGGGCGACCGACGCCCGGCGTCCGGTTCACGACGGGGCGAGCAGCCGGCCGCTGACGACGCTCCCGTGGAAGGTGCGCGTCGCGACGACGATCCAGGCGGCGACGAGCCCGACGTAGAGGACGGCGGCGAGCCAGGCCAGGGTGACCGACCCGGTGTGGCCGGCCAGCGCACCGACGCCGGTGACGCAGGTGCCGACGGGGAAGGTGAAGGACCACCAGGTCAGGGCGAAGGGCGCCCCGCCGCGGAACCGATGGACCGTCACCGCCGCCGCGACGCTCGCCCACAGCAGGGCGAACCCGAGGACGGGGAGCCCGTAGACCACGCCGAAGAGTTCGAAGGCGGTCGCGAGCCGTGCGGAGACGGCGTGGTGGGCGCTGTCGCCCAGGAGGTTCGCCGCGGTGATGGACTGCCCCAGAGGGCCCAGCACGATCCACAGCGTCGGCACCATGGTGGTCTCTCCGGGGCCGTGCTGAACGAGCCTGGTCCACAGCATGACGATGATCGGCAACGAGGCGACCAGCGAGAGACCGAACATGGCGTAGCAGGCCAGGAACATCAGCAGACGTGGCTCACCGGCGGGTATGTGGGGGACGAGCAGGGCTCCGGAGGCCGCCGAGACCATCGGCGGGACGACGGGCATCAGCCGGCCGCCGAAGGTCGACTCCACCGGGCTGTGGTTCCTCCCGATGAAGGTCGTGTAGGTGACGTACCAGGCGCACGCGAGCCCGAGGAGGGTGCCGAGCGTCCACAGGACGGCGTCGACGACGACCACGGTCCGCTGCCCGAGAAGGTCCCCGCCGAGCAGCAGGGTTCCGGTGCCGACGGTGAGCAGCGCCATGGGCGGGGCGCCCAGGAAGTGCGCCATCACCGGATGCGTGAGGTAGCCGCGCGCCTTGGAGGCGGCGACGCGTAAGTGGACGAAGAAGGCCACCGTCAGAGTGATCAGCAGGAGGGTGGCCAGGATCCACACGCCCGTCGCCCAGATCCGCAGGGCCGAGGACTGGAACGGCAGGGTCGCGGCGGCGACGGCGACGATGCCGGTGCCCATGATCGACGCGTACCAGTTCGGGGTCACCGAGCCGAACAGGTCCCTCACGTCGTCGACGTCACGCCACAGCCACCGGCCGCCGGATCCGCGGGCCGGAGCGGAGGGGGTGGGCGCGGACGTCGACGAAGGTGAGAAGGTCATGAGCCCAGAGTGCCGCCGCGCGGCGGTCCCGGGAAGAGTGATGTCCTTGTGGCGGCACAAGCGTTGTTTGTGAAGGGGGAGGCGCCATGGACCCGGTCGATCTGGACCTCGTCGCGCTCCGGGTCCTGGCGATGGTCGGGGACGGTCACAGCCTCACCGAGGCGGCACGGAGGTTGGGGGTGACCCAGCAGGCCGTATCGGCGAGGGCGAAGAAGTTGGAGGCACGGCTGGGCGTGACGCTGGTGGCGCGTGGCGCGCAGGGGGCGCGCCTCACCGACACCGGTGTGCTCGTCGCCGGGTGGGCGGGCGAACTCCTGGCCTCGGCGGATCGGGTGGCGACCTCCCTCGCGACCCTGCGCGGGGACGCGGAATCGCGGTTGACGGTCGCCGCGAGCCTCACCATCGCCGAGCACCTCATGCCGCGCTGGCTGAGGGCCATGCGTCAGGAGACCGGACGGGGAGAGCCGCCCGAGGTGAGACTGGTGGCGGCCAACAGCACCGAGGTCGTCGAACGGGTCCGTGAGGGGCGGGCGGACCTGGGCTTCGTCGAGACGCCCGAGCCGGTGCGCGACGTGGAGTACCGGATCATCGGCTCCGACGACCTGGCCGTCGTCGTCGCACCGGGACACCCTTGGGCCCGGCGACGTGGGCCGATCACGGCGCGCGGGCTCGCCTCCACCCCGCTCGTCCTTCGGGAGCCGGGGTCGGGTACTCGAAGCGCCTTCGAGTACGCGCTCGGGGCGCTACCGGAGCCGTTGGCGCCGGTAGCGCCGGCGGCGGAGCTGCCCACGGCGGCGGGCATCCGGCTCACCGCCATCGAGGAGGGGCTTCCCGCCGTGGTCAGCCGCCGCGCCGTCGAGGAGGATCTCGACGGTGGGAGGTTGCTCGAGGTCCCGGTGTCGGGGGTGCGGTTGACCAGGCCGCTCGCCGTGATCTGGGCCGAGGGGACGAGGCTCTCGCGAGCCGCGGAGGAATTGTTGAGGCACGTCCTCGCCGGCCCGCCCGGGTGAGGTGGGTGGTGGGGAGGTCTGGAGCCTCCGCCTCTCCACCCTCGCGCCCAAGGGAGCATGGGTCACTCGGGGAGGGGATCCACGAGAGGGAGAAGGTCGCCGATCGTACGGGCCTCCGTGAGGCCCGAGGCGGTGGCGACCCAATAGGACTGTGTGGCCTCCCCGAACCACAGGACCAGGTGCGGGTTGAGGGCCTGGAGTTCGGCGGCCCGGAGGTGTTCCCGAGCGAACTCGCTGCGGTGGCCGCCCAGCATGGGCAGGCGGCGGGCACGCCGGGTGCGGCAGGCGCGATGGCCGCAGGAGACACAGGAGGGGCCTGTCCGGGGGACTGATTCGCGGAAAGTCCTGCGGGAGGGGCGGGGCGCGAGCGTAGAATGCATCACTGATCCTGCTTTCTGGCTTTGAACGGGTTGGGACTTCGGGATCGCTCGGGCTCGGAAGGCGTTGCTGCGCCTACCGGGCCCTTTTCCATGCGTGGATGTATGCGGGATTGGTGGGGGCCGTCCGCTCCAGGGGCCTGTGGGGAGTAAGAGGCCTGAAGGTGTCAGGGGTGGAGAAGGGGCCAGCGGCTGTCCTCCAGGTCGTAGGCGAGGAAGAACCACACCTCCCGGTGGCTCGGGAACCCGTTGTCCCCCCAGTCCGTGGCCAGGGCGTCGATCATGGCCAACCCCCGTCCGGCGTCGGCCTCGGGGTCCAGACCGCCGGGGTCCGCCTTCAGGTGGAGGCGGTCGCGGACGTTCCGGGGGCGGTCGGCGGGCACGCCGCCGTCACGACAGATGAGCCGCAGCCCGTTCCGGTGGCGTTCGCACAGCAGTGAGTAGGAGCGGCCGGGAAGCCCGGAGAGGGAGTGCTTGAGGGCGTTACCGGCCAGTTCGCTCCCGAGCAGGGTGAACAAGTGCCGGTAGTCGGCGTTCTGTTGGGCGGCGCAGGTGTCGAGGAAGGCTCGGACCAGCGGCATGAGGGCCGGTGAGGAGCCGAAGTCGTAGCGACGGACCCGGTAGTGGGGTCGGTCGGGGCGGCGGTTGAAGTAGTGCCGGAGGGAGTAGGGGACCAGCTCGTTGAGGGCGATGGTCACCTGGCCCATCTGAGGCACGGGGGCGAGTTTGGGCATGACGAACAGACTCCTAGCGCGGGGAGAAGCGATGAGTGGTTCGGTGAGCGCCCGCAAGGCCGATGACCTTCACGATTTCCCTACGGAGGGAAAGGGGCACGGCGTAGCCTGACCAGCGGAGATCATCTCGACGGAGAGTGATGCTCATGTCACTGGCTACACATCCATGATGTTCTGGAGATTCTCCAGAGTCAAGCATTTCAGAGAATCTCTGGATGGATTTGATAGATTGCCCCCATGGACCCCTCCTTTAGCCCGACCATCAGGCGCCGCCGTCTCGCTCGTATCCTGCGTGATCTTCGTGAGGAGTCCGGGGACACTCTTGACGTCGCCGCCAAGAAGTCAGGGGTTCCGCGAGCGACCCTGGGCAAGATGGAGACGGCTTCTCTCAAGCGGATCAGCGCAAGTCACTTGGATTCCCTCGCGAGGCTCTACCAAGTGGACAAGAGCGTTTGGGAAGGCATGCACCAACTCGCGAAGGATGCGGTGGAACTGGGGTGGTGGTCGAAGTACAAGGATGTCTTCAGGCCAGGTGGGTTGCCGTCCTTCGAAGTCGAAGCCTCGTTCATACGCGTCTACGAGGCGCAGGTGATCCCTGGCCTGTTGCAGACCCCGGCTTATACGAAAGGTGTGTTCCTGGGGGCTAACGCCTACTCGGAGGAGCGCATACGACGCCACATCCAGGCGCGTATGAAGCGCCAAGAAATCCTGAGCCGCCTCCACCCTCCGGAGTACGCGGCGGTCATCGACGAAAGTGCTCTACGCAGGCGTTCCGGTGATGCTGAGAGCATGAGGGAGCAGCTACTGCACCTCACAACGATGGCGACGCGACCCAACGTCGCGATCCAAGTGCTCCCGTTCTCTGCCGGAATGCACGCTGCCAACCTGGGCAGCTTTCAGATCATGGAGTTCTCGGAGCCCAGCGACCCCACAATCGGATACGCAGAGACGCCAACATCCACCCTTTATGTGGAGACTCTGGAAGAGATCCGCCGATATGATGCGATGTGGCGTGAAGCGAGCAGTGCTGCTCTGACCGTGGCCCAGACCATAGACTTCGTGCATGACGTCGCCGAGTCGCTAGAGGATTGATCGTGACCGACCTCGTGTTCCTTAAGAGCAGTTACAGCGGCGCCGGTGAGAACTGCGTCGAAGTAGCCCAGATCCCCGCGAAGTTCAGGAAGTCCAGCTACAGCGGCGTCAATAACAACTGTGTCGAGGTCGCTGACCTGCCCTGTGGTGCCGCCGTTCGAGACTCGAAGAACCCGGCCAAGGGCCACCTGGCCTTCGACTCCGCGGAGTGGACCGCCTTCCTCCGCTCCACCCGCGATCTCTCCTGACCCTCGGAATCACCCGGCTCACGTCTGAACTCTCCTACCTCACCCCGGGGTTCGCCAAGGCGAGCTCCGAGGGAGGCGGGTGGCACGGCCATCGTTCATGCAGCTCTGGACGCCATGTACTCCGTGAACGTCAGAGCATGATGCCACGCGGCGTCTCGTGCTCGTAGCGTGGCCAGGACAAGCTCGGGTTCCTCGGTGAGGGTCGCACCGAGGAACCGATCGCCATCGAACTCCAAACGTGCCACGGTGGTGCTGTCGAAGACCCAGAAGTCGAAGTCGGGAAGCTCCTCGACGATCGGGTGTTCACGCGGCAGGTAGCGGATGTCCTCGCCCACCCCCAGGTTGTAGGGGGTGCCCCACAGCTCCCAACGCAGATAGTCCGAGGGAGGGTCGTCGATCAACCGCACCCGTTCCATGCGCTTACCGGTGGCGAGTTCCTCCCGCATCATGCTCAGCCAAGGCCTGAACCAGTCCAGCCCTGGGTCTTCGCCGGTAAGCCATTGCTGGAACGGTCGATCCTCGTTGAGCTTGCCGTAATGCGTGCGGGTCTCAAGACGCCAGGCGGTGTGACGGTACTTGCGAAAGAGCGCGTTGAAGTCCGCTCCGCCGATGATCTCGGACATCTCACTCCTTGGGGGTAGGGGGTCTGGAGGTTGTGGCCTTCCGCCCGGATGGGACCTCTGCCGGGACTTCCAACAGGAACGAGATCTCTGTCGAGCGAGCGGACACCCGTTGCCATCACCCCTGAGCCGGGCTCATGATCGTGCGAGCTGTCGGTACTCCGACGCGATGCGCTCCAGGTGGGCGACCGCATCGTCGCCGAAGTCGGCCAACTTCTCCAGCTCGCCGAACAACTCGACATATGTGGAAATGTCGGCAGTACCGGTCAGAGTCGCGGTCGCGGTCTCCGTGCCCACCATGACGGCGTCCTCGTCATAGATATGGAACGCATTGCGCGGGAAGATCCGGACAGGAGTACTCCACGGAATGATGCCGATACCGACCTGTCCGCCTGAGCGTGCGACCTCGGCGATGTCCTCCACCTGCTTGGCCATCAACTCGGCTGAACCGGCCTGCCAGCGCAAAGCCCCTTCGGACATGATGAGCCGGTATCGAGTGGAACCCGTGGTCAGTGCCTGACGACGTCCCTGCCTCAACCTGATGGCCGCTTCGGCTTCCTCCACCGGAACCTTGTATCGAGGGACCGTATAGAGACATCTGGAGTACTCATAGGTCTGGAGGATCCCGAAGACCATCAACGGCTGAAACGAACGAACCAGTGAGGACTTCGCTTCGATCTGGGCCACTCGCTGCTGTACAGCCGGCACCCTTCGAGCAAGGATCACTCGTGTAGAGGCTTCCTCGCGTAGGGATTCGGCCAGGGCCAGTAGTTCGGCGCGTTCGTTCTCAGGGACTTCGTAGACCCGGCATAGCGCTGCCACGTCGTTCACGGACGGGAGCAGCAGTGAGCGTTCGATCTTGGAGATCTTCGACTGAGACATGCCCGCCTGCGCTCCGGCGCGAACACCGCTGATGCCGATATGCCGCCGAGCCTCCCGCAGGGCACGGGCGAGCCGGTCGCGGCCTTCCGGCCCGCGACCGGCAGGCGTGTTCTTGGGACCTGTCATACAGTCCGGGTTGCTCTCCATTCCTCGGGATGGCGGGCCCACCACCGCTCGAACGGTTCGGCGCCGGCGAGGGCCGCCTCCCTGGCCTTCTGGTAGCGCTCCAGGTTATCCATGAGCTCTCCGCCCACGAACTCGCCGCTCTCGGTGTAGTGCATACGGATGGGGTACTCGTCGTCGAGTAGCCAGAAGTCGTGGTCGACGACCTCGGCGGGGAGCTCGCGTTCGGCCAGAACCAGGACGTGGATCTCCTCGCCGGCCTCGGAGTTGAGCACGTGCCCCCACTCGCATTCGAAGCGGAGGTAGTCGTTCAGCGGAGTTCTGAGGATCCTCACTCGGTGGCGCCGGAACCCGGACTCCTTCTCCGATCGGAGCTCCGCGAGCCAGGGGTTCTTTCGATCCCAGTCCGGCTCCGGCTCGCCCGCCTTGTGTCGGGCGAAGTCTCCGCCGTCCGAACCGACGGAGTGCTCCGCCAGCGTCTCCAGGCGGAAGGCGGATGCGGTCGCCTTCTCATCGAAGAACCGTACGAGTTCCTTCAGCGTGAGCATGGGGGTTCCTCCAGGGGGTCGAGGTGATTCCATCATTGCAGGAATAATTCTCTGCGTCACCCTCTTGTCACGTAGAGATTATTCCAGTAGTAATGGAATCGCCGGTGGATCGGTCACCGCGAACCCCTCAAGGAGCAGCTCATGCGAGCACCTGGCATCGCCGTGTACGGCAGGCACGAGGACAACTCCTCCTCCGACGGACACAAGCCCGAGCGCCCCATCCCGCCGCCGACCCCCGACGACGGTGGCTCCGGTGGAGGCAGGCACGAGAGGGACGACGAGTAGTGCTTCCCGCCCACGAGGAATTGGTCGCCCGCCTCGAGCAGGCGGGCGTCCTGGCCCGACACTGGCGTACCGCGTTCGAACGGGTCGAGCGGCACCGCTTTCTCCCGGATCGGTTCACCGGCCCGGACGGCGTCACCGCGGACCGTTCGCGGGATCCGGACCACTGGCTGGAACTGGCCTACGCCGACATTCCGATCGTCACCCAGGTGGACGACGGCGCCGAGAACGGTCCCGGATATCCGACCAGCTCCGCGTCCCAACCCACGATCGTCGCCGACATGCTCCGCCGACTGGACGTCTTCCCCGGAATGCGCGTGCTGGAGATCGGGACCGGCACCGGATACAACGCCGCTCTGCTCTCACAACTCCTGGGGGACGCGGCGGTGACCAGTGTCGAGATCGACGCGGACCTCGCCGAGACGGCCCGGACCCGGTTGCGCGAAGCGGGCTTCGGGACGTTCGTGGTCACCGGTGATGGAACGCTGGGATGCCCGTCCCACGCCCCTTTCGATCGGGTGATCGGTACCGCCGCGGTCCAGCGGGTCCCCTATCCCTGGATCGAGCAGACCAGGCCGGGCGGAAGGATCCTCACCCCTTGGGGAAACGCCTTCCACAACGGGGTGCTGGCCGACCTCACCGTCGGCCCGGACGCCACGGCACGCGGCCGTTTCGGGGGAGACGCGGCCTTCATGTGGGTGCGTGGTCAGCGTGTGCCCAGGCGGGTCGTCGAGACCTTCGTGCGTCCCGAGGAACAGGCCTTCGAATCCACCCGGACGGAACTGCACCCCTACGAGCCGATCGGCGACTTCGACGCGAGTTTCGCGATCGGACTGCGCATGCCCACCGTGCTGAACCGGGTCGAGTTCTCCGAGGACGATGGGCAGCGGTACACGGTGTACCTGGTGGATCCGGAGACGGCCTCCTGGGCGTCCTGGCGGATCGAGCCGGAGCACCGGGAGACCGGCCACGAGGTTCGACAGCACGGGCCTCGTGAGCTGTTCACCGAGTTGGAGACTGCCTATCGCTGGTGGCGAGAACGAGGTCGTCCGGTGCACACCAGGTTCGGTCTCACGGTGTCGGCGGAGCGACAGTCGGTCCGGCTCGACGACGAGTCCGATGTCGTCACGTGGACCGGTACCTGATCCACCCCATGGTTCTGGTCCGCACCTGAACACACGTTTTTCCTGCATAGATGACCATGACTCCAAGGAGCGCCGTGACCGACAGCCGTGTACGGGACGCCCTCGCGTCCGTTTCGGAGGACTACTACACCCGAGCCGAGGACGGAGGCCTGATCAGGCAGAGCAGTTCGGTCGAGGCCATCACCGCGATGCTGGAGCGCCTGGACGTGCGGCCGGGCATGCGGGTGCTGGAGATCGGGACCGGGTCCGGTTTCTCCGGGGCGTTGTTGGGTGAGCTGGTCGGAGAGAGCGGCTCGGTGAGCTCCATGGACGTCATCCCCGACCTGGTCGAGCGGGCCAAGGGTCTGCACTCGCGTCGGGGTGTGGACAACATCCGTGTCGTGACCGGTGACGGCGTCGCGGGGATGCCCGAGCAGGCTCCCTACGATCGGCTCGTGGCCTGGGCGGCCGGTGATCGGTTGCATCGGACCTGGGCCGACCAGTGCGTCCCCGGCGCGGTGTTGGTCGTGCCGATCACGCTCGCACCGGTGCTCCGGGCCAACGCCATCGTGCGGGCACGGCGTACCCGTGGGGGAGGTCTGGAAGCGGACCGGTTGTGGTCCGGCGGGTACGTGGAGATGTACCCCGAGGAACTCACCCAGTGGCTGGTGCCGCCGAGTGGTGTCCAGGCTCAGGCCACCGATGCGGAAGGGAATCCGTGGTGGATCAGTGGCACGTGGATCGACGAGGGTGACCGCCACGTGGCACAGAGGCTTGTGGAGACCCTCGCCTCCGAGGCCCGTGTGGAAGGGGAGCTGCTCGGCTCGGGGGAGTCGTGCGAGGACTTCCGTATCCACCTGTACGCGACCGCCTCCGCCGGGTTGAGCATGATCGGTCTGGGAGCGCGTGGCTGGGCTCCGGGACACGCCACCGCCGAGAGCGCCGCCGTGGTGTTGGGCGACGGTGGTCTGCTCACCGCGGGCGGCCCCGAATCCGCTCTGGAGCTGAAGCGCCGGGCGGAGGAATGGCGAAGCTCGGGAAGGCCCGGGGCGGGGTCGCTGATCCCCACTCTGGAAGAGGTGCGCGACGGCTGGTTCGTTCGGTCCCGGGGGATGAGGAGCTCCGTGGCGGAGGCCTGATCCCGGGGGGAGCAGGCCTTCATGGAGGGGCCCGTTCATGCGGGATGAGAACTTTCCCGGTCCGTTCCGTCCGAACGGGCCACACTGTGGACATCCGACCGAACCTCGATCCCAAGGAGCATGGTGAGTACCGAGTCCTCCGCCCCCGGATGTGTCTTCTGTGAGATCGTGGCCGGGCGATCTCCGGCCCATCGGATCTGGGAGGACGAGGCGCATCTGGCGTTCCTGTCGATCTTCCCCAACACCGAGGGTTTCTCCGTCGTCATCCCCAAGGCCCACCGCACGAGCTACGTGGTGGACCTGGAACCGGAGGAGTACACCGCCCTCCACTTGGCCGCGCGGGAGGTCGCCCGCCGGTTGGACGCCGCCTTCCCCGACGTGGCCCGGACCGGGATCATGTACGAGGGCTACGGAGTCGATCACGCGCACGCCAAGCTCTTCCCGATGCACGGAACGGCGGGCAACGCGGGGGAGGACTGGCGGGAGGTGGCCTCGCCGATCGACGGCTACTTCGACCTGTACCAGGGCTATCTGTCCTCGCACGACCATCACAGGGCCGATGACGCCCGGCTCGCGGAGGTCGCCCGCCGCGTCAGGAACGCCGCTTCCTGAACCGCGCGCGCTCCGGCCGGGCCGACGATCCTCCCGTGCCTAACCGAGTCGTTCCTGGAAGGCCTCGGCGATGGTGCGGGCACCGGCGGGGTTGGTGTGGATGTCGGGCCCTCGAGCGGTGTCGCACATCCAGGTGAGGGCGCAGACGGCGCGCAGGTCGGCGGGCAGCCCGGCCCCGTCGCCCTCGGAGGGGGTCTCGGCGCCGGCCGCCTGGAAGGCCCCGGCCACGTCGGCGACCTCGATGCCGGCGGCCTCATAGGAATCGACGAGCGAGGCGTTGACCGCGTCGATGATCTCGACGGTGCGGGCGGCCGGTCCGCTCTCGGAGGTCGCCGCCTCGGGGCCGGTCACCAGGGCCAGGGCCTGGAACGGGTTGTAGTAGGTCATCGCCACGATCCGGGTGTCCGGTGACGCCGCTTCGACCAGACGTTCGGCGATCACGGGGACCTCGGTCTCCAGCCGCTCCAGCCCGTCCGCCACGCACTCCTCGTTCACCCCGAGGGCGTCGGGGTCGATCTCGGCCTCGGGATCGGAGGGGACGCCGTTCACACAGCCGGTGAAGTTGTTGCCGCCGATGGTGAGGGTGACCAGGTCGACCCGGTCGCCGTGCTCCTCCAGGAAGGCCACGGCACGGTCGAGTTGGGAGTCGCCCTCATAACGGAGATCGCACCGCATGAGCCCGCCCTCGATGAAGGTGGTGGTGTCCTCGCCGCCGCACCCCATGCGTTCATGGACGAGCGTGGAGTCCTCGTCCTTTAGCGTGCGGTACAGGACGTCCGTGTAGCCCTCGGAGGTCTCCACCGGCACCCCGGATTCGTCGGGCTGCACACCGACGGTCAACGAGTCGCCGAGGGAGAGGTAGTGGCTTTGTGGGGCCGCCCTCTCCTGAGGCTCCTCGTCGGCCGGTGCCGAACAGGCCGTGATCGTCAGCGCCGCGGCGAGGGCGGCCGTCCATCGGATTCTCACAGTGCTCTCCGACCGGGATCGTGTGCGGGGACCGGCGCGCTCGGCGTACGCCCTAGTTCTGTGGGCCGGAGGGCGTTCTGTCGAGCGGCGCCAGAAGGCTTCTCAGTAACGATGCCAGTTGTTCGCGCTCGTCGGTGGGCATGGGGGCGAGGAGTGTCTCCTCGTAGCTCAGCAACGACTCCAGTGCGGCGTCGATCCGTTCGGCGCCCTTGTCGGTGAGCCGGACCAGGACCCCGCGTTTGTCGGCGGGGTCGGGGCGCCGGCGGACGAGGTCGGCGGCGGCCAGCCGGTCGACCCGGTTGGTCATGGTGCCGGAGGTGACCAGGGTGGCCCTGAGCAGGCGACCGGGGCTCAGCTCGTAGGGAGGGCCCGAGCGGCGCAGCTCGGAGAGGACGTCGAACTCCCAGGGTTCCAGGGCGTGTTCGGTGAAGACGGTGCGTCGAGCGCGGTCCAGGTGGCGGGCGAGCCGGGACACCCGGCTGAACACCTCCAGCGGGGTCACGTCCAAGTCCGGCCGTTCGGAGCGCCACGCCTCCAACAGCCCATCCACCTCATCGCACATGAGGACAGCATATCTCTTGACATCAAGATAGTGGGGCGGGTATGCCGTTGCACACCCGCCCCACACGCGACCTGGGGCGACGCCGGTCCCGTGGACGGCGCTGCGGAGGGGTCAGCCGGAACGTCCCCGACGGTGCTCCTCGCCCAGACTCGGCTTCGCCTCCAGGGAGGAGAGACCGTTCCAGGCCAGGTTGACCAGATGGGCCGCGACCACCTCGCGCTTGGGCTTGCGCACCTCCAGCCACCACTGGCCGGTCAGCGCCCACATACCGACCAGGGCCTGCGCGTACATGGGGGCGAGCGCCGGGTCGTAACCGCGTTCGGCGAACTCGTCGGCCATGATGTGCTCGACCTGGCTGGCGATGTCGTTGATCAGGCTGGCGAAGCTACCTGTTCCGGAGGCGACGTGGGAGTCCCGGGTGAGCACCCGGAAACCGACGCTGTCCTCCTCGACGTAGCGCAGCAGGGCCAGGGCCGCCTTCTCGATCTTGCTCCGGGCGTGATCGGCGGTGAGGGCCTCGCCCATCATGTCCAGGAGCGTGCGCATCTCCCGGTCCACGACGACGGCGTAGATGCCCTCCTTGCCGCCGAAGTGCTCGTAGACCACGGGCTTGGACACACCGGCCCGAGCGGCGATCTCCTCGACGGAGGTCGCGTCGAACCCTCGTTCGGCGAACAGCTCCCGGCCGATCCCCAACAGCTGTTGCCGACGCTCCTTGCCCGTCATGCGCTTGCGGCGCACGCGGGTCCTCTGTTCGCTGTCGGCTGCTCCCATGATGGTTACCGATCCTAGACCTTGACCCGCTTCGCGGCGAGTCGTTCGTTGTTGGGCCAGCGGACCTTGGTGGCCCAGCCGATCTTCTCGAAGGCCCAGATGGCCCGGGCGGAGATGTCGATCTGACCCTTGAGGACGCCGTGACGTGCGCAGGTCGGGTCGGCGTGGTGCAGGTTGTGCCAGGACTCGCCGAAGGAGGGGATGGCCAGCCACCACACGTTGCGGGAGCGGTCGCGCACCTCGAAGTTCTCCTCGCCGATGGTGTGGCAGATGGAGTTGACCGACCAGGTGACGTGGTGCAGCAGCGCGACACGGACCAGACCGGCCCAGAAGAACGCGGTGACGGCGCCCCACCAGGACATGGTCACCAGGCCACCGATGGCGGCCGGGGCGAACAGGGAGAAGAGCACGATCGGCACGAACAGTCGGTCGACGAGGACGACGTCCTTGTCCTTGAGCAGGTCCGGGGTGAAGCGGCGCGGAGAGGTCTTCTTCTCGTCCAGGTACATCCAGGCCATGTGGGCGTAGTACATGCCCTTGGCCACGGACTTCCAGTCGTCGCCGAAGCGCCACGGGGAGTGCGGGTCGCCCTCGGCGTCGGCGTACTTGTGGTGGCGGCGGTGGTCGGCCACCCACTTGATGACGCTGCCCTCGATGGCCATGCTGCCCGCGATCGCCAGGGCGATCCGCAGCGGCCGGTTGGCACGGAAGGAACCGTGCGTGAAGTGCCGGTGGAAGCCGACGGTGATGCCGAGACCGCTGATCACGTAGAAGACCACGGCGATGACGATGTCCGTCACCGACAGGCCCCAGCCCCAGAAGAAGGGCACCGCGCCCAAGAGAGCGAGGAGCGGCACGAAGACGAAGGCGAACACGGTGTAGCGCTCGGCCTTGCCCCTCAGCTCGGGCTCGTACTCGGGGATCGCCTCGCGTTTGGGACGCGTCATGGCGGTGCCTTCCGCGGGTAGTTCGGGAGCAGTGGTCATGGTCTCGCACACCTCGTCACGGGAACGTCGTCACTGGTCAGGACGGCGTCACAGGGATGTGGAGCACCCGTGGACACGGCCTAACCTATTCCTACGTAACCGTAACCTACGAACCCGTAGGTTTGGCAAGCCCTCCCTGGAAGGCGCTATGTTGGTGACGGACGCACGGGCCGAAGGCCCGGCGCGTTCCCGGATGATGTAATCGGCAGCATGTGGGGTTTTGGTCCCCATCGTCCAGGTTCGAGCCCTGGTCCGGGAGCTGTTCCCGACCCTGATCGCCCCCTCGCCCCGGGGCGCGGAGGGTCCACGGCGGCGCAACTCACATCCGACGCCGCTTTCCCGGGCCCCCAGGGGTGTACGGACACCCCGCCGGACGGGCGCCCTCGTCAACGTGCGCCGCCACCGGGGGGCGCTCGTGACGCGCATGTATCCTTCCCCTGTCGGCCGCTGGTCATCCGACGGCCGCCCGCGCGGCATGCGGGACGCGCCGCCGAAGGGTGAGCCGACTGTTCATGTGCCAGCTATCACGAGGGGTCTCCTCCAGTGAGCGTGAAACGCCCGGCTGCCGTCATCGTCCTCTCCGCGGGAGAGGGCACCCGGATGAAGTCGAAACTCCCCAAGATGCTTCACGAGATCGCGGGCCGCAGCATGTTGGGCCACGTCCTCGAAGCGGCTCGGGCGACCGACCCGGAGCACACCGTGGTGGTCCTGGGCCACAAGCGGGAGCGCATCGCCCAGCACCTGGAGCGGGTCGCCCCCGAGGCGCTCACCGCGGTCCAGGAGGAGCAGAACGGCACCGGTCACGCGGTGCGCATGGCTCTGGAGGACCTGGCCGACAAGGGGCTGAAGCTCACCGGCACGGTCGTTCTCACCTGTGGCGACACACCTCTGCTCCGCGGTGAGACGCTCAACGGCCTGATCGCCGAGCACGAGCGCGAGGGCAACGCGGTGACCGTCCTGTCCGCCCGGGTCCCGGATCCGCACGGCTACGGTCGCATCGTCCGCGACGACGCGGGCTCCTTCACCGAGATCGTCGAACACGCCGACGCCACCCCCGAACAGCTCGCGATCGACGAGATCAACTCGGGCATGTACGCCTTCGACGGCTCCCTGCTGACCGAGGTCGTCCAGCGTCTGTCCAGCGACAACGCCAAGGGCGAGGAGTACATCACCGACGTGGTGTCCCTGCTGCGCGGCGACGGTCACCGTGTCGGCGCCTGGAGCACCGCGGACCGCCACGAGGTCCAGGGCGTCAACAACCGCGTCCAGCTCGCCGAGGCCCGGCGCCTGCTCAACGAGCGCCTCCTCGAACAGCACATGCTCGCCGGGGTCACCATCGTCGACCCCGCGACGACCTGGATCGACTCCGAGGTGAGCATCGGCGTGGACACCGTGGTGCTCCCCGACAGCCGCCTGTACGGAACCACCAGGATCGGCGAGGACGCCCGGATCGGCCCCGGCGCCGACCTTCGCGACACCGTCGTCGGCGACGGCGCCGAGGTGCGCGAGACCACCGCCGACCGCGCGGAGATCGGTCCCGAGACCACCGTCGGTCCCTACACCTACCTCCGGCCGGGCACCCGCCTGGCCGAGCGGGCCAAGGCCGGAGCCTTCGTCGAGGTCAAGAACTCGAACGTCGGCACCGGTTCCAAGATCCCGCACCTGACCTACGTGGGCGACGCCGACATCGGCGTGGGCAGCAACATCGGCTGCTCCTCGGTGTTCGTCAACTACGACGGGGTCGACAAGTCCCGGAGCACCATCGGCGACCACGTGCGCATCGGCAGCGACAACACCATCGTCGCGCCGGTGACCGTCGGCGACGGTGCCTACTCCGGGGCCGGGACGGTGGTCCGCGAGGACGTTCCGCCGGGTGCACTCGCCGTCTCCGAGGGGCACCGGCAGCGCAACGTCGAGGGCTGGACGCGTCGCAAGCGTCCGGGAACGGCCTCCGCCGAGGCGGCGGAGGAGGCGGAACGGCGTAGAGCCGACTCCGCGAACGAGTAGTGACTGTGGGGGAGAAACACGTGACCGGGATGAAGGCCACCGGACAGAAACAATTGATGCTTTTCTCGGGGCGCACGCACCCCGCGCTGGCCGAGGAGGTGGCCAAGGAACTGGGGATCGACGTGGTCCCCACCCGGTTCGACACCTTCGCCAACGGAGAGATCTTCGTCCGCTACCTGGAGTCGGTACGCGGTTCGGACGCCTTCGTGATCCAGTGCCACGCGGACCCGATCAACGAGTCCATCATGGAGCAGCTGATCATGGTGGACGCCCTGAAGCGGGCCTCCGCCAAGCGGATCACCGTGGTCACGCCGTTCTTCGGCTACGCGCGTCAGGACAAGAAGCACCGCGGCCGCGAGCCCATCTCCGCCCGCCTGATGACGGACCTGTTCCGGACCGCGGGCGCGGACCGGATGATGGCCGTCGACCTGCACACGGACCAGATCCAGGGCTTCTTCGACGGCCCGGTCGACCACCTGTTCGCGCTGCCGATCCTGGCCGACCACATCGCGGGTCGGGTCGACCGGTCCCAGATCACGGTGGTCTCCCCGGACGCCGGCCGTGTGCGCACCGCCGACCGTTGGGCCGACCGTCTGGGCGCCCCGCTGGCGATCATCCACAAGCGGCGTGACCCCGACGTCGCCAACGAGGTGAAGGTCCACGAGGTCGTCGGTGAGGTCAAGGGCCGCGTCTGCGTCCTGGTCGACGACATGATCGACACCGGCGGCACCATCGTGAAGGCCTCCGAGGCCCTCTTCGAGCAGGGCGCGGCCAAGGTCCTGGTCGCGGCCACGCACGGTGTGCTGTCCGGGCCGGCGGCCGAGCGTCTACAGAACTCCCGGATCTCCGAAGTGGTGATCACGAACACCCTTCCGGTCCCCGAGGAGCGTTCCTTCGAGAAGCTGACCCAGCTCTCGATCGCCCCGCTGGTGGCACGTGCCGTCAACGAGGTGTTCACCGACGGCTCGGTCACGAGCCTGTTCGAGTAACCCCCCCGGGTCATGACATGCCCCACAGGGGCCGCCCGGTCCGCCGGGGGTCTCTGTGGGGCATGTACGGAGTCGTCACCGGAACCAGTAGACTTGGCCGAGTGTCCCCGTGCCCGGACGGATTCCACGTGTCTTCGTGTGTAACCGTTCGGAAACAACGCGGGCAGGGGTGCGCGACGAGCGTTCCCGGGCCGAAGCGGGTCCGGTGACGGCTCGCCGGGCACGCCTGGAACCAAGGCGGTCGAGTCCCCTGCCAGCCGGGCGACCCCGTCGTATTCTCCGCCGAGGGCGAGAATCGTTCGTACTAATGGAGTCGTGTTCCCCGTGTTGCGGGGTTGAACCCGAGGAGTTTTGTCGTGTCCGAGGTACGTATCGCTGCCGAGCCCCGCACGGAATTCGGCAAGGGCGCCTCCCGTCGCGCCCGCCGCGCGGGTAAGGTGCCGGCCGTCCTCTACGGCCACGGCACCGAGCCCCGCCACCTGAACCTTCCGGGCCACGAGCTCATGCTCGCCCTGAAGACCCCGAACGTCCTGATCCGTCTCGACGGCCTGGACAAGAACAACCTCGCCCTGCCCAAGAGTGTGCAGCGCGACGCGATCAAGGGGTTCCTGGAGCACGTCGACCTGCTGGTCGTCACCAAGGGCGAGAAGGTCGAGGTCGAGGTGCCCCTGGTCCTGGCCGGCGAGGTCAAGGCCCCGGGTGTTCTCAACCAGGAGCTGGTGACCGTGCGCGTCGAGGTCGAGGCCCACAACATCCCCGGCCAGGTCGAGTTCGACATTCAGGGTCTGGAGATCGGTGCCGTCCCCACCGCCGCTGAGATCGTGCTGCCCGAGGGCGCCACGCTCATCGACGACCCGGAGACCACGGTCCTGACCGTCTCCGCGCCGCGCGTGGCCGACGAGCCGGAGACCAGCACCGAGGCCGCAGAGGCCGCCGCCGAGTAGTTCGGTGTGCGCATTCCACGCTTCGAGTTCGAACGCGCGGTCCCTTCCTGGGTCCGCGCGTTCGGCGTTTCGGGTTCAGGGTGGACCGACCCCGATAGGCTCGCGGCATGTGGGGCTTGTTGAGCAGGTTGGGCGTCGGGAAGAACAAGGACGACGAGGGCATGGCGGAGAGCGAACGTTGGTTGGTGGTGGGGTTGGGCAACCCCGGCCCCAAGTACGCGGGGAACCGGCACAACGCCGGGTTCATGGTGGTGGACGCCCTCGCGGCCGACAAGGGTGAGCGCTGGAAGGCGCACAAGGCCAACGCCGACGTCGTGGAGACGCGGATCGACGGCTCCTCCGTGGTCCTGGCCAAGCCCCGCACCTTCATGAACGTGTCCGGTGGGCCGATCGCCGGTCTGGCGAAGTTCTACAAGGTCCCGATGGAGCGGATCGTCGTCGTGCACGACGAGATGGACATCGACTACGGCGCGCTCAAGCTCAAGCGGGGTGGCGGTTCCGGTGGCCACAACGGTCTGAAGTCGACCACGGCCTCGCTGTCCGGGCCGGACTACCTGCGGGTGCGTTTCGGCGTGGGGCGTCCGCCCGGTCGAATGGACCCGGCCGTCCACGTGTTGCGCGACTTCTCCTCGACGGAACGTCCCGAGCTGGAGCTGAACGTCGAACGTGCCGCCGACGCGGTCCGCACGATCCTCACCGAGGGGTTGGGCCGGGCCCAGAACGTCTTCCATACCGCGGCCTGAGGTTCGCGGTCGCGAACGTCCCCGTCCCGGGTGCTCCGGGGCGGGGACGTTCGTCGTCGCGGGGGGTCACGTGGTGAGCAGGATCCAGGTGTCGCGGGCGTCGACGCCGGGGGAGCGGTCGGTCTCGGCGGCGGAGGCGATCGCTCCGACCAGGGCGCCGGCGACGAAGGAGGCGTGCAGGGGCGGAGGAACCTCGGAGTGACGGGCCGGTCTCCTGCCCGCGTCGAACCCGGGGAGCAGCTCTCGGGCGACGCGCTCTCGTAGGACCTCGGCGAAGCGGGAGCCTCCGCGCTCGGTGAACATCCTGCGATAGAGGACGGCGTTGTCGGCCACGTGCGAGAACAGGTCGACCAGGGGCGCGGGGGTGGCGCCGTCGGGGGAGTCCAGGGGGCACAGCGCGGCGCATTCGGCGACGTGGGACACCGCGTCCTCCATGGCGTCGGCGACCAGGGCGTCCAGGTCCGCGTAGTGCTGGTAGGCGGTGGCCCGGTTGATCTCGGCCCGTCGCGCGACGGCGGACATGGTGAGGGAGGAGAGCTCTCGTTCCTCGGACAGTGACAACAGTGCGGCGCGCAGGCGCTCTCGGGTACGTCGGACCCGGGGATCGTCGGGGTTCATGATCCACAGCATAAACGACAGGTGTTGCTTTAACAACGCTTGTCGTTTATCTTCATGGCATGAGGATCGAGATCTGGGCGGACGTGGTCTGCCCCTGGGCCTACATCGGCAGGCGTCGGCTGGAGCGGGCGCTGCGGAACCACGAGGGCGAGAAGGTCGAGGTCGTGTGGCGGCCCTACCTGATCGACCCCGCGGCCCCCGCCGTGTCCGAACCCTTGGATGAGGCGGTGCGCGACCCCTTCGTCGAGGACGCGATGCTCTCCTGTGGCCCGGCGGGCACGACTCTGGAGGAGAACTGGGCCCGGGTGTCGGAGATCGCCGCGGCCGAGGGGCTCGGGGATCGCTGGGGTGCCGCGTGGCGTGTCGACAGCCGGCGCGCCCACCGTCTGCTGGCCCTGGCCGAGGAGGAGGGCGGCCCCGCTCTCCAGGACGCCGTGGCCGAACGGGTCCTGCGCGCCCACTTCGTGGAGGAACGGGACATCGGCGACCCGGAGGTCCTGGCGGCGCTCGCCGCCGAGGCCGGGTTCGAGCGGGGCGGGTCCGTTCTGGCCGACGGGGGCGGCGAGCGGCTCGTGCGCGAACGCCTCCTCGTCGGCAAGGCCGAGGGGGTGGCGACCTCGCCGACCTTCGTCCTCAACGGGATGTCCCTGGCCGGCGCCCAGCCCTCCGAACTCATCGAGGAGTTTCTGGGGGAGGCCGCTCGGCGGAGCCCCCGGAGGCTCCCGGAGGAGGTGGAGCGGTTGCGTCGAGCCGAGGCGTTGGTCGACCTGCGCGACCCTTTGGGAGCCCTCGAACTCCTGGGCCCCCTGCTGGAGGAGCACGGTTCCGACCGGGCGCTCCGCCTGCTCGCCGCCCGCGCCTACTACCACTCGGCCCAGCTGGGTCGGGCGCGCCGGACCTTGGAAGGGCTGATCGCCGACGGGGCCGACGACGCCTACGCCCACCTGCTTCTGGGGACCACGCTCCGTAGGCAGGGGGAGAAGGAGGCGGCCGGGCCGCACCTGCGGCTGGCCGCCGTGATGGACCCGAGCCTGGCCTGAGCCCGGAAGGGTCGTCTCCGGTGGGACGTGCTCCACGCCCCGGCCGAGGTGTTCTCCTCGGCCGGGGCGATCACGTTCCGCACAGGGTTTCGGTCGCAGGCGCCGGGCGGTTCGGTTCTGACCCTCGGGGGTGGGCCGAGGAAGGCCTTTCCGGTCTCGGGATAGCCACATTCTCCCCTTGAGCAGGACTTCTTCCTTGACAAGCAACAACTCCGAGCGACTTCTCGACTACTTTTAGCTACTGTTCGGGTTGGCAGTAGGTGTTCTGCGCCCGATGGCGCGCCCCGCTCATACCCTCCACATGAGCCCCATGGCGCCAGGGGCGACTACTCAAGGTGAGTGTCTGAAACCTGAGGGGAAGACGTGGTCACAGGTAGCGGGACCATCCAGGGAGAACCCACCGTCCGGCCGGCGCCGCGTTCGGAGACGGACACCTCGGCCGGGCCGAAGGGCGGCGGCCATCGACGTCCGCCGATCCGGCCGTCCGGAGGCGGAACCCGCGCCTGGGTACGCCCCTACATCGTCGGCCTGGTCGGACTCGACCTGATCGCCGCCCTGACCGCGACCCTCGCAGGCACCGCGGCCCGGTTCCATGACGCCCTCGCGGCGACCACCACCGCGCCCTACCTGGCCCTCTCGCTCGTACTGCCCCTGGTCTGGGTGGTCTTCGTCCGACTCGGAGGCGGGTACGAACGTCGCTTCCTGGGTGTGGGCACCGAAGAGTACCGCCGGGTCGCGGTGGCCGGAACGCTGCTGGCCGCGACCGTCGCCATCGGGGCCTACGCCGTCAAGTTCGACCTCGCCCGCGGTTACGTGCTCGTCACCCTGCCCCTGCTCGTCCTGCTCAGCCTCGGTCTGCGCTACGCGCGCCGCAAGGCCCTGCACCAGAGCCGTCGGGTCGGTGCGTGCATGAGCGGCGTGGTGGTCGTCGGGTATCGGAACGCCGCCGGTGAGCTCATCACGCGCTTTCGCGACGAGATCTACCACGGCATGCGGGTCGTGGGCGTGTGCCTGCCCGCGCACGAGACGGACCTGAGCGAGGTGGAGGGCTGTCCGGTCCTGGGCACCTTCGCCGACGCGGCCGACGCCGCCGCCCTGGTCGACGCGGACACGGTCGCCGTCCTGGCCTGTCCGGAGATGGACGGGGTGGCACTGCGTCGGCTGGCCTGGGAGCTGGAGAAGAGCGGGACCGACCTCACCGTCGCCTCGGCCCTCATGGAGGTCGCGGGCCCGCGCACCAGCATCCGTCCGGTCGCCGGTCTGCCCCTCCTCCACGTGGAACACCCCGAGCTGGTCGGGGCCCGGCGGCTGATCAAGGGGGTCTTCGATCGCTGCGCCGCCTCCCTGGCCCTCCTCCTGCTCTCACCCCTTTTCATCGTGCTGTTCGTGCTCATTCGGGCCGAGGGGGACGGGCCGGCACTGTTCCGACAGACCCGTGTGGGTCGGGACGGGGGCGAGTTCACCGTGTACAAGTTCCGTACGATGGTGGTCGGCGCCGAGACTTTGAAGTCGGTGCTACAACCCCGAAACGAGCACGACGGTGTGCTCTTCAAGATGCGTCGAGACCCCCGCGTCACCCCTGTCGGGGCATGGTTGCGGCGCTACTCCCTCGACGAGCTTCCCCAGCTCGTCAACGTGGTGCGCGGAGAGATGTCGCTCGTCGGTCCCAGGCCGCCGCTGCCGGAGGAGGTCGCCCGCTACGGGCACGACGTCCGTCGGAGATTGGTGGTCAAACCGGGATTGACGGGTCTTTGGCAGGTCAGCGGTCGTTCCGACCTCTCTTGGGAGGAATCGGTCCGCCTGGATCTGCGGTACGTGGAAAACTGGTCGCTGACGTTGGACATCCAGATCCTGTGGAAGACGTGGTCAGCGGTGATCCGTGGGGCGGGAGCTTACTAGCCGGTGAAGAGTATCCGAAACGATCATGAGGTGGCCCGGGACCTGGCCTCCGAGGCCGGTCAGCTGTTGCTGCGCCTGCGAGCCCGGCACGGCTTCGACGAGCCGGAGGTACTGCGCACGCTGGGGGACCGGACCTCGCACGAGTTCCTCTTCTCGGCGCTCGGGCGGCTGCGTCCCAGTGACGCGGTGCTGTCGGAGGAGGGTGTCGACGATCAGTCGAGGCTGAAGGCGCGACGGGTGTGGATCATCGACCCGTTGGACGGCACCCGGGAGTTCTCCGAGCCCGGCCGTACCGACTGGGCCGTGCACGTGGCGCTGTGGGAGAACGGCGAGCTGGTCGCGGGGGCGGTCGCGCTCCCCTCCCAGGGGAGCTGCCTGTCCACGGTGGATCCGCCCTGGCTCCCGGAGGAGCGGCCGGAGGGGCAGCGTCTGCGGATCACCGCCAGCCGCACCAGGCCTCCGGCGTTCGTGCAGCGCATGGCCACCCAGATGGGGGCCGAGGTCGTCCCGATGGGTTCGGCGGGGGCGAAGATCTGCGCCGTGATGCTCGGGATCGCCGACATCTACGTGCACGCGGGCGGACAGTACGAGTGGGACAGCGCCGCGCCGGTGGCGGTGGCGCGCGCCGCGGGGTTGCACGCCTCCCGGATCGACGGGTCCGAATTGCGCTATAACGTGGCGGACCCGCTACTCCCCGATATCCTTGTATGCCGATCGGAATTGTCGGGTATGTTGTTGGCGAGCATCCGCGACGGCGCGGACCTAGATAGCGCCGGTCCACACGCGGGGGGCTGAACGGTAAGGACCCTCCGCCTGGGTCCGGTCGTGTGTCGGTACTTCTAAGGCGGATTCCATGGGTCAGGCGAGTCAGCAGACCCTCGGGCGCTACCAGCTCTCCCAGCTGGACGTTCTCGAGGCCGAGTCGATCTTCATCATGCGCGAGGTGGCGGCCGAGTTCGAGCGGCCGGTCCTGCTCTTCTCCGGCGGCAAGGACTCCATCGTGATGCTCCGTCTGGCGGAGAAGGCCTTCTGGCCGGGGCCGATCCCCTTCCCCGTCATGCACGTGGACACCGGCCACAACTTCGACGAGGTCATCGAGTTCCGCGACCGTCGGGTGAAGGAGGCCGGGGTCCGCCTGGTCATCGCCTCGGTCCAGGAGCAGATCGACGCGGGCAAGGTCGTCGAGCCCACCGGCCGCTGGGCCGGACGCAACCGCCTCCAGACCTCCGCGCTGCTGGAGGCGATCGAGGAGCACGGCTTCGACGCGGCCTTCGGGGGCGCGCGTCGTGACGAGGAGAAGGCCCGGGCCAAGGAACGGGTCTTCTCCTTCCGCGACGAGTTCGGCCAGTGGGACCCCAAGAATCAGCGTCCCGAGCTCTGGAACGTGTACAACACCCGGATCGATCGGGGTGAGCACATCCGGGTCTTCCCCATCTCCAACTGGACCGAGCTGGACGTGTGGGAGTACATCAAGCGGGAGCGGCTGGACCTGCCCTCGATCTACTACGCGCATCGACGCGAGGTCTTCGAGCGCGACGGCATCCTGCTCGCCGCCTCCCCGATCATCCCGAGGGACGAGACCGAGGTGCCCTTCACCGAGACCGTGCGCTACCGCACGGTCGGCGACCTGACCTGCACCGGGGCGGTCAAGTCCACCGCGGTGGAGCTGGACGACATCATCGCCGAGATCGCGGCCACCCGGATCACCGAGCGCGGCCAGACCCGCGCCGACGACCGGGCCGGAGAGGCCGCCATGGAGGACCGCAAGCGCGAGGGCTACTTCTAGCTCGCGCGCAGGCGAGACCTCCCCTTTCAGGCGATAGTCCCCTCCATACCTAGGACCAGGCATCATGAGCAATGACATTCTGCGGTTCGCCACTGCGGGCTCCGTCGACGACGGCAAGAGCACCCTGATCGGCCGGCTGCTGTACGACTCCAAGTCGATCTTCGAGGACCAACTCGACGCGGTGGAGCGCACCAGCGTCGCCCGGGGCGAGGAGCAGACCAACCTGGCGCTGCTCACCGACGGCCTTCGCGCCGAGCGGGAGCAGGGCATCACCATCGACGTGGCCTATCGCTACTTCGCCACCCCCAAGCGCACCTTCATCATCGCCGACACCCCCGGCCACATCCAGTACACCCGGAACATGGTCACCGGAGCCTCTACGGCGGATCTGGCGATCATCCTGGTCGACGCCCGTAAGGGCCTTCAGGAGCAGAGCCGCCGGCACGCCTTCCTCGCCACCCTGCTCCAGGTTCCGCACCTGGTGCTGGCGGTCAACAAGATGGACCTGGTCGACTACTCCCAGGAGCGCTTCGAGGAGATCAAGGCCGAGTTCGCGGAGTTCGCGGCCAAGCTGGACACCCGCGACCTCGCCTTCGTCCCGATCTCGGCGCTGCACGGCGACAACGTGGTGAGCCGCTCGGAGAACATGCCGTGGTATGAGGGCGGCTCTCTGCTCCATCACCTGGAGAACGTCCACATCGCCTCCGACCGCAATCTGATCGACGTGCGCTTCCCCGTTCAGTACGTGATCCGGCCGCACCGTTCCAGCGACCCCGAACTGCACGACTACCGCGGTTACGCGGGCCGGCTCGCGGGCGGAGTGCTCAAGCCGGGGGACGAGGTCGTCCATCTTCCCTCCGGCCTGGCCACCCGGGTGGCCAGGATTTCGACGGCCGACGGCGAGGTCGCCGAGGCCTTCTCGCCGATGTCGGTCACCCTCCTGTTGGAGGACGAGATCGACATCTCGCGGGGCGACATGATCTGCCGGCCCAACAACACCCCGGTGGTCTCCCAGGACATCGAGGCGATGGTGTGCTGGATGACGGACGCGCGCAAACTCACCCCCCGTTCCAAGCTCATCGTGAAGCACACGACCCGCACCGCGAAGGTGATGGTCAAGGATCTGCGCTACCGCCTGGACGTCAACACGTTGCACAGGGACGAGCAGGCCGACCACCTGGCGCTCAACGAGATCGGGCGGGTGCGGCTGCGCTCCACCCAGCCCCTGTTCGTGGACGAGTACGCGAAGAACCGTCAGACCGGCGGTTTCATCCTCATCGACGAGGCCACCAACGTCACCGTCGGGGCGGGCATGGTCGTCAAGGCCGACTGACCTCCCCCACGCCGCACGAGAGCGGGATCGCCTTCGGGCGGTCCCGCTCTCGTGTGTTCGGGGGCGGATCGAGTCGCCCTCGGACCTGCGGATCGAAGGTGAGATCCTGCAGTCGTATTTCCAGATGTAAAAGAAACATAAGTCTTTTTCCGGGCCCCGGTTCCAGTCGGTTCGGTGTTAATGGGGTCTCTGGAGGGGGTGGGGTTACCGGGCGTTAGGTGCCTGTCCAGCGGGTCGGACCTGGCGTGGTGTCAGGCATCGAAGGGGTGAACGTGCCCGGGTGTCAGACATGGGATGAATGAAACGAGAAGAAAAAAATCCCTGGGGCTCTGGCAATAACGGTTCAAGTCTGCCTAAAGTGTCCAAATCGCAGGTGGGTCTCAATCGGGCGAATACGCACGGTGAGGACCCCTCTGTGTACCCCTGACCCCCGATCTCCCTCATAAGGAGGAACCGCGTGAAGAAGCACCCCACTCGCAGGGTCGCGATCGGCGCCGTCGCGGTCGGCGCGCTCACCATCCCCATGGCCCTCTCCGGGGCCGTCAGCGCCGGTGCGGCCGACCTCGCGCCGGTCTACACCAACGCCTCCGCCTCCAGCGACTGGATCGTCGTGCTGGAGGACTCGGTCAGCACGGCCTCGGTGTCCCCCTCGTCCTTCGGCATCTCGCAGGACCAGGTGAACCACACCTACGAGGAGGCCCTCAACGGTTACTCGGCCACGCTGAGCGAGTCCGAGGTCGAGGACCTGCGGGCTCAGGACGGTGTCGCCTACATCGAGCAGGTCGGTGAGGTCACCACCATGGTTCCCTGGGGCCTGGACCGGATCGACCAGGAGGACCTGCCCCTGGACGGTTCGTACACCACGGAGGCCGACGGCTCCGGCTCCTCGGCGTACATCATCGACACCGGCATCGACCCGGACCACCCCGACTTCGGTGGTCGCGCCGAGGTCGGCTTCGACGCCACCGGCGGTGACGGTCTCGACCGTCAGGGCCACGGCACCCACGTGGCCGGCACGGTCGGTTCCGACAGCTACGGTGTCGCCCCCGGCGCTGACCTGTTCGGCGTGAAGGTCCTCGGGGACGACGGCTCCGGCACCTACGACGACGTCATCGCGGGCATCGACTGGGTGGCCGAGAACGCCGGTCCGAACGCCGTCGCCAACATGTCGCTGGGCGGCCCGGCCTCGCAGGCCGTCGACGACGCGGTGAACGCCCTGGCCGAGTCCGGTGTGTTCGTGGCCGTCGCCGCGGGCAACGAGAGCCAGGACGCGGGCAACGTCTCCCCGGGCGGCGCCTCCGGCGTGGTCACGGTCGCCGCCTCCGACTCGTCCGACGGCGCGGCCTCCTTCTCCAACTACGGCTCGGCCGTGGACATCTACGCCCCCGGCGTGGACGTGGAATCGACCATCCCCGGTGGCGGGACCGACAGCTACAGCGGCACCTCGATGGCCAGCCCGCACGTCGCCGGCGCCGCGGCTCTGTACAAGAGCAGCCTCGGTGACGACGACCAGGGCACCATCCTGGACTGGATGATCGACAACGGCGGTGCCGACAAGATCAGCGGCGTCCCGAGCGGCACGGTCAACCTGCTGCTGAACGTCGAGGGTCTGTAGGACCCACCGGGCTGTGGAGACCCCGCGCGTCCACAATCCGGAGTGAGGATCGACGGGACGGCCCCGGGCCGGAGGGAGACCTCCGGTCCGGGGCCGCGTCGTGTCCGGGGCTCCCCGACACCGACGACCTTCCGGTCATGGTCCGTCACCGAAAGTAATAACCTGAAGGTGTGGATGGATATCGTCTGATCTTCGTCGGAGGAATGGGCCGCTCCGGTTCGACCCTGATCGAACGTCTCCTCGGTGAGCTGCCCGGGTTCTGCTCCGTCGGAGAGACCGTGCACCTGTGGCGCCGGGGGCTGTTGGAGAACGAGCGCTGCGGCTGTGGGAAGGCCTTTCTCGACTGCGGCTTCTGGAGCGAGGTCGGGGAACGGGCCTTCGGCGGCTGGGGAGGCCTGGACGTGGACGGGGTCCTGCGCCTCAAGGACGGCGTGGATCGCACCCGTTTCCTGCCGGCCCTGCTCGACGGAGAGTGGGGGAACGGCGCGTTCGCGACGCGCGGCCGCCTCTACGTCGACCTCTACCACCGGCTCCACGGGGCGGTGGCGGAGGTCTCCGGGGCGCGGGTGGTCGTCGACGCGAGCAAACACGCCTCCCTCGCGGCCTGCCTGAGGCGCGGGTACGGCGATCGGATGCGCCTTCTGCACGTGGTGCGTGACCCTCGGGCGGTGGCCCACTCCTGGGGCAGGAGGGTGGCCCGCCCCGACGCCTCGCCCGACAGTCGGGAGAAGGAGATGGCGCGCTACTCCGCGGGCCGTGCGGCGGTCCAGTGGATGACCCAGAACGCCACCCTGGACGCGCTGGCGCGGCGAGGGGTGGCCACGCTCAGGGTCCGCTACGAGGACTTCGTGGCCGACCCCGACCGGGAGTTCGGCCGGATCGCCGACTTCGTGGGCCACGACGGTCCGCCGCTCGACCTGGGGGGCGCGGGGGTGGAGCCGACCGAGGGACACGCGGTCTCCGGGAACCCGATGCGCTTCCGGTCCGGCCCGGTGGGGGTCCGGGCGGATCACCGCTGGCGCGAGGAGTTCGCCCCGTGGAGGCGGTGTCTGGTCGAGGCGGTCACCGCCCCCACTCGTGGGCGCTACGGGTACTGATGTCCCCCTATGTGCTCAGGGGGTGTCGCCTGCACGGAAAATAACGTATCGTCATACCTTTGTTACCCTGTGTCATCTAAGGGGAAGAGGAGGCGATGGATCATGGGTGGCGGACCGATACGGGGCATGGCCGCGACGGGGGCGCTCCTCTTCGCGCTGGGACTGGCCGGGGCCGGAGACACGCCCACGGTCGCGGACGCGCCGAAGGCGCCGAAGGCCCGCCCCCTGACCGCCCTGCGACCACCTCCGAACCCGGAGGCCCTTCTCGGGCTACCGCCGGTCGGAGCGACCGGCTGCACCGTCTCGGAGATCCTCGAGACCTCCTGCGGCGTCTGGTGGGGGGCCAGTCCCTACCAGGACGAGGTCGAACCGCTGGAGGAGGCGGTCGGCCGGAACATGGACATCGTCTACACCTGGCGGGGGATCGACCAGGCCAGGGTGCCCGGAGAGCGCGAACTGCGGATGATCGAGGAGGGCCGCTTCGTCCACACCAACATCGAGGCGCGCCGTTTCGGCTCTCCCGGCCGTCCGGACATCCCCTACCGGGAGATCATCGCCGGAGAGTTCGACGACTCCCTCCGTTCCCAGGCACGCGCCGTCGCCGAGACCGGGGTCCCCTACTTCATCACCTTCGACCACGAGGCCGACGCCAACCGACGCTACAACCGTCGAGGCACCCCCGAGGAGTTCGTCGAATCCTGGCGGCACATCGTCGACCTGTACCGGCGAGAGGGGGCCGACAACGCCGTCTGGGTGTGGAACGTGACCGGCTGGCCCGACAACCTCGATCGGCTCCCCGGGCTCTGGCCGGGCAACGACTACGTCGACTGGCTCAGTTGGGAGGCCTACAACATGACCGACTGTGACTCCCAGCCGAACTGGAACCACGTGGTCTCCTTCGAGGAGGCGTTGGCCCCCGCCTACGAGTGGATCCAACGGGAGGGGCCCGAGCACGGGATCGACCCGACCAAACCGGTCATGATCGGTGAGATGGGCACCACCGACATCGGGGCCACCGAGACCTACGAGTGGTACGCCGAGATCCCCGAGGTCCTCAAACGTTACGAGCGCGTCCGCGCGGTCAAGCTCTGGGACAACAAGGTCTCCGAGGGCTGCGACTTCCGTGTGAGCGTCAACCCCCATGCCCTGCGCGGTTTCAAGCTGGCCGGCCAGGACCCGTACGTGAACCTGCCCGACCGGGTACGCGAACTGGTCGACTTCGCCGAGCGGCGCAAGCAGGGGCGGGAACAGGACTGACGGTCGGGGAAGGCACCGGTCGGGCGCGGCCGGCGTCCTCCCCGACCGTTCAGCCCCCCGCGGGCCGGGACATCGCCCAGGTACGCGGACCGCCGTCGGGAAGGTCGTACTCGGCGTCGACGGTGAACCCCAGAGACTCGTACAGGCGCACGTTCCCCCGGGCGGAGGTCTCCAGGAAGGCGGGCACGCCGCCGGCGTCGGCCTCGCGCAGACCGGCGCGAACGACCTCTCGGCCCAGTCCGCGCCCCTGGGCGTCGGGGCGGACCCCGACCGTGCCCAGGAACCACACCGGTCCGGTCGGGCGGTGGCGCTCCATGGTCGCCTCCGCCGAGGCGTAGGCGTCGGCCCGGTCCCCGGCCAGTTCGATCAGGGTGGGCAGGAGCCGTTCCAGCGTGACGTCGGCCCCACCCGAGTCCGGGGTCGACCACACGGCGACGGCGGCCAGGTCATCGGAGACGTGGACGCGTCCGTGCGGCAGACCGACCTCGGCGAGGAAGATCCGCTGGAACTCCCGGAGCCGCGCGAGGTGGTCGTCGGCGGTGATCGTGTGCCGTGTGAACGGATAGTCGGCGAACGCCTCCGCCAACGTGTCCGCGGCCCCCTCCACGTCCGCGACCGTGGCCTCTCTGATCATGTGTCTCCCCCTTCGAACCCACCGGCGGAACCGCCGGCCTCACCCGGAGGTTAGTGACCCCTCCCCCCGCGACGCCACGTATTTCGAGGCCGTCCCGGACGGGACGGCCCCGAACGTTCTCAGACGCCCTTGCCGCGCAGATGGAGCATGCGCAGGATCCAGCCCGGAGGCACCCCGCAGATCACCAGGAACGCCAGGTAGGCCCGCCCTTCGGTCGGGCGTGCCCGCAGGGTGGTGCCGATCCAGCGGAGAGCCCGCCCACGACGGCCGGCCGAGGCCTCGGCGAAGGCGATCTGGCCGGTGATGCGGGCGTAGCCGCGCGGCACCAGACGGAACTCCGGGTAGCGCCTCAACAACCAGCGCAGCGCGGTGGAGATGGTCTGCCAACGTTCGGCGAAGAAGGACTTGCGATGCCACAGCACCCGTACGCCCGCCTCGGGGATGTTGCGGATCGGCCCCCGCCGCGCCAGACGCAGCAGCAGCTCGTAGTCCTCGGCGTAGCTGCCCGGGATCTCCTCGCTCACCGCGCCGCAACCGTCCACCATGGCCGAACGGCGGATGAGGAAGGTGGAGGGGTGCAGCTCGGTCAGGCGCGAACCCAACAGGTCTCCGAAGGAGACGCTGGTGCGGTCCAGGACCCGCTCGGACTCCACCTTGTCGTAGACCACCCGGATCCCGCAGCACACCATGTCCGTTCCGGGTTCGGAACGCATGATCTCCACTTGGGCGCGGAGCTTGTCGGGCAGCCAGGTGTCGTCGTCGTCGCAGAAGGCCACCAGGTCGGTGACGGCGGCCAGCACCCCGGTGTTGCGCGCTCCCGCCAGCCCGGGCGTCTGCGTGTTGGTCATCACCTCGACCCGACGTTCCCCCTCGTCCAGGGCGAGGGAGGGGTCGGGGCGGTCGTTGTCGAACACCACGATCGTGGTGACGCGCCCCGGGTAGTCCTGTTCGGCCACCGCCCTCAACGTGCGGCGCAGCAGTTCGGGGCGGCCCCGGGTCGGGACGACCACGGTCACCTCCGGCCAGGTGTCGTCCACGACCGCGGTGGGCGTGACCGGTTCGGTCGTGGCGCCGTCGGTCACCAAGTCGATGAGCTCTCCGGCGCGCAGGGCCGCCCGCTCGGCCCCGCCGTCGGTCTCGGGTGCCACGCGGAAGTCCTCCGGGGAGGCCAACGCCTTGTCGATGAACGTGTGCAGTTGTTGGGCGGTCGAGCAGCCGCGGATCCGGCCGGCCCCCTCCATGCGTTCGACGAACAGCAGCTGGTGGTCGTCGACGTGCTCCTCCAACTCCGGGTCCCTGGCCACCACGATGGGCATCCGGCCCGCCGACCTGGCCTGGGTGATCGTGCCGGGGCCGCCATGGGCGACCACCACCCTCGCGTGCCGCATCGCCTCGGTCAGTTCGTCCCCGGGCAGGAACGGAACGCCGGAGGCCCGCTCCGGCGCGGATCCGTGCCCGTACTGGACGAGGATCCTCAGGTCCGGGTGGCGGCGGGCGTAGTCGTCGATCCAGCGCACGAGGCGGTCGAACGCGTGGTGGTCGGTGCCGACGCTGACGACCACGTCGGGATGGTCGTCCTCGTCGTCTCGGTGCGGATTCGGGCGTGTGGTCTGTTCGGTCACAGGAGTGGTCCTACGGTGATCGCGGTCGGCATGAACGAACGCTGTTCCTCCCATTGGGTGAGGAACAGCCTGGTGAACGGCTTGCAGAGACGGGCGGTGAGAGTGGGCGTGTCGATGCGGTCGTAGACCTCGATGTAGACGGTCGGGATCCGCAGCGCCCAGGCCAGCACGAAGAAGGGCAACGCGACCCCGGCTCCGGTGCTGACGACCACGGAGGGGCGCCGTCCGCCCATCACCCGTAGGGCCAGGACCGTGTTGCGCAGCAGGTTGCCGATGTGACGGGTGGTCGGGTGGAAGGCCCACCGCACGTTCTCCCCGCCGAGGGCGGCCTCGGCGTCGGGCGTGCGGAAGGTGACCCACACGCGTTCTCTGTCCCGCCACCAAGGACGTAGCGAGCACAACTGGGTGAGGTGACCGCCGCTGGAGGCCACCAGAAGGACCGGACGTGCAGACATGTCGTGATCAACTCATAACCGTGTGTCATGAACCGGGATGTGCGAGTGCGGGGTCGGGGCTCTCGGGTTCACCTCCACGACCTCAGGGACAGGTGGTCGCGCAGCCACCACAGCGACGCCAGGTGCCCGAGGACGCCCGCGGCGATGGAGATCCCCAGGGCCGGAAGTCCGCCCCCGGTCATCGCCTCCACGACCCGGGGGAGTCCGCCGAACCACACCAGGGCGCAGCCCACGGCGACCAGGACCGGACGACTCACCGGATGCAGCGCCACCAAGGAACGCAACTGCCACAGGGGCAGGGTCTTGCGCACCAGTACCGCGATCACCAGTGCCACCGCCGCGCCCACCGCTCCGTGGGAGGGCACCAATAGCAGGCACACCCCCACGTTGGCCAGCAACGACAGCAGGTTGTTGAGCAGGTTCAGGCCGGTGCGTCCGGTCATGGTGAGCACGAGGTCTCCCATGCCCAGGACCGCCCCGGTCAACTGTCCGAGGCACACGGTCACCAGGACCACGGCGCCGGTCGCGTACGCGTCTCCGAACAGCCGCATCACCTCGGGGGCGAACACCAGCGCGGAGAGGTAGAGAGGCCAGTTCAGACACACCAGCCAGGCCGTTCCCGCCTGGTAGAGCGAGCGCACGCCCGAGTGGTCCTCCGCGGCCAGGAGCTCCACGAAACGGGGCTGTGCCGCGTACAGCACCGCCTGGGTGCCGAACTGGCCCACCACCATGATCCGGGTGGCGGCGGTGAAGACGGCGGCCCCGCTCAGGCCGCCGAGCAGTGCCACCATCACCACCCCGCCCCGCTGCACCCCCATCTGGGCGACCCCGCCCAGGGCGCGAGGGAGCGAGAAGGCCCAGAACCTCGCCGGGGTGACCGGGCCCTCGTCGTCGGGCGGCACGGCGACGCTCTCGGGAACGGAGCGGCGTACGAGTCGACCCACCCAGAACCAGGCCAGCACCGCCGCCGGCAGGTAGGGGCCGGCCCAGGCCAGGGCCAGCAGCCCGACCGAACCGGTCAACGCGATCATTCCGACCAGCGCGAGCTGCGCCAGCGGCCGACCGACCCGGTCCACCAGGACGGTCGCCGACATGTCGTGATGGGCCCGGGTCGCGGCCAGGGCCGTGTCGGTGAGCACCGCGAACGGGAGGAACAGCGCCAGGATCCTCAGGTAGGCGGCGGCCTCCTCGGGGCCGAGGGCGTCGGCGAGGGGGTCGGCGAACACCAGCAGGAGCACCGAGACCAGGGACGCCGTCACCACCGCCGGTCCCATGGCCAGCCGCAACAGCGCGGGGACGCCTCCGGGGCGGCCGAACACCCGGAGCCGGGCGATGAAGTACACCAGCCCGTCCGGGGCTCCCAGGTTGGCCACCGCCGTCATGATCAGGAACACCGACGTCGCGGAGAACAGCAGGCCCGCCGTCTCCTGGGAGAAGGCGCGGGCGATCGCGACGATCAACGCCAGGTTGAGCGCGGCGCTCACCACCGCGCCCGCCATGTTGATCACCCCGCCGCGCAGTACGCGGCGGGTTCCGCGGTCGACGCGGTGTTCCGCCGACGTCACATCGACCACGAGGGGGTGCGCCCCCACCAGTCGGCGAGGCGGGCGTCGCTCTCGGTGAACCGGGCGGTGAGTTCGGCGCGCAGGGAGTCCGGCATCACCGAGCGCTTACGGGCGTTGTGGCGGCCGGGCGCGGCCATGGGGGTGGTGGGCAGGCCCAGGAAGCGGACGATCTCCTCCAACGCGCGGGAGGTTCCGTCGAACAGGTCGGCGTAGTCCACCACGTGCATGCGATCCCGCCCCACCCGGGCCTCCATGCGCAGCAGTTGATCCACGTAGTGTCCGCGCGCCACGTACCCGTGGTGCTGGTGGGAATGGGAGTAGTGGCCCGGGTCCTCGATCAGGCGCTCCTCGGCGCCCGCCAGACGCTCCGGCTCCAATTCGATCGCGCGCGCGAAGGATTCGGTCTCGAAGCCCCGGGCGGTTTCGTGGGCGTGCGCGGAGTAGGCCCGCTCGACCGGATCGCGCAGGAGCACCACGACCTTGACCCCGGGCAGTTCGCGGGCGATCCGCTCCGGGGCCAGGGGGTGGAACAGGTAGTACGGGCTGGACTCGAAGACCAGGGTCCGCGGTCGCCCCCATCGGGACCGCAGACCGCCGCGCAGAGGGAAGTGCGAGCGGTACCAGGACAGGCCGCGGTGGTATCCCGTGTCGAAGTAGTGGACCCCCTTGCGCAGGGTCGGACCGGAGATCGCGGGGTGCGAGCACAAGGCCTTGAACAGCGAGGTGGTACCCGACCGCTGGGCTCCGCAGATGAGGAAGTCCGGCAGGGCCCTCGCCGGACTGGTCACGCCCCCCAGCCCGTCGGCGATCGGTAGCAGGGCGCGCCGGGCCGGGACGGCCAGGCGGTTCAGCGCAGAGGTGGCCCGGGACATCGCGAGCTCCTTCGTTGTGAGACGTGGCCCCGCCGCGGCGACGACGGGGTCGGGACGCGTGCCGTCCGATGACATCGGTCGTTCAACCGGTGTGGACGGCCTCGTGGGCGGCTCGTTCCTGGAGCCCCTCCAGGGCGGGGAGCAGCCAGTCGTCGACGGCGGCGAGGTGACCTCCGCTCTCCGCCTGACGATCGTGCAGGTAGCGGGTGGCCAGGTCGATCAGGTACAGGGCCATCACGGTGGAGACCGTGTTGGGTCGTACTCCGAGCTCGGCCAGGAGAGGGTCGCGCAGAAGCCGCGCGCCGCTGTCCAGCCAGCGGTGCACCCCCGGGTGGACCCCGGCCTGAACGCATTCGTTGAGGTCGTAGTGCAGGGCGTCGAACCCGGCGGGGGCGTCCAAGGACAGGCGTTCCCAGTCCCAGACGAACGCCCGTCTCGCGGTGCCGGCGATGTTCCATCTGGTGAGGTCGCCGTGCCAGGCGCCGAAGCATAGGGACACGTCCGGGAGGCGTTGCAGCGCGGCGCGCAGAGGGCCCACCTCGGGCCGGGAGCCGAGCTTGGCGATCCTTTCGTCCAGCGCGCTCCGGTAGGGGCTCATCGAGAGTCGGCGTTCGGTCACCGGGGCCACGGAGACGATCCGGGTGACGCAGCGCAGGAGCTGGTGGCGGGTGGGGCGGTCGGTCTGGCCGCCCACCGGGAGCCCCTCCTGCACCAGCAGAGGCTGTCCGTTCCACTCGCCCTCGTAGAGGAGACGGGGCACCGTCACGTCCGGCAGTCTCGCCTCCGACAGCAGCCGGAGCGCCTCGGCCTCGGCCCGGACCAGCCGGCCGGTGAGCTCGTTGACCGCGACCTTGGCGTAGCCGATGGTCCGCCCGCCGGGGGTCAACAACAGCAGGACCGGTTTGCGGTTGGCGCGCGGCGGTCCCAGGTGGATCGCGATGGACAGATCGCGGTCCAGCGCGGCGGCGAGCGCGTGCTCGATCCCCGGGCCGGCGCCCACGTACAGCCGGTCGCGCAGCAGGAGCGGGGCCACCCCGCTGGCGAAGGCCCCGGTCAGCAGCAGAGTGCGCAGGCGCTCGCGCAGGGAGTGGTTCTGCGCGAAGGAGGTGATGCCCCGGGTGGCCGCCGAGCGGTCGTGCACGGGCAGGATCACCCTCGGGTTGTGCGCGCTGGGCACCGGCAGGTACTGGTGCCCCCGGCGCCGGGGAGGCGCGTTGCGAGGGCCTCCGTCTCCGGTACCGAGCAGTCCGCCGCAGGGCCACAGCACGGCGGCGAGATCGGTCAGGTAGGTGGTCTCTGTGGTCACCAGGCACCCCCGCCGGTGCGCGCGGGCCCCCGTCGTGCCGACACCCTCGGTTCCTCGACGCGCCACAGGAGGGCGACGGCGATCATGGTGACGGCGAGCGGGGACATGAGCGCGACGTAGAAGAACATGTACCAGAACAGCAGCAGAACGGTCAGCAGGGCTCCCTGCCCGACCAGGGTGGTCGCGGAACGGTAGCGCCACGCGACCAGGACGAAGAAGGCCACGAACAGGGCCGTGCCGACCCAACCACCGGCGATGAGCGTCATCCACAGTTGACCGGCGTTGCCGATCACGTGCTGCCCGCAGCCGGGGCACTCGGCGGTGGGGCCGACCGCGATCGAGTCGGAACTGCCCAACGACTCCCGCGTGGTGCCCCACCCCACGATGGGGGAGAGGTCGGCGGCCTCGACGGAGGCGGAGTTGGTGGCGGCGCGGCCGTCGTCGCTGTGGGGGTTGTCCGCCCGCGCGCGCACGACGTCGGCGAGGGGGGACAGGAACAGGCCCGCCATCAGGAAGAGCATCGCGACCGTGCCGGCCAGGACAGGGACCACCCGACCCCGGCGGAGCGCCTGTACGGCGACGAAGAGCACCGAGAGGACCAGGCCGGCCCACAGCGCGCGGTTCAGCGAGTGGACGACCGGGGCCACCGAGGCCACGACGACGATCAGCGCGGCCCAGCGGACCGGCCCGGTCCGTTGGAGGATCCACCCCAGTACGAGCCACACCAGGAGCAGGGACAGCATGTAGCCCCAGATGTTGGTGTACTCCCAGGGGGCCTTCGGCCGGGCCGATTCATAGCCGAAGATGTCCATGACCTGGGCGGAGGCCGGATGGATCAACGTCTGCATGTAGGGGTCGGAGGCCAGGGAACCGGGCATCAGGTACTCTAGCGGCGCGGTGAACTCGAACCGCGGCGCGAGCATCCCCAGGTAGCCGCCGGCCACGGTGACCAGGCACAGCACGGCCAGGGCCCACACGACGCGGCGCACCGGCAGTTCACGCTCGGTGAGGTTGCCGATGTAGAGCATCACCACGGTCAGCACCAGGTAGTTGACCGCTCTGAGGATCGCCCCCGGAAAGCCCCCGCTCTCGGGGACGGTCCCCGGCATCGTCAGGGGCACCAGGGCCAGACCGAGCAGGGTCCACACCAGGAACAGGCCCCACACCCAGAACCACGGGGGGACCCGCAGGCCCACCGTCCGGTGCCGCCGGACCAGCTCGGCGAACATCGGTACGGCGAACAGCCAGTAGGCGAACTGGCCCATGCCCAGAGCCCACCACAGGGGATAGCCGACGAGCAGCCAGATCAGAGGTCGTCCGGTGACCGGGGCGAGGCCGCGCGCGGGCGCGACCTCCCAGGCCACCCCTTTCGGACGCGTCCCTCGGACGGCCCGGCCCCGGGCCGTCAACGTCGGGATCCCGCGGAGGCGGCCCCGGCGCCGACGGAGGGGGTCGAGTCGGAGCCGTTCGTCTCCTCGTCCTTCTCGGCCTCGGCCTCGGACGTGTCGGCCTCGGCGGGCCGCGGGGGCGCGGACGGGACGGACTCGGGCAGGGGGGCGGGCGCGGGCTGACGGGGGACCGTGATCGAGCCGGGCACGGCCACCCCGAAGCGGGAGCCGGCGGTGATCAGCTCGTTCAGGACCTCGCGGCGGCTCCGGCCCAGCTCCACCACCGGGAGCAGCAGGTCGGCGTGGGCGGCCAGCGCGTGGGCGTCGGCGCGCTCTCCGGCGGAGGCGGTCACGATGACCACGAACTCGGCGCGGGGACGGAGCAGGTCGACGAGCTCGGCGGCGCCGCCTTGGAACGGGGCCGTGACGCCCGGACGGCCGTACCGCAGCGCGCGCAGACGGGGGAGCCCGGAGGGGCGGACCACCAGGTCGTCGGGGTTCTCGCCGTCGACGAGGATCTCGGCCAGACCGGGGCCCTCGTCGAGCCCGAGGAGGGCGTTCATGGAGTCGGCGCGCGGGTCGGCGCACACCAACAGGGTGTCGGAGCCACCCCGGGCCAGGGCGGCGGCCAGGTTCACGGCGGCGGCGATCCCCGAACGCCCGGGAGTGGTGCCCGTGACCACGATCACCTGGCCGGAAGCGGACACTCCGTCGACCACGGAGGCCCCTCCGACGGACGCGCGGGCACGGATCAGGTGGGCGAGTTCGTCGGCGCGCCGGCCGTCGGGGTCGGCCTCGGTGAGCAGCCCCGGGGTCCGGTCGGGGTCCGTGCCGGGAGTGGACAGGTCCAACAGGACGGGCAGGCCGGCGATCCGGGCGGTGTCCTCGGTGTCGCGCAGGCGCGGGTCCAGCCGGTCGCGCACGACGGCGGTCAGGAGCCCGGCCAGGAGCCCGAGGGCCGCGCCCGCGACGATCCACAGTGCCGGGATCGGGGAGGAGGCCGAGGCGGGCAGGTCGGCCGGGGTGAGGACCTGACCGGGGGAGACCGTCTCGCGCAGGGCGCCGAGCGGGCCGATCATGTTGCCGAGGTCGCCGATCTCCTGCCGGAGGGCGTCGGCGCGGGCGCTCTCACCGGCGTTCGAGTCGCCGGGGGCGGTTTCGGACAGCGCGTCGTAACGCTCCTGCTGTTCGGCCCGCAGAGTCTCCAGATGGCCGTCGATGAGGTTCCGGACCTGCGTTCCACGCTGTTCCAGGTAGGCGTCGGCGAGGGCGGCGGCGCCCGTGCGCGCGGTCTCCGGGGAGCGGGCGGAGTAGTGCAGTTCCATGATGTTGCTGTTGGGCGGGACGGTCACGTCGACGTGTTCGCGTACGTCCTCGGCCGAGGGGGAGCCGGGGATCTCCTCGGCGGCGGCGCCGGCGACCCGGTCGGAGAGGACGACCTGGGCCTCGCTGTCGAGGTTGACGTCGCCGGTCAGGCGGCCGGAGCGCTCCCCGGTGAACTCGGCCATGCCGGTCGGGTGCACTTGGACGGCGGTGACGGAGGTGTAGGTGGAGGGCACGGCGAACGCCCCCGCGGTGGCCAGGACCAGTCCGCCCAGCACACCCGCGACCACGAGCCGCCGGCGGCGCCTCAAGAGTGCGGTGTACTCCTTCAGTTCCGGTCCGGACGGGCCGGGGACGTCGGTGGCCATCGGGTCCTCTCCACACAGACATGGCAGCACTTTTAGTAAGTGATTGCATACTAAGTGTAATCCCTTTGGGTCTGCCCGACGGTTTGAGAAACGGCCTTTTCCCTTCCGAAACTGTCCGGAAACCGAGGGTCGAGGGGGAGAATCGACCAGATAAAGCGGACATCAAGCTTCTTCGAGCATGAAAAAGGGCGTCGGGATCTCCCGACGCCCCGCGCGCACGCGCCCGCGGACCTACCCTCCGGCGATCGCCGTGGGCAGCCCGGTCTCGGACTTCCAGGCCTGGTCGCACTCCTTCTGGCTGGAGACCGTCTGGGCCCGTGCCGAACAGTCCCGGTACTCGGTGGCCGGCCCGTTGTAGACGAACAGCACGGCGATCATCGACGCGGAGAGGACCACGCCCACCATGCCCACGGCCATACTCGCCAGGGCGCCGGGGGCCTCGGAGCCGTGGGCTCTGGCCGCTCGGCGGGCGCGTAGCCCCTGCACCAGGCCGAAGGCGGACAGGACTCCGCTGTAGGGCGGGAACAGAAAACCCGCCAACCCGAGGAACAGCCCCCAGAAGCCGCCTCGCTCCACCTTCGGTGGCTGGCCGTCGGTCCGGGACTCCGGGCTGTGGTCGGTCACAGGTTCACTCCTTCGATGGCACCGTGCGGGGCGGGGCGCCGTGGTCCGCGGCGCCGGAGCGGCGCGGGGTCGTCTTGGACGCGAATGGAACTGAGGTCCGCGTGGGGTAGACGCTACCCGGACCGATAGGGTGGGAACGCGGACGGGCCGAGTAGGCCCAGGTCCGGCGTGTGCGCCGGACGTACGCGCATTCCGGATGCCGCGCCGTCCCCCGGCGCCCCCGGGAGCGGAGGGCCTCGGGCCTCTCCGCATCGTTCTTCTACACGTGAGGGAGAAGCACGCTTTGTCCGCGCGAGTGGTGGTTCTCATATCCGGGGCGGGCAGCAACATGGCCGCTCTGATGGAGGCCGCGAAGGACCCCGACTACGGGGTCGAGATCGTCGCAGTCGGTACGGATCGCGAGGGAACACGCGGTATCGAGGTCGCCCGGGAGGCGGGGGTGCCCACCTTCGTGGTCCCCTTCCGCGCCTACGCCGACCGTGCCGAATGGGATACGGCCATGTCCGACCGGATCGCCGAGTACACACCCGATCTGGTCGTCTCCGCCGGCTTCATGCGCATCCTGGGGCCCGCCGTCGTCGGCCGGCACCAGGCGGTCAACATCCACCCGGCCCTGCTCCCCTCCTTCCCCGGCGCGCACGCGGTACGCGACGCGCTCGCCCACGGTGTCCGCATCACCGGCACCACCATCCACTTCCTCGACGAGGGCGTCGATTCCGGGCCGATCATCGACCAGGTCGCGGTGCCCGTCGAGGACGGAGACGACGAGTCCGGCCTCCACGAACGGATCAAGGTCGTGGAACGGCGGATGCTGGTCGACACGGTCGGCCGGCTCGCCCGTGAAGGCTGGACCGTCGACGGCAGGCACGTGCGGTTCGGCCGCACCGACACGAAGGAGAACCGGTGACCCAGCAGGCCATCAGGCGTGCGTTGATCAGTGTGTACGACAAGACCGGTCTGACCGACCTGGGCGCGGGTCTGGCCGAGGCCGGGGTGGAGATCGTCTCCACCGGCTCCACCGCCGCCACCCTCACCGCGGCGGGCGTGCCCGTCACCCCGGTCGAGGACGTCACGGGCTTCCCCGAGATCATGGAGGGCCGGGTCAAGACCCTCCACCCCTCCGTGCACGCGGGCCTGCTCGCCGACCGGAACAACCCCGACCACGTCGCCAAGATCGACGAGTTGGGCATCGCCCCCTTCGATCTGGTCGTGGTCAACCTCTACCCCTTCTCCGACACCGTCGCCTCGGGTGCCTCCGAGGCCGACTGCATCGAGAAGATCGACATCGGCGGTCCGGCCATGGTGCGCGCCTCCGCCAAGAACCACGGCAGCGTCGCGATCGTGGTCGACCCCGCCGCCTACGACTCCGTGCTGGAGGCGGTCCGGGCCGGCGGCTTCACCCTGGACCGGCGCAAGGCCCTGGCCGGGCTGGCCTTCCAGCACACCGCCGCCTACGACGCGGCGGTCGCCGAGTGGTTCGCGACCGCCTACGCCCCCGACACGGAGACGGACGAGGGCGGCCTGCCCGCCTTCCGCGCCTCGGTGTACACCCGTGAGAGCGGTCTGCGCTACGGCGAGAACCCGCACCAGAAGGCCGCCCTCTACACCGAGGTCGGCGCCTCCGGCGGTCTCGCCGGCGCCGAGCAGCTGCACGGCAAGGCCATGTCGTACAACAACTACGTCGACGCCGACGCCGCCCTGCGCGCCGCCTACGACTTCGACGAGCCGTGCGTGGCCATCATCAAGCACGCCAACCCGTGCGGTATCGCCGTGGGCACCGACCTCGCCGAGGCCCACCGCAAGGCGCACGCGGGCGACCCGGTCTCCGCGTTCGGCGGGGTGATCGCCGCCAACCGCGAGGTCGACGCCGAGGTGGCCGCGCAGATCGCCGAGATCTTCACCGAGGTCGTCGTCGCCCCGGGCTTCTCGGACGAGGCGGTCCGGACCCTGTCGGCGAAGAAGAACATCCGCCTGCTGGTGGTCGCCGACCCGGCCAAGGGGCCGCGCCGCGAGTTCCGTCAGGTCAGTGGCGGTCTGCTGGTCCAGGACACCGACGTCGTCGACGCCGAGGGCGACGACCCCGCCACCTGGACCCTGGCCACCGGCACCCCCGCCGACGAGGCCACGCTCGCCGACCTGGCCTTCGCCTGGACCGCCGTGCGCGCGGTCAAGTCCAACGCGATCCTGCTCGCCGCCGACGGCGCCACCGTCGGTGTCGGCATGGGCCAGGTCAACCGGGTCGACTCGGCCCGGCTCGCGGTCTCCCGCGCGGGAGACCGGGTCAAGGGCGCCGTGGCCGCCAGCGACGCCTTCTTCCCCTTCCCGGACGGTCTGGAGATCCTCACCGAGGCCGGCGTCCGCGCCGTCGTCCAGCCGGGTGGTTCGGTCCGCGACGCCGAGGTGATCGCCGCCGCCGAGGCCGCCGGGGTCACGATGTACCTCACCGGCACCCGCCACTTCTTCCACTAACCGAGCAGGAGCAACGCATGAGCGCGATCGTTCTGGACGGAAAGGCCGTCGCCAAGGCCATCAAGGAGGATCTGGCCGGGCGGGTGGCGCGGTTGCACGCCCAGGGGATCACCCCCGGGCTGGGGACCGTACTGGTGGGGGACGACCCCGGCAGCCACTCCTACGTGCGCGGCAAGCACCGGGACTGCGCCCAGGTGGGCATCGCCAGTATCCGTCGCGACCTGCCCGCGGACGCCACCCAGGCGGACGTGGAGCGGGCCGTCCACGAGCTCAACGAGGACCCGGCGTGCACGGGTTACATCGTGCAGCTCCCCCTGCCCAAGGGGCTGGACGAGGGGCGCGTGCTGGACCTGATCGACCCGGTCAAGGACGCCGACGGTCTCCAGCCGGTCAACCTGGGCAGGCTCGTCCTCATGGAGGAGGCCCCGCTGCCCTGCACACCGCGCGGCATCGTGGAGCTGCTCCGCCGCTACGACGTGCCGCTCAAGGGCGCGGAGGTCGTCGTGGTCGGACGCGGCGTCACCGTGGGCCGCCCCCTGGGGCTGCTGCTCACCCGCCGTTCGGAGAACGCCACCGTCACCCTGTGCCACACCGGCACCCGTGACCTGGCCGAGCACACCCGTAAGGCCGACGTCATCGTCGCCGGAGCCGGGGTGCCCGGGCTGATCACCCCCGACATGGTCAAGCCGGGGGCGGCCGTGCTGGACGTGGGCGTCTCGCGCACCGAGGCCGGTCTCGTCGGAGACGTGGCCCCGGGCGTGGAGGGCGTCGCCGGGCACCTTTCCCCCAACCCCGGGGGAGTGGGCCCGATGACCCGGGCGATGCTGCTGGTCAACGTGGTCGAGGCCGCCGAGCGTCAGGCCGCGGCCCGGTCCTGAGCGCACCGGTCCACGGCGAGGGGCGGTTCCGTACGGGACCGCCCCTTCGGTGTGCCGGGCACGGGCTCAGACGGCGCGACGCGAGTGGTCTCCCACCGGCATCGGCCGGACCAACCCCAGGGCGACCACCTCGTTGGCCAGACGGGTACGCCGGTTCTGCCCCTCCGGGATGCGGAACTTCTGGTAGAGCCGCAGGAGATGCTGTTTGACGGCCGCCTCGGTGACCACCAGGGCCTCGGCGATGTCGCGGGCGGTGGCGGGGGCGACGAAGGCCTCCTCGGACAGGGCCGGGCGGCACAGGGCGGTGAGCACGTCCAGCTCGCGTCGGGTCAGCTCGGGGGTGGCACCGCGACGCAGCACCTTGTCGGGGCTCAACTGTTCCTTGGGAAGCCCGCCGATCCGACAACGGGCGGTGCCGAAGCTGACGACGTCGCCCTCCTCCAGGACCCGCCGGGCGATCGGACGGCCGTTGACACGAGTGCCGTTACGCGACAGACCCAGGTCCACCACGTAGACGTAGGGTCCGCGGCGGATCAGTTCGGCGTGCAGCTGGGAGACGCTCTGGTCGTCCAGGCGGATGTCGGTCCCCTCGCCGCGGCCGACGGTGGTGACCTCGTCCGCGAGGGGGCGGACCTCTCCGGTCTCCTCGACACGAAGGTAGGGGCCCTCCACGGCGGATCCCCCCGAACCGCCGGTGTGCGGTCGGTGCGGGTAGGAGCGGCGGTGGGGGAGGGCGGGTTGACGTGGGGTGGCGGTCCGATCGATACGACGCGTGGGCTTCATGGGGGTAGGTCCTCGCTCACCGGTGCACTCAATCTCCAGCTGGGTTACCCGGCTGGTACGTGTTCTACGCGCTTACCCCGCAGTTAGGGGGATAAGGCCCGGGATTACGGTCTTGTGGCCGAACCGGAAGCGGGAAACGGTCGCCGGAGCCTCACTAGGGAAGTGGGTCCGTTTCGGTGAGACCTGAGGTGTCACCGGGGCCGGACACTACAATGGGCGCGGTCCCTCCCAGGGCGGAACGCGATCTCAGAGGGGATCGGCCGGAGCCTCCCGAACGTGAGCCGTGGTCGAGCGCCGTTCGGTTTCGGACAGAGTCCCGGACGAAGGATGGCCGATCCGGGCCGGCGGCCCGGGAGAGACCGTGAGAACGAGCCGCGAGGCGGCCAGGCAACTCGGAAGCGAACAGGTCGGGACGCGGTGAACGACGCGGAGCAGGCTGAGGTGGCGGGGTCGGACGGGAACATCCCCGACGACGGCGCGGGCGAGAGGAAGGCCCCGGTCCGGAGGGCGGTGCCGTACTGGCTCTCCCAGGTCCCCTACGCGCTGGTGCTGTCCACCCTGGCGGCGGGGATCGTGGTCGTGGCCGCCGCCTACTTCAAACGGGGACCGGCGATCATCGCGGGGGCGCTGCTGCTCGCCGCGACCTTCCGTCTGGTGCTGCCCAAGGACTGGATCGGACTGCTGGCGGTGCGGCGCCGATGGGTCGATCTGCTCACACTGGTGACCCTCGCGGTCCTTCTGATCGTCCTGGCATGGGTGGCGCCGCAACTCTCCTCATGAGCGTCTAATAAGCTTGATGTCGAGATACCGCGACACCGATAAGCGCCGCCTCCCCGGATGACACGGACACCGGGCGGGATCAGGGATCGCCGCGCGCGGAGCGGCACCGGTCACGAACCGGCGCCGCCGCTCCGCCGCACGAGGCGGCGAAGACTGAAGGGACAGCCGCACAGCCATGGCCAAGATCAAGGTCGAAAACCCCGTAGTCGAGCTCGACGGCGACGAGATGACCCGGATCATCTGGTCCTTCATCAAGGACCGTCTGATCCTGCCCTACCTCGACGTCGACCTGAAGTACTACGACCTGGGCATCGAGGAGCGCGACCGCACCGACGACCAGATCACCGTCGACGCGGCCAACGCCATCAAGGAGCACGGCGTCGGCGTCAAGTGCGCCACCATCACGCCGGACGAGGCCCGGGTCGAGGAGTTCGGCCTCAAGAAGATGTGGCGGTCGCCCAACGGCACCATCCGCAACATCCTCGGTGGCGTCGTCTTCCGCGAGCCCATCATCTGTGAGAACGTGCCGCGGCTGGTGCCGGGCTGGACCAAGCCGGTCATCATCGGCCGTCACGCCCACGGCGACCAGTACAAGGCCACCGACTTCAAGGTCCCCGGCCCCGGCACGGTCACCATGACCTACACCCCGGCCGACGGCAGCCAGCCGGTCGAGTTCGACGTCGCCGAGTTCCCCGAGGCGGGCGGCGTCGCCATGGGCATGTACAACTACCGCAAGTCCATCGAGGACTTCGCCCGGGCCAGCCTCAACTACGGCCTGGACCGGAACTACCCGGTCTACATGTCGACCAAGAACACCATCCTCAAGGCCTACGACGGCATGTTCAAGGACGTGTTCGAGGAGATCTTCGAGGCCGAGTTCAAGGAGAAGTTCGCCGCCGCGGGCCTCACTTACGAGCACCGTCTCATCGACGACATGGTCGCCGCCGCGCTCAAGTGGGAGGGCGGCTACGTCTGGGCCTGCAAGAACTACGACGGTGACGTCCAGTCCGACACCGTCGCGCAGGGCTTCGGCTCCCTGGGCCTGATGACCTCCGTGCTGCGCACCGCCGACGGCCGCACCGTCGAGGCCGAGGCCGCCCACGGCACCGTGACCCGTCACTACCGCCAGCACCAGCAGGGCAAGCCCACCTCGACCAACCCGATCGCCTCCATCTTCGCGTGGACCCGCGGTCTGGAGCACCGGGGCAAGCTGGACAACACCCCGAAGGTGATCGAGTTCGCGAACACCCTCGAGGACGTCGTCATCAAGACCGTCGAGGGCGGCCAGATGACCAAGGACCTGGCGCTGCTGGTCGGCTCCGAGCAGGAGTGGCTGACCACCGAGCAGTTCCTCGCCGCTCTGGACGAGAACCTGAGCAAGCGTCTCGCCTAGGTCCCACCACGGTCGTCGTGAGCCGACGACCCGAGTGAGACACCGGTCACGCCCGGGTGTCCCCGTGAGGGGGCGCCCGGGCGTCGTCGTTCCCGGATCTCAGCGGGTGAGACGCGCGGAACGCCGTGTTCGCGGGGGTTCGCGACCGCGGAAGTGGCGGACTTCCTCGGCGTGTTTCCCGTGTTCGGGCGACACGGAGGTCCTCGAGGTGGGAGGATGACGGTGTCGGCGTGGGACTCATGGTGCCAATGCGACGTAGGACACGTGGATCCGATTCGCGCCTTTCATGAACTTTGACTTATTGTGGAGGCACGCCGGTGAGAACCGGCAGGCCAGGGCGGCCTCGCGGCCCCTGAGCCACCATGACCGACGTGCCGGCCGTGCGCCCGCTGGGGGGTAGGCGCGCACAGTACGGAACGTCATGAAGAAGGGCCCGTCACCGAGGTGACGGGCCCTTCGTCCTTTCCGGGCGGACCTCCGCCCGCCCGGAGGGGGATCAATCCTGCATGGCCTCCTCGGGGATGGGCTCGCCCTCGCGCATCGCGTCGAACATCATCTCCGACCTGGCCTGGTCCCACAGCACGACCGAGCCCACGCCGTCCAGGGTGGGGGTCTCGCCGACCGGAACCGCGGTCGTCTGCGTGCCGCCGCGCATCGCCATCAGCATGCTCGCCAGATGCCGCAGCTTGTCGCCCTCGTCGACCATGAAGGTGTCGGTGCCCGCCGTCACCAGCGGCACCGCGCGGAAGGGGTTGAACATGGTGGAGGGGGCACTGGCCTTCTGGATCAGCGCCGAGAAGAACTCGCGCTGACGCTGGATCCGGTCCAGGTCGGCCCGGGGGGTGGCTCGTGTACGGACGTAGCCCAGAGCGGTGCCGCCGTCCATCTCCTGACAGCCCGCCTCGATGTCGAGACCGGCCTTGGGGTCCTCCATGGGCTCCTCGGGGCACATCTCCACGCCGCCGACCGCGTCGACCAGGTCGACGAAGCCGCCCATGCCGATCTCCACGTAGTGGTCGATCCGCACGCCCGAGGCGCGCTCGAACGCCTCCACCAGGGGAGCGGGGCCGCCACAGATCTCCTCGCCCTCCTCGTCGGTGCCGCACACCGAGTCCGCGAAGGCCGTGTTGATCTTGTTGTCGGCGTACCCGGGGATGGGCATCGGCACGTAGGAGTCGCGCGGCACGCTGACGATGGTGGGGTCACCGTCGCGGGGCATGTACAGGACCATGATCGTGTCGGTGCGACGTCCCTCGGCGCGACCGGTGGACAGCTCACGGATCTGGTCGTCGTCCAGCCCGTCACGACTGTCGGAGCCCACGATCATGTAGGTGGTGCCGCGGGCCCGGTCGGGACGGCCGTCGTAGTCCTGGAGCGCGTCCACGCGCTCCAGACGGGAGTTCGCCCACAGGTAGAACGAGGTCGGCGCGACCAAGAGCACCACCAACAGGATGATCGCGGTGGTGCGGAACCGTCGTTTGCGCTGCTCCCTGGCCCTGCGCTTGATCCCGCGCCCGTCGTACTCGCGTCCCTCGGCGTGGGTACGACGCCGGGGCGGCCGGTGCGGGGGGACCCGGTCCGCCGGGGGGAGGCGGCGGGTCTCTCCCACCACGCGCTGCTCGGACTCACGGGAGCGGTAGAGCCTCTCGAACTCGTCCGGCTTTCCCGGGTCGCCGGCGCGCCGGAACACGCCGCCTCTGTCGTGCTCGCCGGTCGAGCCGGGATCGTCCCGGTGTCGTCGGTCAGCCATGGGTCTTCGCCTATCTGCTCGGCGCCGTATGCCGCTCGGTGTGTCCTTTGTCCCTTGTGATCGCTGACAGGGTAGTCCGGTTCGAATCGTTCGCCGCCGGCGGCCGTCGGCGAGCGAACCGGGACCCGGGAGGGTCGGGGGATCAGTCCACTCTGCGAGCGCCCTCGGAAGGCAGTGCGACCCGTACCCGCGGTTCGGGGCGACCCCGGACGCGGAAGGCCTCACGGATACCCGAGACGACGTTCTCCACCCGTTCGGACGGCACCAGGGCGTAGGAGGTTCCGGCCCAACCCGACATTCGGGCGCCGCGCGCGCCCGAACGCGCGGCCGACTCCACCGCGGTCTCCACCGCCGGCAGCGGCAGGTCGAACCGGCGCAGGGACAGGTGCGAGGCGGACAGGATCGGTCCGACCTCCCCGAACCGTCCCTCGCGCAGCAGGCCGACCGCGGCGTTGAGCCGATGGGTCTCGGTGACCGCGAACTCCACACGGTCGCGCAGGGCCGGGTTCTGGATCCGGCGCAGCGCGGCGGGGAGGTCCTGAACGGCGCGCAGCGGGCCCAACGCCTCCTGGGCGCGGGCCAGTTCGGCGGCCCGGATCGGTCGGAGGTCCCGCCGGGGGAGCGCGCCGGTGTCCACCACCACCAGCCGCAGGTCGGAGCCCTCCAGATCGAAGGGGAACAGCGCGGTGCGGCCACCCCGCCGGTTCACCCGCACCAGATGGCCGGAGCGGGCCTCCAGGCCGACCTTCAACGCCACGGGAAGCCCGTCGGGCGGTGTGGTCCCGGCCAGGTCGGACAGGGCCAGGGCCACGGCGGCGCCCACCGCGACGGAGTGGCCGAGGGAGGAGTGTTCGGGCAGGTCGGAGCCGAGGACCACCCGCACGCCGTGATCGGCCTTCAGCAGGCCCGCGTCGCGCGCGGACGCCACCACCGACGCCACCTCGCGTACGGCCCGGTGCCGCTCGCTCAGCGGGCCGTTGACCGTCGCCACCCGGACCCCGGGGTCCTCGGCGGTGCCGACGGCGGCCGTCACGCCCCACGGAAGACAGACGTACAGGGCGGGCCCCTCGGAGGCGGCCGTGTGCTCGCCCATCAGCGCCAGACGCCCGGGAGCGTGCCACAGACCGGAAGGGGGCGTACCGAACCAGCGGGTGAACCCCGCGGTCAGGGCGGAGGGACCGGGGGAGGCCTCCGGCCACACCCCCACGGGGCGCGCGTGTCCCGCCCCCAGCACCGCCCGCAGCCGTGCCCCGGTGACGCCCATGTTCAGCCCTCCGCCGTCGGTCTCTCGCCACTCTTCAGTCTGCCGTGGGTTCGGGAGTGTCCGGGCGTGGGGTTTTCTCCGGAGCGCACCGACGGGTCTAGGTTGATCCCGAACTGTGGCTTCCGGCGCCTCCACCGGTACACGGCCTCCCACCTCGCCGCGGGGGCGTGGGAGGTCGGGGAGCCGAACCAACACAGCCTGGAGGAACATGCCCACGATCCTGGAGCGGGCCAAGGGGACGGCCGCGCGCTACCGGCACCTGGTGATGGACGGTCACTGGGAGCTGCGGCGGCGCCACGCGTGGGCGGATCACCTGGTGCGGGCGTACGGTCGCTATTCCGACCGGGGCGGCAGCCAGTTGGCGGGGGCGGTCACCTATTTCGCGTTCCTGTCCTTCTTTCCCCTGTTGGCGTTGGCCTTCGCCGTGGTCGGCTATCTGGCGTCGCTCCAGGTGGAGCTCTCCACGTACCTGGAGAAGGCGCTGGACGACGTCCTCCCCGGGCTGTCGCAACAGTTGCCGATGGACCAGATCGCCGAGGCGCGTGTGGGCGCCGGGGTGATCGGCGCCCTGGGTCTCCTCTACGCGGGTCTGAACTCGATCTGGTCGCTGCGGGAGGCCCTGCACACGATCTGGTTGAGGAAGCCCGGCCAGGGGCCGAACTTCCTGGTGCGCAAGCTGCTCGACCTGGTGGTCATGTTGGGGCTCGGGGCGGCGCTGGTGTTCACGGTGGCCTTCACCGGTTTCGCGCAGAGCTCCACGATGTTCGTGCTCTCACTGGTCGGGTTGGACGGCTCCCTGCCGGCCGGCCTGGCGTTGCGCGCTCTGGGCCTGGTCATCGCGATCGGTGTGAACATGTGCCTGTTCGTGCTGATCTTCTCCCTGCTCTCGGGGGAGGGGAGGCCGACGCCGGTGATGTGGCGGGGCGCGCTGTTGGGCGCGGTCGCGTTCGAGGTGCTCAAGAACCTGGCGACGACGTTGCTGGCGAGCACGCTGGGCAACCCGATCTACGCCTCCTTCGCGGTCCTGGTCGGGCTGTTGGTCTGGATCAACCTGGTGATGCGCGTGGTCATGTTCAGCGCCGCCTGGACGGCGACGGGCCTGACGCTTCCGCCGCCCTACACGGGTTCGCTGCCGTTGCCGGAGGAGAGCGGGGTGGACTGGCGGCGTCCGATCACGGTGCTACGGCCTTCGGAGCGGGACCTGGCCGAACGACGATGGGCCCAGAAGACCCTCGCCCTGTTGTTGTCGCTGGTGGCGGCGGTGATCGCTGCCCTGGGTGCCGCTTCCGCACTCGGTCGCGAGGCCTTCCGGCGGGATTAGGGGAAATTGCCGGAGGGGCAATTCCTTCGTTTATTGGGTGTCTCCTCCGTATGCGCGACGTGTACGGCGGGTAGTCCTCTCCTGTCCCGGTTGACCGGTTCTCCGGGGCTTGCCGTGCTGCGCCGACCGAACGGTCGTCCACACCTTGCGGAGGGCAGATGGGAATCGCATTCAAGTCGTCCGAGCGCGCGACGTTAGGAGTCGAGTGGGAACTCCAACTCGTCGATCGGAACAGCCGTCACCTGCGGCAGGAGGCGGCACAACTCCTCGCGGATCTCCCGGACCTGAGTGGCGACGCGGCGGTCCCCCCGCTGCGCCACGAACTGATGCAGTCCCAGGTCGAGGTGGTGACGGGGATCTGCGAGACGGTGGACGAGGCCAAGCGCGATCTCGAACGCAGCGTCACTCGGATGCGGGAGGTGCTCGAACCTCGGGGAACCGTCCTGACCTGCACGGGGACCCATCCGATCGATCACTGGCGGGATCAGACCCTCAGCCCCGGCGAGCGCTACGGGGAACTGGTCGAGCAGATGCAGTGGCTCGCCCGGCGAATCCTGACCTGCGGGGTCCACGTCCACGTCGGAGTGCGGGATCGGGAGAAGGCCATTCCGATCGTGAACGCGCTCGCGAAGTATATACCTCATTTTCTTGCTTTGAGTGCTTCGTCCCCTTTTTGGAGCGGTCATGACACCGGTCTCGCCTCCGCGCGATCCATTGTCTTCGGTGCCCTCCCCACCTCCGGCCCACCTCCGAACCTGTCCGGGTGGCCCGCTTTCGAGGAATACCTCGAAACCCTTCTGAAGGCGGGTACCATCGCCTCTATCAAGGAAGTGTGGTGGGACGTCCGTCCGCACCCTGATTTCGGCACCATCGAGATCCGGATGTTCGACGGGATTCCCACCTTGCGCGAGGTGGGAATGGCCGCCGCTCTCTCCCAGAGCCTGGTGGAGCTGTTCGATCACCAGCTCGACCGCGGGTACAGCTTGCCCAGCCCGCCGTCCTGGGTGGTGAAGGACAACAAGTGGCGGGCCACCCGCTACGGACTCGACGCTCGTGTCATCACGGATTCGCACGGCACCACCGTTCCGATCCGTGACGATCTCTACGAGTTGGTCCGCGAGCTGACACCGGTCGCCGCCCGCCTGGGCTGCGCGGAGGACCTGGACCTGATCTCCGAGATCCTGGACAAGGGCGCCTCCTACGAACGCCAACGGGCGGTCGTGGCCCAGGGAGGCTCGCTCCAGGACGTCGTGGACATGCTCTCCGCCGAGTTCGTCGGGGACCTCACCCGCGCCACGGTCGGCGTCGGCGACGGAGCCGGTGTGCGATAACGACGCGAAGTTTATAGAGGGGACCCTCCAATGCGGGGACATGACCTGCCGGAACAGTTGACCGCTTTTCTGGCGCGGCATGAACGGGAGCTCACGGGCTTCCGCCGGGACCTGCACATGCACCCGGAGCTCGCCTTCGCCGAGCACCGCACCACCGGCCGGCTGGCCGAGCGTCTGCGCGCGGTCGGACTCGAACCCCGGGTGCTCCCCCAGGGCACGGGTCTGATCTGTGACGTGGGTGAGGGTCCGGGTCCCCTGGTCGCCCTGCGCGCCGACATCGACGCGCTCCCCCTCACCGACGAGAAGGACGTCCCCTACCGTTCGACCGTCCCGGGCGCGGCGCACGCCTGCGGACACGACGTGCACACCACGGTCCTGCTGGCGACGGGGATGTTCCTCGCCCGGCAGGCCCGTGAGGGTGCGCTCCCCGGCCGGGTCCGGCTGCTGTTCCAGCCGGCCGAGGAGCTTCCGGGCGGCGCGGTGGAGGTGATCAACGCCGGCGGCATGGAGGACGTGGAACGCGTCTTCGCACTGCACTGCGATCCCCGACTGATGGTCGGCAGGGTGGGGCTGCGCACCGGTGGGATCACCGCCGCCTGCGACCAGATCATGGTCCGTCTGTCCGGGCCCGGCGGGCACACGGCCCGCCCCCACCTGACCTCCGACCTGGTCTACGCGCTGGGCAAGATCGTGACCGAACTGCCCGCCGCGCTCTCCCGCCGGGTCGACCCCAGGGCCGGCTTCAGCCTGGTCTGGGGGAGGATCAGCGCCGGTTCGGCCCCCAACGTCATCCCCGACGACGCGGTGGCCGAGGGCACCGTGCGCTGCCTGGACGACGAGGCCTGGCACCGGGCCCCCGACATCCTCAAGGGGATGGTGGAGTCGGTCGTCGGAGCCTACGGAGCCGAGGCCGAGGTGACCTACCGTCGTGGCGTTCCCCCGACCATCAACGAGGCGACCAGCGTCGACATCATGCGCGACGCGGTCACCCTCGCCCTGGGCGCCGACGCGGTCTCGCCCACCCCGCAGAGCCTGGGCGGTGAGGACTTCGCCTGGTACCTGGAGCACGCGCCCGGCGCGTTGGCCCGGCTGGGCACGCATTCCCCGGACTGGGACGGGCCCATGCTCGACCTGCACCGGGGCACCTTCGACGTGGACGAGAGGGCGATCGGCGTGGGGGCCCGCTTCATGGTGACCACCGCCCTGACCGCCCTGTGGGACATCTCCCGCCAGGGGGAGACCACGGATCGTGAGGCGATGGCCTGACCGGCCCCCTCCACGACCCGACAGGCGCCTCCATCGGTTTCCCGGTGCCCTCGTTGCGCCGTGTCGGGGCCGCTCATGCGCCGATGGCATCCTGAGTGGATGAACCAGCCACTCACTGTCGAACAGATCCGGCGAGCGCCCAAGGTGCTCCTCCACGACCACCTCGACGGCGGCCTCCGCCCGTCCACGGTCGTCGAACTGGCCCGAGAGGTGGGCTACACCGGCCTGCCCACCTATGACCCGGAGGAACTGGGTCGTTGGTTCCGGGACGCCTCCGACTCCGGTTCCCTGGAGCGCTACCTGGAGACCTTCGCCCACACCACGGCGGTCATGCAGACCCGTGAGGCCCTGGTCAGGGTGGCCGCCGAGGCGGCGGAGGACCTGGCCGCCGACGGTGTGGTCTACGCCGAACAGCGTTACGCGCCCGAGCAACACCTGGAGGGCGGACTCACCCTGGAGGAGGTCGTCGAGGCCGTCCAGGAGGGGCTCGAGCTGGGGGAGAAGCGGGCCGCCGACGCCGGTCGGAGCATCCGTACCGGACAGCTCGTGACGGCGATGCGTCACGCGGCGCGCTCCTCCGAGATCGCCGAGCTGGCGGTGCGCTACCGCGACGCCGGGGTGTCCGGCTTCGACATCGCGGGCGCCGAGGCGGGCAACCCGCCCACCCGTCACCTGGACGCCTTCGAGTACCTGAGGCGGGAGAACTTCCACTTCACCATCCACGCCGGTGAGGCGTTCGGTCTGCCCTCCATCTGGGAGGCCCTTCAGTGGTGCGGCTGCGACCGTCTGGGGCACGGTGTGCGCATCATCGACGACATCACCACCGACGGGAACGGCGCGCCCGAGCTGGGCCGTCTCGCCCAGTACGTGCGCGACAAGCGCGTGCCCCTGGAGATGTGCCCCAGCTCCAACGTGCAGACCGGGGCCGCGGAGTCCATCGCCGAGCACCCGATCTCCCTCCTGCGCGACCTGCGCTTCCGGGTCACGGTCAACACCGACAACCGGCTTCAGAGCGGGGTGAGTCTGTCCGAGGAGTTCGCCAAGTTGAGCGAGGCCTTCGGCTACGACTGGGACGACCTCCAGTGGTTCACGGTCAACGCGATGAAGTCGGCCTTCCTGCCCTTCGACGAGCGTCTCGCGCTGATCAACGGGATCATCAAGCCCGGGTTCGCGCAGCTGAAGTGGGCGACGAGCTGATGACCGCCGATGACAGAGGGGGGTCCGCCCGGGGGACCACCCACGCCTCGACCTCCTCCCGGGTGATGGCGGTCGCGTGGATCGTCATCGCGGTCCTGTTGCTGCTGGACCTGGTGCTGCGCGGGACGGATCGCACCGCCTGGATCGCCGGGTCGGTGCTGGTCCTGAGCGTCGCCGCCGTGTACCTGGCCTGGCTGCGTCCCCGCGTGATCTCCACTCCGCGCGGCATCCGGATGGTCAACCCCCTGCGCGAGACCTTCGTGCCGTGGGCCGCCGTGGTGTGGGTGGACGTGGTGGACGTGGTGCGGGTGCACACCCCGCAGGGGACCTTCCGTTCCTGGCCGCTGAGGGAGACCAAGCGGGCCAAGGTCCGGGAGAACCTGCGTCGGGACTCCGGATACGTGGACCCCGACGACAACGACGATCCGACCACGATGCGTCCGATGGAGCTGGTCGCCCGTGAGCTGAGGCGGGACGCCGAGCGGTACAAGACGCGTCCGCTGAGCGGTCCGATCAAGGAGATCGACGAGGCGGGTCCGGCCGCGCTGGGTGCCGAGGAGCGGCCCCAGACGATGGTGCCGTTGGAGGTCATCGTCGTCTCCGTGGCGGCCGTGGTGCAGCTCGTCGCGGTGCTGCTGCTGACCTGAGCCTCCTCCTCGAGGGTTCTCCCCCCTCTCGGACCCGGCCCCGTGAACACGGGCGACCGGGTCCTTCTCGTTTCCGAGCCGGGGTTGACGCGCACCCCGGGCTTCTGGTTAGGTTAGGCATGCCTAAGGGAGAGTGTTCCGGGTGGGCGGGCTTCGCGCGGATGGCCACCCACCCGGATCCCTCTCGAAGGCACGCGCGCGGTTCAACCGAATAACGGGAAGAAAAGGTGTCGTACGTCGCGAGTCCAACGGGATCTGCGGGGATTCCGCGTGACGGGCGCACCGGGGAAAGCACCGCCCTCGATCGGAACCACGGTCGGTACCGTCCATCCCAAGGCCTCGGGATGTACGCTCGCCACGCCGGTACCGGCCACGTCGTTCCGGTCGAGGGTGCCCCATCCTTCCGACACAGGTGAGGGCCCGGTGGACACCGGGCCTTCGTCACGTCCTCGTGGTCTCAGGCGTCGCCGAGCACCCGTTGGATCAGTTCTCCGAGCTCACGGGAGCGTCGAGTGACGACCTCCAGTGCCCGCTCCTTCCGGAACGGCTCGATCATCGCCCCCAACGCGTCGTTGCTCACGATCGCCAACCCCAGGACCTCGGCCCCCATCTCCACGGCGGCGATGGTCTCCAGGGCGATCGACCGACCGACCACGTCCGCCCCCGCCTGCCGGAGCAGCTGGAGTTCGGCCGGGGTCTGCAACTGGGGGCCCGAGGTCGTCACGTACACACCCTCGGCGAGCGCGCCGTCCACCTGCCGGGTGATCTCCCGTAGGCGCGGACTGTAGGCCTCGCTCAGATCCACGAAGTCGGCCCCCGCCAGGGGCGAGGCGGCGGTGAGGTTGACGTGGTCGCGCAACAGCACCGGCTGTCCGGGGGAGAAGTCGGCGCGCAGAGAGCCCGCGGAGCCCGTGAGCACGGCTGTGCGGGCGCCCGCGGCGATCCCGGTGCGGACGGCGTGCACGGCCGCCATGGGGCCGTGTCCCTCATAGAGGTGCACGCGGCCCATGAAGACGACCACGCGTTTGTCGCCGACCCACATGCTGCGGATGCGACCGCTGTGTCCTTCGGCCGTGGGCTGTACGAAGCCGGGCAGGTCGACCGCGTCGAACTCGATGTCGTCCGTGCCCAGGGTGTCCGCCGCGGCCTCCCAGCCGGAGCCGAGCACCACGAGGGCGTCGAAACTGTCGGCGCCCGCGCGGGTCAGCAGCTCCTTGGCCGCCTCCTCCGCCAGCGTCCTGGCCTCACGGGTGCTTCGGGGTGGCTGCTCTGATTCACTCACAATTCGGATGCTACCTCTGTGTCATCACATGACTCCGCAACGCAACGCTCTTGTGTGCTTCCCTCCCCATTGCCGGCGATCCGTTCTCCGGGCGGGGGTGCCTTGCGGATTCCGATGGTCGGGATGGTCGACAATGGAGGTAAGCGAGAAAATCAGGTGGTGCCCAGCCATGCCCACGGTCACCCCGGACCGGGAACGGGCGGGCCGCATCGCCCCGCAGAGGGAGTGAAGCAGCGTGACGAAGGTCGTGATCATCGGTGGCGGACCCGGGGGCTATGAGGCGGCTCTGGTCGCCGCACAGCTCGGCGCGGACGTGACGGTGGTGGAGCGCGACGGTATCGGCGGTTCCTGCGTCCTCACCGACTGCGTTCCCTCCAAGAGCCTCATCGCCACCTCCACCCGGACCACCTACGTACGTGAGTCCGCGGAACTGGGCATCCACATCCCCGAGGCCGAGGCCGAGGGCTGCGTTCCGGCCGTCGAGGTCGACATCCACCAGGTGAACGGTCGGATCAAACGCCTGGCCCGTGCCCAGTCCGACGACACCCGGGCCCGTCTGATCAAGGAGGGCGTCGAGGTCGTCAGTGGCGAGGCCCGCCTGGTCGACCCGCACATCGTCGCCGTCGGTGAACGCCGTGTCCACGCCGACGTGGTCCTCCTGGCCACGGGCGCCCACCCCCGTGAGCTGCCCACCGCCAAGCCCGACGGAGAGCGCATCCTCACCTGGCGCCACCTCTACGACCTGGAGGAGCTCCCGGAGCGGCTCATCGTGGTCGGCTCGGGCGTCACCGGCGCCGAGTTCGCCGGCGCCTACCAGGCCCTGGGCTCGGACGTCACCCTGGTGTCCTCCCGCAAACTGGTCATGCCCACGCAGGACTCCGACGCGGCCGAGGTGCTGGAGGACGTCTTCGCCCGCCGCGGCATGACCGTGCTCAGCCAGACCCGCGCCGAGTCGGTCGTGCGCACCGAGGACGGCGTCCGCGTCACCCTCTCCGACGGGCGCACGGTCGACGGAAGCCACTGTCTGATGACCGTCGGCATGATCCCCAACACGGACGGGCTGGGTCTGGAAGAGGCCGGCGTCCGCCTCGGAGACGGGGGATTCGTCGAGGTCGACCGGGTCTCCCGGACGACCGTCCCCGGCGTCTACGCCGCCGGCGACTGCACCGGCGTGAACATGCTCGCCTCCGTGGCCGCCATGCAGGGCCGCATCGCGATGTGGCACGCCCTGGGCGAGGCCGTGGCCCCGCTCCAGCTCTCCACCGTCGCCTCCACGGTGTTCACCCACCCCGAACTGGCCGCGGTCGGCGTCAGCGAGGACGACATCCGGAGCGGCCGTGTGGACGGTCGGGTCGTCACCCTTCCGCTCAACACCAACCCGCGCGCCAAGATGAACGAGGTCCGGGACGGCTTCGTCAAGCTCATCTGCCGTCAGCACACCGGCATCGTCCTGGGCGGCGTCATCGTCGGCCCGCGCGCCAGCGAACTCATCCTCGGCGTCTCGATCGCCGTCCAGCAGCGACTGACCGTCGACGACCTCGCGCACACCTTCTCGGTGTACCCGTCGCTGTCGGGCAGCGTCACCGAGGCCGCCCGTTCCCTCATGCTGGCCTCGCCGGAGTAGACGGAGCCCGGTCACGGGTGCCGGAACCACCCGCCGTGTGGATCAGTGCAGGGCACACGGCGGGTTTCGGGCCGGCGCTTACCCCGCCTTGACGGTCGAGGTCTTACTTTTTCGTCGTGATCTGTCCGAAATGCCAGAGCCCGATGCGTACCTTCGACCGTCAGGGCGTCCACATCGACCGTTGCGACGGCTGCCAGGGGATCTTCCTCGACCGAGGCGAGCTGGAGCGTATCGTCAGCGCCGAACAGCGCCACTACGGCATGGCGCCCACCGACCCCCACATGCCCCCGCCCGCGGACCCCTACGCCCCTCAGGGCGGCCGCCGCCCCTACCCGGACTCCCCGCGCGGCTACCGCGGGTACGGCGACTCTCCCCGCCCCTACCGCGGGTACGACGATTCCCCCCGCCCCTACCGCCGTCGGCGCAAGGGCTTCCTGGAACAACTCTTCGACTGATCCGATCGTGCACCCTCTGATCTGCGCGCACTGTGGAGAATGGGACCCCGAACCCGACACCGGGGCCGGGGCCCGGCTGCTGCGCTGCTCCTTCTGCGGACTGACCCGGCCCTTCCTGCGGCTGCCACTGCTGTGCGTGACCGGACCCAGTGGGACCGGGAAGTCCACGGTGGCGCGAGCCCTCCTGGAAGGGCTCCGGGAACGGTGCGTCGTGCTCGAACAGGACCTGCTCTGGGTGGGCGGTCTGCGCGACCCGGCCGACGACCACCGCCTCTTCCGCTCCACGTGGTTGCGCACCGCGGCCATGGTGCAGCAGAGCGGGCGTCCCGTCGTGCTCTGCGGGACGGTGGTCCCTCCGGAATTGGAACATCTGCCCGAGAGGGCCCTGTTCGACGGGGTCCACTACCTGGCGCTCACCTGCGAGCCGGAGGTCCTCGCGGAACGGCTGCGGGCCCGCCCGGCCTGGCGGGGCTGGGACGAGGAGCGGATCATCGAGACCCTGGAGTACCAGGACTGGCTGCTGGCCGAGGCCGACCGGCTCCATCCGCCCGTGTCCCTGTTGGAGACCACGGGACGGCCCCTCTCCGAGACCGCCGAGGCCGTGCTCCGCTGGGTCGACGCACGCCTGTCGGGGCCCTCCGGCGAGGGCCGACCCCGGACACGGGAGAGGGCCCCGGGAGATCCCGAGGCCCTCCACGTGGACACGGCCTAGAAGTCGAAGCCGCCGAAGTCCCCGAAGTCGCCTCCGCCGTCGAAATCGCCGCCGTCGAAGTCACCACCGGCGTCCTCGGCCCCGGCGCCCATCATCCCGGCACCCATCATCGACCCCATCATGGAGCCCATCATCATGCCGGTGAACATGCCCATCATCATGTTCATGCCGAAGTAGCCTCCCGCGTAGGGGGAGTAGGCGGGGCCGGCGTCGTAGTAGGGACGACGCTCACCGTCGACCTCGACCATGCGCACGTCGGGCTGACCGCCGGTGCGCACCGCCTGGGCGCACACCGCGCACGCGGTGACCGATCGGGGAGAACCGCCGGGCGGGGCCCAGGTGACGTCCTCGGACGAGGGGCCGTGCTGCGGGTTGAAGAAACAGGGGCCGCGCCGCGCGGGCACCGGCTCGCCGTTCATCCGGGCCCGGGTGGCGGTCATGTAGTATCGACCGTCTTCCAGGGCGCTGGTCACCTGCTTGACCTCTTCCGGCTCCCGGATGGTGTCCAGCAGCGACTTGGCCTGGTCGTAGGAGTCCATGGCCCGGGAGTAGTCGCTCCGGGTCGCGTCGTCCACCTTGGACAGGTCGATCTCCAGCCGGGCGACGTCCTCGCCGAGGCGCACGACGTCCTCGGTGGCCATCTGCCGGATCTCCTCCATCTGCTTGGCCTTCTCGGCCTCGCGCCTCTTGCGGCTGTTGTAGACGTACCAGCCGCCCGCGGCCGCGATCAGCACCAGGATCGCCAGCAGGACCAGGCCCGAACCGCCGCCGCCCGAGGGGGCCTCGTTCTGGGTCTGCGTGGTCTCGACCGCCTGCGGCAGCGCGGCGAGGGTGTCGATCGGGTTGCCGCCCTCGTTGAGCGCGGTCTCCCTGATGATCGCCGTGTCGTCCAGGTCGGGGGAGGTGACGTAGAAGTGGTCGCTTCCACCCAGGACACCGTAGGCCCCGTCGCCGACCTCGGACATGACGGGTGCCATGAGCGTGTTGATCCCGGCCTCGGAAGTGGCGACCTCCCCGGGCAGGATCACGTAGTAGACGGGGGTGTCGGCTCCCGAGGCCGCGGCCTCCAGAGCCCCCTCGTCGGCGGTGGAGATCTGGTCGATGGAGGGGTCGATGAAGACCCCGTCGTTCTCCAGCTCCTCGACGATCTCCTGCGTGGTGGGTGCCTCGACGGTGTCGGCTGCGGCGGGGGCCGCGACGGCGCCCATCGCCATCACGAGCCCGGCGGTCAGCACTGTGGGTGTTACCAAGCGGCGCAACATGTCGTTCCTCTCGCCTCCCTTGTCCACAGGACGAACGGGAGGGCCGGACAGTTCCCGCCGGCCCGGACACGGAACCCCTTGTGGCCGACCTCTCCCACCTCCGGAACGACGAGGACCCGCCGGGGGATCTCCCGGCGGGCCCTCATCGGTGGCGAGGAAACGGTCAGCTCTTGGAGGCCGTTCCCACGGTGACGCGTTCGCCCTCGGGGGCGTTCTCCTCGGCGTCCTCGGTGGCGGCCTCGGCGGCCGCCTCCTCGGCGCTCAGGGTGCCCGGCTCGTCCACCGGGACGAAGCCGCTCGGGCCGCGACGGGCGTTGAAGCGGACCAGGTCGAGGATGCCCTCGCGCTTGGCGACGATCGCCGGGACCAGCGCCTGACCGGCGACGTTCACGGCGGTACGGCCCATGTCCAGGATCGGGTCGACGGCCAGCAGCAGGCCCACACCCTCCAGGGGCAGACCGACCGTGGACAGGGTCAGGGTCAACATGACGATGGCGCCGGTGGTACCCGCGGTGGCGGCCGAACCGATGACCGACACGAAGACGATCAGCAGGTAGTCGGTGATCGACAGGTCGATGTTGAAGAACTGGGCGACGAAGATCGCCGAGATCGCCGGGTAGATCGCGGCGCAGCCGTCCATCTTGGTGGTCGCGCCGAAGGGCACCGCGAACGCGGAGTAGTAGCGCGGCACGCCCAGGTTCTGCTCGGTGACCCGCTGGGTGACCGGCATCGTGCCCATCGACGAGCGGGAGACGAAGCCGAGCTGGAGCGCGGGCCACACACCGGAGAAGTACTTCGCCGGGGACAGGCCGTTGGCGAAGGAGAGGATCGGGTAGACGACGAACAGCACCAGCGCCAGGCCGATGTAGATCGTGAGCGTGAACTTGCCGAGGGAGCCGATGGTGTCCCAGCCGTAGCTGTAGACGGCGTTGCCCAGCAGACCCACGGTGCCGATCGGGGCCAGACGGATGACCCACCAGAGGGCCTTGAGCACGACCTGAAGGGTCGACTCGGTGAACTTGATGAACGGCTCGGCCGGCTTGCCGACCTTGACGGCGGCGATGCCCAGGACGATCGCGATGACGATCAGCTGGAGGGCGTTGAAGCTGAGCGAGGTGGTCAGGGAGCCGTCGTCGCCCGCGTAGGTGTCGGCGGCCAGGCCCAGGAAGTTGGCCGGGACGATGCTCTCGATGAAGGCCAGCCAGGAGCCGTGGCTGGAGGGCTCGGCGACGGTCGCGGCGTCCACGGCGCTGTTGACCCCGGGACGGACGCCCAGACCCAGGGCGACGCCGATGCCCACCGCGATCAGGGCGGTGATGGCGAACCAGAGCAGGGTCTTCCAGGCCAGACGCGCGGCGTTGGTGACGTTGCGCAGGTTGGCGATGGACGAGATGACGGCCAGGACGATCAGCGGCGGAACGATCGCGCGCAGCAGGGTGACGAAGGTGCTGCCGATGGTCTGGAGGGTGACGGCCAGCCAGTTCGGCTCACCGTCGCCGACCGGACCGATCTGTAGGGCGACGAAACCCAGGAGGAGTCCAAGGAAGAGACCGAGGACGACCTGGACGCCGAAGGAGGGCAGTGGGATACGCCGTTTCGGCTTGACCTCTGCGGTCTGTGCGGACACGAAAGTGACTCCAAGCGTGTGAGGGCCGGAGTTCGGGCACGCGTCGACGATCGGCGGAACGCGAGGGTTCTCCGGCTGGGGGAAAGATGAGTCGGCGCCACCGGAAAGAGGGGTGACGCGGGGACCAAGGGCAGGGCGTGGCGGCGCGCGGCCCGTTACGGGCGGCGCGTGGACCTAGCTACACGCTTGACTGGCGAAGCGGCACAGGTCGATGTGCCACCTTCGTGTCAGTCCCCAAATGTTCGTCACGATGCAAGACGATAACCCGATTTGCCCGGCTTTTCCATACACAGCCGATCGGCTATCTTCCCGGGCCGGCTCGGAGCGCCTATTGCGCAGGCTCTTCCCACCCTCGGACGCGATGAGGATCACCCTGTTCCCCGCCTCACGGACCGAGGAACGACGAAGGGGCGGCGCCGAGGATCGGCGCCGCCCCTTCGGACGGAACGGAATCGGGTCAGGCGTCCTTGATGTCGCAGACCACGGCGCCGCCGCTCACGGTCTCGCCGGGGGAGACCTTCAGACCGGTGATCGTTCCGGCCCGGTGCGCGGTCAGCGGCTGTTCCATCTTCATCGCCTCGATCACCACGACGGTGTCGCCCTCGGCCACGCTCGCGCCCTCCTCGGCCACGACCTTGACCACGGTGCCCTGCATCGGAGAGACCAGCGCGTCACCGCTCACGGCGGCACCGGCCCCGCCCTTGCGGGAGGAACGCTTCCTCTTCCCACCGCCGTTACCGGCGGCCGGGGCCGCGGCCACGCCCAGGGAGGCGGGCAGGACGACCTCGACGCGTCGACCGCCCACCTCGACGGTCACGGTCTCGCGGGCGCTCTCCTCGGTCTCGCCCGGCGCGCCGTCCCAGGGGGCGATCGTGTTGTCGAACTCGGTCTCGATCCAACGCGTGTACACGCCGAACGCCTGATCCGGGTCGGCGGGCGCGAACGCGGGGTCCTCGACCACGGTCCGATGGAAGGGGATCACCGTGGGCATGCCGCCCACGGTGAACTCGGCCAACGCCCGCCGGGAACGGGCCAGCGCCTCCTCGCGCGTGCGGCCGGTCACGATCAGCTTGGCGACCATCGAGTCGAAGGCCTGCGGCACGGTGAACCCGGATTCGCAGCCGGTGTCCACCCGCACACCGGGCCCGCCGGGCAGATCGAAGGTGGTGATGGTGCCCGGGGCCGGCATGAAACCCCGCCCCGGGTCCTCGGCGTTGATCCGGAACTCGAAGGAGTGGCCGCGGACCTCGGGGTCTCCGTAGCCCAACTCCTCGCCGTCGGCGATCCGGAACATCTCACGGACCAGGTCGATCCCGGCGACCTCCTCGGTCACGGGGTGCTCGACCTGAAGACGGGTGTTGACCTCCAGGAAGGAGATGGTGCCGTCGGTGCCGACGAGGAACTCGCAGGTGCCCGCGCCCACGTAGCCCGCCTCGGCGAGGATGGCCTTGGAGGCGCTGTAGAGGCGCTCCATCTGGTCGCTGGACAGGAACGGGGCCGGGGCCTCCTCCACCAGCTTCTGGTGACGGCGCTGGAGCGAGCAGTCCCGGGTGGAGACGACCACGACGTTGCCGTGGGTGTCGGCCAGGCACTGGGTCTCCACGTGCCGGGGCCGGTCCAGGTAGCGCTCCACGAAGCACTCGCCGCGACCGAACGCGGTGACGGCCTCGCGCACGGCCGACTCGTAGGCGTCGGTGACCTCGTCCAGGGTGTGGGCGACCTTCAGGCCGCGGCCGCCACCGCCGAAGGCGGCCTTGATCGCGATCGGCAGACCGTGCTCTTCGGCGAAGGCCACGACCTCCTCGGCCGACTCGACCGGGTCGGGGGTGCCCGCGACCAGCGGGGCACCGACCTTCTGCGCGATGTGGCGGGCCTGGACCTTGTCGCCCAGAGCGGTGATCGCGGACGGGGGCGGACCGATCCAGGTCAGCCCGGCGTCGATGACGGCCCGGGCGAAGTCGGCGTTCTCGGCGAGGAACCCGTAGCCGGGGTGGACGGCGTCGGCGCCGGAGGAGGCGGCGACGGCCAGGAGTTTGGCGATGTCCAGGTAGGAGTCGGCGGGGGTGGAGCCGCCCAGGGCGTGGGCCTCGTCGGCGACCTTGACGTGCAGGGCGTCCAGATCGGGTTCGGCGTAGACGGCGACACTGGCCAGCCCGGCGTCGCGGCAGGCGCGGGCGATGCGCACGGCGATCTCGCCGCGGTTGGCGATCAGAACTTTACGCACGGTGGGAAAACCTCCAGCAGGAGCGTGGAGCGGGTCACGCGCCGACCGCTCGACGAAGAGTCTAGGGAACGAAGGAGCACGTCAGGGGTCACCTCGTGCTCATACGCCAGGCCCCGGGGCCCGGACGCGGCGGGGCCTGCATGCCGCGTGAGCGGTCGCGCCATCCGGAGACGGTCCGCCGTGGTTCCGACGTCGGTACGGCGTGGGCGGCCGCCGCTCGGGCGGCGAGTACGGCCGTGAGCGCGGCGAGCTCCTCGGGGGAGGGTTCGCCGCGCACCACGACCAGGTGCGGCGGGTTCTGCGGCGCGCTCACAGCGGGATGTTCCCGTGCTTCTTGGGCGGCAGCTGCTCGCGTTTGTTGTTCAGGGCCCGCAGCGCCTTGGCCACCTGGACCCGGGTCTCCGACGGCAGGATGACGCCGTCGACGTAGCCCCGCTCGGCCGCCGAATAGGGGTTGAGCAGGGTGTCCTCGTACTCGCCGACCAGACGGGCGCGCTCGGCCTCGACGTCGTCGGCCGCGGCCAGGGTGCGTCGGTGCAGGATGTTCACCGCGCCCTGGGCGCCCATGACCGCGATCTGCGCGGTGGGCCAGGCCAGGTTGATGTCGGCGCCCAGATGCTTGGAGCCCATCACGTCGTAGGCGCCGCCGAACGCCTTGCGGGTGATCACGGTGATCAGCGGGACCGTGGCCTCGGCGTAGGCGTACAGCAGCTTGGCGCCGCGGCGGATGATGCCGTCCCACTCCTGGTCGGTACCGGGCAGGAAGCCGGGGACGTCGACGAAGGTCAGCACCGGGATGTTGAAGGCGTCGCAGGTGCGGACGAAACGGGCGGCCTTCTCGGAGGCGTCGATGTCCAGACAGCCCGCCAGGCTCATCGGCTGGTTGGCGACGATGCCGACGGAACGGCCGTCCACACGCCCGTACCCCACGACGATGTTGGTGGCGAAGCGTTCGTGCACCTCGAGGAATTCGCCGTCGTCCAGGACCGTCTCGATGACCCGCTTCATGTCGTACGGCTGGTTGGCCGAATCCGGCACGAACGTGTCCAACGCCAGGTCCTCGGCGGTGGTCTCCTCGCCCGGGTCGTCCTCGGGGGCGAGCCTCGGGGCGTCCTCCAGGTTGTTGTCGGGCAGGTGCGACAGCAGACTCTTGACGTAGTCGATGGCGTCCTGCTCGTCGGAGCCCATGTAATGGGCGACCCCCGACTTCGAGGAGTGCGCGGCGGCGCCGCCCAGCTCCTCCATGGAGACGTCCTCGCCGGTGACGGTCTTGATGACGTCGGGTCCGGTGATGAACATCTGCGAGGTCTCGTCGACCATGACCACGAAGTCGGTCAGGGCCGGAGAGTAGACGTGCCCGCCCGCGGTGGCGCCCATGATCAGGGAGATCTGGGGGATCACCCCGGAGGCGTGGGTGTTGCGCTTGAAGATCTCGGCGTACAGACCGAGGGCGACCACGCCCTCCTGGATCCGCGCGCCGCCGCCCTCGTTGATGCCCACCACGGGACACCCGTTGGTGAGGGCGTGGTCGAGGACCTTACAGATCTTCTCACCGTAGACCTCGCCGAGGGAGCCGCCGAAGACGGTGACGTCCTGGCTGAACACGGCGATCGGTCGTCCGTCGACGGTCCCATAGCCGGTCACGACGCCGTCGCCGTAGGGGCGGTTGGCGTCCAGACCGAAGTTGGTCGAACGGTGGCGGGCCAGGGCGTCGAACTCCACGAAGGAGCCGGGGTCGACGAGTGCGTCGATCCTCTCCCGCGCGGTCATCTTGCCCTTGGCGTGTTGTTTCTCCACGGCTCGCTCGGAGCCGGCGTGTACGGCTTCGTACCTGCGTCGTCGCAGGTCGGCGAGCTTGCCCGCGGTCGTGTGGATGTCGATCTCGGCCGCGGACAGCGGTTCTGGGGCTTCGGTGGCCATAGCAACCCAGCCTAGCTCCGAGGGGGTCCCGGGCCCACGAGTGCCCCTCGCTTACGTGGTGGTTCGCGAGGTTCGCCGCCTCCCGGCCGAGTCGACGAAAAAGGCGCCCGGAACATACGGGAATTCGTGATCGAATGTGAATTTCCCCTTGGAGGGAACAATGATTAACGCCTTGGTAAAACGTCCGAAAACGCCCCCCGCTCGTTCCCGCCTCGAAGCGATCTCGGTATCGTCCCCCTCATGACAGCGGTTAGCGCAGAACGCGACAGTGCCCGCCAGGAAGTCCCCGAACAACTCAGGAATGACGTCAAACTCCTCGGGGAGATGCTCGGAACGATCCTCGCGGAAAGCGGTGGCGAGGATCTGCTCGCCGATGTCGAAGAACTCCGGCACAAGGTGATCGGTGCCCGGGAGGGTGCCGTCACCACCGAGGAGATCACCGCCCTCGTGGGCGCCTGGCCCCTGGAACGGGCCAAGCAGGTGGCGCGCGCCTTCACGGTCTACTTCCACCTCGCCAATCTGGCCGAGGAACACCAGCGCATGCGCGCCCTGCGCGAGCGCGACGACGCCGCCAACCCGCCTCGGGAGTCCCTGGCCGCCGCCGTGCGCGCCATCCGCGAGGAGGACGGCGGCGAGGAACGGCTGAACGAACTCGTCGCGGGCATGAAATTCCACCCGGTGCTCACGGCCCACCCCACCGAGGCCCGACGCCGCGCCGTGTCCACCTCGATCCTGAGGATCAGCGCCCAACTCGACGCCTGGCACGCCGCCCACGAGGGCAGCGCCGCGGCCGCCGAGGCCCACCGTCGTCTCCTCGAGGAGATCGACCTGCTCTGGCGCACCTCCCAGCTGCGCTACACCAAGCTCGACCCGCTCGACGAGGTGCGCACGGCGCTCTCCGCCTTCGACGAGACCATCTTCGCCACGCTGCCGAAGGTGTACCGGACCCTGGACACGGCCATCGACCCCGAGGGAAGCGGGACGCGGCCTCCGCGCGCCACGCCCTTCGTCCGCTACGGGAGCTGGATCGGCGGCGACCGCGACGGCAACCCCTTCGTCACCCACGAGGTGACCAGGGAGGCCGTCACCATCCAGTCCGAGCACGTCCTGCGCGCCTTGGAGAACGCCTGTGGGCGGGTGGGGCGCACGCTCACCGTCTACGCCAACCTCACCCCGGCGAGCCGCGCGCTGATCGACACCCTCACCGAGGCCGAGGCCGCCTATCCGACGTTGATGGCCGAGATCGGCAAGCGTTCCCCGAACGAGCCGCACCGTCGACTCCTGTTGTTGGCCACCGCGCGGCTGAGCGCCACCCGCGAACGCGACGCCGACCTCGCCTACCCGGGGGCCGACGCCTTCCTCTCGGACCTGCGCCTGGTCCAGGACTCCCTCGCCGCGGCGGGCGCCGCGCGCCAGGCCTACGGCGAACTCCAGCACCTGATCTGGCAGGCCGAGACCTTCGGCTTCCACCTGGCCGAACTGGAGATCCGACAGCACAGCGAGGTGCACGCCGCCGCGCTCGCCGAACTGGAGTCGGGCGGGCCCCTGAGCGACCGCACCGAGGAGGTCCTCGCCACCCTGCGCACCGTCTCCTGGATCCAGGAGCGTTTCGGGGTGGAGGCCTGCAACCGGTACATCGTCAGCTTCACCCGCTCGGCCGAGGACATCGAGGCCGTGCACAAGCTGGCCACCTACGCGCTGCCTCCCAAGCGGGTCCCGGTCCTGGACGTCATCCCGCTGTTCGAGACCGGCGCCGACCTGGAGGCCTCGCCCCGGGTCCTGGCCGGAATGCTGGAGCTTCCGCAGGTGCGACGCCGCCTGGACGACAACGACCGCCGACTGGAGGTCATGCTCGGCTACAGCGACTCCGCCAAGGACGTGGGGCCGGTCAGCGCCACCCTGCGCCTGTACGACGCCCAGGCCCGGCTGTCCGCGTGGGCACGGGAGCACGACGTCCGACTCACCCTCTTCCACGGCCGCGGCGGCTCCCTCGGCCGAGGCGGAGGCCCGGCCAGCCGGGCCCTGCTGGCCCAGGCGCCCGGATCGGTCGACGGACGGTTCAAGGTCACCGAGCAGGGCGAGGTCATCTTCGCCCGCTACGGCCAGTCCGCCATCGCCCGGCGCCACATCGAACAGGTCGGGCACGCCGTCCTCATGGCCTCCACCGACGAGGTTCTGGAACGCGAACGCGCAGCCGCCGAACGGTTCCGCCCCTACGCCGACACGATCGCCGGCGCCGCCCAGGAGACCTACCTCGACCTGATCGGCACCGAGGACTTCGCGGTGTGGTTCTCCCGGATCAGCCCTCTGGAGGAACTGGGCGAGCTGCGGCTGGGGTCGCGGCCCTCCAGGCGCGGGGCCGCCCGGGGCCTGGGCGACCTCCGGGCCATCCCGTGGGTGTTCGCCTGGACGCAGACCCGCGTCAACCTGCCCGGCTGGTTCGGTCTGGGCACCGGCCTGGCCGCCGTCGCGGACCTGCCCGCGCTCCAGGCCGCCTACCGGGAATGGCCGATGTTCGCCTCGTTGCTGGACAACGCGGAGATGAGCCTGGCCAAGACCGACCGGACCATCGCCGAGCGCTACCTGGCACTGGGCGGCCGCCCCGAACTGACCGAGAAGGTGCTCGACGAGTACGACCTGACCCGTCGTCTCGTCCTGCGGGTGACCGGGCACGAACGGCTGCTGGAGAACCGCGCGGTGCTCTCCCGGGCCGTCGACCTGCGCAACCCGTACGTGGACGCGCTCAGCCACCTCCAGCTCCGGGCCCTGGAGGCCCTGCGCGGCGAGGAGGCGGACACGCTGTCGGAGGAGGACGGGCGACACCTGGAGCGTCTGCTCCTGCTCTCCGTCAACGGAGTGGCCGCCGGTCTTCAGAACACCGGTTGATCCACCGCCTTCCCCGGAGGGGCCCGCGTCGTCCGTACGCGGGCCCCTCGCCGTTTCGCGCTCGGGCCCGGCCGCCCGGGTTCTCCCACCGCCCCATGTGCTGCTGTAATGGGGGTATGACCAGCGAACACACTCCGATGATCCCTCCCCTGGACCGCGCCGCGATCGAAGCGGCCGTGGTACGTCCGGGCGGACTGTGGCGGAGCGTGGACGTGGTGCCCGAGGCCGGGTCCACCAACAGCGACCTGGCGGAGCGCTCGAGGGAGGGCGCCCCGGAGGGCACCGTGCTGGCCACCGAACATCAGACCGCCGGTCGGGGCAGGCTCGGACGCGGGTTCACCACCCCGCCGCGGGTCGCGCTCACCTTCTCCCTCCTCGTCCGACCGAAGGTGCCGACGGACCGGCTGGGCTGGGTCTCCCCGATGCTGGGAGTGGCCGCGGTCGCCGCGGTGCGCGGAAGGGCCGGGGTCAAGGCCGCGCTGAAGTGGCCCAACGACGTCCTCGTTCCGGGAGAGCTGCGCTCGGAACCCGGGCAGGCCGACGGCAAGCTCGCCGGGATCCTCGCCGAGGCCGACTTCTCCTCTCCCGACGCCGTCGGAGTGGTCGTGGGCATGGGGCTCAACGTGTCCCAGGGGAGGGACGGCCTGCCGGTCGAGACCGCCACCTCGCTGCGGGCCGAGGGCGTCACCGGTGTGGGACGCGAGGAGCTGCTGCTCGCCGTCCTGGCCGAGTTCGAGGAGCGCTACGAGGCCTGGCTCGCGACCTCCGGGGACGCGGAGGCCTGCGGACTGGCCGACGAGTACCGGGAGATGTGCGTGACGATCGGCCGCCGGGTCCGGGTCCACCTCCCCGGTGATCGGGCCGTCGAGGGCACCGTCTCCGGTGTGGACGACCAGGCGCGATTGCTGTTGTCCGGGCCGGCGGGGGAGCGGGCGCTCAACGTGGGCGACGTCGTGCACGTTCGTCCCGGCTCCTGAGACCCCTGTCCGCTCCCTGAGACGAGAAGTTCGTCCACAGGCCGAATCCGACCTCTCCCACGAAGGGGAGGCTTGTGCCATGATCACCGTTATGGCTATAGCGGATCGTTATCTCTCCGACGACGAGGAGCTCGTCCACGTCGCCCGGCAGCACTGGACCGTCCTCGTGGGCGAGTTCGTCGCGCTGCTCCTCATCATCGCGGTCGTGGCCGTCGCGCTCTTCTTCATCCCCTGGAGCGAGGACTGGAGCCTCATCGCCGGAGGGGTCGTGGTGGCGATCGGGATCGTCGCCGCTCTGGCCTTCTGGTTCGTGCCCATGCTCAAGTGGGCGACGACCGTCTACATCCTCACCAACCGGCGGCTGATGATGCGGGACGGCGTCATCTCCAAGCAAGGGCGCGACATGCCGCTCACCAGGGTGAACGACGTCTCCTTCAACATCACTCTCTGGGAACGGATCATGCGGTACGGAACGTTGTCCGTTCAGTCGGCGTCCGAACAGGAGGGCATGGTCCTCCAGAGAGTCCCCAAGCCCCAGTGGTTCCAGTCGGAGATCTACCGCCAGGTCAACGTGGCCCAGCGGCCGGAGTATCCGCCCGGCCCACAGATGTGACCAGCGGTTCCGGGCCGCCGGTCTCCGCGAGGGGACGGGCGTAGGCTGGAACCGGAGCCAAGGCCGCGCCCCCAGGGGCCGGTGCCGTAGTGACCGCTCCCCGTGCGCCGGGGACGCTCCCGTGAAAGAGAACGTATGCCGTCGCGTCCTGACCCGAAAGCGATCGAGTCCGCCCTGCTCGGTGGTGAGGCGGTCTACACCAGGGAACAGGCGGTCGAGCTCTCCGGAGCCGATCCGGAACTCGCCGGTCGCGTCTGGCGAGCCCTGGGGTTCCCGACCCTGGGCGACGACTCGGTGACCTTCACCGAGAGCGACGTCGAGGCCCTGCGCATCGCCAACTCCCTCCTGGAGGAGGGCATCCTCGACGAGGAGGGCGTGGTCCGCTTCGCCCGCGCGATGGGCCAGACCATGGCGCGTCTGGCCGACTGGCAGACCAGCATCCTCAGCACCCTCATCTTCAAGGACGGCCACGAGGACCCCACGACCAGCTCCCTCATGCAGCAGGTCAAGGGGCTGTTGCCGGACGTCGAACGGTTGCTGCTGCACATCTGGCGCCGCCAACTCGCCGCCTCCACCGGGCGCACCCTCGCGGTGATGTCCAACGGCAACGACATCGTGCCCAACTACTACCCGCTGATCGTGGGCTTCGCCGACCTGGTCTCCTTCACCACCCTCAGCCGCGAACTCGACGAGGTGGAACTGGCCGGGGTCGTGGAGGGTTTCGAGTCCACCGCCGCCGACCTGGTGGCCGCCGGGGGCGGACGGGTGGTCAAGACCCTCGGCGACGAGGTCCTCTACGTGGCCGACTCGCCCCACCAGGCCGCCGACATCGCGTTGCGCCTCGCCTCGGGCGTCAAGACCCACGTGGAGGTCCCCGACGTGCGGGTGGGTGTGGCCTACGGGCCCGTCCTGACCATGCACGGAGACGTCTTCGGCACCACCGTCAATCGGGCCAGCAGACTGACCTCCTTCGCCCGGCCGGGGACCGTCCTCATCGACGAGACGCTCGCCGAGAGCCTCACCGACGAGGAGGGGCTCCAGGTGGTCCAGGTACGGGCCAGGCACGCGCACGGTCTCGGACTCATCCAGCCCTACACGCTGCGCCGCGACTTCGACGCGGGTAACCCCTGACACACGGGGAGAACGGGCCGAACCACGTGTACGAGGGTGGGTGGCGGGATAGGCTCGAGGCTCCTGCCCCGCGAAGAGTTCAGGTGGTGAGCCTGTGAGTGCCCTGTCCCCCGTTCAGCGGCTACGCACCTCGGGAATCCTCAGCCTGGAGGGTGCCGAGTCCGACGTCGAGAACAACGTGTGGATCGTCGGCGACGACGAGACGGCCGTGGTCATCGACGCCGCCCACGACCACGAGCGCATAGCCAGGGGGCTGGGCGACCGTGAACTCATGGCCATCGTGTGCACCCACGGCCACCCCGACCACATCGACGCGGCCGTGGCCCTGGCGGACCTCACCGACTCGCCGATCCTCATCCACCCCGACGACTCCGAGCTCTGGAACCAGGTGTACCCCTACCGGGAACCGGACGCCCCGTTGCTGCACGGTGAGGTGTTGAGCGCCGGCGGCATCGAACTCCACGTCCTGCACACCCCGGGCCACACCCCGGGAGGGGTCAGCCTCCACGCCCCCGAACTCGGCGTGGTGTTCAGCGGCGACACGCTCTTCCCCGACGGCCCCGGAGCCACCGGCCAGCCGTCGTCGGACTTCCCGACCATCATCGCCTCCATCCGCGACCACCTGGTCTCCCTCCCCGGAGACACCGTCGTGCACCCGGGCCACGGAGAGTCCACCACCATCGCCGAGGCCGCCGCCCACCTGGAGAGCTGGTCCCGCCGAGGTTTTTGAGCGGGGGAGTGTTTGCTTTGCGCCTCCGCCGGCGCTTCGGGTGATGCCCGGGGCGGGGTGGGATATCGCGTGCCGGTCACTACAGGGGGTCGGTGTAGGAGACCGTGTCACCCTTACACCCTGCTGTGGTCAGGGTCCGAAAGTGTTTGCTTTGCGCCTCCGCTTCGCTTCGGCGCGTGTTCGGGCGCCAGGGGAGGCGGGAACCTTCGGCACCTCCGGTGTGGTCACTCGTTCCTCGCGACCCCACCTGCGGCACCTCCAGAACCCCGCCGGCGCCCGAACGGGTAACCCCCCGTGACCGGTGTAGGAGACCGTGTGCACCGACCCCCTGTGGCGAGGTAGGAGACCGCGTGCACCGACCCCCTGGGGTGGGGGGAGAGGTTCTCCCGTGCGCCCCAGGGGGTCGGTGCGTCCCGGCGGTCAGGACACGGGTACGACCGGTGACGGTCTCACGCTCGTCTCCGGCGTCCGCACGCCCATCTCCGCCAGACGGCGCAGGTGCGCGTCGTGGCCGAACATCCGCTCGACCACCTCGTGACCGCGGGCGACCTGGCGGGCGTAGCGCGCCTCGTCGGCCATCAGGGCGTCCACCTCGGCACGCACCCCCGCGGGGTCGGTGTAGATGGCCGCGTCACCGAAGACCGGACGGAACGACTCCGGCAGCAGGGTCGGGACCCCCGCCGCGATGGCCTCCAGAGGAGAACGCCCGAACGGCTCCAGGTGGCCCTTGCGTGTGAAGTACACGTACACGTCCAGGCCGTGCAGGAACTCGCGGACCGGGACCGAGTCGAAGGGGTGCACCTGCCAGTTCGACGGGAGATCGCCGAGCATCCGCTCCGGGACGGAGGCCCCGCCCAGCACCCGGGTCTGCCAACCCGGCTCCTCGGGATAGGCGCTCTGGAGCGTCCTCGGGTCGTCGGGCCACTTGTCCTTGTCATCGCGGGAGTGACGTCCCAGCAGGACCCGGCCGTCCGGGGAACGTCGGGTGCCGCGCCGCCAGGCGGGTGCGTCGATGATGTTGGTCCAGTCCTCGTCGGCGAGGGTGATCCCCCACGAGGCCGCCTCGGCCATCTCCGCCGCGTGTTCGAGCTCCATGGCCTCACGGACGCGAGAACTGATCGGGTACCAGCGGTGCTCGCCGAGCATCTCCCCGAACCCCGCCGCGCACCGGGCCACGTTCCAGGCCTCGTTGCCCCGGAAGTCCGGGACCCCGTAGCAGCGGTTCGGGGTCTGGTTGAGGACGACGATCGAGCGCTCCGCCTCGATCTGAGGCATCTCGTCCATGATCCGCTCCCCGATCCTGGGGACACGGACCACGAGCAGGTCACAGGTGATCCTCTCGTCGGGGGCGACGAACCTGACCAGGTCTCCGTCGACGGCGGCGAGGACCTTGGGGTTCACCCCTCCGGAGAGACCGCGTGAGCGTACCGGGTGGTGCACCAGGCCGGTGCGCAGGCCGGCCCTGCGCTGGGCGGTGATCTCCTGGAGGTTGCTGCCCGTACTGCCTCCGGGCAGCCGGAAGTCGGAGAGGACGACCACGTCGAAGTGGCGGTCGCGTCGGGTGCGATCGCGGCCCATGGCGACACGGCGGGGAACGCCGGTGGCCTCTCGGGAGATCCTGGGCGCGGCGAGGTCGGCCAGGTGGGCGTGCTCGCGGGCGCGGGCGCCCTCCCCGGCGGCGGTGTACCAGTTGGCCAGCGAACGGTGGGATTCGGAGCGCACCGACTCGGTGACGTCCATGTCGGAGCCCAGCGAACGCAGACGCTCCAGGCCCTCGCTGGAGAATCCGCACCACAGCAGGTCCTGGGCGCGGCGCAGCCGGACGGTCCCGGGCGGCGGCGGGACCGGAGGGGCGGGGCGTTCGATCGCCTCGCGGTACTCCTGGAGCCTCTCGTCCAGCGTGGTGGCCCGGTGTCGGGCGGCCAGACGCTCCTCGTGCTGGGTGGCGGCGACCTGCTCGACGGCCTCGCCCAGATCGTGCAGCGGCGCGGTGGATTCGCGGCGGGAACGCTCCAGCAGGGCTCCGACGGCGAGGACGACACCGGACAGAGCGATGAAGGCGACGACCAGGCCGATCCGGGGCGGGCTGAAGGCGATGGCGAGGGCGGCGATCCCGACGGCCACCACCGCGACGTACTTATGTGGAATCGCTGAGACTCCCATGGACGGCCCCTGAGTTCTTCTATGGACGGTGAACGTTGGGCCCAGATTCACCCATGGAAGGGTTCGGGGTCGGGAGGTGGTGTTCGAAGGAGGTTCCCCGCTTTCCGGGCGAGAGGGGCACCTCAGGAAAGGGTGGGCCGATCGTCCGGCCGCGGCCTGTCGACGGAGGTGAGCAGTACCTCCAGGTCGGGGCCCAGGTCCTCCGGGGACATCGCCAGAAGGTAGTCGTTCAGGTGGCGGCGGAAGGCGTCCGCCGCGTGGGAGGGTTCCACGTCCTTGCGTCGTGCCAGGGCCACGGTGCGCAGGAGGCGGGGGCGGGACAGCGGGGTGCCGCGCAGGCCGGGGCGGTTGCGCAGGACCATGCTGGGGACCACGGCCAGCCCCAGGCCGGCCTCCACGAACCGCAGCACGGCGTCCATCTCGCCGCCCTCCACGGCGAGTTGCGGTTCGAAGCCCGCCGCGCGGCAGGCGCGGATGGTGGCCTCACGGACGTCGTATCCGCGACGGAACATCACCAGCGGGCGTCCCTGGAGTTCGGTGATCCTGATCGAGGCCCGCCGGTTGGGGGAGGGGCGGGTGGCCGAGCTCGCCACCACCAGGTTCTCCCGCAGTATCGGCGTGGTCGAGAAGTCGGGGTCGCTGCTGTGCAGCGGCAGGATGATCAGGGCCAGGTCCAGTTCGCCCCGGCCCAGGTTCCGGATGAGGTCGCGTGAGCCGCTCTCCTCCACATGCAGTTCGATCCCCGGGAACCGTTGATGGAAGTCGGCGAGGACGTCGGCGAGCAGTCCGGCGCACAGGGAGGGGGTGGCCCCCAACCGGACGCGGCCGCGCCGTACGCCGGCCAGTTCGGCCACCTCGCGTCTGGCCGTCTCCAGGTCGGTGAGGATGCGTTGGGCGAGCGGAAGGAGCGCCTCACCGGCCGGTGTGAGTGTGATGTTCCCCCGGGCACGACTGAATAACGGGGCGCCCAACTCGCGCTCAAGGCTCCGGATCTGTTTGCTCAAGCTCGGCTGCGCGACGCGTGAAAGCTCGGCTGCGCGGGTGAAATGGCGCGTACGGGCCACGGCCACGAAGTACGCGAGCTGTTGGAACTGCATGATCCATAGCCTATGGCTATCGACACCAGGGGCCCGATGACTTGGACGTCGGGCTTACCTCGAATTTAGGGTGGCAGGCTGTGGCGAACAGTACCTTGACCAAGAAGCGGTCTACGGCCTACGGGACCACGGTGGCGCTCAAGTCAGCAATGGCTGCCTCCGGTGCGATCCTCGTGCTGTATTTGATCGCGCACATGTACGGCAACCTGAAAGTCTTCGCGGGCCAGGAGGCCTTCGACGGCTATGCTCACGGTCTCCGCGAGATCGGCTACCCGCTCCTGCCGGAGAGCGGCTTCCTGTGGGTGTTCCGGATCGTCCTGCTGGCGAGCATCCTGATCCACATCTACTCCGCCGCGGTTCTGACCATCCGCGCGCGCAACGCCCGCGAGCAGCGTTACGTGGTGAAGAAGCGGGTGCAGCGCACCTACGCCTCCTACACCATGCGTTACGGCGGCGTGCTGATCGCGCTCTTCGTGATCTTCCACATCCTGCACCTGACGGTGAACGTCATCGCGCCCGGCGGCAAGTCCGACAGCCCGTTCGAGCGGCTCGTGAACGGGTTCCAGCCCGAGTTCTGGTTCGTGACCCTGTTCTACATCGCCGCGGTCATCGCGGTCGGCTTCCACCTGCGTCACGGCATCTGGAGCGGCATGGCGACCCTGGGCTTCAACACGGCCGCCCGCCAGGGCAGGATCAACGCGGTCGCCGTGGCGATCGCGCTGGTCGTGACCGTCGGATTCCTGCTTCCGCCCCTGGCGGTCACCTTTGGACTGGTGAGTTAATTGTCTGACATCGACCTTTACACCGAGGGCGCCCCGATCCGGGACGAGAAGGCCCCCGAGGGGCCGATCAACGAGCGCTGGGACGAGCGCCGTTTCTCGGCCAAGCTGGTCAACCCCGCGAACCGGCGCAAGCTCTCCGTGATCATCGTCGGCACCGGCCTGGCCGGCGCCTCCGCCGCGGCGACCCTGGGCGAGGCCGGCTACCAGGTCTCCTCGTTCTGCTACCAGGACAGCCCGCGTCGCGCGCACTCCATCGCCGCGCAGGGTGGCATCAACGCCGCGAAGAACTACCGCAACGACGGCGACAGCATCCACCGTCTGTTCTACGACACGGTCAAGGGCGGTGACTTCCGCTCCCGCGAGTCGAACGTCTACCGTCTCGCGCAGACCAGTGTCGAGATCATCGACCAGTGCGTCGCCCAGGGCGTGCCCTTCGCCCGTGAGTACGGCGGTCTGCTCGACAACCGCTCCTTCGGTGGCGTGCAGGTCTCCCGCACCTTCTACGCCCGGGGCCAGACGGGTCAGCAGCTGCTGATCGGCGCCTACCAGGCGCAGGAGCGTCAGATCGCGGCCGGCACCGTCAAGATGTACACCCGGCACGAGATGCTCGAGCTGGTCATCGTCGACGGCAAGGCGCGCGGCATCATCGCCCGTGACATGGTCACCGGTGAGATCGAGACGCACTTCGCCGACGCCGTGGTCCTGGCGACCGGCGGTTACGGCAACGTGTTCTTCCTGTCGACCAACGCGATGGGCTCGAACGTCACCGCCGCCTGGCGCGCGCACCGCAAGGGCGCCTACTTCGCCAACCCCTGCTACACGCAGATCCACCCGACCTGCATCCCGGTCAGCGGCGACTACCAGTCCAAGCTGACCCTGATGAGCGAGTCGCTCCGCAACGACGGTCGTATCTGGGTGCCCAAGCAGGGTGGCGACGACCGCGACCCGCGTCAGATCCCCGAGGACGAGCGCGACTACTACCTGGAGCGCATCTACCCGTCCTTCGGTAACCTCGTGCCGCGTGACATCGCCTCCCGCGCCGCGAAGAACGTCTGTGACGAGGGCCGCGGTGTCGGTCCCGGCGGTCTGGGCGTCTACCTCGACTTCGCCGACGCGATCGAGCGCATGGGACGGGACGCCGTAGAGGCCAAGTACGGCAACCTGTTCGACATGTACCAGCGCATCACCGGTGAGAACCCGTACGAGGTTCCGATGCGCATCTACCCCGCCGTGCACTACACCATGGGCGGCCTGTGGGTCGACTACGACCTCCAGAGCACCATCCCGGGTCTGTTCGTGACCGGTGAGGCCAACTTCTCCGACCACGGCGCCAACCGCCTGGGCGCCAGCGCGCTGATGCAGGGTCTGGCGGACGGCTACTTCGTCCTCCCGAACACCATCAACGACTACCTGGCGGCCGGTCCGTTCGAGAAGGTCGACGAGAGCCACCCCGAGGCCGCCGCGGCCAAGGAGCAGGTCACCTCTCGTATCGACAAGCTGCTCTCCATCAACGGTTCCCGCACCGTCGACTCCTTCCACAAGGAGCTCGGCCACATCATGTGGGACTACTGCGGCATGGAGCGCAACGAGGAGGGCCTGCGCAAGGCCATCGGACTCATCCGCGAGCTGCGGGCCGAGTTCTGGCGCGACGTCAAGGTCCTCGGCGCCAACGAGGAGTTCAACCAGGCTCTGGAGAAGGCCAACCGCGTGGCCGACTTCCTGGAGCTCGGTGAGCTCATGTGCATCGACGCCCTGCACCGCCGTGAGTCCTGCGGTGGTCACTTCCGCGCCGAGAGCCAGACCGAGGACGGCGAGGCTCTGCGTCACGACGACGAGTTCGCCTACGTCGCGGCCTGGGAGTTCGGTGGCACTGACAGCAAGCCCGTGCTCCACAAGGAAGCCTTGGAGTACGAGTACGTCGAGATGAAGCAGCGGAGCTACAAGTGAACATCACCCTGCGCGTTTGGCGTCAGAAGGGCCGTGACGACGAGGGCCGGATGGTCACGTACAAGCTCACGGACGTCTCGCCGGACATGTCCTTCCTCGAGATGCTCGACGTTCTCAACGAGAAGCTCACTCTGGAGAACGAGGACCCGGTCGCCTTCGACCACGACTGCCGTGAGGGCATCTGTGGTGCCTGTGGCGTCGTGATCGACGGTGAGGCCCACGGTCCCGAGCGCACCACCACCTGCCAGCTGCACATGCGCAGCTTCAAGGACGGCGACACCATCACGGTGGAGCCGTGGCGGGCCAAGGCCTTCCCCGTGGTGAAGGACCTGGTCGTGGACCGGGGCGCGTTCGACCGGATCATCCAGTCCGGCGGCTACATCAGCGCGCCCACGGGTACCGCCCCGGACGCCCACGCCAACCCGATCCCGAAGCCGGACGCCGACCGCGCGTTCGACGCCGCGACCTGCATCGGCTGTGGCGCCTGCGTGGCTGCCTGCCCGAACGCCTCCGGCATGCTGTTCACCGCCGCGAAGGTCACCCACCTCGGCATGCTCCCGCAGGGGCAGCCGGAGCGGGCCTCGCGCGTGGTGAAGATGATCAACCAGCACGACGAAGAGGACTTCGGCGGCTGCACGAACATCGGTGAGTGCGCGGCGGTCTGCCCCAAGGGCATCCCGCTGGACACGATCTCCCAGCTCAACCGCGACCTGCTGGGCTCCCTCAGCAAGGGCATCGGCTAGTACCGGTCCCGATCGCGACGAAGGGGCCGCCTCCCATCGGGGGGCGGCCCCTTCCGCGTTCTCAGGAGGTGGGACGGAGCATGAAGTGGGTGGTCGGGATCTCGGGGCCCTCCAGGACGTGGAACACGTGGAAGCCGTGCCGCTCGTAGTAGCCGATGTTGGCCGGGTTCATCGTCTCCAGGGAGACCGGGACCCCCTCGGCGTCGGCGCGGTCGAGACCGGACCTCAGCAGGCGGGTCCCCACACCGGTGCCCTGGACCGAGGGGTCGGTTCCCAGGACCGCCAGGTGCCAGTGCGGTTCCTTCGGGGCCGGCGGGTTCAGCTGCGCGAAGTAGCGCATGATCCGGGGGACCCGCCTCGGGCCCACGAGATCGGCCCAGTGCGGCAGGGACCGCAGCAGAGAGGCGACCCCTTGGGCATCGGCGCCCGGAGGGGTCCACAGGGCCGCTCCGCGCACCACGCTTCGGTCCCCCTCGCGTACCCGGAGCACCTCGGCCTGCCCGGCGGGCACGTGGACGAAACCGGCCAGCAGGGCGTTGATCCGGATCGAGCGGGCCATACGGGTCTCGTCGTCGGGGAAGAACCAGCGGTACAGGGGGTCGTCGTAGAAGGCCCTGCCCAGGACGCGCGCGATCGCGGGGACGTCGTCCATACCGGCGTCGTGTATCGAGCGTTCCCGGGTGTCCGTGGGGTGCATCGAACCGTTTCCTTCTCTCGGTGGCATCGCCGCCCACACTAGGGTTCGGGAACGTCATAACGGGCGTTCCCGCCGAGGGGCGGTGGCCTCGGGAAGGGTCAGGCGGCCGGTCGGAAGAGGAAGTGGCTGGTGCCGGCGCCCTCGTGCTCGACCTCGCGGACGACCTCGAAGCCGAAGCGCTCGTAGAAGCCGACGCTCTTGACGTCGAGGGTCTGGGTGAACACGGGGAGGCGCTGCGCGTCGGCCTCCTCCAGCCCGGAGGCGAGCAGGGAACGGCCCAGTCCGAGGTCGGTCGCGCTCGGGTCGACGCCCAGAGCGGCCAGGTACAGGTGCGGCTCCTGCGGGGTGGCCATCTTCCATTCGGCGAACAGGCGGATGAAGGCGGTGAGCCTGGCCCGGCCGATCAGGGCGCCCCAGTGCGGCCAGGTGCGCATCGACACCAGGGGACCCTCCGGGTTGGAGGTGGGCGGGGCCCAGAGCGCGGCCGCGCGCACGGTCGGGGCGGAGTCCTCGGTCTCGGCGAGCTCGGTCACGCGGGTGTCCCCGGCGGGCACGTAGCCGAACCCGGCGGTCAGCGCGAAGAAACGGCGCACCTTGGCCATGCGGGTCTCCTCGTCGGGGAAGAGCCACAGGAAGAGCGGGTCGTCGTGGAGGGCGAGGGAGAGGACCCGGGCGATGCCGGGGACGTCGTCGAGCGTGGCGGCGCGAGCAACTGAGGTGGCGGTCGGACTCATCGCTTGCTACTTCCTGGTAGGTGGGTTCCGTTCATGGTAGATCACGAAGCGGTCACGGTGTTCACGTGGTGCTCGCGTCGGGAACGGGCTGGGCGAAGACGTGGGCCCGCACCCAGGCGTGCATCGCCACCGCCGCGGCCGCCCCGGCGTTGATCGACCGTGTCGAACCGAACTGTGCGATCGACAACACCGCCGCGCACACCTCGCGCACCTCCTCGGAGAGCCCCGGGCCCTCCTGACCGAACACCAGCACGGCGTTGCGGGGGAGGGGATAGGTCTCCAACGGGACGGCGCCCGGAAGGTTGTCCACCCCGATCAGCACCAGATCCCGTTCGGCCGCCCAGGCCACCAGGGAACCGGTGTCCGGGTGGTGGTGCACGTGTTGGTAGCGGTCGGTCACCATCGCGCCTCGACGGTTCCACCGGCGCTTGCCCACGATGTGCACCGCCGAGCACCCGAAGGCGTTGGCGGTGCGCACGACCGATCCGATGTTGAAATCGTGCGACCAGTTCTCCACCGCCACGTGGAAATCGTGCCGGACCGTGTCCAGGTCGGCGATGATCGCCTCACGTCGCCAGTAGCGGTACCGGTCGACCACGTTGCGCCGGTCGCCTCCGGCGAGCAGTTCGGGATCGTAGTGGTCGCCTTCGGGCCAAGGGCCGGACCAGGGGCCCACACCCACCTCACGTGCCTCGTCCATTCCCTCGGTGGACTCGACGGGGATCACTGTCGGTGCGGCCTCGGCGGCGGGGTGCTCGTTCATCGACTCCAGCTTATGAACGGCCCCCACCGGATTCCCCGGACGGTCCGGGGCCCGCGTCGGCGCACGGGCCCCGACCGGCTCAGAGCCGGATGTCCCCGTTGAAGTCCCGGCCCATGATGACCCTGGCGTCACCGGACACGTTCCCCTCGATCACGTTGCCGACGGAATCATCGCTCTCTCGGGTCGCCTCCGCGCGAAGCCGACCCACGAGTTCGCGGATCTCGGGGTCCTCCTCCTCGGCCCGCTCCAGACGTTCGGCCACGACCTCGATGGCCTGTGGCCGTTCGGGCCCCTCGAAGCGGGCGCTCACCAGCGCGCTCTGGGCCTCGGGGTCCTGGACGAAGCGCCGGGTCAGCGCCTGGGCGAGCTTTCCGAGAAGGGCGTTGGCCCCCTCACCGAGCTTGGTGGCGACTCCGGTGGCGACGGCGGTGGCGATGGAGAGGATGACGGGGTCCGACATGGGGGGCTCCTTGTTCGTGGGGTTCTGTCGTCCCCAGTCTTCCCCTCAGGCCGGGGTCCGTCGCCCCTTTCGCGACACCAGGAGGGCGATGGCCCGCCAACCGAGCATCGTCGCGGCCAGGAACAGCGAGGTCACCAGGACGAAGGAGAACGGGGCGCCCTCCCCGGAGAGCAGCCGCAGCGGCATCGCGCCCACGACGGTCACCGCCCACACGAGCACCCCGGTCGGCCAGAGCCGGGCGGGGGAGCGCCAGGCGAGGGTGGCCGCCCACCCGAGGGCGAGCGCGACCAGGAACGGCCACGCCGTCCCGAGCACGGCGGTCGGCGTCAGGCCGGTCTCGTGGTCGGCCTTGCCCACCACGACGAAGACGAGCACGCAGACCAGGTCGGCCGCCAAGGCGAGCGGCACCGCATACGAACGCATAGTCCCAGGCTAGACCCGTCTCCCGTACCCCTGAAGGAGGGGCGGGGATCCGGGCGCGGGCCCGGCCGCCGTCCGAGAGAGAACCGTACAGGGGGAAAGGGCGTCCCAGAGGACGGGCCTCGGAACCCCGTAGCCCTTCTCAGCCCTTCCCCCTCAGATCCGGGAACGCCCCCTTCCATGACTTCGACGTCCCCCCTCCCGAGCGGTGTCCTGCCCCTCGTCCCAGGAGACCCCTCCCACCTGGGCCCCTTCCGGCTGTTCGGCCGACTCGGCTCGGGCGGCATGGGGGTGGTGTACGCGGCGGTGGACGGGAACGACCGTCGGGCGGCCGTCAAGTGCGTCCACCGTTCCCACGCGGCCGATCGGGAGTTCCGCGCGCGGTTCGCCCGGGAGGTGCGGCTGGTGCGCCGGGTCCGGGCGAAGAGCGTTCCGGCCTTCCTGGGCGCCGACACCAGGGCCGACCTGCCCTGGATGGCCACCGAGTACGTCCCCGGTCCCACCCTCGATCGTCATGTACGCGAGCACGGGCCGCTCCGGGGCATGGACGTGAGCGTCTTCGCGCGGGGCGTGGCCGAGGCGCTGGTCGCCGTCCACGCGGCGGGCGTGGTGCACCGTGACCTGAAGCCGGGCAACGTGATCCTTGCTCCGGACGGTCCGAAGGTGCTGGACTTCGGGATCGCCCGGGCGGCGGAGGAGAGCGCCCTGACCCGGACCGGCGGTCTGGTGGGGACCCCGGGCTGGATCTCCCCGGAACAGTACGGAGGCGCGGAGGCCACCGAACGCTCCGACGTGTTCGCCTGGGCCGGGCTGGTCGCCTACGCGGCGACCGGGAACGGGCCCTTCGGGGAGGGGACCTCCGATGTGGTGGCCGCCCGGGTCCTGTCGGAGCCGCCCTCCCTGGTCGGGGTCGCGGAACCCCTGCGCGGTCTTCTGGAGCGGGCCCTGGACAAGGATCCCGGCCGGCGCCCCACCGCCGCCGAGGCCGTGGCCGCGATCGAACCCGTTGGGGGGACGTTCACCGGTGCGCCCGGGGCCTTCACCGAGAGCGCCGAGGCGTGGAGCGGGTACGCCCCGCCCCGTCGCTCCTGGCCGCGCCGCCACCGGAGGGCGCTGTCCCTGGGGGCGGCGGGGCTGACGCTCGCCCTGGTGGCGGGGGTCGGACTGTGGGCCCTGGCCGAGGGGCGTCTCGCCGGTGACGGCGCGACCGGGAATGTCGCCGGTGGGACCGGGTCCGAGGGGGAACCGGTGGGTGGGGCCGGCGGAGGCGGATCGATACCCGCCGACGTCCCCGAGGAGTACCGCGACCTGTACGAGAACGGGATCGTGACCGTGGCCCCGGACGAGAACGCCGGTGACACGCTCGTCCGCACGATCGGGTCGGACGGGGGCGGGGATGCTCTGGACCAGGTCCGGCTCGACATGAGCGAGCACACCTGGTCGTACAACATGAGCCCGACCATCACCGTCACGGCCGAGTACCTCCTGGACTTCGGGGAGCTCCGGATCCACAGCAACGACTTCGCGATGGTCGAACGGATCGAACCCGAGGACACGCATCTGACGACCGTGCCGGCGAACAGCGGCGGAACCCTGGCCGTCCTCTCCCCGGAGGAACCGACCGCCGGGTTCTCACTCGTCTTCGTGACCGGCGGCAACGCCTCGGAGAGGGACGACGTCTTCGCCGTCTACTACGTCCCCGGCGAAGTGGCCCACGGCGGTACCCGGCCGGAGGTCGGGTACCCGGGAGGGCTCTGCTACCTCTGGCGCGGCGCCGGAATGAGCGAATCCTACGGTGTCCCCGATCCGGAGGAGCCCACCCCCTTCGACGCGACCCTCTCGGGGGGCTCGCCGACGAACGGTTGTGTCTACGGCCCCAACAAGGACCTTCTCTCGAACGGCTGACCCCGCCCCACCTCGATATCCCCGACCTCGACAGGAAACGCAGATGCCCCCCAACGCCCCCTTCTCGCACGACCGCCTGCCGCCCGGTGTGGACCCGCCCGGGCGAGGCGACCCCGAACGGCTCGGCGACTACCGGGTGGTAGGGCGGATCGGCGCGGGCGGCATGGGCGCGGTCTACGCCGGTGTCACCGACGCCGGTTCGGCCGCCGCGGTCAAGGTGGTCCACGCACAGTTCGCGGCCGATCCCGAGTTCCGGGCCCGCTTCGCCCGTGAGGTCGGCCTGGTCTCCCGGGTCCGCGCCACCTGCGCCCCGGCCTTCCTCGGCGCCGATACCGAGGCCGCCGCCCCGTGGATGGCCACCGAGTACGTCCCGGGTCTGACCCTGCGGCAGCACGTGAAGCGGAACGGTCCGTTGACCGGGGGCATGCTCACCGCGTTCGCGGTCGGCCTGGCCGAGGCGCTGACCGCGATCCACACCGCCGGCGTGGTGCATCGTGACCTGAAGCCGGGCAACGTGATCCTGGCCCCGGACGGTCCGAAGGTGCTGGACTTCGGGATCGCACGAGCCGCCGACGGCACCGTGCTCACCGCCACCGGCGGCCTGCACGGGACACCGGGCTGGGTCTCTCCCGAGCAGTACGAGGGGGCCGACGCGACCGGTTACTCCGACATGTTCGCCTGGGGCGGTCTGGTGGCCCTCGCCGCGACCGGGAGGGACCCGTTCGGCAAGGGCGCCGTGGACGGGGTCATCCATCGCAGCAGGTACGAGGAGCCCGACCTGGACGGGGTGCCCGAGCACCTGATGTCCCTGGTGGGCCGCTCGCTCTCCAAGGACCCGGGCGGTCGCCCTCGTGCCGATGAGGCCCTGATGGAGCTGACCCGTGGCTGGTCGGCGACCCGGATCATGCCGGCCGGGGCGCCACCGCCCGACGGTGCGGGGGAGTCGGGGACGGACGCGCGTCCCACGGAGATCGTGCCCGAACTGCTGGCCACCGAATGGACCGAGGTGAGCGATCCGGGGACCCGCCGGGTGCGCGGTCCACGCCGTGTCCTGCTCCTGTCCGCCGGGGCCGCCGCGCTGGTGGTCGCGCTGATCGGCGGTCTGCTCGTGGTCGATCGCGTCGGAGGAGAGGGCTCCTCCTCGACCGACGGCCTGCCCTGGGGGAGCGGTGCCGACGAAGGCGATGGCGGGAACGGTTCGGGAGGGGATTCCGGCACGGTGGAGGATGGGGCCCCGCTGGTCCAGAGCATCCCCGAGGACGGTACGGCGGTGGTCGCCGAGGCGATCGAGCTGATGGAGGGGGCGCCGGACCTCCTGTACCGGTCGGACTCCCACGCCGACCAGGAACGAGGCCATCCGGTGGCCTCCGTCGTCGAGTACAGCGGGGATCCTGTGCGCGTCTTCCAGAAGCGGACCTACGACCTGACCGGGATCGGACTCAACCTCCGCTACGGCGACGATCTGGAGAACCAGGTGTTCGGGCTGGTCCCCATGGCCCAACTCGAATCGGAGGAGGACCCCGACTATTACCGGCAGGAGGGGAACCCCACCGGCGAGTGGGACCCCATGGAGGAGCTGGGCTGGGGGCTGGCGTGGATCCTGGAACCGGACGCGGAGATCGAGTATCAGGGGCGAAGCCGGGTCCCCCACGAACAGGAGTTCGTCGACGGTGGCGTCAGCCGGTGGCTGGAGGGCTTCGAGGAGACCGACGGACACCACTACAGCGGGACCGTCACCCAGCGGACCGGCCTGGAACACTCCGACGGCGAGTCCATGAGCTTCGATCTGTGGATCGACGACGAGGGCTACCCGCTGCGCTTCGCCGGCTCCACGCTCTGGGTCCCCGACAACCCCGACCATCCGGACGTGGCCATGACCGAGGTCCGCGACTTCGACTTCGGCGAGGCCCGCGAGATCTACGTTCCCGACGAGGCGGAGATCCTGCCCGATCGGCCCTCGCCCGGTTTCTGACCCCACCGCGATCGAGAACCCGTACCCCCTTCACCCCTAACGGAACAGGACGATCCATGACGTCGCCCACACCCACCGCCCGCGTCGATCGCGGTCACCTGCCCCCCGGAGTCGTGGGGCTCGGGAGGAAGGACCCCGAGAGGGTCGGCCCCTACCGGACGCTCGGCGTGATCCGTCGTGACGCGGCGGGCGCGACCCTGCTGGCGGAGGCCGCCGACGGCGCCCTCGCCTCGGTCCGACTCCTCCCCGCCGAGGTCGCCGACGGCCCCGACGTGCGGGCCCGTCTGGCCGCCGAGGCCGGTCGACTCTCCCGCGCTCGGGCCCTGTGCCTGGCCGGGTACCGGGACGCCGACCTTCAGGCCGCCGAGCCCTGGCTGGCCACCGAGTACGTTCCCGGGCGGACCCTGGGAGAACACGTCACCGAACACGGTCCGCTGCGGGGAGAGACGCTCACCGCGCTGGCCGCGGGGACGGCGGAGGCCCTGGCCGCCTGGCACGCCCTCGGCGGCCTCCACCTCGCCCTGGACCCGTCCAGGGTCGTCCTGTCCCCACGGGGCCCGAAGATCGTGGATCCGGGGATCTCCTCCGCCACCGGCCGCCCGCTCGGCGACGGGCGTTGGGCGGCCCCGGAACAGGGGGCCGTCGACGGATCCGCCGACGTCTTCGCCTGGGGACGCCTGATGCGCTACGCGGCCACCGGCGCGGAACCCTCCGGAACGATGACGGACGATCCCGCTACGGGCGCCGTCTCCGACCCCCTGGCCTCGCTCATCGGCGAGGCGTCGCGGAGGGAACCCGGAGAACGGCCCACCGCGCTCCGGCTGCTGGAGGAGCTCACGCCCGGATCCGGAGGTGACCTGGGGCGAGCGGTCTCCGACCTTCTGGCCGGATCGTGGACCGGGGTGAGCGCCCCCGAACCGCGTCGGGCCCGCCGGTCGCGCACACCGGTGGTGGTGGGCGCGGCCTCGGTCGTGCTGGTGGGCGCGCTGGTGGGCGGCCTGCTGTGGAGCGGAGACGACTCCGGCGGTCCGCTCGGCGCCCTGAGCCCGACCGGCTCCGGATCGCAGGACACACAAGGGGAGGAGGACGCGACCTCGGGTGGAGGAGCCGAGGGGGCCGGAGAGGCCGAGGAGGGGACCACCCTCGCCGTCGAAAGCGATCCCACGGACGGCGCGGCCGTGGTCGCCGAGGCGCTCGAACTGGTTCGAGGGGCCTCGGACCTCCTGTACCGGGAGCACTTCAGGATCGACGAGGGGGGAAGTCCCTCGGTCGCCGTCCTGGAGTACACCGAGGAGCCGGTCCGGGCGGTACGGAACATGAACTACCACCCGATGGGGGCCTCGGTGAGTCTGCGGTTCGGCACCGACCTGGCGGAGGAGGTCGAAGGCATCATCGACCCCGCGACGGGCGACACCGGGAACATCGACTATCACCGGAGCGAAGGAGGGTCCGCCACGGGGACGGAGCTGTGGGAGGAGGCTCAGTGGCCGCTCGAATGGATCCTGGAGCCGGGCGCGGAGATCGAGTACCTGAGTCTGAGTCCGGTCCCCCACGAAACGAGCTTCGAGGACACCATCAGTGACGGTCTGGTGTTCGAGGCTGCCGAAGGCCACCACTACAGCGGGACCTACGTCGACGGGTCCGAGAGGCCGGAGGCCCGGGAGACCGTCGTGGACTTCGACCTGTGGATCGACGATCAGGGCCACCCGCTGCGCATCGAGGCGTCCGGTGTGATCTATCCGGAGAACCCAGCGCATCCGGACACGACCTTCGACCAGGAGCGGGACTACATCTTCCACGAGCCCCGCGAGATCCACGTCCCCGAGGAGTCGGAGCTCGGACCCTGAGCTCGGAACACCCCCGTCATCGTGAAGGGAAACGATGAGCACATCCCCCACCGAGAACCCGGGCCTGCCGCCCGGCCTCGAACCGCTCTCCGAGGCAGACCCCCGTCTGATCGGCCCCTACCGGCTCTTGGGTCGGATCGGGGCGGGAGGGATGGGCGTGGTGTACGCGGTGCTGGACCCCGGTGGCCTCTGCGTCGCGCTCAAGACCGTCCACGCGAAGTACGCGGATCGACCCGGACATCGGGAGGCGTTCGCACGAGAGGTCGAGATGCTGCGCCGCGCCGACGGGGTCAGCACCGCCCGAGTGCACGGCGCGGACCCGACGGCGCCGGTGCCGTGGCTGGCCTTCGACTACGTGCCCGGCCGGGATCTGCGTCGCCACGTGCGCGAGTTCGGCCCTTTGACCGGTGACATGCTGCGCACGTTCGCCCTGGGCGTGGCCGAAGGGCTGGCCACCCTGCACTCGGCGGGGATCGCGCATCGCGACATCAAGCCGGGCAACGTCATCCTGGCCCCGGACGGGCCCAAGATCGTGGACTTCGGTATCGCGGTCGAGGTCGGCACCGACCCGGAGCGGGACGCCTCGGCCTCCTACGGGACCCCGGGCTGGTCCGCGCCCGAACGCTACACCGGCGCCGTCGCCGATCCGGCGGCGGACGTGTTCGCCTGGGGCGGGCTGGTGGCCTTGGCCGCCACCGGCCGCGCCCCCTTCGGGAAAGGGGACGCGGCGGAGTTGGCCGCACGGGTCCAGGCGGGCGACCACGACGTCGAAGGGGTCCCCGAGGAGCTGCTGTCCCTGGTGGAGCGGGCGCTGTCGGTGCTCCCCGCCGAACGGCCCACCGCGTTCGACCTCCTGACCGCTCTGCTGCCGCCCGCCACGATGGAGTCGAACGTTCAGGCCGGGCCGGACTCCGACCGCGCCCGTACGCAGCGGGCGCTGCGCGGGATGCTGGCCGACTACTGGCACGGGGTGGACTCGGCCGGTCACGACCCGGCCCGTTGGGCCGCCGCGCTGGGAACCGTCTCCGCGGCGGGTCTGGGCGTGGCCGGGGCGGGGACCCTGGGCGCCGGCGCGGGCACCGGAGCGACCACGGGGGTGTCCGCCGCGGGTGTGGTGGGAGGAGCCGTGGGCAAGGCCGGTGGCGCCGCGGCCGGCGGAGGGTCGCTCGGCGCGGGCGCGACCGGTGGCGGTGGGCTGCTCGGAGTCCTGGGCGGGACCAAGGGCCTCGTCGCCGCTCTGGGGACGTTGACGCTGGTCGGCGGGTTGGCGGCGGGAGGGGCCTGGTATCTCGGGAACGACGCTCCGGCGGAGGAGGCGGCCGCCGAGGAGCCCGAGGAGGCCGGCCTCGCCGTCGACATGAACCCGGAGGATGGCGCGGCCGTGGTCGCCGAGGCCTTCACTCTGGCGTTGGAGGCCGACAGCTTCACCACCTACGACTTCGTATACGCGAGTGGTCTCGGTGACAGACCCGCCGGCTACTACGTTCAGACAGGGGGGCCGGTCCCCGCGATCCTCGTGAACAACTACATGATCACCGGCGGGAGCATGGCTCTGGGGGAGGGTCTGGACGATGTCGTGTACTTTTCCAACACGTCCTTCGACCCCGGTGAAGCGCCGGAGCGCGAGTACTACCGGTCGGACGGGTACGGGACCAGCGCGCCGGAGCACCCCCGAGAGCTTTGGGAGGAGCTTCTCGACGTGGTGTTCGCCTATCTGGAACCGGTCGATCTGATCTACGAGGGCACCGGTACGACCCCGACGGAGTTTCTCCCCGACGAGTTCTTCGCCTATGGCCAAGTGTTGGAGCGTCCGGGGCATCGATATACGGGCACCTATATCGAAGAGGATTACCTGGATTACGGGGACGTGGAGGCCACACTGGAGTTCTGGGTCGATGAGGCCGGGTATCCGTTGTACTTCGATCAGAACGTCTCGCCGGGAGGAACGGACCCGGACACCGGGAGACCCGTCGAACACGGGTATCGCGTCGAGTTCGCCGGTTTCGACCAACCGATCGACCTCTACGTCCCCACCGCGGACGAGATCCGGGACGAACCTTCGTGATCTTCAGGTGGCGTCCCCGCCTCTTCGGAAATGATGGGCCCCGGCGCCGTTACGGCACCGGGGCCCATGCGCGCTAGGCGCCCTTCAGGTTCTCCTTGAGGAAGTCGACCTGGAGCAGCAGCAGGTTCTCCGCGGTCACCGGGTCGGCGGGGCTGTGCGTCACGCCGGCGAGCGGCAGCACGGTGTGCGGACGGCCGGCGGCGAGCAGGGCCTCCGACATGCGCTGGGTGTGCGCGAACACGACGTTGTCGTCGATGAGCCCGTGGACGAGCATCAGCGGACGTCGCAGTTCTACGGCGTCCGAGACCAGCGACAGACGCTCGTACACCTCCTTCTGCTCCTGAGGCGTGCCCAGGTAGCGTTCGGTGTAGTGCGTGTCGTACAGCGCCCAGTCGATGACCGGGGCGCCCGCCACCGCCGCGTGGAACACGTCCGGGCGGCGCAGGACCGCCAACGCGGACAGGTAGCCGCCGAACGACCAGCCGTGGATGCCCACCCGGGTCGCGTCCAGGAAGTCGAACCGGCCGAGCGCGTCCTCCAGGGCGGCCACCTGGTCGTCCAGCACCGGGCCGGCCAGGTCGTGGTGGACCTCCTGCTCCCACTCCACGCTCACGCCCGGGGTGCCGCGTCCGTCCGCGATGAGGACGGCGAAGCCCTGCTCGGCGAACCACTGGGCCGTCAGGTAGGCGCCGCGCGCGTTGAGCACCCGCTGGGCGTGGGGGCCGCCGTAGGGGGCCATCAGCACCGGCAGGGATCCCTCGCCCTCCTTCCACCAGGACGGCAGGAGCAGCGAGGTGGGGACGCGACGTTCGCCGGCGAACCAGGTCTCGACCCGGGGCTCGGGCAGTTCGGGGGTCTCGGCGAGGCTCTCGATCTCACCGTGCGTGCGGCGGGTCTCGGTGCTCGCGCCGCGGATCACGTGGGTGCGCACCCCGGTGAAGTCCAGGGAACGGTGCTGGAGCACCAGGGTGTCGCCGCGCAGGCGCCCGGAGAGCAGACCGCCCTCGCCGCCGCCCGGTACCTCCACCGGAAGGCAGGTGCCCTCGCGGGTGTCGGCCAGCCACAGCGCCAGGTCGCCGGGGCGGCCCTCGGGTGAGCCGGAGAACAGTACCCGGTCGCCGTCCACGTCCACCACGCCCCGCAGGTACACGTCGGCGGCGCTCACGGCGTTCTCGCCCACGTACACGCGACGGGCGCCGGTGCCCTCCTCACGGGCGATCCACACCGGGGCTCCCGAGGCGGTGAAGTCCGGAACACCCGGCATGAGCTCCACCCACACCTCGTCGCTCTCGGTGCGCACCGCCGAGACCAGTCCGGTGGCGGGGTCGGAGCTGAACAGGGTGAGGGTCCGCTGGTCGCGGCTCTGGGCGGTGAAGATCAGGGTGGGGTTCCCGTCGGGGCCGGTCGTCCAACCCACGGTGGGCAGGTAGGGCAGCGCCTCCCGGTCCCACTCGATCGGGGCGGGGGTGGGGCGGCCGTCGGCCCGGTAGGCGGTGGGGGAGGGGACGGAGACGACCGCCAGCCGCACGTCCGGGTTGGCGGTGCCCGCCGCCGGATAGCGCAGCGGCTGCGGTTCCCGATCGGGGCGGTTCGGGTCTCCGACGAACCAGCGGTTCACCTCGGACTCGTCGACGCGGCTCACCGCGAGGGAGGCGCCGTCGGGCGACCACCAGAAGCCGCGGACCCGGCCCATCTCCTCCGCGGAGACCAGGTCGGCCAGACCCCAGGTGACGTGCTCGCCGTCCGGCTCCACGAGGATCCGGTCCCGGTCCTCGTCGCCGTTGTCGGTGATGTCGATGACCCGGACCGCGCCCTGGTGCACGTAGGCCACCCGGTCGCCGGCCGGGTCGATCCTCGGGTCCACGGCCGGGGTGGCCACCGGAAGCTCGCGCGGAGCGGTGTCGTCGCCGACCAGGTCGACGTAGAACACGCGACCGGACAGGGTGAACACGGCGCGGGTGAAGGCGTCGTCGACGGTGTAGGAGACGATGCCGCCGCCGTGCTCGCGCATCCGCTCACGGCGGGCGCGCTCCTCCGGGGGGAGGTTCTCGTCGTCCGCGCCGAGCTCTCGGGGGTCGGCGAGCACGGTCACCGCGCCGTTCTCCGGGGTGTACCGCCACAGGCAGGTCGCCGTGTCGGTGCCGTTCCGGCCGCGCAGGAAGGTGACGCTCTCCCCGTCCGGGGAGATCTGGAAGTTGCGGGGGACCCCGATCGTGAAGCGCTGGGTCCGGGCCTGTTGACGAGGAAAGCTCATAGGCCGATTGTGTCCCATCACCTGGACGGGGCGCTGCGGCGGCTTCGACGCCCGGGGAGCGGACCGGTCGAATTCAGGCCTTTGTTCAGGGAAGGCCTGGTCCGGGGGGTATTGTTCGCTGGGTGATGGACAGGCGACTGATGATGGTGCACGCGCACCCGGACGACGAGAGCATCGTCACCGGTGCCACGCTGGCGAAGTACGCGGCCGAGGGGGTCGGGGTCACCCTGGTGACCTGCACCCTGGGCGAGGAGGGGGAGGTCATTCCGCCGGAACTGGCCCACCTGACCTCCGACCGTGATGACCGACTCGGCGAGTACCGGATCGGGGAGCTGGACAAGGCCTGCGGGGCCTTGGGGGTGCGGGACCACCGTTTCCTCGGCGGCCCCGGGCACTACCGCGACTCCGGGATGATGGGCGGCCCCACGAACCGTCACCCCAAGGCCTTCTGGGGCGTGGACGTCGAAGAGCCGGCCGCCCTGCTCGCCGAGATCATCCGCGAGGTCCGTCCCCACGTGCTCGTGAGCTACGACGAGCACGGCGGCTATGGGCACCCCGACCACATCCAGGCCCACCGGGTCACCCGCCGCGCCTGCGCGAAGGCCGGCGAGCGCACCCTCCCCGGCGCCCCCTGGAAGGTGGAGAGGCTCTACGCGATCGCGCAGCCGGTCTCCCGGATCGAGGCCTCCATCGCCCGCCTCAACGAGGAGGCGGGGCCCTTCACCCCGCCGAGTCGGGTCTCCGACATCGCCCGAGGCACCCCGGACTCGATCGTCACCACCCGGATCGACGCCACCGACCACTGGGCGGCCAAGGCCCTGGCGATGCGCGCGCACGCCACCCAGATCACCGTCGAGGGGGAGCGCTTCGCCCTCTCCAACGACATCGCCCAGGAGATCGACGCGGTCGAGTACTTCACCCTGCTGATGGGGACTCCCCCCAAGCCCGGCCCCGACGGCTACGAGACCGACCTCTTCGCCGGTCTGTGAGCTTCGGGCCGGCCACGGTCCGCCGAGCGCCTACCCTCGGTTTCCGTGAGCACACCTGTTTCCACCCCACAGCCCCAGGGCCGCCGTCCCGTGCCCTCGTTCGTGTCCCCGACGGTGACCGTGCTGTCGTTCCTGGTCCTGATGGCGACAGGGGCGGCCACCGGCGTCCTGTCCGGCTTCGGGGTGTCCTGGTTCGCCCGTGAGTGGCCCCTGGGCGGCCTGGCCCAGGTCAAGGCCGTCGCGGGGGTCCTGCTCCTGCTGGTGGCGCTGTACGCGCTGACCCGGCTGGCCGGCTGGGGGAGCCGCCGTCAGTCCGGGGCGCTGGGATTCTCGGCGGGCTTCGCGCTGTCCCTGATGGGCATGATCGGCTATCTGCCCGGCGGGGACATCATCTTCCCCGACGCGATCGTCAACTACGTCTTCCTGTTCGGCTCGATGGTGGCGTTGGCCCTCGGTGTGGTGCGCAGCGCGGCGCCCTTCCAGTGGCCGCCCGCGCCCACCACCGGAGAGAACGGGGCGGGGCGGATCGACGCTCCCGCCGATCCGCCCCGCTCCGTCGGAGACTGAGCCCGCTCAGCCCCAGAACTGCAACAGCAGCTCGCCGTGGAACATCATCCCGGTGATGGCCGGGTTGGGCAGGAGCAGCTCGAACAACGCGTAGAACAGGTCGTCGAAGAGGTCCCGGACCACCGGCAGCCAGAGCACGGCGAACACGGCGATCGAGCAGAAGAGGCCGTTGGCCGCCACGAACGCGGTCCAGCGCGTGCCGCGGAAGGCGGCCAGGACGTGGTAGCAGTCCAGGCCGGGCAGCGGCAGCAGGTTGACCGCCGCGCTGGTCATGTTGGCGAAGGCCAGGAAGGCCATCGAGGAGATCGCCCAGTTCACGCTGTCCTGGCCCGCCGGGACCAGGATCGACACGGTGAACGCCAGCACCGCGGACAGCAGCAGGCTCGCCAGCGGTCCGGCCAGGGCCACCATGACCCGGCGACCGCGACCCGGGATGTTCTCCCATTCCACGTAGGTGGGGGGCCCGTTCAGACCGAAGCCGCCCAGCCCCAGGTAGGCCGTGGGCAGCACGAGGCCACCGAAGGCCTGCCGGTATCCGAACGGGTTCAGCCGCAGGTAGGCGCTTCCCCGCAGGGAACGATCGCCGGCCAGGTAGGCGGCCAGGGCGTGGGCGAACTCGTGCACGGCCACCGACACGATCCAGCCGAGCAGGATGAGCAGGGGCGGGATGAACGGGGTGACCGCCGCGCCGTCGGCGGCCCAGTCCAGTTCCACGGCGCGCCAGGACAGCCAGCCCGCGAACCCGGCCAGGCCCAGGACGAGCAGGAAGAGGGGGCTGGGCAGGAAGTCGGCCGGTCCCCGCGAGGGGGTGTCGGACTCCGCGCTCTCGGGCGTCTCATCGGACTCATCGGAGTCGGTCGCGTCGCCCTCGCGTCCCTCCTCGGAACCGCCGTCCTCGTCCGCCCCGACCCCCGATCTGTTCAGGGCGTCCTCGGGCATCCGGGACCACGGATCGGCGGAGCGGGCCTCGTCGCCGCTGCCGGGGTCCTCGGCGTCGGGAACGGTCGTGTTCTCGGGTTCCGTCTGCTGGGGTGACTCGGGCGTGGGCATGAGGCTCCTGCTGGTCGCGGGTGGTTCGCGCTCCAGGTTAGGCCCTGATTTCGAGCTCCGCGCAGCGGGTGCCCTCACGTGGAGTGGTCGTACGGGCGGGGTCAGACGACGGCGCGAGGGGACACCGCCGACCTGTGCAGACAGGCCAGGGCGAACGATCGTCCCACCGGGGTCAGTTCACGGCGGCCCACGCTCTCGTCCCCCACGACCAGCCCGAGCGCCTCCAACAACCAGCCCACCGCCATCACCATGGCGCGTATCCGATCGGAGGAGTTCTCGGCCGTGCGGCGGTGCGCGGCCGCGTGCCGGCCGGAGGCCACAGGGGGTTCGAACGGACGCCACCCGGACTCGGTGAGCACCCGCTCGGCGGCCTCGGCGTCGGAGGTGCCCCGCCGGGCGTGGGACCCCAGTCCTTGAGGGGAGCGGGTCAGCAGCAGCCCCAGAAGCGTCTCCGCGGCGGCCTGTTCCAGACCGCCGCCCCGTCCCAGGGCCTCGGTGGCGGCGACCCACAGGGAATCGGGGTCCTCGCGCAGCCGCCTGCCGCGGCGGGTGAGTTCGAGTCGGCGTCCGGATCGACGGACCGCGCGCATGGACCTCAGCACCTGGTGCAGAGCGATGAGCTGGGTGGCGTCGGTCTCGTTGCGCGGCGGGTCGGGTGTGGTGCGCCAGCCGAAGTCCTCGCACATGAGTCTGACCACGCCGGGGGAGATGTAGCCGATCTGGGTGAGGGAGATCCCCTCCGCCGCCAGATCGAGCAGACGGCGTAGCGGGGCCATGGCGGTCTCGGCGTCCCTGGGGGTGTCCGCTCCGGCGATGATCTGTCCGACCAGAGGCCACAGGTGCTGCCGATGCGGGTGGGCGGAAGAGCCCAGCCAGGCGCGGACACGCTCCTCGCGGATCCGGTCCAGCCGGCTCAGGCCGTGCCGGTCGGGCTGGGTGAGGAAGGAGCGGGCGAAACGCTCCTGCGCGGGTCGCCAGCCGCGCTTGCCCGGCCGGATGTCACCGAGGGAGACCGCCAACTCCAGGGCCGCGGCGGTCTCGCCGCGCACGGTCAGTTCCACGTCGCCGACGGCGGTGCCCCAGGTCAGTTCGGGAAGGTCGGGGGGCTCCACCCCGGATTCCCACATGAGCCGCTCGTACATGGCCAGGGCGGCGTTGTGGTCGCGTTCGTACAGGTCCAGCAGGGCGGCGGTCTCGGGGGAGGAACAGACACCGGCGTAGCGGAACAGTTCGAGGAGTTGGAACAGTCGCCCCAGGGAACCCACGGCCAGCCGACGGTCCTCGGGGGAGTTCTGGAACCTGAGGGGGAGTTCGTACCAGCAGAGACGCTGGACGGCGTGTTGATGGAGCCGTTCGAGATCCTGCTCCGGGGCCAGGGTGTGCAGTGCAATGGCCGCCATCTCCGCCGACCGCTCGTCCCTACGGGCCAGTTCGGCGAGAGCCGACGCGACCGCCTCCCTCATGGTGGGCACCACCTCCCCGCGTGCCTAGGGCCCGTCCGTCCGGGGAACAGGACGTCCGGGCACGGTGCTTCGTTGTCGGCCCGAGGTCACGGTTGGGGGGCGCCGTCGACAGGGCTCAGCCTCTCCTACCCGGGAAAGGGTGAAGAATGCCGTGATGTGGGGTCTAGGAACGCTCACCCCGCCGTCGTGGGGGTACGGGGGGAACGACACGGCTGGCGACGATGGCGTTCTCGGCGACCTCGACCGTCGACTCGTCCCTGCGGCGCACGGTGAGGATCCCCTCGGACCAGGACTCCACCACACCGACGATATCGGTGAAGTCCCCTTCGGGGAGGGTGATTCGCAGGGAGACGCGCCGACCGACGTCATCCCGTGTGATTCTGTGGACCAGCCGGCCCCGCAAGTGCATGATTCCCGCCCCCGAGTGTGCGCCGAATGTCGTCCGGCGCCATACTAGGACGACGACATCTGTGCCAATAGCTTGCAGAGCCGGGAGCACGGGCGACGCCCGCACGTCGATCGTGGCCCCGGGAACTCTGAAGGTCCCCGCCTCCCCCGTGGGTGAGCGGGGGTGAGACAAGGAGTACGACGTGACCTACGTCATCGCGCAACCCTGTGTTGATGTTCTGGACAAGGCGTGCATCGACGAGTGCCCCGTGGACTGTATCTACGAGGGCGACCGCATGCTCTACATCCACCCGGACGAGTGCGTTGACTGTGGTGCGTGCGAGCCGGTGTGCCCCGTCGAGGCCATCTACTACGAGGACGACCTGCCCGAGCAGTGGTCCGAGTTCTACAAGGCCAACGTCGACTTCTTCGACGACCTCGGCTCGCCGGGCGGCGCCTCCAAGGTCGGCAAGATCGACCGCGACCACCCGATCGTCGCCAAGCTTCCTCCGCAGGCCGAGTGAGCGACGCTACGCCAACGCATCCCCTTGGCGCAGAGGTCGCGTGGGCGTGAGGCCTGCCCCGAGCGTGATGTGTCGCGCCGATCCCCGAGGCGGGGTCGGCGCGACGCTGTTGTGCGGAGAAGGAACCACAGCTTCCGAACAGGATGGAGAACGCCCCGATGGGTGAACGGCGACCGGTGACCGATCGTCTCCCGACCTTTCCCTGGGACCGTCTGACGCCGTACAAGACGACGGCCTCGGCCCACCCCGACGGCATCGTCGACCTGTCCGTCGGCACCCCGGTCGACCCGGTCCCGGCGAACCTGCGCGAGGCGCTGGCCGCCGCCGCGGATTCGCCCGGATATCCGCTGACCTGGGGGACGCCCGAGCTGCGCGCCTCCATCCAGGGCTGGCTGGAGCGCCGCCACGGCGTGCGCGTGGCCGAGGGCGCGGTGCTGCCGACGGTGGGCTCCAAGGAGCTGGTGGCCTGGCTGCCGACCCTGCTCGGCCTGGGCGAGGGCGACACGGTGGTCCTGCCCGAGCTGGCCTACCCCACCTATGACGTGGGGGCGCGGATCGCCGGAGCCACCCCGGTGGCCACCGACGGCCTCACCGCGCTCGGTCCGGCCCCGGTACGGCTGGTGTGGGTGAACTCCCCCGCCAACCCGACCGGGCGGGTCCTGGGCAAGGACCACCTGCGCAAGGTGGTGGCCTGGGCCCGCGAGCACGGCGCCATCGTCGCCTCCGACGAGTGCTACCTCGACCTGGGCTGGGAGGAGGACGCCGAGCCGATCTCGATCCTGCACCCGGACGTCTGCGGCGGTTCGCACGAGAACCTGCTGGCCGTGCACTCGCTGTCCAAGCGTTCCAACCTCGCGGGGTACCGCGCGGCCTTCGTCGCGGGCGACCCCGAGTTGGTCGCGGAACTGTTGGCGGTGCGCAAGCACGCCGGGATGATCGTTCCCGCCCCGGTCCAGGCGGCCATGCGCGCGGCTTTGGACGACGACGCCCACGCGGCCGAGCAGAAGGAGCGTTACCGCGCCCGCCGTGCCCGGCTGCGCGCGGCCTTCGAGGGCGCGGGCTGGCGGATCGAGCACTCCCAGGCCGGCCTGTACCTGTGGGCGAGCCACCCGGACCACGATTCCTGGGGGGCGGTGGGCGCGCTCGCCGAACGCGGCGTCCTGGTCGCCCCGGGCGCTTTCTACGGCACGGCGGGCGAAGGTCACGTACGGGTGGCCTTCACCGCCACCGACGAGCGTGTCGACGCCGCCGTCGAGCGCTTGGCGAAGTGATGTGAGGCCCGTCCGGGCGTCGGGGGTCTCCCCGGCGCCCGGCGGTGCTCAAGGGCGTCCGGTCGGACGGACCAGGCAGAACTCGTTCCCTTCGGGGTCGCGCATGACCCGGAACGCCCCCTGGGCGTCGGTGGCGGTCTCGCCCACGGCGGTCGCCCCCAGCGCGAGCAGCCGCTCCGCCGACTCGGCGATGTCGGTCACACGCACGTCCGCGTGGACGCGGTGAGGCGTCCTCTCGGGCTCGTCCGTGGGTTGGAAGGACAATCGGGGCGCCCCCGGTAGGTCGACGTAGGACCACCCGTCGGGCCGGTCCACCGGGACGCCTCCCAAGAGTTCGGCCCAGAAGCGGGCGAGGGCGGAGGGGCGACGGCGTCGATGACCCACTGGTCGATGGTTCCCGGTCTCATACGCCGGATCCTAGGGCGTCGACTAGCGGAGCACGAGGCGTCCGTCGGTGCCCTCCTCCAGTTCGGTCCACTGCTCGGCGCCGTCCATGCCGTCCGAGGCGCGCCACCGCAGGTTCTCGTAGCTCACGGAGGACAGACCGTACTCCTCGGCGTGCGTCACGGCCCACTGGGCCATCGCCCGACCGAGGTCGCCGGTCCTCGGCTCGGAGTCCACCGGAAGGACGGCCGGATCGGTGCCGAACACCCGGGCGATCTCCTCCTCGGCCCCGGCCGTGTCGGCCTCGCCCTCGCGCAGCGCCTCCGCCGTCTCCGCGTCGAACCAGCAGGTCACGTCGGTCCCCTCGCCGCCGGTGAAGGCCTCGGCCATCCTCCTGGACAGGGCCTCGTGCTGGTCGTAGGCGAACCCGTGGGCGCTGCGCTGCACCTGCTGCGCGGCCTCGTAGACCGGCATGTCCTCCCAGCCGTCCACCTCGATCAGCGCGTCGTAGAACGACCGGCTGGCGAACACCGGGTCCATGATCTCCTCGGGGTCGCCCCATTCCTGGGACGGGCGCTGCTGGAACAGACCCACCGAGTCCCGGTCCCCGTACCCGATGTTGTAGAAGCGCGATTCCTGCCACACGGTCGCGTAGGCGACGGTCACCGCCTCCTCGGGCAGGTCCCGGCTGTACGCGACACCGCCGACGGTCGTCATGTTCACGGCCTGGTCCGCTTCCAGGTCGTAGGTGCCGTCCGACAGCGTCAGACGGCATCCGGGCTCGGGAGCCTCCTCCGTGTTCAACGGCTCGAACGTGGTCAGCACGTAGTAGGCGCCGGCCACGAACAGGGAGCAGACGAAGGTCAGGATGAGGAGGATCTTGGCGAACGCGGAGAACTTCCTGCGTTTACTGGGCACGGGCGAACCAAGGGTCGGCGACGGGTGGGACGCACGTATCGCCCCCGCGGCGTGCGGGGCCGAGGCCGTGCGCCGGGCCGCCGGGGAGATCCTTCGGAGGGATTCCGTGAGGAGGGCGGCCGGCGGGCCTCGGCCGCATTGTAGTAGGAGCTACGAAGACTCATAGGAAGGCTTCCCGAGGCGGGGCCGCCCCGGTGACCGATCCCTCGCCACAGGTGGGCGGGGTGGATACGGCCCACCCCCGATGAGCGACTAACGTGGGTTCACATGACCAGCTCGTACACCAGTCCGCTGCCCGACCAGATCGACGAACTCTGGGAGCGGCGCTCCGAACTGACCCCCGACCACTCCGAGGCGCGTGAGATCATCACCGGCGCCATCGACCAGATCGACGAGGGCAAGGCCCGTGTGGCCTTCGTCGACCCCGCCACCGACGGTGTGGTGGTCGACGAGCGCGCCAAGCGTTCCATCCTCCTCGGCTTCAAGGTCCTGGACATGAAGGAGTCGACGGTCGGCGACTTCTACCACCACGACCGCATGCCGCTGAAGACCCGCTTCGACGGTGTCCGCGTCGTCGCCGGCGCGATCGCCCGCTGGGGCTCCTACCTGGCCCCCGGCGTGGTCCTCATGCCGTCCTTCACCAACATCGGCGCCTACGTCGGCTCGGGCACCATGGTCGACACCTGGGCGACCGTCGGTTCCTGCGCGCAGGTCGGCGAGAACGTCCACCTGTCCGGTGGCGTGGGCGTCGGCGGCGTCCTGGAGCCCCCGCAGGCCTCCCCGGTGATCATCGAGGACGAGGCCTTCCTGGGCTCGCGCAGCATGGTCGTCGAGGGCGCCCGGGTGCGCAAGGGCGCCAAGCTCGGCGCGGGCACCATCCTCACCTCCTCCACGCGCGTCTTCGACGCCGAGACCGGTGAGGAACTGGCGCGCGGCGAGGCCCCGGCCTGGTCGGTGTGCGTCACCGCCAACCGGACCAAGAGCTTCCCCGGCGGCGACTTCGGTATGCCGGTGCTGCTGGTGCTCAAGCGTCTGGAGGAGGGGCAGGAGCACGACAAGCTCGCCCTGAACGACCTCCTGCGCGAGCACGGCGTCAACGCCTGACGTCCGACGCGTTCGGATCCGGGGCGTCCTTCCGCACGTGGGAGGGCGCCCCGTCGCGTGTTCTAGGGTGTTCCAGGTGCCTGCCGCGCACTCGGGGCGCGCACGCACCGAACAGGACGCGAACCCACACCCAGTGAAACGGGGCGACACCATGCTGGACCTGACCTCGGACGTGGCGGACCTGACCGCCGCCCTCGTGGATATCCGTTCCGAGAGCGGTGACGAGAAGAACCTCGCCGACGCGGTCGAGAACGCGCTGTCGACCCTCTCCCACCTCACGGTCACCCGTGACGGCGACGCGGTCGTCGCCCGCACCGAACTGGGACGCGACCGTCGTGTCGTGATCGCCGGTCACCTCGACACCGTGCCGATCGTCGACAACGTGCCCTCCCACGTGGACGGCGACCGGCTCTACGGGTGCGGAACCTCGGACATGAAGGCCGGTGTGGCCGTCCAGCTCAAGCTGGCCGCCCTGGTCACCGAGCCGGTCCACGACCTCACCTTCGTCTTCTACGACAACGAGGAGGTCGACGCCTCCCTCAACGGCCTCCTGCGGTTGAGCCGCAACCACCCCGAGTGGCTGGCCGGCGACTTCGCGATCCTCATGGAGCCCACCGACGGCATGATCGAGGGCGGCTGCCAGGGCACCATGCGCGTGGACGTGAAGGCCACCGGCAAGCGCGCCCACAGCGCCCGCTCTTGGAAGGGCGAGAACGCCGTCCACAAGGCCGGGGCGATCCTGGACGTCCTGCGCGCCTACACGCCTCGACAGCCCGAGGTCGAGGGTCTGGCCTTCCACGAGGGTCTCAACGCCGTGTTCATCGAAGGCGGCGTGGCCGGCAACGTCATCCCCGACGAGTGCGTGGTCAAGGTCAACTACCGCTACGCCCCGGACCGTTCTCCGGCCGAGGCCGAGGCGCACCTGCGCGAGGTGTTCGCCGGCTTCGAGGTGACCCTCACCGACTCCGCCGCCCCGGCCCGCCCCGGACTGGACGACCCCTCGGCCGCCGCGTTCGTCACCGCGGTGGGGGACGGCCGGGCGCGCGCCAAGCTCGGTTGGACCGACGTCTCCCGCTTCTCCGAACTGGGCGTTCCCGCCGTCAACTACGGTCCTGGCGACCCGATGCTGGCCCACACCAGGGACGAGTACGCGACGATCTCGCAGATCCGCGAGGCCGAGGAGCGCATGGTCGCCTGGCTCACCGCCCGGGACTGACCCCCGAGCGCGTGACCCGCGGCGGCCATCAGTGGCCACCCGCGGGTCACACGCGATTCAGGTGTGAGGCGCCTCCGTCCGGATAGTTTTACGTGCATGACGGAAGAAGAGAACGTGAGGCGCGCCGGACCGCTCACCTACCGCGGCAGCGCCATCCCCGCCACCACCACCGACCAGCGTCTGCTCGACCGCAGGGGCCCCACCGACTGGGTGCACACCGACCCCTGGCGGGTACTGCGCATCCAGTCGGAGTTCGTCGAGGGCTTCGGGCTGCTGTCGGAGCTCCCCTCCGCGGTGAGCGTCTTCGGCTCGGCGCGGATCCGGCCGGACAGCGAGTACTACCGGCTGGGCGAGCAGGTCGGAGCCCGGCTCGCGGAGGCGGGCTACGCCACCATCACCGGGGGCGGCCCCGGCATGATGGAGGCGGCCAACAAGGGGGCCCAGCAGGCGGGCGGCCTGTCCGTCGGGCTCGGGATCGAGCTGCCCTTCGAGCAGTCCCTCAACCCCTATGTCGACATGGGCGTCACCTTCCGGTACTTCTTCGTCCGCAAGACGATGTTCGTGAAGTACTCGCAGGCCTTCGTGGTACTGCCCGGCGGGTTCGGCACCCTGGACGAGCTGTTCGAGGCCATCACCCTGGTCCAGACCAAGAAGGTGACGCGTTTCCCCGTGGTGCTCGTGGGCACCGAGTTCTGGGGCGGTCTGCGCGACTGGGTCGAGTCCAGCCTGCTCAAGCACAACCTCATCTCGCCCCAGGACATGGACCTGCTGTACATGACCGACGATCCCGACGAGGTGATCTCCGTGATCCAGCGGTCCCACCGCCACCTGGAGGACACGTTCGAGCGGGACCGCCCCGGCCCGTCGAGCTGATCCGGAAGACGGAAGGGCGGGGCCGGGCTCAGACCAGGCCGCGGCGGACGGCGGCGGGCGGACGCTCGCCTCGGATCGACGCGACCATGTCCAGGGCCCGACGCACCCGCTCGGGATGGTCGGTGACGAACACCCGCGCACCGGCCCAGGCGTAGACCGAGGCGAGCGCGACCTCCTCGGCCGCCTCCACCGGGACCGTGCCCGCCAGGGCGGGTGCCGGGACGGTGGTCGGCTCGGCCGGGGCGGCACTCGTCTCGGGGGCCGGGTCGCAGCGGACCAGGACCGGGGTACCCGACGCCGCCAACTCCTCGACCCGGGCCGTCGACGGTCGGCGCCCGGCGTCGATCGCGCGGGAGACGACCGGGTCGGCGGAGGAGCCCTCGGCGGTCGCGAGCTCCTCGGGTGTCAGGACTCGGAAGGGTTCGTTCGGCACCCGCCGAGTCTCCCACGCTCCGGCACTCCCGGGACAGGGGACGTGTGTGGCACGATCGGAGCCGTGCCCTACTTCATCATGATCCTGGTCGCCGTCGCCGCGCTCGCCGTCCTCGTGGGAGTGGTCTACGTCGTACTCGGCAAGGGCGGGGGGCTCGCCCGGTTCGAGGCCGACTTCCCCCCACTGGACCTGCCCGATGGGCGCCCGGTCGGCTCCCGTGACCTGTCCGGCCTGCTGTTGCCGTTGTCGCTGTGGGGCTACCACGTGCGGGCGGTGGACGCCCTGCTGCTGAGGTTGACCTCCACCCTGCGCGAGCGTGAGGAACGCATCGCGGACCTGGAATGGCGTCTGGCCCGCCTCGACCCCTCCTACGTGCCGCAGGGCACCGGCCCCGCGCCCGGCGCCCACCTGCCGGGCGACTTCCCGGAGGGCGTCGAGGAGATCACGCCGAAGGACGAGGACGCGAACGTGGAGCGGGCCGCCGAGGCCGAGGCGACGGAGCCGAGGACGGACCGGGTCGAGGCCCCCGTGGACCCGGCCGAGTACGCCCCCGAGGGGGACGGCGCCACCGTCGGCGGTGGTCGGGGCGAAGAGCGTCCCTGAACCGTCTCCCGAACGGCGCGTTCGTCGGCTCGGACACTGCCGGTGAGCGGCGCGGAAGAGCCGTGACACGCCTCGACGCGGCCGAGAACGGGATGCCGTGCGTCACACCCTCACCCCCTCGTGGTCCGAGGGGGGTGGTCCGTGTGCTCTATTCTCGTTCGCTGTACATGCGTACCCCCGCTCCGCCGGAGCGGGGCGGACCATCGGTGAGGATGGCGAGGATGGACACAGCAGCCGAACTCAGGGCGGGCGAGGAGGACGGATCGGGGGGCTCCCCCACCCCGGTGCGCCAGATGTCCCTATGGCCGCCGCCCCGCTCGAACCGGCACTCCGGCAAGCGTCGGCGCCGCTTCACCCGGCTGGCCGTGGTGACCTTCGCGCTCGTGCTGGCGGCCGGAGGAACGGCCGCCGCATGGACCCTGTGGGGCCCCTCCGACGAGGGGCCGGCCACGGTCACCTCCGACCCCGAGGAGTTCGTCGGGTCCTGGTCGGGGCGGATGGACCAGGTCGACACCGACGGCCGACCGGTGGCGGAGTGGGACGCCGAGGTGCGGATCGAGGACGGGGCCGAACGCGGCACCAGTTCCTGGACCACCTTCTCCTGCTCCGGCACGCTGGAACTGTCCGCGCGCGACGGGGACCGGCTGGTGTACACCTACACCGAGATCGCCGATCCCGACGAACGCTGCGTGGACGAGGCCGAACTGACCCTGTGGCCCGACTCGGGCCCGGGACTCAACGCGGAATGGGCCTCGATCACCCGCGAGGGGACGCGCATGGTCTCCACCGGAACCCTGGACTGAGAACGCGCGAGGCGGACCCCGGTCTCGGCCGGATCCCTTCTTCCGGAAGACGTCCGAACACCACCGGAACCCCTGAGGACAGGGCCGTCGGAGCGCGTAACGCGCTCGTCGAGATCGGGTGTCGGGCGGGATCGATATAACCTTACTGATCGAAGCCTCCTCGTTATCGGTGGCGGTCCGACTGTCGCCTGGCGCACATACACGGGCCGACCTCCGAGATAATGGGCGAAGAGTGATTCACGTCCCTTAAGTCACATGGGCACGAGTCACACGAACCCGGCCCACGGCCGCGGATCCGGGACACACACGTGGATCGGCGCCGACATCGTGGGGCGGCCCTGACACGAGGAACACCTAGAAAGGGGAATGGCATGGCGGCGATGAAGCCGAGGACCAGTGACGGGCCGATGGAGGTCACCAAGGAGGGTCGCGGCATCATCATGCGGGTACCGCTCGAGGGCGGAGGCCGTCTGGTCGTCGAACTGACGCCCGACGAGGCGACCGAACTGCGTGACGCGCTCCAGGGCGTCGTCGGGTAACTCCGACCGATCGAATCTCCCCCACCGGGCCGGAACGCCCCGATGACCCCCGAGGTTCCACACCTCCCATGACGAGCGAACGATTGTGAGCGGCTGTGCCTTTCGCCACGGAGATCCGTCCCCGGCCGGGGACCCTCGCCGAATCCACCGCGGACCTGCTGGTCCTCCCCGTTCTCACGGGAGGGGAAGGCCCCGAGGCGGCCGAGGGTGTCGCCGACGGCGGACTGACATCGGCCCTTCCGGCCCCGCTCACCGAGCTGTTCGCTCACTATTCGCTCACCGGAGCACCCGGTGAGCTCTCCCGGTTCCCGGTGTCCCGGGACGGGGGCCTGGTCGGTCTGGCCCTTCTCGGAGTCGGTTCGGGCAGCCCCGCCGACCTCCGGAAGGCCGGCGCCGTCCTCGCCCGGGCCGCTCGGGGCGACGGACGTGTGGCCCTGGCCTGGCCCGGCGCCGACGGTGAGGCCGCGACGGCCTTCGCCGAGGGTGCCCTCCTGGCCTCCTACACGTTCACGATGAAGTCCGAGCCGGTTCCCGAGGACCGGCGCCCCGCCGAACGGATCGAGGTGGTCGGCGCCACCGACGCCGTCGCCGAGGCCCTGACCCGGGGCGCTCGTCTGGCCGAGGCCACGGCCCTGGCCCGGGACCTGATCAACACCCCCTCCCTGACCAAGGACCCGGAGTGGATGGCCTCCCGGGCCCGGGAGGTGGCCGAGAAGGCGGAGCTCTCCGTCCGGGTCTGGGACGAGAAGGACCTTCAGGACGAGGGGTTCGGCGCGATCCTCGCCGTCGGTCAGGGTTCGTCCCGCGCCTCGCGTCTGGTGCGCTTGACCTACACCCCGGAGAACCCCGTCGGGCACGTGGTCCTGGCGGGCAAGGGCATCACCTTCGACACCGGCGGTCTCTCGCTCAAGCCGAACGAGAACATGTCGCTGATGAAGACCGACATGAGCGGCTCGGCGATCGTCCTGGCGGTCCTCTCGGCCCTACGGGACCTGGGTGTTCGGACCAAGGTCACCGGTCTGCTGGCGCTGGCGGAGAACTCCATCTCCGGCGACGCCACCCGTATCGGCGACGTGCTGACCACCTACACGGGCAAGACCGTCGAGGTGCTCAACTCCGACGCCGAGGGACGTCTGGTCCTGGCCGACGCCCTGGGCTACGCCTCCTCCGAGCTGGAGCCGGATCTGCTGGTGGATGTGGCCACCCTGACCGGCGCGGCCAAGGTGGCGCTGGGCACCGGCATGGGCGCCCTGTACAGCAACGACGACGAGGTCGCGGCGGAGCTGACGAAGGCGGCCGACGCCGCGGGCGAGCCGCTGTGGCGGATGCCGCTCACCGAGGAGTACGTGCCCACGACCGAGTCCCGGGTGGCCGACCTGGCCAACATCGGGACACGTCGTGAACTCGGCCCGGCCGGGGCGACCGACGCCGCGCTGTTCCTCCGCGAGTTCACCGGCGGGCTGCCCTGGGCCCACCTGGACATCGCGGGTCCGGGCCGTTCCATGAAGGAGAGCGGTCTGCTGAGCAAGGGCGGGACCGCCTTCACCACGCGGACCCTGCTGCGCTGGCTCGCCGAGCGCTGACGGACGTTCTCTCGCGGGGTCCGGACGATCACATCGTCCGGACCCCGTTCCCGTGCGCGGGGAGAGAGGCGTTCAGGGGCGGATGGCGGCCAGGAGGCCCTCGCCCACGGGCACCAGCAAGGGGATGAAGTCCTCGTCCTCCCGCATGCGACGCATCACCTCGCGGATCGCGATCTCCGCCGGGTCCGGCACGCGCAGGGGGCCGTCGGGCTCACCCGAGGTCACCAGCATGTTGTTGAAGACCACCACCCCGCCCGGCCGCAGCAGGCGCAGCGCCTCCTCCAGATAGGAGGGGTAGGAGACCGGGTCGGCGTCGATCGAGACCATGTCGTATCCGCCGTCGGTGAGCCTGGGCAGCACCTCCAACGCGACCCCGCGGATCAACCGGGCCCGCCCGGCGCCGAAACCCGCGCGGCCGAAGGCCGAACGCGCGTAGTCCTGGTAGGCGGCGTTGACGTCCACCGTGGTCAGGATCCCGTCCGGCGCCATACCCCGGAGCAGCCAGATCCCCGAGGTGCCGCAGCCGGTGCCGACCTCCACCACCGAACGCGCGCCGATCGCGGCGGTCAGGAATCTCAGCGCGGCCCCGGTGGCGGCGTCCACCGGGGGCGCGGCCGAGCGGACCCCGGCGTCGTAGGCGTCGGCCAGAGGGCCGTCCCCCATGGCGTTCTCCTCGAACCTCTCCTGCTCGGTCCGGACCCACGTCGTGCGTGCGACGCTCTCTTCAGCGCTGATGACGGCCTCCCATGCCCAGTTTCACGAAGGGGGCGTGCGTTCTGACCGGGGGATCGTCACCCACCGTAGAATGGCGGTAGCGGCCAGGTAGTCTCCCTGGTCGAAAGCCTAGCCTGATCCGGCCCGAAACTCCGAGCGTGGCGGCGGGAACTTAAACGGCGTCTCCCGACGTTGAATCGGGATGAAAGTACGTTGATCGTCACGAAGCAACTCCCCCCAGAGCAGCCCTCGATCGGTCGTTCAGCGGGATGAAGGGAGCAGCGGTGCCAGAGACCGGCCCTGCCGTCGCGTTCGAGGAGTGGGAGCCGCCGAGCTGGGAAGAGGTCGTCCGGGTCCACTCGCCCCGGGTCTACCGCCTGGCCTATCGGCTCACCGGCAACAAGCACGACGCGGAGGACCTCACCCAGGAGGTCTTCATCAGGGTGTTCCGTTCCCTCGCCAACTACACCCCCGGCACCTTCGAGGGATGGCTGCACCGCATCACCACCAACCTCTTCCTGGACATGGCCCGACGCAAGGCCAGGATCCGGTTCGAGGGGCTGGCCGACAACGCCGACGAGCGTCTCGAGGGCCGTGAGCCCTCGCCCGCCCAGCGTTACGACGACCGGCACTTCGACGCCGACATCCAGGGGGCGTTGGACGCCCTCCCCGCCGAGTTCCGGGCCCCCGTCGTGCTGTGCGACATCGAAGGGCTCTCCTACGAGGAGATCGCCGCGACGCTCGACGTCAAGCTCGGCACGGTTCGCAGTCGTATCCACCGGGGCCGCGCCCAGCTACGGCGCGCGCTCGAACACCGGCGCTCTCTCGCGGCCGAGGAACGGGCCCGCGACGGAGCGAACGTGATCAACGGGGAGGCGGAGTGAGCATGGACCACCTCGGAGAGCGCCTGTCCGCGCTCATCGACGGGGAACTGGGCGCCGCCGAACACGAACGCGCCCTCATCCACCTGGCCAAGTGCGAGTCGTGCCGGTTCGAGGCCGACATGATGCGCCGGCTCAAACGCCGCCTCACCGGGCTCGGCGAACCCGAACCCGACATGGACTTCATGGGCCGGCTCATGGCCCGCCCCGGGGGCGAGAGTCCCTGGGACCGAGGCCCCTCCGGCGGTCTCGGAGGGCGCGGACCACAGGAACCTCCGGGCGGCGGCCCTTTCGGCTCCAGCCCACCACTGGGATCCTCCCGGCCCCTCGGCGGGTTCCCGGGGGGTGGGCCGCCGATGCCGAACGGCCCGGGTCCCGCCCGGGGACCCGAGGCCTTCTCGGAGGCCGCCCCGGCGGTGAAGGGCACGGTGGTCGAGAAAGAACAGGGGACACGTCGCGAACAGCCGCGGACCCGACCCGAACGCCACGTTCCGCCGCGCACCGCACGACAGGGCGAGGGCTTCTCCGGCCTGCTGCCCTCCTTCTCCGGCGGGCGCTACGCCGTCGCGGGTCTGGCGGTGGCCACGACCCTGCTGGGAAGCGCGTTCATCGCGGGCGGTGACGGCTCCGACGACACCCCGGTGGTCGAACCCCGTCTGTCCGACTACGCGATCGAACACGCGGTGACCAGCCGGCAGATACCCGTGGTCGACCCCGGTCCGGCCACCTCCCACCCGGTCCGGCCGGTGGGCGACCGACAGCCTTCGTTCGACCCCGAGGTCCCCTCGGAGTCGACGGAAACGACCCGGTGAGGGTCTGGGGAACCTCCTCCGGCTCCGAATCCGGTCCCGTCACCGTCATCCTCCTCTTGGCGCTGTGCGTCCTGCTGCTCACCGCCGGCGCGCACCCCGCGCCCACGGCCGTCCCCGCCAAGGGCGAGGACGACGGCATGCCCGTGTTGCGCGCCGCCGCCGACGCCGAAGGGGAGGTCGCCTATACCGCGGTCCGCGAACTCCGGGGCCCGGAGGGCGCACTGCGGGACGGGCTCGACGTGCGGGTGGTCAACCGGCCGGGGGAGGGACTGGCGATGTCCCCGACGGGCAGGGAGGAGGGCGCCTTCGTCGTGCGCGACTCCTCGGACCTGGACACCCTCGACGAGCGTCTTCTCGCCATGCTGGAGGAGACCTACATGGTCACCGACGTGGGCGTGGACGCGATCGGCGGGCGACGGGCACGTCTGGTCGAGGCCCGCCGGTCCGACTCCACCGTCGCCGGACGCTTCTGGGTGGACTCCGAGACCGCCCTGCTCCTGGGGCGCGTGGTCTACGACCGGGCGGAGGAGGTGGCCTTCAGCAGCCGCCTCACCGACCTGCGCTTCGACACCGAGGGGTGGCCCGAGAACGCCGAGGGGGGCTCGCCCTGGGGCGACGACCTCGACCACGGCGAACGGAACAGGCTGCGTGACGCGGGCTGGGAGCTGCCCGAGTACCTCACCTGGAACCTTCGATTGGTGGACGCCCGATCCACCGACCACGGGGGCGAGCGGGTCGTCCACACGATCTATTCGGATGGTCTGTCCCAGATCTCCGTCTTCAGTCAGCGTGGCAAGCTGGGGGAGGCACATCCCTCCACAGATCGGAACGGATACGCCGGAACCGGTACGGGGGGAGAAGGCGTCACAAGGGGACACGAGACGATCTTCGGCGGTGGCGTGGGCCAGTACCAGAGCATGTGGCAGGCGGACGGCTTCGTCTACACGGTCCTGGCCGACGCCCCCGCGGGCCTGGCCTCATCGGCGGTGACGGCGTTGCCCGGTCCGGAGGAGTCCTCCGGGTTCTGGCCCAGGGTCCGGAGAGGTCTGTCCCGGCTGGGTCTGGTGTAGGACCCGCCCGGTCGGTGGAGCGTGTGCCGAGCCGAAAGCCAACCGACGTACGGAGCAGGTCTTTGAGTCAGGAGAACGACCGTTCGGAACCCTCTGAGGGCCGAGGCACCCCGCCTCCGCCCCCGCCGAACGGCGGACCGTCCCGACCGGCCGTGCCGCCGCCCGTGGACCCCGCACGGGCACCCGGAGACCGTCCTCAGGGACGGCCGGGCGAGTGGAACGAGCCGCGTCGACCACCGGGGGGAGAGCCGTTCCCGGGCGGCCCGCCACGACCGGCGCCACAGGCCCCCCAGGGGAGGGGGCCCGCCCCGAACGAACCGGGTGGACGTCCCGGTCACGTAGGGGCCTGGCCGCAGAACGGTGGGAACCCCCCACAGCGCCCGCCGAACCCCGCGGCGCCCCCCGCGGAGAACCGATCCGGCGCCCCCGGGCCGGGGCCGAGCGGCTCCGCCCCCCCCCCCCCGGCCGC
>NZ_ANAC01000004.1 GCF_000341225.1 Nocardiopsis alba DSM 43377
TCCCGCCGATGGAACACGGCGCCGCACCCCCCGGCACGCCCCCCGAACGCCGCCGACGCGGGGTGCCGGTGTGGGCGGCGCTCACCGGCGCGCTCCTGGTGGCCGTCCTGGCGGGTGGCGCGGGCGGTGTCGCCGGAACGATGCTCTCCTCGGCGGACGGAGGCGCGACCGACTCCGACCAGGACGGGCCGGTCATGAACGAGCCCCCGCCCGAAGCCCCCGAACGGGCACCGGACACCGTCGCGGGCGTGGCCCAGCGGGTCAGCCCCAGCGTGGTCTCCCTGCGCAGCGCGGACCCGCGTGTGGGCGGCGGAGGCTCGGGGTTCGTCATCGAAGGCGACTACGTGGTGACCAACGACCACGTCTCCTCCGTGCTGGAGGACGACGGGATCGTGATCGACTACAGCGACGGCAGCAGCACCGGGGCCGAGGTGGTGGGCTCCGACCCCAGCTCCGACCTGGCCGTCCTGGAACTGGACGACCCCAGTGACGTGGAACCTCTGGAGTTCGGGAACTCGGACGAGGCGATCGTCGGTGACGAGGTCATCGCGATCGGGGCTCCGCTGGGTCTGGCCGGGACCGTCACCCAGGGCATCATCAGCGCCCTGGACCGTCCGGTCAGCCCGGACGAGGGGGACACCCAGTTCTTCGCGATCCAGACGGACGCGGCGATCAACCCCGGCAACTCGGGTGGGCCGCTGGTCGACATGCAGGGGCGGGTCATCGGGGTCAACTCGATGATCTACAGCATGGGAGGTGGAGCCTTCGGAGAGCAGCCCACCGGCAGCATCGGTCTGGGCTTCGCGATCCCCTCGACCGAGGCGGAGAGCGTCATCGGCCGGATGATCGACCACGGAGAGACCGCCTACGCCGACCTCGGCGTCACCTACGACCAGGAGAGCCCGGTCGTGGGAGCGGTGATCTCCGACGAGGACGACGCCATCGAACGCGGCGGCCCCGCCGACGAGGCCGGTCTGGAACCGGGGGACGTGATCGTCTCCTTCGACGGCCGTCGGGTCAACTCCCACGGCGAGCTCCAGGCGATGGTCCGCGACAAGAACCCCGGCGAAGAGGTCGAGCTGGACTACGAGCGCGACGGTGACCGCACCACCGTCACCGTGACGCTGGGCTCCGAGGACTGACCCTCCTCGGACACGACGACGGCCCCGAACCGGACGGTTCGGGGCCGTTCGCGTCTTCCGATCGACCCGGAGGCCGGCCTCAGCGACCGGCGGGGGAGATGCCGAGCTGCATCCCCGCCAGACCGCGCGGCTTGCTGACCAGCTTCTCGGCGATCTCGGTGATCACCTTGGAGGCCTCGGCGTCCGGCGTGCTCAGGACCAGGGGCTCGCCCTCGTCACCGCCTTCGCGAAGGCGGGTGTCCAGCGGCACCTGGCCCAGCAGCGGGATCTCCGCGCCGAGGGTCTTGGTCAGGGTGTCGGCGACCTGGCGGCCACCGCCCTGGCCGAACAGGTAGACGGGCTCGGCGCCCGCGTCCGGCTTGTAGTACGACATGTTCTCGATGACACCGGCGATGCGCTGGTGCGTCTGGGCGGTGATGGCGCCCGCGCGCTCGGCGACCTCGGCGGCGGCCTGCTGCGGCGTGGTGACCACCAGGAGCTCGGCCCCGGGCAGCAGCTGCGCCACGGAGATGGCGATGTCACCCGTGCCGGGGGGCAGGTCCATCAGCAGGACGTCCAGGTCGCCCCAGAAGACGTCCGAGAGGAACTGCTGGAGGGCGCGGTGCAGCATCGGGCCGCGCCACACCACCGGCTGGTTGCCCTGGGTGAACATCCCCACCGAGATGACCTTGATGTCGTGCGCGGTGGGCGGCAGGATCATGTCCTCGACCTTGGTCGGGAAGTCCGACGCGCCCAGCATGCGCGGCACCGAGTGACCGTAGATGTCGGCGTCGACGACACCGACCTTGTGCCCTTGGGCGGCCAGCGCCGCGGCGAGGTTGACGGTCACCGACGACTTGCCGACACCACCCTTGCCCGAGGCGACGGCGTAGACCTTGGTGAGCGAGCTCGGCTTGGCGAAGGGGATCTCCTTCTCCGCCTGACCGCCGCGGAGCTTGGTCTGGAGCTCCTTGCGCTGCTCGTCGCTCATCACGTCGAGTTCGACCTTGACGGAGGTGACGCCGGCGACCTCGGTCACCGCGGCCGTCACGTCCTTTTCGATACGCCCCTTCATCGGGCAGCCCGCGACCGTGAGGTAGATACCCACGTGCACGGCACCGTCGTCGGCGATGTCGACGCTCTTGACCATGCCGAGGTCGGTGATGGGGCGGCGGATCTCCGGGTCTTGCACCGTGGCCAGGGCTTTGTTTACCTGCTCGGTGGTTGGTGTGGAGGACATGTACTCAATCGTAGGTCAGCGGGACGGGGTACGAGGCCTGTGGTGTCACCCCAGGTCCACCCCTTCCAACGGAAGGGCGGTTCGTCGCTATTCCGGCCCGGTCGCCGTCTTTCCCCACACCCGGCTCCACAACGTGACCGGCCGATAACGGCGTGGCCTTAACGCAGGCGATACATGCCCGGATAGTAGCCTCGGCCGCACGATGGGAAATGTGCCGCCACCGCCTGGTTCGTCCTGGCCCACCGCGCCCGAGGGGCCGGATGGGCGGGCTCGTGGTGCGGAGGAACAGCCTCGGGAGCAGACCTGGGCCTGGCCGCCCGGGGGTGAGCGAAGGACACCGCCGGGCGGCCACCCGGCGTTGACCCCCGCACCGTCGGTGTGGGCCTGGCCACCTCCCCGGCCGGTACGGCGGAGCCGTTTTGCCCGCGCGGAGATCCCCGAGGGTGAGTCCTATCACAGGCTGGCCCGTACGCCACTGTTCCGATGGTGGATCCCGCCACTGGCGATCCTCGTCTTCGCGGTCCTGCTGTCCTTCCTGTGGATCGGCGTCGTCGTCGTGATGACCATCGTCGCGATCCTCGGCGGCGGCGGGCTGGCACCGGACTCGGCCCGTGTCGGTGAGATCGCCGGGCTCGCCTTCGGACTGTCGTCGATGGCCCTGCTCATCCCACTCGCGCTCTTCATAGCCCGCGTGGTGCAGTGGCGCAGCGCCGGCTCCCTGATCTCCGTGGACGGGCGTGTCCGCTGGCGATGGATGGGCGTGTGCCTGCTGGTCGCCCTCATGCTCGCCGGAACGTGCGCGGCCCTGGTGCCGATGCTCCCGTTCCACTCCGCCGACGACGCGGCGGTCGAGGCCACCTCGGCCGGCACCCGAGCCGGGATCCAGGTCCTGCTCGCGGCGCTCACCGTGATCGTCCTCCTCGTACCGCTCCAATCGGCGGCCGAGGAGCTCACGATGCGCGGGCTGGTGATGCAGCTCGTCGGGTCGCTGGGCTCCGAACACGGCGAGGGCGCCTTCTCCAGGGTGATGCGGTCCCCATGGCCGGCGATCCTGGCCGGTGGCACCCTGTTCGCCGCGTTGTACGCCTCCACCCACCCGGGACACGTGTGGACCACGGCCTCCCTCGTGGTGTTCGGCGCGGCCATGTCCTGGCTCACACTGCGCACCGGCGGCCTGGAGGCCGCCATCGGGCTGCACGTGGTCAACAGCCTCTTCCAGTTCACCCGCTGCGCGCTGGAGGGACGCCTGTCCGAAGTGGGCACCGGGGTGGTCATCGGCGCGGGACTGCCGGTGGGGGCCGACACCCCGCTGACACTGCTCCTCACCGTCGCCCAGGTGGGTCTGTACGTCACCGTCGTCCTGTGGTGCCTGCGCCGCTTCGGACCCGCGACCCGGAGCGCCGTCCACGCCTGAGCCCCGTCTCAGGGCACCCGGCTCTCGGGGGCCTCGGTCGGCTCGGGGTCCTCGGCCCGTCGGGGGAACACCCACGTCCGGTAGGCGAAGAAGCGGAACAGCGTTCCCAGCCCCACGCCCACGACGTTGCCGGCGATGTTGGTCGCCACGGGCCCGTCCAGCCCCAGCACGTGCACGGCGAAGCTCAGACAGCCCACCTGGATGAGCATGCCCACGCCGTTCATGAGCAGGAAGAGGAGGGTCTCTCGACCCAGCCCCGTTCCGGGACGGTCACGGAAGGTCCAGAACCGGTTCCCGACGAACGCGACCGCGATCGCGCAGGTGGTGCCGATCACCTGACCCGCGATGAGCGACAGGTCGGTGACGCTCCAGGCCAGGTTGGTGATCGCCACCTGCACCACGTAGGCGATGGCGCCGACGGAGCCGAACTTGCCGACCTCGGCCGCCAACGCGGCGATGCGGGGATGCCGGGCGAGGAACTCGCGCACGACCTGCGCCTCCAGTCCTTGGGGGAGCGTGAGGGTGGGCGGGGAGCGGCCCTCGGTGGGTCCGACCGAGGGTCCTAGACTCTCTAACCGGGGCTACGAGGAACACCCCGGCCGCGGGTTCCGAGCCGGAACGGCCAGGTTCCGCCAGGGGCGGGACCGTCCCGCATCCGCGGTTCACGAGCATTGAGTTGAGGAACTGTGAGCGAGCGTAACCGCATCGTCCCCCGCGTGGGAATGGTCGGTGGAGGTCAACTCTCCCGAATGACCCACCAGGCGGGCATCGCCCTGGGGGTGGACTTCTCCGTCCTGGCGGCCCGTCCGAACGACAGCGCGGCCCTGGTCTGCGGTGACGTCACCCTGGGTGACGACCGCGGGCTCGACGACGTCCTGGCCTTCGCCAAGGCCAACGACGTGGTCACCTTCGACCACGAGCACGTGCCCGAACCCGTCCTGCGCGCCGTGGAGGAGGCCGGTGGGCTGCTGCGTCCGGGCCGCGACGCCCTGCGCTTCGCCCAGGACAAGCTCCGCATGCGGACGCGTATGGCGGAACTGGGCGCGCCCTCCCCGCTCTGGCGTGCCGTGACCACCCTCGAACACGTCACCGCCTTCGCCGAGGAGGCCGGCTGGCCGGTCGTGCTCAAGGCCGCGCGCGGCGGTTACGACGGCAAGGGTGTGTGGGTCGTCGCCGACGTCGACGAGGCCCGCGAGGTCGTGGAACGCGCCGCCGCCGAGGACGTGCCGCTGCTGGTGGAGGAGAAGGTCGAGTTCACCCGCGAACTCGCCGTGCAGGTCGCCCGGTCCCCCTACGGCCAGGTGGCGGTCTATCCGGTCGTCGAGACCGTGCAGCGCGGCGGGATCTGCCACGAGGTGATCGCGCCGGCCCCCGGTCTGGACGAGGAGAAGGCCACCCGCGCCCAGCGGCTGGCCATCGAGATCGCGCACGCGCTCGGCGTCACCGGGATGCTCGCCGTGGAGCTGTTCGAGACCGCCGACGGGGTGGTCGTCAACGAACTGGCCATGCGTCCGCACAACTCCGGGCACTGGAGCATCGAGGGCGCCCGTACCTCCCAGTTCGAGCAGCACCTGCGCGCCGTGCTCGATCTGCCGTTGGGCTCCCCCCGCCTCAACGCCCCCTTCACCGTCATGGCCAACCTGCTGGGCGGCGACGACCCCGAGGTCTACCGCCGCTACCTGCACGTCATGGCCAAGGACCCCGAGGTCAAGGTGCACTTCTACGGCAAGGAAGTGCGTCCCGGCCGCAAGATCGGGCATGTCACCGTGATGGGCGACGACCACCAGGACCTGCTGGCGCGCGCCCGCGACGCCGCCGACTATCTGCGAGGAGACCACAAGTGACCGAGAACAGCCCCGTGGTGGGCATCGTGATGGGGTCGGACTCGGACTGGCCGGTGATGCGCGAGGCCGCCGAGGCCCTGCGCGAGTTCGACGTGCCCTTCGAGGCGGACGTGGTCTCGGCGCACCGCATGCCGCACGAGATGATCGCCTACGGCTCCGAGGCCGCCGGTAGGGGCCTGAAGGCGATCATCGCCGGGGCCGGAGGCGCCGCCCACCTGCCCGGCATGCTCGCCTCGGTGACCACGCTCCCGGTGATCGGCGTCCCGGTGCCGCTGAAGTACCTGGACGGGATGGACTCGCTGCTGTCGATCGTGCAGATGCCCGCCGGGGTCCCGGTGGCCACGGTGGCGGTGGGCGCGGCCCGCAACGCCGGCCTGCTCGCGGTGCGCCAGCTGGCCGCCCACGACCCGGAGCTGGCCGAGAGGATGTCCCGCTTCCAGGAGAAGCTCAAGTCCCAGGCGCACGCCAAGGGCGAGCGGCTGCGTCGCGAGGTCTCGGAGGGCGACAAGCCCACCGGCTTCGGCTTCTGAGGGCCAGGAGAAGGCCCCGGCGTCCACGAGGGACGCCGGGGCCTTCCCCCGTCCCGGGTCAGGGGGTCGGGGGCAGGAGGGCGCGGATCCCGGCCACCGCCTGGTCCACGGTGGGCATGTGCTCGGGGGAGACCAGGTACTGGAGTACGTAGCCGGTGACGATGTTGTAGAGCATGGAGCCCAGGCCCGCCACGGTGTCGGCGTCGAGCTCCTCCGGCGCGACCCCCAGGAGCAGGGCGGCGAGCTCTTCGCGGGCCCCTTCGATCCCGTCGGCCAGGGCGGCGCGCATCTCGTCGTCGAACTGGACCTGGGCGAAGGCCTGGACGCTGGAGACCATGAGGTCCCGGTGGGCGGGGACGGCCTCGAACAGCGAGGTGAGCACGGCCCTGATCCGTTCCTCGGGGGCGGCCGCGGAGGAGGACTCCCGGACGAGTCGGGTGAGCACGTCGCCCCACTCGCTCGTGGCCTCCAGCACCGCGGTGTTCATCAGTCGGTCCTTGGAACCGAAGTGGTAGCCGATGGACGCCAGGTGGGCTCCCGAAGCGGCCGCGATGTCGCGTGCGGTGGTCTTGCCGTAGCCCTTCTCGGCCAGGCACCTCTTGGCGCCGGCCAGCAGGTCCTCACGTTGGCTCATGCGCCCACCCTAACATTTTGACGTACGTACATATTGACGGTGGATTTTGACGTACGTACGATAAAATCCATGAACACGACCACCGGACCCCCACGAGCGCCCGTCCGCACCCGGATCGGGCTGCTCCTTCTGCTCATCCCGGCACTGCTGGTCTCCATGGACCTGTCGGTGCTCTTCGTCGCGGCCCCCGCCATCGCCCGCGACCTCGAACCCACCGCCGCCCAGTGGCTGTGGATGATGGACGTCTACGGCTTCGTCCTGGCCGGACTCCTGGTCACCATGGGCGCCCTCGGGGACAGGATCGGCCGGCGCCGGCTACTGCTCACCGGTGCCCTGCTGTTCGGGCTCGCCTCGGCCCTGCTCGCCCTCGCCCCCTCCAGCGGGCTCTTCATCGTCGGGCGGGCCCTGCTCGGACTGGCCGGGGCGACCCTGGCGCCCTCCACGCTCTCCCTGATCCGGGCGATGTTCACCGACGCCCGACAGCGGGCCGCCGCCGTCGGAGCCTGGACCGTGGCCTTCACCGGAGGGGCCGTCGCCGGACCGATCATCGGTGGCGCGCTGCTGGAGTTCCTTCCCTGGGGCTCGGTCTTCCTGATCAACCTGCCCTTCATGGCCCTGCTGCTCTTGGCCGGCCCCTTCCTCGTCCCCGAATCGCGCGACCCCGCCGGAGCCCGATTCGACCTGCCCGGGGCGCTGCTGTCCCTCATGGCGATCCTCGGCCTGGTCCACGCCGTCAAACGCCTCGTCCAGTACGGGGCCGACCCCCGAGCGATCGGGGCGCTCGCGCTCGGGCTGCTCCTCCTGACCCTGTTCGTCAGGAGACAGCGCCGTGTCGAACATCCGCTCATCGACCTGTCGCTGTTCGCCCGCCCCGCCTTCGGGGCCGCCGTCACGGGCAACGCGGTCGTCTCCTTCGCCGCCGCCGGCATGGGGCTGCTGACCTTCACGTTCCTCCAGAGCGTGCACGGGCTCGGCCCGCTGCACGCGGCCCTGTGGGCGCTGCCGACCTTCTTCGGCACCGTTCTGGGGGCGACCGTCTCCGGAGCGCTCTCCTCACGGGTCCGGCCCGCGCCGATCATGGCGGCCGGCCTGGCCCTGGGCGCGGGAGGGTTCGCCGTGATCGCCCTGGTCCGGCCGGACACGGCTCTGCCGATCTTCGTCGGCGGATACACGCTGATCACCCTCGGCGCTGGAATGGTGGGCGCCCTGGCCAACGCCCTCGTGCTGGCCACCGCGCCACCGGAACGTTCCGGGGCCGCCGCCGGTATCTCGGAGACCGGTACCGAGCTCGGGGCGGCGTTGGGCGTCGCCGCCCTCGGCACGATCTCCCTCACCGCCTACCGGAACGGGATGGCGGGGGTCGACGGGCCGGCGGGGGAGACCGTCACCGGGGCCGTGGACACGGCGCCCGGGCTACCGGCCGCGGAGGCCGAGCGTCTCCTGGAGGGAGCCTTCGCCGCCTTCACCCACGGGGTGAACACCGCCGCGCTGGCCTGCGTCGCCCTCCTGGGAGCGTTGTCCCTCGTGGCCCTGGTCGCCCTGCGGCGCCTGCCCGCCGGAACCGAGGCCCCCGAGCGGATCGACGCCTGACCCCGAGCTCCCCGCCTCGAAGGGGGAGTTCACGGGGACGTCGGCTCGCGCTCCTCCGGCCACGCGTCCTCGACGTACGACCGGACGAGCGCGGCGTGGGAGAGCGGGCTGGAAGGATCGGAGACGTCGCCGTTGGTGGTGTGGTCCAGGAGCACGACCTCCTCCTTCGCGCGCAGCCGCTCCACCAGGTCGGCGACCCGGTGTTCGAGGACCCACCGGTAGACGGGCAGGTAGATCAGGCGCCGCGCCGCCTCGTAGGGGAGCAGTCGATCTCCACGTGGACCGGCGCGGTGCCCCAGGACGGGCCCGTACCGGCGCACCGTCCGCTTCAGCCCCCTCATCGTCGTCACGTCGAACCTGGACGGATCGACGTCCGAGCCCTCGAAGACCTTGAGGCCCTGCCAGATCCCCTCCACGGAGGCACCGGTCAGGTCCTCTTCGAAGGGGATCGGGATCCCGCCGTGCGGGAAGAACGGGCTCAGCCGCACCCACGGTTCCGGAGCCCTGGAGGTCGTGTCGATGATCTCCGCCCCCGGGAACGCGGCCGCGAGCGAGGCGGGCGAGCGGCGGCGGGAGGCGACGTGAACGGTCATGGGGGGCCTTCCGTCTCGGCGGCACGGGCTCCGAGTATCCCCCGTGGCACCGACATATCCCCTCGAATCGACCTCGATCGGAGACACCGCGATGTCTTCGCGTGGAACGAGACGAGGCGCCCCTGAGGGAGCGCCTCGCCGTCGTCGTGCGGGTTCCCCGCCTACTTCGGCGTGAGGATGCAGAACTCGTTGCCCTCGGGGTCGGCCATGACCGTCCACGGCACGTCCTCCTGGCCGACGTTCACGCGCGTCGCGCCCAGCTCGCAGAGCCGGTCGGCCTCCTTCTCCCGGTCGCCGCCCGCGTAGGGGCGCAGGTCGAGGTGGACGCGGTTCACCACGGTCTTCTCCTCCGGGACCCGGAAGAACTCCACGTAGGGGCCGATGCCTGTGGCGGAGCGCATGACCGCGTAGTCGCCGTTGGCCTCGTGCACCGTCCAGTCGGTGGCCTCGCCCCAGAACCGGGCCATCGCCTCGGGGTCGCGGCAGTCCACCGCGATCGCGCCGATCGGCCCGGTGCCCTCGTGGCGGTCGTCTGGAGCGAGGACGCAGAACTCGTTGCCCTCGGGGTCGGCGAGGACGACCCACGAGCTGTCACCCTGGCCGATGTCGACCGGTGTGGCGCCGAGCGCCTTCAGCCGCCGCACCGTCTCCGCCTGGTGCTCCGGGGAACGCGAGGTCAGGTCGATGTGGACGCGGTTCTTGACCGTCTTCGGGTCCTCGACGGGCACGAGGTCGATGACGAGGTCGCTCGGGTTCGGGTAGTCGAAGCCCGCCGGTTCGAGGTTGATCTCCCCGGGGTTGCTGTCGTCGAACTCCCAGCCGACGGCCTCGGCCCAGAAACGTCCGAGTCGTGGCGCGTCCAGGGCCTTGATGTTGACCTGTACGAAGCGGAGGGTCATGCCGTCCTTTCGAGGATCGTCCGGGCCCGAAGGCGTCCGAAGAGGATCCGTTCGTCACCGCGTGACGATGAGCGTGGTGCGTGCGGGTCGACAGTGGCAGGGGGACTCAGACGTCGCAATGGGTTTTCGTGGCCGGATCCGGTCGTCACCGCGTGACGACGACCAGAAGGGCGGCCCACTCGTGGGCGGGGAAGACGAGGTGCCCCGCGACCGGACGCTCACTGTCGCGGACGGCGGCGCCCGCGGGGAACTCGGCGACCTCGACGCACTCCTGCCGGGTGGTGCTGTACGAGGACTTGTGGAAGACGAGGGACGGGTGCTCGGCCATGACGTGCCTCCTGGGGGATGCTTCTCGACCTCTCCGACAAGGATCCCACCCCCGGCCCTCCGGTGTCAGGGATTCCGTCACAAGGCCCGCACGGCCCCTCGGCCGGCTCCGGGCCCGCCTGCGGAGGAACGTGTCATCCACCGGGCGGCGCGGGGTGAGGACCCCGGTGCGCTGGAGTCCTCCCCGCGAACCCTCTAGGCGGCGAACTCCTCGGGGAAGAGGCACTCCGAAGTGGACCGCTGCTCCAGGTAGCGCCACTCCAGCAGGTCGTTGACGGGCACGTAGCCCTCTCCGCCGGCCTCGGGGACCTGCTCGGCGGGGACGAGGAGCTGTTCTCCGCCGCCGGGCTGCTCGAAGTGCGGCGCGATCGGCCCCACCAGCGCGGTGACGGGGCGGACGACCTCGTAGCAGTTGTAGTTGTGCTCGGGTCCGTCCGGCCAGGTGTTGAGCGAGTCCGGGGGCAGCGCCCGCTCGGCGTAGGAGGCTCCGGCCGGCGCGAGGAAGGTCCCCCACGGGGAGCCGAAGCGGTCCAGCATCCACCCCTCCGGCAGTTTCCGCAGTTCCTGGACGGGTTTGCCGTCCTCCACCACGAAGCCGTCGTGCTCGGGGTAGTCCCAGCCGTCCTCGGTGGCCCAGCGGTCCAGGAACTCGACGGGGGTCAGGCCGCCGAGCCGGTCGTATCCCTCGACCAGTTCGCCGACCGGCCCGTCGGCGGGCAGTTCCCTCGGCCCCAGGCGTCGGTCGCCGCACAGGTAGCGGTCCCGGTCCTCCTCGGTGGGCGGCGGGTCCAGAGCGGGGCATCCGGCCTCGGGCACCAGGGGCGTGACGGGTGCGAGGGGCGGGGAGGGGACGGCCTCCGCGGCCAGGACGGGGGAGGCGCTCGAGATCAGGGCCAGGGCGGTGAGGGCCGCCGCGCGGAAGGTCGGCATCGGTCTCCGTTCGATCCTTGAACACGGTGTGTTCCGCGAGAACTACAGAGAGAAGTCAACCATGGTGCGAGGCTCTGAACATGGGAAACGGCCGCCCCCGTACGGGAGCGGCCGTTCCTTCGGCTCGAACGGCGGTGGTGCCTACTGGCGGCCCAGGGCCCGGTAGGTCCAGCCGGAGGCGCGCCAGTACGTCGGGTCCAGCGCGTTGCGGCCGTCGACGATCCGCTTCTGGGCGACGACCTCGGCCAGCTCCTCGGGGTTGGCCTCGCGGAACTCGGTCCACTCGGTGAGCAGCAGGACCACGTCCGCGTCGCGGGCGGCCTCCAGCATGGAGTCGGCGTAGTTGAGCTCCGGGTGTGCCTCCCGGGCCCGCTCCAGGGCCTGCGGGTCGTACACGGTCACCCGGGCGCCCAAGGAGGCGATGGTCGAGGCCACGTCCAGGGCGGGCGAGTCCCGGATGTCGTCGGAGTTGGGTTTGAACGCCGCGCCCAGCACCGTCACGGTGCGGCCGGCGAAGTTGCCGCCGATCAGCTGGCGGGCGATGTCGATGGTGCGGGCCCGGCGACGCTGGTTGATCGCGTCCACCTCGCGCAGGAACGACAGGGCGGGCTCCACGCCCAGCTCGTCGGCGCGGGCCATGAAGGCGCGGATGTCCTTGGGGAGGCAGCCGCCGCCGAAGCCGAGCCCGGGGCCGAGGAACTTGCCGCCGATCCGGTCGTCGTAGGACAGGGCCTCGGCGAGCTGGATCACGTCGGCACCGGCCACCTCGGAGACCTCGGCCATCGCGTTGATGAAGGAGATCTTCGTGGCCAGGAACGCGTTGGCGGAGACCTTGACCAGTTCGGCGGTCTGGAGGTCGGTGACCAGGAACGGGGTTCCGGCGTCGACCTGTCGCTGCCACAGGGCGCGGACGGCCTTCTCCACCCGGGGGGAGTCGGTGCCGATCACGATGCGGTTGGGGCGCAGGGTGTCCTCCACCCCGAAGCCCTCACGGAGGAACTCGGGGCTCCAGCCCAGCTCGGCCTCCTCGCCGACCGGGGCGAGGGCGCTCAGGCGCGCGGCCAGGGTCGCGGCGGTGCCCACCGGGACGGTGGAGCGGCCCACGACCACGGCCGGTCGGGTCAGGTGCGGGGCGAGGGACTCCACGGCCGCGTTGACGTACTTGAGGTCGGCGGCGCCGCTCTCGTCGCGCTGGGGGGTGCCGACGCAGATCAGGTGGAGGTCGGCGAACTCGGCGGCCTCGGCGAAGCTGGTGGTGAATCGGAGTCGACCGGCCTCCAGCCCGGAGGTCAGGAGCTCGTCGAGACCAGGTTCGTAGAAGGGGACGCGACCGGAGCGGAGCGTTTCGATCTTGGCCTCGTCGACGTCCAGTCCCAGGACCTCGAAACCCATTTCGGCCAGACAGGCGGCGGTGGTGGCGCCGAGATAGCCGGTCCCGATGACGGTGACCCGCCTGCTTTCCGCTTCGACCACTGGTGTTCCTTCCTCGCTTCCGCACGCGCCTCGTACTGAGTCTTCCCGCTCATGACGGCTGACATCCCGCACGAGGGCAGAAAACGGACATGGTACGGCCGATGGGGGTGCCCAAGAGGGACGGTGCATCACCCTACGCTCAAGGGCGTGGCGCCCGACCCAACAACACGTGAACAGTCAGGCGCACAGGTTACCGGTGGGTGGGAGGCCGTCCGCACGGGGGATCCGCGGAGCCGTAAAGCCCGGGGACGGCGGGTCAACGGCGGTCGTCGTCGAGGATCCGGGTGTGTTCGGAGTCATCGTCCAGCGGGGTCCACACGGCCCCGCTCCCTCCGCGCCGGAACGGGGTCGTGGTCTTGTTCGGGTCGTCGAGGCCGCGCCGGGGCGAGGCGGGCGGCGGGACGTCGGGGACGGTGTCGCCGACCGGGCCTCCGTCGTTCCAGGGGCCTCCGTCGGAGACCTCCGGGCCGGACCCGTCGGCCTCCTCCATCGGGGCGGGACGGTACCGGTCGCGGTTGGCGGAGGCGACCACCCTGGTGCCGGGCAGGGGGCCGAGGTCGTCGGCGGCGCGCCACCGCGTGGGCAGGAAGGCCGATCCGGCGAGCAGGACGCCCAAGGGCAGGGCGACGACGAGCCCCGTCCCGTTCGGGTAGAGGAAACTGGCATCGTTGAGCCAGCTCAGCGCGGAGTCCAGGCTCTCCCGGGAGAGGACCGGCCACAGGCACAGGGCGCTCAGCAGCACCCCGGAGGAGGCCGCGACCATCGGCGATCGTCGCGAGGCCACCAGATAGGCGCCCAGGCCTCCCAGGAGGCACAGCACCACCACGGACGAGACCGTCGCGAAGCCCACGTCACCCTCGACGATCCGCGGGAACGTCTCGGACGACCAGGCGAGCCCCACCCACAACACGGGGGCCAAGGCGATGCCGGCGAGCAGGCCGAGCAGGTGGCGGAGCACTCTGTCCCTTTCTCTCCAGGGCCTTCCACGACCCTTGTCCAGGCTATGCGCAGATGTTGTCCCGAGCGGTGGTGGTGTCGGGGGCGGACGGCGCGGCCTCCGGCTCGGCCCCGGCCTGAGCGGTGGGGGCCGTGGGCGCCTCGAAGGTCGTGTAGTCGAACCCGATCACCACCTGGAGACCCTCGTCCAGGGTCCCGTCCTCGACCGTCTCCGAACCGGGGAGCGTGCCGGAGACGTACTCGGCGAGCGCCTCCTCTCCGGGCCCGTACCTGACCTCGGTCCGTTCCACGCTCCGGTCGGTCCAGTTCTCGGCCGGGTCGGTCACGTTGAAACCGGCCGTGGTGAAGCTGTCGTCGAGCCGGGCGCCCAGACCCGGGGTGGCGGTGCCGTTGAACACCCGCAGGCCGACGTCGGCCGGGACCGGCTCGTCGTCCTTCCCGCCGTCGTCCTCGGCCTCGGGCTCGGGGGCCTCCAACGGTCGGTCGGCGTTGATGGCGGCGAACATCTCCCGGGCGGCGGGTTCGTCCCACAGCAGGGCCACGTCGCCGCGCGGGGTCCAGTGGTCCATGTCCGAGATCGGCACCTGGGCGAAGGTGACGTCCTTCAGGTCCAGGTCGCGCATCTGATAGGCGAGGTCGTTGATGGCGCTGGTGGTCAGCCCCTCGTCCACGGTCACCGAGGACAGGGAGCTGTCGAGGAAGGCGGTGAGTTTCCCGGGATCGGACAGGGTCTGCGAGCTCATCGCCTTGTCGAGCATGGCCGAGAGCACCTGCTGCTGACGGTCGATCCGGTCCAGGTCGCCGCGGGCGGTGGCCCGGGTCCGGGCGAAGGCCAGCGCCTCGACCCCGTCGACCTGGTGCGTTCCGGCCTCCATGTCCAACTGCGCCTTGGGGTCCTGGATCGCCTCGGGCAGGCACACCTCGATGCCGTCCAAGGCGTCCACCACGTCGACGAAGCCGTTGAAGTCCACCTCGACGTAGTGGTCGACGCGCACGTCGGTGACCGATTCCACGGTCTGGACCGCGAGCCCCGGCCCTCCGTAGGCGTACGCGGCGTTGATCTTGTCCTCGCCCTCACCGGGGATGTCCACCCACAGGTCGCGGGGGAGGCCCACCACGGTGAGGTGATCGCGTTCGTGGTTGAGGCGCACCAGCATCATGGAGTCGGAGCGCTGCCCCGGGGTGGAGCCGACGCTGAGCGCGTTCTGGTCCTCGGTGCTCATCTCGTCGCGGCTGTCGGAGCCGATGACGAGGAAGGTGAGCCCACCGGTCTCGTCGGGACGGTCGCCGTCGCTCAGTCCGCCGAACACGTCGAAGCGGTTGATCGACCCCGACATCCATCCGGTGATCGCCCAAGAGGTGCCCGAGGCCAACAGGACCAGTACGGACAGTACGCTCATCAGCAACAGACCGTTGCGGCGACGGCGGACCCCGGCGCCGGGTACGGTGATCCGCCCCGAACGCGCGGAACGTCCCGGCTCCTCCGGGGGTAGGGGCGTGGACCTTTCGCGTCGGAACTCGCCCTTTGGTCCGTGCCGTCCGGCGTCGTCGCTCATCGGCATCCCCGTCCCACCCGTTCCACGGTGTCCTCGGTACCTAAGGTTGTCACCCGATCCGCCGAAGGGCGCGGGATGTCGACCATCGGCGTGTTGTGCTCCCCGGCGTCCTCATCAAGGTCGGACGCGTCGGAAGGCGAAAACGTTCTCCAGGGGGTCGCACGTCTCGGAACATCTGCCCCGAGGGGTAGGGCTCCACACCCCGCCGGACGGATGAGCGGCGGCGCGGTGTGCAGTACGGTTGACGGCGCGTAGATCCCCCCGTACGCCGTCCCGCCATGTTCTGACCCTGGGAAGTGCCCGTGTCCTGGCCGCCTGTCTCCGTCGTCATGCCCGTACTGAACGAAGAGCGCCACCTCGCCTCGGCGGTGGAGCACGTCCTCGCCCAGGAGTACCCGGGCGAGCTGGAGGTCGTGCTGGGCGTCGGTCCCTCCGAGGACCGCACCAGGGAGGTCGCCGACGGTCTGGCCGCGGCCGATCCCCGGGTCAAGGTGGTGGACAACCCCACGGGGAAGACCCCGGCGGGCCTGAACGCCGCCATCGGCGCCTCCTCGCACGACATCGTCGCCCGTATCGACGGTCACGCGATGATGCCCTCCGACTACCTCAAGGTGGCGGTGGAGACCCTGGAGGAGACGGGCGCGGACAACGTCGGCGGCATCATGGCAGCCGAGGGCACCACCCCGTGGGAGAAGGCCGTCGCGGCCGCCATGACCTCCAAGGTGGGCGTGGGCAACGCCCGTTTCCACACCGGTGGTGAGGGCGGCCCGGCCGACACCGTCTACCTCGGCGTCTTCCGGCGTTCGGCCCTGGAGCGCGTGGGCGGCTACGACGAGGCCTTCCTGCGGGCGCAGGACTGGGAGATGAACCACCGCATCCGCACCACCGGCGGCACGGTCTGGTTCCAGCCGAGGATGCGCGTCTCCTACCGTCCCCGACGCAACATGCGGCTGCTCGGGAAGCAGTACTTCCACTACGGCCGCTGGCGGCGTGTGGTCGCCCGCCAGCACAAGGGCACCATCAACCTGCGCTACCTGGCACCACCGGTGGCCGTGGCCGGGATCGTCGCCGGTCTCCTCGGCGGGTTCCTGTTCTGGCCGCTGTGGCTGGTGCCGGCGGCCTACCTGGCCTTGATCACCGTGGCCTCGGTTCCGCTGATCCGGGGGCTGCCGGTCTCGTCCTGGCCGCTCGTCCCGGCCGCGCTGGCGACCATGCACATGTCGTGGGGCGTCGGTTTCATCACCAGCCCGCCCGGCCTGGGCGCCGATTCGCGGACCGCGCAGGCCGCCGGTTCCTGACGAGACCGGGCGGCGAGGCCCTACCCGTAAGGGTTCTCACCCTCCCGTGGATTCTCCGCTTCTGCTAGTCAAGAGAGCGGAGACGACCGGAGAGGACGATATGGACGAGTTGCGCGGGGACCAGGCGTCATGGGCGTTCGACAGTGAGATCGTTCGTGTGCGCTTCGAGACGAAGGGCTGGTTCAAGAGCCCCCTGTTCAAACTCCTGGGGACCCTCGACCTTCCGGTCGGGGCGATCCGGGAGATCGACTTCCGGCCGGGCGCGGGTCGTAAGAAGGGGTGGGTCCTCCAGCTGCGGCTGCACGACCGCATGGACCCCTACGCCGCCGTCGGCGCCATGCTCGACGAGAAGTACCAGCCCTTCCGGTTGACCGGCCCCGCCAAGACCGAGCTGGTGGCCGAGTACCTGGTCGACCAGCTCCGATTCGCCGCCGAGCAGGCCGGCCCTCCCGACCCGGCCACCGTGCTCTCCCTGGTGCCGTCGACGCCTCTGCACGTCCTCACCTCGGAGGGCACCGCCCGCTTCGAGGCCGATCGGCTGTCCCTGGTGTGGTCCGGTACCTACGCGAGCGGCTACAAGAAGAAGAAACAGCGTCGTGAGTTCGAGCTCTCGGAGATCGCCCACATGGAGTGGGCCCCGGTCGACGAGTGGGGTTGGGGCTTCGTCCGGGTGGTGACCCGCGGCCGCGTCGCCGACGCCAAGCCCAAGAACGACCTCAACGTGCTGCGCGCGGGCGAGGAGGGCAACGAGATCCAGCAGGCCTTCCTGCTGGCCGCCACCGTCACCGCGCACCAGTGGGCCCGCGACGTGCGGCCCCGCCCGGCCCTGGGCTCCGGTGGGACGGAGGTCGAGGAGGAGACGAAGCCCGGCTTCGACGACCCCGAATGGTGGAAGGAGACCGCCCGCAACGCGGTCGACGTCCTGCGCGGTCCTCGGATCTCCTTCCATCTCCCCGGTTCCGGAGGCCGGGGCGCCACCGTGGAGGAGGACGGGGACGAGGCCGCCATCACGGCGGGAGAGGGTACGGACCCGGCCCCGGAACGGGGGACCGGGGCCGACACCGCGTGGATCTTCGAGCAGATCGAACGCCTCGGCGACCTGCACGCCAAGGGGCTGCTCACCGACGAGGAGTTCGGAACCAAGAAGGCCGAACTCCTCGACCGGATCTAGCGGAGGGCGGCCACCGTTCCGGGGACGTCGTCCACCACGACCGCGTCCATCCCGGCCTCCGCGAACCGCGCCGAGACCTCCGGGTCCGGGCACCAGGAGATGATCTCCAGCCCGGCCCGGTGCGCGATCTCCACGGTGTACTCCAGCGGGCGGCGCCCGGGTACGGGGCCCTCCACGCCGGTGTCCAGCGCACGGGAGTCCACCGCGACCACCGGGCAGCCCAGTCCCACGGCGCCGGGGATCGCCGAGTCCGCCGGGTTGCGCACGAAGGGCATCCAGGCGGTCGGGACCCCGGGGGCGCCCTCATGGACGGCGACCAGCAGCCCGGGGTCGAAAGAGCAGACGAACGTGCGCCGGCGGTCGGCCTCCCGGCGCAGGAAGGGCATCAGCAGCGCGGCGGTCCGTCGCGCCGGAGCGTCGACGGCGTCCTCCATCACCGTCTTGACGTCCACGTCCAGGCCGATGTGGTCGGGAACGACCTCAAGACCCTCCTCCAGCCCGATCAGTCCGGCCCGTCGGCACTCCGCGAGATCCAGGTCCACGATCGCGCGTCCGTCGTCCAGAGCGGCGTTGTGATGGAGCACGAGCGCGTCGTCGGCGGTCCGCCGTACGTCGATCTCGACCCAGTCCGCTCCGGAGCGCACGGCCGCCTCGAAGGAGGCCGCGGTGTTCTCCACCGCGCCGTCCACTACGCCCCGGCCGGCGCCCCGATGGCCGATCACCTCGGTCGCCTCGAACACCCCGCTCACGAGACCCCCTCCGCGATCGCGTTCCCGGACGCGTCGTGGGCACGTCGACGACGCAGCAGGGTCTCGGCGATCTCCACGTCCCCGGGGTTGGTGACCTTGATGTTGTCCTCCTCACCCGGAACGATCCGCACCTCCTCCTCGGGGAGGTAGCGCAACACCACCCCGCAGTCGTCGGTGGCCACCAGATCGGGGTCGGCCATGGCCGCCTCGTAGGCGCGCCGGGCCACCCCGAGCCGGAACCCCTGGGGAGTCTGCATCCGACGCAGGGACGAACGGTCCGGGGTCTGGGCGATGACCTCGCCGCCGGAGCGTCCTTCGGTCACCCTCACCACGGTGTCGGCGCTGGGCACCGCCACGCCCACGGCCCCGGCCTCGCCCAACGCGGACACGCAGGCGGCGATGGTCCGGGGGAGCACCAGGGGGCGGGCGGCGTCGTGCAGCAGCACCAGATCGTCGTCGGTCGCCGAGGCGACCGCGGTCAGGGCCGCGTAGGAGGTGTCCGTCCGCGTCGCGCCGCCCGGGAGGACCCGGCTCACCTTGGCGAACCCGGCGCGCGCGACGATCTCCTCGACCTCCCCCACGTACTCGTCCACCATCAACACCACGATCTCGTCCACCTCGGGCGCGGACTCGAAGGCCGCGATCGAACGCTCGATGATGGTGCGGCCCTCCAGCGAGAGCAGCTGTTTGGGCCTGGGCGCCCCCATCCGGGAACCGACCCCTCCGGCCAGAACCGCCGCGATCACCCGCGGACCTGTGGACATCGTCGCCTCCGTATCGATCGTCGGTCGCCGGCGGCGACCGAACGGGGACACGCCTCTCGTGGGCCGGAGATGACGGGAGGGGGGAGGGGACGACTCTCCGGGAACACGGGCGTGCGAAGGCCGACCCTAACCGAACGGAGGGAGGAGGAGAGGCGTCGGATCGGGGGAGGACGGTATGTGGTTGACACGGTCTGTCCGATGCGGCGGTAACCTATGGACGCCTGTTGGGCGTGCCCGGTCCCCACCTCCTTTCGATTCGGACGTTGGAGCCGGGCGTGGTTCATGACCGCCCCCCGGACTCCGCCGGATCCCCCCCGTTCCGGTCCCGGTGAGGGTAGGACCGCGTCGACGGCCGGTGCGCACAGGTGAGTTCGTAGACGCGACTGTCCGGCACATCGTGAACCGGACGATCTCAAACCTTGGAGGTGGCGGTGGCGTCAAGGACGCTGGCCGTCTGGGAGCACCGGAAGGTCGTCGGCCTCCTGGTCCGGCGCGACCTGAAGGTCAAGTACCAGCAGTCCGTGCTGGGGTACGCCTGGACGATGTTGGAACCCCTCGCCCTGACGTTGGTGTACTTCTTCGTCTTCGGTCTCGTACTCCAGGCCGACCGCGGCATACCCGAGGAGGCCAAGCCCTACGGCGGCTACATCCTCTTCCTCGTCGCCGGCATTCTGCCCTGGACGACCTTCGGAGCGATCCTCTCCGAAGCGCCGAAGGCCATGATCACGCATTCGAAGTTGATCACCACGATGAAGGTGCCCCGGGAGATCTTCCCGATGGCCACCGTGGGCACCAAGTTCGTCGAGTACCTGCTGACCTGGCCGGTCCTGCTCATCTTCGTGTTCGCCCTGGGCGGCCGTTTCACCTGGGAGGGCATGCTCGTCTGGCTGCCCCTGGCGATCGTGCTGACCTTCGCCTTCGGGTTGGGCGTCACCCTGTTCCTGGCCTCGGTCAACGTGTTGCTTCGCGATGTGGAACGACTGACACGTATCCTGACCCGAATCCTGTTCTACGGCTCGGCGATCCTCTTCCCGGCCTCGATGGTGCTCCACAGCGACGGAGTGCCCGGGTGGGCGAAGACGATCTATGAGCTCAACCCGCTTATGGGTATCTTCCAGATGCACCGCACCGTATGGTTCGCCGGGTTCGAGGAGTTGACCCCGAGCCCGCTCGCCGTGACCTCCGCGGTGGTCGGTTCCATCCTGATGCTCGCCATCGGATACTGGACGTTCCGTCGTCTGGAGATGTCCGTACTGAAGGAGTTGTGATGGCGTCCACCTACGAGGCCGCGGTCACCGGCGGTCCGGTCATCGAGGCCAAGGGGCTCGGCGTGAAGTTCGCCGTGAACCGTCGCCGCAAGCGCAGCCTGCGTGAGATGTTCATCCACGGCAACAAGCGCGACCCCAACGCCGAGGGCAACGAGTTCTGGCCGCTGCGCGACGTGTCCTTCGAGATCGCCAAGGGCGACTGCGTCGGCATCGTCGGCAAGAACGGCACGGGCAAGTCCACCCTGCTCAAGATGATCGCCGGGGTGCTCATCCCCGACGAGGGCACGGTCGAGGTCCGGGGCAAGGTGGCGCCTCTGCTGGAGCTGCGCGCCGGGTTCAACGACAATCTGACCGGACGCGAGAACGTGTACCTGGTCGGTTCCCTGCACGGCATGAGCGAGAAGCAGATCGACGAGCGCTTCGACGAGATCGTCGACTTCGCCGAGGTCAAGCCGAAGTTCATCGACACCCCGGTCCGGCACTACTCCAGCGGGATGAAGGTACGCCTGGGCTTCGCCCTCATCTCGCAGCTGGAGCACCCGATCATGCTGGTCGACGAGGTGCTCGCGGTGGGCGACAAGGCCTTCAAGCGCAAGTGCTACGAGGCCATCGACCGGATGCTCGCCAACGAGCGCACCATGGTGCTGGTCTCGCACAACGAGCGGGACCTGAAGCGCTTCTGCAACCGGGGTCTGTACATCAAGGGCGGCGAGCTCGCCCTGGACACCGACATCGACTCGGCCCTGGCCGCCTACAACGCGGACACCAAGGTGGAGATCGAGGAGCGCAAGAAGAAGGACGAGGCGAAGAAGAAGCGCGCCGAGGAGAAGGCGAAGAAGGTCGAGTCCGAGCAGAAGGCCGTCGAGGCCGACGCCGAGGACAAGGCCGAGAAGAAGGACGAGAAGGGCGAGGGCAAGGACGGGGGCCGGGCGGCCTGACCGGATCCACCCTTCACGACCTGCGGCGAGAGCGCACCACGGCATGTTCCGGAGGTGCGTTCTTCGCTGTTCGGACCTGTCTGAAACCGCTTTCCACGTGCGAAAAGGGCGTAACGGCGGCCTTGAGCGTGTCGGTGATGGATTGTGTACAGACGGTGGGTGACGGTGACTCTCAGTTGACATCGGGAGGGCACGGACATGGCCGAGGGAACCGTGGCGCGGGCGACCGCGAGGATCATCGAGCGAAGGCACGTCACCCGGTCGGGGGTGACCCGTGTCAGCCTCGTCGCCTCGGTCGCCGCCGCGGTCTGGTTCAGCCGGGCCGACCCCACCGGGGCCGTCCTCGGATCCCTGTTCCTCGCGCTGATCCTCGCCTGTGACGCGGTCCGCTCCCGGATGCGCTCCGACCGCCGGGACGCCCTCACGCTGTGGACCGTGTCCATGGCCTCCCAACTCCGGGAGTACGTGGTCTACGTCGGACTGGCCTTCGGAGCCGCCGCGGCCGGCCACGCCAGCGCCTGGGGATGGGCGGCCGGCGCCCTGATCGCCCTGGCTCTGCGCAACGCGCTCCTGGTGGCCTTCGCGGCCCCGCCCGCGAGTTCGGCGTCGCCCGCCCTCTTCGTGCCCGCCCAGCGACGTTCTGAGGCCGTTCGGCCACCCGGGGTGCCCAGGCCCCGCCCCGCCGGGGTCCCCGAGCCCTCGCTGCCGCTGCCGCTCCTGGTCCGTCGGGTCATGGCCTTCGGGCAGCCGACCCGCTTCCTCGTCATCGCGGTGGCCACCACGCTGTGGGACGCCAGGATCGCCTTCGTCAGCCTCATCGTGGGCTGTGCCGTGGCGATCACCGGAGAACTCGTCGATCCCTCCTCGCGCGGGGAGGGCCGATGAACGGAAGACCGGTGAACGGCTTCGGGGCCGAAGAAGGCGTGAACGGCCATGACGTGCCCCGGACGCGGGAGAGGCTCGTGCCCGCCGTACCGGATCTGCGTCACCTGCGTGATGACGGTCATATCGCCCGGCTGTGGGGGAGGGTCGCCCCGGGGATCGCTCCGCCGCTGCTCACGGCGGTGGCCGGAGCCCTCGTCGTCGCCGTCCTGTTGGCGGCGGACCGCGGACAGCTCACAGGCATTACCCTGTTCGCACCGGTCGCTGCCCTGCTACTGTCCGGTGCGGCCTCGGGCCATCCCCACGACGGACGGTTCGACCTGTTCGTGCCGCCCGTCCTGCGTGTCACCGAATACGGCTACCTGGCGGTGCTGGGTTCGGCGTCCGGCGTACCCGGTCCTATGGTGTTCGTACTCTTGGTGACGATCGTCTGTCACCATCGCGACGACGTCGCGCGGCCCGCGGTCGGTGTGGATCGACCCCTCGGGGTACGCCACGCGGCGCTCGGGTGGGACGGCCGGATGCTCGTCATCGCGGTCGGGGGCGCGTTTTCCGCTCTCACCGCCGCCTACGGCATACTCGCCGGATACCTGGTGGTCCTGATGGTGCGCGAGTGCGTGCGCACCTGGAGCGCGACACCGGTGTCCGACGTGCGGACCCGACCCGCCACCCCCGGCGGGGCGGACCCGGGGGATCGGTCGATCCCCCACGACGGAGACGGGGGCCAATCGGTCTCCGGAACGAACGGGGAGGCGTGAGCGCCTCCTCGACCTAAGGAGGAACTCGCCCTCATGCTCGGAATGGTTCTCGCCGCAGGCGCGGGGCGCCGTCTGCGTCCCTACACCGACAGCCTCCCCAAGGCCCTGGTGCCCGTCGACGGCGAGACGACCATCATGGACATCTCGCTGCGCAACCTGGCGGCGGCCGGGCTCACCGACGTCGTCGTCGTGGTCGGCTACTGCGCCCAGGCGGTCGAGGAGCGCAAGGAGGCCCTGGAGGAGCGCCACGGCGTCAAGATCACCCTCAGCTACAACGACAAGGCCGAGGAGTGGAACAACGCCTACTCCCTGTGGACCGCGCGTGAGTTCTTCTCCGAGGGCGTCCTCCTGGTCAACGGCGACACCGTTCACCCCGTGAGTGTCGAGGAAACGCTACTCGCCGCCAGGGGACCGGAACTCCTCCTCGCGGTGGACAACGTGAAAAACCTCGCCGACGAGGAGATGAAGGTGACCCTCGACGAGGACGGTCACCTCCAGAACATCACCAAGCTGATGGACCCGGCCACCGCCGCCGGCGAGTACATCGGCGCCACCCTCATCGAGAGCTCGCTCGACTCCCGTCTGGCCGACGCCCTGAAGGCCACCTGGGAGCGCGACCCGCAGCTCTACTACGAGGACGGCTACCAGGAGCTGGTCCGCCGCGGCGAGAAGATCGCCGTCGCCCCCATCGGCAAGGTGGACTGGGTCGAGGTCGACGACCACGACGACCTGGCCAAGGCGAGGGAGATCGCGTGCCGCTACTAGCCCGAATGCTCCCCTCGCCCCTGGCGATCGACGTGCGCCGCGGCGCCATCTCCTCGCTGGGAACGGTGCTGGCCGACCGCCGCATCGCCACCGAGGGACGTATCGCCGTGGCCGTGGGCCCGGGTCAGGGGGCGCAGATCGCCGCCGACCTGGACCTGCCCCAGTGCGAGGTCTTCCAGGTCGAGGAGGGCACCGTCGACGCGGCGACCGAGCTCGGCAAGAAGCTGCGCTCGGGCGCCTACGAGGCCGTGGCCGGCATCGGCGGCGGCAAGACCATCGACGTCACCAAGTTCGCCGCGACGATGGCGGGCATCCCCATGGTGGCGGTGGCCACGAACCTGGCCCACGACGGCATCGCCTCTCCCGTCAGCTCCCTGGAGCACGAGGGCGGCAAGCCGTCGATCGGCGTGACCATGCCCATCGCGGTGGTCATCGACGTCGACTACGTCCAGGCGGCCCCCTCGCGTCTGGTCCGTTCCGGGATCGGCGACGTGGTCAGCAACATCTCGGCGATCGAGGACTGGGAACTCGCCGGGAGGGTGAACGACGAGCCGGTCGACGGCATGGCGGTCACCTTCGCGCGCGTGGCGGCCGAGGCGGTCCTGCACCGCCCCGACTCCATCGAGTCCGACGGTTTCCTCAAGGTGCTGGCCGAAGGGCTGGTGCTGTCCGGGATGGCCATGTCGGTCGCCGGTTCCAGCCGGCCCGCCAGTGGCGCCTGCCACGAGGTCCTGCACGCGGTGACCCAGCTGTACCCGGGGGCGGCCAACCACGGCGAGCTCGCGGGTCTGGGCTCCCTGTACGCGTCGTTCCTGCGCGTACGGCACCTGGACTGGCCTCAGGCCCGGCTGGACGAGATCCGTTCCTGCCTGCTCCGCCACGAACTGCCCATCGTCCCCTCCGACGTCGGTCTCGACGAGGCCTCGTTCGCGAAGGCGGTGGCGCACGCCCCGGACACCCGTCCGGGACGGTTCACCATCCTTGAACACCTGAACCTCTCCGAGGCCGAGATCGGGCGGAGTGTCGCGGACTATGTCGAAGCCGTCGGTCGCTGAGGTCCGCGCGGGAGGTCAGCCCGCGGGGATCAAGGAGCGCGTCAACGAGGAGCACTGGGCGGGTCGTCTCTACATGAGGGACATCTCCCCGTACCTGTCCACGCTCTTCGTGCGGCTGCGGGTCCCCCCGAACCCCATCACCTACCTGATGATGGTGTTCGGGGTGCTCGCCGGCGTCGTCGTCGCCTTCGGTGGACTGTGGTCGGCGATCCTGGCCGCGGTGATGGTGCAGATCTACCTGCTGTTGGACTGCTCCGACGGCGAGGTGGCCCGTTACACGGGGCGCACCAGCGTGGCCGGGATCTACCTCGACCGGATCGGTCACTACGTGTCCGAGGTCGCCCTCCTCGTCGGTCTGGGCATCCGCGCCCAGGGAGAGTTCGAGGCGGGCGGCTGGGTCGTCCTCGGTATGGCGGCCGCGCTCGGCGTCGTGCTGATCAAGGCCGAGACCGACAACGTGGTCGTGGCCCGTGCCAAGGCCGGGCTGCCCGAGAAGATCACCGAGGAGGCCATGCGGCCCAAGTCCTCGGGGTTGAGTCTGGCCCGTCGTCTGGCCTCGGCGCTCAAGGTGCACCGCCTCATCCAGGCGGTCGAGCTGTCCCTGATCGTGGTGGTGGCGGCCGTGGCCGACCTCTTCCTCGGGGATCTGCTCGCCACCCGGATCCTGGTGGTGGCCTGCGCGGCGGTGGCCGTCCTGATGAGCTTCGCCCACTTCGTGAGCGTGCTCGCCTCCCGACGCCTCGAATAACGCGTCGATGACGCTCCGGTGACGTTACGGGGCCGTGGACGGTACCCGGTCCACGGCTCCGTACACTCCACTTTTATCCTTTCGTTAGTCTGTTTCTGCGAACGTTGACATGTGTCCACCTGTCAGCCGCACGTCGTCCATTGAACGGTTCGCGATCATGGCCACACCAGTGATTCCGCCCTCGCAGGGCTCCGTCTCGTCCACCGACTCCGGTACGTCCAGGGCGCGGGACCCCCGAGCGCAGGAACGGAGCGGTCCTCAGGTGCCCGGTAAACCCACTCTGTCCTGTGTCCTGCTGACCATGGGCACCCGCCCCGCCGAGCTGCGCAGGGCGATCACGAGCGTGTTCGAGCAGGAGGGCGCCGACGTCGAGGTCATCGTCGTCGGTAACGGCGCCGACCTTCCGGAGCTGCCGGAGAACGTCGTGACGGTGCGGCTGCCGGAGAACCTCGGCATCCCGGAGGGACGCAACCACGGGGTGCGGGCGGCCCACGGCGACGTGATCCTGTTCCTGGACGACGACGGCTGGTACCGCTCCATGGACCTGGCCCGGCACGTGCGCGACCGTTTCGCCGAGGAGCCGAGGCTGGGCGCCCTCTCGTTCCGGATCGCCGACCCCGACGGCGGCCCCGACCAGCGTCGACACGTCCCCCGCCTGCGCGTGGGCGACTCCCGCAGGTCGAGCGTGGTCACCACGTTCCTGGGCGGGGCGTGCGCCATCCGTCGCACCGCCTTCGAGGAGGGCGGCGGCCTCCCTGGCGAGTTCTTCTACGCCCACGAGGAGACCGACCTGGCCTGGCGGATCATGGACGCCGGCTACACCATCGAGTACGACGCCGACGCCGTGATGTACCACCCCGCGGTGGCGCCGACCCGACACGAGAACTTCTACCGGCTCAACGCCCGCAACCGGGTGTGGCTGGCCCGCCGTAACCTGCCCTGGCCGCTGGCCTTCGCCTACCTGGGCACCTGGGTGGGGCTCACGGTCCTGCGCGAACGCGACAAGGAGTCGTTGAAGGCCTGGTTCGGCGGCTTCCGCGAGGGCTGGCGCGAGGACGCCGGCCGTCGCACGCCGATCGGCTGGCGTACCGCCTGGCGGATGACCCGGGCCGGCCGGCCGCCGATCATCTGAGCATCGCACCGTCTTCTCCGAGGAGGTCGTTCTGGGCGCCATCACCCTCGTCCTGCTGTTCGGGGCGCTGCTGTTCGTCGCCGTCGTCGTGGGGGTCGTGGTCATCGCCGTGACCTCGAACCGACGTCGTACGCGGGCGCGACACCATCCGGCCGGATACGGACCACCACCGGGGTACGCTCCGCCGTACCCTCCGGGGCCGGGAGCCGGCGGCCACCACCCGGGGCAGCGGGGTCCCCTCGGGCCCTGACCGTTCATCCCACGCGTGACGAAGGGGGCGGGCGCCGTACGGCGCCCGCCCCCTTCGTGTGCTCTCCCGAGGGGATCAGATCTCGGTGACGACCTCGTCGTAGTCGAGGCGGGGGAGACGGTCGAACCAGGCGTCGGGGCCGGGCTTGCCGATGTTCATGACGACGAGCGGACGCTGCTTGGAGTCCTCGCCGAAGAGCTCCTTGCGCAGGCCCTCGGCGTCGAAGCCGGTCATCGGGCCGGCGGCCAGACCGGCGGCGCGCACGCCCACGATCAGGTAGGCGACCTGGAGGAGGGCGTTCTGGAGGGCCATGGACTCGCGGGCCTCGACCGGCATGCCGGCGAAGTTGTCGCGGGCGTCCGGGGCGACCGGGAAGGTCTTGGGGAAGTGCTCGTGGAAGTCGCTGTCGGCGGACAGGACCAGGGCCAGGGGAGCGGTGGAGGTCTTGGGGGCGTTGTTGCCCTGCATGTGGCGGACCAGACGCTCACGGGCCTCGGGGGAACGCACGACGGTGACGCGCAGCGGCTGGTTGTTCATGGCCGTGGGGCCGAACTTGACGAGGTCGTAGATCGCGCGGAGCTGCTCGTCGGTCACCGGCTCGTCCGTGAAGGAGTTGGCGGTGCGGGCGCTGCGGAACAGAAGGTCCTGGGCGTTCTTGTCGAGGGCCAGGGTGTCGGTCATGATCGAAAACCTCGTTGTGCTCTTGAACGTGGGAAGTCTCGCCCGAGGGCGACGAGCAGCACAACCTAGTTTGCTAGGAAGATATTTCTATAACCGACCATATGTGACGTCATTCACTAAGGGCGGTGCGCGGATGCCGCCGGCGCTGACGGGGTACGCGCCCCGGCACGATGGTCGGAGTGGTGGGCTCGGGGCGCTCATCGGAGACCTTGGGCCCCCCGGCCTCGGCCACCCACTCCTCCAACTGCTTCACGAACAGTCGGGCCTGGACCGGCCAGTGGAAGGACCTCTGCGCGATCCGGTGGCCGGTGCGCGCGTACTCGCGGCGGACCTGTTCGTCCCGCCGTAGCTCCAGCACCGCCTCCGCCGCGGCCTCCGGGTCGCCGAAGGGCACCACGATTCCGGAACGACCCTCGGGACGACGGGTCACCAGGGCCTCGGCCATCGGGTTCGGCGTGGTCACCACCGGAAGCCCGTGCGCCATGTACTCCACGACCTTGGTCGGCAGGGAGTGCCGGTAGTTGTCGGTGTCGTGGAGCAGGCTGATCCCGGCCAGGGCGCCCGCCGTCATCCGCAGCGCGTGGTCGTTGGGCACGAACCCGTACCAGTGCAGGGCGTTCTCCTGGTGGGCCTCGCGCAGAAGCGGTCGGATCGACCCGTCGGCGTTGCCGATGATCTCCAGGCGCACGCCGTGCTCGCGCAGCCGACGCCCCATCTCCACCATTTCGAGGGCGCCGCGGGCCTTGGACACATGGCCCAGGTAGACGACGCGCTCGTCGCCGGGAGGGCGCAACGGGACGTCGGGGACCTCGGTGGTGTTGGGGACCACCGGGTGGTTCCCGCGGAAACGGGGACGGTAGCCCTCCTCGGCCAGGAGCAGACGCATCCGACGCTCGGCCCTGCGCTCGAAGCCCCGGACGACCCGACCGAGCGGGCGACGCAGCGGTTCGGGGATCCAGGGCTTGGTGAGCAGGGCGGCCGGGGTGTCCTCGTGCACGTCCCAGACGGTCACGGGTCGCTTGGAGGGGAGCGCGAGCAGGAGCTCGGGGTCGTGGAAGAGCAGCAGGTCGGCCTGGGGCGCCAGCGCCGCGAGGGCGGACCTGGCGGCGCGCAATGAGGAGAGTCGGTCGCGGCCCTGGGCGCGCGGTACGTCGACGGAGCGGACCCGGTCCCAGGGGGTCACCCCGCACTCCCGGAACGGGGCGACGTAGGTGACGGTGTGTCCTGCGTCCACCAGGGCACGGATCTGGCGGTGCAGGATCCTGGCGTCCTCCGGGTGGTGCACGATCGTGGCCACAAGCGCGTGCATGAAGATCACCTACGTGTGTCACCGATTTGTACCGACTACAGCGATGATCTGCCGTTTAGCGGCGATATTCGCTGTACGACACGGTATTCACCTGGGGAAACGCACGGAGGACACCCGGATGGACTCCGGGGGTGGTTCCGGTGAACCTTCGGTCGGCGGGTGGTGAACACACGAAGGCACGCCGTCGAACGCCATGGGCGTTCAGAGCGGCGTGCCCTGGTGAACGGCTCTGTTCTACAACACCTGAAGACCTTCGCGCTGGATTCGCCGGCGCTCCTGTGTCGGCACCCCGGCGGCGATCGCGGTCTCCTCCGGCTCGGAGCGGCGCAGGACGCCCCGGGTGTCCAGGAGCAGTCGCGCGTACTCGCTCAGCAGCTTGGGCCGGTAGTCGCTGTGGTCCGTGAGCAGGATGGTCAGGTCGGCCTCGGCCAGGGCCTGCTCCAGGTCGGTGGAGCGGGGCACGTCGACGCCGTCCACCTGCCAGGACTCCACGTGCGGGTCGTGGTAGGTGAGCGTGGCGCCCTTGGCGGCCAGCTTGCGGGCGACCGGACGCGCGGGCGACTCACGCTGGTCGGCGATGTCGGCCTTGTAGGTCACGCCCAGCAGCAGGACCTTGGAGCGCGACAGGGCGAGCCCGGACTCGTTGAGCAGTTCCTGGGCCCGCTGCATGACGTAGGACGGCATCCGCCCGTTGATCTCCTGGGCCAGCTCGACGAACCGGAACGGGTAGCCGAGGGTCTTGACCTTGTAGGAGAGGTAGTTCGGGTCGATCGGGATGCAGTGACCGCCCACGCCCGGACCCGGGTAGAAGGCCTGGAAGCCGAACGGCTTGGTGGCCGCCGCGGCGATGGAGTCCCACAGGTCCACGCCCAGCTCCTGGCAGAAGATGGCCATCTCGTTGACCAGGGCGATGTTGACGTGCCGGTAGGTGTTCTCCAGGAGCTTGGCCATCTCGGCCTCGCGGGTGCCCCGCGCGCGGACGACCGTCTCCACGAACCGCCCGTAGAAGGAGGCCGCGGCCTCTCCGCACGCCTCGGTGAGGCCCCCGACGACCTTGGGCGTGTTGGCGACGCCGAAGGTCGGGTTGCCCGGGTCGATGCGCTCGGGCGAGAAGGCCAGGTGGAAGTCGGACCCGGCGACCAGGCCCGATTCCTCCAGCAGCGGGCGGACGACCTCGTCGGTGGTGCCCGGGTAGGTGGTGGACTCCAGGATCACCAGGGTGCCCGGGGTCAGGTGGGCGGCGATGGCCTTGGCGGCCGAGGTGACCGCGCCCAGGTCCGGGCCGCCCTCCGCCGACAGCGGGGTGGGCACACAGATGACGATGGTGCGCGCCGTGGCCAGGCACGCCGGATCCGTGGTCGCGCTGAACCCCTGGTCCAGCATCATGGCCACGTCGTCCGAGGACAGGTCGTCGACGTGCGAGATCGCCTGGTTGAGCCCGTCGACCACACGGTCGCTGACGTCGAAGCCGGTCACTCTCAGCCCCGAGGACACGGCCTCGGCGGCCAAGGGTAGACCGACGTAACCGAGCCCGAGGACGACGAGATCGGTCGCCGAGCCGTTGTTCTGCTCGGGGACAGTGGCTGGGTTGTTGGCTGCGGCATCCACTTCGTGGTCACACTCGCATTCATTTCGTGAACGGGCGCACATATTCGAGGACTGCCATTCGGAGTGATGGACGTCCGAGTGTAGGCAGCTGTTGTCCACGGTTACGGGATCTGGCCTGGTCCGGACATTTTTCGAATGAGAACCCGATACGCCTGGTTGTAGCGGTATGCGGCTTCAGTCCATGTGCGCTTCGCGCCTACACGGTCCTGACCTGCTCGTCCATAGGACGTCCGCTTTTGCCGACTGTAGGCGAGTTTTGTGATGACATCAGCTAGACGTGCCGATTCGCCCGCCGGAATTAACTCTCCTGTCACCCCTGGTTCCACGATCTCTCTAAGAGCAGGAAGATCACTGGCAACAACGGGAAGTCCTCCCGCCATGGCCTCCACGGGTTTCAAAGGCGTCACCAGACGGCAGACCCGTTCATCTCGGCGAGGGACGACGAACACGTCGAGCGCCGCGTGATGGTGACGGACCCGATCGGCCGGGACCCGCCCGGTGAAGTGCGCGGCGCCCTCCAGGCCGAGCCGGTCGGCCAGGGAGCGCAGGGCCGGCAGTTCGGGCCCGTCGCCGACGATCAGGGCGTGCGCCGACCCGCCCTGTTCGCGCAGGAGCGCCACCGCCTCCAAGAGCACGTCCAGCCCCTCGTACCCGAAGCAGCTCGTGGTGGTCCCCACCACGAACTCCTCGGCCCCGATGCCCAGGCCCTCGCGGACCTCGGAACCCGAGGGCAACGGGTCCAGGAAGGAGGCGTCGACGGCGTTGGGCACGACCAGCAGTCGCTCCGAGGGGACCCCGCGGTCCTCGATGTCGGCGCGCATGGCCTCGCCCAGGGTGACCACCAGATCGGCGGCGAGCATGCACTCGGTCTCACTGGCGCGTTCGGCCTTGTAGAAGGCGTCGTCCACGCTCCGGGAGGGATCCCTGGACAGCCACGACTCCTCCAGGAAGCCCCGCACCTCGTAGACCACGGGCAGGTCGTACCGGCGTCCCAGCTCCAGGGCCAGGCGCGCGTTGTGGTGGTTGCTCGCCGCGTGCAGGACGTCCGGGCGCACCTCCTCCACCAGCCGTGAGGCCAACCGCAGCCCGACCCGCAGCTCCTCGGCGGGATCGGCCGGAGCGGTCCAGGACAGCAGACGGTGGTAGGTCACACCGTCGATCTCCACCCGGGTCCGCGGATCCGGAACGCCCTTGGTGAGCGGGTAGCCGACACGGGTGACCACGTGCACGTCCATGCCCGCCTCACGCTGGGCCACCGCGATCTTGTGCGTGCGCTGGGTGTACCCGGCGTTGGTGTGCGGCAGGGCGTTGGTGACCAGGTGCAGGACCCGGGGGGCGTCCTCCGCGAGGGCCGGTCGCCGAGCGTTCACCGTGTCGTCAGGCCGCGTTGGCGCATCGCGGGTTAACGTGATCCCGTGACGGTCAGGCGAAACGGACATGGACGCGGGGACGGCACGTCCCGTGGCCAGGGCCGTCCGATGCTCGGCCGTACTCCGATGCGGACCCGGTGGGATGCGTTCCACGAGTTCACGGGCGGTCTCGGAATCGCCGGCGGCCAAGGCCGCGGTGACCAGGCGCCCCAGTCCTCGGGGAGAACGGCGGGACGCCGCGGCCAGCAGCGCCTCGCGGGCCTCCTCGCGTCGACCCTGGTCCCACAGGGAGTAGGCGCGTGGCAGGGCACCCGAGCGGGCGGCCACGGCGCGCACCGGACCACGCAGCGGACCCGGCATCAACCGGGCGGCCAACAGCGGCAGCCGGGCGGGGTCGGACCGCATGTGGTTCCAGGCCAGCGACGCGGTGAAGGTCACCGCCCGGGGCCACAGGGTGCGCGGACGAGACGGTCGGGGTTCGGGAGTCTGGGTGTCTTGCACGGTCAGTCACACAACCACGTGGACGTGACCAGGTGGTGACACCACGGCGACATGGGCGGGACAGATGGGGCAAAGAAGCCCGCCACTCGAACGGATCGTCCCGTATGTTCCCGATGTCCACCTCGGAGTCGCCCCCTCCGAGTCACCGACACCACAGCCAACGTGAACACCAGCAGAAGGAAACAACCGTGGCAACGAGTGCCCCCCCAGGCAGTGAGGACACCGCGATCGCGCACGTGGTCGGCGCCCGTCCCAACTTCGTCAAGGCCGCCCCGGTCGTCTCCGCCCTGCGCGGTCGAGGCGCGCACCAGCGGGTCGTGCACACCGGACAGCACTACGACGACCGCATGTCCGCCGTCTTCTTCCGGGACCTGGGCCTGCCCACCCCCGACGTCGATCTCGGCGTCGGATCGGGCTCGCACGCCTCCCAGACCGCCGCGCTCATGGTCGGTCTGGAACGCGAGTTCGTCGAGAACCCGCCCGGAGCCGTGGTGGTCTACGGCGACGTCAACTCGACCGTAGCCGCGGCCCTGGTCGCCGCCAAGCTCGGCATCCCGGTCGCGCACGTCGAGGCGGGGCTGCGCTCCTTCGACGACACCATGCCGGAGGAGATCAACCGCAAGGTCACCGACCGGCTCAGCGACCTGTGCTTCGCGACCAGCCCGGAGGCCGTCGGCCACCTCGCCGGCGAGGGCATCGACCCGAGCCGCGTGCACCTCGTCGGCAACCCGATGATCGACACCCTTCTGGGCAACCTCGACCGCTTCGACGCCGACGCGCTGCGCGCACGACTCGATCTGCCCGAACGCTACGTGGCGGCCACCCTGCACCGGCCGGCCAACGTCGACGACCCCGACAGCGTCGCCCGCCTGACCGGACGCCTGCACGAGATCGCCGACATCGTCGACGTCGTCATGCCCGTGCACCCGCGCGGCAAGGCCTCCTTCGACCGGGCCGGTCTCGGCGACCACCCGCGCGTACGCCTCCTCGAACCGCTCGGCTACCTCGACTTCGTCGCCCTCACCCGGGGCGCCGAGGCCGTGGTCACCGACTCCGGCGGCGTCCAGGAGGAGACCACGATCCTCGGCGTCCCCTGCCTGACCCTGCGCCCCAACACCGAACGACCGATCACCATCACCCATGGCACCAACCGGCTCGTCACCGAGGCCGACCTGCTCGCCACGCTCGACAAGGTCCTCGACGGCCACGTCGGCGAACGCCTCGGAGACACCCCGCCGCTGTGGGACGGACGGTCCGGTGAGCGCATCGCCTCGGTCCTCACACAGTGGTCCAGGTGAGAGAAGCCATGCAGCCCTCCCACGCGCACCCCGGGGGTCCCGAACGGTCCGCCGTCCGGTCGACCCCGGGCCTTCGCACCCGTCCCGGCACACGTCGGACGGCGTTCCCGCCGAACCAGGGTGCCGCGCACCCGAGGGGCGACAGGGCCGTCCGACCCGAGCACAAGGTGGCAGACCGTGAAACGGCGTGAACAGAGCCAGACCGAACAGCTTCGGCAAGCCCTGGCCGAACGCGAGGCCCAGCTTCAGGAGGCCCAGGCCCGCCTGGCGGCGCTGGAAGGGTCCACCTCCCTCCAAGTGGGGCGGGCTCTCACCGCGGCGGCCAAACGACCGGGCCGCTCCCTGGTCCGCCTGCCGCGCGACCTCTACCGTCTGTGGCGCCGCAGCGGTACCACCAACCACGCCGAACGCCGCCGGGTCGAACCGGTCCGCTCCTTCGACGCCGAACGCCAGGAGGCCCGCCTCCTCACCGGCCTCGGAGGAGGAGGCACCGACCGTCTGGTCGCCGCTACCGTCGTGGGACCCGAGGTCCAGAAGGCCATCGACCCCTATCTGAGCTCGGTGGTGCTGCGCCCGCACGACGCGCAGATCGTCATGGACGCCGTCGACGTCGACCTTCTCCTGGTCTCGTCCTCGGCCGCCGCCCCCGGTTCCTCGTGGGCGCACGTGGGCGACCCGGCCGCCGTCGACCGCACCCGGGCCCTGCACTGGGTCCTGGAGTCCGCCGGCTCCCGAGGCATCCCCACCGTCCTCCTCGACGACGGGACCGCCCCGCCCGCACTGCGCAGGCTCGGCTTCGACCGCGTGTACAAGGGCGACGCCGGGGTGCCCCTGCACCTGTTCAACCCGGTCGCGGCCGAGCTCGCCCTCGGCCCCGAGGCGGTCTACGTCCGCACCGGCCCGGACACCGTCGTCCCCGACGTGCTCCTCGAACTCGGCGTGGGCGTGATCGACGTGGACTCGCCCGGACTGGCCGACGCCCTGCGCGCCGCGAACGTCGCGGTGATCCCCGAATCCACCCCCGGCGAGGCCGCCCTGCGGCGCCGGGCCTGGGCCTGCGGCACCCGGGTGGTCTCCCACCCGGCCGTCCCCGCCCCCGAGAGCGAGGACCTGACCGTCAGCGTTCCCCGACTGCGTTCGCTCGGCCCCACGCCGCGCGAGGTACGGACCATGCTCCGCCAGGTCTTCCTGGAGGAGGCCACCCCGGTCCGCCTGGCCACGCTCCTGGAGGGCCTCGACTTCTCCGAGGGGACCCCCGGCACCGAACTCCCGCTCAGCGGGCGTGGCGTCGCGGTCCTGGCCGACCCGGGCTCCGCGGAGGAGGCCGATCGACTCGCCGAGGACCTGCTCTCCTCGCGCCTGCGACCGGCCGAGGTCGTCGTCCCCGACACCGCGGGCCGGCTACCCGGCCTTCAACGGCTGCGGGCGGAGGGCGTCACCGTCCTCACGGTCCACCTCTCGGCGCCCGACACCCCGGAGGAGCTGGAACGGGAGGCCGGCACCACCGGACCGGGCGGCCTGGCCCCCGGGCAGTGGGCCGCCCTGGCCGAACGCGCCACCAGACCTTGGGCCTACCTGTGGACCGGAACGATCGGCGGACACCGTCTGGTCGACCTCGTCTGCGCGGCCGAGTGCTCCGGCGCCGACGCCGTCGGGATCCCCGACACCGCCGAACACGGAACCGAACCGGACGGGGGCGGGGAACGCGGCTTCTTCGACCGGAACACCGGGGTCCGACAGTACGTGTTCGTCACCGGGATCGAGCCCGAGCTGGCCCGCACCGACCTGCTCCGGAAGTCCTGGCACCCACGAGAATGGAACCGGCGCGGCACCCGACTCCTGGCCCTGGGACCGGACCACGGGACGGGGCCCGACGGCGACGACGAGGGTTCCACCCACGTCGACGCCTCCACGGGGGCCGTGGGTTGACCCCCGTCCGTTCGTCACCCGCCGCCACCCTCGACGGACGCCCGCGGCGCGGTGACTCCCGTCCGTCGCCCGGCGGCGACGGCTCCGGCGCGGCGAACTCTCCCGCATGGGCCACCCACCAGCATCCGAAGGGAAGAACGTGAGCACAGTTCCTCCGCGCGCACTCTTGTACGGCGACGTGGACCTCAACATCATCGACGGTTCGGCGATCTGGGCGCAGTCGATGGCCCAGGCCCTGGCCGCGGCAGGTTGCGAGGTCACCTTGCTGTTGAAGGCGCCGGTGCGCACCGACCGGCTCACGGCGCCCTTGGAGGAGGTCCCCGGGGTCCGACTGGTCCGTCCCTACGAGGACCGTATGCTCTCCGACCTCGGTCCCCGGGGGATCACCCCCGAGCAGGCCGTGGAGCTGGCGGGACGACTGCACGCCCGTAAGCCCTTCGACCTGGTGGTCGTCCGGGGCCGTCGGGTCGCCGGTCTGGCCGCCCAGGAGGAGGCCCTGTCCGGACGTCTGTGGACCTACCTCACCGACTTCCCGCACAGCGTCGACGAACTGACCGCCACGGCCACCGCCGAACTCACCGAGATCGCCCTGGCCTCCCGCTTCCTGCTCTGCCAGACCGAGGAACTGCGGGCGTTCCTGGAGACCACGGTGCCCGCCGCGTGCGGACGTTCGGTGCTCTTCCCCCCGGTCGTGGTGGTGCCCCCGGGCGTCTCCGCCGACGGACAGGTGCACGCCCGCACCCGCCTGACCTACACGGGCAAGTTCGCCCCGCGCTGGAACACCCTGGAGATGACCGGGCTGCCCGAGGAGCTCTCCCGTCTGGGAGTCGACTCGGAACTGGTGATGATCGGCGACAAGATCCACGCCGAACCCGCCGACTGGGCCAAACGGATGCGCAAGGCCCTGGAGGGCACGCCCAACGTGGACTGGCGCGGCGGTATGGCCCGCGCCGAGGCGCTGCGCCAGTCGGCCGAGTGCGACTTCGGGCTCTCCTGGCGCGACCCGGACATGGACGCGAGCCTGGAGCTGTCCACCAAGGTCCTGGAGCTGGGCGCGCTCGGCCTACCGGTGGTGCTCAACCGGACCCCCATGCACGAGGCGATGCTCGGTGAGGACTACCCGCTCTTCGCGGGGGAGGACACCGCCTCGGTGGCCGCCGTGATCGCCCGCGCCTACAACGACCGCGCCGTGTACGCCGACGCGGCGGAACGCTGCCGGACGGCCGCCGCCGACCACGCCCTGGAGCGGGCCGCCGAACGACTGCGCGGCCACCTGGCCGAGGCCCTGCCGGCCGCCCCCGAGGGCACCGACCCCGAACTGCCGTTGAAGGTGGTCATCGCCGGCCACGACCTGAAGTTCTTCACCCGCCTCGCCGAGTACCTCGACTCGCTGCCCGGTCTGGACGTGCGCATCGACGAGTGGGAGGGACTGAGCACCCACGACCAGTACCGTTCCCGCGAACTCGCCGCCTGGGCGGACGTGGTCATCTGTGAGTGGTGCGGCCCCAACGCCCTCTTCTACGCCAAGTGGAAGCGGCCCGAGCAGCGCCTGATCGTCCGCCTGCACCGTTTCGAGCTGTACGCGGAGTGGCCGCGCCGCCTGGACGTGTCCAAGGTCGACGCCGTGGTGTGCGTGAGCCCCCACTACGCGGACCTGACCCGCGAGATCACCGGCTGGCCCGCCGAGAAGGTGGTGGTCCTGCCCAACTGGGTGGACGATCGCCAACTGGACCGTCCCAAGCTGGCGGGGGCCGAGTACTCGCTGGGCATGATCGGTATCGCGCCCTCCCGCAAACGCCTGGACCGAGGCCTGGACGTGCTCGCCGAGCTGCGACGTCTGGACCCGCGCTACACGATGTCGGTCAAGACCAAGCAGCCCTGGGAGTACTGGTGGATCTGGAACCGTCCTGAGGAGCGGACCTACTTCGAACGGGTCTACCGGAGGATCCAGCGCGACGAGTCGCTCGCCTCAGGGGTGATCTTCGACCCCTTCGGCCCCGACGTGGCCACCTGGCTGCGCCGGGTCGGTTTCATGCTCTCCACCAGCGACGACGAGTCCTTCCACCTGGCGCCCGCCGAATGCGCGGCCTCCGGGGGAGTGCCGGCTCTGCTGCCGTGGCCCGGTTCGGACACCATCTACGACCCGCACTGGATCCACGACGATCCGGTGGCGATGGCCGAGGCGATCCACGCGACGGTCTCCGAGGGCCGGTTCGCCGAGGAGAGCGAACGCGCCCGCGCCGAGGTGACCTCGGTCTACGGCCTGGAGCGGGTGCGTTCCCTCTGGAGCGACCTGGTCGTCCAGGACCGGCTTCCCGAACAGGCCCCCTCCACCGCCCACGCCACCACCGGAGGCTGACCCTCGCCCTCGTCCTCCTACCCCCACCCCTGGAGTCGGGGTGGGAGGTCGTGTGGCGGTCACACCCTGCTGTGGTCGGGGTGGGAGATCGGGTGCGGGTTACACCCTGCTGTGGCTGGGGCCCGAAAGTGTTCGCTTTGCGCCTCCGCTTCGCTTCGGCGCGTGTTCGGGCGCCAAGGGAGGGAGCGTTCTTCATCCTCGTCCACGCCTGGCTCGTTCCTCGCGGGCGGCTCGACTCGTCTTGCAGAACACTCCCGGCGCCCGAACGGGCAACCCCCCGTGGCGAGGTAGGAGATCGCGTGCAGCGACCCCCTGGGGTACCGGAGGGTGCGGACTCCCACCTTCACCCCCAGGGGTGGGACCGGTACCCGCCCTCCTACCTCGACCCCCAGGGGGTGGAGGCACACCCCTAGACAGGCCCCGTCATCTTCGACAGGCCGCCGGCTCCGGCGGGCAGGAAGAGCGCGAAGGTGGTGGGCCTGGTCTGGACGAGTTCGATGCGGGCGCCTTCGGATTCGGCGATGTGGCGGGCGAGCGCCAGGCCGAGGCCGGTGCCTCCGCCGCCGCTGACCTCGCGTTCGAAGATGCGTCCGGAGAGGTGTTCGGGCACGCCCTCACCTTCGTCGCTGACCTCTATGCGGACGGACTGTCCGGTGTCGAGGCGGCGGATGGTGACGGTCCCGGCGCCGTGTTTGTAGGCGTTCTCGACGAGGGTCGCCAGGATCTGGGCGAGGTCGGCGGGGACGGTCATGGCGGTCAGGCCGGGGTCGCCGGTCACCAGGAGCCTGCGTTGTTCCTGCTGGAAGACGGGGGACCATTCGGCCTGGAGATGGTTGAGGACGGGGTCGAGGGCGACGGCCTCGACCTCGGGGTTCTGGCTCTTGCGGGCGCGGCCGAGCAGGCTTTCGACGGTCTCGGTGAGGCGTTCGGCCTGGGCGAGGGCCGCTTCTCCCTCTTCGCGTACGACCTCGGGGTTGCGGGCCTCGGCGATGATCTCCTCCAACCGCATGGTGAGCGCGGTCAGCGGGGTGCGCAGTTGGTGGGAGGCGTCGGTGGCGAAGTGGCGTTCGGTGGCGATGAGGCCTGCGATGCGTTCGGCGCTGCGGTCCAGGACCTCGGCGACGCGGTCGGCCTCCGGTATGCCGTAGCGGTGGCCCCAGGGCGTGGTGACGCCGGAGCCGAGACGTTCGGCGGTGGCCGCCAGGTCGACCAGGGGCAGGGTGAGCCTGCGGGCCTGGACCATGGACAGACCGACGGCGACGCCGATGGCCAGCAGAGACAGTGAGGCGATGCCGAGCCAGGCCCGGATGACGCTCTCCTGAAGTGATTCGGAGTCGGTCCACACTTCGACGGTGGTGCCCGCCTCGGTGGTCGCCGAGCCCCGGATCAGCCCGGGGGAGTCCGCGGCGCGAGGATTGAGCCTCGGGTCTCCGGCCGTGAGCACGGTGGAACCGTCGGCGGTGGTGATCCGCACGTAACGGTCCTTGTACTCCCGGTCGATCGAGGTCAGGTCGACCTCGTCGTCCCGCTCGAGCATGTTGTCGATCTCGAAGCCGAGCAGCTCCGCCTCGCCCTCGATCTGGCGGCTGTTCTCGTCGTGCACCAGTTTGTAGGTGAGCGCACCCAGCGGCAGTCCGAGCAGCATGACGGCGATGACGGTCACCACCAGGGTGGAGAAAACCATCCGCCTGCGCATGTCACCTCACGTCCGTCCGACCCGGGCGAGGTCGACCGGGGAACGCGTCGAACCCAAGATCGTGTCAGTCTCGTTCGAACCGGAAGCCGACGCCCCTGACGGTCGTGATGTAGGACGGCTGGTTGGCGTCGTCGCCGAGTTTGCGGCGCAGCCACGAGATGTGCATGTCGAGGGTCTTGGTCGACCCCCACCAGTTGGTGTCCCACACCTCGCGCATGATCTGTTCCCTGGTGACCACCTTGCCCGCGTCGCGTACGAGGACGCGGAGCAGGTCGAACTCCTTGGTGGTGAGCTGGAGTTCACGGTCGCCGAGCCAGGCTCTACGAGAGTCGTTGTCGATGCGGACCCCGTGGACGACGGGGACCTCGGCTCCTCCGCGACGCAGCAGGGCGCGGACGCGGGCGAGGAGCTCGGCGAGCCGGAAGGGCTTGGTGACGTAGTCGTCGGCACCGGCGTCCAGGCCGACGACGGTGTCGACCTCGTCGGCGCGGGCGGTGAGGATGAGGATCGGCGTTCCGTGTCCTTCGGCGCGGAGACGACGTGCCACCTCCAGACCGTCCATCTCGGGCAGGCCGAGGTCCAGGACCATGAGGTCGATGTCTCCGGCGCGGGCGCGGTCGAGTGTCTCAACGCCGTTGACGGTCACGTCCACCGTGTAGCCCTCGCGGCGTAGCGCACGCGCGAGAGGCTCGGAGATCGAGACATCGTCTTCGGCCAGCAAAACGCAGGTCATGGAGCCGATCGTAGGTCCAGGGTGGCGCATTTCCCTATTATGCGCGCCGGATGGCCCAAGGTTGACCGAAAATACGCTAATCACATAACGGTCAAATAGGTTAATCGGCTACGTAGATTCTTTTCTTTGGACTTTCTTGGTGTGGTCGGGGAGGAACTCCGATGACGAAGAGTACCGCGCGCACGAAAAGAAGCACGGAACACGGAAAGGGGCCGACGCCCGTCATGGACGTCGGCCCCTCGATCCCGGATCACCGGATCCTCGTTCAGCCCCTGCGGGGCACGACCTCGAAGGTCAGCGGACCCGCCAACACCTCACCGGTGTCGGTCAGCAGGTAGGCCCGGTGCTCGCCCGTGCCCAGCCCGCGGGTGTTCGTCACGGCACGGCCCTCGGACTTGTGGGCCTTGATCTCCGCGAAGGGGGCGTCGACCCCCGGCTCGTCACCGCCGCGGAAGATCGCCACGACGTTCCCGGCGTCCGGGGCGTCGGTCGTGTAGCGCAGGTGCATCGCGATGCCGTCGCGGACCGGGGTCCGGTCCAGCTCCAGCGTGGAGGAGGGGTCGCCGCCCTCGCCTCCGTCGTCACCGGGGACGGTGGCCTCGTCACCCACCACGATGCGGCCGGAACCGCCCTCGGGGTAGTCCTCGGCACCGATCCGGCCCTCCAGGGTCTCGGTGACGAACAGCTCCAGGGCGCCCTGGTAGTTGGAGCCCACCACGGTGTAGTCGGCGCCGCGGAACGGGTACATGTCGCCGCCCCGCGCGGAGAAGTCGTTGGTGGCGATGGTGATGGGGTCGCCCTCCACGACCTCGCCGTCCTCGACCAGCACGGTCCCGTCGTGCAGGATCACGTTGCGCACGCGCTCGCCCGGGGTGAGGACGGTGCCCTCCTCGTCGACCACCTGCGCGGTGCGCTCGGGGTCGTAGGCGAAGTTGACCCCGCCGACCTGCATGAACCCGCCGTTGGCCGCCGGCGCGGCCACCACGCTCTGCTCCAGCAGTTCCTTGACCTGGGAGCGGGGGATGTCCGGGACCACCGCGACCTGGTTGGCGAACGGGGCGATGGAGTAGGTGTCCAGCACGGTGATCGGACCGGACGGGATGAGCGACGCGTTGCGGATGCCGCCACCGTTCTGGATACCGATCTGCGGCTCGGGAACCCCGTACTCGGCGGCGTTGCGCGCGCCTGTGTCCAGCAGGGCGTCGGCCATCAGGTTCCCCAGGTTGGTCTCCTGGGTGCGCACGCCGGGGGACTGGCGGCCTTCGAGGTCGACCTCGCTCTGAGCGATCTCGGTCTCGGCGAGTTCGTTCACGTGGTCGGCCACGGGGCCGGAGACGCGCTCCTCGATCTCCGGGTGCGGGGTGACGGAGCCGTCCACCACGACCGGACCGGAACGGTCGCCGACGGAGACCAGGTTCCCCTCGGCGTCGAAGTTGATGACGAGACGGCCCACGTACTTGTAGTTGGAGCCGGCCGTCACGATCGGGACGTCGACCCCGTCGGGGTTCTGGGCCACCAGCGGATAGGTGAGCGGCTCACCGGTCCCGGGGTGGGTGTTCACCGAGTCGCCGGGCACGAGGACGTCGTCCTCGGAGCCCATCACCTCGTGGCCGCCGCCCGCGACGATGGCGTCGACGTCGGTCAGCTCACGGGCGACCCGCTCCTCGTAGGTGATGTTCTGGAGGTGGGAGATCATGATGATCTTGTCCACCCCCTCCTCGGTGAGGCGGTCGACCTCGGCCTGCACCGGGCCGACGATCTCGTCCACGACCACGTCGCGGGAGCTGGTGATGGTGGCCAGCGGCGGGTAGAGGGCGCCGACGATGCCCACCTGCTCGCCATTGGCGTCCACGACGGTGCTCGGGGCGATCCTGCCGGAGGCCTCGTGCGCGGCCAGCCCGGGCTCGGCGGACACGTCCACGTTGGCGGCGACCACGGTGGTGTCCTCGGACAGTTCACCGATGAAGTCGGCGTACAGGTCGGGGCCGAAGTCGAACTCGTGGTTGCCCATGGAGATCGCGTCGTAGCCGACGTAGGAGGCGCCGATCGCGTCGTAGAAGGGGGCGTCCTCCTCCAGGGAGGCGGCGAGCTCCGGGCCGGGCAGGTACATGTCACCGGAGTTGACGGTGACCACGCCGCGGTTCTCGGACTCGCCGGCCTCGGCGTCGACGCCGGCGTTCTCGTCCTCACGCAGCTCTTGGACGAGGGTGCCGAACCGGGCGGCCCCGCCGTATTCCGGATCGGCGGGGGCACCCAGCAGCGCCGACTCGGGGTCGTTCGCGTGCAGGACGGTGAGGGTGAAGGCCGCCTCGTCGGAGGCGTTCATGGGTTCGGCCGCGGCGGCCGGCGCTAGGGGCACCACCAGCGCGCCGCTCAGGAACAGTGCGCCGGAGGCACGCACGAGTCTGGACATGTCCGCTGTTACTCCTTCGGGGGATCGTGCGGGGGAACTGTCGGGGGCACCGCCGGGGTGAACGGGGGCGGAGCCTGTTCACCCTAGGCGTGGTCGGGTGTTGAGGCACGGACCAGGGGGTTACGATTTGCAGAATCTCCCGGCGTTCGAAGGACGACCGCCCCGCACGGGTCGTCCGAGGTCACCGTCCGCCGCGGCCGGTCGCCCCGGGTGACCGGACCGGGGCGCGATCCCGTACCGATCGTCGGGAGCCCGTGGCCGTCGCACCGGCGCGCCTCTACCATGGTGGGGACCGTCGGCTCGCTCATCCCTCGGAGGACGTCCGTGTTTTCCTCTGGCCAGGACCCGTACGACCCGAATCGGGGCGGGGTCCCCTCGCCGCGCGGGATGTCGGACTTCAACGCACGCTTCGAGGCCATGGGCCCCGACGCCCCCATGCCCGCGAAGGTCGTGACGACCCGCATGCTGATGTACATCGGCGGCGCGTGCGGTGTCCTGCTCTCCCTCATCTTCCTGCTGCCCCTGGCGTTCCCGACCGACATGATGGCCCAGGCCCTGGACGAGCAGACCGCCCTCATGGCCGAGGAGGGGGTGGAGATGGTCATGGACGTCGAGACGATGCGCGCCCTGATGGCCGTCTACGCGCTCGTCACCGGCCTGTACGGCGTGGCCTCCCTCATGCTGGGTCGGCGGCTGGCCCGCCGGACCGTCGGCGCTTACTGGGGCGTCGTGGTGTTCCAGGGGCTGGCCGGCCTGTTCCTGCTGTGGAACGTCCTCGGCGGCGGGCTCCTCATGCTCGTCCCGCTGGGCTTCACCTGCTGGATGCTGGCCAACATGTTCTCCAAGGAGGGGCGCGCCCACTACGGGCTCCTCTGACGTCGTCCCGATCGTCGTCGACCTCTGGCACTCTCGGAGGAGACGACGATCGTCGGCGAGGGAGGACGGATGACACCGGAACGGTTCATCGACGTGGCCCTGTGGTTCCCCGAGACGGAGGAGAGCGAACCCTTCGGCCCCGGGCCCCTGGTCTACAAGATCGCCCGGCAGAGGATGTTCGCGCTGCTCATGCCGGGTGACGAGGACCGGCCGGCCGTGGTCAACCTCAAGTGCGACCCGGAGACGGCGCTGGAACTACGGGCCCTCTTCCCGGCCGTCACCCCCGGGTGGCACATGAACAAGCGGCACTGGAACTCCGTGCGGCTGGACGGGACCGTCCCCGACGACGAGTTCGTGGAGATGGTCGACCACTCCTACCGGAGCGTCGCCCGAGGCCTGCGTCGCGCCGACCGCGACCGGGTGCTCGGGGCCCTGGGAGACCGACTTCCGACGGACGACGCCGACGACCGAGAAAGGACGGCGACGCGCGGTGCCCACCCCATCCGAGACCTCTCCTCCCTTCAAACAGGCCGTGGTCCAGGGCGTCCTTGAACGCATCACCTACGCCAACGAGGAGACCGGGTACACCGTCGCCAAGGTCGACACCGGTCGGGGCTCCGACGACCTGCTCACCGTCGTCGGCTCACTCCTCGGGGTCCAGCCCGGCGAGGCACTGAGGTTGCGCGGCCGTTGGGGCTCCCACCCCCGGTACGGCCGCCAGTTCCAGGTCGACGACTACACCACCGTGCTGCCCGCCACGGTGCAGGGCATCCGCCGCTATCTCGGATCCGGCCTGATCAAGGGCATCGGACCCAAGATGGCCGAACGGATCGTCGGCCACTTCGGAACCGACGCCCTGGACGTCATCGAGGAGGATCCCGCCCGGCTGATCGAGGTTCCGGGGTTGGGCCCCAAGCGCACCCGGCTCATCGCCGACGCGTGGGAGGAACAGAAGGCCATCAAGGAGGTCATGCTCTTCCTCCAAGGGGTCCAGGTCACCACCTCGCTGGCCGTGCGCATCTACAAGCAGTACGGCGACGCCTCGATCGAGGTCGTCCAGAAGGAGCCCTACCGGCTCGCCGACGACGTGTGGGGGATCGGCTTCAAGACCGCCGACACCATCGCCCAGGCGGTGGGCATCCCGCACGACAGTCCCGAGCGGGTCATGGCCGGGATCCGGTTCACCCTGTCCGAGTCGAGCAACGAGGGGCACTGCTTCCTGCCCGAGGAGCGGCTGATCTCCGCCGCCGTGAAGATCCTCCAGGTGGAGGCGGGGTTGGTGATCGAGTGCGTGGCCCGCCTCGTCGCCGACGAGGGGGTGGCCCGGGAGAACGTCCCCGGCCCCGAGGGGGAGCCGGTCCGGGCCGTCTACCTGCTGCCCTTCCATCGTGCCGAGATGGGTCTGGCCACCGGGCTGCGCACCCTGCTGGACACACCCGAGGAGCGCATGCCCGCCTTCGCCGACGTCGACTGGCCGGTGGCGCTGGACTGGCTCGACCGCCGCGCCGGTACCTCCCTCGCCGAGGCCCAGAAGGAGGCGGTCCGGGAGGCCCTGTCCCGGAAGGTGTGCGTGCTCACCGGCGGACCCGGCTGCGGCAAGTCCTTCACCGTCTCCTCCATCGTCACCATGGCGCGGGCCAAGGGCGCCGAGGTCATCCTGGCCGCGCCCACCGGTCGCGCCGCCAAGCGCCTCACCGAACTCACCGGACACGAGGCCTCCACCGTGCACCGGCTCCTGGAGTTGCGCCCGGGCGGTGAGGCCGCTCACGACCGGGACAACCCCCTCGACTGCGACCTGCTGGTGGTCGACGAGGCCTCCATGCTCGACCTCATCCTGGCGAACAAGCTGGTCAAGGCGGTCCCGCCGGGAGCCCACCTGTTGCTGGTGGGGGACGTCGACCAGCTCCCCTCGGTCGGCGCCGGGCAGGTCCTCCGCGACCTTCTGGAGGAGGGGTCGCCGATCCCCAGCGTGCGGTTGACCCACGTCTTCCGGCAGGCCCAACAGTCCGGGGTGGTCACCAACGCGCACCGGATCAACCAGGGGGAGCCTCCCCACCTGCGGGGGATGGCCGACTTCTTCCTCTTCCCCTGTGAGGAGACGGAGGAGGCCGCGGAGATGACCGTCGACGTGGTCGCCCGCCGCATCCCCCGACGCTTCGGGCTCGACCCGCTCCGCGACGTCCAGGTGCTCACCCCGATGAAGGGCGGCCCCGCCGGTTCGGCCAACCTCAACTCCGCGCTCCAGGCCGCGCTCACCCCGCCGGGCGAACGTGTCTCCGAACGTCGGTTCGGCGGCCGGATCTTCCGGGTGGGCGACAAGGTCACCCAGATCCGTAACAACTACGAGAAGGGCCGCAACGGTGTCTTCAACGGCACCCTCGGGGTGGTCACCGGCCTCGATCCCGTCGCCCAGGAGGTGACGGTGCGCACCGACGAGGACGAGGAGATCGCCTACGACTTCGCCGAACTCGACGAGCTGGCCCACGCCTACTCCATCACCGTGCACCGTTCCCAGGGCAGCGAGTATCCGGCGGTCGTGATCCCCGTGACCACCAGCGCCTGGATGATGTTGCAGCGCAACCTGCTCTACACCGCCGTCACCCGGGCCAAGAGGCTGGTCGTGCTGGTGGGATCCCGTCGTGCCCTGGCGCAGGCGGTGCGCAACGTCTCCTCGGGGCGTCGTCACACCGCGCTCGGCCATCGACTGCGTCTCTCCGGTTACTCGAGCGCCGATTCCCTCAACTGAGCGCCCATTGCGTGGGGAAAAGACCGTTTTCGTCCCTGAATAAGTTCGAAAACCTTCCCCGAACCACCCCCATGGGCTCATCCGGATGCATAGGCTCTCGAACAGTCACTCGTTCACCGGCGAGAAGCTTCCCGCGAGTGCTATCGAGGCCAACATGAGAAACGGCGCCCTTTCCTCCCCCCGGAGAGCGCCGACCCCCGGGCGCCGGCCGCAGAAGGCCGGCGCCCG
>NZ_ANAC01000005.1 GCF_000341225.1 Nocardiopsis alba DSM 43377
CGGGGTTGATGTGAAAGAGCGGGTACCGGCCCCACCCCCCGTGGCGAGGTAGGAGATCGAGCGGCGGGTCACACCCCAGGGGGTGAAGGTGGGGGTCCGCACCCTCCGACACCCCGAGGGGTCGGTACACGCGGTCTCCTGCATCAACCCCAGGGGGTCGCTGCACGCGGTCTCCTACCCTGGCCCCAGGGGGTGTGGTTCGGGCGCCGGGAGTGTTCTGCAAGACGAGTCAAGCCGCCCGCGAGGAACGAGCCAGGCGTAGACGAGGATGAAGAACGCTCGCTCCCTTGGCGCCCGAACACGGCCCGAAGCGCCAGCGGAGGGCCAAAGCAAACACTTTCGGGCCTCAGCCACAGCAGGGTGTAAGGGTGACACGGTTCCCTACCTCGACCCCAGGGGCGCCCGAACACGGCCCGAAGCGAAGCGGAGGCGTAAAGCGAACACAGCCGGCGCGGGGTGTGGCTCACAGCCCGTAGGCTGGAGTGCCGTGCAAGAAACACTGATCGTGGTGGGCGCCGTCGTCATCCGGGACGGACGGGTCCTCGCCGCCCAACGGGCCGAACCGGAAGCCGATCGCGGCCGATGGGAGTTCCCCGGCGGTAAGACCGAGCCGGGGGAGAGCCCCGGCGACGCGCTCGTCCGTGAATGTCGTGAGGAACTCGGCGTCACCGTCGAGGTGCGGGAGCGGATCGGATCCGACCTTCCCCTGCCCCGACCGGACCGGCGTACCGGGCTCCCCGCGGTCCTGCGGCTGTATCGCGTCGAACTCCTGGAGGGCGTCCCCCGTCCTCTGGAGCATCTGGCCCTGGAATGGGTGGATATCGCGGGTCTGGAGAGGCTCGATTGGCTGCCCGCCGATCGACCCTTCCTGGGACCGATCGCCCACATCCTCCAGGTGGGGGAACAAACCGCCTGAGGCGCGCGTACAAGGGTTTCGCGGGTTCCGTTCCGGGACGCCTCGTAGTGACGAAGCTAACCGGGACGACTCGTTCGCTTCCCGACCAGACCATCATGACCACATAAACTGGCGACGGGCCGTGGCGATCTGCGGTCTCTACCCAGTACAGGAGATCGAGACTCAAGCATGCCCACCGCCACTTCCGTCGAGGGCTCCGCCCGCCGCACCGACCTGCGCAATGTCGCCATCGTGGCACACGTCGACCATGGCAAGACGACCCTCGTCGACGCCATGCTCTGGCAGTCCGGTGTGTTCCGGGACAACCAGGACGTCGACGACCGTGTGATGGACTCCAACGACCTGGAACGCGAGAAGGGCATCACCATTCTCGCGAAGAACACCGCGGTCCACTACACCACGCCCGAAGGCGAGGACGTGGTCATCAACATCATCGACACCCCCGGCCACGCCGACTTCGGTGGCGAGGTCGAGCGCGGTCTGTCGATGGTCGACGGTGTCGTCCTGCTGGTCGACGCCAGTGAGGGCCCGCTCCCGCAGACCCGCTTCGTGCTGCGCAAGGCCCTCCAGGCCAAGCTCCCCGTCATCCTCGTGATCAACAAGGTGGACCGGCCCGACAGCCGGATCTCCGAGGTCGTGGACGACACCTACGAGCTGTTCATGGACCTGGACGCCGACGAGTCGCAGATCGAGTTCCCGATCGTCTACACCTGCGCCCGCGACGGCAAGGCCACGCTGGAGCGCCCGGAGAACGGCGCGGTCCCCGAGAACGACAACCTCGTGCCGCTGTTCTCCACGATCCTGGAGACCATCCCGGCGCCCGAGTACGTTCCCGACGCCCCGCTCCAGGCCCACGTCACCAACCTCGACGCCTCTCCCTTCCTGGGCCGTCTGGCCCTGGTCCGCGTCCAGCAGGGCGAGCTGCGCAAGGGTCAGCAGGTCGCGTGGATCCGCACCGACGGCAGCACCCAGCAGGTCAAGATCACCGAGCTTCTCATGACCGAGGGTCTGGAGCGCAAGCCCGCCGAGAAGGCCGGCCCCGGTGACATCGCGGCCATCGCCGGTATCGAGGAGATCATGATCGGCGAGACCCTCGCCGACCCCGAGAACCCGGTGGCGCTGCCGCTGATCAAGGTGGACGAGCCCGCCATCTCCATGACCATCGGTACCAACACCTCGCCGCTGGTCGGCAAGGTCAAGGGCGCCAAGGTCACCGCGCGTCTGGTCAAGGACCGCCTGGAGAAGGAGCTCGTCGGTAACGTCTCCCTGCGTGTGCTGCCGACCGAGCGTCCCGACGCCTGGGAGGTGCAGGGCCGAGGCGAGCTGGCTCTGGCGATCCTGGTCGAGCAGATGCGTCGTGAGGGCTACGAGCTCACCGTCGGCAAGCCGCAGGTGGTCACCCGCGACATCGACGGCAAGGTCCATGAGCCGGTCGAGCGTCTGACCGTCGACGCGCCCGAGGACTACATGGGCGCCATCACTCAGCTGCTCAGCGTCCGCAAGGGCCGCATGGAGAACATGGTCAACCACGGCACCGGCTGGGTGCGCATGGACTGGCTGGTCCCCTCCCGCGGTCTGATCGGCTTCCGTACCGAGTTCCTCACCGAGACCCGCGGTACCGGTATCGCCCACCACGTCTTCGAGAAGTTCGAGCCGTGGTTCGGCGAGCTGCGCACCCGCCCGAACGGCTCCCTGGTCGCCGACCGCGCCGGTGTGGCCGTCCCCTTCGCGATGTTCAACCTCCAGGAGCGCGGCGTCCTGTTCGTCGAGCCGACCACCGAGGTGTACGAGGGCATGATCGTCGGCGAGAACTCTCGCGCCGACGACATGGACGTCAACATCACCAAGGAGAAGAAGCTCACGAACATGCGCTCGGCCACCGGTGACGAGCTGGTGCGCCTGGTGCCGCCGCGCAAGCTCTCCCTGGAGCAGGCGCTGGAGTTCTGCCGCGAGGACGAGTGCGTCGAGGTGACGCCCGAGCACGTGCGCATCCGCAAGGTCATCCTCGACCAGAAAGAGCGCGGGCGCATCACCGCGAACAAGAAGCGCCAGCAGCGCTAGCACCGTTCCGGCCCTGATCGGGGGCCGGACGGTGGCAGGGGGCGGTCGGGATCATGTGTCCCGTCCGCCCCGCGTTTTTCCCGGGCTACGGCCGGGTAGATGACCAGAACATGAAGTTCGAGCCCACGTGTCCACGTTGTGGGCGCGGCGTACAACCTCCGGGGTTGTGGTCCAGCGCCTGGCAGTGCGACGCCCACGGGTCGGTGGCGCCGCTCCAGGGTGTGCGTGTGCCGGGGAGCGCCTCCCTCGAAGTCCTTCTGCCCCGTGCCCGGGTGCCTCTGTGGATCCCGTGGCCGTTGCCCGCGGGATGGGTGGTCACCGGTTTCGCCGACGCGGGCGACGAGCGCAGCGGGGCCCTGGCCACCGCGGTCGCCCTCTCGGGGCCGAACCCGCTCGGTGGTTTCGGCGAGCTCGTCATCGTGGCGGAGGACCCCGGGATCGGTCTGGGGGCCCGCCTCGCCGGTCTGAACGGGCCGGATCCGGGTGCGGGCTGTGATGCGGGCGCGCCCGCCGCCAAGGTCCGCTTCGATGGTCACGACGTGGCCCTGTGGAACCTGGACATGGGCAGGAGCCGGGCCGTCTACACGGGTGAGGCGCTCGCCCACTGGTTGTGGCTGGTCTTCGACTCCGCCGACACCGGGATCCTCATGGGGGAGATCCACGCCCTGCGCGACCTGAGGGATCTACGTGACGGAGGGGTCGCGTTGGAGCCTCCGTTCGGCGCGCCGAGCCCCTTCCTGGAGCGGAACCTCGCCTCGACGGACACGAACGACTGACGGCCGGACCCCGGTCTTACGTACAATCGCCCGGTGACACGTATCGATCTGCACTCGCACAGTTCGGTCTCCGACGGGAGCGACACCCCGGCCGAGGTCATGGCATACGCGGTCGCCGCGGGGGTGGACGTGCTCGCCCTCACCGACCACGACACGGTCGGGGGGATCGAGGAGGCCGCCCGGAGCCTGCCGCCCGACCTCACACTGGTTCCGGGGATGGAGCTGTCCTGCGCCTATCAGGGATCGAGCGTCCACCTGGTGTCCTACCTGTTCGACCCGGAGGCGCCCGGCCTGCTCGAGGAACTGCGCCGGATCCGTTCCGACCGGGCCTCCCGGGCCGAGGAGATGGTGCGCAAGCTCCAGGAGTTGGGCGTCGACGTCACCTGGGAGCGGGTGTTGGAGATCGCCGGGGCCGGTCACTCCGAGCACGCCGACGCCAACACGATCGGCCGCCCCCACCTGGCGAGGGCCGTGGTGGAGGCGGGCGCCGCCGAGAACGTCCAGGACGCCTTCGACCGGTGGATCGGTTCGGGCGGTCCGGCCTACGCCTCCCGTTACGCGCTCGATCCGGTCCGCGCGGTCCGGATGGTCCGTGAGGCCGGCGGGGTCTGCTCCCTGGCACACCCGGGCCGGGCGGAGGGCGCCATGAACGGCGCGGTCCCGGTCGAGCTGGTCGAACACATGGTGGCGGCCGGGCTGGGCGGGATCGAGGCCGACCATCCCTCGCACCGGAGATCCCAGGCGGAGTTCTGGCGCGGTGTCGCCTCCGACCTGGGAGCGGTGGTCACCGGTTCCAGCGACGACCACGGCACTCTGAGCGGTCGCAGGCTGGGCTGTCGGACCACGGCACCCGAGGCGTTCGAGGAGCTCATCGCCCCCGCGACCGGTGCCGAGCCGATCCGCGGGTGAGAGGCGGAAGAAGGGATGCCCTGACGCGCCGAGGTTCGGTACGGTACGGAACACTGCGTGAGGGCGCGACAATGGTCGCAGCGCTGAATCAGCACATATCTGGACGAAGGGTCTGACGCCGTGTTCTGGAAGCGGAAGCCGAAGAAGCAGGAAGGCCACGAGGCCACCGATTCCGCTGTGGAGGTCGCGGAGGACACCGAGGAGAAGGTCGACGACGCGGTCGGGTCCGAGGACACCGACACGGAGGAGACCACCGAGAAGGCCGCGACCGAGGACCGGTCCGCCGACGAGACCGAGACCGCCGGGTCCGATGAGGCCGAGGCCGCCGACGAGAAGGTCGACTCCGACGAGAGCGCCTCCGACGACACGGACGAGAAGGCCGACGAGGACGCGAAGGAGGCGAAGACCGAGGACTCCGAGGAGGAGGACGAGGTCGTGGAGGTCGGGGTCACCGGCCCCGACGCCGACGGGATCACCCGCGTGCGCACCGCCGGCACCTTCGAGTTCGACGGTGAGAAGTCCGAGATCATCAGCAACACCTGGATCGTGGAGGCGGACAAGGACGGTGTCGTCGTCATCGACCCCGCCCACGACGCCGAGGCGATCCTGAAGGTCGTCGGCGACCGCGAGGTGTACCTCGTGGCCTGCACCAACGCCTACAGTCCGCACATCGAGGCGGCCCTGACCATCGCGGAGGAGACCGAGGCCGACATCGCCCTGCACCCCCGCGAGATGCGCGCCTGGCGTCGCGTCCACGGTGCCGAGCACCGCCCGGAGATCGAGGTGGAGGGCGGCGGCTCCTTCGACGTCGGCGACCTGCACATCGACGTCCTTCCGCTGCCCGGAACCTCCCCCGGCACGGTCGGCTACTACGTCAGCCAGCTCGGCGCCGTGTTCGGCGGCGACACCCTGCGCAAGGGCGAGCCCGGCATGGTCGGCGGGATCTACATCGACTACACGACGCAGCTCGCCTCCATCGGCGAGAACCTGCTGACGCTCCCGCCGGACACCCGGATCCTGCCCGACCGGGGACCCTCCACCACGGTGGAGACGGAGAGCCGCAACTTCGACGCCTGGGTCTGATCCCGAGGACCGTCCCCCGCACATCGTGCCGCCGCCCCTATCGGGGTGGCGGCACGAGTCGTCTCAGCGGCGGCCCACCGACTCGGTCTCGTTCCAGAAGGCGGTCAGCGCGCTCGACGTGGTCTCGGGCGCCTCCACATTGGGGGAGTGGCCCGCACCGGGGATCACCAGGCGTCGGGCGCCCAGACGCACGGCCATCTCGTCCTGCTCGGACGTGGGCCAGGCGTCGTCGTTCTCGCCGTACAGGACCAGCTTGGGGATGTCGACCTCGACCAGCTCGTCCACCCGGTCCCGGGCGCCCAACAGGTCCTCGGCCATGCGCAACAGGCCCACGGCGCTGCTGGACAGAAGACGGTCGCGGAGGAAGTCGACGATCTCGGGCCGGCTCGAACGGCGGTGCGCCTCGGCCTCGAAGAGTTCGTCCCACAGTTCGCGCAGGCGCTCGCTCGTGGGGTTCATCGACACGGCGGCGATCAGGTTGCGGGTGCGCGTCGCGGCGGCCCCGCTCATCGCGCCGGGGCCCGAGCACATGAGGGTGAGGGAGCCCAGGGGGGAACGGTCGACCAACGCCGCCTCACGGGACACCAGGCCGCCGAAGGAATGCCCCACCAGATGTACGGGGCCGCCGTCGCCGACCTGGTCCAGGACCTCGGAGACCACCTCTCCCAGAGAGGAGAGACGGTAGTCGGGAAGTCTCACCCCGGGCGGCGGGGTGAGGGTCTCCGGGCCCGGCGACCGGTAGGTGCCGGGCAGATCGATCGCCACCACCTCCCGTCCGGCCTGCGCCAGACTCTGGAGGAGGGCGATGAAGTCCTCCTTGCTGCCGGTGAAACCGTGCACCAGGACGGCAGGGGACAGTTCTGTGCCGCCGGAGGTGGGCAGAGCCCGGAGCGCGGCCACCGGACCATAGGAAAGACTCAGGTCCGTGCGCCGCACACCCGGCGGCAGATCGAGGAACTCAGGTGTACTCACGTCGGGACACCCTAGACGATCAGGGCGCCGGAACGGGAGGATACGCGGGTTCGGTCAGGTGTTCTCGGGGTCCCTGCGGGCGCCGCGCGTACGACGACGGCGACGGATCCGGCGAGTGCCCTCTCCATCGGAGCCCTTCTCGGAGGCGGAGGACCGTTCGGTGGAGGGCGGCGCGGTGGTCCCGGCCTTCTCCGCCGAGGCCCCGGCACCGGTCACGGACTCGCCGTTCCTGGTCCGTCGGCGCGAGCGGTCACGGCCGCCGCCACGGCGTTCGCCCTGCTTACCGCGGCCGCGGTCACGATCGCCACCGCGTCCTCGACGGCCACCGCGCTCCCCCCGGTCGCCGCCCCGCGGCTGGCCGGTGTCGCCGATGTCCTCGATCTCCTCGGCCTCCAGGCCCGCGTGCTCTCCGCGCTTGTCCTCGGCGAGCCGGCCCTTGGTGCCCTTGGGGATCCTCAGCGCCTCGAAGAAGTGCGGCGAGGTCGAGTAGGTCTCCTCGGGCTCGTGGAAGTCCAGGTCGAGCGCGCCGTTGATCAGCTTCCAGCGCGGCATCTCCTGCCAGTCCACGAAGGTGACGGCGGTGCCCGTGCGTCCGGCGCGGCCGGTCCGGCCGATCCGGTGGGTGTAGGTCTTCTCGTCCTCGGGCGTCTCGTAGTTGACCACGTGGGTCACGTCGTCGACGTCCAGACCCCGGGCGGCCACGTCGGTGGCGACCAGGATGTTGATCTTGCCGTTGCGGAAGGCCCGCAGGGCGCGCTCGCGCTGGCTCTGCCCGAGGTCGCCGTGCACGGCCGCGGCCGCGAAGCCACGGCTCTTGAGGTCGCTCGCGACCCGGTCGCAGGCCCGCTTGGTCTGGCAGAACACCATGCTCTGCCCGTGGTCCTCGGCCTGGAGGAGACGCGCGAGCATCTCCGGCTTGTCCATCTGGTGGGTGCGGAACGCGTGCTGGGCGATCCGGCTGGTGATGGCGGAGCCGTCGATCTCGTTGTCGTCCCCGGCCCGGACGTGCGTGGGTCGGGTCAGGTAGTTGCGCGACAGGGTGACGATCTCGCTCGGCATGGTGGCCGAGAAGAGCATCGTCTGACGCTCGGCGGGCGTCTTGGTGAGGATGCGCTCGATGTCGGGGAGGAACCCCAGGTCGAGCATCTTGTCGGCCTCGTCCAGGACCACCGAGGCGACGCCGTCCAGCCGCAGGTGCTTCTGCTTCTCCAGGTCGAGAAGGCGGCCCGGGGTCCCGACGACGACGTCGGTGCCCTCCTGGAGGCCGTTGATCTGCGGCTCGTAGGAACGCCCACCGTAGACGGTGAGGATGCGACCGCCACTGCGCTTGCTCGCGGTGGTCAGGTCGGCGGCCACCTGGATGGCCAGTTCACGGGTGGGGACCACCACGAGGGCACGCGGTCGCTTGGCCGTGCCCGGCTCGCGCTGGGACAGCTGCAACAGCGGCAGGCCGAAGGCGAGGGTCTTGCCGGTACCCGTGCGCGCCTGCCCGATGATGTCGCTGCCGTTGAGCGCGATGGGCAGGGCCAGTTCCTGGATCGGGAACGGTTCCACGATCCCCTCCGCCTCCAGGGCGTCGGAGATCTCGGGACTCACTCCGAGGTCGCGAAAGGTGATGCGGGGTGTCTTCGTCTCATCTGTGCTGCTCAGGGCTCAAGCCTCCATCTAGGCGGGCCGCAGCGTCGTTCGTGGCCGCGGCGGGGTGCGGTCGCGGTCGGCCTCCGGCCGCCGCGGAGGGCGCGGCACACCCGGTCCCCGTCTGACGGAGGGAGCCCCGGTGGCGCTGCCGACTGGATCCGCGCGGCCCGGGGACACTGCCCCTGCCGCGGACTTTCCGGTTCCATCCGCTGGATTGTCATGTGCGGTGCGTCGCTGGGCGCGTGGCCATCGCTCCCTCACGCCGCACTGGTCGTGAGGACACGTCGTGGTGTCCGGCGCCCGCACCCCGAGCGCCCGCCTTCGCGGCGCCGAGGGGTACCCGCGGGAGGGCCCGCGTGTGGAGGGCGCGGAGGGCGGCGCGGTGTGCGCGCACGCTGGTCATCACACAGAGTCTAGCTGTTGGTTCGCCCGGTGGACAGAAGAGGTTCACCGGGTCGGTGGACGGCCGAGACCGTACCCGCTCCCGCCCGGTGCAACCGTCATTCGAGGCCGTTTAGTCCCCGGTTCGGGTCCGAAGGGCCGGGCGATACCCTGACGGTCATGACCCAAGGCCCTTCCGCCGAACCCGGCGTGATCGATCTGCTCGGACTCCTCGCCTACGCCGAGCTCGGTTCCTTCTTCCGTCTGGCCGACGACGCGGGCCTGGCCCCGTCGCTGCGCACCAAGGGAGAGCTGGCCGGGCTGGCCGCCACGGAACAGAGCCACTACCAGGCGATCCACGACCGGCTGGTGGAGCTCGGCGTCGATCCGGAGGAGGCGATGGCCCCCTTCATCGCGCCGTTGGACGCCTGGCACGAGCGGACCGAGCCGCAGAGCTGGCTGGAGAGTCTGGTCAAGACCTACGTCGGCGACGGCATCGCGGGTGACTTCTATCGCAAGGTCGCCGAGTTGGCCGACGCCGAGACCCGGGCCCTGGTCGAGGACGTCCTCGCCGAGACCGGAAGGGCCGAGTTCGTGGCGGGTCAGGTGCGCGCCGCGCTGGAGGAGGACCCCAAGCTGGCCGGTCGACTGTCCTTGTGGGCGCGACGTCTGGTGGGCGAGGCGCTGAGTCAGGCGCAGTCGGTGGCCGTGGATCGGCCGGAGCTGGCGGGGTTGCTCTCGCGGGGGAGCGAGAGGGACAAGAGCGGCTCGGGTCTGGGCGATCTGGCCGCGGTGAGTCGGATGTTCGCCTCGCTCACCGAGGGCCACACCGCCCGTCTGGCCGCCATGGGCCTGGCCGACTGACAGGTCCGAAAGGGCGTGGGGACCGACGGTCCGAGTGCTCGCCGGCATCCGTTAACGTGACGACGGATGCCGGTTTCGTCGTGTATCGGGGCCTTGACTTTTTCTTGTCGGCTCTTGGTCAAGTGCGGGTAATTTCCACCACATTCGTGACGATCCATTGGTCGCCGGCACATATAGTCGAGAAGGTTTCCCGTCTCCTCGACCACGCGAGTAGGTACTTCCATGCCCCGTGGGACCTCCGTGCGCCACCCACTGGCCGGACTCACCCGTGACTTCCACCGCCTCGGACCGCTCGAGGGCTCTGTAGAGCCCTGGATGAGCGCTGAGCTGGATCAGCATGCCGCACAGGTGTGCGAAGGCATCGTCTCCGGCGGTGCCGAACTCAACGCCGCCACCCTAGGAACCTACCTTCACGGTTTCCTCGACGGCTGTCTCGAACGCGGTTGGGATTCCGAGGACGCCGGCTACGACTGGGAGACCCTTCGCATTCTCGCCATCTGTCGCTTGGCGAAGGAGCGCGGTTTCGTCCGCTAGGTTGGTCGTGACCCGCGGGCGTATGTGATCTTCGACGCGAGCCTCTCGCGATCGTCGCCCTTGGCGGTTCCCCGGCGAAATGCCGTGACCGGGCGTAGGCTGAAACACGACGGTGGCTCCACCGTGGCCGATCGTGGTCCGGCGTATCCGGGTGCGATCGAGAACCCCGCGGAATGCGGCGTGGGATTCACGGCGTTCAAGGTGCCGGGCGGATCTCGGTCACCGTAACCGGCGGAGCGGCCTGCGGAGCCGCGAGAAAGGAATGCGAATGAGGAGCGGTCGGCATGGGGCGGCGCGCCCACCCGTCGGCGTCCTGATCCAGCAGGATCGCGTCGACTTCGCGCTTTTCGCACTCATCTTCGTCGTCGCGCTCGCGTCGATGGTGCTCACGGGACCCGGAAGCGTCGTCTTCTGGTTGGCCTTCCTGCCGTTGATCGCCACCGTCGTGCTGGCCTTCCGGCGTATCGAACACCTTTCCCGACTGGAGCTGCGCGACTCCGAGTTCCTGTGAGTCGCCTCCGGCCGTAGACGTCCGAGCTCGGTCCGGGACACACGACGAGGGCGAGGCCGCCGGGCCCCGCCCTCTTTTCGTGTGCTTCCGAGTCCGCCGATCTCGCGTTCCTCCCGGACGGGTGGGAACGTGCGGGACCCGACGGCTACGGGGTGGATTCGCCGCCGGTCCCGCGCTGCCCGGGAAGGCTGGAGCTCTCCTCCCTGGTCTCGGCGGTCTCCTCCTCGGCCCTGGCTCCGGGGCGGTTCATGGCCGCCTCGCGCCCGGCCCGGTAGCTGCTCTCCTCGCTCAGCCGGCTGGTCTCGCGCTCGGCCACGTCCAGCCAGCGGGACCACCGCGACTGCATCGGCCTGATCAGACCGCCGCCGACACCGACGACGAGGATGCCGCCGATGGTCGCCAGCACCGTGATCAGCACCGGCAGGGTCACGGCCACGGCCACGCCCATCTGGTTCAGCGCGGCGATGATACCGAGGGCGACGATCGCGACGGCCGCGATGTTCGCCAGCAGGCGTCCGTAGGAGAGTCCGCCCAGGGCCCCGTCGATCAGGTCGCGGACGGCCTTGGCGATCATGGCCGTCACCACGACGATCACCAGGGCGACGATGCCCCGCGGGATCCAGGCGATGACGTCGTTGAGCAGCGTGCTGATCGGGTTCGGCCCGAAGACGTTGAACGCGAGCGTCAACACGAACAGCAGCGCGACGTAGTAGATGATCTTCCCGCCCAGCTCACTGGCGGTCCAGCGGCTGCGCTCGAAGTAGTGGCCCACACCGCCGCGGTGCAGGGCGCGGTCCAGCCCGACGCCGTGGAGCCCCTTGGCGACCCCCTTGCCCACGAACCAGGCGATGATCCAGCCCAGAACGAGGATCACCAGGAAGCCCAGCAGCAGTGGCACAAAGCCCGCTATCGACTGCCAGGCGCTCATCAGACCCTGCCCGATGTCCATACGTCTTCACCCCCGAATCGCTGGTCCCGCCCGTGATTCCGGTGGCCGGAGTCGAGCGGATACGGCGAAGAGAAGCTCGTTACTTCTCAGTTTCGCGATACCCGTCGAGGGAGTTTCGAACCGTTTGTCAGCAATACCTCGAAGTGATTGCATGTCCTTTATCGGGATTTGGTGGAGAGCTGGGTGAATTCCCTTTTTCAAGATGGGAGAATTCGCGACCCGTGTTCTTCCTCGGGGTGGAACGGAAGAACCCCCGGGCGCGTGGGCGTCCGGGGGTGTCGTCTTCGCGAGGGAGAGGCTAGGAGCCGTCCTCCTCGGCCGAGCGGGTCAGGTCCCAGCCGCTGATGCCGCGCCAGGCCAGCCGGGCGACCAGCTGCTCGGCGGCGTCCTTGGGGATCGAACCCTCGTTGTTCAGCCAGTACCTGGCGCTGGTCTCGGCCATACCGACCAGGGCGATGCTCAGCAGGTGGGCCTCGTCGTCGGAGATGCTGGTGTCCTGACGGATCACCTCGCCGATCAGCTCGGCGCAACGCCGGAACGTCTGCTCGCTCTTCTCTCTGACCGCGGGGAGGTTGCGCAGGTCGGACTCGAAGACCAGCCGGAAGGCCTCGCCGTCGCCCGCGACGAAGTCGAAGTAGGCCTGGAAGCTCGCCGTGACGCGCTGACGGTTGTCGTCGGTGCTCTCCAGCGCCTCGCGCTGCTTCTCGACCAGGGCCTCGGAGTGCTCCTCCAGAAGGGCCAGGTAGAGCTCCAACTTCCCCGGGAAGTGCTGGTACAGAACGGGTTTGCTGACCCCCGCGCGGTCGGCGATCTCGTCCATCGCCGCCGCGTGGTATCCGCGGGAGACGAAGACCTCCTGAGCCGCGGCCAGGAGCTGGCGACGGCGCCTGACCCGGGGCAAGCGGGTACCCCGGGCGCGGGCGTCTGAAGGAGCTGTCACACCCACACCCTCCGAACTCGGCATGGCAGATGCACGCCGTTGACCGGGCATCTGCGTGGCTAGTGCTTGCGGACGCGGCCTGTGATCTGTGGCCCGGCCCGCAGGTCGTCCCTCATCTTACTCCCGCGTAGGTTCCGTGTGGGCGGCACGGGGCGAATGCCGTCCTCAGGGGCGGCGGGGGCGTATGTCGTCGGCCGGTGCGGATGAGGAGGTCAGCGGCGCTCCTCCTCGTCCTCCTCGCCCGCCTCGATGGACTGCTCGATCACGTCGGCCTCGTCGGCCTCGTCGAAGGTGCCGCGGGCCGCGCCCTCGGTCCAGTCGCCGGGTTCGTCGGACCCGGCGGGGGCGCGCTGTTCGGCGGCGTCGGCCTCGGGTACATCGGTGGTCGGGTCGTCGTTCTCAGGGCGGCGTCCGCCCGTTCTCCGGTCGGAATCGGAAGATGCCACGGGGTCCTCCCCAACGTCGTCTCCGTACCCGTGACACTACCGTTACTCCACCCTTCGGTGCCTCTCGACACCCGCCCCCCTTCCTCCGGGAGGCCGCTCGACGGGGCGTGCGCGTGGAGCGACGTGGACCACTCCTCCCCGGGGTGGGAATGGAATACCCCACCCGTTAGGTTGGGTATGAGTGCAAGACGCTTCGCGCGCCGCCCCGCCCTCCGCGGGCTCCCCTCGGTACGGGTGTGGATGCGAGGCGACCCGAACAGACATGAGGAGTCACCGTGTCGCTGCCGCCGCTGGTCGAACCGGCCGCCGAGCTGACCGTGGACGAGGTGCGTCGTTACTCGCGTCACCTGATCATCCCGGACGTGGGGATGGACGGCCAGAAGCGACTGAAGAACGCGAAGGTGCTGGTCGTCGGGGCGGGTGGCCTGGGATCCCCGGCCCTGCTCTACCTCGCGGCCGCGGGCGTGGGCACGCTCGGCATCATCGACTTCGACGTCGTCGACGAGTCCAACCTCCAGCGCCAGGTCATCCATGGCCAGAGCGATGTCGGCCGGCCCAAGGCCGAGTCCGCCCGGGACAGCATCAAGGAGGTGAACCCCAACGTCGAGGTCGTCCTGCACCAGGATCGTCTGGAGTCGGACAACGCGTTGGAGATCTTCGCCGACTACGACCTGATCCTGGACGGCACCGACAACTTCGCCACCCGGTACCTGGTCAACGACGCCTGCGTCATCCTGAACAAGCCCTACGTGTGGGGTTCGATCTACCGCTTCGACGGTCAGGTCAGCGTCTTCTGGAACGAGTACGGGCCCCAGTACCGCGACCTCTACCCGGAGCCGCCGCCGCCCGGAATGGTCCCCTCCTGCGCCGAGGGCGGTGTCCTGGGCGTCCTGTGCGCCTCCATCGGCTCGGTGATGGTCAACGAGGCCATCAAGCTGATCACCGGTATCGGTGACCCGCTGGTGGGCCGTCTGCTCATCTTCGACGCCCTGGAGATGACCTGGCGCGAGGTCAAGGTCCGCAAGGACCCGGAGACCGAGCCGGTCACCGAGCTCATCGACTACGAGGCCTTCTGCGGCGCCGTGTCCGAGGAGGCCACCGAGGCCGCCGCGGACTCCACGATCACCGCGCCGGAGCTCAAGGACCTCCTGGACAACAAGCCCGACGAGATCTTCCTCGTGGACGTGCGCGAGAAGAACGAGTACGAGATCGTCAGCATCCCGGGCGCGACGTTGATCCCCAAGGGCGAGTTCCTCAACGGCAAGGCCTTCGAGCGCCTGCCCCAGGACAAGCGCGTCGTCCTGCACTGCAAGTCGGGCGTCCGCTCGGCCGAGGCGCTGGCCGCGGTGAAGGCGGCCGGTTTCGCCGACGCCGTGCACGTCGGCGGCGGTGTGCTGGCCTGGGTCAACCAGGTCGACCCGAGCCTGCCCTCCTACTAGGTCACGCTCCCTCCGGGCGGTACGGGTCTCCCGTGCCGCCCGGACGCGTTCACGGACCCGCGTCCCTGAAAACTACGCAAGTGGGTACAAACCTCACATGGGTGGCCGCGCCGACCGGCGCGCGCCCTCGTCGTGGGAGGTGGAGTGATGCGTGACAAGGGACGCCGGGCGGACTGGGCGGCGATCGTCCTCGGCTTCGCCGTGGGCCTGAGCTGGATCTGGCATGGAATGTACGGGTTCTCCGGCGGGATGTTCTTCCTCTTGGGGCTGGGGACCATTTTCGCCGCGGTGCTGTCGCTGACCCGCCCCGCCGCGATCGCGAGCGAGCTCGGCGTCCTGGCGGCGGGGGTGGTGCTGTTCGTCCTGCCGTGGCTGCTCGGCTTCACCCACATCCTCGCGGCCGCGATCACCGCGTGGGTGGGCGGCGGCCTCCTGATCGCCTTGGGCGTGTTCGGTGTGGTCATGGCGGCCAAGACCCACAAGCGACACCCGGAGTTGGCCTGGAACAACCACCACGACGCCGGGGTGACCACGAGAACGCCCTGACCCGCGCCGCGACGCGAGCGGGGCCGTCCCCTTCCAGGGCGGCCCCTTCGTCATGGGCTCCGGCGGAGCGGGGAACCCGGGCACGCCTGTCGTCGGGGGTGGCTAGGCTCGGCCCCATGACGGACGACGTGCCCGACGAGTACACCGAGGAGGTCCTGGCGGTGGTGGAGGCCATCCCGCCGGGCCGTGTGATGAGCTACGGCGACATCGCCGAGTACGTGGGCCGGGGCGGCCCGCGCCAGGTGGGTTCGGTCATGTCCCGCTGGGGCGGAGGAGTGCCGTGGTGGCGCGTGGTGCGCTCGGACGGTCGGCCGGCCTCCGGACACGAGGTGCGGGCCCGCTCCCACTACGCGGCGGAGGGCACGCCGATGCGTTCTCAGAGCGATCGGGTCGATATGACACGAGCCCGATGGGACGGCGGTTCCGGGGCCTGACGAGGTAGGCGACCCGGCCGGGGTCGTTCGGGATGGTCGTCCGACTCTGGTGAACTGGTGAGGTGAACACATCCCCGTACCGTCTCGTGCGGCGTGCCCACCGGGTGCAGCCGCCACCGGTGCTGGACGAGAACCAGCGGCTCGTGGTCGAGCATCCCGGAGGGCCGCTCCTGGTCCTCGCCGGGCCGGGGACCGGCAAGACCACCACCATCGTCGAGGCCGTCGTCGACCGCATCGACAACCGTGGGGTGGACCCCTCCCGGATCCTGGTGCTCACCTTCAGTCGCAAGGCCGCCCAGGAACTGCGCGAGCGCATCACCGGACGGCTGCGTCGTACCACCCGCGAACCCCTGGCCCTCACCTTCCACAGCTACGCCTACGCGCTCATCCGACGCGAGTTCCAGCGGATGGGCGACCTGCCGCCCCGGCTGCTCTCCGGCCCCGAACAGTTGATGGAGATCCGTGAGCTCCTCTCCTGGGAGCTGGCCGACGGCGCCCGGGACTGGCCCGAACGGCTCCAACCCGCCTTGGAGACGCGCGGCTTCGCCGAGGAGCTGCGCGACTTCATGATGCGCGCCCAGGAGCGCGGACTGGGCCCCGCCGAACTCGCCGCCATGGGGGCCGAACGCGATCGTGACGACTGGGTCGCCGCCGCCGGTTTCCTGGACCGGATGAACGGTCGCTTCGACGTCGCCCCCGTGCCCACCCTCGACTACGCGGAGCTGGTGCGGATCGCGGCCGGTCTGCTCTCGGACCCCGAGGTGCAGGACCGCGAACGGGCCGCCCACGAGGTGGTGTTCGTCGACGAGTACCAGGACACCGACCCCGCCCAGGAGGAGCTCCTGCGCGCCCTGGCCGGGGACGGCCGTGATCTGATCGCGGTGGGAGACCCCGACCAGTCCATCTACGCCTTCCGCGGCGCCGAGGTCCACAACATCCTGGAGTTCCCCGAACGCTTCCCCACGCTCCGGCGGGAGAACGCCCCGGTGGTGGCGTTGCGCACCTGCCGCCGCAGCGGCGCCGCCCTGTTGGCGGCCTCGCGCGCGATCACCCGTCGACTGCCCGCCGTGGCCTCCGCTCGCGGGCGGGTCAACGCCCACCGCGACCTGACACCCGCCGAGGGGATCCCCGACGGCGAGGTGCGTCTGCTGATGGCCGACAGCCCCACCCAGGAGGCCGCGGTCATCGCCGACCTCCTGCGCCGCGCCCACCTGATCGACGGGGTCCCGTGGTCGGACATGGCGATCCTGGTGCGCTCCTCCAGCCGGCAGTTGCCCGTGCTGCGCCGAGCGCTCACCGCGGCCTCGGTCCCGGTGGCCGTGGGCGCCGACGACCTGCCCGTGGCGGCCGAGCCCATCGTCCGCCCCATGCTCGCCCTCATCCGCTACGGCCTGCGTCCGGAGGAACTGGACGACGACGCGGCCCGCGAACTCCTGACGAGCCCCTTCGGTGAGGCCGACACCGTTCGTCTGCGCCGGCTGACCCGCGCCCTGCGCAGGCTGGATCTGGACCGGGTCCGGGAGGCGAGGGAGAACGGGGAGACGGAGGAGGCCGAACACCGCCCCTCCACCCGACTTCTGGTGGACGCCCTGCGCGACCCCGGCCGGCTCACCCTGATCGACCCCGTCATCGCCGCCCCGGCCGTCCGCGTGGCCGAGGCCCTGCGCACGGTCGGCGCGCTCGCCGCCGGCGGCTCCGACGCCGAACAGGTCCTGTGGGAACTGTGGCGCGCCAGTGGGCTGGCCGACCGCCTGCTGCGCGCGAGCCTGGCCGGAGGGCGCCGCGGCGCCGCGGCCGACCGTGACCTGGACGCCGTCGTCGCCCTGTTCGAGAGCGCCGCCCGCTACTGCGACCGGCTGCCGCCGGGGACCCCCGACGGCTTCCTGGAGGATCTGGCCGCGCAGGAGATCCCCGGGGACAGCCTCGCCGAACGCGCCCCCGACGGAGAGTCGGTGCGCATCCTCACCGCCCACCGCTCCAAGGGACTGGAGTGGGGTCTGGTCGTGGTGGCCGGAGCCCAGGAGGGCGACTGGCCCGACCTGCGGTTGCGCGGCTCCCTGCTCGGGGTCGAGGAGCTGGTCGACTCCCAGGGGCTCCACGCCGACTCGCGCGGCGCCGCCCTGGCCTCCAAACTCCTCGCCGAGGAGCGCCGTCTGTTCTACGTGGCGCTCACACGCGCCCGGCGCACCCTCTACGTCACCTGTGTGGGAGGGGAGGAGTCCGACGAACGTCCCTCCCGCTTCCTCAACGAGATGGGACTGGGCGACCCGGAGCCGGTCGGCACGGGACGGCGCTGGCTGTCGCTGCCCGCCCTGGTCGCCGACCTGCGTTCGGTGGTCACCGACCCCGACGCGCCGGGCCCTCTGCGCGAGGCCTCCGCCGCCCACCTGGCCCGACTGGCGGAGGAGGGGGTGCGGGGCGCAGACCCCTCCGAGTGGTACGCCCTCACCCCGTTCAGCGACGATCGTCCCCTCGCCGACCCGGAGGACACCATCCGGGTCTCGCCCTCCCAGGTGGAGAGTTTCACCAACTGCCAGTTCCGCTGGTTGCTCGAACGCGCCGCCGGGGCCTCCTCCGGGGACTCCGCCTCGGCCCTGGGCACCATCGTGCACGCCGTCGCGGTCCTGGTCGCCCAGGGCGGCGACGCCGAGGAGGTCGGCGAGCGCATGGACGAGATCTGGTCCGACCTCGACTTCGGCGGCCCCTGGCAGTCCGACAAACAGCGCGACCGCGCCGACGAGATGATCCGGAAGCTCGTCACCTGGGACGCCCTCAACGACCGTGAACTGGTCGTCACCGAGGAGGGGTTCAAGGTGGACGTCGGCGGTATCGAGATCACCGGCCGCGTCGACCGTCTCGAACGCGACTCCGAAGGCCGTGCCGTGGTCGTCGACATCAAGACCGGCGGTTCCAAGGCCGACGACCTGGCCCGCCACCCCCAGCTCGGCGTCTATCAGATGGCCGTGCTCCAGGGCGCCTTCGCCAAGCTCGGCCTGTTCGAGCCCGGCGGTGCCGCGCTGGTCCAGGTCGGTGCCGCCGCGTTCAGCAAGAAGGCGCGTGAACAGGTCCAGCCCCCCTTGGGCGAGGACCCCGATCCCGGCTGGGCGAAGACCCTCGTGCACGAGGTCGCCACCGGCATGGGGGGCTCCCGCTTCGCCGCCACCCGCAACATCGGATGCAACGCGTGCGCCGTACGCGCCTGTTGTCCGGTCCAGGACGAGGGCAGACATGTCTGAACCCAACCCCGCCCCCACCCCCGAGACCCCCGGCCCCCGCCCCCGTTTCAGCCCCGCCGAACTCGCCCGCCTGCTCAAGCGTCCCGAGCCCACCATCGAGCAGGCCCAGGTCATCTCGGCCCCCCTGGAACCCGGTGTGGTGATCGCCGGCGCCGGCTCCGGCAAGAGCGAGACCATGGCCTCACGTGTGGTCTGGCTGGTCGCCAACGGTCTGGTGCGGCCCGAACAGGTTCTCGGTCTGACCTTCACCCGCAAGGCCACGGCCGAGCTGGCCGAACGCGTGCGCAAACGCCTGGAGCAGCTGCGCTCCACCGAGCAGTTCCCCGAGGAGGAACTCGACGGGGAGCCCACGATCTCCACCTACAACGCCTACGCGGGGCGGATCGTGGCCGATCACGCCCTGCGCGAGGCGGTCGAGCCCACCTCGCGACTGCTCAGCGAGGGGCAGGCCTGGCAGCTCGCCGCTCGTATCGTCGGCGAGTACGACGGTCCCATGGACCACGTCGACGTCGGCGCCGACACCGTCACGCGGAGGGTTCTGGACCTGTCCGGGCAGATCTCCGACCACCTGACCACCACCGACCGGGTGCGCGGGGTGGGGCGCTGGATCCAGTCCCAGGTGGACGCCATGCGCCGCAAGCCCACGGCGCCCACCCGCGAACTGGTCTCGACCCAGCGCCGACGCGAGGAACTCCTGCCGCTGGTCGACCTGTACGACCGGGCCAAACGGGCCCGTGAGGCGATGGACTTCGGCGACCAGATGGCCCTGGCCGCCCGTATCGCCCTCAACCATCCCGAGGTGGGGCTGCTGGAACGCGGCCGCTACCGCGTGGTGCTCTTGGACGAGTACCAGGACACCAGCCACTCCCAGCTCGTACTGTTGCGCGCGCTGTTCGGCGAGGGGCATCCGGTCACGGCCGTCGGCGACCCCTGCCAGTCCATCTACGGATGGCGCGGGGCGATCGCCGCCAACCTCACCGGCTTCCCCACCGACTTCCCGGTCTCTCCGGGGAACCCGGCCCCGGTGCGGCGTCTGTCGGTCAGTTTCCGCAACGGCGCCCGCGTCCTCGACGTCGCCGAGCGCGTCTCCGAGGAGCTGAGGGCCGAGGCCGTGGACGTTCCGGTCCTGCACCCGGGCCCCGCCCGACGTGATCGGGGTACCGCCATGGCCGCCCTGTTCTCCACCGAGACGGAGGAGGCCGAGTGGATCGCCGACCAGGTCCACCGGCTGGTCAGGGCCACGGCCGACGATCCCGGCGGCCCGGTCTTCGCACCGGACGGGCGGGTCTGGCCCGACGGAGAGCTCGGTGGCGCCTCCGACGGCGCGATCGGTCCGGGCGACATCGCCGTCCTGTGCCGTAAACGCTCACAGTTCCCGCCCCTGCGGGAGGCCCTGGAGGCGAGGGACATCCCCGTGGAGGTCGTCGGTCTGGGCGGCCTCATGATGGTGCCCGAGGTCCGCGACATCATCGCGACCCTGCGGGTGGTCCACGACGCCTCGGCCGGCAACGAACTGGCGCGTCTGCTCACCGGGCCCCGATGGCGGATGGGCCCGCGCGACCTGGCGGCCCTGGGCGCCCGCGCGACCGAACTGGCCCGGCACACCCGCAGGGACCTGACCGGAGCCGCCTCCGAGGACGGCGGTGAGGACACCGACGACCTGCTGCGTCGTACCGTGCTGGACCTGACCGCCGAGAGCGGCAGCCTCGTCGACGCCGTCGACGACCCGGGGCCGGCCGAGAACTACTCCGAGGTCGCCTACGAGAGACTGGGCCGCCTGGCCGAGGAGCTGCGCTCTCTGCGCAGGCTCGTCGGCCAGCCCCTGCCCGACCTGATCACCGAGGTCGAGCGCACGCTCGGCCTGGACATCGAGGTGGGCTCCCGCACCAACCGGGATCCGCTGTCGGCCCGCGCCGACCTGGACGCCTTCGTCGACCACGCGGTCCGCTTCGTCGGCAACTCGGAGGACCCCACCCTCGGCGGTTTCCTCGGCTACCTCAACGCCGCGGAGGAGAACGAGAGCGCGCTCAGCCCCGGCGAACGCGTCGGCGGCTCCGACAGCGTCAAGCTCATGACCATGCACGGGGCCAAGGGCCTGGAGTGGCCGGTCGTGTTCGTCCCCGGCGTCAGCGGTGGCCGGCGTTCCCCGCTGTTCCCCGCCAAGGCGCGCGACCCCCTGGCCTGGCTCAAGGCCGACCACATGCTGCCCTACCCGTTGCGCGGGGACCGGGCGAGCCTGCCCGTCCTGCGAGGGGTGGAGAAGGACGACATCGCCGGATTCAAGGAGGCCGAGGAGGCCCGCCACCTGATGGAGGAGCGGCGGCTCGCCTACGTCGCGGTCACCCGGGCCTCCTACGCCCTGGTGTGCACCGGCCACTGGTGGGGGCGCACCGGCAGTACGCCGCGCGGCCCCTCGGTGTTCCTGGAGGAGATCCGCGAGGCCTGTGAGCGGGGCGCCGGACCGGTGGTGACCTGGGCGCCCCCGCCCGATCCGGAGGAGACCAACCCGCACGCCGACGAGGAGACCACGGCCGTGTGGCCGCCGGAGCCCCCGGTCGAGGCGGAGGGGTCGACCGTCGAGGTCGCCCCCGCCTCAGGGGCTCGGAACCCCGCCGAGGAGCGTCGTGCCAGGGTCCTGGTCGGCGCCGAACTGGTCGAACGCGCGCGTCGGAGGATCAGGGAGGGAGATCGGGTCCTTCCCGAGAACGCCCCCGAGGTGCTGCGTCGCAGGCTCAGGGGCTGGGAGCGCGACACCGAACTGCTGCTCGCCCACCGCGACCGCGCCGCCTCGGGGCCGGGGGAGGGGCCCGTCCAGGTGGAACTGCCCGACCACCTGTCGGTCTCCTCGATGGTCTGGCTGGCCCGCGACCCCTCGGCGCTGGCCCGACAGATCCGGCGACCGCTCCCGCGACCGCCCGCCCCGCACACCCGGCGGGGGACGGCCTTCCACACCTGGTTGGAGGGGCGTTTCGGGCAGAACGCCACCCTGCTCGACGAGCTTCCCGGAGCCGCCGACGAGACCGCCGGCGAGGACGAGGACCTGGCCGAACTCCAGCGCATGTTCGAAGCGAGCGAGTGGGGTTCGCGTGTGCCGCTGGAGGTGGAGGTGCCCTTCGAGACGGTCATCGGCGACCGTCTCGTCCGAGGGCGCATGGACGCGGTCTTCCACGACCCGGAGACCGGCACCTACGACGTGGTCGACTGGAAGACGGGACGCCCACCGGGCAACCGGGCCGAACGCCACGCGGTGGGGGTGCAGTTGGCCGCCTACCGGCTGGCCTGGGCCGACCTGGTCGGGGTGCGGCCGGAGGAGGTCCGCGCGGCCTTCCACTACGTCCGGGCCGACGAGACCGTCCGTCCCGTCGACCTGCTCGACGCGGAGGGGCTGGCGGCCCTCTTCACCGCCCTGCCCGAACCGGAGTGAGCGGCGGCGGGGAGACCACTCCCCGCCGCCCCGAGGTCTCAGACCACGCCGAACACGAAACCGCCCGGGGATTCGATGTCCTCGCCGAAGAGGTACTGACGGGCCGAGAGCACGAACTCCTCCCGGCTGATGTGCTCGTCGCCGTCGGTGTCCACGTGCGCGAACCGGTTCCGCGCGTCCTCCTCACGAGCGCCGAGGACGTCCGCGTAGGTCAGGAACTCCTCCAGGGAGATCCGGTCGTCCCCGTCCTCGTCCAGCAGGTCGAAGACGGCCTCGGCCACGCCTTCGACCGCGTTGTGCCGGCTGCGGTCCTCCGACACCGCGCGCATGGCCGCCACGAACCGCTCGCGCTCCAGACGAACCCCCGTCTCGTCCGAACGTCGCAGCAGCTCCTGCCAGAGCGCCTGGTAGGAGGAGTCGAGGGCCCGGGCCTTGCGCTCCTCCGGATCCAGCCTGTAGCCGGAGATGTAGCGTTCCACGAGCCGGCGGTAGTCGTCCCAGGTGGCGACCTTGTCGTCGTCGGTGTCGAGAACGTCGAACAGGTGACCGAACCTGGCGTCGATCGCCTCAGAGGGGGTGATGGCCATGGGGTTTCCTCCCGGACTCCTTGGGGGACGGGCCTGTCCCGCCCCCGGTCCCTCTGAGTCTCCTACCACCGGAAAGGTTCCCTCGGGGCCCGAACGGGAGGATCGCCTCTCACTCGATGAGAAGCGCGTCGATCTGGCCGATGGCCTCCCGCAGTCCCTCCTCCATGCCCATCTCCATGAGCCTGCGCATGTCCTCGCGGGAGACGAAGGTCGAACGGAGCACCATCCGGGTGCCGCCGTCGTGTTCGAGGAGCTCCACGTGGGTGGTGTTGGTCAGGGTCTCGGACGGGGTCCCGTCCTCGTCCGCGAACCCGTCGACGAACTCCAGGGAGGTCGGTTCCGTTACCGAGACCACCCTCCACCAGCCGCGATGTCGGTCCCCTCCGGGGCCGGTCATCAGATAGGTGACGGAGCCGCCCGGGCTCAGGTCGTGCTCCTCCACGGTCGCGGGGTAGGTCGGCGGGCCCCACCAGCGCTCCAGACGACGCGGGTCGGCCCACAGCCGCCAGACCTCCTCGACGGGGGCCGGATAGTCCGCGACCACCGTCAAGGTGAGGTTCTCGTCGTTCCTTTCGACACCGGTGATGGCCATGTGTTCGTCTCCTCACGTCGATGTTCCTGAGGCCGGAGTTTCCCGAGCGACCTTTCGCGAATCCCTCGAACGCACCAAGGTCGGGGCGAGAACGCGGCCGGGGCGGCCGGTCGGTCCCTCTCCGTTCACCCGGACGTTCACCGGGCTGGGGGAGAATGCCCCGCATGTCGGTGACAGGTATCCCTCAGGACGGCGGGGCCCCGGTACGTGCCGGGGTGCCCGAACACGGTCGCGTGCCCAAGTACTACGCGGTGCGCATACTCCTCACCGAGCTGGTGGACGGGTTGGGCGAGGGGGAGGCGCTGCCCACCGAACGGGAGATGACCGAGCGCTTCGGCGCGGCGCGGGAGACGGTACGACAGGCGCTGCGCGACCTGCTCCTGGAGGGACGGTTGCGCCGTCGAGGACGCGGCACCGTCGTCGCCGGACCCAAACTCGAACAGCCCCTGTCCCTGGCCAGCTACACCGAAGGCGTGCGCAGGCAGGGCCTCGACCCGGGGAGGACCCTGGTCGACCTGCGCAGCTGGCCCTGCCCGGGACCCTTGGCCGAGGAACTGGGCCTGGTCGAGGGGGAGCCGATCTGGCACATGGAGCGGGTGCTGTGGGCCGACGACGAGCGGGTCGGTCTGGAGTCCACCTACATCGCGGTGGAACGCGTACCCCGGCTGGACGTCGACTTCGACCCCGACTCCAGCTTCTACGCCTACCTGGACGAACGGGTGGGCACGGCGTTCGCCGACGCCGACGAGCGGTTGGAGACGGTCCTGGCGACCCCGCGCGAGGCGCTGCTCATCGGCACGCCTCCGGCCCTGCCGATGCTGCTCATCCACCGACTCTCCCGGGACGCCCGGGGCCGTCCCCTGGAACGGGTGCGCTCCCTCTACCGGGGCGACCGGTTCAGCTTCACCACCCGTCTGACCGGTGCCGACGGAACCTCCGGCTGATCTCGGGGACACGACCCGGACCGTTCGATAACGGAAAGATAACGTGTCTGGTCCAGAGTTCGAAGGCGGTTCACCCGGATGTCCCCGGCGGTCATCGAGCGCTCCACCCGCGCCCGAGAACCTCGGGGCATGCGAGTGATCATCGTCGGTGCCGGCGTTCTCGGCACCATGCACGCCTGGCAGGCCCTCTCCCGAGGGCACGAGGTCGTCCACATCGAACGGGAGGCCGCCGCGCGAGGCGCCTCGGTCCGCAACTTCGGTCTGGTCTGGGTCAGCGGCCGTTCCTCCGGCCCCGAACTCCAGACCGCGCTGCGCGCCCGCGAGCTGTGGGAGGAGATCGGCGAACGGCTTCCCGGTCTGGGCTTCCGCCCCTCCGGGTCGCTCACCGCGCTGACCACCGAACACGAGCTCGCCGTGGCCGAGGCCGCGGTCGAGGGCCCCGACGCGCATCTGCGCGAACTGAGCCTTCTGGCGCCGGACCGCGTTCGCGAGGTCAACCCCGCCCTGCGCGGCGACCTCCTCGGCGCCCTGTGGTGCCGACGCGACGCCCAGGTCGAGCCCCGCGTGGCCCAGGCCGTACTCCAGGCCGAGCTCGCCCGCAGCGACCGCTACACCCTGCTGACCGGACGCGAGGTCCGCGACCTCCCGGCGCCCGGCACCGTCCGCGACGACCACGGCGACCTTCACCACGGCGACCAGGTCGTGCTCTGCACCGGCGCCTGGCTGGGCGGGCTGGTCCGCGAACTCGTCCCCGATCCGCCCGTGCGCCGGGTCCGCCTCCAGATGATGCAGACCGCGCCCTTGGGCGAGACCCTCACCACCTCGGTCGCGGACGCCGACAGCTTCCGCTACTACCCGGCCTACCGGGGACCGGCGCTGGACGCCCTCGGAGCCGAGCAGCCCCAGCCGCCCACCGCCCGGGACCACGCCATGCAGCTGTTGATGGTCCAGCGCGCCGACGGCTCCCTGACCATCGGCGACACCCACGAGTACGAACACCCCTTCTCCTTCGACACCGTCGAGGACCCCTACGAACACCTCACCGGGGTGGTCGAACGGCTCCTCGGTCGTCCCCTGCCCCCGATCCGCCGACGCTGGGCCGGCGTCTACGCCCAGTGCCTCGACCCCGACGCGGTGGTGCACCGCGCCCCCGTCGCCGACTCCGCCTGGCTGGTCACCGGCCCCGGCGGACGCGGCATGACCTGTTCCCCCGCCATCGCCGAGACCACCGCCGACGAACTGGGATGGTGACCATGAACGACCACGGAACCCGCACCGGAGCGCTCCTCGACCCTCGACCCTCCCGGATCGAACTGGTGGTCCTGGACATGGCCGGGACCACCGTCGCCGACGACGGCCTGGTCGAACGCGCCTTCGGAGCCGCGCTGCCCGACGCCACCGACGAACAGCTCGCCTACGTACGCGCCACCATGGGCGAGTCCAAGATCACCGTCTTCCGCCACCTCACCGGCGGAGACGAGGAGCGGGCCCACGCGGCCAACGCCGCCTTCGAGGCCGCCTACGCCCGCCTGGTCGACGAGGGCCACTGCGCGCCTCTGCCCGGAGCCGAGGACGCCCTCCGCCGGCTCCGGGACCAGGGCCGCGGGATCGCCCTGACCACCGGCTTCGCCAGGGACACCCAGGACCGGATCCTCGCCGCCCTGGGCTGGAACGACCTCGTCGACCTCGCCCTGTGCCCCTCCGACGTCGACGGGCGCGGCCGCCCCCACCCCGACATGATCCTCACCGCGGCCCTGCGCTCCCGGGTCTCCTCCATGGCCGCCGTCGCCGTGGCCGGGGACACCGACTCGGACATGCGCGCCGGCCGCAACGCCGGGGCCTCCGTGGTCGCCGGGGTCCGGACCGGGGCGCACGACACCGCCACCCTGCGCCTGGCCGGGGCCGGGCACGTGCTCGACTCCGTGGCCGAACTGCCCGATCTGCTCGCGGCTCGGGAGGGCTGACCGGTGGGGATCCGTCTCGACGGGGTGAGCGTCTCCTACGGCGGCACCACCGTCCTCGACTCCCTGGACCTGACCGTCGAACCCGGAGAGTTCACCGCCCTGCTCGGTCCCTCCGGATCCGGTAAGACCACGGCGCTGCGCACCGTCGCCGGCTTCGTGCGCCCCGACTCGGGGCGGGTGCACCTGGGAGGCAGGGACGTCACCGACCTGCCTCCCTACGACCGGGGCGTCGGCATGGTGGTCCAGAGCTACGCGCTCTTCCCCCACATGAGGGTGGAACGGAACGTGGCCTTCGGTCTGCGCGCGCAGGGGGTCCCTCGGAACGAGGTGGCGTCCAGGGTGACCGAGGCGCTGGAGATGACCGGGATGGGCTCCTACGCCCGCCGCTACCCGCGCGAGCTCTCGGGCGGTCAACAACAGCGGGTCGCCATCTCCCGGGCCCTGGCCATCCGCCCCAAGGTCCTGCTGTTGGACGAACCCCTCTCCGCCCTGGACGCCCGGCTGCGGGCCGAGATGACCGACGAACTCGCCCGTCTGCACCGGGAGCTGCCCGACCTCACGGTCCTGCACGTCACCCACGACCAGGGCGAGGCCCTCACCCTCGCCGACCGGGTCGCGGTCCTGGACCGGGCCCGGCTCCGCGAGTACGACACGCCCCGCGCGCTCTACGACCGTCCGCGCACCGCCTTCACCGCCGGGTTCGTCGGCAGCGCGAACCTGCTGCCGGCCCGGCTGGAGGGGGACCGGGTGCGCGTCTGCGGTCTGGAACTGCCGGTCTCCCCGGAGGACCTGCCCGCGGGCACCGCCGACGGGGCCGGACTCCAGGTGTGCCTGCGTCCGCACCGGATCGTCCTGGGACCGGCCGAACACACCCTTCGGGGCACGGTCACCGATCTGAGCTGGCGCGGCTCGGTGCACCACCTCACCGTCGACGTCGACGGCCGGTCCGTCACCGTCGAACTGGCCGGGCACCGGACACCTCCCGGGCCCGGCGGCGCCGTCGAGCTCGGCTTCGACCGCGATGACGCGGTCCTGATCCCGGTGGGTGAGGAACCGTGAGCGCCCTCGCCCCGCCCCGGACCGCCTCCACCGCCGCGACCGGGTCTCCGTCCGAACCCGCCCCGGTCCGATCGGGGATCACCGTACCGGCCTGGGTCTGGGCGATCCCGCCCGTGGTCCTGTTGGCCCTGGCGGTGCTGTATCCGCTGGGCTCGGTGATCTCCGAGTCGTTCACCGGGCCGGACGGAGGGTTCTCCACGAGGCCCTACGTCGACGTCCTGTCCTCGACGAGGTTCCGCACCGCGCTGACCACCACGGTCCTGATCGCGGTCGGCTCCACCGTCGGATGTCTGGTCCTCGGACTCGTCCTGGCCCTGATCATCGCGTTCGTGCCCTTCCCGGGCAGCGGGTCGGCCGGTCGGTTCATCGACACCTACCTGTCGTTCCCGTCCTTCCTCATCACCCTGGCGCTGCTGTTCGTCTACGGCACCGTCGGCATGGCCAACGGGATGTGGACCGACCTGACCGGGGCCGACTCGGGCCCCTTCACCTTCCTGTCCACCCCGTGGGGCGTGATCCTGGCCGAGGTCACCTTCTTCACCCCGTTCGTGCTGCGCCCGCTCCTGGCGGCCTTCGCGCAGATCGACACCGCCCAACTGGAGGCCGCCTCCTCCCTGGGCGCGCGCCCCGCCCGCGTCGTGCGCTCGGTGATCCTTCCCGAGGCCCTCCCCGCCCTCGTCGCCGGTGGGGCCCTGGTCCTGGTGCTGTGCCTCAACGAGTTCGCGATCGTCCTCTTCACCGGGGCCAAGGACGTCGTCACCCTGCCCATGCTCGTCTACAGTTCGGCGATCCTGGAGGCCGACTACACCACCGCCTGCGTGGTCGCCACCATCAACGCGACGCTCTCCATCGGCCTCTACCTGCTCTACCGCTCCCTCACCTCACGACTGGGAGCCCCCACCGACGGAGGTCGTCGTGCTCGTCCATGACCGGCTCACCCGCAGGGCGATCCAGGCGCTCTTCGCGCTCCTGTTCCTGCCGTTGTTCGCGCTGCCGCTGGGCGTCATCGTGGCGGCCTCGTTCAGCACCGGATGGAGCGGCGCCCTGCCCTCGGGGCCCACCCTCGACAACTACGCGGTGGCGTTCGGCCCCCAGACCCTGGAGGCCCTGCGCGTCAGCGTGGTCACCGCTCTGGTCGCCAGTGTCTGCGCCCTGGTCATCGGTACCTGGGCGGCGCTCTCCGCCGCGTCGATGGGGCCCAAGGGCCGCCGGATCATGGACGCCCTGTTCATGCTCCCGGTCGCGGTGCCCACCGTCGTGGTGGGGCTGGCGCTGCTGGTGGCCTTCAGCCGACCGCCGGTCCTGCTCAACGGCACCCACACGATCGTCTTCCTCGCCCACACCGTCCTGGTCACCGCCTTCGCCTACCAGTCGGTGTCGGCGGCCCTGACCCGCCTCGACCCGGTGTACGGACAGGTCGCGGCCTCCCTGGGCGCGCGCCCGGCCCGCACCCTGTTCCTGGTCCGCCTGCCCCTGCTGCTGCCCTCGCTCGGCGCCGCCACCGGACTCTGCTTCGCCCTGTCCATGGGGGAGCTCAGCGCCACGATGATGCTCTACCCGCCCGACTGGACCCCGCTGCCGGTCCGGATCTTCGCCGCCACCGACCGCGGCGCGCTCTTCACCGGTTCCGCCTTCGCCGTGGTCCTCATGGCCACGACCCTGCTCGTCATGTTCGCCCTCTCCCTGGTGCGCACCCGCGCCGGCCATCGCTGACCCACCCGGAGGACACACCATGCGCGTCCGCGCCCTCGCCCCCATCGCCCTGACCGCGGCCCTCGCCATGACCGGCTGCGGGGCCACCGCCGACACCGACGTCGTCACCGTCTACTCCGCCGACGGCCTGCGAGACGAGGCCGGCACCGGCTGGTTCGACCTGGTCTTCGAGGAGTTCGAGGCCGAGACCGGTATCGAGGTCCGTTACGTGGAAGGGGGGTCCGGAGAGATGGTCCAACGCGCCGATCGGGAGAGCGCCAACCCCCAGGCCGACGTGATCGTGACCCTGCCGCCCTTCATCCAGCAGGCCGACGGACTCGGCCTTCTCCAGGAGTACGAACCCGAGGGCGCCGACCAGGTGGAGACCCGCGACCCCGACGGCAAGTGGACCACGGTGGTCGACAACTACTTCGCCTTCATCTACAACACCGAGGAGCTGGACGAGCCACCGGCGACCTGGGAGGACCTGCTCGACCCGCGCTTCGAAGGGCGGCTCCAGTACTCCACGCCCGGTGTCGCCGGAGACGGCACCGCGGTCCTCATCCAGGCCATGCACCGGTTCGGCGGCCTCGACCCCGCCATGGACTACCTCGGCGAGCTCCAGGAGAACAACGTCGGCCCCTCCTCCTCCACCGGTGCCCTGGGGCCCAAGGTCGACAAGGGCGAGCTGCTCGTCGCCAACGGGGACGTCCAGATGAACTACGCCCAGGCCCGTTCCATGCCCAACCTCGGGATCTGGTTCCCCGCCGAGGAGGGCGGCGCCCCCACGACCTTCGCCCTGCCCTACACGGCGGGCCTGCTCACCGGGGCGCCCAACGACGAGAACGGACGGGTCCTCATCGACTTCCTGCTCTCCGAGGGGTCCCTGGAGCAGGTCTCCTCCGCCGCGGGCGGTTTCCCGGCCCGCGTCGACGTGGAGCCCACCGGGGAGGACGCCGAGGCCCTGGCCGAACTCATGGAGGGCGTCGAGATCTTCGAGCCCGACTGGAAGGACATCGAGGCCAACCTGTCCGAGTACCTCGACGCCTGGCGCGAGGCCACCGACGGCTGACCCGGATCGACGTTCGACGCCCCTTCTCGACGGAGGGGCGTCACCGTCCGGTTCGTCCAGGTCCTAAGGTCGATGCGGACGAGAATGTCGAGAAGAGTGAGGGCAGATGGACGCACGCGCCTATATCGAGGACCACAAGGGCGAATTCTTCACCGCGCTGCGCGAGTGGCTGGCGATCCCTTCGATCTCCGCCGACCCCGAGCGCCATGAGGACGTGCGTCGTTCGGCCCGGTGGCTCGCCGACCACCTGACCGGAACCGGTTTCCCCACGGTCGAGATCTGGGAGACGCCCGGACTGCCCGCCGTGTTCGCCGAGTGGCCCGCCGCCGACCCGTCCGCGCCCACCGTGCTCGTCTACGGCCACCACGACGTCCAGCCGGTCGACCCGGTCGAGGAGTGGGAGACCGACCCCTTCACCCCCACGGAGAAGGGCACCTCCCTCTACGCGCGCGGCGCCTCCGACGACAAGGGACAGGTCCTCTTCCACGCATTGGGAGTGAGCGCCGCCCTGGCCGTCTCCGGCGCCGACGCCCCTCCGGTCACGATCAAGATGCTGATCGAGGGCGAGGAGGAGTCCGGCTCGGTGCACTTCGCCGAGCTCATGAAGGCCAACCGTGAGCGTCTGGCCTGCGACGTCGCGGTCATCTCCGACACCACGATGTGGGCGGCCGACACCCCGTCCATGTGCGTGGGCATGCGCGGCGTCACCGACGTCGAGATCGCCCTGTACGGCCCCGAGAGGGACCTGCACAGCGGTTCCTTCGGCGGCGCGGTTCCCAACCCGCTCAAGATCATGAGCGACCTGCTCTCCGGAATGCACGACGCCGACCGGCGGATCGCGATCCCCGGCTTCTACGACGGTGTCGTCGAGGCCGGCGCCGAGGAGCGCGAGCTCATCTCCCGCCTGCCCTTCGACGAGCGGGAGTGGCTGGCCACCGCCGGCTCCACCGCCGCGTGGGGGGAGAAGGGCTACAGCACCCTGGAGCGGGTCTGGCTGCGCCCCACCGCCGAGATCAACGGCATGTGGGGCGGCCACACCGGGGCCGGCGGCAAGACCATCGTCCCCCGTTCCGCGCACGCCAAGATCAGCTTCCGACTGGTCCCCGGCCAGGAGCCGCTGGAGATCCAGGCCCGTGTCCGCGAGTACGTGGAGGCCGCCCTCCCCGAGGGGATCCGCGCCGAGCTGGAGTTCGGCGGCCCGGGCGTGCGCGCCTGCGCCTCCGACCTGTCCTCCACCGCGCTCAAGGCGGCCCGCTCCGCCATGGGACGGGCGTTCGGCAAGGAGATCCTGTTCACCCGCGAGGGCGGCAGCGGCCCCGAGGCCGACATCGCCGACATCCTCGACGCGCCCCTGGTGTTCGTGGCGGTGGGCCTCAACGAGGACCGCATCCACGCGCCCAACGAGAAGGTCGAGATGCCGCTGCTGCTGAAGGGCGCCGAGAGCGCCGCCCACCTCTGGGAGGAACTGGGCACGGCCCGGGACGCCTGACCGGGCCCGACCCCGCGTACGACCACGACGAACCGTGCGTGAACCGCGCACTCCCCCCGGTTCCGCGGAAGGGGAGTGCGCGGGGTCCTCGAAAGCGTTACACCTGTCATGTCGAGTACGAACGCCGGAAGGACCCATGGACTCCGAAGCGGTACCCGCTCTTTCCCGGAACGCGGTCGATCCCGCCGGGCATCTGCGAGGCGATGAGGAATGGTCGGCCAAGGCCTGGAACGACCCGCACACGCGCGTTCTGGTCCTGGAGGGCGGTGAACCGGGAGGCTACGGCCCCGGAGCGCTCAGAGCGCGACAGACACGGGCCCTGGTCACCACGGGTCCGAACCCGAGGCTGGTCCTCACCTCGCCCGACCGCGCTCCGAAGGGCGAGCGGTACCTGTTGGGCCACGACGGCGACCACGCCTACTTCGCGGTGCGCTCCCACGAGGAGGTGAGAGCGGTCACCGGGGCCGAGCCCGCCTCCCTGCGCGACGTCGGCGCGGTCCTCGACGACCGCGACACCGGGCTGTTCACCCGGGCGTTGGCCCTGGCCAACTGGAATGCCGCCCACGGCTTCTGCCCCATGTGCGGCGCGCGCACACGGATGGAACGGTCGGGACACGTCCGGATCTGTGAGGAGGAGGGGACCGAACAGTTCCCGCGCACGGATCCGGCGGTGATCATGCTGGTGCACCGTGAACACGAGGGGCGCGAGGAGGCCCTGCTCGGCAACAATCCGCACTGGGACGCGCGCCGCTTCTCCGTGCTGGCAGGGTTCGTGGACGCGGGGGAGTCACTGGAACAGGCGGTGGCGCGCGAGGTCGCGGAGGAGACCGGGGTGATCGTCGAGGAACCGGTCTACGTGTCCTCTCAGCCCTGGCCCTTCCCGCGCAGTCTCATGGTGGGCTACACCGCCCGGGCGGTGGGGCGGACCAGCCCCACGGACGACGAGATCGCCGAGACCCGCTGGTTCACCCGGGAGGCCCTGGCCGAGGCCACCGCGGCCGGGGAGATCGTCCTGCCCGGACGGGTCTCCATCGCCCGCACCCTCATCGAGGGCTGGTACGGCGGCGAGTTGATCGACGGCCCCTGAGCCGGACACGACGGGGCCGCGGGCCGTCCGACCCCCCGTCACGGACGGACCGCGGCCCCACCGTGGCGGCTTCGCCCCGGGTCATGGCCTGCCGGAGATCCGGTCAGCCCTGTCCCGTGGTGAGCTCGTCCGGCAGGACGGTCAGCGGGCTGGTGCTGCTGTCCACCACGTCCCCGGCCAGGTCGGCGACCTTGCGCCCGCGGGAACGCGCCGAGGAGCGCAGTCGTTCGAACGCCTCCCGAGGCGGCATCGTGTGCCGCTCGGACAGGACGCCGATCGCCTGCTCCACGATGACGCGCGAGTGCAGCGCGTGCTCCAACTGGGTGATGGTGTGCTTCAGGCGTTCCACCTCCGAGGCGCCCTCGGGGGCGCGTCCGGGGGCCTGGGCACGAGGCCGGGCCCCGCCCGCCTCGGAGGTGAGGAGGTCGGCCAGCACCATGGCGCTGATCAGGTCCGGGGCTTCGCGGTCGTCGTGCCCGTCGCCCACACGCCACCCGTTCGGGGTGCGCCGTACCACTTCGGCGTCCACCGTGTCGGTGACCGCTATGTCATGAGGCCTCACGTCGTCCCCCAACTCAACACTCCCCGTCGTTTCGGGTCCGTCGGTGTCGGCCGAGTCGTTCTTCGGAGACCAGAGGTGGTCCGCCCTGAGGGAGGGCGCCCGCCGCGCGGACCGCCCCGGGCGGTCCGCGCGATCCGTCCTAGGACAGCTCGGCCAGCTTCTTCTTCACCTGAGCGAGGGACGGGTTGGTCATGGCCGTTTCGTCGCTGAAGACCACGGTGGGGACCGTCTGGTTCCCTCCGTTGACCTTCATCACGAAATCCGCGGCCTCCGGGTTCTCCTCGATGTTCACCTCGCGGCCGGTGATGCCCTCTCGGGAGAGCTGGCTCTTGAGCCGCTTGCAGTAGCCGCACCAGGGGGTGGTGTACATCGTGAACTGCTCGGTGCCCGTACTCGTCATCTCGCTCACGTCTTTTCCGTGTCGACTGTCATGGCTTGCGGGATCGGTCCCTCGGTTCCAACACCGCGGGGCCGTCACCGCTTCCCATGGCCGTTCGACACAACGTGGGACGCCTCACAAGGGCGACTGGTTCTGGGGAATGTGCGACACGGATCGTTCCGTCTCCCGGGGTGCCGCGCGGGACCGTTCGCTCCCTGTGACCGCCGATACTTGAGAGACTGACCGTCCAGACCCACCCGTCCGACCATACGCAGGAGCAGCATGGACCCCGACCGCGTCCTGGAGGGACTGGACCCCGAACAGACCCAGGCGGCACGAGCGCTTCGTGGCCCCGTGTGCATCCTGGCGGGTGCCGGCACGGGCAAGACCCGGGCGATCACCCACCGGATCGCGCACGCCGTGGCCGGTGGAGTCGTCTCCGAACAGCAGGTCCTCGCGGTCACCTTCACCGCCCGGGCCGCGGGCGAGATGCGCGGCCGTCTCCGCTCGCTCGGCGCCCCCAAGGTGCAGGCCCGCACCTTCCACTCCGCGGCCCTGCGCCAGCTCGGCTTCTTCTGGGGGGAGGCCGTCGGCGGGGCCAAACCGAACCTGATCAAGAGCAAGGTCCAGGCCGTGGCCCGCGCCGCCCACTCGGTGGGCCAGCAGCCGGACCGGACCGGTCTGCGCGACCTCGCCGGGGAGATCGAGTGGTCGAAGGTCACCCAGGTACGGCCCAGTGACTACGACAAGGCCGTGGCCAAGGCCGGTCGCCAGTCACCGCTTCCCGAGGGAGAGGTCGCGCGGGTCTTCGAGGCCTACGAGGAGTTGTGCCGTGAGGAGCACCTCATCGACTTCGAGTCGGTCCTCGAACTCACCGCGGCGATGATCAACGAGAGCCCCAAGATCGCCCAGAGGGTCCGCGACCAGTACCGCTACTTCGTCGTCGACGAGTTCCAGGACGTCAACCCGCTCCAGAAGCTCCTCCTGGACGCCTGGCTGGGCGACCGCGACGACCTGTGCGTGGTCGGCGACCCCAGCCAGACCATCTACTCCTTCACCGGGGCCACCCCCGACTATCTGACCGGTTTCGGCGACCGGTACCCGCACGCCACCCTGGTGCGGCTGGTCCGCGACTACCGTTCGACCCCCCAGGTGGTGCGTGTGGCCAACCACGTCATCGCCCAGGCCAAGGGGGCGGCCTCGGCGCACCACCTCACCCTCCGGGCCCAGCGGCCGGACGGTCCGGACCCGATCTACCAGGAGTACGACGACGAGCCGGCCGAGGCCACCGGTGTCGCCCGCAAGATCAGCGTCCTGTTGGAGGAGGGGGTGCCCGCCGGGGAGATCGCGGTGCTGATGCGCACCAACTCCCAGACGGCCGCCTACGAACAGGCCCTCGGCGACCAGGGCGTTCCCTTCACCGTGCGCGGCAGCGAGCGGTTCTTCGAACGCCCCGAGATCCGCGAGGCCGTGCACCTGCTGCGGGGGGCACGCCACGGCGCGGCCGACGGGGAGGACGAGCCCCTCGTCCGGACGGTGCGTCACCTGCTCGCCCCCCTCGGGCTGGTCGAGCAGGCCCCGGAGGGACGTCGGGCGAGGGAACGCTGGGAGTCGCTGTCGGCGCTGGCCCAGCTGGCGGAGGACGTCGCCGCCAAGGCCGGCTCCGCAGGGGGCAGGGCCACCATGGCCCACCTCGTCGACGAGATCGACATGCGCATGGCCACCGAACACGCGCCCGGTTTCGAGGGGGTCACCCTCGCCTCCCTGCACGCGGCCAAGGGCCTGGAGTGGGACGCGGTGTTCCTCGTCGGGCTCACCGAGGGCATGATGCCCATCATCTACGCCGAGACCGACGACCAGGTGGAGGAGGAGCGTCGGCTCTTCTACGTCGGGGTGACCCGGGCCCGCGAGCACCTGGTGATGTCCTGGTCCCTGGCCCGCTCTCCCGGTGGACGCAAGTCCCGCAAGCCCTCGCGCTTCCTCGACGGACTGCGCCCCGCCTCGCCCAGCACCCCGGGCCGCCGCGACCGGCGCAAGGGCGGTGTCGTGCGCTGCCGGGTGTGCTCCGACGCGCTCACCGACGCCGTCGAACGCAAGTTGGGTCGCTGCCTGGACTGCCCCTCCACCTACGACGAGGCGCTGCTGGAACGCCTGCGCGAATGGCGACGGCTGACCGCGCGGGATCAGAAGGTGCCCGCCTACGTGATCTTCACCGACGCGACCCTCCAGGCCATCGCCGAGCAGGAGCCGGGGAGCGTGTCCCGGCTGTCCGCCGTGTCCGGGGTCGGGTCGGTCAAACTGGATCGTTACGGTGAGGCGGTGCTCGCGCTCGTGGCGGGCCGCGACCCGGAGGAGACGGTCGCCGGTGACGGAGAGGAAGAGGATGAGTGAACGCGACGGTGACGGGCGCGTGGGTCAATCGCTGACCGAGCTGCTGAAGGTGCTCGACCTGGAACGGATCGAGGCCGACATCTTCCGCGGCAGCAGCCCGTCGGCCGGACCTCAGCGGGTCTTCGGCGGCCTGGTCGCGGGGCAGGCGCTGGTGGCGGCGGGACGGACGACGCCCGCCGAGCGCCACGTGCACTCTCTGCACGCCTACTTCATACGGCCGGGCGACCCGTCGGTGCCGATCGTCTACGAGGTCGACCGGGTCCGTGACGGGCGTTCCTTCACCACCCGCAGGGTCGTGGCCATTCAGCACGGCAAGCCGATCTTCACCCTGTCCGCCTCCTTCCACAAGGAGGAGCCGGGCCTGGACCACCAGATCCCCATGCCCGACGTTCCTCCGCCCGAGGAGCTGCTCAGCACCCGGGACCGGTTGCGCGAGGCGTTCGGCAAGGTGCCGAGCTTCGTCCACTGGCACCCCATCGAGACGAGGCCGGTGGGCGCGATGTCCTTCGAGGCCGAACGCGACCCCGAGCTGCGCACCGCCACCAACCCGGTGTGGTTCAAGGTCGACGGGAGGCTTCCCGACGACCGTCTCACCCAGGTGTGCCTGATGACCTATGCCTCCGACATGTCCCTGTTGGACACGGTCCTGTTGAGACACGGCCGCTCGTTCGCGGGCATCTCCATGGCCAGCCTCGACCACGCCATGTGGTTCCACCGCCCCTTCCGCGCCGACGAGTGGCTGCTGTACGCGCAGGAGTCCCCGACCGCGCAGGGGGCGCTGGGGCTGGCGCGGGGACTGGTCTACACGAGGGACGGCCGACTGGTCTGCTCGGTGGTGCAGGAGGGCCTGATCCGGGTCGTCGACGCCGAGGGCTGGACCTGATCGGATCCCATCTCGGAGAGAGCGACCGAAGGGGCCGCGGGCAACACCCGCGGCCCCTTCGGCATTCCCGTGAACTTCTGGCCGGATGCGGTCGTTTTCGCAGGTCAAAAATGGGTTGCCGTCTTTCTTGGGCGGCCGTAATGTGTACAGCGTCGTCATGACCGCTCTCGGTACGGGTGCAAGACCCCGTGCCCGACGTAGAAGGAGGTGTCCCATCTGATGAGCACGAAGAACGAGCAGTGCACCGGTTTCGCCGCTACCTGGCGTTCGCCCATGACTCACCTGATCGAGGGCACCGACCTGAGCGGTGGCGCCTTCGAGGGCGCCTTCACCGGCATCCGTATGCGCACCTTCGGTGGCGAGTCCGTCATCGGCGTCAGGCTGGCCAATGGATCCCAGCCCGCGCCGCAGGGGACCCGTGTGTCCGAAACCGGTGCCGTCATGGCTCTGCTGCGTGACGAGTCCGAGCTCGCCCTTGATCGCGGTGAGCACACCGGTGACGTCCACGCCTCGAGCGAAACCCCGCGCCTGTACGGCGCACTGGGGGAGTGTCCACGGAGGATTCCGGCCTAGAGGTCGGAAGTTCCACTCCGTGGCCGCGGACCCCAGCACAGGGGCCCGCGGCTTTCTTTGTATCTCCGTGAAGTACCTCCGTCCCCCGGGGACGGCGGAACGACGGCGACATCGCAAGTCCAGGTCCCTCACCGGACCGGTTCCGGTGACCGAACACCGACCGCGTTGTACGAACGATCAAAGATCTTGGAGGGCACCGATGCTTGCGTCGGTCCTGGTAACGCCCCAGCTGGGTGAGGTCGAAATCCCTTGCCGTCTCGAGCCGGACCTGTTCTTCGCGGAGGCTCCGGCCGACGTCGAGGCCGCGAAGGCGATCTGTGGTGACTGCCCCATCCGTGAACAGTGTCTGACGGACGCTCTCGAACGGCGTGAGCCGTGGGGCGTCTGGGGCGGGCAGCTGCTCGTCTCCGGCCAGGTGGTGGCGCGCAAGCGTCCTCGCGGCCGGCCCCGGAAGAACCCGGCCCCCGTCGCGGCCTGACCCGTCACCGAATCAACTCCCACACGAACCGAAGGACTCGAAGAACGATGATGCAGGAACTCATGCGCATGGTGGAACGGACCGAGGAAGAGCCCCGGGAGCGTCTGGCCAGAAGGCTCGGCGCCCGGCACCTGCGCGCCCGTCAGCGCGAGGAGCGTCGTGCGGAAGAGGCGATCATGGAAATCGCGTGGTCGAGGCTGTGTTGACGTCGAGAGACGGCCGACATGGCATCCGGTAGCACCGGACGGCACCCGACGCGGGGCCGTCCGGTCTCTTTTTCATAACCAAGAGGGGGTTCGGGGGGCCGTGTTCCGAGTGGAGGATGGTGCCTCGGAGCCACGAGAACCCCTCTGTTCTGGGGAGATCCGACCCGAGGAGGGCTCGCGCGGCCCGTACGGACCACTCGAACAAAACGCTATCCCGGTGACATATCAGAACAGGGCACACCTGTTCGGAAACGCTTCCCTCGGCTACCGTAAAGTTCGTGCCCTCGAACACCAGAATCGAGGTACGGCGCAGTCCCCGTCGTCGACGTACGGTGTCGGCCTACCGTGACGGGGACACCACGGTCGTCCTCGTACCCGCGACGTTCTCCCGCGCAGAGGAAAAGCGCTGGGTGGATCAGATGCTGCGGAGACTGGAGGCACGCGAGGACCGCCGCCGCCCCGGCGACGGCGAACTCCACGAACGCGCCGTCGAACTGGCCCGACGCCACCTCGACGGGACCAGGTTGCCCGCCAGCGTCCGCTGGGTCGACAACCAGAACTCCCGCTGGGGCTCGTGCACCCCCGAGACCGGGGACATCCGCATCTCCCGCCGGATCGCGGGCATGCCCTCCTGGGTCGTCGACTACGTCCTCGTCCACGAACTCGCCCACCTGCACCACCCCAACCACGGTCGCGAGTTCTGGGAACTGGTACGTCGCTACCCCAAGGCCGACCGCGCACGCGGCTACCTCGAGGGGTACAGCGCGGGCAGCCGGTCCGAAGGGTGCGTCCACGACGACGAGGACGATCTGGAGACCGGCCGGAACACCCTGGAAGGGTGAGCCCCCTCAGAAGACGGGGTCAGCCCTCCAAGGCCGCCCGGGAACGACGCAGATCGGTGTGGACCCGCCAGAGCATGACCAGGCCCGCCAGCAGCAGCGCGCCGAACGCGGCGACGTAGTAGCCGGTCGCGGCACCCCACGAACCCGAGACCGCGGCCCGGCCCACGACCGCCACGATCAGCACCGCCAGAAGACCACAGGCCGCCCGTCCCACGAGGAACGAGCGGCGCACGTGTTCGAACCGGAGGCGGGCGGCCTCCGCCGCCCCGACCCGTCCGGCGCGCTCATCGAGCAGCAATCGCGCGAGAGCACGACGGGAACGCCGGACGAGCCAGGTGGTGACCAGGCCGCCGACCATGACGACGACGGTGATCAAGGACACGGATACTCCTCAGGGGCGTACCGGACCATGGTCCCGAACGGCCACCACGGCGGCGCGCACCAGGTCGCGCACGGAGTCGTCGGTGGGCTCGGGCGGAGAATCGACCGGGAACCACCCCAGGCCCGCCGACTCGTCCGGATCCCGTACCAGTACCGCGTCGTCGGGAGCCACCGCGGCGAACTGCACGTCCAGATGGACGCTGCCGCCGCCGCACGGCACCGTGTGCCGGTCCAGCCGCACCGGAGCGGGTAGCAACGTCAGACCGACGATCCCCGATTCCTCCGCGGCCTCACGAAGAGCCGCCTCGGCCAGGGTGGCGTCGTCGCTCTCGCAGTGACCACCGGTCTGCAACCACATCCGGTGGATCCGATGCAGCACCAACGCCACCCGGTCCCCGTCCGCGGAGATGATCGCGGTGCTCGCGGTCAGGTGCCCCGGCAGGCAGTCACGCCACATGGCGTCCTCATGGGCGTCCAGATGCTCCAGGTAGGAGACGCGCAGCGCCTCCTGGCCGGGGTCGGGGGCGGCCCAGGCGGTCAGTACCGCCCGGGCGTCCTCACGCAGGCTCACGCGCCGCCCTCGCCCCTGTCGTCCTTACGGCCGTCGTCCCCGCGGTCGTCCTCGTCCGCGCCGGAGTCGGACGGCCCCTCGGGGCCGGTCAACGAGGAGATGTCGAAGTCCGGGCCCTCGTCGGAGCCCCCGGCGACGAACGCCTCGGGATCGTCCAGGTCGGCGCCGGTGGGCATCAGGTCCGGGTGCTGCCATACGGCGTCCCGGCCCTCCACCCCACGGGCCTCCTCCAGGGCCTTCCAGAGCGCACCGGCCTCGCGCAGTCGGCGCGGCCGCAGCTCCAGACCGACCAGGGCGGCGAAGGTGTGCTCGGCGGGGCCGCCGGTGGCACGACGACGTCGCGTGGTCTCGGCGAGCGCTCCGGCGTGCGGAAGCCGCTCGGCCACGGCCGCCGAAACGACGGTCGCCACCCAGCCCTCGATCAGGGCGAGCGTGGTCTCCAGTCGGGTCAGGGCGGCCTTCTGCTGGGGGGTGTCCTCCGGCTGGAGCAGGCCCTCGGCCCCCATCCCGCCGGACATGACCTCCTGGAGCGCCTCCGGGTTGGTGAGGTCGATCTCACCGAGCCGGTCCTCCAGGCCGCTCACGTCGAACGACATCCCGGCCGCGTACTCCTCGACCAGACGGGACACGTGCGAACGCAGCCACGGAACGTGCGAGTAGAGGCGGTGCACGGCGGCCTCACGCGCCGCCAGGTACAGCCGCACCTCGTCGTCGGGGATCTCCAGACCCTCGCTGAAGCGGGCCACCCCCGAGGGCAGCAGGGCGGCGTTGCCCTCACCGGCCAGAGGCAGGCCGATGTCGGCGGTGCCGATCACCTCTTGCGCCAGGCCACCGATGGCCTGACCGGCCTGCTGACCGACCATCATGCCGCCCATCTGCTGGATCATCCCCAGCAGCGGGCCGGCCATGGTGGACATCTCCTCGGGCAGGTTCTGCCCCATGGCCTGGACGGTCTTGGCGGTCAACGGGTCGCACAGCTGCGCCCACGCGTCCATCGTCCGCTCGATCCATTCCGAGCGGCTCCAGGCCTGGGCCGTCTGCACCCCCGAAGGAAGGTCGGTAGCCTGGTCGAGCCACAGGTCGGCGAGGCGCAGCGCCTCCTCCACCCGGGCATAGTCGGCGGGCGGCACACTCGGGTCCCCTTGTTGGGACACCGCGTGCCGCGCGATGTTCTTGGCCATGTCCCAGTTGATGCCGGACGTCGAGGACGTCGCGCTCTCCCCGGGGGAACCGGGGGAGGGCTGGGACGACATCATGTCCGCGAAGCGGCGGAGCATGTCGGCCATCTGTTGCGGGTCGCCGAACGGGAAACCGTCCGGCGTTCCGGAGTCCCCCCCGCCCGGGCGGCCGCTGCCGGCACCCGAGCCGGAGTCGCCTGAACGGCGTCCGGACTCGTCATCGGGATCGTTCGGCATGCTGAAACCGAAAGGCAGGTCGCTCACAATCAGACCTCAGGCAGGATTAGGTTTGGTCTCCACTGTCACGTTAGCTGGGAGTCGCCCGGAGTGAATACCGAAAGCAGCCAGGTTCGCCCAGAGCACAGCCCTTCACGTGCGGCGGGACCGGTGGTCGGGGTCACCGGTGCCGCTTCCGGGATGGGCCGGCTCCTCGTGCAACGCCTGGCCACGCCGGAAGGTTCCATCCGGGCCCGTGAAGTGATCGCGATCGACGGGGAGTTCGCCGACCTGCGCGACGTCACCTGGCGCATCGCCGACGTCTGCGACCCCGCCCTGGTCTGGCGACTCGACGGGATCGACGTCCTCGTGCACACCGCCGACGACCGCTCCCTGGAGACCCGCCCCGCGCGTCGCAGGCGCCACAACATCCTGGCCGCGCAGACCGTCCTGACCGCCGCTGCCGCCGCCGGGGTCCCCCGTGTGGTCCTGGTCACCAGCACGATGGTCTACGGGGCCGCACCGGACAACCCGGTGCCGCTGCCCGAGAACTCCACCCGGGTCTCGGACAACGGCGAGGGCCTCATGGGCGACTTCGCCGAGGTCGAGGAGCTGGCCGAACGCGCGCGCCGCGCACACCCCGGCCTGACGGTGACCGTGGTGCGCCCCGCGCCCCTCGTCGGCCCGGACCTCGACACCCTCCTGAGCCGCCACTTCTCCGCGCCCCGGCTGCTCACCGTCAAGGGGCACGAACAGCACTGGCAGTTCTGCCACCAGGACGACCTGACCTCCGCCCTGGCCTTCTGCGCCCTGCACGGGGTGACCGGAAGCGACGGCGTGGTCGCCGTGGCCTCCGAAGGCTCCTTGAGCCAGAGCGAGGTCGAGGAGATCGCCGGGATGAAGCACTTCGAGGTCGCCGCCAACCTCGCCTTCGGAGCGGTCCGACGCCTGCACCAGGCCCGTATCACCCCGGCCGCCGCCGGCGAGATCAAGTTCCTCGTCTACCCATGTGTGGTGGACTGCGCCTCCCTGCGCGAGGCCGGATGGAAACCCGAGCACGACAACGAGTCGGCGCTCGGGGTCCTGCTGGAATCCCGCGACGGCAAGCACGCGATCGCCGGACGCACCCTGGGGCGCAAGGAGGTCACCATCACCGCCGCGGGGGCCGCCGGAGCCGCGGCCGCCGCGATCGGTACCGCCGCCGCCATCCGCCACCTGCGCAAACGCGGAAGATCCTGAGTCACCGCCCCGCGAGGGCGAGAGCTCGGAACGCGCGTGACGTCGTACCGGCGGCCGCGCACGCGACCGACCGATTGATACGGTTCACCTGTGGAAGAGATCACTCTCGCGGTAGTACGCGACACCCCTCTGTCCGTCGACGAGGTCCTGGCCGCGGTGGCCCACCCCCGGGCAGGCGGCACGGCGGTCTTCATCGGGACCGTGCGCGACCATGACCACGGACGGGACGTCTCCGCCCTGTCCTACTCCGCGCACCCGACCGTCGAGGCCCGCCTGCGCGAGGTCATGGAGAAGGTGCTGAGCGACACCTCCGTGGCCGGCCGCCCCGTAGTCCGGATGGCCGCCGCGCACCGGGTCGGCGACCTGCGGATCGGCGACCTCGCCGTGGTCGTCGCGGCCGCCGCCGAGCACCGCGAGGAGGCCTTCGCGGCCTGCCGTCGACTCATCGACGACCTCAAGGCCCAGGTGCCCATCTGGAAGAACCAGGCCTTCGAGGACGGCGCGACCGAATGGGTCGGATCTCCCTGATCCGGGACGTTCCGAGCCCCTGAACCGACGCCCCCGAGTCGGGGGTGGCCGATCACCGACGGTCCGGCGGGGGCTCTAAGGTGTGCACATGCTTCGTCGCGTCATGACCCTGGTCGCCGCACTCGCCCTGCTCGTCGGGCTCGGGTACGGCAGTCTCCTGCTGCCCATGCCCTACCTGGTCGCGGCTCCGGGTGTCACCCTCGACACCCTGGGAGAACAGGACGACGGAGAGCCGATCATCGGCGTCGACGGCGCCGAGAGCTACGAGCACGACGGCTCACTGTCCATGGTGACCGTCCAGTACGCCGGCGGACCCGACCACCGGCTCAACCTCTTCACCCTCGTCTCGGCCTGGATCTCGCCGAGTCAGGCGGTCCTGCCCGAGGAGCTGCTGTTCCCCGCCGGGCGTTCCCCGGAGGAGGTCAGCCAGAGGCAGACCGTCCAGATGAACGACTCCCAGACCGACGCGACCGCCGCCGCCCTCAACCAGCTCGACATCGACTACGAGGCGATCCCCCTCGTCGCCGACGCCGTCGAGGGGATGCCGGCCGAGGGCGTCGTCGAGCCCGGGGACCGCATCCTGGAGGTGGACGGCGAGACCGTCCCCACCAGCACCAGCGGCGGTGACCCGGAAGAGCTCGTCGGCAGCGCCTACGTCGTCGAACACGTGGGGGCCCGCGAGCCCGGCGATCCGGTCTCCCTCCTGCTGGACCGCGACGGCGACGAGCTCGAGGTCGAGCTCGACACGGTCGAGGGTGACGGCGACACCGCCGCCGTCGGCATCCTCATCGCCGACGACATGGACTTCCCCGTCGACATCGACATCTCCGTCGGCGAGATCGGCGGCCCCAGCGCCGGGATGATGTTCGCGCTCGGGATCATCGACCGCCTCAGCGAGGAGGGCCTCACCGGCGGCGCCCACGTCGCCGGCTCCGGCACCATCACCTCCGACGGCACCGTCGGCGGGATCAGCGGCATCCCGCAGAAGATGGTCAGCGCCAAGCGCGACGGCGCCGAATACTTCCTCGTGGCCGCCGACAGCTGCTCCCAGGTCGCCCAGTCCGCCGCCTACGGCGAGCTGGAGGTGGTGCGGGTGGAGACCCTCACCGACGCCGTGAACGCCCTGGAGACCATCCGTGACGGCGGCGACGACCTCCCCCGCTGCGAATAGCGGTGTTCGCTTCGGGGGTCAGCCGGCGCTTCGGGCACCCCTTGGAGTTGATGTAGGAGAACACGTACCGGTCGCACCCCCCGTGTCTGAGGTAGGAGGGCGTGTGGCCGTTACACCCTGCCGTGGTCAAGGCCCGAAAGTGTTTGCTTTGCGCCTCCGCTTCGCTTCGGCGCGTGTTCGGGCGCCAAGGGAGGCGGGAACCTTCGGCACCTACGGTGTGGCCACTCGTACCTCGCGACCCCACCTGCGGCACCTCCAGAACCCCGCCGGCGCCCGAACGGGCAACCCCCCGTGGCCGGGGTAGGAGATCGCGTGCCCTGACCTCAGGGGGTTGCTGTGGGAGACCGCGTGTACTACTCCTCCAGGTCGAGGGTGAGGGCGAGGGCGGAGGTCAGGGCCGGGATCAGGTCCGGGCCGTTGAGCACCTCGGACTCGCTGTCGTGACTGCGCATCCGCATCGCGCAGTGGCGGGAGCCGTCGCGCAGCACGCCGGCGACCATCCGGATCTCCTCGGTCTCCTTTCCTGAGAGCGCGGGGTCCTCGCCGGCGGCCAGGGTCTCGTCCGAGCCCTTCACCACCAGGCGCTCCATGACCAGCGCGCAGCCGGCCACCCCTTCGGGCCACAGGATGCGACCCAGGGCCTCCTCCAACGGGACGTCTCCGGGCAGCTCCTCCTGCTCCACCGGGGTCAGCTCGTCCGGGTCGGCGGGGGAGTCGATCCCCAGCAGACCGGCCAGAGCGGGCTCCGCTGTCAGCAGCTCCGAGGTCGGTACCAGGGCGTACAGCCCCAACGGTCGGTCCCACCCCTGTTCGGCGGCGTGGCGTTCCAGGTCCATGACGGCTTCGCGAATGTTCGACACGTTTCCATGGTGGCCGATGTGGGAACCTCGCCGCGCCCGTTCGCCGGCAGTAGGGTCGCGTGGGGGCCGTCCGTTTGCGACTCCGATACCCCAACGATGCAGCCTTGTCACCTGCCTATGGGGGATTTCGGGAACCCGGGGGCCACCGCATAAGTTTTCACCAATAAGGCGCCACACGCGCACCAGAACGCACCTAGCCAGAACGAGGGGGAGGCGTGAGCTTCCGATCGCCCGGCGCACCACCTGCGCGTATGCCTCGCCGATCAAGGTTGCTCGCGCCAGTCGCGGCGACCGTGGTCGTCATCATCGCGGGATTGATGCTCGCCGCGAACTTTTGGACCGACTACAAGTGGTTCAACGCCATCGGCTACACCTCGGTCTTCCTGACCGAGCTGTGGACCCGTGTCCTGCTGTTCGCCGTCGCCGCACTGGTGATGGCGGTCATCGTCGGCGCGAGCATCTTCTTCGCCTACAGGGCCCGGCCCGGTATCCGGCCGATGAGCCTGGAACAGCAGGGGCTGGACCGCTACCGCCAGTCCATCGACCCGCACCGCAAGCTCTTCTTCTGGATCGCGGTGGGCGCCCTGGCGCTCCTGTCCGGAGCCGCCGCGAGCGGTGACTGGCGCGTCTACCTCCAGTTCGTGAACAGCGTGGACTTCGGCGTCAACGACCCCGAGTTCGGCATCGACATCGCCTTCTTCGCGTTCACCTATCCGTTCCTGCGGATCCTGCTCGGCTACATGTACGCGGCGGTCATCCTGGCGTTCATCGCCGCGGTCATCGTCCACTACCTGTACGGCGGTGTGCGTCTCCAGAACGACAGCGGCCAGCGCGCCACCCCCGCGGCCCGAGTGCACCTGTCGGTGCTGCTGGGCCTCTTCGTGCTGCTGCGCGCCGGTTCCTACTGGCTCGACCGCTACGGACTGGTCTTCTCCAACCGCGGCTACACCTTCGGCGCCTCCTACACCGACGTCAACGCCGTCAAGACCGCGCTGACCATCCTCACCGTCATCTCGGTGATCTGCGCGCTCCTGTTCTTCGCCAACATCGTCTTCAAGAACACGATGATCCCGGTGGCCTCTCTCGGTCTGCTGGTGCTGTCCGCGGTGGTCGTCGGCGTGGCCTACCCCGAGATCGTCCAGCGCTTCCAGGTCAACCCGAACGAGCAGCGCCTGGAGAGCCCCTACATCGAGCGCAACATCGAGAGCACGCGCGAGGCGTACGGGATCGCCGACACCGAGGTGATCGACTACGACGCCACCACCGAGCTCACCCCTCAGGAGCTGGCGGCCGAGGCCGACACCATCCCCAGCGTGCGTCTGGCCGACCCGGCCGTGGTCTCGCAGACCTTCCAGCAGATGCAGCAGGTCCGAGGCTTCTACCAGTTCCCGGACGTGCTGGAGGTCGACCGCTATCCGGACGCCGACGGCAACCTGATCGACACGATCGTCGCCGTCCGCGAACTCGACGGTCCGCCCGCCGACCAGGACAACTGGCTCAACCGGCACCTGATCTACACCCACGGCTACGGCATGGTCGCCGCCGCGGGCAACCTGATCGACAACGAGGGCCGCCCGGTCTTCACCGAGTACAACATCCCGCCGCGTGGTGAGCTCAGCGACGTCGTGGGCGAGTACGAGCCGCGTATCTACTATGGTCGCGAGGGCGCCGACTACGTCATCGTCCAGGCCGAGGAGGAGTACGACCACCCCCTCGACCCCGAGGCCGAGGAGCCCGACGTCCCCACGCTCGAGGACGCCGTGGAATCCAGCCCGAGCCCGGACTCGGACGAGGCCCGCGCCCCGGCCGACGGCGCCGACGAGTCCCAGGACGCGGACGCCGAGGCCACCGAGGAGGGCGAGGACGGTGACACCGCCAGTGGCTCCCAGGCCTACAACCGTTACGACGGTGACGGCGGCGTGCCGCTGAACAACTTCTTCGACCGCATCCTGTTCGCGATCAAGTACCAGGAAACGAGCATCCTGCTCAACAGCGCGATCACGAGCGACTCGCGCATCCTCTACGAGCGCGACCCGCTGGACCGTGTCGAGAAGGTCGCCCCGTTCCTCACCGTCGACAGCCGCCCCTACCCGGCGGTGGTCGAGGGTCGTGTCGTGTGGATCGTCGACGGTTACACCACCTCCGACGGCTACCCGTACGCGAACCGCATCGACTTCACCCAGGCGGTGACCGACACCTTCACGGACGGTTCGGCCCAGCAGGTCGGCGCGCTGCCCGGCAACGAGGTCAACTACATCCGCAACTCGGTGAAGGCGACCGTCGACGCCTACGACGGCACCGTCACCCTGTACGGGTGGGACGAGAACGACCCGGTCCTCCAGACCTGGCAGGGCGCCTTCCCGGGCACGATCGTCGACCGGGACGAGATGAGCGACGAGCTCGTCCAGCACCTGCGCTACCCGGACGACCTGTTCAAGGTGCAGCGCGAGATCATGCGCGAGTACCACGTCACCGACGCCGCGTCCTACTACGGTGGTCAGGACTTCTGGACGGTCCCCAACGACCCGACCCAGGAGGGGGAGGTCTCCGAGCCGCCCTACCGCCAGACCATCAACTTCCCGGGCGCCGAGGAGCCGAGCTTCTCGCTGACCACCACGTTCGTGCCGCGTAACCGTGAGAACCTGGCCGCGTTCATGGCGGTGGACAGCAACCCCGAGTCGGACGAGTACGGCAAGCTCAAACTGCTGGAACTGCCTCGAAGCACGGTGATCTTCGGTCCCGGCCAGGTGCAGAACGCCTTCGACTCCGACGCCGACGTGCGCGAGGTGCTGCTCCCGCTGGAGCAGTCCAACGCCGAGGTGACACGAGGCAACCTGCTGACCCTGCCGTTCGCCGGCGGTCTGCTCTACGTGGAGCCCCTCTACGTTCAGGCCGGTGGCGGCGGAGCCGCGTCCTTCCCGCTGCTCCAGCAGGTCATGGTCGGCTTCGGTGAGGAGGTCGCGATCGGCAGCAACCTCCAGGACGCCCTGAACAACCTGTTCGAGGGCGGCGAGGGTCCGCTTCCGGACCCGGACGAGGGCTCCGAGGAGTCCACCGGGGACGACGAGACCTCCGAGGCGGGCTCCGAACCCTCGGACCTCACCGACGCCCTCAACGAGGCCGTCGAGGCCTGGGAGGAGGCCCAGAACGCCAACGAGGAGGCCAACGAGCGTCTGCGCGACGCTCTGGAGGCCCTCGAGGAGGCCGCGGGCGAGAACTAGTCCTCGCCCCTTCGGGGTGAGGCCGTGACGCGGGGCGGGATCCGGACGGGTCCCGCCCCGCTCTCGTGTCCGGGGTGTCCGGCGTCTCCGACCGTCGATTTGGCGTTCACCCCGTGGGCACGCTAACGTAGTGAACACAACGACGCGGGGTGGAGCAGTTCGGTAGCTCGCTGGGCTCATAACCCAGAGGTCGCAGGTTCAAATCCTGTCCCCGCTACCAGGTTCGGACCCGGGAGAAATCCCGGGTCCGGTACTTTTCCGACTTTTCACCCCGGTGAAAATCGGAAATGTCCTTCCGGGGTTTTCCACACGGTGGGATGAGGGTCGAGATCGAGTGATCGATCGAGGTCGGGTGGGTTCTCCACCGGTTCGGCGGAAGTCGGAACGGATTTGCCACCCGAGAGTGAATGCCCTAAAGTGGAGAACACAACGACGCGGGGTGGAGCAGTTCGGTAGCTCGCTGGGCTCATAACCCAGAGGTCGCAGGTTCAAATCCTGTCCCCGCTACCAGGAAAAGCGCCGGTCGGAGAAATCCGACCGGCGCTTTCTCGTGCGCGGATACCTCGAATCCGAGGGGGACCGCGGATCCCGTGCGGACCGGAGGGTCGGTCCGCACGGGATCACGCTCAGCGGGTGCGGCCCTCCACCAGTTCGACGATACGGTCGGCCCGCTCGGCCACCTTCGGGTCGTGGGTCACCACGACCACGGCGGCGTCGTGGTCCCGCGCCTGCTCGATCAGCTGGTCCATGATCATGGTGCTGCTGGCGGCGTCCAGAGCGCCCGTGGGCTCGTCGGCGAGGATCAGGGCGGGGTCACGACTCAACGCGCGCGCCAAGGCCACACGCTGCTGCTCACCGCCGGAGAGCTGGTGCGGCTGAGAGTGCAGCCGGTGACCCAGCCCCACCGACTCCAGCAGCTCCTTGGCGCGGGCCCGACGACGCAGTAGCGGCACCCCGGAGAGCACCATCGGCACCCCCACGTTGGACAGCGCGGTCCGCCGCTCCAACAGATGGAACTGCTGGAAGACGAAGCCGATCCCGTCACCGCGCAACCGCGACCTCGATCCCTCGCGCAGGCCGGTGGTGTCCACCCCGTCGAAGACGTAGGACCCGCCGCTGGGCCGGTCGAGCAGACCCAGCACGTTCAGCAGCGTGGACTTGCCCGACCCGGACTGCCCGATGATCGCGACGACCTCGCCGCGGGCGACGTCGAAGGTGCAGTCGTGCAGCACGTCGATGCGTTCGCCCGACACCATGAAGTGCCGGGTCAGCCCCTCCACCCGGAGCAGCGGAGAGGCGGGTGAACGCACCGGGGTGGGGAGCAGGTGGGGAGCCTCGAACGACATCTAGCTCTCCTCCGCGATTTCCGGGTCCTCGAAGTCCTCATCGAAGTCCTCGTCGAACTCGTCCATGGGCTCCTCGGGGATGTCGAAACGCGGGTCGAGCGGGATCGGGTCCATGACCTTCTCGCCCACGCTCAGACCTTCGGTGACCTCCAGGAAGTTCCCATCGGACAGACCCAGGGAGATCTCACGGACCTCCTCGGAGCCGTCGTCGCCGATCACGATGACCTCGCCCGACTCGGAGTTGCCGCGCACGGCGGTCACCGGGATCACGATGACGTTCTCGGCCTCGCCGGTGCTCACCGACAGCTTGCCCTGCACACCGTCGAAGACGGTCAGGTCGGAGGGGACCCGGCAGGACAGCTCGGAGCCGCCGCCCTCGCCGCCGCCGGTCTCGTCGTCCCCCTCGGAGGAGGAGTCGTTCCCGGCGCCGAGCCCGATGAACTCGCATTCCGCGGCGGGCGGACCCTTGTCGATCTTGAGCATGATCTCGCCCGGGTCGTCGTAGAACCGGTAGAGGTCGTTGGCCGGGACCTGGGCCACCGCCTGGAACTTCCCGCTGGAGACCGTGGCGACCGTGGCCCCGGGCTCCAGCACGTCACCGACCAGGACGTCGTCCAGGCCGGACAGGGTGCCGCTCGCGGGCGCGTACAACGTCACCTCACGAGTGGTCGGGGCGTCCTCCTCCCCGTCTTCACCCTCGACGGCCCCGCCCTCGGCGGGCAGGGAGACGTTGACGACCGGAGCGCCCTTGTCCACGCTCGCGCCGTCGTTCAACCACAGATGGGTGACGGTCCCGCCCTGACGGGCCCGGACCTTCTCCCCGGATTCGGCGCGGACGATGGCGTCCAGCACCAGTACGGAGCTGACCGTCCCCAACTCGACCTCGACCGGCTCTCCGCTCACGTCGGAGGCGGTCCCGATGAAGTCCTCGTCCGAGGGGTCGGCTCCGGACCGCGACAGCAGGAGGTAGCCCGAGCCGACCAGTCCCAGCAAGAGGACGGTGACGGCGCCGACGATGATCCACTTCTTCACTTGTTCTCCTATTCCCGCAGCCCTGCGACGACGGACGCGCGCAGCGCCCGGATCGCGGGGATGATCCCGGCCAAGAGCCCGACGAAGGCGGCGCTGCCCAGACCGACCAGTACGGCCGACGGCGGCACCACCATGGCGATATCGGGGGGCAGCGCGACGAAGTTCCCGATGACGGCCCCCGCGACGGCCACCAGGGCGAACGACAGGAGCAGGGCGATGAGCCCGGCCACCACGGCCACCACGACGGCCTCCATGACCACCGCCACGAACAGGGTGAACCGGCTCGCGCCCAAGGCGCGGTAGGTCGCCAGTTCGCGCCGTCGTTCCCGGACGGTGACCAGCCCGACGTTGAGGACGCCGAGCAGGCCGGTGGTGAGGGTGATGGCGGCGATACCGATCAGACCCCACGACATGATGTCGATGAGCTCCTGGGTCTGCTCCGCGTAGTCGGCCCGATAGATCATGAGGTCGGGGCGGCCGTCGGTGCTCCACCGCCACTTCGCCGACGACAGACGCTCGGTGAACTCCTCACCGTTGTCCATGTCCTCGGCGGCGCTGTCGGCGGGGTCGAGGAGGGCGACGTGGGTGACCCCCAGCTCGCTCTCGCCCGGTGACATGCCGCCGGCCTCGGCGTCCCAGGTGGGGCCGAAGATCATCTCCTCGGTGATCGGGGAACGCAGCAGGTAGGCGCTGTACCAGTCCCCGTCGAAGGCCGACCCTTGAGAGACGCCGACCACGCGCACGTCGATCCAGCGGTCGGTGCCCATCTGGATCTCGGTGCTGTCGCCGATGATGTCCCCGAGCGCCTGGTTCACGACCAGGACCGGGGCCTGGGAGCCCAGGTCGGCCTCGGTGAACCAACGCCCCTGGAGGATGTTGATCCGGCGGATCTCGGCCATGGACACGTCCACGGCCGTGAGGTCGACGTAGTCGAGGGTCTCGTCGCCGTTCCGGAAGACGGCGCTCTGCGCGGGCATCTGGGAGAGCGAGACCTTCTCGGCCCCGGCGCGCGCGATGTCCTCCTCGTAGGCGGCCATGTCGGTGACCGCCGAGAAGGATGTCACCTGCATGGTGGCGGCTCGCCCCGCGTTGGCCTCGCTCTCGGCGGTGGCGTAGCGCTGCCCGAGGTCGCCGGCGGTGACCACGATGATCAGAGCGCCGACACCGACGACGATCCCCGCGCAGGACAGGATGGTCCGGGCCACGTTGGCCCGGGAACCGGCGAAGGCCAGCAGGATCCCGGCGGTGAGGGAACGCAGCATTGGGCCCCTTCCCGTGTGTGTCTGTAGGACCCGGCGCGGCTTCGGCGGCGCCGGGGTGGCCCACGAAGGCGGGCTGACAACAGACCCATCGCGGGACCGAGGGGTTTCGGTTCACTCTGGGAGGATTTTTCTACAGGACCGTTCGAAAGTCCCTTACGCCACGCACGTATCCGAAGGGGCGGGGGCGTGAGCGGCTCTCAGTCGACCTCGAAACCGTCGCAGGTGATACGGGCCCCCTCGGCCGCGTCGGACCAGATCACCGTGTACACGCCGGTCCGGAGCGGGGCGGCGTCGAAGTCGTCGGGGTAGACGAGGCCGGTCCACTCGTCGGAGGCGAGCTCGGCCTCGGCGGTCGCGGTTCCGCCCTCCGGATCGGTGACGGTGGCGAAGACGGTGCCGGAACGCTCGTGGTCGGCGTCGATCAGCCCCAGCTCGACCGAGGCCTCGTCCATGACGGTCTCCCGGGGCGCGTGGCTGCGCCAGAGACCGGGGACCTCGGGGTCGACGGCCGGATCGCAGGAGAAACCGTCCGGTTCGAAGTGGGCCTCGGCCACCCCGAGGCCCGGCATCCGTGTGTCGGCGGAGTCGCGTACGGACTCGGCGATCATCTCGCTGAGTTCCATGGGGCTCTTGCCGTGGCCCTCCGCGCAGGCGGTGGTGGCCAGGAGGAGGGCCGCTCCGCAGAGCACGACCGTACGTGGGAGACGGGTTGTCGTGGTCAGCACACAGCGCACATTACTACTCGACGTGTTCTTTCGAGTGCGGAACGTGCCCGTCGGTGTCGGTTCAGGGGCGGCGCAGCGGGGTGGGACCCCCGTTGAGCCAGGTCAGGGTCTGCTCGTGCAGGGCCCCGTTGGTGCACACCAGAGGGCCGCCGTCCTCGAAGCCCTGCCCTCGCAGAGCACTGGCGCGACCACCGGCCTCCTCCAGGATGATCGGCAGCGGCGCGGCGTCCCACAACGACAGCTCGGGCTCGGCGGCGATGTCCACCACACCCTCCGCGACCATCACGTGCGACCAGAAGTCGCCGTAGGCGCGGGTCCGCCAGACCGAGCGGGTGAGTCCCAGGAACGACTCCAACCGCCCCTGCTCCTCCCAGCCGGTCAGTGAGGAGAAGCTCAGCGACGCGTCCGAGAGTTCGGTGACCTGGGAGACCTGGCAGCGAGTGGCCTTGGAGAGGTTCCGTCCGGCCCACGTGCCCCCGCCCTGTGAGGCCCACCAGCGCCGGTGCAGAGCCGGAGCGGACACGAGGCCGACCACGGGCCGATCGCCCTCGAGCAGGGCGATGAGGGTCGCCCACACCGGGACGCCCCGCACGTAGTTCTTGGTGCCGTCGATGGGATCGATGACCCACACCCGGTTGCTGTTGCCGCTCTTGCCGTACTCTTCGCCGACCACCGCGTCACGGGGACGGGCGCGCGAGAGCACCCCTCGCAGGGTCTCCTCGACCATACGGTCGGCCTCGGTGACCGGGGTCAGGTCGGGTTTGGTGTCCACGACCAGGTCGAGCGAGCGGAAACGCTTCAGCGCGATGTCGTCGGCAGCGTCGGCGAGCACGTGTGCCAGCCGCAGATCATCGTCAAAGGACCCCATGGCGGGTAACGCTACCGTCCCGGGAAGGCTCATGCCCAAAGCGGGGCCGGCGCGTGACCGGAGTGTGATGACCTGTGCCGCGAACGCCTACCCTGCCCTGTGTGCGTCGAATCCGGGGAACGGCGCCCGAAACGGAACACGTGTTCCCGCCCCGCGCCCACCCGAGGGCGGCGGAGCGGATGTGAGGATGAGGCCATGGGGACCGTGAGCGGAGACGGACGCGCGGGAGCGGGTGTCGGCGCCCGGGAACGGCTGCTGGACGCCGCCTACACCGAGGTGCTGGCGGGCCACTGGGGCGGCCGCAGGATGGTCGACATCGCCCGCGCGGCCCGGGTGTCCAGGCAGACCCTCTACAACGTGTTCGGGAGCAAGGAGGGGCTGCTCCAGGCCGTGGTGGTACGCGAGGTCAACGCGCTCATGGACACCGTCGAACGTGTCCTGGAGGCCGACGGTCACGATCCAGCGCACGCCGTCGGTCGCACCATCCGCATGGTGCTGCTCGGCGCCCGGGACAACCCGTTGCTGCGGGCCGTGGTCACCGGAGACGACGAACTCCTCCCCGTGCTCACCACCCGCTCCGAACCGCTCCTGGACGCCCTGGGCGAACGGATCCACCGCACCCTGCGCGAACACTGTCCGAACGCCGATCCCGGGGTCGCCGAGACGGTCGCCGACGTCACCCTTCGTCTGCTCGTCTCGTACTCGCTTCAGCCGATCGACCCGGACCTGGCCGCGCGGAGGGTCGAGATGGTCGTGCACGGGATACTGCTCCCGGTCGACCGCTGACCACGGGCACGGCGACGGGCCGGCGCCCTTGAGACCTGGACCTCCACCTACCTCTGGTGATGGTGAGGGGTCTGTTCCGGGCGGTATCGGCCGGGAGACCAGCGCTCCGGAGAACGGCGCTCGCACGGCTCCGGGGCCGGGGCCGCTCGACGCGGCCACCCCGGCGGTCTCAGGGCGTCGGGCTCTGCGGAGCGGGCTCGGAGTCGTCCTCGCCCTCACGACTGGAGAGCAGACGTCTCAGCGAGGCCACCCGGTCCGGGTCGGCCTCGCCCCGATCCAAAGCCGCGCCTATGGCGCAATCGGGGGCGTCGGCCTGGTGGGTGCAGTCGGGCGGACAGTCGGCGGCGAACTCGTCCAGGTCGTGGAAGCCCCGCACGATCTCCTCGGGTCCGATGTGCGCCAGACCGAAGCTGCGCACCCCCGGGGTGTCGATCAGCCAGCCGCCCTCGAACTCCAGCGCCAGTGCCGAGGTGGAGGTGTGCCGGCCTCGACCGGTGACGGCGTTGACATGCCCGACGGCCCGGTCGGTGCCCGGCACCAGCCGGTTGACCAGGGTCGACTTGCCCACACCGGAGGAACCCACGAACACCGTGGTCCTCCCGGCCAGACGCGAACGCAGCTCCTCCAGCCCCTCGTCCGGTTCCAGGACCTCGTAGGGCAGCCCCAACGGCCGGTAGATGGCCAACATCTCATCGGGGGAGGCCAGATCGGCCTTGGTCAGACAGAGCAGAGGCTCCAGCCCGGCGGCGTAGGCGGCCACCAGGCAACGGTCCACGAAACGCGGTTGCGGGGCCGGGTCGGCCAGGGCGCAGACGATGGCGAGCTGGTCGGCGTTGGCGACGATCACCCGTTCCACCGGGTCGGTGTCGTCGGCGGTCCTTCGTAGGACGGAGGCGCGTTCGCGCACTCGGACCACCCGGGCCAGGGTGTCGGGTCGGCCGGACAGGTCGCCGACCACGTCCACACGGTCGCCGACCACGATGGAGCCGCGGCCGAGCTCACGGGCCTTCATCGCCACGACGGGGACGCCGTCCACCAGACAGCGGTAGCGCCCACGGTCGACCGCGGTGACCAGGCCCTCACGGGCGTCCTCGTGCTTGGGCCGTTTACGGGTGCGTGGGCGGGAACCGCCCCGGGCCCGCACCCTGATGTCGTCCTCGTCCAGGTGACGCCCACCGCCTCGGGTGCGGCTCATGACAGGACCTCCGCCCACAGGCCGGGGAAGTCGGGCATCGTCTTGCGCGTGGTGGCGATGTTCTCCACCTCCACCCCGGGCACCGCGAGCCCGATCACCGCTCCGGAGGTGGCCATCCGGTGGTCGTCGTAGGAGTGGAAGACCCCGCCGTGCAACGGTCGAGGACGGATCACCAGGCCGTCGGGCAGCTCTTCGACGTCCCCGCCCAGGCGGTTGATCTCGGCGGCCAGGGCGGCGATCCGGTCGGTCTCGTGCCGGCGCAGGTGCGCGATGCCGGTCAGTCGGGAGGGGGAATCGGCCAGGGCCGCCACGGCGGCGATGGTCGGGGTGAGCTCCCCGACGTCGCGCAGGTCGGCGGTGATGCCGTGGATCGCCCCGGTACCGCGCAGGGTCAGGTTCTCGCCCCGATCGCCCGAACGGGAGACCTCGCCGCCCATACGGGTGAACAGCTCGCGCAGCACGTCACCGGGCTGGGTGGTGTGCTCCGGCCAGCCCTCGACGGTGACCTCGCCCTTGCTCACGAGGGCCGCCGCCAGGAAGGGCGCCGCGTTGGACAGATCCGGCTCCACGGCGATCTCCGAGACCCGGAGCGGGCCGGGCTCCACCCTCCAGGAGTTCTCACCGGTGGTGACCGCGGCCCCGGCGGCCCGCAGCATCTCCACCGTCATGTCCAGATGCGGCTGGGAGGGCACGGGCGGCCCTTCGTGGCGTACGTGCACCCCCTCGTCGAACCGGGCCCCCGCGAGCAGTAGGGCCGAGACGAACTGGGAGGAACCGGAGGCGTCCAACGTGACCTCGCCGCCGCGCACCGACCCCGTGCCGTGGATGGTCAGCGGCAGGGCACCGCGATCCTCGTCGTCGATACGGGCGCCCAGGGCGCGCAGCGCGCGGAGGAGCTCGTCCACCGGCCGTTCCCGCGCGCGCGGATCGCCGTCGAAGTCCACCCGACCGTCGGCCAGGGCGGCCACCGGTGGGACGAAGCGCATGACGGTTCCGGCGTTGCCCACGTCGATCGAGGCCGGTCCGCGCAGCGGGGCCGGGGTGACGACGAGGTCGGGGGTGTCCGGATCGTCGGAGGGGACCTCCTCGACCCGCGTGCCGAGCGCGCGCAGGGCGCCCACCATCAGCTCGCTGTCCCGGCTCACCAGGGGGCGGCGTACCGCACAGGGCCCTTCCGCGAGCGCGGCGATGATCAGGGCCCGGTTGGTCACGGACTTGGAACCGGGCAGGCGGACACGGGCCCGTACCGGGCTGTCCGCGAGAGGCGCGGGCCAGTGCTCCCCGGCGGGGACGTCGGTCGGTCGGGGAGGCGTGGGCACGGAGTCAGGCATGACACAAGGTTATCGGGCCGGGGCGGCCGGTGCCGGAACGGAGACCGACCTGTGGAAAAGCCCGGGCCCGGGGGCCGGGGCCCGAAGCCCCCGGGCGCCGGACGTATCCTGGAATGCGCCATGGTGTATCTGGATCACGCAGCCACGACCGAGGTCCGCCCCGAGGTGATCGCCGATGTGGCGGCGCAGCTCGGTGCCCTCGGCAATCCCTCCTCACTCCACGCGCACGGCCGGTCCGCCCGCCGTGTCGTCGAGGAGTCCCGAGAACACATCGCCGACGCGGTGGGCGCCACCCCGCACGAGGTCGTCTTCACCGCCGGCGGGACCGAGTCGAACAACATCGCGATCAAGGGCCTCTACTGGGCCCGGCACGCCGAGGACCCCGCCAGGACCCGGATCCTCATCGGCGCCGTGGAACACCACGCCGCCCTCGACCCCGCCCGCTGGATGGCCGACCACCAAGGGGCCCTCTGCGAAGAGCTCCCCGTGGACGCCCGGGGCCGGGTGGAACCCGACGTGCTGCGCGCCGCCATCGAACGCGACCCCGCGTCCGTCGCCCTGGTGTCGGTGATGTGGGCCAACAACGAGATCGGCACCCTGCAACCGGTCCGAGAACTGGCCGCAGTCGCCGCCGAGTACGGGGTGCCCTTTCACACCGACGCGGTCCAGGCGATCGGCGTCGAAGAGGTCGACTTCGCCGCGTCCGGGGTCGGCGCGCTGACCTTGAGCGGCCACAAACTCGGCGGCCCGGTGGGGACCGGAGCCCTCGTGGTGGCCCGAGGCCTCGCCCCGACCCCCGTCCTGCACGGGGGAGGCCAGGAACGCGACATCCGCTCCGGCACCCTCTCCGCGCCCCTCACCCGAGGCCTGGCCACCGCCGTACGCCTCGCCGTCGAGGGCCGCGAGAAACACGTCGCGCACCTGAAAGAGCTCCGCGACGAACTGGAGGACCGGGTACGCCGAGTCGTGCCCGACGTGGTCGTCAACGGCGACCTCGACCGCCGGCTGCCGGGGATCTCCCACCTGTCCTTCCCCGGATGCGAGGGCGACGCCCTGCTCATGCTCCTCGACGCCCGCGGCGTCTCCTGCTCGACCGGCTCGGCCTGCTCGGCCGGGGTGGCCCAGCCCAGCCACGTGCTGCTGGCCACGGGCGCCGCCCCCGAGACCGCGCTCAGCAGCCTGCGCCTGTCCCTCGGACGGACCTCCACCCGAGAGGACATCGACCGGCTCGTCGAGGAGATCGGACCCGCCGTCGAACGCGCCCGCGCGGCCATGGCCAAACGCCGACGCTGAAGGTAGGAGACCGCGGACCGGTTACACCCTGCTGTGGCTGGGGGCCGAAAGTGTTTGCTTTGGCCCTCCGCCGGCGCTTCGGGCCGTGTTCGGGCGCCAAGGGAGGCGGGAACCTTCGGCACCTACGGTGTGGCCGCTCGCACCCGTCACCCGCCACCGCCCTCAACGGACGGCCTGACGGCCGACAGCCCTTCCCGAGCGACCCCACCTACGGCACCTCCAGAACCCCGCCGGCGCCCGAACGGACAACCCCCCGTGGTTGTTGTAGGAGACCGGGTGTCGGTCGGATCCTTCGCTAGCCGGCGCGCTGGACGGTGATCGACTCCAGGACGATGTCGTCGGTGGGGCGATCGTTGCCGTCGGTCTCGACGGTGGAGATCTCGTTCACGATCTCCAGCGACTCCTCGTCCGCGACCTTGCCGAAGATGGTGTGCATGTTGTTCAGGTGCGGGGTGGGGGCGACCGTGATGAAGAACTGGGAGCCGTTCGTGCCCGGGCCGGAGTTGGCCATGGCGAGGATCCCGGGGTCGTCGAAGGTCAGACCGGACTCGAACTCGTCCTGGAACTGGTAGCCGGGACCACCCCGACCGCTGCCCTGCGGGTCTCCGCCCTGGACCATGAAGTCCTGGATGACCCGGTGGAAGATCGTGCCGTCGTAGAACTCGTCCGCTCCGGTCTCGGGGTTGGTCGCCAGATCGCCCTCGGCCAGACCCACGAAGTTGGCCACGGTGATGGGGGCCTCTTCGGGGTACAGCTCCACCTCGATGTCGCCCGCGCTGGTGTGCAGCACGGCGCCCTCGACGCCGTCGATGTCCACTTCGGCGGGGAGCGGCGACTCCTCGGGGGCGGTGGGGGTCTCCGCGTCCGGAGCGGTGTCGGAGTCGTTCTCCGACGAGCCGCAGGCGGCGGTGGCGAACAGAGCGGTACAGGCGAGGATCGAGACCGGCAGGGTCAAGCGGTTCATCGGTTCACTTCCGAGGTCGGATGCGCGGCGGGGGTGGCACACAGATTACTGCGAATCGGTAGAGGCGAGAGCTTCGGGGGTAGGGCCGAAACCCGGACATCTCTCATACGGAGGGTCCGGTCGGGTCCTCGTCACCGTCCCGTTCACGACGGTCCGATCCCTGTTCACGTCGCTCGCGCTCACGACGCTCGCGCTCCTCACGCTCCTGGAACTCGCGGGCCCGACGGCGCTGCTCCTCCGCGCGTTCACGGCAGCGACGCAGGAACTCCTCGTCCTCCTCCGGGGTAGCGGCCCGGGCCCGCCCGGGGTGCTCGTATTCGGGGAAGGGGGAGGGCGGCCCCACCGGTCCGTTCACGGCGGGCTCACGGGGCGGACGGCCGAGCAGGAACCACGCTATGGCGCCGATCTTGGGGAGGAGCAGGACGATCACGGCCCAGGCGGGTTTGGGGAGGAGCCGGATCCGTTCCGCGTCGGACCCGATGACGTCGAAGAGCACGTACACCCAGAACGCCAGCGACATCAGTGTGAGGAAGAGGGCGAGGTAGACCAACGGACCTTCCAATCGGGGGAAACACTCGACAGGCTAGGGCGACATCGCCGACTTTGTCCTGACTTGTCAAGGATGGCCGCACCCGCCTCGTCGCTTGACCATTCACCCCGAGCCAAGAGAAGGTCGTCTCCAAGGGGCCGGGGTGTCGCACCGAGGGTATGTCACGCCACGCCCCTCGAGGCGTCGGCGAGAACGGGAGAGGTTATGGGTATGAACTCCGCGTTGCCTTCGGCGATGTGGCTCCCCTTCGGGGCGCGGATGTTGCGTGCCCGCTCCGACCGGGGGCTCTCTCGCGCCGAACTGGCCGAGAGCGTCGGGGTCACCGACGACAAGCTCCGCGAGGTCGAGGACGCGCACTGCCGACCCGCCCGCTCCCTGGTCGAACGAGTCGACACGGCCCTGGGCGCCGAACACCGCCTGGTCGACGCCTGGGCGATCACGCTCCAGGCCGAGGCCTTCCCGAACGAGTTCGGGGACATGTGCGAACTCGGTACGCACGCCACACGCCTGTGGGAGCACCAGCCGATGACGGTCCCGGCCTTCCTGCGGACCCGGGAGTACTCGCGGGCGATCCTGGAACCGCTCTACTCCCATGTGGGCCCGGAGGAGATCGAGGCCCTCGTGGACGACGAGATGGCCGACAGGGCGGCGATGACCGGCCCGGACGGTCCGGAACTGCGGGTGGTCCTCAACGAGTCGGTGCTCCAACGCCCCCAGGGCGGTCCCCAGGTCCTCAACGAGCAGCGCGCCTTCCTCGCCGATCTGATCAAGGCGGGCATCGTCAGCCTCGCGATCATCCCCGAGGAGACGCCCTCGCACCCGGGATTGGGCGGGGCCTTCCGGATGATGGAGTTCGCCGACCGGCCCAGCATGGTCTACGCCTTCGCCGCTCAAGGAGGCGAGCTCACCGGGGACAGCGAGGACGTCGGCCACTGCCGGATGGTGCGCGACGCCATCGAGGAGGCCTGTGTCGACCTCACCCCCGAGTCCGAGCTCCTCTGCGGGCATCCCTCCGCCGAGTGACACCGGGCACGGGTCGTTGACCGATCGGTGCCGGAAAGGTCTTGGGGGTGTGTCCGGGGATGGGTTAGGTTGCCCGCCATGGATATCGCTATCACCTCCGGATACGTCGTGCCCGTCGTGGGAGATCCCATCGAGGGCGGGACGGTCCTCATCTCGGACGGGCGGATCACCGCGGTGGGCGCCGCCGACGAGGTCACCGTGCCCGAGGGCGTCGAGGTCGTCGACGCCGCCGGCAAGTGGGTCCTGCCCGGCTTCGTCGAGGCCCACGGCCACGTCGGAATCCACGAGGAGACCATCGGTTGGGCCGGTGACGACACCAATGAGATGACCGACCCCAACGGTGCCCGTATGCGGGCGATCGACGCGATCAACCCCGCCGACCAGGGTTTCGTCGACGCTCTCTCGGGGGGTGTCACCAGCTCCGTGATCAAGCCCGGTTCGGGCAACCCCATCGGCGGGCGGACCGTCGCCATCAAGATGTGGGGCCGCAGCATGGAGGATCGCCTGCTCAAGGAGCCGGCCAGCGTCAAGAGCGCCCTGGGCGAGAACCCCAAACGCGTCTACGGTGACAAGAACACCCTCCCCTCCACCCGCCAGGGCGTGGCCGCGGTCATCCGCGACGCCTTCACCAAGGCGCAGGACTACAAGGCCAAGCGCGACCACGCCCGGAGCGAGGGGACCCCCTTCGATCGGGACAACACGCTGGAGACCCTCGTCCAGGTGCTCGACGGCGATGTCCCCTGGTGTCAGCACGTGCACCGCGCCGACGACATGCACACCGCGATGCGGCTGGCCGACGAGTTCGGCTACCGGCTCATCATCAACCACTGCACCGAGGGCCACCTGCTGGCCGACGAGATCGCCGCACGCGAGATCCCGGTCATCACCGGACCGTTGATGACCAGCCGCTCCAAGGTCGAGGTCGGCAACCGTACGCTGGCCGGTCCCGGGATCCTGGACCGGGCGGGCGTCAAGGTCGCCCTGACCACCGACGCCCCGGTCATCCCCATCGAATACCTCGTCTACCAGGCGATCCTGTGCGTCAAGGAGGGCATGGACCGCGACTCCGCGATCCGCGCGCTCACCGTCAACCCCGCCGAGATCATGGGCCTGGACGACCGCGTGGGCTCGTTGAAGCCGGGTCTGGACGCCGACGTGGTGGTCTGGTCGGGCGACCCGCTCGACATCATGAGCCGCGCTCTGCGGGTGTTCGTCGGCGGCCGTGAGGTGTACACCTACGACGAGGAACGACGCGAGGGCAAGGCGGCCGACCCCTACTACAGGGAGGCCTGACCCGCGCGAACCCGACGGCCCGTAGCGCTCCACCGGTCGTTCGGACCTCGGGCCCGCCTCGCTCCGTGAGGGGTGTCTAAGGACCCCCCGACGCCGCGACGCCTCCTCTAAGGAGGGTCGCGGCGTCGTCGTTCGAGGAACTCTCCCGATGTGCCGCGGGGGTCCTTATCGGAAGTCTGGAGACATCGGGAAGAGGTTTCCCGGTGTGACGGACCGAGGAGGGCCCATGCACCACGATCTCAGCGCTCAGGCGGCCGACCTGTACCGGGTCGAGATGGAACGTCTCGCCCGGGAGGAGCGGATGGCACGGGAGGCGAGGAGGACGGAGCGGGAGAAGGAACGTGAGAAGAGGAGGAGGCGGTGACACCGCGACCCGGTGGCCGGGTTCGGTCGGGAGGGCGGATCAGACCGGGGGCGTCGACCAGAACACGAAGGTCAACGCCACCCCGAGGACGGTGGACACCAGTCCGATGAAGAACAGCGCGACACTCTTGCCCAGAGCCGCGTTCATGTGGCCGACGAGAGCGTGGTCGGCGGGGTGTTCCGGGTCGTAGCGGACCTGGAGGGGCTGGTCGACCACCGGTTCGAAGGAGCCGCTCGCGACCGGATGACGGTGGTGGACCTCGCGTCCGTCGGCCGCCCGGAAGTGGAGGGTGAACGGGTGGACTCGATAGGTGCGGTGTCGCTCGTTGTTCCCTTTTCGCCGACGCACTTCGGTCCAGGCGTCGGTGACCACCCCGGTCGCCTCCGCGGTGAGTCTCCGCTCTCCGGTACCACGACGGATCAGGCCGCGGACGGCGAGAACGAGGAATACCGGTCCGAGGACGGCGAACAGGAGCGGGACGAACCTCCCCGCGGCCTCGCCCCCGTTCAGAACTAGGACGCCGACACCCAGGACGAGGGCCGCGCCGCCCACCGCGTACAGCAGGGGCCACACCGGCGAGGGCGGCTTCGGGAGCCCGTGCGGATACAGGGGATAGAGGCCCTGGGGCGGTAGGGGGAACGCCGCGCGCTCCACCCGGATGTTCAGGGGGTCTCCGGCGGCGTACGTCAGCTCGACCGGGGTGCCCTCGCGTACCAGGTAGCCGTTCAGCCCCGATGCGTCGACGGCCTCCCAACGGCGGCCGTCGCCCCCCTCCACGGTCACGGTCACCCGGTGGCCGTGGGGAGAGCGTTCCAGCGGATGCACGACGGCGATCACTCCGCGAGCGCGAACACCGGATCGGTCCAGCTCTCGTACACGTCGGTTCTCCTTGGAGGCGGCCAAGAAGCCGCGTATCCCCTTATAGAGGAAGGAACCGGCGCATACGAGGATGATGAGGAGAGGTATGAGGGTCGTGTTGTCCACCGGGTCGTTCTAACAGAGCGGACCTATGGGTGGAAAGGTCCGTAACCGGCCATCGCCCCTTTTCGAGGTGCCGGTCAGCTCACTCGCCGGAAGGGGAGATCCTCGTCGAGGCCCTCACCGAACAGGACGGTCACCCGCTCGGCGCTCAGCCTCTTGAGGAAACGCTCCCGCTCGCCCTCGGCCGGGGCGGGCGTCACGACCAAGGGGGCACCGGACACCACCGCCGCCAGGAGCACCGAGAGATCCTCGCCCAGGGCGCTCAATGGAGCGTCCGAGGGGACCACGACCGCCAACCGGTCGTCCTCTCCCAGTTCCCACGCGCGGGCGCGTTCACGTCCGGCGGCCACCAGTTCGGCCCCGGTGAACGTCCGACCGTTCGATTCCAGAGCGGGCTCCTCGGCGGAGACCCGATAGGCCGGGAAGTGGTCCCCGTGCCCGCGCACCTCCACGGTGTAGTCCGTGACCATCGGCGGGACCTCGCGCATCGGCATCCCGAGGGAATCGAGCGAGGTGCCCACGACCTCCTCGGCGCCCCCGTCCAGAGCCGCGTCCAACCGACCTTCGTCGGTCACCGCGACCTCCGTGCCCGGAGCGACCCCGTCACCCTCCAGCACCACGGCGGCCCCCACCGACCAGGCGGACAGCGCCCACGCCAACGACTGCCAGTGCACGGGCAGCGCCACCGCGATCCGGTCGCCCGGCTGGGTACCGAACCCGTCCACCAGCATGTTCGAGGTCTTGGAGACCCAGTTGTCGAGGGTCGCCCGCGACAGCTCCACCCGATCGCCGAGATCGTCGTAGGAGGTCACGAACGGGCGGGAGGGCTCGGAGGCGACGAGGGCACGCCACAGGGGCGCGGGAGAATCGGACATGGGCTCATGCTACTTTCCCGGCGCCCGGACCCGACCCACAAGGCCGAGGTGACCGGGGGTGTGGGTGTTTGTCATGGCCGCTCCGAGAAGGCCGATCGGTGTGCGTACGATGCCGGAAGCTGTCAGAGTTGCCCCATGCGTCTGCTTCCCGGACGGCTCCTCGCCCGCGTGACCGCGCTTCCCGCGATCGCCCTCTCCGCCTGGCTTCTCGTCGCCTTTCCGCTTCTGGTCGGCGGTTGGTTCACCCCGATGATCGGCCTCGTGCTGGGGTTGCCCGCCGTGGTGGCCGCCGGTGCCCTCCTGCCCCGACTGGTCCCCGACCTGGACGACGTCCCCTGGTGGCCGGTGGTGGCGGTCCTGCTGATCACCGTGGCCTTCGCCGCGGTCCAGATCGCCTACCACGCCGAGGCCCTGGTCATCCGTAGGGATCCCGCGTCCTACGCCATGTACACGACGTGGATCGCCGAATACGGGCACCTGCCCATCCCACAGCAGCGGGAGCTGATCGCGGGGGACGATCCCGCGTTGAGCTACCAGAGCCTGGCGCATTACGAGCGCGACGACGTCATCTGGCCCCAGTTCATGGCCGGAGCGCCCCTGGTGCTCTCGATCGGCTACTGGCTCGGCGGTCTCGACGGCATGCTCGTCACCACCCCGATCCTGGGAGCCCTCGGGGTCCTCACCTTCGCGGGGCTCACCGCGCGTCTGGTCGGAGCGCGCTGGGCGCCCCTGGCCGCCCTGGTACTGGCGATCTGCCTGCCTCAACAGTGGGTCAGCAGGTTCACCTACAGTGAGCCCCTCGCCCAGATCCTCCTGCTCGGCGGGCTGGTGATCGCGTTCGACGCCCTGTCCCGGCGCAGCGCCCTCACGGATCGTTGGAGTGCGGTCCACACCCTCGCGGCCACCGCGGGCGTGGTGTTCGGACTCGGCGTCCTGGTGCGGATCGACGCCATCCGCGATCTGCTCCCGGTCATCGGTTTCATCGGTCTGCTGCTCGTCGCGCGAAGGGGGCAGGCCCTCCCGCTGCTCGGAGGGCTCGTCGTCGGCGTGGCGTACGGGCTCGTCGCGGGCTACGGCTATTCACTCCCGTACCTGGAATACCTGTCGGACTCCATGGTCCCGCTGCTCCTCATCAGCGGAGGGGTCGTCTTCGCCACGGTCGTACTCACCGCGGCCCTGTGGCGCCACGGACCACCGCACACCGAACGCGTCCGATGGCTGCCCGACGCGGTCGCGGGGGTCACCGTCCTGGTGATGGTCGGTTTCGCCGTCCGACCCCTGCTGTGGCCGGACTACGGGCACGGCAGCGACTTCACCGACCAGTGGGTGGCGGCGGTCCAAGGCTTCGAGGGGCTGCCGATCGAGGGCAGCCGCACCTACTACGACATGAGCCTGTACTGGGTGGGCTGGTACGTGGGGCTGGGCGCCGTGCTGTTCGCCTCCCTCGGCGTGGCCCTCGTCCTGAGGCGGCTCGCCCTGCGCCGCGACCTCTGGTGGATGTTGCCCGCCATGCTGTTGGTGTGGACGGTGACCACCACGCTCCTGCGTCCGGCCATCACCCCCGACCACCCCTGGGCCAGTCGACGGCTGATCGTGCTGGTCATCCCGGCGTTCATCCTCTTCGCCCTGTGGTTCCTGGCCAGGCTGACCCGCTACTGCGAGGCGGTCGCCCGCAACACCGGACAGCGGTCCCTCATGCGGTCGCTGCCCCCGGTCGTGGTCGCCGGGGCCGTCGCCTCCCTGCTGGTCCCCACCGCCGCCACCTCGGCCGCGGGGATCATGGGCTACCGCCAGGACGTGGGGACGGTCGCCGAGACGGAACGCCTGTGCGCCTCGCTCCCGCCGAAGGCGTCGGTGCTCGTGGTCGACTCCGGCATGGCGGGTGGTTACATGCCGCTCATCCGCAACGTCTGCGGCGCCCCCACCGCCGCCCTGAACGACCACAGCCCCGAGGCCGTCGAACGGGTGACCGCCGCCGTGTACGAACGTGGCCGCGTCCCCGTGCTCGCCGCACCGGAGTGGGCGACGCTCGACGAGCTCACCGGGAACGGGGCCGACGCCGAGCGGCACTTCCACGTGATCGCGGACATGGACCCGAGTACGCTCATGACACCCCCGACCGGCTCCTGGGACTTCCAGGGCAGTGTGTGGACCGTCGTCCCACCGGCTCCGGAGTGAACCGCGTTCCCGTTCCCGACGGCGACCGCCGTGCCGGGGACCCGCCACCGACCGCCCCGTCGAGAAGAACCGTATGAGCCACAGCGAAGAGCACACCGACGACCCTTCCGTACGGGTCACTATCGTCCTGCCCTGCTACAACGAGGAAGAGCACGTCGTCGACGAGGTCAAGCGGATCTGCTCGGCCATGGACGCCTCCGGATACGGATACGAACTGCTCGCGGTGGACGACGCCTCCAACGACGGCACCCTGGCCCGGCTGCGCGACGTCGAACACCTCTTCCCGCACATGCGGGTGGTGGCCTTCGGGCACAACGGGGGAGCGGGGACCGTTCGACGCATCGGCAGCCAACGGGCGCGCGGCGAGTACGTCGTGTGGACCGACGCGGACATGAGCTACCCCAACGAGCGCATCCCCGAACTGGTGGCCAGGCTCGACGCCTCACCGGAGATCGACCAGGTGGTCGGGGCGCGCACCCAGGAGATGGGGACGCACAAGCTGTTGCGGGTCCCGGCCAAGTGGATGATCCGCAAGATCGCCGAACGCCTCACCAACACCAGGATCCCCGACCTCAACTCCGGCCTGCGGGTGTTCCGTAGGGACGTGGCCCGCCCCTACCTGCGACTGCTGCCGCCCGGCTTCTCCTGCGTCACCACGATCACCCTGGCGTTCCTGTCCAACCAGCATCGGGTCGAGTACGTGCCCATCGAGTACGCCAAGCGCGCGGGCACCTCCAAGTTCCACTTCGTGCGCGACGCCTACCGGTACATCCTCCAGGTGCTGCGCATGGTCATGTACTTCAACCCGCTCAAGGTGCTCATGCCGCCCGCGCTGTGGCTCCTGGGGCTGGGGACCGTCAAGTTCGTCTACGACCAGGTACAACAGCCGCTCTACATCCCCAACAACACCGTCATGATCCTCATGACCGGGTTGATCTTCGCGGCGATCGCCTTGTTGGCCGACCTCATCGTGCGTTCCAGGGAGCACCCGTGAACCCGCGGATCACCCTTGTAGGCCCGGCCCATCCCTACAAGGGCGGCGGGGCACGGCACACCACCGAGCTGGCCCATCATCTGGCCGGAGCGGGACACCGGACCCGGATCGAGTCGTGGGCGGCCCAGTACCCCTCGGCGCTCTACCCGGGCGAGCAGACCATCACCGCCCCCGAGGGAGAGCCGTTCGCCGACACCCGCCACGCGCTGGCCTGGTACCGGCCGGACGGCTGGTGGGCCACCGGCCGCCGTCTGGCACGTTCGGAGGACCTGGTGGTGCTCACCCTGTTCTCGCCGGTCCAGGTCCCCGCCTACCTGGGCGTCCTCGCCGGGCTGCGCTCGGTCCGCGGTCGACGGGCCCGGGTGGTGGTGTTGTGCCACAACGTCCTGCCGCACGAACGTCGAGCCGTGGACGTCTCACTCGTCCGCGCTCTGCTGCGCCGGGTCGACGGGGTCCTGACCCACACCGACGAGCAGGCCCACCTCGCCGAGGGGCTGCTGGGCTTCGGGCGGCGCCGTCCTCTGGTCGCGTCGATGCCGCCGCACCTGCCCGAGACCGGTGGGGAGCGGGCGCATCCGGGGGGAGAGGCCGGCGAGCGACGCCACCTGCTGTTCCTCGGGATCGTCCGCCCTTACAAGGGGGTGGACGTGCTGCTGCGGGCCATGGCCGAGGGCGTCCCCGGCGACGTGACCCTCACGGTGGCGGGCGAGTTCTGGGGCGGTTCCGAGGAGACGGTCGCCCTGATCCGGAGACTGGGCCTGGTCGATCGGGTCCATCTGCGCGAGGGGTACGTCCCCGCCGAGGAACTTCCGAAGCTGTTCGCCGAGGCCGACGCGATGGTCCTGCCCTACCGGGCCGCCACCGCGAGCCAGAACGTGTGGCTGGCCCACGAACACGGGCTCCCGGTCGTCGCGACCCGGGCGGGCGCGCTCGCCGACCACGTCCGGGAAGGGGTGGACGGCCTGTTGTGCGCCCCCGACGACGTCGCCGACCTGGCGCGCGTGTTGGCGGAGTTCTACCGACCGGGTGTCCCCGAGCGCCTGCGCGCCGGGGTGCGTCCGGTGGACGCCGAACCGTACTGGAAGGCCTACATCGAACGCCTCCTGGAGGCCTGAACGGGGCCGGCCGTCGTGAGGCGTCAGGCGCGTTCGGGCTCGGGCTCGGGGGCGGCCGGGGCTCTGGACAGGGCCAGGGACAGTCCGGCCCACCCCACGTCGGCGACGGTCATCACCAGACGGGAGAGCACCGCCACCATCAGCGCGGCTCCGGCGTCCACCACCGGGGCCAACGCCACCACCAGGACCACCTCGCGCACGCCCAGCCCGGCCGGGGCGAACACCACGAGCAGCCCCAGGGTCCAGGCGAGCGCGTACGCGCCCACCGCGGGTCCGAGCGAACGCAGGGCGTCGCCGCCCACGGCCCAGGTCAACAACCACACGTGCAGGCCCAGCGGGATCCAGGCGACGAGGGTCCAACCGACCGAGGCCGCCACCGCGCCCCCGCCGATCCGTAGGGGGCCGGCCTCGGCGACCTCGCGGAACCGGGCGAAGGGGCGGGCCGCGACACGAAGCCCCAGCCCCAGGATCCGAGGGTGCAGGCAGGCGAGCAGGACGGGGGCGGCGGCCAGCGCCCACCACCAGCGGCGGGCCGCCTCGACGGAGGACAGCGGAAGCGCCACCGCCGCCACCGCGAGACTCACCGACACCGTCACCGCGATCGCCACCAGGGTCGCCGTGGCTCCGCGGGAGCGGGGCACGTTCCAGTCCCGGGCCAGCTCCACCTGGGCGACGAAGGCCCATACCGACCCGGGAAGGTACTTGCCGAGCTGACCGACGAACATCACCCGCGCGGCGGCGGCACGTGGCAGAGGGGAGCCCAGCCCGGACAGCAGCGACCGCCAGGCGAGCATCTGAGCGGCCAACCCGGCCATGCCGGCCAGGACGGCGGTGGGCGGCACCCAGAGCGGGAGGTCGGTCACGGCCCCGCGCGCCTGGGTCCAGTTGGTGTGCAACGCCAGCCCCGCGCAGGCGCACACCAGCACGAGGAGGAGAAGGCGGATCCACACGTTGTGTCGCAGCCGAGTCAGCACCCCGCAAGCCTAACCGGCGCGACCCCTCCCTTTCCGTTCGTCCACAGGGCGGATCCGTCCGGCCTCGACGGCCCCGGGATCCGCCCTCGATCCGACGGCGGGTGCGGCTGTCTCCGTGGTGGGGCGGGAACGTAGGGTGCACCTATGAGTGGTGCGAACGAGCCGGATCCCGTCCCCATCCCCACCCCCACGGCATCGTCCATACGCAGGGCGTTGGCCCGTGCCCGAGACGGCAAGACCCTGGACGCCACCGAGGTGGAGACCCTCCTGCACGCGCGAGGAGAGGAACTCGACCGCCTCCTCGAATACGCCGGACGGGTCCGCGACGCGGGCCTGGAGGCCTCCGGCCGAGGCGCCGTGATCACCTATAGCCGCAAGGTGTTCGTCCCCCTCACCCGCCTGTGCCGCGATCGTTGCCACTACTGCACCTTCGCCACGGTCCCCGGCCGTCTCGAAGCCCCCTACATGTCCCCGGACGAGGTTCTGGAGATCGCCCGAAAAGGCGCGGAGATGGGCTGCAAGGAGGTCCTCATCACCCTGGGGGACCGCCCCGAGGACCGGTGGAGGCAGGCGGCGGAGTGGCTCGACTCCCGCGGCTACGACGACACCCTGTCCTACGTTCGGGCCATGGCGATCATGGTGCTGGAGGAGACGGGGCTGCTCCCACACCTCAACCCGGGTGTGCTCACCTGGTCCGACCTCCAGCGCCTGAAGTCGGTCTCCCCCTCCATGGGCATGATGCTGGAGACCACCTCGCGCCGACTCTTCAGAGAGAAGGGCCAGGCCCACTACGGCAGCCCCGACAAGGATCCGGCCGTCCGGCTGCGCGCCCTGGAGGACGCCGGCCGTTCCAGCGTGCCCTTCACCACCGGCCTCCTACTGGGCATCGGCGAGACGCTCGCCGACCGGGCCGAGTCGATCTTCGCGATGCGCGGGGTCTCCCGCCGCTACGGCGGCGTTCAGGAGATCATCGTGCAGAACTTCCGCGCCAAACCGGACACCGCGATGATGCACCGTCCCGACGCAGAACGGGAGGAGATGGCCGCCACCATCGCCGTCACCCGTCTGGTCATGGGCCCCAAGGCGCACATCCAGGCCCCGCCCAACCTCATCGGCGCCGAGAACGGCGGAGTGGACGAGTACGCGCTCATGATCCGGGCGGGCATCGACGACTGGGGCGGCGTCTCGCCGCTCACCGCGGATCACGTCAACCCCGAACGTCCCTGGCCGCAGATCGACGATCTGGCCGAACGCACCGCCGCCCAGGGCTTCACACTGCGTGAGCGCCTCACCGTCTACCCCGAGTACATTCGGGCCGGCGAGCCCTGGGTCGACCCGCGTCTGCGCGGACACATCGACGCCCTGGTGGATCCGGCCACCGGTCTGGCCCGCGAGGACGCCGTACCGGTGGGCCGCCCCTGGCAGGAGCCGGAGGCGGTCCTGGTCTCCACCGGCCGCACCGACCTGCACACCGGCATCGACTCCGAGGGACGTACCGAGGATCGGCGCGGCGACTTCGACGCGGTCTACGGGGACTGGGACGAGCTCGCCCCCGGGGTCGACCGCCGCGGAGCGGTGCCCCGACGCGCGGACCCGGAGATCGCCGCGGCCCTGCGCAGCGCCGAACGCGATCCGGCGGGGCTCTCCGACGACGAGGCGCTCGCCCTGCTGCACGCCGACGACGACGCCCTGGAAGCCCTCACCGGCCTGGCCGATCGGGTGCGCCGCGACACCGTCGGCGACGACGTCACCTATGTCGTCACCAGGAACATCAACTTCACCAACGTCTGTTACACCGGCTGCCGTTTCTGCGCCTTCGCGCAGCGGCGCACCGACGCCGACGCCTACACGCTCTCGCTCGACCAGGTCGCCGACCGTGCCGAGGAGGCGTGGAAGGCCGGCGCCACCGAGGTGTGCATGCAGGGCGGCATCCACCCGGACCTGCCCGGTACCGCCTACTTCGACATCGCGGCCGCCGTGCGCGAACGCGTGCCGGACATGCACATCCACGCCTTCAGCCCGATGGAGGTGGTCAACGGCGCTGCCCGCACCGACCTGCCGATCCGCGAGTGGCTGACCCGGGCACGGGAGGCCGGGCTCGATTCCATCCCCGGCACGGCGGCGGAGATCCTCGACGACGAGGTCCGCTGGATCCTCACCAAGGGCAAGCTGCCCGCGCGCGAGTGGATCGAGGTGATCACCACCGCCCACGACCTGGGGATCCCCACCACCTCCACGATGATGTACGGCCACGTGGACTCCCCCCACCACTGGGTCGCCCACCTCAAGCTGCTGCGCTCCCTTCAGGAACGCTCCCTCGAACACAACGGGCGCCCCGGCTTCACCGAGTTCGTCCTGTTGCCGTTCGTGCACACCAGCGCGCCGATCTACCTGGCCGGCCTGGCCCGCACCGGCCCGACGGTCCGGGAGAACCGGGCGGTCCACGCCCTGGCCCGGCTGCTCCTGCACGGTCGGATCGACAACATCCAGGGCTCGTGGGTCAAGTTGGCCGAGGATACGTTCCGACGGCTGCTCGAGGGCGGGGTCAACGACGCGGGCGGCACCCTCATGGAGGAGACCATCAGCCGTATGGCGGGCTCCGGTCAGGGCTCGTACAAGACGATCAGTGACATCAAGGCGCTGGTGGAGCCGACCGGCCGGCCGCTGCGTCAGCGGACCACCACGTATGGTCCGGTCTCCGAGGAGCGTCTGCGCGCGGCGGAGGCCAGCGACGGTGTCGCCCCCGGCATCCTGCGCCCCCGTCTCCCCCTGGTCTGACCGAGGAGGCGCGAAGAAGGGGCGGGACGCCGGGGGATGGCGTCCCGCCCCTCTGGGGAGGCGGCCCCGGGATGGGAGGAGGGGGCCGCGTGGGACCGCGGGTGGGAGTGTGGGTCCCGCGGGTGTTCTCGTCGGTTATCGCAGGGCGGCCGAGACCGTCCGGGCGAAGGCGTAGTCGCTGGTGGCGTCCCAGTTGATGGACCAGGTCATCACGCCGCCGATCTGACCGTAGGGGGTCTCGGGGGAGAAGGAGCCGCAGCCGTTGCCGGTCTGGAGGCAGTCCAGGGCGGAGACGACGCCGCTCGGCGCCATGTATCCGCCGCCCGCGGCGGAGGAGACGGCGGGCAGACCCAGGCCGACCTGGTCGGGGGTCAGGTTCATCTCCAGCTGAATGCACGCGAGGGCGGCGACGAAGTCGGGTGTGCCCTGCTGGTAGACGTTGCCGTCACAACCCAGCATGGAGCCGGAGTTGTAGTACTGCATGTTGATGATGGTGAGGATGTCGGAGATGTTCTCCGCCAGTTTGTAGTACTCGGCGGTGGGGCTCTGGAAGTCGATGGTCTGCGGGGCCATCGTGACGATCAGGTCGGAGCCGGCCTTGCCGCTGAGGTCGTGCAGCGCGTTCGACATGTGCTCGGCGTTGATGCCGTGCTCCAGGTCGATGTCGACGCCGTCGAACCCGTAGTCCTGCATGAGCTCGTAGGTGGTGTCGGCGAAGTTCTGCGCCTGGGTGGGGTTGGTGACGTTCACGTGACCGAGCTCGCCGCCCACGGAGATGATCACCTTGCGGCCCTCGGCCTGGATGGCGGCGATGTCCTCGCGGAATTGGGCGTCGGTGTAACCGGCGAGCTCCGACTCGGCGAGGTTGAAGGTGATACCGCCGTCGAGCCGGGGGTGATTGTCGGCGAAGGCGATCGCCACCAGGTTGTACTCGGAGGGGATCTCGGACAGCGGCATCACGGTGGAGCCGTTGTCGAAGTTGTGCCAGTAGCCGGTGAGCCACTGTTCGGTCTGTTGGGTCTGCGCGGAGTCGGGCGTGTTCTCGACCTGGGCGGGCTCTGCGGCCGCGGCACCGGTGGAGACGAGCGCGGTGGCGACCGCGGCGAGGCCGCCGAGGAGGGCGAGCCGGGTCTTCCGGAAGGTGAGCATCGGGGGGTGCTCCTTTCGTCGAGCGGGGGGACGAAGGGTCCTAGCTCCGTGAGCCGGTAATTGTTAGGAAACTTTAAAGTTGACGACGGGGTGCGTCAACGGAAACGGTAAGGAAAGTTTGCGGTTTTCTTGGGCACCCGGTACCAGGAACGCCTTCCCCGCTGGTCAAAGCCCGTACTGGCCGCTTCCGCCGTCACGGATGTCCATGTCCTGGTTCAGCCTCGTGAACACGTCGTAGTCGATCGTGCCGGAACGGTAGAGGTCCATCAGGGCGTCCCGCCGCGACTGGATGATCTGCTCGTGGATCGCGCGACGGTTCTCGAGGCCCTTCTTGGCCTTGTGCAGTTCCAGCTCCGACTTCTCCTCCTCCGCCTCCAACAGGCTCTTCACCTGTCCGATCCGGATGGAGTAACGCTCGCGCATGGCGTCGGCGGTCCTACCGTCGACGTCGCCCTCGGTGAACAGTTCGTCGACCTTGCGGACCGCGGCGCAGCCCATCTCGTACTCGGCCCGCAGGTACTCCCTCTGCCGGGTCCCCTCGTCGGTCAGGCCCAGTCTGCGCAGCACCCACGGCAGGGTCGTGCCCTGGCCGACCAGGGTGCCCATCACCACCACCCCGGCGATGAAGATGAGCGCGCCCCGCTCGGGGAAGGCCTGTCCGTCCAACGTCGTCGGGAGCGACAGGGCGATCGCGAGCGAGATCGCGCCGCGCATACCGCTCCACCCGATCGCGACGCGTTCTCGGAAGGTCGACACCCCCAGCGGCATCTTCGGGACGAATCTCTGGATCGGGACGACGAACAGCATCAGCGTCATGCGCAGCGCCATCGCCGTGGCGGTCACCACCAAGGCCACCAGGAACAGCTGCACGAAGCCGAAGCTCTCGCGGACGGCGAGCACCACCGCGTCCAGTTGCAGGCCCAAGAGGACGAACAGGGTGGCCTCCAAAAGGCCGACCAGGGCGGTCCAGATGGTCCGACCGTTCAACCGGACCCGGGGAGGCAGCAGCCCCTCGCCGTGCGTGCCCAGATAGAAGCCGGCCACGACCGCCGCCAGAACCCCGGAGAACCCGGCCATCTCCGCGGGGATGTAGGCCACGAACGGGGTGACCAGCACCGTCATCAGCTGGAGGGAGGCGTCGCGCATCCGGACACGGGCCCAGGCGACCAGCACGGCGATCAGGGCCCCATAGGCCAGCCCGCCCACCACGACCTTGCCCAGCTCCAGGAGGGCGTCTCCCGGGGTGAGCGGATGGGCCATCGCGGTCAAGGCCAGGCTGAACAGGGTCAGGGCCACGCCGTCGTTGATGAGGGACTCGCCCTCCAAAATGGTGAGCACGCGGCGCGGGGTGCCGGCACGTTTGAGGATCGCCGAGGCGGCGACGGCGTCGGTCGGGGCGATGGCCGCGCCCAGGGCGATGGCGGCCGGCCACCCGGCGTCGGGGAGCAACAGGTGGATGACGGACGCCAGCCCCAGGGCGGTGAGCAGGGTGACCCCCACCGACATCACGATGATGGGGCGCATCAGGTCGCGCATGTCCTTGGGAGAGGAGAAGAACGCCGCGTTGTAGATCAGCGGGGGCAGGAAGACCAGAAGGATGATCTCCGGGCTGACCGACAGGGAGTGCATCCACGGGATCACTCCGAGGAGCATCCCCACCATCACCAGGACCACCGATCCGGGCACGCGGATACGTCCGGAGATCAACTGCCCCACGATGACCGCGATCACCACGACCAGCGCGGCGATCACATACTCCTCGACGTTCACCCGGCCCCTCCCGTCGGTCGACCGCACCAGCATGCCGCTCGGCGGGACCACTCGACGTGAGGACGCGCCGCCCGTGCCCGGTGGGCCGGTACGGCGCGTCGTCCGTGTTCACACAGGGTGGGAGCCTCAGCGCACCACGACGAAGTCCTCCGGATCACGGGGCGGACGGTCCTTGGGCGGTTCGGCCGCGTACCCCACGGCCACGGCCCCCATCGGACGCCACTCCTCCGGGACCTCCAGCACCTCGCGGACCACGTCCGCACAGAACATCGTGGAGGAGATCCAGGCCGACCCGAGCCCCTCCATGGCCAGGCCCACCAGCAGGTTCTGTACCCCGGCGCCCATGGCGACCAGGAACATGGACCGCTCGGCGTCGGCACGACGCTCGTCCGGATACGGGTGGGCCCCGTCGGCGACCAGGAAGGGCACCACCAGATAGGGGGCCCGACGCAGGACGTCGCCCCTCCGGGTCCGTCGTGCGATCTGTTCCTCGGTGAAACCGTCCCCGCGCAGGTCCTCCACCCAGGCCTGGAGCATCGCGTCCAACAGACGTTCGCGGGTCTCGGGCGACTCCACCAGGACGAACCGCCACGGCGTGGTGTGATGCGGGGCCGGCGCGGTGATCGCCGAGGCGACCGCGCGACGTACCAGGGCCGGGTCGACCGGACGGTCGGAGAAGGAGCGTACGGTCCGTCGGGCCGGGACCACGTCACGCGACCCGTAACGGAACATGTCCTCGTCGGCGGGCCGCACGAGCTCGGCCGCCCCCGGACCGTCCTCCTCGGTCACCAGATCGCCCAGGCCGGAGATCACGGCCACCGGTATCGCGGAGGTCTTGCCCTTGACCAGCTCACCGGCGCCCGCCACTTCGTCGGCGATCGCGTTGATCGTCGCCTCCATGAGGTTGCCGTGGGCGTCGGTCGTGCCGCGCAGGTCCTGGAGCGCGCGCAGCCCGGCCGCCCCGATGGCCACGTCCGTCTGCCCCTCTCGCCAGGGGCGTCCGAAGGTGTCGGAGATCACCACGCCCACGCGCACGCCCAGACGGTCGAGGATTCCGGCCCGCAGGGTCCGCGCGGAGACGTCGGAGTCCTCGGGCAACAGCAGAACGGTGCCCGGCTCGACGTTGGAGGCGTCCACTCCCGCCGCCGCCATCACCAACCCCTGCCGGGTCTGCACGATCCGTGTGCGCCCCATGCGGGCGACGACCCGCTCGGTCTCGGCGTCGATGGCCTCCTCGCGGTCCATCCGGACCGAACGTCCCTCGGCCTTGGAGACGATCTTGGAGGTGACGACGAGCACGTCCCCGTCGACGAGGGGCCGGCCGGAACCGGCCACGGCCTCGGCCACCAGTTCCGCGAGATCGTCGCCCGAACGGACCTCCGGGATGCCGAGAAGACCGCGTATCCGCAGTTCGACGCTCATCGGCCCCCGTCCCCGCGCAGCTCCAGCGCCAGGTCCAGAGCGGCACGGGCGATCGCCTCGGTGGATTCGGGGTCGCTCATGTACAGCGGACGGGAACGGACCTCGATGCCCTCGACCTCGGTGCCGGCGTCCGCCTCGTCGACCAGCCAACCGTCCAGTAGATCCGAGCCCAGGTGTGCGGCGACGGCGCCCGCGGAGGTCTCCACACCGATCGCGGTCAGGCAGGCGTCGGCCATCCCGCGGACGGGCGCGCCGCCGATGATGGGAGAGACGCCCACCACGGTCTTGTCGACCAGGGCGTCGCGGATCCCGGGAACGTTGAGGATGGAGCCCACGCTCACCACCGGGTTGGACGGGGGGAGGAGGACGAGGTCGGCCTCCTTCACGGCCTTGATCACGCCGGGGGCGGGGCGGGAGTCCTCCGCGCCCACGCTGATGATCCGCTCGGCGGGCAGAGCGGCGCGGTGCTCGATCCACCATTCCTGGAAGTGGACGGCCCGTCGTCCCCGCTCGTCCTCGATGACCACGTGCGTCTCGACCTGGTCGTCGGTCATCGGGAGGAGGCGCACGCCGGGGCGCCAGCGGTCGCACAGCGCCTCGGTGATCGCGGAGAGGGGGTAGCCCGCGGCGATCATCTGGGCACGTACGATATGCGTGGCGGTGTCCCGATCGCCCAGACCGAACCAGGTGGGTTTCATCCCGTAGGCGGCGAGCTCCTCCTTGACCGTGAAGGTCTCGTCGGCCCTGCCCCAGCCCTGCTCCTCGTTGATCCCACCCCCCAGGGTGTACATCACGGTGTCCAGGTCGGGGCAGATCCGGAGACCGAAGAGGGTGATGTCGTCACCGGTGTTGCCGATGACGGTGATCTGGTGGTCTGTGGCCTGGTCGGGGCCGGTCGACGCGTCCGTTCCGAGTGCGGCCTTGAGGCCGCGGAGGAAACGCGCGCCGCCGATACCGCCGGCCGGTACGACTATCCGCATGCGCCCAAGTCTGGCAGGCTGGTGTCGTGTATGGGTCGTCTGCCCCGTGGTGGGCGCGATCCTTCGTGTCCGATCCGGTGCCGAAGGTCGGTGAACCTTCGGGCCTCGGCCGCCATCCCACCCCATCGGCTCCGCGTTCGGTGTCCCCAGTGTCCGCCCGTGCCCGGCCGAGCCGATTCACCCGACAGTCCGACGATATGCCAAGCTTCCTCCGACGCGACGGCGAAGCAGCAGAGGGGAACCTCTCTTGAACAACGAAACACTGGAACGCCTACGCCTCCCCGGGGCCTGGGTCCTGCTGGGAGCGGCGGGCGTCACGATGCTCTCGGGCCTCATCAGGCTCATCATCGAGGCGAGCGAGATCGGCGGAAGCTTCGCCCGGTCCATGAACTGGGCCGGAGACTCCTTCTATGGTCTCACGGTCACGCTGCTTCTGGTAGCCGCGGTGGTCCTGGTCTTCACCAGTGAGCGGGCCCGTCAGTCCGCCTTCCCCGTGGTCCTGACCACGATGATCCTGGCCGGTGTCGGTCTGCTCTTCTGCCTGATCGGGCTGATCAGCGGGTTCATCGAGGTCGACAACGGCGGTCTCGCCTTCGCCGGCTTCCTGTCCAGGGCGGCTCAGGGCGCGGTGCTCGGCTTCTTCGGGTTCTACCTGATCAAGATCTTCAACGACCCGACCGTGGTTCCGCGGGCGCAGCCGCAGCAGGCGCAGTACGGGCAGCAGTTCCCGTCCCCGACGGGCACGCAGCAGCCGTTCGCCCAGCCCGGCTACCCGGCCCAGGCAGACGCCTCCCAGCAGGTCTACGGTCAGCAGTACGGACAGGACGCCCAGCAGGCCGTCTACGGCCAGGAGTCCGTGTACGGCCAGGACGCCGCCGCTCAGCAGCAGGCCTATGGCCAGGACGCCGCTCAGCAGGCGTACGGGACCGACGCCCAGCAGCAGGCCTACGGCCAGGAGGCGGCCTACGGTCAGGACGCCGCGGCTCAGCAGCAGGCGTACGGTACCGACGCCCAGCAGGGCTACGGTCAGCAGTACGGCCAGGAGGCCGCTCAGCAGCAGTACGGTACGGGCGCTCAGCAGGCCTATGGTCAGGACGCCGCGGCTCAGCAGCAGGCCTACGGCACCGGAGCCCAGCAGAGCTACGGAAGCGGCGCTCAGCAGGCGTACGGTACCGACGCCCAGCAGGGCTACGGTCAGCAGTACGGCCAGGAGGCCGCTCAGCAGCAGTACGGTACGGGCGCTCAGCAGGCCTATAGTCAGGACGCCGCGGCTCAGCCGCAGGCGTACGGTACCGGGGCTCAGCAGGCCTATGGTCAGCAGTACGGCCAGGAGGCCGCTCAGCAGCAGTACGGTACGGGCGCTCAGCAGGCCTATAGTCAGGACGCCGCGGCTCAGCCGCAGGCGTACGGTACCGGGGCTCAGCAGGCCTATGGTCAGGACGCCGCGGCTCAGCAGCAGGCGTACGGTACCGACGCCCAGCAGGGCTACGGTCAGCAGTACGGCCAGGAGGCCGCTCAGCAGCAGTACGGTACGGGCGCTCAGCAGGCCTATGGTCAGGACGCCGCGGCTCAGCAGCAGGCGTACGGTACCGACGCCCAGCAGGGCTACGGTCAGCAGTACGGCCAGGAGGCCGCTCAGCAGCAGTACGGTACGGGCGCTCAGCAGGCCTATGGTCAGGACGCCGCGGCTCAGCAGCAGGCGTACGGTACCGGGGCTCAGCAGGCCTATGGTCAGCAGTACGGCACCGGTGCCCAGCAGGCCGCCTACGGTCAGGACTCCGCTCAGCAGCAGGCCTACGGCGCCGACGCCTACGGTCAGCAGTACACGGCCGATGCCTCCCAGCAGGCCTATGGTCAGCAGTACGGCCAGGGGGCCGCTCAGCAGAACGAGTACGGTCAGGCCTACGACCCCTCCCAGTACGCCCCGCAGCAGCCCTACGACGCTCAGGGCGGCGCGGACCAGCAGGCGCAGGAAGCCATCCAGAACGGGTGGTACCAGGACCAGTCGCAGCAGCAGGCCGGTCAGGAGAACCCCGCCGCCCCAGGAGTTGAACCATTCTTTAACTCCAATGAGAACACTGGTGGGCAGACGTCGGACCAGAGTGGTGGGACGTACGGAAGCCAGTACGGTTCCGGCGCCGGCTACGGCTCTGACCAGCAGGGACAGGGCGGGTCCGACAATCAGCAGAACTGGTACGGCAACGACGGCCGACGCTGACCCGCCTCGGTTCGCCCCGCACTCGCGCGCCTTGGAAGGTACGTGAATTGCGTGGTAATCCACAGAACGGACATCGCGGGCCTGCCGTTGGCGGTTCGTTACATGATATTCAGTGGATTACCACGTAGGGCGCTTGACTCTTGGTGATGCGCCCGCGTGTAATTCCAATGTGGGATTTCCACCTGACCTGGGGGATGAAAAGGGTCGGGGACATCTATTGGGGGGCTACAGGAGGTGCGCATGAGCGAGGTCATCCCGCTGGCGCACGGCTCGGATGAAGATCTGGGCTGGCAGGAACGTGCCCTGTGCGCGCAGACGGACCCGGAGGCGTTCTTCCCCGAGAAGGGCGGCTCGACCCGGGAGGCCAAGAAGGTCTGTCAGTCGTGCGAGGTACGGGCGGAGTGCCTGGAATACGCGCTGGAGCATGACGAACGCTTCGGTATCTGGGGGGGACTCTCCGAACGCGAGCGCCGAAGGCTGAAGAAAGCCGCCGGGGGAGATTTCGATTTCCTGGCGGACATGCTCTAGGGGCGAGTGTCGCGATGCGCGTCCGGGTGATGAGCCCGGGCGCGCTTTTTCATGTTCGGCGGCGATCACGTGACTTCGGAGGGATTGGTCACTCCACCCCCGGAGCGGTGAATGCTCCGATATGGTCGGCTCGGTCCCCCCGGCCCGAATAGCCCCGCAATGGCGCGGGTGGCGTATCGTGAGGTCCCGCGTTCGCGCTCGCGAACCGTGTCCGGCGCGCATACGCTCTCACCGGTCGTTCCCCCCGGCCGCGCCGCACCCCGGCCCCGTAGACGAGGGCCGGCCCCTTCTCCCGGAGAGAACCCGCCACCGCCGTGCTTGACCTGGATTCCGCCCGCCACGTCGTCACCGCGGTCATCGTGTCCCACGACGGCGCACGTTGGCTGCCGGAGACCCTGTCCGCGCTGCGCTCCCAGTCCCACCCCGTCCAACGCGTCGTGGCCGCGGACACCGGAAGCGCCGATGGCAGCCCCGACCTCTTGGCGGAGTACCTGCCCGCCGACGCGATCATCGACCTGCCCGCCGATACCGGCTACGGCGACGCGATCCGCGCGGCCCTCGAACTCCCCCGCTCCAGCACCGAGGTTCGGGGCTTCGACGACGACGCCACCGAGTGGATCTGGCTGATCCACGACGACCTGACCCCGGAACAGGACACCCTCGAACGGCTGCTGGAAGCGGCCGACCAGGACCCGCGCTCCGCCGTGCTGGGGCCCAAGCTCCGCGACTGGTTCGACCGTCGTCTCCTGGTGGAGGCCGGCGTCACCATCGACGGGGCCGGTCGCCGCGAGACCGGTCTGGAACAGCGTGAGTTCGACCATGGTCAGCACGACGGCACCCGCCAGGTGCTGGCCGTCTCCAGCGCGGGCATGCTGATCCGTCGCGACGTGTGGGAACGCCTCGGGGGGTTCGACCCGGCGCTGCCCCTCTTCCGCGACGACATCGACTTCTGCTGGCGCGTGGGCGGTGCCGGTCTCCGGGTCCGCCTGGTCACCGAGGCCGTCGCCTACCACGCGGAGGCCTCGGCCCGCCGTCGGCGCAGGATCACCGCCACCCGTAACCACCCGCGTCGGGTGGACCGCCGGCACGCGGTGTTCGTCCTGCTCGCCAACCTGCCGGTGGGCGGCATGGTGTTCGCCCTGTTGCGCAACTCGGTGGGGTCCCTGCTGCGCGTGATCATGTACCTGCTGATCAAGCAGCCGGCCAACGCCCTGGACGAGGCGGCCGCGATCACCCTGGTCTACGGGAGGCCCTTCCGGTTGGCCCGGGCCCGGTTCCGGCGTCGCCGCGACCGCAGACGCACCTACAGCGCGATCCGCCCCTTCCTGGCCCGGGGCGTGGCCATGCGGCAGTTCGCCGACGCCGTCACGGGGCTGCTCACCGGGGAGCCCGTCGGAGACACCGCCGGCCGACACCAGGCGGTCACCGTGGCCCCGAGCGAGGACGACGGAGTGGTCGACGACTCCACCTCGTTCTTCCGGCGCGTGATCCTCCGCCCCGGGGTGCTGCTGGTCATCGGTCTGACCGTGGTCACGATCATCGCCGAGCGCTCTCTGTTCTTCGGCACCCTGCTCGCCGGGGGCGCGCTTCCACCGGTCGCGGGCAACGCGTTCGACCTGTGGCACCTGTACCTGTCCGCCCATCCCGACAGCGGGGTGGGAGCCGATGGTCCGGTGCCGCCCTACGTGGGTCTGATCGCTCTGCTGTCCACCCTGACCCTGGGCCAACCGTGGCTCGCGGTGATGGTGATCCTGCTGGGCTGTGTCCCCCTGGCCGGGTCGACCGCCTATCTGCTCGCCCGCGAGGTCCTGCGCTATCGCCCGGCCCGACTGTGGATGGCCGGCGCCTACGCGCTGATGCCCATGGCCACCGGGGCCGTCGCCCAGGGACGCCTGGGCACCGCGCTCGTCCACGCCCTGCTGCCGGTGCTCGGCCTGCTCCTGGTCCGGCTGTTGTCGATGCCGCCCAAGAGTTCACGAAGAGCCGCCTGGGGGCTGGGGCTGGTCCTGACGGTGGCCACCGCCTTCGTGCCGCTCGTGTGGCTGTTGTGCCTGGTCACCGGGGTTCTGGTCGCGGCCGCCTTCGGCCACCTGGGACGTCGCGTCTACGTCAGTATCGCGATCGCCCTGGCCGTGCCGATCGTGCTGCTCATGCCGTGGACCCTGGAACTGCTGCTGCACCCCGGACTATGGCTGTTGGAGGCCGGGCTGCACCGGCCCGAACTGTCCGATCCGGGGGCCACCCCGGGCGAACTGCTCCTGCTCTCCCCGGGCGGTCCCGGCACCCCGCCCTTCTGGGTGACGTCCGGCTTCATCGCCGCCGCCCTGTGCTCCCTGCTGCTGCTCCGCAACCGGATGCTCGTCGCGGCGGGATGGTCTCTGGCCCTGTTCGGGCTGCTCATCGCCATCGTGACCAGCCGGATCGTGATCGAGCCCTACTACGGGGGACCGCCCGCCCAGGTCTGGCCCGGTGTCGCGCTGGCCTTCGCCGCCACCGCCGTACTCCTGACCGCCGCCACGGCGGCCCGCGCCTTCGGCGACATGATCAAGTGGGGGAGCGCGCGCGAGACGACCACCGGAGGGCGGTGGAGGCGGGGGCTCGAACGTTGCTTCGCCGTGGGCGTGGCGACCTTGGCCCTGGCCACGCCCCTCTCCGCCGCCGGAATGTGGATGTGGGAGGGCGTCGACGGCCCGCTCACCGCGAACGCCGCGCCCACCGTCCCGGGCGCTCTGGAGAGCGTCAGCTCCGACGGGACACGTCCGCGCACGCTCGTCGTCACCCCGCGAGAGGACGGGAGCGTCGACTACGTGGTGGTGCGCGGACGTGAGCCGCGTCTGGGCGAGGAGCGCGTCATGCCGCCGCCCGACACCCGCGTCGCCATGGACCGGGCCGTCTCCGAACTGGCCGCCGGTCGGGGCGGGGACCCGCTGGTGACCCTTCTCGACCACGGCGTCCAGTACGTGCTCTACCCCCGCCCCGAACTGGGTGCGCCCTCCGACGCCACCATGGTCGACACTCTCGACGGGACCCCCGGCCTGGGACGACAGTCGCTGTCGGACCACTACGGCCTCTGGCGGATCGCGGAGCCCACCGGGGAACTGCGCGTGGTCTCCGAGGACGGGACCACGGCCGAGGCCCTCGTGGTCGATGGGAACGCCGACGAGTTCACCGCCACGCTGGAACCGGGGCACACCGGTCGGCTCCTGGCCCTGGCCGAACCCGCCGGAGCCGATTGGCGGGCCACCCTCGACGGGGTCGCGCTGTCCCCGGTCGACACCGGTAACGGCACCCAGGCCTGGGAGCTGCCGGTCGACGGCGGAGAGCTGTTGATCAGGCACTCCGATCCGGTGCACACCGCCTGGGTGATCACCCAGGGTCTCCTTCTCCTCGTCGTGTCCGTGCTCGCCGCTCCGGGAGTGCGCACCGAGGAGGAACGCCGACTCATCGAGGCCACACCGATGCCCCGCCCCCGCCGCCCTCGCAGGGCGGGGCCCGCACAGCGCCGAGGACGTCGAGGGCGGGGCGGAGGCGCACGGTCCTCGACCGAGGCCCCCTCCACGGGCGGCGTCGCGGCGCCGGAGGAGCCCGTGCCGGAGAACGACTCCGTACCGGGGGACGAGGGCACCGGGACGAAGGATCGTGGAGCGGACGAAGGGACCGCCCGACCCGCCGCGGAACGGTCGGCGGACGAGCCGACCACCACCGGTTCCATCCCCGCGGTACGCGGCCGACGTCGCGCCGAACGAGGGGGCCGGAAGGCCGGTAGGCGCCGGGCGACGGGCCGACGCCGCGCCGGTTCCCCGCGCGAACCGGAGCGGCCGGAGAACGACGACACGAGGGAGGGGTAGGCCGTGCGGCTCATCGTCGAGAACCGATTCGCCCTGTTCGGGTTGGTCGCGTTGGCGTTGCTGGCCCTGTTCGGGCTCGCGTTCGGGCTGCGGCCCCTCACCCCCTCGCTGGGGGTGAGGGAGGCGGGCACCCTGCGCCCCGAACTGGCCTCACGCGTGTGTCCCGCGCCCCACGAGACCTCGGGCGACGCGGAGAGCTCGGTGGCGGCCTTCGCCCCCAGGGTCGGCCGCGACGACGAGGGGGAACTGTGGGCCGTCCCCGTCAGCCGGGCCCCCGAACGGGACGAGGACGACGAGGACGCGAGCGGCTCCGACCGGGAGGACGAGACCGACGACGGCGGTTCCGAGGAACGCAGGGACCTCCTCGCCGACGAGCTCACCGAACCCGGGAGGATCTGGCGGGCCGACGTCGGCGACGCGGTCCTGCCCACCGCCCTGCGTGCCGAGGGGGCGCTCGCCTCCGGCCTCGACGCCGCCCAGATCACTCTCACCGACGACGCCGTCACCGAGGTCCGCTGCGTCGAACCGGCCATCGGCACCTGGTTCGCCGTGCCCGGGGCCGGTGGGATCGACGAGGTCGAACTCGACACCCTCACCGTGCACCTGACCAATCCCGAGGAGTTCAGGGCCACCGTCAGCGTCGACCTCTATACCGCGGAGGGGCCCTCGTACTCGCCGGAGAGCCGGGGGATCGACCTGGGCGCGGGGGAGTCGACCACCCTCGACGTCACCGAGTTGGTCCAGAGCACCGGTTCCGTCGGTGTCCACGTGCGGACCAGTACCGGACGGGTCGCCGCCTCCCTGCTCGCCGAGCACGCCGAAGGCCACACCGACTGGGTTCCGCCCACCCGGGCGCCCGACACCGAGCACGTCGTCCCGGGAGTCCCCGGTGGGGACGGGACCCGTCGGCTCATCGTCGCCGCCCCCGGAGACGCACCCGTCGAGGTCCGTGCGCGCGTGATCCCCGATATCGGGGACGAGGAAGAGGGGGACGGGGCCTCCGAAGAGGAGCCGATCGTCCTGAACGTCCCGCCCGCCGCCTCCGCCTGGGCCAGTCTGGAGAGCGCCCTGGGAGGACTCCCGGGGACGGTCGTGCTGGAGGCCGACGCTCCGATCGTCGCCGGTGTGATCGTGGAGGAGACCGAGGTGGACGGCGACGACAAGGACGTCGTGGACACCGCCTACACGTCCGCGGTCGAACCGCTCTCATGGCCGCTCGACGTCACGGCCGTGATCCCCGAGATGCCCGAGGGTCTCGACGTGGAACTGATGTTGGGCGCCCCCGAGAGCGACGCCCGGATCGTGGCCACCCCCATCGCCGCCGACGGCAGCATGGGCGACGCCGTACGCGCCGAGGTGACGGCCGGGACCACCCACGTCTTCGACACCGAGACCGAGGGCTGGGGCCCGCCCACGGGCATCGACCCCGACGACGGCTACACGATCCGGCTGGAGCTCCTGGAGGGTTCCGGCCCGGTGTACGCGGCCCGTGTCCTGCGATCCGACCCCGGCGTCAGCGTCATGCCCGTCCCGCCCGCCCCCATCGAGGTGCGGCTGCCCATCGTCCGCGACAGCATGACCGGCCTGGTCCCCGGCGAGTGACCGACCCGCGGTCTCCTACCTCGACCCCCTGTGGTGACCGGCAGGTGATCTTTCATCTCACCCCGGACATCACCCGAAGCGCCGGCGGAGGCCCGAAGCGAACACCACCCCTACTCGGGGTCGACGGACTCCGGTTCCACTCCGAGCAGGTTGGCCACCTCCTCGACCACCGCCTCGTGGACGAGGAGGGCCATCTCGTCGGGGTCCTTGGTGCGGATCTCCACCGGGCGTCGATAGACGACGATCCTCGCCCGCCCTGTGGGGTTGGTCTCCAAACGGGAGAAGGGGATCGTTTCGGAGGGATCACGATGGAGCGGCAACGGGGGGACGTCCTCGACGAGGAAGTCCACGTTCGCCAGCTCGCGTGCCCACAGGCGTTCCAGGCGTTCGACGGCGTCCAGGACAAGGTCGTCGAAGGCCTGGGCTCGGCTGCGGAACACCGGCAGGTCAGAGGGCACGAGAGGACCGCGGATGCCTCGGCCGCGGCGGTCCCGGCGCCGCACTCGGTCTGGTTGGCCACTGGAAAGGCGCACTCGTCGCACACTTCGAGACTAAGCCATCGGAGGCCGGACGCGTAGCCCCGTTATGGGAGGGACCTCGGGCGGTGTCGAAGCCGCGGGACGGCTCTTCGACCACTTCCGGGTAAAGAACGGGCATCCGAAAACATACGGCTCATGGGACGATGCTGGCGTGTCCTTCGGTAAAGGCATACAGTCGAACGCTGTGAGCCATGTTCGACGCTGTTCCCGCACCGCGTGCAGGCAGCCCGCCGTATTCACGCTCACGTACGTCTACGCCGACTCCACGGCCGTTCTCGGCCCGCTCGCCGCCTATGTGGAACCGCACTGTTACGATCTGTGCGCCATGCACGCCGAGCGGCTGACCGCGCCGCGCGGTTGGGAGGTGGTCCGGCTTCCGGTCGAGACGTCGGGCGGTGGTCCCGGCAGCGATGACCTGGAGGCCCTCGCCGACGCCGTACGTGAGGCGGCGCGGCCGCCGGCGCGTCCGGAGTCGTCCCCGGGGGAGCCCGTGGGAGAAGGTCGGGAGACCATGCGCCGCGGCCATCTGCGCGTGGTCAGGTCCGAACGCGACGATCACCGCGATCCGCGCATGCCCTGAGCGGCACGGCCTCGAACGTCGCGCGGCACGAACCTCTCCGGGCGATGCCCGTGGGGCCGGCCGGTCTTCCCTTGCTAGTTTTGTACGGCGCCCGGAACCTTCGGGCGCTGGACCGAACTCGTGGCAGAACCGACCTGGCCGGAGCAGACGTGGCTGACCTCGGAAGCATCTTCAAGGCATACGACGTGCGAGGTGTGATTCCGGACACTCTCGACGTCGATATCGCGCGAGCGATCGGAGCGGCCTTCGCCCGCGTGGTCGAAGGCCCTGCCGTGGTGGTCGCCCACGACATGCGACCCTCCTCTCCCGATCTCTCCCACGCCTTCGCCGACGGGGTCACCTCCCAGGGCGTCGACGTGGTGTTCGCCGGGCTCGGCTCCACCGACCTGCTCTACTACGGCTCGGGCGCCCTCGACCTTCCGGGCGCGATGTTCACCGCCAGCCACAACCCCGCCGAGTACAACGGCATCAAGATGTGCCGGGCCGGCGCGGCGCCGATCAGCGCGGAGACCGGTCTGGACGAGATCCGCCGCCTCGCCGAGCAGGGTGTGCCCGAGTACGACGGCCCCCGGGGCACGGTGACGGAGAAGGACCTGCTGTCCGACTACGCCGACTACCTGCGCGGCCTGGTCGACCTGTCCGGTTCCCGTCCGCTGAAGGTCGTGGTGGACGCCGGTAACGGCATGGGCGGGTACACCGTCCCGGCCGTTCTGGAACAGGGGCTGCCGCTGGAGATCGTGCCCCTCTACTTCGAACTCGACGGCACCTTCCCCAACCACCCGGCCAACCCCCTGGACCCGGACAACCTGGTCGACCTCCAGGCGAAGGTCCGCGAGACCGGTGCCGACGTCGGCCTGGCCTTCGACGGGGACGCCGACCGCTGCTTCGTCATCGACGAGCGCGGCGAACCGGTCTCGCCCTCGGCGGTCACCGCTCTGGTGGCCTCCGAGGAGCTGAAGCGCGAGCCGGGCTCCATCATCATCCACAACCTCATCACCTCGGCGGCGGTGCCCGAGATCGTCGCCGAGCGCGGCGGCCGGCCCGTCCGCACCCGCGTCGGTCACTCCTACATCAAGGCGACCATGGCCGAGACCGGTGCGATCTTCGGTGGTGAGCACTCCGCCCACTACTACTTCCGGGACTTCTGGCGGGCCGACACGGGTATGCTCGCGGCGATGCACGTCCTGCGTGTCCTGGGGGCGGGCGACCGCCCGCTCTCGCGGATCACGGAGGAGTACTCCCGCTACGCGGCCTCGGGCGAGATCAACTCCAAGGTCGCCGACGCCCCCGGCCGTATGGCGGCGGTACGCTCGGCGTTCGCCGAACGTGACGGTGTCACCGTCGACGAACTCGACGGCCTCAGCGTCACCCTGCCCGGCGGGGCCTGGTTCAACCTGCGAGCCTCCAACACCGAGCCGCTGTTGAGGCTCAACGTGGAGGCCGCCGACGACGACGAGGTGGCGCGCCTTCGCGACGAGGTCCTGGACATCGTCCGCGCCTGACCCCGCCTCACACGAGGCCATCACACGAGGAACGAGAACCATGAGCACGAAGATCGACGGCTGGCTGCTGGAGATCCTGGCCTGCCCGCAGAGCCAGGCCCCGCTGCGTCACGACCCCGAGACGGACGAGCTGGTCTGCGACGAGAGCGGCCTGGCCTACCCGATTCGGGACGGTATTCCGGTCCTGCTCGTCGACGAGGCGCGCAAGATCTCCTAGAGGGCGACGGGTCGGGACCGAAAAGGTCGGGTCCGGAATGGAACGTTCCTTCGGTTCCGACAGTCATAGGGGGTACGTCGGCGCGGGCGGAGCCCTCAGTGGGCTCCGGTCGCCCGCGCGTGGCGTGATCGACGTTGCCTGCCCGTACTCTGGTCTTGCCCCCAGCCCGTGACGACCTCCCAGGAGGACACCGATGCCCGGTCCCGAATCGCTACTGCCGAGCGACCCCTCATCGTTCGGTGAATACAGCGTGACCGGACGTCTGGGGAAGGGCGGCCAGGGTGTCGTCTACCTCGCCGAGGACGCCGATGGGGAGGAGTACGCGGTCAAGGTCCTCAACGACCAGTGGTCGCAGGACTCCGATCTGCGCAAGAGGTTCGAGAAGGAGGTCCGGGCCGCCCAGCGGGTCGCCTCCTTCTGCACGGCGGCGATCATCGACGCCCGGCTCGACGGTGATCCGCCCTACGTGGTCAGCGAGTTCGTGCCGGGCAAGGACCTACAGGAGGCCGTCGCCAAGGGCAAGCAGGTGCGCGGGGCGGCGCTCCAGCGGTTGGCCGTGTCCACGGCGACCGCGCTCGTGGCGATCCACAAGGCCGGCATCGTCCACCGTGACTTCAAGCCCGGCAACGTACTGCTCGGTCCGGACGGGCCCCGGGTCATCGACTTCGGTATCGCCCGGGTCGACGACGGCACCGCCACCATGACCAATTCGATCGTCGGTACGCCCTCCTACATGGCCCCCGAGCAGATCGAGGGGCGTGGGATCACCGACAAGTGCGACATCTTCGCGTGGGGTTGCGTGATCGCGTTCGCCTCCACGGGGCGGGCGCCGTTCGGATCCGACACCGTTCCGGCCGTGGTGCACCGCGTGGTCAGCGCTCCGCCGGACCTGGAGGGCATCGACGAGGCCCTGCGCCCCATCGTCGAGTCCTGCCTGGACAAGGACCCGGCCCGGCGTCCGAACGCCCAGCGGCTGCTCATGCGGCTGCTCGGCCACGACTCCGAGGACGCCGACACCGCGGACGCCTTCCGGCAGGGTGAACAGGTCGCCCAGACCGGTCTGTTGAACGGCGCGCGGTTGCCGCAGGTCCAGTATCCGCAGACCGGTGGACACCCCGGTATGGGCTATCCGCCGGGGGTCTCCGACCCGAGGGCGGGCCAGAACCCCGCGATCTCCAACCCGACCCCGGGCCTGGGCGCCCCGGGCATGTCGGACCCGCGCCCCGGGCAGATGGGGCACCCCATGAGCTCGGATCCCCGTCAGGGCGGGTACGCGGGGCACCCGGGCATGTCCGACCCGCGCCCCGGGATGCCCGCCTACCGACACCGGCCGCAGATGCCGCAGCACGGCGGGAACCCGATGACGACCGGGGCCGTGCGCCCCGACCAGACCTTCCAGGGCGGCTATCCGCAGCAGCGGGGGAAGGACTCGGTGCTCCAGCAGAGCTGGGTGATCCCGCTCGTGCTCATGACCATCGTCATCCTCATGCTGCTCCTGCTCATCCTGGCTCTCAGCGGCTGATCGGGGCGTCCACGCGTCCGGTGGTCAGACCCGTGTGAGCTCGTCCACCGCGCGGGAGATCGCCTCGTCCACCAACTCGCGGATCCGGGGCCACCTGTCGTCTGCGGAGTCGCTCGGCAACACGGTGACACTGTCGCCGCCGGAGGTCTCCCACGCCCGCCGGGTACCGTCGGGCATGGTCAGGTGCGTGTCGGCGGTCACCGCCAGCACACCCGAGGGCGGGTCCCCCACCTCCTGCACGATCACGTAGAGGTTCAGGATCGCCCCTTCCGTCACCAGTTCCATGCGGGTCCACCACTGGGCGGCCCCGTGGGTGAGCGGTCTGCGGGGCGGGGGGACGGCGTCGCGATCCGTGTCCTTCTCACCGTCCTCGGAGGAGACGGCGGCCCGGGCGGCGGGGTCCAGCGCGCGCAGGAGGAGTTCGACCGGGGCGCTCCGGGAACGGACGTGTTCCATGACACGTCGGCGGGTCGCGACGGCCAAGGGCGGTACACGGCCACCCGTCATGGGGAGGTTCCCCGGGCTCCAACCGATCTCCCGACGCAGTGCCTCGATCACCAGACGGGCGAAGTGCGCGACCAGCGCGGCGAAGTGCTCCTCCGGATCCTCTCCCTTGCGGAACACCGGTGGGGGAGTGCGCGGATCCAGCAGCAGGGGCGGGTGGTCGGCGCGCTGAAGGACCCGGGAGGCCAGGGCCCACGGCAGCGCGTGGAGAGCCTCGCCCTCGCTCTCGGATCCGTCGAGTTCGTTCATGAGCCGGACACATTCGGCGTAGGCGTGGGCGGCGCGGACCACCGGGTGGGCGGTGATCCCCGCGGCCTCGGCGAGGGCCAGGGTGTGTTCGCTGGTCAAGGGGGCGCCGGACGTGCGCGGAGAGGGCGGGAGTCCCGCGGCCCGTCCTGCCAGGGTCGCCACGTAAGGGCCGGTCAGAGGCGGTTCGGCCCCCGCCGGGGCGGCCAGCAGCAGTTCCGCGAGCTCGGGGCCGCCGCCCCATTCCTGGACCCGGTCGTGGGTGAGGGCGCGTCTGGCGGCGGTGCGCTCCGTCAGGGGGTTGCGCTGGAGACGTCTGGCCCAGATCTCCCTGAGGCGGTCGACGTCCGTGAGTTCTGCGCGCACGCGGTCCGGGAGGGCCTCCGGGACAGGGGCGACGAGTCGGCTGTTCACGTGTGTTCACGTAGCCCGTCGACGGTTTGCCAAAACATGCCGAACGGTTGGTCTGGGGCCTCTGTGAAGGAGGTATTCCCAGGGGGCCAACGGGTTTTTCGAGACTGCTGATGCGTACGTGACCTATGGGGTTTTCGGGACGTTCGAAGCGCTCGGCGGTACGGGACGCCTGGTGCGGAGGAGGCGCATCGCCTTCTCCTTCTCGAAGTCCAGAGCCCGGGTGGGAGCGGCGGTGAGACGGCCCAGACGTTCCCCGTGCGCGCGTACCCGTGCCAGCACCTCGGGTTCGGCCAGAACGCGCAGAGCGAAGGAGAGGGCGGCCGGAGGGATGTCGAACTCGCGCTCCAGCTCCAGCCCGACCTCTATGGTCCGCAGATCCTCCTCGGTGAAACGGCGGTGCCGATGGCCGCGCCCGGTCGGCGGGTCCTGGGTACGGGGGAGCAGACCGAGAGCCTCCCGATAACGGAGCATCCGGGCCGTTCCGCCGACCCGTTCGGCGGCCGCCGAGATCGGCACCGGGGCGGATTCGGTGCCGGAAGCGGTGAAGACGTCGTCGCGGGCGGCCATGCGTGTGACTGTAACCCACCCGGACGGTCGCACGGGATCAATCTGACGCCCTGTTGTCAAGTTTGTGACCGGCGCCGGGGCACGGGCCTAGAATCAAGGTCGCCACCACGACTTGACGAGTGAGGAACGCATGGCATTCGACTTCAAGGTCGCCGATCTCTCCCTGGCCGAGTTCGGCCGCGACGAGATCCGCCTCGCCGAGCACGAGATGCCCGGTCTCATGGCCACCCGCGCCGAGTACGGGGACAGCAAGCCCCTCAAGGGCGCCCGCATCATGGGCTCGCTGCACATGACCGTGCAGACCGCCGTCCTCATCGAGACCCTCGTCGCCCTGGGCGCCGAGGTCCGCTGGGTGAGCTGCAACATCTTCTCCACCCAGGACCACGCGGCCGCCGCCGTCGTCGTCGGCCCCGACGGCACCGTGGACGACCCCAAGGGCGTCCCGGTCTTCGCCTGGAAGGGCGAGACGCTGGAGGAGTACTGGTGGTGCACCGAGCAGGCGCTGACCTGGCCGGGTGCCGAGGGTCCCAACATGATCCTGGACGACGGCGGCGACGCCACGATGCTCGTCCACAAGGGCGCCGAGTACGAGAAGGCCGGCGTGGTCCCGGACCCCGCGACCGCCGACAGCGAGGAGTTCTCGGTCGTCCTCACGCTTCTCCAGGAGAGCCTGAAGAAGGACGCCCGCAAGTGGACGACCATCGCCGAGGGCATCATGGGCGTCACCGAGGAGACCACCACCGGTGTGCTCCGTCTGTACGAGATGCAGCGTGACGGCGTCCTGTCCTTCCCCGCGATCAACGTCAACGACTCCGTCACCAAGAGCAAGTTCGACAACAAGTACGGCATCCGCCACTCGCTGCCGGACGGCATCATGCGCGCCACCGACGTCCTCATCGGCGGCAAGGTCGCCGTGGTCTGCGGTTACGGCGACGTCGGCAAGGGCTCGGCCGAGGCGCTGCGCGGCCAGGGCGCCCGCGTCATCGTCACCGAGATCGACCCGATCAACGCCCTCCAGGCGGCCATGGACGGCTTCCAGGTCGCCACCCTGGAGGACGTGCTGGAGACCGGTGACATCTTCATCACCACCACCGGCAACTTCAACGTGATCATGGCCGACCAGATCGCGCGCATGAAGCACCAGGCGATCGTCGGCAACGTCGGTCACTTCGACAACGAGATCGACATGGCCGGCCTGGCGAAGATCCCCGGTATCTCCAAGAAGGAGATCAAGCCGCAGGTCCACGAGTGGACCTTCGAGGACGGCAAGTCCGTCCTGGTGCTCTCCGAGGGCCGTCTGCTCAACCTGGGCAACGCCACCGGTCACCCGAGCTTCGTGATGTCCAACAGCTTCACCAACCAGGTCATCGCGCAGATCGAGCTGTTCACCAAGACCGACGCGTACCCGACCGGCGTCTACACGCTGCCCAAGCTCCTCGACGAGAAGGTCGCCCGTCTGCACCTGGACGCGCTCGGCGTCAAGCTGACCCGCCTCACCAAGGAGCAGGCCGCCTACATCGGCGTGGACGTGAGCGGTCCCTACAAGCCGGACCACTACCGCTACTGAGAGGCGAGTTCCTCCGGAGATGACACTCCCCTCACACGAGGTGGCGGACCTCGGCCTCAGCGGGGCCGGGGTCCGCCGTGTGGCCTGGGCCGAACGCTCCATGCCGGCGCTGCGCAGCGTCCGTGAACGTTTCGCGGCCGAACGCCCCCTGGCCGGTCTGCGCCTGGCGGCCTGCCTGCACGTGACCGCCGAGACGGCGAACCTGCTCCGCGTCCTGCGCGCCGGGGGCGCCGAGGTCTGGCTGGCCGCCTCCAACCCGTTGTCCACCCAGGACGACACGGCGGCCGCCCTGGTCGCCGAGTACGGTGTGGCGGTGCACGCCTGGGCCGGTATGGACACCGCCGCCTATGACCGCAACCTGGTCACCGTCCTGGAGTCCCGCCCCCATCTGCTCCTGGACGACGGCTGCGATCTGGTCAACACGGCGCACAGCCACCGGCCCGACCTGTTGGAGGGCGTCCTGGGCGGTTGTGAACAGACCACCACCGGTGTGATCAGGCTGCGCCGGATGAGCGCCGAGGGGGAGCTGCGACTTCCGATGGTCGCGGTCAACGACACCCGTACCAAGCGGATGTTCGACAACCGCTACGGCACAGGGCAGTCCACGGTGGACGGGGTGCTGCGCGCCACCAACACGCTGCTGGCCGGACGCACGGTGGTGGTGGCCGGTTACGGCTACTGCGGCCGAGGCCTGGCCGAACGCTTCCGCGGCATGGGCGCGAACGTGTTCGTCACCGAGGTCGATCCGGTCAAGGCCCTGGACGCCGTCATGCAGGGGTACACGGTCACCACCATGGACGTCGCGGCCCACCTCGGCGACGTGTTCGTCACCGCCACCGGGAATCGCGACGTGGTCCGTCGAGAGCACCTGGAGTCGATGCGCGATGGGGCGATCCTCGCCAACTCCGGCCACTTCGACCTGGAGATCGACCTCAACGCCCTCGACTCCCTCGCGGTCTCGGTCGACCGGGGGGTGCGCGAACAGGCCGACGAGTACGTGTTCGCCGACGGCCGTCGCATCCTCCTGCTGTCCGAAGGGCGTCTGGTCAACCTGGGCGCCGCGGAGGGACACCCCGCCGCCGTCATGGACCTGTCCTTCGCGGTCCAGGCCTTGACCACCGAGTGGCTGGCCCGGACGCACACCGACCTTTCACCGGGCGTCGTCGAGGTGCCCGAGGAGATCGACCACGAGGTCGCCCGCCTGGAACTGGCCGCTCTGGGGGTCGGCATCGACACGCTCACCCCGGAGCAGGAGTCCTACCTGAACTCCTGGCGTCCCTGACCTCGGGGGATCATCGGCCGTAGGGCGGCGGGGGCGGGGTAGGGCCGCCGGGGCCCTGAGGCCCGCCCTGGTACGCCGACCACGGGCCCGGGGCGTGCGGGGCGCCCTCCCACGGGGAACGCGGGGCCGAGGCGCCGCGCAACGACTCCAGACTGCGCCGACGCCGCTCCGCCAGCACGGCGGCCAGGAAGACCGGAGGCGTGGTTCCGGGAGGCGGCGGCGGGCTCACCTGAGAGGCGACCGAGTCGGCCAACCGGGAACCCATCTCGTGGCGGGTGTGCTCGGCGAGCTCCCCATAGCGCATCACGTACTGGCGGGCGGCGTTGGCGGTCTCCGGGGCCAGACGCGACAGTTCCGCCGCCGCGGCCCAGGCCGCCATCTGCGGCGGCATGGGGATCTCCACGTCCCGGCGGCTTCCGGTGCGCTCCTCCACCACCATCGTCCCGGCCACGAAGTCGCCGACCCGACGGCCGTTCGGGTTGATCATCGAGGTGAGCAGGGCGATCAGACCGGAGGACGCCCAGATCTCCACGGAGGCGGAGAGGGCGCGGCCCAGGGCCTGCCGGAAGCGCACGGGCGAACCGTCGGTGCCGACCACACGCAGTCCCAACGCCATCTTGCCCAGGGTCCGGCCACGCGAGATCGTCTCGAACGCGGTCGGATAACCGACGATGATGAGGACGGGCAGCGCCAGACCGAGGGCGGCGGTCGCCGCCGTGTCCAGGGACGTACCGACCCACATCATCACGACCATCACCATGATGATCATGACGATCTGGAGGATGCCGTCGATGGCCATGGCCGCGATACGGGTGACGAACCCGGCCGGACGCAGCTCCAGGACGACCGCGTCCCCGGTGACCAACGGCGTCGTGCCGTACACGTCGTCTCCGGTCGCGCCGCCGCCGGGGTAGGACACCAGTACACACTCCCTCGCCGGGTGTTCTGTCACGTTCCCCCCGACATTACCCGGCGTCGGCGGGCCGTGTTCGCATCGCCCGCGAAGCTCCGATGACGATCCAGTAGTGTCCGATACGTGGATATCGACGTGTTCGCGGCGGCTCACGCGCGAGAGTGGCAACGGCTGGACGAACTGGTGCGCGGGCGCCGTTCGCTCTCAGGTGAGGAGATCGACGAACTCGTCGAGCTCTACCAGCGGGTCTCCACGCACCTGTCGGTCGTGCGCAGCTCGGGACAGGACCCGGTACTGGCCGGGCGACTGTCCTCTTCGGTGGCCCGTGCCCGTTCGGCGGTGACCGGTTCGCACTCCTCCGGATGGGCCGACGTCGGCTCCTTCTTCACCCGGGTCTTCCCAGGCATCCTCTACCGTCTGCGCTGGTGGTGGCTGGGCGTCAGCGCGGGCACGGTGCTGGTCGCCACCGCCGTCGGCGTGTGGATCGCGAACGACCCCGAGGCCCTCGCCGCGCTCGGTACCCCCGAGGACATCGCCCGGTACGTCGAGTACGAGTTCGCCAACTACTACGTCGAGACACCGCCCGCGTCGTTCGCCGCTCAGGTGTGGACCAACAACGCCTGGGTGTCCGCGCAGGCGATCATCTTCGGGGTGTTCCTCGGTCTGCCGACCCTCTGGGTACTGCTGGTCAACGCGATCGGCATCGGATCGGCCGGGGGCATGATGTTCGCGCTGGGGCGCGGCGACGTGTTCTTCGCGCTGATCCTCCCGCACGGTCTGCTGGAGCTCACCGCGGTGTTCGTGGCCGGAGGCGTGGGGTTGAGGATCGGCTGGTCCATCATCTCCCCGGGGGATCGGACCCGTATGCGCGCCTTGGGCGAGGAGGCCCGGGCCGCGATCGCGGTGGCCCTGGGGCTGGTGGTGGTCCTGTTCATTTCCGGGCTCATCGAGGGCCTGGTGACCGGCTGGATCACCAACACCTGGGCCGCCATCGGTATCGGCGTGGTCGCCGAGGTGCTGTTCTTCCTCTACGTGTTCACCGTCGGCCGGAAGGCCTACGAGGAGGGTGAGACCGGCGACATCGCCGACGCCCCCGCGGCCGTCCCCGTGGCCTAGCCGGAGGCCCCCGATCCGCGGAACTCCCTTCCGGGGTCGACGAAGGACTCGCTCATCCGGTCGCGGGCCAGACGGGTCTGAGGATGATCGGGGCCCAGGATCCGTGCCCGCCCCTCCATGACCCGGTGGAAGATCTCCCTCGCCCGAGGACGGTGCTCGCGTCGCAACGCCACCAGGCCGCGTTTGTAGTCCGCGTTCAGGGTGAGGAGCTCCTCGTCCCCGAGAAGCCGCAGACGGACCTCGTGGACCCGGTCGAACAGGCGCTCCGCCGTGTCCAGGTCGTCCAGCCGCAGCGCCGCGTACCCGAGGGCGTCCATCGAGGCCAGGGTCTCCTCGGCCTCGGCCCCCTGTTCGCGCAGCCGCGCCTCCAACACCCTCTCGTGCAGGGCGAGCGCCTTCCTCCACTCCCCGCGCGCCCCCGCCACCAGGGCGATCTGGTGACGCGTGTCCAGCGTGCGCGGATGGTCCGCGCCGAGCACCCGCTCCCGGTCCGCGAGCAGCGCCAGGTAGCCCCGCTCGGCCTCCTCGACACGGTCCTGGAAGAGCAGACTCTCGGCGAGCAGGTGCCGGGAATGGAGGGTGAGCGGATGGTCGGCGCCGAACGCCCCCTCGGCGGTGCGCAGAGCGGCCGTCGCGGTCCGTTCGGCGTCCTCGAAACGTCCTAGGCGCAGACGTGCGCGGGCGGCCCCCAGCCCCACCCGGACCCGGAAGCCGGAGCCGAGCGCCGGCGCTCGGCCGGCCAGGGACGCCAGCGAGGTGAGGGCGTCCAGCTCGAACCACGGGTCCCGTTCGCCCTGCTCCTCCAAGAGCCGCTCCACCTCCGACACCAAGGGGGCGTCGTTCTCGCCCAGGCCCGCGCGCACCGTCTCCGAGATCAGGGGGTGCAGGAGCAGCGAGGTCCGCTCGTCCGTGCGTTCGACCCCGACCAGCCCGTGGACCACGAGCGCGTCGACGGCGCGGGCGAAGGAGGCGTCGGACATCCCGCACCTCGGGACCCGCCACAGGGGCACGGCCCGCCCCCGGGCCCCGAGCAACGACAACGCGCGCAGGAGCGGGACCGCCCGGGGGTGGCGCTCGCCGACCAGACGCAGGGACAGCTCCCAGACACCCGAGAGCAGCCGGCGTTCGTCGACCGGTCCGGGGGAGAGGGGCCCGGCCAGTTCGTCGATGCCGGCGATGTTCTCGTCCAAGTGCTCCAGCAGGGAACGAGCGTCGGGGAAGAGCACACCGTGGGTGGCCAGGACGCGCCCCGCGAGGGCGAGGGCCAGTGGGACCCCGCCGAGCCGCTCGGCCAGCGCGTCGGCCCCCGACAGCTCCGGGACCCTCGCGTGCTCGGTCAGGGCGGCGCTCGCGTCCTCGCCGGTCAGCGGGCCGACCCGGAGCATCTCGGCGGGCGCCCACAGGCCGGCGTCGTCCAGCCTGCTGGTGACCAGGACGAACCCCTTCGGGCTCGAACGCATCCAGCCGAGCCGCTCACCCGGGCGATGGTCGGGGGCCGGTTCCTCCGGTCGGTCGGCGTCGTCGACCACCAGCAGCCAAGGGGTGGGGGACCGGTCGAGGTGCCGCCACACCCAGCGTGTCGCCGCCTTCGGTGCCGCCTTGAGACGGTCGATCTCCTCGGGGGCGGCGGCCAGCTCCACGGCGATCTCCAGCATGCTCGGCGTGATCGCGTCCGCGCGTACCCAGAACACGGTCCGCCCCCGCGCACGGGCGTGCTCGGCCAGGGCCGCGGCCACGGTGGTCTTTCCGAACCCGCCGGGTCCGGTCAGCACGTGCGGGATCGAGGACCCCCGCTCCATCGCCTGACAGAGCCTCGACAGCAGGTCGGAGCGTCCGCGGACGGAGGTCGCGAGGCGGGGCGGATCCAGGGACACGTCCACGATCGGCGAGGTGTCGCGAGGCAGGTGCACTGTCACCCCGCCGTGGATGTCACGTGCCTGGACCAGCACCCCGTACAGGTCGCCGTGCGCGGTGTTGTGGGCTTCGGGGGGAGAGGCCATACGCCCATGATGCACGAGGGGCGCCCTCCCCGTCGGAAGAGCGCCCCTCGGGAGAGCGCCTACAGGCGGCCCTGGGCCTTGAGGTCGATGTAGGCGTCGGCCAGCGCCGGAGCGATCCGCTCGGGGTCGGCGTCGACCACCTCGGCCCCCGCCCGGCGCAACTCCGCGGTGATCCGGTGCCGCTCGCTCAGGGTGCGTTCGGCCGAGGCCGCCCGGTAGAGGGCGTCGGCGTCCCCGCGTTCGGCGGCCATCTCCGCCACCTTCGGGTCCCGTACCGCCGCCACCAGGAGCAGGTGGCGCGAGGACAACAGGGGAAGCCTCGGCAACAGCCCCTCCTCCAAGGCGGCCGCGTTGAGGTCGGTCAGCAGCACCACCAGTCGACGGCTGCGGCCCTGGGTCATCACGGAGCCGACCATCCCGGCCGGATCGGACTCCACCAGGGCGGCCTCCAACGGCGCCATGGCCTCCACGACACGGTGCACCTGACTGCCCTTGCCCGAGGCCTTCACCCGGGCCCGGACGGCACGGTCGTAGGCCATGAAGTCGACCCGGTCGCCCGCCTTGCCCGCCAGCGCGGTCAGCAGCAGCGCGGCGTCCATGGAGTGGTCCAGGCGCGGGGTGTCTCCGACCCGCCCCGCCGAGGTCCGGCCGGTGTCCAGCACGATGAGGACGCGCCGATCCCGTTCGGGGCGCCAGGTCCGCACCACCACCCCGTCGTCCCGGGCGGTGGCGCGCCAGTCGATCGAACGCACGTCGTCGCCGGGCACGTAGTCGCGCAACGAGTCGAACTCGCTGCCCTGGCCCCGCACCATCGCGGTGTGGCGGCCCTCCAGCTCGCGCAGCCGGGACAGTTTGCCCGGAAGGTGCCTGCGGCTGTGGAAGGGCGGGAGCGTCCGCACCGTCCAGGGGGCCTGGAGCGTCCGCTGCCGTCCGGCCACGCCCAAGGGGCCGACGCTGCGCACCGTCACTCCGGCGGAGCGCGCGTCACCACGCCGGGAGGGTGTGAGCGTGGTCGTCACCCGTCGACGCTCGCCGGGGCCCACCAGCAGCTCACGAGAGCGCGGCGAGGCGTGCGAGCTCGGCGGCCAGGCGTCGCGTACCGAACCGCGCAGCCGGCGCCCCGTCGGGTTGGCGATCAGGACCGACACCGACGCGGAATCGCCCGAACGCACGGAGGTGTCGCCCTCCCGGGACAGGACCAGCCGCGCCGGGGAGGTCGCCGCCAGCACGTCCACCACGACGATCAGCACCACCAGGGACACGGCGATGGCGGTGACCGTGGAGCCGATCTGGCCGGAGATCGCCACCGCCACCGTCGCCAGGAGCGTGAGCAGGGCCGCCCGGCCGGTGACCACCATCAGCGCGGCACCGGGACGGAGGCGAGCACGCCGTCCAGGATCCCGTCCGTGGTGGCCCCCTCCAGTTCGGCCTCGGGACGCAGCCCGATCCGGTGCCGCAGGGTGCCCTTGGCCAGGGCCTTGACGTCGTCGGGGGTCACGTAGTCGCGGCCCGAGAGCCACGCCCACGCGCGGCTGGTCCGCAACAGCGCGGTGGCACCACGCGGCGAGGCGCCCAGCTGCAGGGACGGGGAGAAACGGGTGGCCCGGCACAGGTCCACGATGTAGCCGAGGACCTCCGGGGCCACACGGACCCGGGCGGCCGCCTCACGGGCGGCGCGCAGCTCGGCGGCGCCGGCCACGGCGGTCACCCCGGCCGCGGCCAGGTCACCGGGGTCGAAGCCCGCGGCGTGCCGCCCCAGCATGTCGATCTCGGCGGCGCGTTCGGGCAGCGGGATCGTCACCTTGAGCAGGAAACGGTCCAACTGGGCCTCGGGCAGCGGATAGGTGCCCTCGTACTCGACCGGGTTCTGGGTGGCGGCCACCATGAACGGGTCGGGGAGCGCCATCGGGTTGCCCTCGACGGTGACCTGCCGCTCCTCCATGGCCTCCAGCAGGGAGGCCTGGGTCTTGGGAGGGGTCCGGTTGATCTCGTCGGCCAACAGCAGGTTGGTGAAGACCGGGCCCTTCATGAACTCGAACTTCGCCGTGTGCTGGTCGTAGACGAGCGAACCCGTCACGTCGCCCGGCATGAGGTCGGGGGTGAACTGGACCCGCTTGTGGTCCAGGGACAGGGCCGCGGAGACCGTGCGCACGAGCAGGGTCTTGGCGACACCGGGCACACCCTCCAGCAGGATGTGGCCACGGCACAGCAGTGCCACGACCAGCCCGGTCACCGTCTCGTCCTGGCCCACGACCGCCTTGGCCACCTCGCGGCGCAGGGCGTTCAGGGCCGCCCGTGCCTCTTCGGCGGAGGGCGATGCCTCGGGTGTGAAGGCGCTCACGTGCCGTCTACCTCTCTGATCCCTTGTCGATTCCGGTCTGTGGGGGGAGCGCGGTACGGCCCGCGCGGACCCGGATCACCGCAGCCTCCGGGCGAGCCCGTCCAACGTGTCGGCGAGCCGCAGCATCGCCTCGTCGTCCGCCGAGTACGGGTCCGTCGGGCCCGGGTACAGCAGCGGGCCCAGGGTGCCGGGGTCCTCGCCGGTCCGTGCGGCCAGCGACGCGATCACGGCGTCGGGTCCGGAGTCGGAGTTCAGCCCCATCCGGGGGACCGCGCGTTCCAGGAAGCCGGCGCGCAGAGCGGCCACCGCCCGGTCGCGGGCCCGTCGGGAACGGTACAGCCGGGCCCGGCCCTCGGTGGTCTCGGAGGCGCGCACCACGACGGGCAGCGACTCCGGGACCAGCGCTCCCATACGCCGACCGCGCCAGAGGGCGAGCAGGGCCAGGGTCAGCACGAGGGGGAGGAGGGACCAGCGCAGTCCGCTCGACAGCAGCTCCCACATGGTGGCCCCGCCGACCTGGGTGGGCGGGTCGGGCCGCAGCCACACGACGTTCTCGGCCGAGGCCAGGTTCAGCCCCAGAGCGGCGTTGCCGTCGGAGTCCAGCGCGTCGTTGGTGAGGAAGGTGCCGCTGCCGAGCACGGTGGTGGCGCCACCGTGCGGGGAGTCGACCCTCACCAGGGCGGAGCCGTTCCGGCCGGGGTAACAGCTCTGGGAGACCACCCCGTCGGCGACCGAGTACAGCTCCGTGGACGCCTCACGGTCGAACCGGGGCGTCCCGCCGATCCTGGCGGCTCCGGCGGCCTCGGCCGCGGGCAGGGGGCACTCGGGCGCCACCGGCTCCGAGGCCTCGCCTCGGCCGGTCACGTCGGTGCCGGGGGCGAAGGCCGCGAGCGAACGCAGGGACGGCTGGACGAGGACGGTGTCCGTGCCCAGTTCGGAGAGGGTGTCGAGCTCCTCGGGCAGCAGACGGTGGTCGAGGAAGACCAGGAGGACGGTGTCCTCCCCGGCCCGCTCCACCGCGTCCACGGCGGCCCCGGAGTCACGGACCACGGTGACATCGGACCTCTCACCCAGGATCCGGGCGAAGGCACGGGTGCCGTCGGGGGAGGGGGAGTCCGGTTCCAGGAGCCCGTCGGGGAAACGCTCGGCGCCCAGCGACAGTAGGACGGCCACCACGGACAGGGCGGTCAGCAGGATGACCGGGAAGCGGAACGCGCGCCACAGGCGGCGGACCGTCGTGTCCGGGCCGGGACGGACGGGGGCGGGGGGCGCCTCCGGCGGTGCGGCGATCGTCATCGGCGCTCCTCCTCGACGGTCGTGGCCCCGGCGTTCGCGGGGCGGGCCGCGGCGAGACGGACGTCCAGTTCCCGCAGGGTCCGCGCGGACTCGGCGGTCGCGGGGCGGTCGCCGTAGACCACGTCGTTGAAGATACGGGTTCCCTCGCGCAGCGCCTCGGCCTCGCCGGGGAGGGTCGAGGACGCCTCGTCGGCGAGTTCGGTCGCGGTGCGGCCGGGGCGGGGGGAGACGATCGTCCGCTCCTCCAGGTCCACGCTGATGGCGCGCAGCCGTTCGGTGACGGCCTCCGCGAACTCGCCGGCGGCCTCGTGCCGGTCGGAGGCGGCGCGGTGGTCGGCGGCGGACAGGACCGTGCCCTCGTGCACGGGAGCGCCGGCCCGACGGGAGCGGGAGGGGCGCAGGAAGACGATGAGCGCGACGATCAGGACCAGGAGGACCACGAGGATGATCAGGGCCCACACCCAGCCGGGGATCACGCCGTCTCCGGCCATGACCAGGCGTCCCAGCATCTCGTCCAGCCAGGCGATGAAGCGGTCGAGGAAGGAGGGTTCCCTCCCCCGGTACAGGGGGTCGGAGAGCTCTTGGATCGCACGCCGGCGGCCCTCCTCCCCGGTCGTCTCCAGGGGGACGATCATCGGGAGTGTCATGCGCTCCGCTCCGGCAGGTAGATCTCCGGTCCGACCCCCTCGCCCCGCTGGGCGGCCTGGTGCAGCCGCAGGTCCAACCCCTCGCGGCGCATGCGCAGATCGATGTAGAGCAGGGTGTTCACACCCGCCACGAACGGCTGGGTGATCGCGTAGAGGAGGACGGTGGCCACGTAGGTGACGGCGGCCGACACGATCACGCCCCAGGCGGCCTCGGGGGCGAGGAAGGCGATCCCGCCGCTGACGATGGCGGCCGGGGTGTTCAGGACCATCTGCACGACCATGACGATGAGCATGGCCAGGAGCCAGTAGCCCAGGGTGCGCCACCAGCTTCCCCGGGAGAGCCGCCAGGATCGCGCCATGGCCTTGAAGGGGCCGATCCGCTCCAGCACGACCACGGGCATGGCGTAGTAGAGCCGGACCCAGATCCACACGGCGGGGGCGACCACCACGGCCAGGGTCAACAGGGCCACGGCCAGGGTCACGACGATGCCGATCAGGACGCCCTCGTCGCCTCCGGCCGCCACGCCGGCCATGATGCCGACGAAGAGGGCGAGGAACATTCCGAGGAAGAAGACGACGCCGAGGACCAGCTGCATGACCAGCTTGATCAGGGACAGACCGAGAACGGCCCCGATCCGTCCGCGCGCGGCCTCCCACGCCTGCTTGGGGGTGAGCCTGTGGCCGAGCACGGACATGCCGATGACCGCGGCCAACAGGCCGAGCAGGACGGCCCCGCCCAGGTAGGTGATCAGAGAGCCGAGGTAGACCAGGGCCGTGGAGAGGGGCGAGAACGGGAAGATCGGGTCATCGGGGGAGACCGCGTACGGGTCGGCCGTGAGCTCGTCCAGGAACGCGGTGTAGTCGTCCAGGAAGAGCGTGGACCCGATGGTGCTCAGGATGCTCGCGAGCCCCATGACGATGATCGCCAGGCCCATGGTGGTCTTCGGGTTGTTGCGGATGTAGCCGAACGCCCCGTTGAAGACGTCGCCGAGGCTCATGGGACGGAGCGCGACCACACCGGGCTTGGGCGCCATGGGACGGCCCTGGCCGGGGTGGGGGCCGTAAGGGCCCGCGTGGTGCGGGGGGTATCCCTGGCCGCCGGGGGCGTGTCCGTACGCGCCCTCTCCGGGCGGGGGGTATCCGTATCCGGGGGCCTGGTGCTGTCCGGGATAGGGGTCGTAGGGGGCCTGTCCGGGAGGCGGCCCGTAACCGGCGGCCTCGGGGCGGTCCTGCCAGGGAGAAGGCGTGGGGTCCGGCGTCGCGGGCGATCGGGGGGCGTCCTGCGACGGGGTGGCCCCTCCGGGAGCGGCCCAGCCCTCGGACGAGGCCCCGGACTCCCCGGATTCGGGCGACCCCTGTCGCTCGGTCCCGTCCGGGGTCCGCCCGGAGGTGTCCCGGTGGTCGTCCTCCTGGGTCATCCGTCCCGCCCTCCGTGAGGCTCGGTTACTCGGCGCGAGCATTTTCGCGCGAATTCTGAACTATCGGAAACCAACCTACCGGCCGGCTCCACCGCTCCTCAGCGGGTGTGGAGTGTGGCCCAGGACAACCGACGCACTTCATTCCTTTTGTATGCTTTCTGTTACCAAGTGGCCAAGTCGTAGAGCTTTCCAGGTTCTCCTGGACAGGAACGACACGGCCGGTGGCCGAAAACGGTCCAAAAGGGCCCAACGCCGTTGATCGCTCTTCCTACCGGGCCGGAAGCCGGCAAGGTTGGAGAGGACGAAACCCGGTTCCCCGGCTCCCCGGACCGGGGAACCACGGGCACCGAATCACTGACGCAGTCTTGAGTGTTCCAGGAGAGAGGAGTAGGCGCCGGGCTCTCCGCCCACGAGGCGGTGACGGACACCCGGTGCCGGACACACCGATGAAGGGACGTGTACTGGTTGTCGACGATGACCTCGCCCTCGCCGAAATGCTGGGGATCGTGCTGCGGGGTGAGGGGTTCGAGCCCTCGTTCGTCCATGACGGGGACAAGGCCCTGGAGGCCTTCCGCGAGACCAAGCCCGACCTGGTCCTCCTCGACCTGATGCTCCCCGGGGCCGACGGCATCGACGTCTGCCGTCAGATCCGCGCCGAGTCCGGCGTGCCCATCGTCATGCTCACCGCCAAGAGCGACACCGTGGACGTCGTTCTGGGCCTGGAATCGGGGGCCGACGACTACATCGTCAAGCCCTTCAAGCCCAAGGAGCTCGTGGCCCGCGTGCGCGTTCGACTGCGCCGCACCGAGGAGCCCGCTCCCGAGGTGCTCCAGATCGGAGACATCACCATCGACGTCGCCGGTCACGCCGTGCGTCGTGACGGCGAGCAGATCAGCCTCACCCCGCTGGAGTTCGACCTCCTCGTCGCCCTGGCCCGCAAGCCGCGCCAGGTCTTCACCCGCGAGGTGCTCCTGGAGCAGGTCTGGGGCTACCGCCACGCCGCCGACACGCGCCTGGTCAACGTCCACGTCCAGCGCCTGCGCGCCAAGATCGAGAAGGACCCGGAGCACCCCGAGGTCGTCGTGACCGTTCGCGGCGTCGGCTACAAGGCCGGTACCGCCTGATCCGGCCGGGTTCCCTATGACCGTGTCCGAACCCGAGGAGGGGCGGGCGGCCGACCCCGAAGGGGTGCGGTCCGTCCCGTCCTCCGGAGGGCTGTCCGAGGCCGGGGGACGGCGCCGGGAACAGACCACGGGGTTGACCCGGGCCTACTTCCTCGCGCAGCGGGCCGCACGCGCCCTGGTGAGCTTCGTGCACACCAACTGGCGTCGCTCGCTCTACCTCCGGGTCATCAGCACCACCCTGGTGCTGTCCCTGGTGGTCATGGCGGGGCTGGGCTACGTGCTCATCTCCGAGGTGCGCGGAGGGCTGCTGGAGGCCAAGACCAGCGCCGCGGTCAACGACCACCGGGCCGGGCTCGGCTACGCGCTGGCCGAGCTCCGAGAGGACGAGAGCAGCGACCGCGAACGGCTCCTGAACGACATCGCCCGGGAGCTGACCAGCCGCAGCGGCGAGACCGGACTTTACGGCGTGGTGATCCTGCCGTCGGTGAGCGACGAGCGCGGTTGGGCGACCGTCGACGAGGAGACGGTCGACGAGAGCATCCCGGATCGTCTGGTCGAACAGATCCGGCTCTCCGAGACGCCCGATCAGCAGTACCACACGTATACGCGGATCGAGACCGAGGACGGATCGATCGAGCCGGCGCTGGTCGTGGGCGCCCAGCTCACCCACGCCTACGAGCTCTACTACGTCTTCCCGCTCCAGCACGAGCAGGAGATCCTCGACCTGCTCCAGAACACGGTCGCGCTGATCGCGGTCCTGCTGGTGATCCTGCTCGGACTGATCGCCTTCATGATCACCCGTCAGGTGGTCACGCCGGTGCGCTCCGCGGCCCAGTCCGCCGAACGTCTGTCCTCGGGCGACCTCACCGAACGCATGACCGTGCGCGGCGAGGACGACCTGGCCCGGCTCGCGATGTCCTTCAACGACATGGCGGGCAACCTCCAGGAGAAGATCCAGGAACTGGAGGAGCTGTCCAAGGTCCAGCGCCAGTTCGTCTCCGACGTCTCGCACGAACTGCGCACCCCCCTCACGACCATTCGGATGGCGGGGGACCTGCTCTTCGAGGACCGGGAGGAGCTGGACACCTCCCACCGACGCTCCGTGGAGTTGCTCCAGAGCCAGGTGGAGAGGTTCGAGGAACTCCTCTCCGACCTGCTGGAGATCAGCCGCCACGACGCCGGGGCCGCCACCCTGGGGATCGAGTCCGCCGACATCCGCGACTCGGTGATGAAGGCGGTGGGCGACGCCGAGCAGATCGCCGAACGGCGCGGCATCAAGGTCGTCCTCCGGCTGCCGGCCGAGCCCTGCCTGGCCGAGTTCGACACCCGACGGATCAACCGCATCCTGCGCAACCTCGTGGTCAACGCGATCGAGCACAGCGAGGGACGGGACGTGGTGGTCGCCGCCGCGGGGGACCGCGACGCCATCGCCGTCGCCGTGCGCGACTACGGCGTGGGCCTGAAGGAGGGGGAGGAGCACCTGTGCTTCGACCGCTTCTGGCGGGCCGACTACTCTCGTGTGCGCACCACCGGGGGCACCGGGCTAGGGCTGTCCATCGCCAAGGAGGACGCCACCCTGCACGGCGGTTGGCTCCAGGCCTGGGGCATGCCCGGTCAGGGGTCCCAGTTCCGCTTGTCCCTGCCCCGACGCTCGGGGGCCGAGCTGCGCGGATCACCGCTGCCGCTGGTACCGCCGGAGATCGCCCTGGGCCGTAACTTCACCTCCATGGGAGACCAGTCCGCCAAGGCGCGGGGAGGGACCGACGACGAGGAGGCCCTGTGACGCACAAGGCGGGGTCGGCGAGACCCACCGTGATCACGCGTACCATCGCGGTCTGTCTGTCCGTCTGCGTGTCCCTGACGGCCTGCGCGACCATCCCCATGACCGGTCCGGTGGTCCCCGGAGAGGGCGGGGACGTCTCGGGCGACCCCTATGACGGCTATGTGCGTCTCCTTCCGGCGGGCCCCCAACCCGGTGTGGCCCCGGAAGGGCTGGTCGACGGCTTCCTCAAGGACATGGGCAGCTTCGAGGACGACCACAAGGCCGCGCGCAGCTACATGCTGCCGCCGACGGCCGAGGACTGGTCGCCCAACGGGGCGGTCCGGGTCTTCAACGACCTGGACTCGGCCGACTTCGACGCCGACATCTCCGCCGACGGCCTCACCGCGACCGTCCGGGTGCGCAGCAACCTGGTGGCCGACATCGACGAGAGCGGCAAGTACGTCCCGACCCAGGTCGGGGCGGCCCTCCTCGACGAGACCTTCACCCTGGCCCGGGAGAACGAGGACCCCGAGGGCGAGTGGCGGATCCAGGACCTCCCCGACGAACTGCTCCTCAGCGAACTCGACGTCGAACGCACGCACCGGCCGTTCAACCTGTACTACCTGAACCCGGAGGGGACGGCCCTGGTCCCCGACCCGGTCTACCTGCCCGTGAGCACGGACAAACTGGCCGAACGCCTGCTCCGCAAACTCATCTCCGGCCCCACCGACTGGCTCTCGCCGTCCGTCGAATCGGCCTTCCCCGAAGGCGCTCGGGTGGATCTGGAGATCGACTCCCAACGCGCCGTGATCGACATCCGCGGCGTCTCCGACCCCGACGAGTACGCGATGGGGGCCCAGATCGCCTGGACCCTGCGCCAGCTTCCCGAGGTCCAGGAGTTCACCCTCCAGATCGACGGCGAGGACGTCTCCTTCCCCAACTCCGACGGGGACAGCGCCGATCGCCCACGACCGGGCAGCGAACTGTGGTCGAGGGTGAGCCCCGGGGCCATCTCCAGCGGTATCCGCGCCTACTACACGCAGGAGGGGCAGCTCTGGTCCGCCTCCGACTGGAGCTCGGAGAGCTTCGGCGACGTGGAGCCCGTCCCCGGTCCGCTCGGCCGGGGCGACGTGCGGCTGGAGAGGTTCGCGGTCTCCATCGACGAGAGCACCATCGCGGGCATCACCCAGGGCGGCCGTGAGGTCGTCACCGGCTTCGTGAGCCCCGGAGCGCGGACCGACGAGGTACTCGACGAGGGCCTGTTCACCGATCTGTCCTGGGACATCAACGGCGACCTGTGGGTGGTCGAGGAGACCCGGGACGAGGAGGACGGGGACGACGACGAGGAATCCGAGGACGCCTCCGACGCCGAGGGCGACCCCAACCTCAGTGGGAGCGGGACGGAGGAGCCGCCCGAACCCGGCGACAGCACCCTGTGGGTGTTGAGAGACGGGGACGAGGTGGCCCGGGTCCAGGTCAACGGGTTGCGGGACCATTCCCTGGTCAGCTTCCAGATCTCCCGGGACGGCACCCGGGCCGCGGTCATCACCGAACAGGACGGGCAGCGCTCCCTGAAGGTGGGACGGGTGTCCCGGGACGGGGACGGCCAGGTCACGGTGGACGCCTTCATCGCCCTGGGCCGGGGCGTGGAGGACCTCATCGACGTGGCCTGGCGTTCGAGCGATCAGCTCGTCGTACTGGGCAGCCGCGAGGGCGGTGCCCCGCAGGCCCTTCTGGTGTCCCTGGACGGAGGGAGCCCGGCGGCCAGCGCCGGTACCCCGGCGGCGGGGATGGTCACCATCTCGGGAGCCCCGGGGCAACCTCTGCTCGCCGGCTCCGACGACGGCAACATCTGGGCCTCCAACGATCCGCTGAACTGGCAGAACGTGGTCGAGGGCGGGTCGCCGACCTTCCCGGGCTGACGCCCGGGGGTCGGGGCGGGGACGTTGTCCACAGATCCCGGAACGGGGCCGGCGGGACGGACGCCGAACACCGATCCTGGGAACATGGACCACGAACCCGTGTTCGCGCGTCGGTGGCCCGGACGGTACGCGCTCCGGGTCCGTGACCTCCTCCTCACGTTCGCCACGGCCCTGCTCGACCTCCTACTGCCCTCCCTCTGCGCGGGCTGTGGCGGGACGGAGGGACCTCTCTGCCCCGACTGCCGGACGCTGCTGGCACGCGGTCCGCGCCCTTGCGCGCCGCGCGCGGGGTGCCCACCGGTGTGGGCGGCCGGAGGCCACGCCGGTCGCGAGCGACGTGTTCTGCTCGCCTACAAGGAGCACGGCGACGTCCGGTTGCTGCGCCCCTTGGGGGAGCGGCTGGCCCGTACCCTGCTGGCCTCCCGCCGCACGGGGCCGGACGTTCTCCTGGTCCCGGTCCCGGGCCGTCGAGGCGGTGCCCCTCGAAGAGCCGTGCCCCGGTTGGCGCGCGCGTGCGTCCTGTACTCGGGCCCTCGGGCCACCCTCGGGGTCGCCCCCGTCCTGCGGTACCGCCACACGGCGCGCGGCCAGGTCGGACTGGGGCGGGCCGAACGTCTGGCCAACCGGGTGGGGACCCTCGAGGTCGTTCCATCCGATCGGGGCCGCGCCCGGGGGCCGCGGAGCCGATCCGGTGGTGTCGTGGACGTACGAGGGCGCAGGGTCGTGGTCGTGGACGACGTGCTCACCACCGGGGCGACGCTTCTGGAGGCGACCCGCGCGCTGCGCGAGGAGGGCGCGCGGGTGATCGGCGCGGTGGTCCTGGCCGAACGGGAACGGTCGGCCCGGCCTTCGGGCCGGCGTCCTACATCGGCCGGCCGATCGGATCCGAGGCCGGAAAGAAGGTTTTACAAAGCCCCCTGAACAGGCGAAAAGTGCCTATTTGTAAGGCTTGACGATGATTTTCGGTTGCCCGAGGCCCTCTTCACTACCTGACAGACGGGCCAGGACAGGTTACGGTCCAGGTATGGCACCCGTCCGGGTCCGTGGTTGCGCCGGACATTCGAAGCCTCCGGGAACACCGGAGGACTTCGCCGGCAAGCCGATGCCAGGCGCAGGCGAAACGGCCCACGTAAGGCGACTTTTCGTCGACCGATCACGGTGCGCCTTAGAGGTAAGTCCTGCCCCACTGAGGGTCCCGATGTCCCTCATGACAGGGAGAAGAGCAGTAGTCGCGTTCAAGAGCGGCGACACTCTCAGCAGGCGGATGTGGGGACGAAGACCAGGTCGGCCGGACGGGTGGCATGCCGACGTGCGAGGGTTCGTCGTTCCCGGAGCCACGGCTCCGGGGGTGCGGGCCCCCACACGGTCTTTCGCCGCGCCCCGACCCCCCTGTTCCGGGGCCGTCCCCGGCCGTGACGCGCTCCACAGCGAGGTCCGGGCGACGACGCCCTCCCGCCTCCGGTGGGGGCCGGAGACCGTTTTCCGTTCCTCTGTGGGGCTTTCCATCTCAAACGCGATGAAAGTCCTTATTCGCAACTCACGGGACCTGGGCAAACATGTACGCGGGGCGGGTGATGACCCCGCCTCCGATGGGTATACGCACTTCCAAGCGAGCCGAGCCCCGGCCGAGGCCGGGCACCGACGGAAGGGGGCCGACGCGTCATACCCCTCCTCGCCACGGGAGGGGAGCAGAGCCAGCCTGGCCGTCGCCTTCACGACGGCCACGCGATGAAGGGGGTCCTATGGACATCATCGTCAAAGGTCGACGCACCGGTGTGAGTGAGAAGTTCCGACAGCACGTCGAGAACAAGCTCGACAGGCTCTCCAAGTGGGAGCGCAAGGGCATGAGCGTCGATGTGGAGGTGTCCCAGGAGCGCAACCCCAAGCTCGCCGACGTCCGCGAGCGGGTTGAACTGACCATCCACTCGGACGGACCCGTGATCAGGAGCGAGGCCGCCTCCATCGATCGTCATGGCGCCCTCGACCTGGCCATCGACAAGATCGAGGCCCGTCTCCGCAAGGCCGCGGATCGCCGCAAGGTCCACCGTGGCAGCCGTACTCCCGTCTCCGTGGCGGCCGCGACCGCCGATCTCCCCGGGGACCTGGCCTCATTCGCCCCGACGACCACCACGACGGCACCCCCGGCCCAGCGCGAGGGGGAGGAGGAGATCGACGGCGTCGAGGTCGACGGTCGCTTCTCCGGCGAGTTCGTCGAACTCGATACCCAAGGGGACGTTCCCGTGATCGTGCGGGAGAAGGTCCACCGGGCCAAGCCGATGAGCATCGACCAGGCGCTGATGGAGATGGAACTGATCGGGCACGACTTCTACCTCTTCCACGACGAGGTCAAGGACACCCCGAGCGTCGTCTACCGCCGTAAGGGCTTCGACTACGGTGTCCTGCGCCTGACGGACTGACCCCATCCCATCCCGTCCCGGTGACCGATCGGGACGGGACCACCTCGAAGGCCGATCGCGGCGGACCGGAACAGGGTCCGCCGCGATCGGCGCGGACGGGCCCGCGTGCCTCGCCCCCGGGCACGCGGGCCCGTCCTTCGAGGTCAGGCGCGATAGGCGTCGGTGGAGCGCTTGATCCGGTGCAACGGCGTCTGGTGCGGTTCCTCCGGCTCGTCCCGGGGCGGGTCGAGGACCACGTCGCTCAGGATGTCGCAGGACACCGCCACCACCAGCGCGATCACCATCAGGACCGCTCCGATGACCAGGAGCACCACCGAACCGCCCAGGACGATGCCCAGGCCGCCCAGGGCGAACCCTATGAAGGCGAGGGCCACCCCGACCCAGGAGGCCGCGCGGCCCCGGTGGCCGCTGCTCGGAGCCAGCGAACCCCCCTGGCGCTGGAAGCCCCGGATGTGTCCCCGACGATCCTGCTCGTCGTCGGTCGGTCGGTGCCCCTCCCAGACCAGCGCCGGGTCGATCTCCTCGCTGGGCCGGGGCGGGGTGCGGCGGGGCCCCCCGACCCCCCTCGACCACCGTCTCGATCACCTCGGCGGGAGTGCGGGGGAACGACGTCTCCCGGTCCCCGGCCTCCGCGCTCTTGGGCTCCTCGTGCCTTCTTCCCCCACGCATGTCGTCCCCCCGGTCGCGCTTGCGTCGTCGAGCGTCACCGCGGGACGGAGCACCGCATGGAACGCTCCTTCACCCATTGCACTACCCGGTGAAATGCGCGACTCTGCACAAATATTGAGAAAAGGGCGGGAACATCCGCCCCCGTTCCACTCGTTCGGCAAGAGGGCGGGAATCGGGCCACGGTCCTCTAGGATGTAGGCCCGAGGACCCAGGATTCCCCCTGACCTCCGTGGCCACGGAAGCACGGTCAGCGGGCCCGACCCGTCTCTCCGCCTCGGGTGGAGCCGACCGCGATCTGCGAGGAGCGCATAGGAAGTGCCAGGCATACTCGACAAGCTCCTGCGCGCGGGTGAAGGTAAGATCCTGCGCCGGCTCAAGAAGTACAAGGACCAGGTGAACCTCCTCGAGGACGACTTCGTCGACCTCAGTGACGAGGAGCTGCGCGGTCTGACCCAGGAGTACAAGGACCGCTACGAGGACGGCGAGTCCCTGGACGACCTCCTCCCGGAGGCCTTCGCGACCGTCCGCGAGGCGGCCAAGCGCACCTTGGGCCAGCGCCACTTCGACGTGCAGATCATGGGCGGCGCCGCCCTGCACCTGGGCAACATCGCCGAGATGAAGACCGGTGAGGGCAAGACCCTGACCGGAACCCTCGCGGTGTACCTCAACGCTCTGGCCGGCAAGGGCGTCCACGTCATCACCACCAACGACTACCTGGCCCGACGCGACGCCCAGAACATGGGTCGCGTCTACCAGTTCCTCGGCCTCGAAGTCGACGTGGTCGGTCCCCAGATGACCACCACCGCCCGCCGCAAGGCCTACCAGGCCGACATCACCTACGGAACGAACAACGAGTTCGGTTTCGACTACCTGCGCGACAACATGGCGCTCTCGCTCAAGGACACGGTCCAGCGCGAGCACTACTTCGCCCTGGTCGACGAGGTCGACTCCATCCTCATCGACGAGGCGCGCACCCCGCTGATCATCAGCGGGCCCTCCGAGCAGAACTCGCGGTGGTACTCCGAGTTCGCCAAGATCGCTCCTCGTCTGAAGAAGGACGAGGACTACGAGGTCGACGAGAAGAAGCGCACCGTCGGCATCACCGAGTCCGGTGTCGCCAAGGTCGAGGACTGGCTGGGGATCGACAACCTCTACGAGGCGGTCAACACCCCGCTGATCAGCTTCCTCAACAACTCCCTCAAGGCCAAGGAGCTGTACCGCAAGGACAAGGAGTACATCGTCAAGGACGGTGAGGTTCTCATCGTCGACGAGTTCACCGGTCGTGTCCTGGCGGGTCGTCGCTACAACGAGGGTATGCACCAGGCCATCGAGGCCAAGGAGCGCGTCAAGATCAAGGACGAGAACCAGACTCTCGCCAAGGTCACGCTCCAGAACTACTTCCGCCTCTACGAGAAGCTCGCCGGCATGACCGGTACCGCTCAGACCGAGGCGGCCGAGTTCTCCCAGACCTACGGCGTCGGCGTGGTGCCCATCACCACCAACAAGCCGATGATCCGTGAGGACGTCAAGGACGTCGTCTACAAGCACGAGGACGCCAAGTTCCAGGCCGTGGCCGAGGACATCGCCGAGCGTCACGAGGCCGGACAGCCCGTCCTGGTCGGTACCACCAGCGTCGAGAAGTCCGAGTTGCTCTCTCGGATGCTGAAGCGCGAGGGCGTCCCGCACGAGGTCCTCAACGCCAAGAACCACGCCCGTGAGGCCGCGATCATCGCGCGCGCGGGCAAGCTGGGTTCTGTCACGGTGGCCACCAACATGGCCGGTCGCGGTACCGACATCATGTTGGGCGGCAACCCCGACTTCCTCGCCGACGAGGAGCTCCAGAAGCGGGGCCTGAGCCCGCTGGAGACCCCGGAGGAGTACGAGGAGGCCTGGCCGGAGGCCCTGGCCAAGGCCAAGAAGGAGTTCGAGACCGAGCACGAGAAGGTCGTCGAGGCCGGCGGTCTGTACGTGCTGGGCACCGAGCGCCACGAGTCGCGTCGTATCGACAACCAGCTTCGAGGCCGTTCCGGTCGTCAGGGTGACCCGGGCATGTCCCGCTTCTACCTGTCGCTCCAGGACGACCTGCTGCGTCTGTTCAACTCCAGCCGTCTGGAGGTGTTCATGAACCAGCTGAACATCCCGGACGACCAGCCGATCGAGTCCGGCATGGTGAGCAAGGCGATCGCCTCCGCTCAGGGCCAGGTCGAGACGCAGAACTTCGAGATCCGCAAGAACGTCCTCAAGTACGACGAGGTCCTCAACCGGCAGCGCAAGGTCATCTACGCCGAGCGCCGCAAGGTCCTGGAGGGACAGGACCTGCGCGACCAGGTCGTCGAGATGCTGGAGGAGGTGCTCCGCGGCTACGTCGTCGAGGAGACCTCGCGCGGCGACGCCGACGACTGGGACCTCGACAAGCTCTGGCGGGCCTTCAAGCAGGTCTACCCGATCGGGTTCACCGTCGACGAGTTCATCGAGGAGAACGGTGACCTGCACTCGCTGACCGCCGAGCTCATCGCCGAGCGCGTGGTCGAGGACGCCAAGAGCGCCTACGACAAGCGTGAGGCCGACCTGGGCGAGGAGGCGATGCGCGAGGTCGAGCGTCGCGTCATCCTCCAGGTGATGGACCGCAAGTGGCGTGAGCACCTCTACGAGATGGACTATCTCCAGGAGGGCATCGGCCTGCGCGCGATGGCCCAGCGCAACCCGCTGATCGAGTTCCAGCGCGAGGGCTTCGACATGTTCCAGCAGATGCTGGAGGCCATCAAGGAGGAGTCGGTCGGCTACCTCTTCAACGTCGAGGTCCAGGTCCAGAAGAAGCAGGAGCCCTCTCTCACCGCCGCCGCGGCCGCGCAGACCGCGACCTCCGTCGGAGGGGCCTCGGGCGCGACCGCCGTGGCCACGGCCGTGGACGAGGACACCGAGGCCGCCGAGGCCGCTTCTCCCGAGACCGAGGCGGAGCCCGCCGAGGACGTCGTCGTCCCCGGTTTCGGCGAGGGACAGCCCGAGCGTCTCCAGTACTCGGCTCCGAGCGAGGACGGGACGGTCGAGCGCCACAGCGAGACCGCCGACGAGTACGCGGGCACCTCGCGCAACGAGCCCTGCCCCTGCGGTTCGGGCAAGAAGTACAAGAAGTGCCACGGAGCCCCCGCCACCAAGTAGCGGTTCCGTATCCACGCGCGCGGGCGCGGCCCCGGAAGGGACCGCGCCCGCGCGCGTGTGCGTTCGCGGGGTTCAGGACGGTAGGGGGCGGTCCTGGACGACGTGTTTCATGACCAGGGTCGAGCTCAGGCGTTGGACCCCGGGCAGGGTGGCCAGCGCCTCGTCGTAGAGGGTCCGGAAGGCGGCGAGGTCGGCGCTGACCACACGCAGCAGGTAGTCGGGGTCGCCGAACAGACGCTCGGCGCGGACCACCTGGGGTATGGCGGCCACGGCCTCCTCCAAGGCGATGACGGTGTCCCGGTCCTCTTGGAGCATGGTGACGAACACCAGGGCCTGGAAGCCGAGCCCCACGGCCTCGGCGTCCACGAGGGCACGGTAGCCGCTGATCACCCCGGAACGTTCCAGTTCGCGCAGGCGACGGTGGCAGGGGGAGACGCTCAAGCCCACCCGGTGGGCCAGTTCGGTGACACTGAGGCGGCCGTCCTCCTGGAGCTCCGCAAGAATCTTCCGGTCAACGATATCCATGGCGAATATTCTTCCACTCAGGGCGGAGTTCCGCGCAAACAGTGGAACCATATTCGGTCGTTTTGAGACTACTCTTCCCCTCTGAACTGGTCTTTCGGGGGGAAGAGGGGTCCTGCTGTGGGCGCGGGAGCGGTCGCGACGTTCTGGACGGTGTCGGTCCTGTTGGTCATGGTGCCGGGCGCCGACTGGGCGTACGCGATCTCGGCGGGGCTGAGGGACCGCTCGGTCCTGCCCGCGGTCGGCGGCCTGGTGATCGGCTATGTGGCGCTCACCGCGGTGGTGGCCGGCGGGGTCGCCGCCCTCGTCACCGGTACTCCGGGCCTGCTCACCGGCCTGACCGTCCTGGGGTCGGTCTACCTGATCTGGCTGGGAGCGGCCACCCTGGCCCGGCCCGCGGTGCCGGGAGTGGGCGCCGGGGACGAGACGTCGGGCTCATGGGTGGCGCGGATGGTCACCGGGACCGGGGTGAGCGGACTCAACCCCAAGGCGCTCCTGTTGTTCGTCGCGCTGCTCCCACAGTTCACCGACCCCGACGGGGGATGGCCCCTGGCCGCGCAGATCGGCACCCTGGGCCTCGTGCACACCGCCAGCTGCGGTGTGATCTACCTGGGGGTGGGGGTGCTGGCTCGGCGGGTCCTGGGCGCCCGCCCGGCGGCGGCCCGCATGGTCACCCGTGTCTCCGGGGCGGCGATGGTGATCATCGGCGCGGTCCTGTTGATCGGCCGCCTCCTCTGATCCACGGCATGCCGAAGGGCCCCGGAACGATGTTCCGGGGCCCTTCGACGTCGTCTCAGGAGGTCTGGGTGACCTTGTTGAGGCCCCGGGGCACGTCGGGGTCGTAGCCCAGACGGCGGGCCAGACGCTCGGTGAGCAGCTGGGCGGGGACGATCAGGTTCATGGGCGAGACCCATTCGGGCACGTCGGGGACGGGCACCGAGAGGTCGCTCGCGGCGGCCAGCGCCTCGCCTCCACCGAAGCCGAAGACCGGGGAACCGGCCGAACGGGCCCGCTCGGCCAGGGCCACCGTGCCCTGGAGGGTCGGCCCGTCGGGGGCGGCCATCAGCAGGGTGGGCGTCCGCGGGTCCACGACGGCGATGGGGCCGTGCAGGAGGTCCGCGTAGGACATGCCCATGGCGTGGGTGTAGCAGGCCTCCTTGAGCTTCAGGGCGGCCTCCAGGGCGGTGGAGAAGGCCAGCCCGCGCCCGGAGATCACCGCTCCCTGCACGGCGACCATCCGCTCGACGATCTCCTCCAGAGCGTCGGTGGGGGCCGCGAGAGTCTCCTCGATGCCCTGGGGGACCAGCTCCAGCTCGCCCGGGTCCAGCTTCGCGCCCAGACCCAGGGCCAACACGGCCAAGGCGGCGAGCTGGGTGTTGTAGGTCTTGGTCGCGGGAACGGCCAGTTCCTTCCCGGCCCGGGTGACCAGGGCGACGTCGGCCTCCTCGGCGAGCGTGGAGTCGGCGCCGTTGGTGACGGCCACGGTTCGGGCGCCGCAGTCGGCGGCCCAGCGCATGGTGTCGACGATCTCCTCGGTCTTCCCGGACTGGGAGATGGCCACCGCGAGCACCTTGGACAGGTCGAGTCTGGATCCGTAGACCGTCGCGACGGAGGGGGAGCCCAGGGTGGCCAGGCGGCCGGTGTGCACTTGAAGCAGGTAGCCGCCGTAGACGGCGGCGTTGTCGGAGGAGCCCCGGGCGATGAACAGGACGTGTTCGGTCTCGCGTCCCAGGGCCTCGATCTCCTTGCGCAGGGGTAGGAGTTCGGAGAAGGTGCGGCGCAGAGCCTCGGGCTGCTCGGCGATCTCCGCTCGCATCACGCTCGTCTTGGTGGTCATGGGGAACCTTCCCAGGTGGTGTACGGGCGCTCCTGGATGGGCGCCGGGGGCCGCGCCGGTGGATCGGGAACGGCGTGGGGCCGGTGTTCCGGCCGCCGTCGTATCGCTTCGGATCCGGTGCGTTCGGGTGGATTGACACAAAGGTCGAAGCTGTGGTCTAGTCCGGACTATACCAGTCGAAACCCGGAAGAGCCGGTGAACACCGGATGCCGGGACCCGTCGCGCGCTAGGGTCTAGGTCGTGTTTTTTCGGGTCATGACGTGCCTGCGAGAACATCAGGAGAGCACTTCCCGCTCCGACCCCGCCCGCCGAACCAGAAGGCCTCCCGACCATGGCGATCGACCCGGACAACCCACTGCCCAAGTACGTCCAACTCCGTGATCTGCTCCTGGACTGGATCGCCGCGACCGGACTGGGCGTGGACGACATGGTCCCCTCGGAGCGAGAACTCAGCACCACCTATGGCCTGTCCCGCATGACCGTGCGTCAGACCATCGACCTGCTGGTGGCCGACGGTCGGCTCTATCGGGTACCGGGCAAGGGCACCTTCATCGCCCGTCCCAAGATCGAGATGTCCCTGGTCCTGGCCTCCTTCAGTGAGGACATGCGCGCGCGGGGCTATGAACCCGGCGCCCGCGAACTGATCCGCCAGGTCATCCCGGCCAGCGGTCACACCGCGCGCATGCTGGACATCGCTCCCGGAACCCTGGTCCACCACATCGAACGCATGCGCACCGCGGACGACGAGCCCATGGCGGTGGAGCGTTCCAACATCCCCGCCGCGATGGTCCCGGGCCTGGAGGACTACGACCTCGCCGAGAGATCCCTCTATGAGGTCCTGGAAAACGAGTTCGACATCCTGTTGGATTCCGGAGAACAGACCATCGAGGCCGGGATCTGCGACTCGGCCGACTCCCGTCTCCTCGGTCTGCCCGCGGGAAGCCCGGTGCTGATCATGCAGCGTCGCAGCTTCGCCAAGGGACAGTGCGTGGAACTGGCGCTGTCCACCTACCGTGCCGACCGCTACCAACTGCACTCACGGTTGGACCCGCGCAGGCACGGCGACTGACGTCCGCGCCCGCCCGGGGCGCCCGGTCGAGAGGAAGACCCCCCACCATGTCGGACCCCGCTGCCGCCGACAGTTCGGCGAAACCCTCGAAGGAACCCACTCCGGGACGAAAGCGCGGGTCGTCCGCGCTGGCCGTGCTGCAACGGCTCGGTCGCAGTCTCATGATGCCGATCGCGGTCCTGCCCGCCGCCGCGATCCTGCTCCGTCTGGGGCAACCCGACCTGCTCGGGGCCGAAGGACTGGCCGGTATGCCCGGCATGGGCTGGATGGACCCCGTCTCCGGTGCCGTGGGCACGGCGGGCGACGCGATCTTCCAGGCCCTGCCGCTGCTCTTCGCCATCGGTGTGGCCATCGGCTTCGCCAAACGCGCCGATGGTTCGACCGCGCTGGCCGCCGTCGTCGGCTACCTGGTCTTCGACCGGGTCGCCACCTGGACGATGGCCACCTTCGACGGTCCTCAGGGGGACCTCGGCTACCAGGTCACCTCCTATCCGCTCCCGGTCGACCCGGTGACCCGTGAACCCGTCACCGATCCGGAGACCCTCAACGAACTGACCCCGGTCATCGACCACGCGGTCAAGAACCCCACCGACGTGCTCGGCGGCATCGCGATCGGCCTGATCGCCGCGGTGCTGTGGCAGCGCTACCACCGGATCAAGCTGCCCACCTGGCTGGGTTTCTTCGGCGGACGCCGCTTCGTGCCCATCGTCACGGCCCTGGCCGGCCTGTTCATGGGTGTGGCTCTCGGCGTGCTCTGGCCCGTCGTGGGCATGTGGATCCAGAACCTGGGCGAGGGCATCATCGGCGCCGGAGCCCTGGGCGCGGGGATCTACGGGGTCATCAACCGCATCCTGCTGCCCATGGGCCTGCACCATGTGGTCAACTCGTTCATCTGGTTCGTCTCCGGCTCCTACACATCCGATGACGGCACCACCACGCACGGGGAGATCACCCGTTACTTCGCCGGGGACCCCGACGCGGGCGGCATGCTGTCCGGCTTCTTCCCCGTCCTGATGTTCGCCGTCCCCGGGGCCGCCCTGGCGATGTGGCTGGCCGCCGCCCCGGCACGCCGCGCTCAGATCGGGTCGATCATGATCCCGGCCGCGCTGACCGCGTTCGTCACGGGCATCACCGAGCCGGTGGAGTTCGCCTTCATCTTCGTGGCCCCCCTGCTGTACGGGGTGCACATCGTGCTCACCGGCGTCTCGATGGCCGTGATGAACGCGCTCGACGTGCAACTGGGCTTCGGCTTCTCGGCAGGCCTGATCGACCTGTTGCTCAACGCCACGAAGGACAACACCCAGGGGTTGGGGATCCTGCTGCTGTTCGGGGTGCTCTACTTCCTGGTCTACTTCGGGATCTTCTACCTGCTCATCACCAGGCTGAACCTCCCCACCCCCGGCCGCGAGGCCGATCCGGAGGAGAACGCGGCGGCGCCCGTCTCCTCGACCGCCGGGTCGGAGAGCGGTGGGGACGCGCCACCCCGGCGATCGTCGGACCAGGGTCCCGATCGCCCCGACTGATCTGTGGCCGCGAGGTGTCCCGAGGATCTTTCGGGACACCTCGCGGCGGAGGACCCTGGCGTGTGGCATGCGCCACCCCTAAGCTCGGCTCAGACTCACGGACGTGTCCCGCGGGGCACCCGATCTCAAGCACGGAGGGCACATGGCGGACAAGGCGGAGGCGATCGTCGCCGGACTCGGCGGTGCGGCCAACATCGAGGACATCGAGGCCTGCATCACCCGGCTGCGCACGGAGGTCGCCGACCCGGGGCTGGTACGCGAGAACGACCTCAAGGCCGCCGGGGCCCACGGCGTCCTGGTCTCCGGGAACGTCGTCCAGGTCGTCGTCGGCCCCGAGGCCGACAGCCTCACCGACGAGATCCAGGATCTTCTCGAATAGTCCATAGGGCTCGGAACGGGAGCGGTCAAGAGGACTCGGACCTTTTTGGTCGGTACGTTCTCGGATGAAGTCCCGTCCTCAGGGAAGACCTTCCCCATGTCAGACGTGAACGGTGCGCTGCGCGTACTCTCCCCTGTCACCGGAACGGCGATGTCCCTGGAGACGGTGCCCGATCCGGTCTTCTCCCAGAGCATGGTCGGCCCCGGCCTCGCCGTGCACCCCGAGCCCGGACAGGAAGGCGGCCAGGAGTCCCGTCAGACGGCGGTGGCGCCCATCACCGGGACCCTGGTCAAACTCCATCCGCACGCCTTCGTGGTGATGGCGCCCGACGCACGTCGCGGTGTCCTCGTCCACCTGGGCATCGATACCGTGCAGCTCGCCGGCGAGGGGTTCACGCTCCTGGCCGAGGAGGGCACCGAGGTCGTCGCGGGCGCCCCGGTGATCGAATGGTCGCCGGGGTCGGTCGCCTCCCTCGGCAAACCCTCCGTGGTGCCGGTGGTGGCCCTGGACGCCTCCGCCGACACCCTGAGCGAACACGTGGACGGCGCGGTGACGAGTGGGGAGGACCTCTTCGTCTGGACCTGAGCCGGAGCGCCCGAACGGCCCGAGGGTGGCCCCCGCCACTCGCGCGGACCGGATAGTCTCCGGCGGCAACCAGCGTTCCATCGGAGATGAAGCCCCAATGAAACCGCGCGCCCTGGTCCCGGTCTGCGCAGGCCTGGCCCTGATGATCAGTGCATGTACCACGACCCCCGAGGAGGTGGGTTCCTCGCCTGAGGACAACGAACAGAACCCGGGCGCCTCGGCCGAGCCCTTCGAGCCGGTCCTGGCTCCGCGGTTGCTCGCCGAGATGGACCTGGACGACAAGATCGGCCAACTCCTGGTCCTGTCCGCGCAGGGCACCACGGCCGAGGAGAACGCCTCGCTGATCGAGACCCACCGCCCCGGCGGGCTCATCTACTTCGACGCCAACCTCGACGACGCCGAGCAGATCGCCCGGATGTCGGCGGGGGTCCAGGAGATCGCCACCGAACAGGGACAGGGGGTCCCGCTGTTCCTCGGCATCGACCAGGAACAGGGGCGCGTCGTGCGCATGCCGGTGGGAACCCTGTTCCCCGACGCGATGGCGGTCGGCGCCACCGGCGACACCGAACTCGCCGCCCTGCGCGCGGCCACCACGGCGAACGAGCTCACCGCGGTGGGGATCAACCTCAACTACGCCCCCGACGCCGACGTCAACACCGACCCGAACAACCCGGTGATCGGCATCCGCTCCTTCGGCTCCGACCCGGACGCGGTGGCGGAGATGGTGCTGGCCGAGGCCGACGCCTACGCCGAGAACGGCGTGGTGCCGGTCGCCAAGCACTTCCCCGGCCACGGCGACACCGACGTCGACAGCCACAGCGGCCTCCCCGTCATCGACCTCCCCCGGGACCGGTGGGAGGCCGAGCACCTGCCGCCCTTCCGCGCGGCGGTCGAGGCGGGCATCGACTCGATCATGACCGCCCACGTGCTCATGCCGGGGCTGGAGAGCGACGAGGACCCCGACCCGGCCACCCTCTCCCCGACGCTCATCGACGGCATCCTGCGCGACGAGCTCGGCTATGACGGCGTGGTCACCACCGACGCCCTCAACATGGACGGCGTGCGCCAGCGCCACTCCGACGGCGAGGTCGCGGTCCGGGTCATCGAGGCCGGTGTCGACCAGCTCCTCATGCCCCCGAACCCCGAGGAGGCGGTCGCCGCCATCCACGAGGCCGTGGAGAGCGGACGGATCGACGAGGAACGCATCGACCGTTCCGTCCTGCGCGTCCTCACCCTCAAGGAGAAGCGCGGCATCCTGGAGGCCGAGCCGGTCGACCCGGCCGCCGCCACCTCCGCCATGGAGGACCCCGACCACGCCGAGGCCGCCCAGCGGGTGGCCGACGCCTCGGTCACCCTCCTGCGCAACGAGAACGACCTCCTGCCGCTCGCCGCGGGCACCGACGTCAGGGTCACCGGGACGGGGGCCGACCGGATCGCCCCCGCTCTCGCCGACGTCGGCATGAACGTGGTGGAGAGCGGAGAGGCCGTGCTCGTCGTGGGCACCAGCGGCGCCCGGAGCTCCGAGGAGCAGCGTTCCCTGGTCGCCTCCGGACAGGCCCAGGGCACCCCCGTCGTCGTGGTCTCCCAGGACGGCCCCTACGACCTGGAGGCCTTCCCCGACGTCGAGGGCTACCTCGCCCTCTACTCGGCGGTGGAGGTCTCACGGGTCGCGGCGGCCAGGGTCATCTCCGGGCAGGTCGAACCCACCGGGATCCTCCCGGTGGACATCCCCGCGGTCGACATGGGCATCGGTACCGGACTCCGGTACTGACCCCGGTCGGGGGCCGGGACACCCACGAGGTTGAAAAGGGCGGGGAACGGGAAGAACCGTTGCCCGCCCGACCCCTTGGTCGGGCGGTGGTTCAGACCACGGTCACCAAGGAGGGGATCGGATGAACGGCACCCGACGAGGGGTCATCTCCGACTGGGGCGGTGTTCTCACACCGCCTCTTCTCGACGGCATCCGGGCCTGGCTCGACGCCGACCGGATCGACGCGGACCACTACTACGAGGTCATGCGTCCCTACTTCGAGGGCACCCTGCCCGACAACCCCGTACACGCCCTGGAACGCGGCGAGATCGACACGGCCGAGTTCGAACGCGACCTGGCCGCCCTGTTGCGCTCCACCCACGGTGGCCCGGTACGGGCGGAGGGCCTCATCCACCGCATGTTCTCGCGCTTCGAACCGGTGCACGACATGTACGAGACCCTGCGCGCCGCGCGCAGGAGCGGGGCCGGCACGGCGCTCCTCTCCAACTCCTGGGGCAACGGCTACCCGCGCGAACACTTCGCCACCACGTTCGACACCGTGGTCATCTCCGGTGAGGTGGGCATGCGCAAACCCGAGGAACGCATCTACCTGCACACCTGCGAACGGATGGGACTGGCGCCCGAGGACTGCGTGTTCATCGACGACCTCGAACACAACATCGAGACCGCCGAGGCGCTGGGCATGACCGGCATCCTGCACACCGACGTGGAGAGCACCCGCCGGGCGCTGGCCCGCTTCCTCGCCTCCGAGGACGAGACCGAACACCAACCGGCCTGACCGCCTTCGGGCTCCATCCGCACGGTCGGTCCCGGTTCTTTGGGAAACTCGTAGGAAACCGACCGCGCCTTGGAGCCTTCGATGTACGTTTTCCTGCCCAGTACCGTCCCCGCCCTGGCGGCCCTCCTCGACGAGGGACGCCTGGAGGGGACCCCGCTGACCGCCTTCACGGCCGACGCGGGCCCCGACGGCGACTCCGAGGAGGCCGAGTACGCCGCCATGTACGCGGCGGCCGAGGCCTCGTTGCGGATGTTGGCGGCCGACCCCGCGGCCCCGCGCCGTCGGGTCGTCCTGGCCGCCGAGATGCCCGACCGCGCGATCGAACACGAGGCCCGGCACGGTGCCGATGTGGCCCGGGTCCTGCTCCAGGGCGCCGTCCCCTACAAGCGGCTCAAGTCCGTCCACGTGGACGACCCGGACGTCGCCGAGGACATCGCGGAGGCGGCCGCGGACCCGGATTCCGACGCCGCCGAGGACCACGAGCTCATGTGGTTCGCCGTCCAGGAGGCACGCCACCTCGTCGACGAGGCGACCGAGTAGGTCGTTCCTCTCCGGGGAGCGAGGGGCCTCCTCTCCAGAGAAGGGGGCGTCCCCACGTGCGAGTGTGGCGGGGGAGAACCCCTGTGACGTGGGGGGGATCCGGGGCGGAACTTTTTCGGAGAACGTGTTCCGGAACCGTTGTCGGAGAGGAGTATCGGGCGTAGAAAGAGGGCCAAGCCGCCGACGCGGAGCCGAAACCCCGCTTCCGTGCTCAGTGCCCTCTCTCGTTCGGTCCTCGGAGGCCGCCATGCCCCCCAGCGCAAACGAACACCGGAACGAACCCGCCTGTCCCTTCCGTATGGACCCGGCGGGAGGCGACCTCCAAGCGGAGGCCGCGGAACTCAGACAGGTAGGACCCGCGGTCCGGGCCGTGCTCCCCGGAGGGGTGGTGGCCTGGTCCGTCACCCGCTACGAGTCGATCAAGGAACTGGTGTCCGACCCCCGGGTCTCCCGTGACTTCCGAGCGCACTGGCCCGACCGCGATCGGGTGCCCGACGGCTGGACCCTGGGCGCGCTCACCTTCATGGAGGGCTTCCTCAACCGCTACGGAGAGGAGCACCGGCGCCTGCGCAGGATGGTCTCCCCGGCGTTCACCCCCAAACGCGTCCGCGCGTTGGAGGAGACCGTACGGGACCGGGCGCGCGTGCTCATCGCGGAGATGGCCCGGAGCGCCCCCGGAGACGTCGTGGACCTGCGCTCCTCCTTCTCCTGGCCACTGACCATGTGGGTGATCTGCGAGCTGCTCGGTGTCCCCGACGAACGCAGAGAGGCCCTGGGGGCAGCGGTGGACGCCCTCCTCGACACCTCCGCCGCACCCGAACGGGCCCTCGAGACCCGCGGCCACATCTACCGCCTGCTGGCAGAACTGGCCGAGTACAAGAGGGAACATCCGGCGCCGGACCTGACCGGGGACCTCACCGCCTACGAGGGCCGTGGGGAACTGAGCTCAGAGGAACTGGTCGGCACCCTGCTCCTCATGATCGGGGCCGGGTTCGAGACGGCGGTTAACCTCATCACCTCCTCCGTCCACTCCCTGCTCACCCACCCCGAACAGCGGGAACGCCTGGTTCGAGGGGAACTGTCGGCGGAGGAGGTCGTCGAGGAGTCGCTGCGGCGCGACCCGCCCGTCATGCACCTGCCCATGCGTTACGCGGTCGAGGACATCGACCTGGGGGAGGGGGCGCTGATCCGGCGCGGCGAGGCGATCCTGGTCGGCTTCGGCGGCGGTGGCCGGGACCCGGAGCTCCACCCGGAGGCTCCGGACCTCTTCGACCCCGACCGCACGTCCAAGGAACACCTGTCCTTCGGCTTCGGCGCGCACTTCTGCGTGGGAGCCCACCTGGCCCGCCTGGAAGGACGGGTGGCCCTGGAGGAACTGTTCGCCACGCTCCCCGACCTGGAGCCGGCCGCCCCCGGGGCCGAACCCCCGAGGATCCCCTCGATCATCGTCAACGGCGCCGCCGAACTGCCGGTGATCCCCCACCCCGCCACCTGAGCCCGGCCGAGGTCATCGCCCCTCGTAGAGGATCCACACGGTGGAGGTGAGACCGAGTCGGTCGGCGAACCGGACGCGACCGCGGGCCGCGAACCCCAGGGGTTCGCGACCCACGGTGGTCACGTCGTCGAGGAGGTCCAGGCGTAGCAGTGCGCGGGTGCCCCGGGGTAGCCGTCGAAGGCGTGGACGATGTCGCCCAGACGCTCCCAGCCCAGCCGTTCGTAGAGACGGATCGCGGCCCGGTCCTTGGCCATCACGTCCAGCACCAGCGCGGTGTCGTGCTCACGAGCGTGCTCCATCACCGCACGGGTCAGCGCCTCTCCCGTCCCGAGTCCGCGCGCCTCGGGGGAGACGAACAGTCGGGCCAGGACCGCCACCTCGTCGATGTCGCGCTCGGTTCGTTCTCTCCACAGGGCGATCGTCTCCGCCCCCTCGGGGTCGGCCAGGCTCACCTGTCCCAGCAGGACCCCGTCACGTTCGGCCACCCAGGAGCGGAGGAAGCCCGGGTCGGTCAGCCAGGCCCGGGGAGAGGCCACCCCTTCCACGGGGTAGCCGTCCTCGGCGTGGACCCGGGTCAAGATGGTGCCCAGCTCGTCCAGGTCCTCGTCGGTCCGCTCACGGATGCGTGGTCGCCCGGCCATTCAGTCCTCCACTCTCAGGTCGTAGTCCAAGGCGCCCAGGTCCGCCCTCATGACGAAGCGGGTCACCTCGAAGGCCCGCCCCTCCTGATCGATCCCGGGGAGAACCTTCATCGGAGCCGATGCTGCCAGGGGCCGAGGGGCCCGGAGCGAACCGTGTGGGTGCGGTGGTCGGGGGAGACCTCCAGCGTGAACTCCGATAGTTCGGGCCGGCCCGCCCCGTCCAGTTCGCTGTAGGCCCGGTCGAGCTCCCGAGGCAGGTCGCGTGGGCCACCGCCTGTGGTGGAACCGTCCGGCCAGATGTAGGCCCAGGAGTCCTCGGCACTCAGGGCGACGATAGGAGCGGTCCCCTCCGTCCAAGGGCGCACGCCCACGCTGACCATGAGTTCGGGTGCTGCCAGTACCAGACGCGTGAGCAGGTCTTGGTCGAGTAGGTCCTGGGAACCATAGGGGAGCGTGCCCTTCCGTTCGACCTCCCTGTCCATGCCGGGGAATCTCTGTCGCGGTACGCGTTGGCCCCGGTCGCGCATGAACGAGCCGTCCCGGACGAAGCTCCCGCTCCGCCCACCGGCCAGGGCTGCGACGGGAGTTGGACCGCCCGCCTCGTAGGGCGCCCAGGGGAGGACGAGTAGCCCCTCCTCATCCAGATGACGTGTCCAATCGTCGGGGACCCGATGTGCGGAGCACGTGGCGATGACCGCGTCGTAGACACCCTCTGGAGGCGTGGCCCCCTCGACGACCCGGACCGCAGCCCCCGACAGTCGATCGCGTGCGTGCCGGGCCACCTTGGGGTCGATTTCGAGGGAGGTCACCGATCCGGTGGGTCCGACGAGAGAGGTGAGGATCGCCGCGTTCCAGCCGGTGCCGGTGCCGATCTCCAGAACCCGCATACCGGGCTCGATCCTGGCGGCGGCGATCATGTCGGCCATCACTTGGGGAGCTGACGAGGATGAGGAGGGGTGATTGATGGCCCCACTGCCCCCGTCGTTGGCCTGGGTGACCACCGCGTCGTCGTCGTAGACGTAGGCGGCCCACCGTTCGGGGTCGGCCGAGCGGATGAGCGGCAATCCCTGGATGTCGGGCCAGACCAGGTCGGGGATGAACCGGTGCCGGGGATGGTCGGCGAAGGCCGCACGCAGCGTCTCGGAGGTGTCCAGCCTCTCCACGAGCCTGGCGTGCAGGTCGTCCATGTTCACGCCTTACCACTTCCGTTGCAGATCGGGCAGTCGACCAACTGCTTACCCTTCCAGGGGCCACCACCGTCGCTTTCGAGCCAGACCTTTCCGGAACCGCCGCAGTTTCCGCAGTCGGCGGCGCTAGGAACACTCAGCGGGGCCTGCTCTGGGCCATGGGTGGGGCACAGCGTCGTCATGGAGACTCCAATCGAGGGGGCGGTCATCCGTGCGGATGGGCGGCGCCACGGTACGAGGGTGGCACCGCCCAACGGCACGGAACGGGTGTCTATCGGACGCGGTAGCTCACCCGCCTCGTCTCGATGAGCTGTGCGCCTTCGGGAAGGTCGCCCTCGTCATCGCCCTCGGCGAAGACGCGCATCCAGATGTCGCTGTCCTTGCGGTAGGGGTTCAGGCGTTCGAGCGCTTCCCAGAAGCCGAAACCGAAGAGGACGGAGGAACAGGCGCAGGTGCGCGTGTTGAGGCTCGGGGCCAAGGGGGAGATCCGTCCGGCCAGCGGGATCCCCTCGTCGTCGGGCTCACCGCCCCGGATGATCTGGATGACCTCGGTGTACAGATCGGATTCGGACGTGATCGTCGACGCCATGGAGTCAACTCCCTACGTAGAGGAGGCGACACCCGGTATGGGTGTGCCACTGACTCCAGTATGTTCCTAGTCAGTCAGTATTTCAATGAATTTTTGTAGTCGGCTTAAAAAATTGCCTTGGGGGTGTCGGCTACTACGATCGAGGTACCAAGGCGCTGTCTGGAGGGGTTTTCGTGGCTGGTGGGCATTCGCCCGGTGTGCGGCGGCGCAGGTTGTCCGCTGCTCTCAGGAAGCTCCGTGAGGAGAAGGGCATGTCCGCCGCTGCGGTGGCCGAAAGGCTCGAGTGGTCCACGGGCAAGCTGACGCGATCGGAACGCAACGAGTGGAAATTTCCGAAGCGCACGGATGTAGAGGCTCTGCTCGACCTCTATGAAGTGGAGGGGGAGGACCGGGCGCATCTGCTCAGTCTGACCGAGGAGTCTCGCGGGCGCAGCGATTGGCATCAATATGCCGACCTTTTCCCAGGGGCCCTGCCCGACCTGGAGGCCGAGGCGGTCCGTATCCGCTCATATGAGTCATTGCTGATCCCCGGCCTGTTGCAGACCCCGGCCTACGCCACGGCGATCTTCGAATCCAGTCAGGTCGTTCCGCCGGAGGACACCCAGCGCAAGGTGGACTCCCGTATGGCGCGTCGAGGCGTGCTCGACGCCCCTGGTGGTCCACAGTTCATCTGTGTGATCGATGAGGCGGCCCTCCGCCGAGTGGTGGGATCACGAAAGGTGATGACCGAACAGCTCCGCTTTCTCATCGGTATGGCCGCCCACTACAAGGTCACCATCCTGGTGCTGCCCTTTGAAGCCGGAGCGCACACGGCGATGGACGGTGCCTTCGCCCTGTTGGAGTTCCCCAGCCCGGAGCCAGGGATCGTCAGTATCTCCACCGGGGTGGAATCCCTGTACGTGGAGGATGAGGCCTACGTCGATCGACATAGGCTGATCTTCGACGCCGTTCACAATCTGGCCCTGGACCCGAAGAAGTCCCTCGACCTCATCGAGTCCATCGCCGCCGATTACGACAAGCGAGCCTGATCATGCTGCTGGAGTTCCGTAAGTCCTCCTACTCGTCTGCCCAGGAGAACTGCGTCGAGGTCGCGCAGGTGGCGCCCGCCTTCCGTAAGTCCTCCTACTCGTCCGGCGGAGACAACTGTGTCGAGGTGGCGGATCTGCCGGCGGGTGCCGCCATCCGTGATTCCAAGAACCCGGGGGACGGTTTCCTCGCGGTAGGTGCCTCGGAGTGGTCCGCCTTCGCCCGTCTGGTCTCCACCCTCCCCTCCCAGGTCTGAGCCGAGCTCCGTTCCACCCCCGACCGGCGTCCGTGCCGGCCGGGGGTGGACGCATGCTCGAAGCGTCGCCGGCCGGCCGGGTCGGGACACCGTTTCCTCCCTGAATCGCCCATACGGCAAAATGGGGTCGTCCCCGATCCCCGAACGCCGAGGAGCAGCCATCAGCCGCCTGGTGCTATGGAACGTCGACCTCACCCTCCTCGACGTCGGGCAGGTCATGCGGGCCGCCTACGCCGAGGCCTTCGAGAAGGTCACCGGCGAGCCGCTGGTCTACCTGACGTCGTCGGCCGGTCGAACCGATTCCGAGATGTTCTTCGAGTTCTGCGCCCGCAACTACGTCGACATCGAGCCGGACGGGGAGATCCTGTCCGACTTCCTGGCGACCCTGGAGGAGACCTTCGGCAGGCGGGCCGACCAGATCCCGGCCAAGGGGCGGGTCATGCCCGGGGCGGCGGCCTCGCTGGCCGCGGTGGCCTCCATGCCGGACACGGTCCAGACCGTGGTCAGTGGCGGTACGCGCGCCAACACCACCGCCAAGCTGGTCGCCTTCGACCTGGACCGCTACCTGGACCTGTCCATGGGCGGGTTCGGTTCGGTGAACTACCCCAAGTCCAGCCTGATCCAGTCCATCCGCCTGCACGCGGCGGGCGAGGGGGGACGGGTCTACGGGGAGGAGGAGACGGTGTTCATCACCGGCTCCGTTCCGGACGTGCGCGCGGCCCTGCTCGGAGGCGCCACCCCCATCGCGGTGCTCAACGACTCCGCGACCGAGGGGCAGCTGCGTGAGGCGGGCGCCAAGATCGTCCTGCCCGAGTTGGGCGACCCCCGAGCGGTGATGACCGCCGTGCACCAGGCGACCCCCAAGTAGCCTGCGGGTACGCCCGAAGGTGATCCCTAAACCATCGTGGGGTAACGTGTCGATAACGACGGAAGGTGTCGTCGATGGAGGGCGTGTGCTTCTGTGTGCGTCGCCACCGAGCTTCACCTTCCGGTGGAGACCATACGTAACCGCCATGTAACGGTGTCGATCCTGTTCTCCGACGCGAAAAGCAGTAGCCTGGTCGCGGTCCCCGCTACGGTGGGGGCGGGCGTTTCCGCTCGCGGAAGCGCCTCCGAGGTGGGACAACGGTGTCCCGTCGCCTCGTTCCATATCGCCTGTGCGCACAGGTACCGACCCGACCACCATGTTCGTGGATCCCTTGCGCCTCAAGGGGTTCACGAGAAGTCACAACCCAGCACAGAAGTTCACTCTCCCGGCGGGGCGACCGGAGAATCGGCCGGCCCGTCACACCCTTCGAGTGTTCTTCACAGCGCTCGTGCGACGTTGCTCACAAAGGAGTGAGAGATCCCTATGTCCGGGCAATCCGACGTCATCCTCCAGAAGCTGCTCAGTGACGCGGCCTCTCGATGGAACCCCGGGACACGGTTGAGTCCCGAGGCCGCCGACGAGGTCCGCCGCCTGCTCCCCCTCTACTACCGGCACACGGACCCGGAGGAGATCAGCGGTCGCGGCCCCGAGCAGATCTGCGGGACCGCCGCCGCCCACCTGTCCTTCGGCACCGAGCGTGCCCAGGGGCGCGCCAAGGTCCGGGTCTACACCCCCGACCTCGAACGGGACGGTTGGGAGCAGCAGACCAGCATCGTCGAGATCGTCACCGACAACGCTCCCTTCCTGGTCTCCTCCGTGACCATGACCCTGGCCGAGATGGCCACGGGCGTTCGGGTCGTCATCCACCCCCAGATGACCGTCGGCCGTGACGTGACCGGCCGACTGCGCGAGGTCGACCCCGAGATCGGCGGTGACGACCTGCTGCCCCTCGATGAGTCCTGGATGCACATCGAGATCGACCGGCAGAGCGATCCCGAGCGCGTCAAGGAGATCACCGAGAGGCTGGAGTCCGTCCTCGGCGACGTCCGCCAGGTGGACGAGGACGCCGCCAAGATGAGCGACCGGATCATCCGGATCGCCGACGAGGTCTCCGCCTACTCCGACCGTCTGGTCTCCGGTGGGGTCGACCCCCGCGAGATCGGCGAGAGCGTCGAGTTCCTGCGCTGGCTCTCCGACCGCAACTTCACCTTCATGGGGTACCGCGAGTACGCCCTGGTCACCGACGAGAACGGCGACGAGTCGCTGCGCCCCGAGCCCGGCACCGGCCTGGGCATCCTGCGCATGGACTCGCCCGCCTCCAGCGGTTTCGCGGCCCTGCCCCCGGAGATCCGCGCCAAGGCCCGCGAGCCCTACGTGCTGGTGCTCACCAAGGCCAACTCCCGCGCCACCGTCCACCGCCCCAAGTACCTCGACTACGTCGGCGTCAAGAAGTTCGACGAGCAGGGCAACATCGTCGGTGAGCGCCGTTTCCTCGGACTGTTCACCTCGCAGGCCGCCACCACCAGCATCGGTCACATCCCGATCCTGCGCCGTAAGCAGGCCGAGGTGCTGGCCCAGGCCGGCTTCGAGGCCGACAGCTACGACGGCAAGGACCTCATCGAGCTCCTGGAGACCTTCCCGCGCGAGGAACTCCTCCAGATTCCGGTGGGCGAGCTGTACAACATCGTCCGCGGCGTCCTGCGTCTGCGCGAGCGTCGCGGCACCAAGCTGTTCATGCGCCGTGACCCGTACGGCGGCCGGTACATGTCCTGCTTCGTGTACATGCCGCGCGACCAGTACAGCACCCGGGTCCGCCTCGACATCCAGAACGTCCTCGCCGACGCCTTCCGCGGCGCGACGATGGACCACAACGTGATGATCGGCGCCGCCCCGCTGGCCCGCCTGTACCTGGTGGCCCGCGCTCAGCACGGGCACACCCTGGCCGACATCGACCAGGTCGCCCTGGAGGAGAAGGTCCGCCAGGCCGCCCGCTCCTGGGACGTCGACTTCGACGACGCGCTCGTCGAGGAGTTCGGCCCCACCCGGGCCACCACCCTCAAGGAGCGTTACGGCGCCGGGCTGACCGAGGCCTACAAGGTCGACAACAGCCCCACCACCGCCGCCCGGGACATCGCCGGGATCGAGGCCCTGATCCAGCGCACCTCCCCGGACGAGCGGGCGGGCGAGTTCACCGCCTCGCTCTACCTTCCCGAGGAAGAGGGCGACGACTTCTCCTGGCGTTTCCGTCTGGCCCGTATCGGCGAGCCCATCTCGCTCTCCCGGGTCCTGCCGGTTCTGGAACACCTCGGTGTCGAGGTGGTCGACGAGCGCCCCTACTCCCTGGACGCCGAGGGCGTGGGCAGGATCTGGATCTACGACTTCGGTCTGGGCCCGATCCCCTCCTCCGACCTGTCCCCGGGCCGTCTGCGCACGCTCTTCGAGGACGCCTTCGACGCCTCCTGGCGTGACCTGGGCGAGTCCGACCGCTTCAACGCCCTCGTGGTCCGCGCCGGGCTGGACTGGCGTCAGCTCACCGTGCTGCGCGCCTACGCCAAGTACCTGCGTCAGGCCGGCTCCACCTTCACCCCCGACTACCTGGCCGACGTGCTCGTCGCCAACGTCGGGATCGCCAACCTCCTGGTGGAGCTCTTCGAGGAGCGCTTCGACCCGGATCGCGCCGACGAGGGGCGGACCGAACGGGTCGAGGCCGTCATCGGCAAGATCAAGGGCGAGCTGGAGGGCGTGGCCAGCCTGGACCACGACCGCATCCTGCGTTCGTTCCTGGCGGTCATCAACGCCACCCTGCGCACCAACCACTACCAGGGCGGCGACGAGGCGCGCCCGTACCTGGTGCTCAAGCTCAACCCGCAGGAGATCCCGGACCTGCCCAACCCGCGGCCCCGGTACGAGATGTACGTCTACTCGCCGCGCGTCGAGGGCGTCCACCTGCGCTTCGGTTCGGTGGCCCGCGGTGGTCTGCGCTGGTCCGACCGGTTCGAGGACTTCCGCACCGAGGTCCTGGGCCTGGTCAAGGCGCAGATGGTGAAGAACTCCGTCATCGTGCCCAGCGGCGCGAAGGGCGGTTTCGTCTGCAAGCGTCTGCCCGACGGCGGTCGCGAAGAGGTGATGGCCGAGGTCGTCTCCTGCTACAAGCAGTTCATCAGCGGCCTGCTGGACGTCACCGACAACCTGGTCGACGGCCGGATCGTGCACCCCGAGCGCACCGTCCGCCACGACGCCGACGACTCCTACCTGGTGGTGGCGGCGGACAAGGGCACCGCGACCTTCTCCGACATCGCCAACGGCATCTCCAACGAGCGCGGCTTCTGGCTGGGCGACGCCTTCGCCAGCGGCGGCTCGGTCGGCTACGACCACAAGGGCATGGGCATCACCGCCCGGGGCGCCTGGGAATCGGTCACGTACCACTTCCGCGAGATGGGCGTGAACGTCCAGGAGCAGCCCTTCACCACCGTCGGCATCGGCGACATGTCCGGTGACGTGTTCGGTAACGGCATGCTGCTGTCGAAGCAGATCAAGCTGATCGCCGCCTTCGACCACCGGCACGTCTTCGTCGACCCCGACCCCGACCCGCACACCTCCTGGGTCGAGCGTGAGCGGATGTTCCGTCTGCCGCGCAGCACCTGGGAGGACTACTCCGCCGACCTCATCTCCGAGGGCGGCGGCGTCTTCCCGCGGACGGCCAAGTCGATCCCGGTCAGCCCGCAGATGCGCGAGGCCCTGGGCATCGAGGCCGACGTCACCGCGCTCACCCCGGACGAGCTCATCCGTCGGGTCCTGACCTCCCCGGTCGACCTGCTCTGGAACGGCGGCATCGGCACCTACGTCAAGGCCTCCACCCAGAGCCACGCCGAGGTGGGCGACAAGGCCAACGACCAGGTCCGGGTGGACGCCTCCGAGCTGCGCGTCAAGGTGGTCGGCGAGGGCGGCAACCTGGGTCTGACCCAGCCGGCCCGGATCGAGTTCGCCCGCGAGGGCGGCCGCGTCAACAGCGACTTCATCGACAACTCGGCCGGTGTGGACACCTCGGACCACGAGGTCAACATCAAGATCATGCTGGACCGCGAGGTGCGCGCCGGCAAGCTCGACAAGGCCGACCGGGACCGCCTGTTCATCGACATGACCGACGAGGTCGCGTCGCTGGTCCTGGAGGACAACTACGCGCAGAACACGGTCCTGGCCGCCGCGCGCAAGCAGGCCCGGGAGATGCTGCACGTCCACGGCCGCTACATGCGTCACCTGGAGCGCACCAAGGTCCTCAAGCGCAAGCAGGAGGACCTGCCCTCCGACAAGACGATCGCCGAGCGCCGTGCCGCGGGCAAGGGGCTGACCGGACCCGAGTTCGCGACCCTGCTCTCCTACACCAAGATCAGTCTCAAGGAGCAGATCGCCCTGTCGGACCTGGCCGACGACCCCTACCTGGCGTCGACCCTGACCGACTACTTCCCGACGCCGCTGCGTTCGGAGGAGTTCGCGGCCGAGGTGGCCTCGCACCCGCTGCGCAAGGAGATCATCGTCAACCAGGTGACCAACCAGATGGTCAACCGGTCCGGGATCACCTACGCGTTCCGTCTCAACGAGGAGCTGGGCTCCAGCGCCGCGGACATCGCCCGCGCCTACCTGGTGGTCCAGGAGGTCCTGGGCCTGCGCGACCTGTGGGGCGAGATCGAGGCGCTGGACCACCGGATCTCCGTCGACAGCCAGCTCGTCCTGCTGCTGGAGATCCGCAAGCTCGCCGAGCGCTCGGCCCGCTGGTTGCTGCGCAACCGCACCTTCCCGCTGGACCTGGGCACCGAGATCGGGTTCTTCGCCCAGGGTGTGGGCGAGGTGCTCCCGCAGCTGGTGGACCTGCTGCGCGGGCGCGACCGGGAGGCGTTCGAGGAGCGCCGTGACCGCTACACCGAGATGGGCGTGCCGGCCGCGCTCGCCGAGCGGGTCGCGGTCATGGTGCCCGCCTACTCCACCCTGGACCTGGTGGAGATCGCGCACCGTACCGGCAGCCCGGTCGGTCGGGTCGCCGCGCTCTACTTCGAGCTGGCGGACCGCTTCAACATCAGCTGGTGGCGTGAGCGGATCATCGATCTGCCCCGTGACGACCGTTGGGTCACCACGGCCCGTTCGGCCCTGCGCGACGACCTGTACGCCGCGCACGCGGACCTGACCGGTCGGGTCTTGGAGTCGGGCACGGACGTCTCCGACGACGAGCTGATCGCCGGCTGGACCGAACAGAACGAGACGGCCGTCCAGAGGGCGGGCATCACCCTCTCCGAGATCCAGGAGAACGAGCGCTTCGACCTGGCCACCCTCTCGGTGGCCCTGCGGTCGATCCGCTCCCTGGTGGGATAGGGCGCGCGCCCCGGTGGGACCGGGGCCTCACGTGAGGGGCGTACGGAGCGATCCGTACGCCCCTTCGGCCTCTGGACGGGGCCCGGGCCCCGTCCGGGGTCCTACACTGGGTCCGTGGCAGAACTGGACCCAGCAGAGAAGATCAAGGAACTCGCGGCGACCCTGGCGAGTGTGACCGCCGTGTTGGACCTGGAGGCGATGCAGACCCAGATCGCCGAGCTGCGTGAGCAGTCCGCCGACCCCGAACTGTGGGCAGACCAGGACAACGCGCAGAAGGTGACGCGTCGCCTCTCCACCCTGGAGTCCATGGTCAACAAGGTCGGCGGTATCGGGCGGCGTCTCGACGATCTCGGTGTGCTCTACGAGCTCGCCGAGGCCGAGGACGACCCCGACACCAGGGCCGAGGCGGACCGCGAGCTCGAACAGCTCCGTAAGGAGATCGGCGAGCTGGAGGTGCGCACGCTCCTCAACGGCCCGCACGACGAGCGCGAGGCCATCGTCACCATCAACTCCCAGGCCGGTGGCGTCGACGCCGCGGACTGGGCGCAGATGTTGCAGCGCATGTACCTGCGCTGGGCGGAGCGGCACGGCCACCCCACGGAGATCTACGAGACCTCCTACGCGGAGGAGGCGGGCATCAAGTCCACCTCGTTCGCGGTGAAGTCGGCCTTCGCCTACGGGACCCTGCGGGGCGAGCACGGCACCCACCGTCTGGTGCGCATCTCGCCCTTCGACAACCAGAACCGACGTCAGACCTCGTTCGCGGGCGTGGACGTCGTGCCGATGGTGGAGCAGAGCGACCACATCGAGATCGACGAGACCGAGCTGCGCGTGGACGTCTACCGTTCCAGCGGGCCCGGCGGTCAGGGCGTCAACACCACCGACTCGGCGGTGCGGATCACCCACATGCCGACCGGCATCGTGGTCTCCTGCCAGAACGAGCGTTCGCAGTTGCAGAACAAGGCGACCGCGATGTCGATGCTCCAGGCCAAGCTGTTGGCCCGCAAGCGCCAGGAGGAGCAGGCGGCCCTGGACGAGCTGCGCGGGGACTCGGTGAGCAGCTGGGGCACCCAGATGCGCAACTACGTCCTGCACCCGTACCAGAGCGTCAAGGACGTGCGCACCGGCATGGAGACCGGGAACACCTCGGGCGTGCTGGACGGGGACATCGACGGCTTCATCGACGCCGAGATCCGGTGGATGCGCAGCCGCGAGAACAACGAGTAGGAACGCACCGGTACGTCCCCGCCCCCGGGGCGGGGACACGCCCGGTCGCGCTTCGGACGTGGCCGGTGTACAGTCCCGGCGACCACGATGGATCGTGGTCCGGAGGTGGCGTCCACGTCTCCGCGGTTTTACCGAAACTGCTATATGTGAACGTTATCATCGGTTGACACCTCCGATATGCTCGTGGCTGTTGTCCGATAGTGCACTGATCTCCACAGATCTCTTGGGCGTGACGGGACCTGGACAATCCGGGCCACCGTCCCCTCTAAACTGTCGGTTGGCCATGCGGCCGGTACGATCCCGTGCGGAGCTCCTCCGCCGGGTGCCCTTACCTTCGAGAGCCTTGTGATGCGCCTGTGATCCACTTCGATAACGTCACCAAGCAGTACCTGACCCAGAAGCGCCCCGCGCTCGACGGTGTTTCCATCGACGTGGACAAGGGCGAGTTCGTCTTCCTGGTCGGCCCGTCCGGCTCGGGTAAGTCGACCTTCCTTCGCTTGGTGCTGAAGGAGGAGAAGCCCGACAAGGGGCGCGTACACGTCGCGGGCAAGGACCTCGCGCGCCTGTCCAACTGGAAGGTTCCGCACCTGCGTCGCCGCATCGGCTGCGTCTTCCAGGACTTCCGCCTGCTGCCGAACAAGAACGTCTTCGAGAACGTCGCCTTCGCTCTGGAGGTCATCGGTAAGCCCAGGCGGTTCATCAAGAAGGTCGTGCCCGAGGTCGTGGAACTCGTCGGCCTCGAAGGCAAGGCCGGACGAATGCCCGGTGAACTCTCCGGTGGTGAGCAGCAGCGTGTGGCCATCGCCCGCGCCTTCGTCAACCGCCCGCAGATCCTGCTGGCCGACGAGCCCACCGGAAACATCGACCCGGCGACCTCCATCGGCATCATGAAGGTGCTGGACCGAATCAACCGCACGGGAACGACCGTCGTCATGGCGACCCACGATGCCGCCATCGTCGACTCGATGCGCAAGCGCGTGATCGAGCTTGAAGAGGGCTTGGTAGTGCGCGACCAGACGCGCGGCGTCTACGGCCAGGCGTACTGACCCCTGGCACTCGTCGCCGGGCGTCGGTCGGCGACCGCGAGACCACCGGCACGGCGAAGCCCCGAAGGATGGACCTTTAACAGATCATGCGAGCACAATTCGTTCTCTCCGAGACGTGGATCGGCCTGCGTCGCAACCTGACGATGACCATCGCCGTCATCACCACGGTGGCCATCTCCCTCGCCTTGTTCGGTGCCGGTCTGCTGGTCAACCAGCAGGTCTCCGAGATGCGCAACTACTGGGACCAGCGGATCACGTTGACCATCTACATGTGCAACGAGATCTCGCCGACCGCGGCCTGCCAGGAGAACGGTGCCGCGACCGACGAGGACCGCGCCGCCCTGGAGCAGCAGCTGGACTCCCTCTCCGAGGTCGATAGCTACCGCTACCTGACCGCGGCCGAGGCCTGGCAGGACTTCCAGGACCGCATCGGCTCCTCGAACGAGGCCCTGGCCGAGGCGGCCCAGGAGGGTGACATCCCGGACAACTACCGGGTGCAGCTCACCGATCCGGACAACTACGACGCCGTGCGCGACGCCGTGGACGGGGCCGACGGCGTCGACTCCGTGTCCAACGACCAACGCGTCCTCGAACAGTTCTTCGGGTTGCTCGACGGCCTCAAGTGGGCGGCCCTGGTCGTCGCCGGCGTGCAGCTGGCCGCGGCCGCGCTGCTCATCGGCAACACCATCCGGCTGTCGGCCTACAGCCGGCGCCGCGAGACGGGCATCATGCGCCTGGTCGGCGCCTCGAACTTCTACATCCAGCTCCCCTTCCTTCTCGAAGGCGCCATCGCCGGTTTCATCGGTGGTGTGATCGCGTCCGGGTTCATCGTGGCCACCAGGTTCACGCTGCTCACCCGGATCGAGGACTGGTTCCAGTTCGACGTCGCCCTGGGCACGGGCGCCCTGCTCTACGTCATCGGCGTCTCGGTCATCCTCGGTGTGCTCCTGTGCACCGTGACCTCGTTCCTCACCCTGCGTCGCTACCTGAAGGTCTGACGGCCCTCGGGTGGGCGCCGGGTACCGGGGGGCCACTGGCCCCCCGGACTCATGAAGGGATACAACCGTGGTGAAGGAAACCGGGCACAAGCTCATCGCCCAGAACCGCCGGGCCCGGCACGATTACCACATCGACGAGACCTACGAAGCGGGCCTGGTCCTGACCGGTACCGAGGTGAAGTCCCTCCGAGAAGGACGTGCCTCCCTCGTGGACGGCTTCGCGCACATCCACGACAACGAGGTGTGGCTCGAAGGCGTCCACATCCCGGAATACTCACAGGGCACGTGGACCAACCACTCGGCCCGTAGATCACGTAAGCTACTCCTGCACCGCGAGCAGATCTCCCGACTGATCGGCAAGACCCGGGAACCCGGGCGCACGCTGGTCCCGCTGTCCCTGTACTTCAGTGACGGCCGGGCCAAGGTCGAGATCGCTCTGGCCCGCGGTAAGCGTGAGTACGACAAGCGCCATGCGATCGCCGAACGTGAGGCCAAGCGTGACATGGAACGCGCGCTTCGCCGTCGGCGATAGCCCTCTTACGTCGAGGCGCCTGAAAGGAACACACAAGGTGTCCCCCCGTCCCCTCGGCCGCAGGATCGCGGCCGCCGGCAGTGGCCTGTTCGTCGCCCTGTCCCTCGCGGCGTGTACGACCCACCCCAGCCCGGAGGTGGCCGTCAGGTCCTTCCTGCTCTCCTGGCAGGACGGGGACCACGCCCGGGCCGCCGGGTTCACCAACGGCGACCAGGCCGAGGTGGAGGCGGCGCTGGCCGACGTGCACGACCAGCTCGACCTGGCCTCCGTCCGTTTCGACCTGGGCACCATCACCCGTGACGGCGACCAGGCCCTCGCGGAGTTCGAGGTCTCCGCGGACCTCGGTATCGGCGACCCGGTGTGGAACTACACCGGCCGCATGCCGTTGACCGACGGTCCGCAGGGCTGGTTGATCGACTGGTCGTCCTCGGTCGTCCACCCCGATCTCGACGATGGCGAGCGGCTGGCCGTCAGCTACGAGATCGAGGAGCGCGGCCAGATCTTCGACCGTTCGGGCGAACCCCTCGTCGCCGCGGACAGCGTGACCGCCTTCGGTGTCCTGCCCGCCGAGATGGACGACAAGGAGGAGGGCGTCACCGAGCTGGCGGAACTCCTCGACGAGGACCCCGACCCGCTGCTCAACCGCGTGCGCTCCGCCCCACCCGAGCAGTTCCAGCCACTGGTGCTCATGCGCGACTCCAGCGTGGACGGCACCCTGCTGAGCGAGGCGGGCAAGATCGCCGGGGTGCAGACCGAGGAGATCGAGATCAACCTCTCTCCGAGGGTCTCGCCCTTCCTGGTGGGAGAGGTCGCGGGTACGGCCGAGCACCGGGTCTCCTCCCGCGTGGCCGGTTCCTACCAGGCCGGCGACACCGTCGGTCTGAGCGGCCTCCAGAACCTCTTCCAGCACGAACTCGCCGGTAACGCGACCACCCAGGTGGTCACCCTCGGCGAGGACGGCGAGCAGACCGCGGTCCTGGAGTCCTGGGAGGGCGTCCGCAGCGGTGGCATCGAGACCACCCTGGACCTGAACGTGCAGAGGGCGGCGGAGAGCGCCCTGGAGGGCATGCCGGGCGACGGCTACCTCGTGGCGGTCGACACCGCTTCGGGTGAGGTCCTGGCCGCGGCCAACGCCTCCGGACAGGCCACCGACGACGCCGCCTTCACCGGGGCCTACAGCCCCGGCGGTACCTTCACCATGGTGTCGGCCCTGGCCGCCCTGGAATCGGGTGCGGTCACCTCGGACAGCCCGATGCCCTGCGACTATCAGTCCGAGGTCGGCGACCGGACCTTCACCAACCCCAGTGGCGGTTTCCTCGCCGGGGACCCGGACCTGGCCCGCAACCTGGCCTTCCTGTGCACGGTCGGCTTCGTCGACGTCGCCTCCGAGGTCGGCGCCGAGCAGATCCAGGACTCGGCCGCGCGCCTGGGGCTGGGCGCCGACTGGCAGCTTCCGCTGCCCACTTCCACCGGCACCGTCGAGGTCGGTTCGAGTGACGCCGACGCGGCCGCGGCCATGATCGGTGAGGACGGCGTCGAGGTGAGCCCGCTCGGGATGGCCCTCGCCGCCGCCGCGATCGCCGACGGCTCCTGGAACGGCCCCACCCTCGTCCGCGAGGAGGGCCCCTCTCCGGCCACCGAGGGCTCGCTGGACGAGGCGCACCTCGAAGTGATCCGCGAGGGTCTGCGCGAGGCCGTCACCAACCGTTTCCCCGAGGTCGGGGTCGGGGAGGAGCCGGTGTACGGGCAGGCCGCCAGGGCCGAGCAGGACGACACCTCCCTGCACTGGTTCGTCGGCTACCAGGGCGACATCGCCTTCGCGGTGCTCGCCGAGGTCGACCCCGAGATGACCATGTGGCAGCAGTACGCGGTGACCGCGGCCACGGGCTTCCTCAACGGTGTGGCGCACGGTGTTCCGGAGACCGAGGAGACGGTCGAGGGACAGCAGCAGCCTCCTCTCGGCGAGGCCGTGAACCCGGACTCCCTCCCCGGCACGGAGGCCGGGCCGGACCACTAGGGAATGACGCGATCGACGGCCCCCGGGGTCGGTGTGGAGGGACTCGATCTCCCACGCCGGCCCCGGGGTCTTTCACGTGCCTCACAGAGCCCGGGGAAGCGCCTCGGTCCGGGTGACCGGGGTGATCTCAGGGCGGGTGAACGGGCATCTCGACGACGGGTTCGAAAAGAGGTGAGACCCGGGGCAACCCTTCACGGCCTCGCGAGCGTCTTTCCGGGTGACTGGGCCCGCGACAGGGGGTAGCGGACCAGTTCGATGAGGCAGGACCTCATCTCGGGGGAGATCCTGCCGGTCTGAAGGTCGGCCCGACCCTGCCGGCCGCCCCCGTGAGCCGCGTCGACCTCTCTTGTGTCCGCCTCACGGGGGTTTCTCCCTGTTCCGGGATCGATCTCGATTCCCTCCCCGTGCCGGGAATCGGCTTGGTCCCCGTGCTGTTCTACGGGTAGAGTGACGGATACGCGGGTGTTCGCACTCGCATGTCGGCCGCCCGGCCCTCGGGTCCAGGTGGTCTTGACAACTTCACAGGGGGTGATCGGTTTCGACTTCGGTAGTCGTTCCAGGGGAAGCGGGTCGAGGGTTGTGTCTGTGACCTCGTTAATCCTGCATTCACGTAAATTCAAGTGCCAATTCCAAGCGCACTGAGTTCGCTCTCGCTGCCTAAGCGATTGTGACTCTGTCGGCCTGAGCTCGTCATCGGCTCGGGGTCCGGCATCAGCCAGATGACTCACCGCTCGGATCAGGCCACGGGGCCCGAGTGGGACATTTTCGTGGCTGGGCCTGTCGACGATGTGTTCGTGCAAGCGTCGGGGCCGAGTAGAACGGCACCACGGACTGCACCCGGAGAAGCCCTGGCTCGGTGCTGAAGGACGCGGGTTCGATTCCCGCCACCTCCACGAGTGAAAGGCCGTCGTTCGAGGGACATCGTCCCCGAGCGGCGGCCTTTCGCTGTTTCCGGACATCCTCACGCCTCCTCGCGCTCCGCCCCTCCCAGGAGCGCGGTCCCCAGCGGGGAACGCACGTAGAACACCTCACGGCCCGAACGGCGGGCCTCGACCAGCCCGGCGTCCCGGAGCGCGGTCAGACCGGTCGAGACGGTGGCGGGGGAGAGGCCGAGCCGCGCCGCCACGTTCCCGGTGGTCTCCGGTAGCGCCAGGTGGGCCAGGAGCCGGGCCCGGGTGCGGCCCAGGACCGGGACCAGGGTCCGCGGGGGAGTGTCTCCGGCCGTCCACAGTTCCCCCACGCCCCGGACCGGGTAGATCAGCGTGGGCTGCCAGGGTTCCTCGCTGATCATCACCAGGTCGGGCCACACGAAGGCGCTCGGCATGAGCAGCAGCCCACGGTCGCCCAGCCGTACCCGGTCGATGGCGGAGGGCTCCGCGATGTTCAGGGTGGTCCCGTCCCAGGCGAGCCGGTCGTCGAGATCGGTCATCAGGGCGGCCAGGCCCTTCTCGGCCAGGGTGTGGGCCCTGAGCGAGATGTCGGCGTCCAAGAGGGCGCGAACGCGAGGCCAGTGCGGCCGGATGAGGTGGTCCCAGCAGATCGCCAAGAGGTCGGAGAGGGAGTCGCGCGTGGCCTCGGGGTCGTCCAGGAAGGGGGCGGTCACGCTCGAGGGAAGGGCCCGGCGCGGATCGAGCAGACAGGAGCGGAGTTCGTCGTCGACCCGCTCCACGGGCGTGGCCCGGACCCGGGCGAGTTCGTCCTCGATCGAGGTGAGCGGCCCCTCCGGCGGTGGGGAGAGGAAGTCCGGCACGTAGCCGGGGCGGGGGAACAGCAGCAGCACCGTGGACAGGTCGACCCCGTCGGGGAGCCGGACGGAGCGGACCCAGGGCAGGTGGAAGTTCTGTCGGTGGGGCTCGAACAGGGTGTGCAGGGCCGCCAGAGTCTCCCAGAGGGGAGAGGTCGCGAAGCGGCATCGCAGCAGGTCCGTGCTTTCGAAGACCACTTGTCCGGGCATGGATTCGAACATACCCGAATCCATTGAGTGTGCTTCGGACTCGGCCCAGGCTGGGCCACATGTCCGAATCCTCCTTCCGCGGTGTGTCGAGGGTCCCCGAGTTCCGGGTCCTGTTCGTCGCCGAGATCCTGTCGATCCTGTCCCTGGTGGCGGTCCAGATCACCCTGTCCGTCCTCATCTTCGACCGCACCGGTTCCCCGCTGTTGTCGTCCCTGGCCTTCGCGCTGGGTTTCCTGCCCCACCTGCTGGGGGCCTCTCTGCTGTCGTCGGCCGCCGACCGTTTCCCGGCCCGGACGGTGATGGTGGCGACGCAACTGGTCAGCGGCGCGGTGATGGCGTGCATGGCGATTCCGGGAACGCCGGTCCCGGTGATGCTGATGTTGCTGGTGGTCAGCGGAACGGTCGCCCCGGTGTACTCGGGGGCACGTTCGACCGCCCTGGCCGACGTGCTCACCCCCGAGGGCTTCCCGTTGGGGCGTTCGTTGCTGCGGATCGCGGCCCAGACCGCGCAGATCGGCGGGTTCTCGTTCGGAGGCGCGTTGATGTTGGCGGCCTCGCCGCCGGTGGCGTTGTCGATCGCCGCGGCGTTGATGGTGTTCTCGGCCCTGGTGGTGGGCTTGGGGACGGTGGGGCGCCCGGGGCGTGAGGTGTCCGGGGGTTTGGTCGCCTCCTCCTTGAGCGGGACGTTCCGGGCCTTGAGGGCGCCGGGGCTGCGCGCGGTGCTCCTGTTGAGTTGGGTGCCCGCGGCCCTGTTCGTGTGGCCGGAGGCGCTGGCGGCGCCGTTGGCATCGTCGATGGGCGGTGGTCCGATGCTGGTGGCCCTGCTGCTCACGGCCGGTCCGGTGGGGACGGTGGTGGGCGAGGTCGCGGCGGGGGCGTTGCTGGACGCCGAGGGGCGTCGACGCTGGATGCTGCCGTTGGCCTTCGTCGCCTTCCTGCCGATGACGCTGTTCGTGCTGGAGCCCGGGCCGGCCGTCGCGGTCGCGGTCCTGGCCCTGGGCGCTCTGGGCTGGGGGTACACGCTGGCGCTGGACGCCCTGTTGTTGGCGGAGGCCCCGGAGGAGACGCGGGGGCGGGTGTTCTCACTGGGATCGGCGGGGCTGATGATCAGTCAGGGTGCGGGGTTCGCTTTGGCCGGGGCGATGGCCGAGTTCCTGCCCGCGCATCTGGTGGTGGCTCTGGCCGGGGTGGGCGGAGCGGTCTCGGTGGCGGTGTTCGGGCGCCGGTTCGTAGGAAGAAGAGGGGGCCGCACGGCTATATAGGTTGTAATCCTAACTAGGTTGGTCTACGGTCTAGGTAGTTCAGATGACCTACCTGGGAGGCGTCGATGTCGCCCGAGTTCTCCATGCCCGCACTCGCCCTGGCCTTCCTCCTGGTCGCCTACTACCTCTGTGCGGAGCCCCTCTGGGGCAAGCGGGCCTATGAGAGGCTGGAGCGTGAACGGGACACCGTGCCCGGCGCTTACACCCGTTTCCTCTCCCTGGGCATGGCCGTCTCCTGGGTCGCGGCCGGATCGGCGCTTCTCGCGATCGCTCTCTCGCCCGGGGCGGGTCTCGCCGACCTGGGTATGACCACCTCGGGGGACTGGAGCACCTACGCCGGGATGCTGGTCGGGATGGTCATCGCGGGCGCCGCGGTACTGCTCGTCGCCCGAAGCAGAGGCCTCACCCCCCAGGGTGTGGATGCGCTCCTGCCCCGGAACGGTCGTGAGCGCCGCTACGCCGCCGGTATCGCGGTGACCGCCGGGATCTGCGAGGAGATCGTCTTCCGGGGGCTGTTCATCGCGGTCGGCGTCTCCTTGGGACTGCCGTTGTACGTCGCCGCCGGGGCGAGTCTGGCGATCTTCACCCTCGCTCACCTGTACCAGGGGCCCAAGGCCATGGCGGGCGTCGCGTTGATGGGCCTGGCCTTCACCTACCTGTACCTGAGTACGGGGAGCCTGCTGGTGGCCGTCATCGCCCACGCCGCCCTGGACTTGCGCGCGCTCCTGCTCACCCCCACCCCCCGGCGGGCCGATCGTACTTCCGAGAACATCGCCCCCGAAGTCTGAAGGAGGACACATGGATCGTCGATCGAGTTGGTTGAAGGGGGTCCTCGACCTCCTGGTCCTGGCGGCGTTGACCGAGGGCGAGAGCTATGGCTACGCCCTGGCGGCCCGGCTGGACGAGTCCGGCCTCGGTCGGATCAAGGGCGGCACCCTCTACCCGGTCCTGAACCGGTTGGAGGAGGCGGGCCTGGTGGTCGCGGAGTTCCGCGCGGCGGAGAAGGGTCCGGGACGGCGCTACTACCGACTGACCGACCAGGGCCGCGAGGTCCTGATGGAGCAGGGCACCGCATGGATGGAATTCGACGGATCGGTACGCGAGGTATTGAGGAAGGGCGGGGTCTCGTGAGCTACCTCGACGAGTTGACGGCGCTGCTGCGCGATCGCGGAGTGTCCGAGGAGCGGGTCCGGGCCACCGTGGACGACCTGTCCTCCTTCCTGATGGAGGGCGGGCTGGACCCGGAGGAGGAGTTCGGCCCGGTGACGGACTTCGCCGACGATCTGCTGGGGGAGACCGGTTCCGAGTCCGAGGCCGCCCCGGAGACCCTGGTCTGGGGCGCCGACGCCTTCGAGGCGCACGCCCGGATGAACGAGATGGGCGCCCAAGGGTGGGAGCTGGAGCGGCTCGACGGCATGGGCCGTTTCGTCGGCCACCGTGGGGAGACTCCGCAGGTGTGGGAGTACCGCCAGGTGATCGCGCCCGGTCGTCGTGAACGCGAGCGGGCGGCGGAACGGCTCGAACCGGAGGGCTGGGAGCTTTTCGGCTACTTCTTCACCTACGCCTACTTCAAGCGTCCCACCGCGGCCTCGGTCGGGCCTGCGGCCGAACTGGGCGAGCGGCCCGAACCCACCGCCCGGAGCTTCTTCTGGAGCGCCCGAGGGCTGGTGTCGGTCGGGGTCGCCCTGGTCGTCGTGCTGATCTCCCTGTTCTTCCTCGGGACGACCCTGTGGGAGGGTGACGGATCCGACCGTGTGGCCACGCTGCTGGGCGCCGTCGTCGGAGCGGCGATCGGGTTGGGCGTGGTCATGGCCGTGTTCCGGCTGGTGGCCAGGTTCCGCAACCGTTGACCGCGGGCCTCAGGTCCGTCTCAGGGCCAGGGCCAGCCGCTGTCGGGCCTCGACCAGTGAAGGCCCGTACCAGGTCAGATCGCGTCCGGACACCGGCGCCCAGGGCACGTCGAAGGCCTCGGGGCCGTCGTCCGGCGTGAACACGTAGGGCTCGTCGGGCAGGAGCACCAGGTCGGCGTCGGCCGCCTCGTCGGGGTCCGCCTCGGGATAGCGCCCCGGGAGGTCGGCGAACACGTTCACCGCTCCCAGCCGGGTCAGCACGTCGTGGGCGAAGGTGTCGGCGCCGACGAACATCCACGGGTCGCGCCAGATCGGTACGGCCACCCGGGGCCGCTCGGCCGGGGGCGGGGCGGCCCATACGGCGCGGGCCTCCGTCAGCCAGGCGGGCTCGGATCCCGGAGCGATGAGCGCCAGGAGACGGCCCATCGAGTCCAGGGCCCCGCCCACGGTGCGGATGTCGGTGACCCACACCGGGACGCCGGCCTCGCGCAGGAACCGCACGTGCCGTTCCCGGTTCTCCTCCCGATTGGCGACCACCAGGTCGGGGGCGAGCTCGACGATCCGACGCACGTGCGGGTTCTTGGTCCCGCGCAGCCGCTCCACGTCGAGCCCGGGCGGATGGGCGCACCATTCGGTCGCGCCGATCAGCGCCTCGGGTGCGGTGTGCGCGATGGCCTCCGTGAGCGAGGGCACCAGGCACACCACCCGTCGTGGCGGCGTCGGCACCGCCACCGGGTGGCCCAGGTCGTCGGCGGCTCTCACGCGGCGCTCGGATGCCGGGCCAGGTGTCCCGTGCGTCGACGGCGCAGGGACGGGCCCTCGATCTTCCGCTTCGGGTCGCCGTTCCACTTCGGGGACAGACCGTGGCGGCGCAGGGCCTCGACGACCTCTTCCCCGACGGCGGTGTCGCCCTCGGGGGAGCGATCGACGTAGGAGCCGAAGCCGAGGAAGGGGAACAGGCTCTCGGCGTCCTGCGCGTGGTAGAAGACGTACCCGCGGACCGGGGGACGACCGTCGCGTTCACGCGCCTCGCGTTCGGCCCCGGCCTCGCCGGCCAGCTCGGAGACGGCACAGGTGTTGCAGCAGGCGTAGTCCTCTCGGGCGAGGATCCCGTTCGCGTCCAGATCGCGGAAGGCCGCGCTCAGCCGCTCGGAGTCGAGGAGATCCTCCCCTTCGTCCTGCTCACGCAGGGCGGCGGCGAACTCCGCGTCCAGGACGGCGATCAGCCAGGCGCGCTGTTCCTCCGGGTCGTCGGTGGGCAGCGCCGTCGGGTCGGGGACGTACCTGTGCAGACCGTCCAGGACGAGGTCGCCGATGTGGCGGTCGACGATCGCGTCGAAGGAGAGGACGCCCAGGGCCACCTGGGCGCGCAGCGTGGTCAGCACGTCTTCGAGGACCTTCTCGGGGTCCGTATCGGGGAAGGGGTTCCGCATGGTGGAGATCCTGCCTCGGCGCGACGACATTCGGAGGGCGACGCCTCGGATCAGCGGACCTCGGTGAGCGGGCCGAAGTGGGCCCGGGTGTCCTTGACCAGGGAGGCGAGCAGACTGTCGGCCAAGGGGCGGCCCAGCTGGAGGGCGCTGTCCAGCCGTCGCCACGGTGAGAACGCGAAGGACCACACGAGCTTGCTGCCGCCGTCGAAGGGCAGCACGTGGTAGTCCTCGGCGAAGGACTCGAACAGCGGCAGGGTGCTCTCGGTGGCGTAGAAGGACTTGTGGCGCGCCTCCTCGTCCCACCGGAAGAAGCGTTCGCGCATCCGGTAGGCGCCCAGGACGCTCGCCTCACGGGTGGTGCCCACGCCGTAGGGGGGCTCCGAGGAGTAGTGGACGTCGCCGAGCGCGCGGCACCAGGACAGAGGCCGGGGCGAGGTGAGGCCCGCCCAGACCTCGTCGGGGTCGGCGGCCAGTTCCAGCCCGATCCGCCGCCGCATCGGAGCGGTGTCGAAGAAGGTCTCGTCGACGGGCGCGAGCTCGTAACGGAAGGCGTTCACGGGACATCCTGTTCGTCCGGGGACCTTCGAAGTTACCAAGTCCACGGGGACGCCCCGCACCCGCTCGACGGGGGCGCGCCCGTGGGCGCGGCCCCCGTCGTACACGGGCCCGGCTATTCCTTGGTCGCTCCCACGAGCCACGCGACCTTGTGGGCCGTGAGTGACACGCTTCCGCTGTTCCCCAGGTGGACCCCGAACGAGGCGAGGAACGCGTAGTCGTGTTCCCGACGTTCACAGATCACGTCCTCGACCGCGTGGGCGGACTCCGGATTGCTCACACGAAGGCACAATCCGGGCTCCTCCACCACCTCGGCACGGACCGCGTAGCGGGACAGTTCGCCTGCGAGCTTGCCGAGGTGCCCATGCTCCTCGGAGGGCACGGGAGTCGGCTGCTGGTCGTTCGCCTGTCTCGACTGGGCCATGGCGGATCCTTTCGTGACGAGCACGGTGCTTTCCTCGATGCCCTGCCTTCGATTGTCGCCCAGAGGAAAGTTACTAGTCCGTACCGTGCCCACGACACGCCGTTACCCCACCCACCTGCCCCGGTACATCACGTCAGCGACCGAAAGGTCGTGATTGAGAACGATGAGATCGGCGTGCGCTCCGGTCTCGACGACACCGATCCCGGGCAGTCCCAGAGCGGTGGCCGGCACCGAGGAGGCCGATCGGATCGCGTCCTCGGCAGGCACCCCCAGGGCCACCGCGTTGCGCACGGCCTGGGGGAGCACGATGGTGCTGGAGGCGATCGCCCCGGTCTCCACGACGTGGGCCTTGCCGTCGTGGACCCGCACCCGCAGCTCGCCCAGGGTGTACTCGCCGTCGCCCAACCCGGTCGCCGACATCGCGTCGGTGACCAGCGAGACCCGGTCGGCGCCGGCGGCGTCGAACACGAGTCGTGCCGCGCCCGGGTGGACGTGCACGTTGTCCAGGATCAGCTCGACCGTCACCCGCTCGTCGCCCAGCAGCGCGGCGATCGGCCCCGGCTCCCGGTGCTTGAGGGGGCTCATCGCGTTGTAGAGGTGGGTGGCGACCGTGGCCCCGGCCTCCACGGCGGCCAGGGTCTGTTCGTAGTCCGCCTCGGTGTGCCCGACGGCGGCCACCACGCCGGAGGAGGTCGCCGCGCGGATCAGGTCCAGGGCGCCGGGCAGCTCGGGGGCGACCGTGATCATGCGGACGTGGCCTCGACCGGCGGCCAGCCAGGCGTCGAACTCGGTGGTGTCGGGGTCGCGCAGCAGGTCGGGGTCGTGCGCCCCGCAGCGGGCGCGGGCGATGAAGGGGCCTTCCAGGTAGATCCCGGCCAGCTCGCCCTCATCGCAGAGTTCGGCGAGGGTCTCCACTTGGCGGAGGGTCGCCTCGGGCGAGGCGGCGACGAGCCCTCCCACCAGGGAGGTCACCCCGGCCGCGCGGTTGAACTCCACGATCTCCCGCACCCCCTCGGGGGAGGAGCCGGGGAAGGAGTGCCCCTTGCCGCCGTGGACGTGGGTGTCGACCAGGCCGGGGGCGACCAGGGCGCCGCCGACGTCGTGCCGCTCTCCCGCTCCGGGGTCTCCGGTGCCGAGTTCGGCCACACGGCCGTCGTCGATCCGGATCCACCCTTCGTGGACGCCGTCGGCGGTCACGACGCGTGCGCCGGTGAGGGTCAGGGATGTCTGGGCCATCGGTGGGGTTCTCCTCGGGTCCAAGGACCGCCGCTTCGGCGGCGGACATCGTGTGTCGAAAATTACATCCGTGTGACCGGGCGGTTCGGAAGGGGTCGTGCGCACCCCACCGAGGTCACGTCTTCCCAGGGGAACGTGGTGATTCCGCTCCCTGGGACGGTTGTCCGCGAGATGGACCGGGACGCGCGGAGCCCGTCGGCCCCGCGGGAGGGACGACGGCACGCATTGACGATAGCGGCCGGGGCGCCCCATGATGGAGGCATGTCCGCCGGTGAGCTGCTTGTCCAGCGCCTGCATGTCGATCTGCGACAGCAGGCGAGCGCGCTCTGTCGTAGCTAGCGCCTTCGCGGGGCCCAGAGCCCCGCGCCACGGGTATGCACCCGTGCCCCCTGTGCCCTGACAGACACCGGACGCTCAGCAGCCCCGTATCGGGACCGGACCCTCGGTCCGAATGAGCACCTTCGCACGAGTCGACGCGCGTCACCACGATGGACGCAAAGGTCCCGCGCCGCGCCTCGGAACGTGTGGAACACGGTTCTTCTCCGGTGTCGACGAATCCGACCACCGCCCCCCGCGTTCCCTCCGGTCGATCCCGGCTCGTTCAGACCGAACCCCAGGAGTTCTCCGCATGACCCGCTTCACCGTGCTCGTCGCCGATCCCCGTCCCCGTTCCTTCACCCGTTCCGCCGCCTTGACCGCGGCCGCCGAGGTCGCCGCCCGTGCGGGCATCACCTCCGAGCCCGACGTCATCGATCTGGCCGACCTCGGCCCCGACCTGCTCACCGAGTCCGCCGCCTCGGTCACGGAGGCCCTGGAGCGGGTCCACGCCGCCGACGTCCTGTTGATCGCCTCGCCCCAGGTCCACGGCACCTACACCGGTCTGCTCAAGGTCTTCCTGGACCGGTTGCCGGAGCTGGGTCTCGGCCACACCGTCGCGGTCCCGCTGGCCGTCGTCGACGACCTGCGCAACAGCCACGGCATCGAGGAGGACCTGCGCGTCCTCTTGGCCGACCTGGGCGCCTGGGTCGCCGAGCCCGGTCTGGTACTGGCCGCCGACGAGGTCGAGGCACCGGAGGGCGTCATCCGGGCCTGGGCCGACGTGGCCGCGCCCGGGCTGCACCAGGCCGTCTCCGTGGCCGCCTAGAAGCGCACGCGGGCCCGTTCGCTCCGGTCACTCGGTGCGGACGGGCTCTCCTCGTAGTCGGCTGGTGTCGGCCTCGGCCTGGGACACGTTGCCTCGGACCAGCACCACCACGACCAGGGTCAGGGCGAACCCGCCCACGCGCAGGGCCAGGGTGAGCGGGTCCTCGGGCAGGCTCTCGCCGAACAGCAGGGTGCCGGCCACCACCGTGAAGACGTTGCCGACCACGTTGGCGACCGGAGCGGTGATGGAGGCCCGGGAGCGCTGCAACGAGGTCTGGAAGAGGACGATCCCCACACCCCAGCCCAGGAGGTACAGGTACGGGTAGGGCGACAGCAGGGCGGGGACGACGGCCGCCCAGAGCCCGTTGTCGGCGAGCAGCCCGCCCAGACCTTTGCCCTGGAGTCCGGCGCTGCCCTGGGCGAGACCGGCGGCGGCGCCCATGGCGGCGGCCGACACGTAGCGGCCGCCTCCGCCGACGAGGTACATCACCGTCACGCACGCCACGACGGTGGTCACGCTGACGGTCACCAGCAGGGGTGTGTTCGCGGTGGTCCCGGTGGTGGCGCCGTCCACGGTCGACAGACCGAGCAGTCCCAGCGCCACCGGCATCACCCCGAGAGCCACGTACTCGCCGCGCGTGATCCGTTCGCCGCGGACCAGGGTGACGATCAACAACGTCGTCGCGACACCGGCGGCGAAGGCGGGTTGGGCCACCGACACCGGGGCCAGACCGAGGGAGACGATCAGACCGACACTGCCCAGGGCCGCGAAGGCACAGCCGAGGATCCACCGCGGATTGCCCAGAAGTACCCTGACGAGGTGGAGGGGTCGGTTGATCGAGATCGACTCGGATCCGTGCAGCGCGCGCTGTTCCACGGTCAGGCCGATCGTGTAGACCACCGCCGAGAACAGCGCGACCAGGAGTCCGACCACGAGGAGGAGGCCTTTCGGCTGGGTATTTCCGTGGCCCGATCGGGCCCGAAGGTTGACGGCCTCCATATAACCAGTTCTAGTCTTGTCTGGCGAGTGTCCTCCCCCCGGTGCTCCTAGCAGGGGGAATGGTGCTCGGCCACCTGAGAAGAACTTGTGGCCATCGCGGGCGGTGGCGGCGAGAGATGGGGTACGGTGCGGGATCCGGAGGCGGACGCCACTCCCGAGGACGAGGTCGTCGCCGACGAGGTGACGGGCTCCGAGTCCTCTCCCAGGCGTCCTCGGCCACTCGACCTCGACGCGCTGCGCGACCGGCTCAGGGAACTGAACTCTCGCGTACACCCGCGCCTACGACGCCTGTGGACCCCCGGCGACTCCCGCTTCGAGCCCGGACCCCTCGGCCTGCTCGGCATGATGCTCGCCGCCATGGCGATCACCCTCCTGGTGATCCGGTCCGGCGCCGGGGCGGTCGGCGGCGATGGTCTCGGACCGGAGGAACCGGTCGCCGTCCCGGGTCCGCCCGACGGGGAACTGCGGATCATGCTGGTGGGCGACTCGGCCACGCAGGGCAGCGCCGGCGATCGGACCTGGCGCTATCACCTCTGGTCCCACCTGCGAGAACAAGGGGTCGACTTCGACTTCGTCGGTCCCAGGGACGACGTGTACTCCCTGGACGACGAGGAGTTCGGCGACCAGGGGTACGCGATCCCCGACTTCGACACCGACCACGCCGCCCGGTGGGGCGCGACCGCGCGGGAGCTGTCGGAGGGGATCGCCATGACCGCCGCCGAACACGACCCCCAGTACCTGTTGGTGCTGGCCGGGACGGAGGACATCCTGGAGGGCGGCGGGGCCGACCACGCCCTGGAGGGCATCGCCGAGATCGTCTCCACGGTCCGCGTCGTGGTCGACGAGGCCCGCTTCGTGGTGGGCGAACTGCCCAAGGTGGACGGCACCGACGAGGACGACCGGGTCAACGCCGAGATCGACCGGTTCAACGCCGGCCTGGTCGACCTGTCCGAACAGCTCTCCTCGAGCGGATCGCCGATGATCGTCGCCCGGACCGCGGAGGACTACGCGCCCGCCTACGACAACTGGGACGCCACCCACCCCAACGCCCGGGGCGAGCTGAAGATCGCGGCGGCCTTCGCCGACGCCCTGGCCGGCCCGCTGAGCGTGGGGGAGGAGGGCTTCCCGCGACCGTTGCCCGACCTCCCGTTGGGGCCGTTGACCGCCCCCGAGCCCGAATCGGAGGAGACCGAGGACGGTCTGCTCCTGAGCTGGGAGGCGGTTCCCGGCGCCACCGACTATCGGGTGGTGCAACGTCGGCTCGAACCGGAACCCGACGACCCCTTCGTCCTGCCCATCGAGGTGGAGCGGGACGACGACGAACGGTCGATCCTCGTCGATTCCCTGTTCAGCGGCGCCCGTTACGAGTTCACGGTCCGTACCTACCGAGGACGGGACGAGGGCGCGGCCTCCGAACCGCTCCGGCTGACGTGGGACGACGATCCGCCTCCGGGGCCGACGGGGCTCCGTGTCGAGGAGAGCGGGACCGTGGCGGTCTGGGACGAGGTGGACGAGGCCGGTCACTACGAGGTGTGGGTCCGTCGGTTGGAGTGCGTCCCGCTGGACCGTTTCCGCCGTCCCGTCGGGTGGCCCCGAACGCTCGACGACGAACGGCCCGAGGGGGAGGCGCCGCAGGAGCCCGTGCCGTCGCCCTCCGCTACTCCGGAACCGCCTCGCCCGGATCCGCCTCCGCCCGTGATCGAGCCGCCCCCCACCCCTCCGGCCCCGCCCGTGCGGCCCGATCCGGATCCCGGCCGTTCCTGCTTCCCCCGGGACGACCGGGGACCCGAGGACGGCGAGGGCTGGCGTTCTCTCGGTTCCCAGGGGGACACGACCCGCTGGCCGGTCTCGGTGCCGGGCCCGGTGGAGATCGTGGTGCGCTCCCACCGTGATCATGTGGAGGGCGGCTTCTCCGACGTCCTCGTCCTCGCGGAGCGCTGATGGGGTTCCTCTTCCGTGCTCTGCCCTGGTTCCTGGGCGCCCTGGCGGCGGTGGCGGCGTTGGGGCCCGCCCTGGGCCCCGGCTACGTGCTGCGTTACGACATGGTCTTCGTGCCCGACCTCTCGCTCGCCACCGTGCTGGCGGGCGCGGACGGTTTCCCCCGGGCGATGCCCAGCGACGCGGTGGTCGCCGCTCTGTCCCTGGTCCTGCCGGGCGACGTGGTGCAGTCCCTGGCCCTGACGGCGGTGTTCGTCCTGGGCTTCGTGGGGGCCTTCCGGATCCTGTCCGGGGCTGTGCGTGCGGCGGGAGGGCCGGACGTGGTCGGGGCGGCGGCGGGTGCCGCCGCCGGTCTGTCCTACGTGTGGAACCCGTTCGTGGCGGAACGGCTGCTGTTGGGGCAGTGGGCGGTCCTCCTGGGATACGCGGGGCTGCCCTGGGTGCTGGCGGCGGTCGTCCGGGCGTCGACGGAGCCGGCCTCACGGGGTCTGGCCGGGACGCTCCGCGCGCTGATCCCCGCCGCGGTGGGCGGCTTCTCGTCGGTGGCGCTCAGCGCGTTGACCGCGGGTCCGCAGGCGCTGCTCGGTCCTCGCCGGTGGCGGACCGCGGGGGCGCTGGTCGCGGCGTTGGTCCTGGTGTCCCTGCCCTGGCTGGTGCCCTCGTTGACCAGTGGGGCGACGACGGATCCGGCGGGGGTGGAGGCCTTCGCGGCCCGGGCGGACACACCCTTCGGCGTGCTCGGTTCGTTGCTGCTGTCGGGCGGTGTGTGGAACGCGGGCGCCGTGCCGCCCGGGTACGGGGAGCCGGTGGCCGCCGCGGCCCGGGCGCTGCTGGTGGCGGTGTCCCTGGCCGGCTGGGTGTGGTGGGCGCGTCGCCACCGTCCGGCGATGGCCGCGGGGCTGTCGGTGGCCGCGGTGGCGGGGACGACGATCGCCCTGGCCGGGGCGACCGGCCCGGGGCACGAGGTGCTGACCTCCCTGATCGGCTGGTGGCCGGGGTTCGGTCTTCTGCGCGACGGACAACTGTACGTGGCCCCGCTCGCCCTGCTTCAGGCGCTCGGGTCGGGCGCCGTCCTGGTGTGGCTGCTGCGCGGGTTCTCGGAGGACGCGCGACGGGGGAGCGGGCCGTCCCGGAACGTCTCCGAGGTCGGGCTCGTGCGCACGATGGTCGCCGTGTTCGTGGCCTTGGGGCCGGTGGTGGTCCTGCCCGGGCTGGCGTGGGGTGCCGGCGGCGGGTTGGTCCCGGTCGACTATCCCCGGGAGTGGACGAGGGCACAGGAGGCGGTGGCCGCCGATCCGGGTTCCGGGGCCGTGCTGGTCCTGCCCTGGAGCGCCTACCGGGGGGTGGAGTGGTCGGGAAGGCCGGTGGTGGTGCTCGATCCGGCCACCCGGCTCTTCGACCGGCGCACCGTCTGGAACGACGATCTGCGGGTCGGTACCCCCGACGGCGGGACCGTGGTGGTGGCCGGGGAGGACGCCCGCGCCCGGGAGGCGGCCCGCCTGCTCGAACCCGATCCGCGTACGGGGATGCCCACGGTCGATCCGGGGGAGTGGGCGGAGATCCTGTCCTCGCTCGGGGTGAGTCATGTTGCGGTCTCGGCCCCTGTCGATAACCGGTTCTCATCTGATTTCCCAGGCTTGGAGACGGTGGTCCAGGGGGACGATATGACCCTTCTGGAAGTACGAGACCAGCACATGAACGTGGATAAAGAGGGCATCTCGGGGTTGGAAGTTACCGGGGGGTTAGTTACAGTTGGGGCAATCATCTGGTCTATGGCTAGATCAGGTTCTAGTCTCGGTTTCCAGCGTCCCCAACCCAGAACGGACCGGGGCGCGCGGAAGGAGATCCCCAAGTGATCAAGGTAATCGCCGCCTGCGTGATCGGTGCGGCTCTGGCGGGAGGTACCACCGTGATGGTCACCAACCTCGCCACCGAGTCGACCGCCACCGCGGAACCGGTGAACGAAACCCTCTACAACTACGGCGATCGCTAGGAAGTCCTCTCCGGCCGTGACCGTCGGTACCGGTTCGACCGGTCCCTGACGGGCGCGGAACCCACCGGAAAGGGCGACCTGGACGTCGGGTTCCCGAGGTCCGGCGGGCGCCCCGCCGCCGGTGGGGCGCCCCACGCGTCCGGACCTCGTCCACCGACCCGACGGAGGGAACCCGAACCCGCCGACACCCCTCGCGTTCGTTCCCCGGGACGACCGCCCACCCCACTGACGTCCGGCCCCCGGGCCTGTTCGGCGTGCGCTCGACCCCTCCCCGAAGCGCTCGCTCACCGAGATCGACCGCACGCGGAGCGTGGCGATCCCCTCCCGGGAACCGGACACCGCGCGGAAGGAGAGCGTGTGGTCTTCCAGAAGGTCCCCCACCGGGCGGAGCCCGGACACGCCACGGCCCCCACGGCCCCGGCCGCCATCCCCGCCCCCGCCCCGGCGGAGGCCGACGAGACGGCGATCCCCGGAAAGACCGGAGAACAGGAGCCGCCCGTCGACCTCGGACCGCGTCTCGACGGTGTCCGCATCGTCATGATCAACTGGCGCGACCCCTGGCAGTCGACCGCGGGCGGGGCCGAGGAGTACGCCTGGCGGATCAGCCGGCACCTCGCCGAACGCGGGGCCATCGTCACCTTCCTCACCGCACGCGAACCCCACCAGGCCAGGGTCGAGACCAAGGACGGCATCGTCATCCGTCGCATGGGCGGAAAGTTCACCGTCTACCCGCGGGTCATGGCCTGGCTCGCCCTGTGGAGACGCGAGTACCACCTGGCCTTCGACTGCATGAACGGCATCCCCTTCCTCTCCCGTCTGGTCCTGCGCCGGGAGACCCGGGTCGTCAGCATCGTGCACCACGTCCACGACCTCCAGTTCGACGCCTACTTCTCGCCGCCGCTGGCCTGGTTCGGCCGGTTCATGGAGTCGACCGTGGCCTCCCGGGTCTACCGGAACTGCACCACCGTCACCGTCTCGGAGTCCTCCCGTACCGCCATGCGCGACAAGCTCGGTTGGCGCGCCCCCATCGAGATCGTCCACAACGGCGGCCCCGCCCTGGAGCCCCTGCCGCCCGGGCCCGCGCCGGACGCAGCCCCCACCGTCGTCAGCCTGGGACGGCTGGTGGTGCAGAAGCGCGTCTCCCGCGTGGTCGACCTGGCCCGCTCCCTCTCCGAGACCCATCCGGGCCTGCGCGTGCACATCATCGGACGCGGCCCCGAAGGCGCCCACCTCGCCGAACAGGTCGAGCGGGACGGACTCCACGACCGCGTCGACCTCCACGGCTTCCTCTCCGAGGAGGACAAGAACGCCGTCCTGTCCTCCTGCCACCTCCACGTCACCGCCTCCGAGTTCGAGGGGTGGGGGCTGACGGTCATCGAGGCCGCGCGGCTCGGCGTGCCCACCGTGGCCTACGATGTGGACGGACTGCGCGATTCGGTCCGTGACGGTGAGACCGGCTGGCTCGTCCGCGAAGGCGAGACCCTCGCCGAGACCGTCTCCAGGGCGCTGCGGGAACTGTCCGATCCCCGACGGGCCGAGGAGGTCCGTCGCGCCTGCCGCGCCTGGGCGTCCCGGTTCACCTGGGAGGCCGGCGGCGCCCGGATGACCCGCCTCGTCGCCACGGAACTCGGCATCGACCCCACCATGGACACCCCCGACCCGGCAGCAGGCAAGAAAGCGAAGATGTGACTTCGGCGGAATCCACCGCCAGGCGCGAACCGGAGGATTCCAGAACACCGTCCGCCCCCGGCGGACCGGACGAGGGGCTGCGGTCGCGGCTCAAGGTCCTCGCGGTGTGTCTGCTTCTGGGAGTGCTGGCGGCCAGCATCGACCCCGGCCGGATCGTCGGCGACACCAAGCTCGACCTGACGATCAACCCGCTGGGGTTCATGGAGCGCGCGTTCCACCTGTGGGACGCCTCCTACTTCGGGCAGCTCCAGAACCAGGCCTACGGGTACTTCTTCCCGAACGGCCCCTTCCACCTGCTGTTCGAGACCCTGGGCATGCCCGAGTGGCTCGTCCAGCGGCTGTGGATGGCGGTCCTGCTCATCGCGGCCTTCCTCGGCGTCTACAAGGTCGCCGAGGCGCTGGGCCTGGGGACCGTCAACACCCGCATCGTGGCCGGGGTCGCCTACGCCCTGGCCCCGCGCGTCCTCACCCTGCTGTCCTACAACTCGGCCGAGCTCCAGCCCATGCTGCTCATGCCGTGGATCCTGTTGCCGTTGGTCCTGGGCGCCCGGCACGGATACCCGCCGGCGCGCATGGCCCTGCTGTCGGGCCTGGCCTTCCTCATGTGCGGCGGCACCAATGCCGCCTCGGAACTGGCCGTGCTGGTCGTCCCCGGCCTGTACCTGATCACCCGGGCCCGGGGCCCGCGCAAACGACGGCTCATCGCCTGGTGGTCGGTGGCCCTGGTCCTGGCCTCGTTCTGGTACATCGCGCCGCTGTTCATCATGGCGCGGTACGTGTACTCGTTCATGCCCTACACCGAGGACGCGGCCGTCACCACCGGCATCACCTCGCTGTTCAACGCCCTGCGAGGCACCTCCAACTGGATGGGCTTCCTGCCCGACATGGGCAACACCGCCCTGCCCGCGGGCGCGGAGCTCTCGCTGACCCCGTGGCTGGTGGCGGTCACCGCGCTGGTCGCCGGGCTCGGCCTGGCCGGGCTGATCAACCGGCGCACCCCCGAACGCCTCTTCCTCATCACCAGCGTCCTCGTGGGCACCGCCATCGTGGTCGCGGGCTACACCGGAGCGCTCACCGGGCCCTTCGCGCCCTGGATGCGGGAGCTGTTCGACGGGGCGCTCTCCCCCTTCCGCAACGTGCACAAGTTCGACGCGCTCATCCGGCTGCCCATAGTCCTGGGCCTGGCGCACCTGCCCGTCGTGGTGGCCCGCGACCTGGCCGACCGCCGAGGCGAGGCCGTCTCCGGCCGGGTACGCCGCGTGGTCGCCGGTGCCGGGGCCGCGGTCTTCCTGATCACGCTCACCCCCCTCGCCACGGTCGGCGTCGCGCCCCGGGGAGGCTTCGAGGAGATCCCCGAGTACTGGTACGAGGCGGTCGACTGGCTGGAGGAGAACGCCGGGGACCCGGGCATGACCATGGCCCTGCCGGGTTCGGCCCGGGGCGAGTACGAATGGGGCCGCCCCCTCGACGAGCCCCTCCAACCCCTCTACTCCGGGGCCTGGACCAACCACCAGATCATCCCCTGGGGCTCCTCCGGCATCTCCCGCATCAACCACGAGATCGACCAACGGGTCTCCTCCGGGCGCGGATCCGAGGGGTTGGCCGCCACCCTGGCCCGTCTGGGCGTCACGCACCTCGTCGTCCGCAACGACCTCCAACGCGTGGGCAACAACGGCGGCTGGCCCTCCCGGGTCCACCAGACCCTGCGGAACTCGCCCGGCATCTCCGAGGCGGCCGAGTTCGGGCCGGTCGTGGGTTCCCTCGACCACCGTTCCGCCTCCCAATGGTTCGACCAGGCCTACCCGTCCCTGACCGTCTACGAGGTGGAGGACGCCGCTCCCACGGTCGGCACCGTGCCCGCCGACGAGACGCTCCGGGTCACCGGAGGCCCCGAGTCCGTCCTGCACCTGGCCGAACAGGGGCTGGTCGACGACGACCGCCCCATCCTGCTGGGAGACGACCCCGGAGCCGACGCCGTCGCGGCCGAGGACACGATCGTCACCGACACAGCGCGCCGACGCGAGGTGGTCTACTCCGACGTGCGCCGCAACGTCTCGGGCACCATGACCGAGGAGCAGGAGTACGAACGCGACGTCCCCGCCCCGGACATCCTCGACCCGGCCTGGGAGGAGTACGTCGCCCACGCGCGCGACATCGGTATCGCCGGCGTCACCGCCTCCACATCGGAGGCGGGGGTCGAGGTCCGGCCGGGCGACCGGGACCCGGGCCACGCGCCCTACGCCGCGCTCGACGACGACCTGGGCACGGCCTGGCGCTCCAGCGCCTTCGAGGGCGCCCTCGGCCAGTGGATCGAGGTCGAGTTCACCGAACCCCGCGACCTCGACGGGCTGAACGTGGCCTTCGAACAGCTTCCGGGAGAGCCGCCGCCCTCGCGCGTCACCCTCATCACCGACGAGGGCAGGACCGAGGCGGCCGTCGCCGAGACCGACGAGCCGCAACGGCTCAACGCCCCGCCCGGAATGACGTCCAGCCTGCGCATCAGGGTCGACGAACTCGCCTGGGAACCGGAGTACCGGTTCGGTACCCGGGTGGGGATCTCCACCATCGAGATCCCGGGACTGGAGGCCGCCCGCACCCTCGACGTCCCCGGCCCCGCCGACGCCGGAACGCTGCTCTTCACCGGTTCCACCGGCACGGCCCCCGGCTGCATGGAGGGCTCGAACGTGTGGGTGTGCAACCAGGACCTGGAGGTCGGCGGTGAGGACTCCGGCCGCCTGGACCGCACCTTCGAACTGTCCGCCGAGTCCGCCGCCGTCCCGCACCGGATCTCCGGACAGGTGGTCCTGACCGACCCGCGCGAGGCGGAGAACGCCGCCAACCGGGCGAGTGGACCCCCCTACGTGACCGGATCCTCCACCGCGGTCCGACACCCCGCCGCCATGGGGCGCGGGGCGCTCGACGACGACCCCGCCACGGTCTGGTATCCGGACCCGGAGGAGAAGAACCCCTGGCTGGACATCGAGCTGGGCGAGGCCACCACCCTGGACCGTCTGGACGTGGAGTTCCCTCGGGCGGACAGCGTGATGCGTCCGATCAAGGTCACCATCGAGGGCGACGACACCGTCCGCGAGGGTTGGCTGGACGGGAGCGAGCGCGTCGAATTCGCCCCGCTCACCACCTCCTCCCTGCGTCTGACCTTCGAACGTCCCGAGGGGCAGGCCCTGGAGATCGGCACCATCGAACTGCCCGGGGTGGAACCGGTCGACCCGGCGCCGAAGGCCGATGTCTCCACCGCCTGCGGGCTGGGCCCGACCCTGCGGGTCAACGACCAGAGGGTGGAGACCCGGATCAGTGAGGGCACCCTCGCCGACCAGCTCAACGGGCGTCCGTTGAGCTATGAGGCCTGCACCGAACTCGACCTCTCCGAAGGGGAGAACCGCGTGGTCGTGGACCCGGGCAACCGGTACCAGGTCCGCTCGGCCCTGGTGGAGACCGTCGGGGACTCCGTGGCCGAACGCCCCGAGGTCCGGCTGGCCGAGGTCGACACCCTGCGTTCGTGGGGTCCGGGAGAGCGCCGCTTCGACGTGGACGTCGACGAGGACAGCCTGCTCGTGGTCAACGAGAACTTCAACGAGGGCTGGGAGGCCCGGGTCGACGGGGTCGACGGCCCCTTGGAACCGGTCCGTCTGGAGGGGTGGAAACAGGCCTGGGAACTGCCCGGGGGCACCGCGGGCACCGTCACCCTCACCTACACCCCGGACACCCTCTACCAGCGCGTCCTCGCCGTGGGCGGCGGGCTCGCCGCCCTGCTGGTGATCCTGGTCGCCTGGCCGCGCCGCCTGCTGCCCGGCGGTCGGCGCACGGCGGAGGAGCCGTCGCGCGGTGCCCGGAGCCTGCCGACCGCCGGCACCGGCCGGCTGCCGCGTCGGGTGGTCCTGCCCCTGGGCCTGGCCTACGGGGTGTGGGTGGCCGGCTGGGCCGGAGCCGCCCTGGTCGGCACCATCCTGGCGGCGATCTGGTGGTTGTCTCGCCGTGCCCCGGGGCGACTGCGCCACGCCAAACCGGGCCGTCCCTCCCTGGGCGGACGGATGCTGCCGCACCTGGCCGGCCCCTGGGTCGTGACGGTGTCGTTGACCCTGGCCGGGCTGGCCACGGCCGCGGGTACCCACCTGGCCCTGAACATGCCCTTCCACGACGTCACCGAGACGCTCGGCACGGCTCTGCGCGGTTGGGTGCCCCAGGTGCTCTGTCTGCCCGCGATGGCCCGGCTGGTCCTGGCGTTGGGGCAGCCCGGCATCGAACAGGAGACGGGATCCGGATCCGAGGTGGACGAGACGACGGTCGAGGGACCGTCGCGCCTCCCCGACGTCGACGAGGACGGTGGACCCGGTGACGGGCCGCCCTCGGACGAGGGCGGCCGTGACGGGATCGGGCCCGACCACGACGGTGGGGAACCGGGGCCCGAGGGCGCGCACGAGGTCGAGGAGGTTCGCGGGTGAGCACGTTCTCCCAGATGGGGCGGGCGCCCGGAGGACTCTCCGCGTCACCGCCCAAGGGGACACTCCTGGTGGCCGCCGGGGCGTTCCTGATGACCCTGGCGCTCCTCCTGCCGCTGTACGTGCACGACCGGGTCGCGCTGATCCCCGGCGAGTTCTCACAGACCCTGAGGATGACCGCCTCGGACGCCGCCTACCTGGACACCGCCACATGGCAGAACCACGAGAACGTCGAGGTGGAACGGGCCACCCGGGTGGACGCCTCGCTCCACGGGGCGGACTGGTCCGCCTGGGAGATGACGGTCGACACCTCGGTCTCCGACCGGATCATCGACCACTGGAGCCGGCGCGTCATCGTGGACCGGGAGACCGGACGCGCGGTCAACTGCTGCGGTGAACACGTCGACGGCGACCGCGCGGTCCGTCAGGCCGGTCTGGTCCTGAACTGGCCCGCCGGGGCCCCCGAGGACGGCCACTCCTTCTACGACGCCGAGATGCGCTCGGCCCCCTCCGTCGGGTTCGACGAGGAGGACGAGGTCGGAGGGCTGCCGGTCCGCCGCTACACGCAGACGGTGCCGCCCACCCAGGTCCCCGAATCGGCACGGGAGGTGCCCGCGTTCCTGTTCGACGGCGGGGCCCGGGGCACGATCGAGGCCACCCGTTGGCTGGAGCTGGAACGGACCTTCTGGGTGGAACCGACCACCGGGGCGGTCGTGAACATGACCGAGGAGCGCTCCGAGACCCTGCGTCCCCTGAACGGTTCCGGAAAGGTCTCCCTGCTGGAGGCCGAACTCTCCCTGGCCGAGGGGCAGGTCGCCTCCCTGGTCGAAGGGGCCCGGGTCCGGTCCCTGCTGCTCAGGGCGGTGGACCTGTGGGTTCCCTGGGCCGCCGGTCCGCTCGGCGCCCTCGCGATCCTGCTCGGCCTGGTCCAGGCCTGGCGGGCCCGGGGCGAGGACGACCCCGGAACGGGACGGGACGAGGAGGAGGCGGCCGTACCGACCCCGGTCGAGGCCGGCTGAACCCGCGCGGAGCGGGAGGCGGGTACCGTCTCGGGGCCGGTGGTGCTCCCGGGACCGGTGTGGGGCAGGGGCGTAGAATCGGACACATGTGCGGTCGCTATGCCCAGTCCAGGAACGTGCACCAGCTCCAACTCGCCTTCGGCCTGCCCGAACAGGCGGTGGGGGAGGAGGCCGACCCGCGCGCCTGGCCACCACTGGAGGAGCTCGACCCGGACTACAACATCTCCCCGGGACGCCCGGTCCAGGCCGTCTTCGGCCCGCCTCCGCAGGGGTCGGGAGAGGCGGAGCCGGGCCCGCGCTCCCTGCACACCCTGCGCTGGGGACTGATCCCCTCCTGGGCCAAGGACCGCAACATCGGCTACCGGATGATCAACGCCCGCAGCGAGACCGTCGCCGAGAAGCCGGCCTTCCGCTCCGCGTTCCGGCACCGCCGCTGTCTGCTTCCGGCCGACGCCTACTACGAGTGGCAGTTGCTCAACAAGGACGGCACCGCCGAGGCGAGCACCTCGCCCGCGACCGATCCCCAGCACCGTAAGCGCAAGGCCAAGGCGGCCAAGAAACCCTTCTCCATCCACTACCACCAGGAGGAGCCGCTCGCCCTGGCCGGGATCTTCGAACGCTGGCGCGACCCCGAGGTCGACGAGAACGACCCAGGGGCCTGGGTCTGGTCGTGCGCGGTGATCACCACCGAGGCCGCGCCCGAGCTGGCCCACATCCACGAGCGCATGCCGATCATCGTCCCCTCCGACGGGTGGGCCTCCTGGCTCGATCCCTCCACCGGTCTCGACGAGCTGACCCATCTGATGGACCGGACGCCGGTGGACCGCTTCGACGTCGACGAGGTCTCCACCGACGTCAACAGCATCAAGAACAACCGCCCCGACCTGTTGGAACCCGTCTCCGACACCGAGGGTGACGAACCGGAGACACTTTTCTGACCCGGTGAACCCTGGACAGGTCGGGGCATGGCCTGTGTATGGTGTGCGAGGCCGAGGACGGAGTCCCCGGCCCGGACACCCCGATCGTGGTGTCCCCACGCACGTTCGACGTGCGCACATCTGAATACGCACACGCGGGAGCTCGCGCCATGGCGGGCTGAGAGGGCGACTCGACGGTGTCGCCGACCGCAGAACCTGTTCGGGTAATTCCGACGTAGGAAGGCATGCCATGACGGCTATCGACGGCCGCGTAACCCCCATCGCCGACGTGCACCAGGTCACGACTGGTCCCATCATGGGATCTCACAAGGTGTACAGCGAGCTCGAAGACCCCTCCGGTCGCACGCTCCGCGTCCCCGCGCGGCGGGTGGAACTCACCAACGGCAGCCACTTCGACCTGTACGACACCTCAGGCCCGTACACCGACGACAACGCCGACATCGACGTCCACCGGGGCCTTCCCCGCACCCGTGAGGACTGGGCCCTGGAACCCGTCGGCGGCGCGGTCACCCAGGCCGCCTACGCCAAGGCCGGGATCATCACCCCCGAGATGCGCTTCGTGGCCGCCCGCGAGGGCGTCGATCCCGAGTTCGTCCGGGAGGAGATCGCGATCGGCCGGGCGGTCATCCCGGTCAACCGCAACCACCCCGAGTCCGAGCCGACCATCATCGGCAAGCGGTTCCTGGTCAAGATCAACGCCAACATCGGCAACTCCGCCGTCACCTCCTCGGTGCCGGAGGAGGTGGAGAAGATGGTCTGGGCCACCCGCTGGGGCGCCGACACCGTGATGGACCTGTCCACCGGAAAGCGTATCCACGAGACCCGCGAACGCATCATCCGCAACTCCCCGGTGCCGATCGGCACCGTCCCCATCTACCAGGCGCTGGAGAAGGTCGACGGCGACCCCACCCGGCTGAGCTGGGAGATCTACCGGGACACGGTCATCGAACAGGCCGAGCAGGGAGTGGACTACATGACCGTCCACGCCGGCGTCCTGCTGCGCTACGTGCCGCTGGCCGCCCGTCGCGTCACCGGCATCGTCTCGCGCGGCGGCTCGATCATGGCCGCCTGGTGCCTGGCCCACCACAAGGAGAGCTTCCTCTACACCCATTACGAGGAGCTCTGCGAGATCTTCCGGCGGTACGACATCACCTTCTCGCTCGGTGACGGTCTGCGCCCCGGATCCATCGCCGACGCCAACGACGAGGCCCAGTTCGCCGAGCTGCGGACCCTCGGCGAGCTCACCCACATCGCCCGCGCCCACGACGTGCAGGTGATGATCGAGGGCCCCGGCCACGTGCCGATGGACAAGATCGAGGAGAACGTGCGCCTGGAGGAGGAGCTGTGCGGCGAGGCGCCGTTCTACACGCTCGGCCCCCTGGCCACCGACGTCGCCCCCGGCTACGACCACATCACCTCCGCGATCGGCGCCGCCCAGATCGGTTGGCACGGCACCGCGATGCTCTGCTACGTCACCCCCAAGGAGCACCTCGGTCTGCCCGACCGCGACGACGTCAAGACCGGTGTGATCACCTACAAGCTGGCCGCCCACGCCGCCGACGTCGCCAAGGGGCACCCCAAGGCGCAGGAGTGGGACGACGAGCTGTCCAAGGCGCGCTTCGAGTTCCGCTGGAAGGACCAGTTCCACCTGTCGCTGGACCCCGAGACGGCCCAGGCCTTCCATGACGAGACCCTGCCCGCCGAACCCGCCAAGACCGCGCACTTCTGCTCCATGTGCGGTCCCAAGTTCTGCTCGATGAAGATCTCCCAGGACGTGCGCAGGTACGCCGAGGAGAACGGTCTGGACACGGTCGAGGCCATCGAGAAGGGCATGGCCGACAAGTCCGCGGAGTTCGCCGAACAGGGCAACCGCGTCTACCTGCCGCTGGCCGACTAGGAGAGCACGCCCTCGGGCCCGCCGTTCTCAGCAGGAGCGGCGGGCCCGACGGCTTCGACGAGAGGGCGTGTGCGCGTGCGGATGCTCGAGCGTCTCAGCCGCGTTTGACCACGCTGGCGATCAGGTGGACGCCGACGTAGTCGTCGGACTCGGCCGCGTGCAGTTCCATCTCGACCAGCCGGCTCATCGAACGCGGATCGCGGTCCAGCATCATCTCCACGGTCGAGGCCGACAGCACCGTCCGCGGCTTGACCCACTCCAGCTCCAGTCCGGCCTCGGCGACCATCTCGGTGAGCTGCTCGGCGGTGAAACAGCGGGTGATGGAGCCGTCCGGCCAGGGGACCAGGAGTACGTCGGCGCTGGGGGCGTGGCTGAGCTCGGGCCAGTAGTCCTGTTCGGCCAGCAGGGCCATGCCCAGCACCACCGAGTCGACGCAGAACAGGGCGCGACCGCCCGGCCGCAGGACACGGGCGACCTCGGCCATGGAGGCCTCCGTGGCCAGGTGGCGCGAGAGCACCCGGTTGTCGGCGATCACCCCGTCGAAGGAGGCGTCGGCGAAGGAACGAAGGAGGGCCGAGTCGCCGACCACGTGACGCAGGCGGCCTCGGCGGGAGGGGCGCGGGGGCACCACGGCCCGGCCGTTCACCAGGGTGAGGGGGCGTCGCACGGCGGCGTCCACGGAGGGCAGCAGGGTGACCACGTCGTGCCCGGCGGCAACGGCGCGTGGGGTCCCCTGGAAGTCCGGACCGGACAGGTCGAGCAGCCGGGACGGGGTGGTCGGCAGCCAACGACCGATCTGAGCCTCGGCCACCGCCCAGTAAAAGCGCCAGTAATCCGACAGACGGTCGGTGGTGGCGAACTGGGCGGCGGGTGATCGAGGGTGATCGGAGGCCGGAGTCGAGGACGATCGCACGTGCACTCCTCTCCCAATCCTTCAAAGGGTCCTACCCGCACTCTGCCATGCCTCACCTTCGACGACGAGGCCAATCGGCCGATCGACGAACTTCGGGCCCTTGGTCCCCGCCGGATCCGGAATCAGCGCGGAGGGATCGTTGTTGACAACGACACCGTCCGGGGAGCGGAACCCGGAGGCGTCCGCTGACGGAAGTGGAGGGTCACGAGATCATGCCGACAGCCGGCGCGTGCCTTGAGCGTGAGGAAGCGGTGTCGACGCGGGGCCGCGTCGACGCGCGGGTCCAGGTCGTGGGACCGTATCGTTGGGATATGGAAGCCCAAGCCGGGACCAGCGCAAGGAGGCCGAAGGGCTTGGAACAGAGCCAGGAGACAGCCGAGGAACGGGACGAGCGGTTCGAGAGGGATGTGCTCCCCTACCTCGACCAGCTCTACTCGGCGGCACTGCGCATGACCCGCAACCCCGCGGACGCGGAGGATCTCGTTCAGGAGACCTTCGCCAAGGCGTTCGGTTCCTTCCACCAGTTCAAGGCGGGGACCAACCTCAAGGCGTGGTTGTACCGCATCCTCACCAACACCTTCATCAACTCCTACCGCAAGAAGCAGCGGGAACCGAAGCAGGCGGGTACCGAGGACGTCGAGGACTGGCAGCTCGCCCAGGCCGCGTCGCACACGGCCGCCGGGCTGAAGTCGGCCGAGGCCGAGGCGCTCGAACACCTCCCCGACAGCGACGTCAAGCGCGCCCTACAGGAGTTGCCGGAGGACTTCCGGATCGCGGTCTACCTCGCCGACGTCGAGGGGTTCGCGTACAAGGAGGTCGCCGAGATCATGGGGACCCCCATCGGGACGGTCATGTCGCGTCTGCACAGAGGACGGCGGCAGCTCCGTTCCCATTTGGAGGAGTACGCGGTGGACCGCGGTTTCCTCCCGGCGACGCGTGCGGCCGAGGCCGCCGGGGCGGTCGCCACGGGAACTTCCGCCGCTGGGCGGGGACAGGCGACCGGATCGGATCGAGGAGATCTGCGATGAGCGGCGGCCACGACAAAGCGGAATCGGACACCCCGTGCAGTGAGGTGCTCGACAAGCTCTACACCTATATCGATGGTGAGCTCGAGGAGTCCAACTGCGATGAGGTGCGCAGACACCTGGACGGGTGCGGTCCGTGCCTGGACGAGTACGGCCTGGAGGAGGCCGTGAAGAAGCTCGTCGCCAAGCACTGTGGCTGTGACACGGCCCCGCCGGAGCTGAGGACCAGGATCCTCGGTCGGCTGGCGGCGGCACGTGAGGAGCACTTGGCCCGTGAGGCCCGGGAGGACACCCCGGAAACATCCGTCTAGGGTCCCCACGCCGGGGCGAAGGCTGGAATTCCAGCCTTCGCCTTTTTTGTTCCCTGAAGCCAATTGTGGGGTTCTGCTGGCATGTGTCACTTTTGTGGGCTTGTGTGGTTCCGTGTCATGGTGTTTCCCTTGGGTTTCAGGGTTTTGGTCACGCGGCCTCTTCGCGGTCCTTCCTGTGGTGCTCGACACGCCCGATGGTGCTCCTCTCTTTCGTGTCGTGACCTAGTCGGAATGAATTTCCTTGAAGGTCGTTCGACTTGTTTCATGTCATCACGATGTGTGATCATGCCTGGTCGGATTCGCTCCGGTCGGGGTCGAGAACGCCGGTGGGCAGGCGTGTACCCTATAGTGTGAAAAAGGTTCACAGTTACTCTCGGTAGTTGCTTAGGTTTGTTAATTGAATTAGTAATTCCGTAGTCCGGAAATGCACGCCTCGGCGGGGTGTGATCATGAGCCCGGTTCGGGTTGTGGGTAATCATGGTGGTGTTGTGGCCCGTTAAACTGGACGCCTTATCCAACGAATGGGGTAATTTGCGCGGCGTACTCGGGGGATGAGCGGGGCGTACTCGGGGGATGAGCGGGGCGTCGCCATGGGGAGGGGGTGGCCGTGTTCCTCGACGGGAGCGTGCCGAAGTCGTACGGGGATTTTTCGACTTCCACTTTTGCCGGGTGGTCCTGGTGGTAGAACAGAACCGGTGAAATCATGACAGTCCGGTCGTCGTCGGTGGGGGGTGAACGGGGGTGCGGGCTCTTCCAGGGGGCGCGCGTGTCTACGTCGGAATCATCGTTGTCAGTGCCGTCACCATCGTGCTCGTGGGGCCTTACACGGGTATCGACCTGGGGACCCTGGTACTCATCGCGGTTCTCTTCGTCGTCGCGGAGTCGATAAGCACACACGTCCTCGTCGACGTGGAGGAGGCCGGGATATCGCCGAGCTCGGCGGTCTCGCTGGCCGCGATCGTTCTGGTCGGCCCGGTCGGGGCGGCGGTGGTCGGGTTCTCCTCCTGTCTGGTGCTGCGCAGGCAGGGCCTGGTCAAACGGGCCTTCAACGGAGCCCAGTTCGCGCTCGCGGCGTACGCGGCCGGACACGTCTATCTCGCCCTCGGCGGCACCGTCGGCGTACCGGGACAGTCGGACTTCCCCGGCATCGTCACGCCCTACGTCGCCGCGGTCCTCGCGCACACGCTGTTCAACTCGGTGCTCATCGGCATCCTCATGTGGTGCCTCGGAGTGGCCCGTACGGCCGGTTCACGGCCGCGACGCTGGCGTCCGCTGATCGCGCTGGAGGTCACCTCCATCGGCTACCAGATGCTGGGCCTGGCGATCGCCGCGGTCTGGGGCGCGGTCGGGGTCGTCGCGCCGCTCCTGGTGCTGCTGCCGCTGTTCATCGCACGCTGGACCTTCGGCCAACAGACCGCCGAGGTGCGGGCGCACGAGGCCACCCTGGCCACCCTGTGCCAGGCGGTGGAGACCAAGGACTACTACACGCGCGGGCACTGCATGCGCGTGGCCGAGGGTTCGGCCATGATCGCCGCGGAACTGGGCATGTCCGCCGAACGCGTGCAGAAGATCCGCTACGCCGGCATGCTCCACGACATCGGCAAGCTCGGTGTGCCCACCAAGGTGATCCAGAAGACCGGGAAGCTCACCGAGGACGAGTACGCGGCGATCAAGCTCCACCCGACCCGTGGCTACGAGATCGTCCGCGAGATCCGTTTCCTCGACGAGGCCCTCGCCGGCATCCGCCACCACCACGAGCGTCTGGACGGACGTGGATACCCGATGGGGCTGGTGGGGATGGAGATCCCCGAGTCCGCCCGCATCATCAGCGTCGCCGACGTCTTCGACTGTCTGACCTCCACGCGGTCCTACCGCAAGGCCTGGTCGGTGGAGGAGGCGATCGCCGAACTCCGACGTTGCGCCGGGACCCAGTTCGACCCGAGGATGGTGGAGGCGTTGGTCCGGGCCGTCTCCCGCGAGGGATGGCAGACCCCGGACATCGCCGAACCGCCGGGCGGCTGTTACGGCTCTCCCGAACAGGGCGCGGACGCCGTGCCCGCGAAGGGCTCCGGCGGAGCGGTGACGGTCGCCGAGTCCACCTCGGCCGGAGCGGGAACGGGCGGTCAGGACCGGTGATGACGCGGCGGTCGGACGAACGCGCGCCTTCGGACGTGCAGAGCGAGGGCCCCGAGGGCGGGGTCCTGAACCACCGGAGGAACGTTCCGTTCTGGCAGACCTCCCGCCCCCTGCGGGCGATGCTGGTGTCCGGTGTGGGCTTCGCCGGGCTGGTGGGGTTGGTGGGCACGGCCTCCGACGGGGTCGTCGACCCCTCGGTCGCGCTGGCCTTCTGCCTGGTCATCGCCTGCGGCGAGCTGGTCAGGATCACCCTGCCCGGCAACCGCGAATCGGCCCCGATCGCCCTGGCCGGGGCGATCGCCTACGCGTTCCTGCTCAGCGTGGGCGGCGATCCGGTCGAGCACGGCGTAGGCCAGGTCGTGGCCGTGGTCGCCCTGGGAGTGGCTCTGGGCGAACTGCCGCACGTGGCCGTGGGGCGCACGCCCAGGGTGGAGGACGCCGCTCGGAGGGTGCTCGTCGCCCTGCTGCTCGCGGCCTCCTTCCGGCCTCTGGCCGAGTACCTGTCCCTCACCGAGCCCTCGATCCTCGTCACCCTGCTCATGACGGTGCTGGTGGCGCTGGCCTGGCTGGTGGACGTGGCCGTCTCCGCGGTGCTGCGGGCCGAACGCCTGCGCACCCGCCTGTGGGTGGCCGGCCGGGACGAGGCCCGGGCACAGTTCGCCACCGGTGTCGCGATCTCCTCCAGCGGCGTGCTCATCGCTCTGGCCTGCACCGTCACCGGCCTGGTCGGTCTGCTGGTGTTCAGCGCCCCGCTCCTGGTGTCCCAGGTCGCCTTCCGTCGGCACGCCGAGGTGCGCCGCACCTACCTGGAGACGGTGCGGGCGCTGTCCCGGGTCACCGAGGTCGGCGGCTACGTCGAGAACGGCCATTCCCGGAGGGTGAGCCGGCTCGCCCACGGGATCGCCTGTGAACTGGGGCTGTCCGAGCGCGAACTGCTGGAGCTGGAGTACGCGACGCTCATGCACGACATCGGTCAGCTCTCCCTGCGCGAGCCCATCGCGGGCGGGGCGACCGTGCTGGCCTCCCCGCGCGAACAGCGTCGGATCGCCGAGCTGGGGTCGGCGATCATTCGGGAGACCGGGGTGCTGGACAACGTCGCCGAACTGGTCCGACGTCAGTGCGAGCCGCTGGCCGGTGACGGCGACGAGGGGGTGCCGCCCCTGGGCAGTCGCATCATCAAGGTCGCCAACGCCTTCGACGACCTGGTGGGGGACAGCGGCGACGCCGAGCGCCGCACCGCCGTCCTGGAACGGTTGCGCATGGACACCGACAGCGAGTACGACCCGCGTGTGGTGGAGGCCCTGGCCGGCATCCTGAACCGCTCCTGAGACCGCCCCGCGGCCCGGGGAAGGGCCCGGGCGGTCGGGGAACGGGGTCAGTCCGTGGGGGGACGAAGCCGGGTGACGAACTTGTACCGGTCGCCCCGGTAGAGCGAGCGGACCCATTCCACGGGATGTCCGTCGCCGTCGAAGCTGTGCTGGCAGTGCAGCACCAGTGGCAGACCCACGTCGACACCGAGCAGACGTGCCTCGTTCGGCGTCGCCAGGACCGTCTCGATGGAGGCCTCGGCCTCGGCGAGGGAGACGTCGTAGGCGCTCGCCAACGCCTCGTAGAGCGAGGCGTAGCGGTCGAGCTGGCGTCGTAGGCCCGGGAAGCGCCGGGCGGCCAGGTGGGCGGTCTCCACGGCCATCGGCTCGCCGTTGGCCAGACGGAGACGTTCGATCCGCAGCACACGGCCGCCCGAACGGATCGCGAGCAGCTCGGCCAGCTGGTCGTCGGCGTTGATGTAGCTGACGTCCAGGATGCGGGTGGCGGGGTGCAGGCCGTGGGCGCGCATCTCCTGCGTGTAGCTGGTCAGCTGGAGGATCTGCGCGACCTTCGGCTTGGCGACGAACGTGCCCTTGCCCTGGATACGCAGCAGGCGCCCCTCGACGACCATCTCGGTCAGGGCCTGGCGCACGGTGGTGCGCGAGGTGCCGAACTGGGTGGCCAGGGCGCGCTCCGGCGGGACCGGGTTGCCCGCGGGCATGGCGTCGATCAGTTCCAGCAGCTGCTTCTTGACCTGGTAGTACTTGGGCACACGAGGGTTGCCGTCCAGTGTTGTGCGCTGACCAGTCATCAGTCTCCTTCGCGGCGTCACGCTCTCACACACCCGGCCCGTCAGCGGCCGGCGGTCGGCCCTTCGGCCCCCGATTGGTGTGGACCACTGGTCGAGTGCGTATCCCTTGAGTATGCACCGCTTCGTGGGATGATTTGTGAGTGCCTCACCTCAGCGACCTCATTCGCCGTCATACGTCACTCAAACAGGCGGACCTGGAGTGGATCCACTCCCTTGTCTCCGATTGGCAGCTTCTGGCCGACCTCTCCTTCGCCGACCTGGTGTTGTGGGTGCGTCTCCGTGACGACGACGGCTGGGTCGCCACCGCGCAGATGCGGCCCACCACCGGTCCGACCGCCTTTCAGGACGACCTGGTCGAGACCGTCCTACGGGACGACATGGCCGATGTCACCTCCCGCTCGGGGGCCAGGGTGGTCGGCCGTCGCGCCCTGATCGACCGGGCCTGGAGCGAGGGGCGGATCTGCCGGGACGGAGACCCGGACTGGTCGGGCGGGGTGCCCGTGCGGGAGGAGACCATTCCGGTCCGCCGCCAGGGCAACCTCATCGCGGTCATCCAGCGCAGCACCAACCTGAGTTCGGCCCGCACCCCCAGCCGCCTGGAACTCACCTATCTCCAGAGCGCGGGCGACCTGGCGCAGATGATCGCGGAGGGCGCCTTCCCCTTCAGCGACCAGGGGCCGCTCATGGTGCGCTCCCCGAGGGTGGGCGACGGTCTGCTGCGGCTGGACCAGAACGGCGAGGTGGTCTACGCCAGCCCCAACGCGCTGTCGGCGTACCGACGTTTGGGTCTGGCCGCCGATCTGGTCGGGGCGCGACTGGACCGGACCACCCTGGAGCTCGCGGCGCCGGGCGAGGCCCGTGACGAGAACCTGACCTACACGGCCAGCGGCCGGGCCCCTCAGGAGGCCGAGGTCGAGGCGCGCGGGGTCACGGTCCAGTTGCGAGCGATCCCACTGGTCATCGACGGGGTGCGGATCGGGGCCCTGGTGATGGTCCGGGACGTCACCGAACTACGGCGGCGTGAGCGCGAGCTGATGACCAAGGACGCCACCATCCGGGAGATCCACCACCGGGTGAAGAACAACCTCCAGACCGTGGCGGCGCTCCTGAGGCTTCAGTCCCGTCGTCTGGACGTGCCGGAGGCGCGCGCCGCCCTGGACGAGGCGGTGGGCCGTGTGGGGTCGATCGCGATCGTGCACGAGATGCTCTCGCACACACCGGACGAGGTCGTCGACTTCGATGACATCGCGGACCGGGTCATGCAGATGGCCGCGGAGGTCTCCTCCACGGGGAAGGCGGCGATCCCGCGCCGGAACGGTGGTTTCGGCCTGCTGAACGCCCTGGTGGCGACGCCGTTGTCGATGGTCCTGGCGGAGCTGGTGCAGAACGCGGTCGAGCACGGTCTGGGCCAGGGGCCGGGGGAGATCGAGGTGCGGGTGCGGCGTTTCGACTCCGAGCCGGGGTCCGAGGTGCCGAGCACCTTGGAACTGGCCGTCTCCGATGACGGCGGGGGGCTTCCGGAGGACTTCGATCTGGAGGGGACCACGAGTCTGGGGTTGCAGATCGTGCGGACCCTGATCGTGGGGGAGCTGGGCGGCACCCTGGCGATCGAACCGAAGGAGGGCGGCGGCACGGAGGTCGCGATCAGCCTGCCGCTGGAGCACGAGGAGGGCGAGGTCCCCTACGGATAGGGGGTCGTCCGAGGGAGCGGAGCCGTTCCCCCTCGCGCCGGGGGGAACGTCGGCTTCGTGTGTCCCGAGTGGGACGATTCTAGGAAGTGCGGACCATCGGTCGCGTGGTGAGGCCGCCGCGACGCTTCATGCGACGCCGCTCCTCCTCGGAGGTGCCGCCCCAGACGCCACCGTCCTGACCGCTCTCCAGGGCCCAGCGCAGACACGCGGAGCTGACCGGACAGCGCCCGCAGACGGCCTTGGCCTCTTCGATCTGGATCAGTGCGGGTCCGTGGGCGCCGATGGGGAAGAAGAGTTCGGGGTCTTCGTCACGGCAGGCTGCGTCATGGCGCCAGTCCATGCGGTCCACTCCTCACAGGTTGTGAAGCTTTTCACGATCGCTGTGCAAGGGCACCCGGTGGAAGGGCCCCACCGGAGGGGTCCGCACGTCGGGGGTCGAGGTTTCACCCCGCGGCCATGCGGGAAGCGCCCAAATTAACTCGCCCGTAACTCGCGGCGATATCTTGAGCGTGACAGCATCACGGAGGGCACGCAAGAGTTCCCGAGGCCGAAGGTCCTGTTCGACGTGTCGGGTGTGTCACAGTCGCCGTGAATGGCTCTTTTCTCGGTAATTAACAGAAGATTCGTAATGCCTTCGGTACCGAGTGGAAGTTGACCTCTTCACGCTCTCCCAGGTATTCACCATCGATTTGGAAGGCCCTCGGGTGGTTCGAGGTGACCCGCAGAGAGTCACGATCGTGCCAGGTCACGTAGCCGTCGCCACGTGCGGGAAGCCCTTTGGGCAGGAACATTTGGGAAAGGACCCACCCGGTCAGCCAGTAGGAGGAGCGGGTCAGCGCGAAAGCGTCCAGGCCCAGCTCGAAACGGGAGGACGGGGTCGGCTGAAGAGGGAGTGCCCCGGCGTAGGTCCACGGCGTGGTGTTGGTGACCAGAGCGAAATAGACCTCGTCCAGGGACCTTCCGCCGGTGGACACGGTAAGTGACGGATCGCGGATATCCCCGCCGAAGAACAGCTTTACCGCGACCTCCGCGTACAGGGCGGGTGTGGCCTTCCGGCCGTTCTCCCGCTCATGCTCCACCTGCTGCACGACGTCGGCGTCCCAGCCGAATCCGGCACAGAACGTGAAGTAGCGGTCGTCCTGGTCGCCGGTGATCCGGCCCAGATTGACCTCGCGTTCACGGCCGGCGCGGATCGCCCCCAGGATCTGGCCGGTGGCCTCGACCGGGTCTCCGGAGACGCCCAGCGAGCGGATGAACACGTTGGCGCTGCCCCCGGGGATGACCGCGTAGCGGGGGCGGGGCAGGTCCTTCGGGGTGCTCAGGAGGCCGTTGACGACCTCGTTGACGGTGCCGTCGCCGCCCAGGCTCAGGACGAGCTCGTAGCCGCGGGACGAGGCCTCGCGCGCCAGTTCGCGAGCATGGTCGCGGTAGGCGGTCTCGACGGTGGTGACGTCCAGCTCCGACGCCAGCGCGCCCAGGATCACCTCGCGGGTGCGGTCGGTGGTCGTGGTCGCTTTGGGGTTCACGATGAAGAGGGCGCGCACTCGGCCAGTCTAGAGGTAGGTGGGAACGTCCTCGCGCTTCGGGGTGATATGGGACACATTCGCGCATCGAGGGCGGGGTGGGCCGGGGCCCGGGAGAGGAGGGGACGGAGCGCGTATAGGCTCGTCAGGTGTCTTCGCGTCCCATCACCATCATCGTCGCCGCCGCGCTGGAGGCCCTGATCGGGCTGGTCGCGGCGCTCGCCGGACTCTACAGCCTGTACACCGCCTTCACCGGGCAGGCCTCGGACGTGGCCTCCTCGGCCCTTCCGCTGACCGTGATCGGTGTGGGCGTGGGCGTTCTGCTGATCCACGTCGCGCGTGGCCTGCTGCAATTGCGCGAATGGGCCAGGACACCGGTCGTGGTCACCCAGCTGTTCATGGCCGTGGTGTCCTACTACATGTTCACGAGCGATCAGTACGTGATCGGGGCGGTCATGCTCGGTACGGCCATCGTGGCCGCGGCCGCCGTCCTCGCTCCGTCCACGACCGCGGCGCTGTTCCCCGACGAGTCGTCCGGACGTCGGCAGCACCGCGGTCGTAGGCCCTAGCGGGTTCTCCCCCGGGCCCCGCGCGGCCCGGAGAGCACACTTCCTAGTCGTCGGTGGTCAGCGCCTGTCGCAGTTGTGCCAGGGTCCGTGCCAGCAGGCGCGAGACGTGCATCTGGGAGATGCCGAGCTCCTGCGCGATCTGGGACTGGGTCATGTTGCCGAAGAAGCGCAGTAGCAGGATCCGCTTCTCCCTCGGCGGCAACTGCTCCAGCAGGGGCTTGAGGGACTCCCGGTACTCCACCCCCTCCAAGGACTCGTCGACGATCCCCAGCGAGTCGGCCACCGCGGGGGCGTCCTCGTCACCGCTGTCGGGAGCGTCCAACGAGACCGTCGAGTAGGCGTTGGCGGACTCCAGGCCCTCCAGCACCTCCTCCTCGGTCATCTGAAGGTGCTGGGCCAGCTCGGCGACGGTGGGGGAGCGCCCCTCCCGCTGAGACAGATCGCTGACGGCCTTGGTCAGCGACAGCTTCAGCTCTTGGAGGCGGCGGGGAACCCGTACCGCCCATCCCTTGTCACGGAAGTGGCGTTTGATCTCGCCGACGATCGTCGGGGTCGCGTAGGTGGAGAACTCCACCCCTCGCTCCAGGTCGAACCGGTCGATGGACTTGATCAGTCCGATCGTGGCCACCTGGGTGAGATCGTCCAGCCACTCGCCTCGGTTGCGGAACCGTCGGGCCAGGTACTCCACCAAGGGCAGATGGAGCTCCACCAGCTCGTCGCGGATCCTGCGGCGTTCGGCCGAGTCCGCGTCGAGCTCGTTAAGGCGCTCGAACAACTCTCTCGCGCGTGCCCGATCGGGCACCGCGTGCTCGGTCTTCGCTGTCAGAGCGGGCCCCCTTTCGCTCACGCCGGCTCCAGCGTGCCGCGGCGTTTGTACAGGACGATGTAGACGCGATCGTCCGAGGCGACCCCCGAGTCGACGTCCCCGGCCAGGGCCGACAGGACGGTCCAGGCGAAGGTGTCGCGGGCCGGAAGACGCCCGTCGGCGGTCAGCACCGAGACGGAGATGCGCATCCCGTCGGGGGTGAGTTCGAACTCCGTGGTCAGTTCTGTGCCGGGCAGAGCCTGGGAGAGGAGCATCGCGCAGGCCTCGTCGACACCGATCCTCAGATCCTCGATCTCGTCGAGGGTGAAGTCGAGCCGGGCGGCCAGACCCGCCGTCGCCGTCCGCAACACCGACAGGTAGGCGCTGTCGGCGGGCATGTTGACGGTGACGGCGTCGCGTACTCCGGTGGCGTCGGCCATGGGCACAGCGGTTTCTTCGGTCACGTCCCTCCTTCGGGGGGCGAGGTTGCCGCTTGAGAGCAATGTATCTCGTTTCACCCTGCCACCGCCGCAGGGAACGAAGATCGTGTCCGTCCGAGAACGCCCGAACACGAGACGAATGGCCGGCCTCAGGCCCGAACCGAGCCCAGGGAGACCAGCGCGTCGCCGTCCAGACGACGGACCGTCCACTCGTCCATCGGGGTGGAGCCCAACGACTCGTAGAAGCGGATGGCGGGTGTGTTCCAGTCGAGCACCGACCACTCCAGCCGTGTGAGGCCGCGCTCCACACAGATGCGGGCCAGGTTCCGGAGCAGGTCCCCGCCGTGTCCGTGGCCCCGTAGTTCGGGCCGCACGTACAGGTCCTCCAGGTGGATCCCGTGCCTGCCGGTCCAGGTGGAGTAGGTGAGGAACCACAGGGCGAACCCGGCCGTGACCGTGACGCCGTCCTCCCCGGTGTGCTCGGCCACGTGGGCGAACACCGCGGGCTCCGGACCGAACAGGGCGGTGCGCAGATCCTCCTCCGTGGCCACGACCGCGTCGGGTTCCTTCTCGTACTCGGCGAGCTCGCCGATCATCCGGTGGATGTCGGGAACGTCGTCGGGACGGGCGGGGCGGATCATCGGACCACCTCGGAGACGGGTCGGGGTCGGGTGGACCTTTCCAGGGTATGCGCCGCCCGGAGGGCCCGTGGAGCATGGGGATCCACGGGCCGCGCCCTCACGGGCTCAGTGCGGGCGGTGCGCCACCACCCGTTCCACCAGACCGAAGAAGACCCGGTCGTGGTGGCCCACTTGGAAGCCGACCTCCTCGGCGACCTCGCGCGGCAGCCTGCGGGGGTGTTCGCTCCTGCGTTCGCGCAGCCGCAACGGCATCCGGGTGTACTCGATGTGGTCCACCAGAAGCAGACGTCCCCCCGGGACCAGGACGCGGCGCATCTCCCTCAGGGAGCCCTCCTGGTCGGGGATCGTGCACAGGGAGAGCGTGCACACCACGGTCTCGAAGGAGCGGTCGGCGAAGGGGAGCCGTCGGGCATCGGCCTCGACGAGGGCGATCGGGCGTTCCAGCCGTTCGGCCCGGTTCCGGGCCCTGGCGAGCATGGCCGGGCTCAGGTCGAGTCCGACCAGTCTGACCTGGGGCGGGTAGAAGTCCAGGTTCCGCCCGGTCCCCACGGCCACCTCCAGGGTGTGTCCGCGGGCCCCGCCGCACAGGATCTCCCTGGTGTTCCTGATCGCCACGTGCTCGCAGTGGCGACCGAGGTCGTAGCGGCCGGCCCGGTGCTCCCAGATCCGCCGTGCCTTTTCCGTACGCGCGTCCATGTCTCTCCCCGGGACCGGTAGACGTGCCCCCGAGCAAAGACTCTGGGGGGCGTGGGGCCCCCGGGTCAAGGTCATCGGGGGCGGGTTCGAGTGTTGTCCGAGGATCCGGGCTCCGGCCCCGCGGACGGGCACGAGGGCGCCCGCCGGCGGCGGACGCGAAGGGATGCCGGAGCACGCCGCCTAGGTGAGCATGCCGCATCCGACCGGGATGAGGATGAGCATCACGATCGCGCCCAGGCGATGCATGGCGAAGTAGGTGTCGCTGGGCTCGTTCTGCTCCGGGTCCCGGTACTTCCAGGACTGTACGTACCAGACGACCCGGGGCTCGATGAGCACGATGACGTACCAGAGGGCGATGACGCCCAAGAGGACGTAGAGCGGACCCACGCTTCTCCTTGGGGGATGGTGACGCGACCCCGAACGCTTCGGAGTCTCCTCGTCACTGGTCGACGCCGTCCGAGACGGTGGGGTTTCGGCCCGGGTGTGTGATCCGGAGCATATCGAAGGCCCCGCGCTCCGAGGAACGGGGGCCTTCGATCAGAGTGGGGGTCGGGTCAGAGCACCTTGGACAGGAACGCCCGCGTCCGCTCGTGCCGTGGATCGGACAGCACCTCGGAGGGCACACCGGACTCGACCACGACGCCGTCGTCCATGAAGACCAGGGAATCGCCCACCTCACGGGCGAAGCCCATCTCGTGGGTGACGACCATCATGGTCATACCGGCCCGGGCCAGGTCGCGCATGACGTCCAGGACCTCGCCGACCAGTTCGGGGTCCAGGGCGCTGGTGGGCTCGTCGAACAGCATCAGGGACGGCTCCATGGCCAGGGCGCGGGCGATGGCCACCCGCTGCTGCTGGCCGCCCGAGAGCTGCTCGGGGTAGGCGTTCGCCTTGTCCGGCAGCCCGACCCGCTCCAGGAGGGACATCGCCAGCTCCGTGGCCTCGGCCTTGGGTACCCGCTTGACCTGCGTGGGGGCCTCGATGACGTTGCCCAGCACGGTCAGGTGCGGGAACAGGTTGAAACGCTGGAAGACCATGCCGATGTCGCTGCGCTGGGCCGAGATCTCCGAGTCGCGCAGCTCGTACAGCTTCCCGCGCTTCTGCCGATATCCCATCAGCTCGCCGTTGACCCACAACCGGCCGGCGGAGAGCTTCTCCAGGTGGTTGACGCAGCGCAGGAACGTCGACTTGCCCGAACCGGAGGGGCCGATGATGCACATGACCTCACCGCGCCGGACCTCCAGGTCGATGCCCTTGAGGACCTCCAGCCGGCCGAAGCTCTTGTGCACGTTCTCGGCGACGACGAGAGCCCCGTCCGTCCCGTCGTTCGCGTTCACGTCCTCGTGCTCCCTGTTCTCCTCGGCCATCAGTGCGCCCCTCCCACGATCCGGTCACGGACTCCGCGCTCGCCGCGGTCGAACCTGCGCTCGAGGAAGTACTGGCCGACCATCAGCACACTGGTGATCGCCAGGTACCAGAGGCAGGCCGCCACCAGCATCGGGAAGATCTGGTAGGTCCGGGTTCCGATGGCCTGGAGCTGGTAGAAGAGCTCGATGGTCACGGGCACGTACGCCAAGAGCGCCGTGTCCTTGAGCATGGCGATGGTCTCGTTCCCGGTGGGAGGGATGACGACCCGCATGGCCTGCGGGAGGGTGATCCGGCGCATGATCCTGCTCCGGCTCATACCGAGCGCCTGGGCTGCCTCGGTCTGCCCCTTGTCCACGGATTGCAGGCCCGCGCGGATGATCTCGGCCATGTAGGCGCCCTCGGACAGCGCCAGGGCGAGCAGACCCGCCGTGTAACCGGTCAGGAGGGTGCGCGTGTTGATCTCGAAGAAGCGGGCGTCGCCCTCCAGGCCCAGCAGCGGCATCCAGTAGTTGTCGAACGGGAGCCCGATGTGGATCGTCGAGTACAGGATGGCGATGTTGCCGAAGAGCACCGCGAGCACCAGTCGGGGCACGCCTCGGAAGAACCAGGTGTAGGTCCAGGAGACCCCCACCAGGACGGGGTTACCGGAGAGACGCATCACCGCGAGGAGGATGCCCAGCAGGACACCGATGAGCATGGCCAGCACGGTGGCGCTGAGGGTCACCCAGACACCGCGGACCACCGGGTCCGAGAACATGTGCTCGAACATGAAGGGCCAGTCGAAGGCCGGGTTCGTGAGGAGCATGTTCACGAACATCGCGGCCAGGACCAGCACGACACCGGCGGCGACCCAGCGTTCGGGATACCTGACGGGGACGGCGGTGATCGGAGCGGACGAACGGTCCGGGGCGGGTTCCCGGGACCCCGGCCCGTCCACCGATGAGCTCGGTGAGGTCACGGATCAGACTTTCGTGAAGAGGGTGGAGGGCGATGGGGGGAGGGACGGCCCTGTACGACGTGGGGGGCCGTGGCGGTTACTCGGCGACGGAGGGGTTGACCTCGGCGGCCTCCAGCGCGCCGACCTCGATGCCCCACTCCTCCAGGATCTCGGCGTAGGTGCCGTTCTCGATGATGGTGTTGAACGCCGCCGCGAGCTCCTCGCTCAGCTCGGTGTCGTCCTTGTGGAGGACCACGCCGTAGGGGGCGGCGTCGTACTGTTCGCCGATGAACTCCAGCTTGTCGCCGGTCTCCTGGATGGCGTACAGGGAGGTCGGCAGGTCCGCGAGGGAGGCGTCGTTGAGGCCGGACACCACGGTCTCGGTGGCCTGGGGCTGGCTCTGGAACTTCTCGATGGTGATGGGGTCCTCGCCGGCGTCGACGCACTCCTGGCTGCGGGCCTCGATGTCGGTGTCGTGGGTGGTGCCGGTCTGCACGGCGATGCGCAGACCACAGGCGTTGTCCGGGTCGACGTCGCCGGGGTTGCCCGTCTGGGCGAACCACTGGGTGCCCGAGGAGAAGTAGCTGACCATGTTCACCTGCTCCATCCGCTCCTCGGTGACGGTGAAGGAGGAGGCGCCCATGTCGTAGGTGCCGGTGTCGACGCCGATGATGATGGAGTCGAAGGTGGTGGGCTCCCAGATCGGCTCGACGCCCATCTCGGCCAGGGCGGCGGTCACCAGGTCGACGTTGAAGCCGAGGACGGTCTGACCGTCCTCGTCGAGGTACTCGCCGGGAGGATAGGTGGCCTCGACACCGATGGTGACGGTCCCGTCGTCTTCGGCGCCACAACCGGCCAGGGTCAGAACCCCCGCCGCGGCGAGGGCGGTGGCGACGGTGAGGGGCTTGCGCGGGGGCATGGGGATCTCCTTGGGGGCATGGGAACGACCTGATGGGGAAGGGGGTTCGCGGGGCCGAGACCCTTGTGGGGCGGGGGGACCGCGAGGTCGGAGGGCATGGTGTCACATATCGGTGACGCTCCATCGTGCCGACCCGCGATTTTCCTCCGGTCACCGTTGTGAGAGGATTGCGTAACGGGTTATCCCCGTGAGATGCGGACGCGCAGTACTCGTATAGGAGTCCGGCGAAGACCGACTCTCCCGGCGACACCACCGGTCATGGCCGACCGGCGCCGTGGAGAGCTCCCCTAGCACCCATGTCTTCGCGCGCGTCCCGCGGCCCATCGTCCCCGTCATGGCCGACGCGGGACGCATAGCAGACCGAGGGGTTTGAGCAGTGACCACTACTTCGCGCAACGAGGACACGTCCGAACTGGACCGCGACCCGGCCTTCGCCATGCACCGTGGCGGCAAGCTGCACGTCACCGGTTCCGTGGACGTCAGCGACCACGAGGGCCTCTCCCTGGCCTACACCCCCGGCGTCGCCCGTGTCTGCGACGCGATCGCCGAGAACGTCGACCTGGTCGAGACCTACACCTGGAAGAGCAACCTGGTCGCCGTCGTCACCGACGGTACCGCCGTCCTGGGGCTGGGCAACATCGGCCCCGAGGCCTCCCTCCCCGTCATGGAGGGCAAGGCGCTGCTGTTCAAGCAGTTCGCCGACGTCGACTCCGTGCCGATCGCTCTGAACTGCACCGACGCCGACGAGATCGTCGAGACCGTCGCTCGGATGGCGCCCTCCTTCGGCGGTATCAACCTGGAGGACATCTCCGCCCCGCGCTGCTTCGAGATCGAGGCGAAGCTGCGTGAGCGTCTGGACATCCCCGTCTTCCACGACGACCAGCACGGCACCGCCATCGTGACGGTGGCCGCCCTGCACAACGCCGCCCGCCTGACCGGTCGCACCCTGGGCGACCTGCGCGCGGTCGTCTCCGGCGCGGGCGCCGCCGGCGTCGCCGTCACCAAGATGCTCATCGACGGCGGGATCGGCGACATCGCGGTCGCCGACTCCAAGGGCATGATCTACGAGGGCCGTGACGGCCTGACCCCGATCAAGCGCGACCTGGCCGCCATCAGCAACAAGGCCGGTCTCCAGGGCTCCATCGAGAGCGCCCTCGAAGGCGCCGACGTGTTCATCGGCCTGTCCGCCGGCGAGGTGCCCGAGTCCGTCGTGGCGACCATGGCCAAGGACGCCATCATCTTCGCGATGGCCAACCCCAACCCCGAGGTCCACCCGGACATCGCCCACAAGTACGCGAGCGTCGTCGCCACCGGGCGCAGCGACTTCCCGAACCAGATCAACAACGTCCTCGCCTTCCCCGGCGTGTTCCGCGGCGCCTTCGACGTCCGCGCCTCGGACATCACCGAGAACATGAAGCTGGCCGCCGCGCGGGCCATCGCCGACCTGGTCGGCGATGACCTGAGCGCCGACTACGTCATCCCGAGCACCTTCGACGAGCGCGTGGTCCCGGCGGTCTCGGCCGCCGTCGCCGAGCAGGCGCGCAAGGACGGCGTCGCCCGTATCTGACGTCCGTTCCCGAACGATCGGGGCCCGGCCCGTGGTACGTCCACGGGCCGGGCCCCTCGTCGTGGTGGGGGTGGCGCACGTGAGGAGGGTGGGGTAGGGGCGACCCGAAGAGGTGTGCGGGACGTAGTGCCCCGGAACGGGTCGGATCCGTAGTTTTCTGCCTGTCGGGTACGGCGCCCGGGCCGTCCCCCCGTGACAGGGAGAACCAGACCTCATGGGCACACCGCCCCCCACCCGAGAAGGCCCCTTCACGAGAACCGTGACGGTGGCCGCGACGGCGCTCTTGGCCGGGGTGGCCGCGATCCTCACGGTCGTCGTGGCCCCCGCCCCCTACGAGCTCGGGACGGCCACGACCGGTGACGCGGATCTGGCCGCGTCGGTCCGGGAGGGTATCGACGACCCCACCGGCTACCACGGGCTGTCCGTGGCGGTCGTCGAACCCGGGCCGGAGGGCGGGTTCCGTGTCCGCACGGCCGGTCTGGGCGAGGTCGGCGACGACGGGACGCCGGTCACCGAGGACACGCCCTTCGCCTCGGCCTCGGTCGCCAAGGTCCTCCCCGGGATGATCCTGGCCGACATGGTGGACCGGGGCGAGGTCGACCTCGACACCACCGTCGGTGCCCTGCTCCCGGACCTGGACTTCGCGGACCCGGCGGTCGCCCGGATCACGGTCGAGGAACTGGCGACCCACACCTCGGGGCTCTCCCGGGAGGAGACCACCCTGCCCGAGACCCTCTGGCAGTTCGCCGCCAAACGGCATCCGCGCCCCTACGACTCGGTGGACGCCTTCCTGGAGTCCGTGGCCCTCGACGCCCGCGTCGACCCGGGTACACGAGGGGTCAACGTCTACTCCAACACCGGGTTCTCCCTGCTCGGGCACGCTCTGGCCGTACGTGCCGGCACCGATTACGCCGAACTGGCACGGGACAGGATCCTGGGGCCCCTGGGCATGGACGACAGCCGAGTGTGGTCCGAGGACGACGAGGTCCGGCCCGTGGTGCACGACGCGGACCGGGGCGGGCCGCTCCCGCTGGACCACGACGTGGCGCGGGCCTCTCAGGGCGGGCTGACGACGACCGCGGCCGACCTGGGGCGGCTCCTGGCCGCGATGATGGACGGTTCGGCGCCCGGAGCCGGCGCCGCCGAGCCGGTGGGGCCGGGCGACGTCGAACGCCGTGAGCAGGGGCTCGGCTGGTACGTGGAGACGTTGGGGGAGCGGCCGATCACCTCGCACGGAGGCAACGCCACGACCAACGGGCACACGGCCTGGATCGGGTACTCGGGCGACCGGGGCGCCGTGGTGCTGTCGAACACCCACCGTTACAGCGAGGACATCGGGCTGCGGCTGCTCGGCGTCGACGAGCCCAGCCCCGACAACGTCATGGGGGAGCGGGTGTACGGCGTCGCGACGCTGCTCCTCGCGCTGACGCCCGGCGTGATGGCGCTCGGTTTCGCCGCGCGGCGCCGGCCCGGACGCCTGCTCCGCCGTCCCACGGACCGCCTCGGCCTGGTCTCCTACGGTCTCGGGTCGGCCGCGCTGCTCTGGTACGCGCACCTCGCGGGCTTCTGGCACCTGGTCTCGCCGTGGGCGTGGGTGATCGGCGTGTACGCGGCCCTGGCCGCGGCCGTCGTCGGCGCCCTGCGGTGGCCGGACCTGCCGACGGCCCGTGGCCGTCGACCGTGGATCAGAGGGGTCCGCGTCGCGGCTGCGAGCGCGCTCGCCCTGGCATCGATGGGACTCCTGGCGGCCCTGTGAGCGGGCGTGGAAGGGCCCGGGAGACCACGCCCCCGTGTGGTCTCCCGGGCCCTACCGGTATCGGTGGTCAGTCGTTCCCGCGGTCCTCGTCGGTGGCGGTCGACCAGGGGTCCCGCTCGGCGGAGGGCATCGGGCGCGCGCTCCGGGGCTCCTCCCGAGAAGGCTCCTCGGGCCGCTCCTCCTGCTTCTCCTCCGGTCGCTCCTCGGCGGTGGTGGAACCCTCGCTCTCGGAGGGCCGCTCGGTCTTCTCGTCGGCCGGCCCCCAGGTCCGCATGTCCCGGCGGATCACCTCGACGGTCTCGTCGAGGATGCGACGCAGGTCGTGGGCGGCGGAACCGCCGACCTCACCGGCGCCGCGGACCAGGTCGCGGACCCGGGTGGAGAAGTCGCGCAGGGCGTGCTCGAACTCCGGGTTCCGGCACTCCCGCTCCTTCTCCTCCTCGCCGGCGCCCCGCTCCTCGGACTCCCGGGCCTTCTCCTCCGAGGAGGCGGAGTCCTCACGTTCGGAGGAGGGGCGGCCCCAGGCGGCCCCGAAGACGCCGAAGCCCTGGGCGAACCGCTCCCACTCGCGAGCCCACATGCCCCCGTCGCCGCGAGGCTCGCGTTCGCGTTCCCCCTCGGCGTCGGAGGAGGAACTCCCCCCGGAGCCCCGCTCCTCCTCGGAGCTCTCCCTGCGGGACTCCGAGCTCGCGAACTTCAGTTCGTCGCGCAGGGAACCGATGGTGGCGCGCACGTCCTGCTTGACCGCGCGGGCGATGTCGCGCACGGAGTCGGTGATCTCCCGCTCCAGGTCGTCCAGGTCGCTCTCGCGGGCCCGCAGCTCCTCGCGCCCCTTGTCGGTGAGGCTGTAGACCTTGCGGCCGCCCTCCTCGGTGTGGGTGACCAGCCCCTCCTCCTCCAGTCTCGCGAGCCGGGGGTAGATGGTGCCGGGCGAGGGCGAGTACACGCCCAGGAAGCGGTCGCGCAGCAGACTGATGATCTCGTAGCCGTGGCGCGGGCTCTCGTCGAGCATCTTGAGCAGGTACAGACGGAGTCTGCCGTGGCCGAAGACGGTGCTCATTCAGGCCCCCTCTGGGATCGCGGCCGGAGCCTCGGGGGCGCGTCGCAGCAGCGCGGCCCGACCGGACACGGTGTTGACACTGATGGAGGCGGGGTCGACGCCCACGCCGACCTTGCCGGTCATGGAGTTGCGGGCCGGGGCGCTGTTGCGCTCCAGACCGAAGTCGCTGTCCAGCGCGCCGGTGACCGAACGCAGCTCGACGGAGGCCGAGCTCTCGGCGGGCACCCGCAGGGCCACCTCGCCGGAGACGGTGTTCACCCGGACCCGGGACGAGGGCGCCAGGTCGGTGTCGACCAGCACCTGCCCGGAGACGGTCTTGGCCCGCAGCTCGGACAGGCGTCCGCCGGCCACGGCGAGCTGTCCGGTGGCGGTGCCGAAGTTCAGTACGCCGGTCGGGGTGCGCACGGAGGCGTTGCCGTCGGCGGTGTTGAGCTCGGTCTCGCCGGAGACCTCGTCCAGGGTGATCTCGCCGGTCGCCGTCTTGATCCGGGTGCGGGCGGTCAGCCCGGTCGCCACCACCGGGGCGGTGGCCGTGGTGACCTCGACGGGGCAGTCGCGCGGGACCCGCAGGTTCACGGTGGCCCGTCGGGTGCCGACGTTGCGGTAACCGGAGAGCTGGAGCGGCTTGAGCCGGTCCAACAGTCCCTGACCGGTGAGGTCCTGGTAATGGATGGTGAGGATGCCGGCCTCCTGGGTGACCTCCAGGGGCTCTCCGACGATGTCGCCGATCTCGAAGGTGACGGGGTCGTCGGTGGGGATGATGTTGACCTGTCCTCCGACGATCCGCACCTTGAGGGCGACGATGCCGTCCAAGGTGTGGGTCATCGGACTGTCGATGGTCCAACGTGCCATCGTGAACCCTTTCCACTCGTTCTCGATGACTTCACGATATGTCGCGTCCCCGGCGAACTCAAGATATGTCGCGGATATCAGGGTCGGGTCAGGGGTATCCCCGGGGAAGGTCCCGGACACACGCGAGGGGCCCGGGTCGTCATGACCCGGGCCCCTCGGACCGTGCGCCGCCGGAGCGGCGCGGCACCACTACTCTTCGTCCTCGTCGTCCAACCTGGCCAACCAGGTGGCCAGGCGCTCGACGGGGGTCTCGAACTCGGGGTGGACGTCGGTGAACACCCGCAGCTGCTCGGCGAGCCAGGCGAAGCTGACCTCCTCCTCGCCGCGGCGGTTCTCCAACTCCTCGATTCCGCGATCGGTGTAGTACATACCTTCCCTCACCGCTCGGACCGGACCCGGGACGTCCAGCACCCTGACACGCCCCGGGTCCGCGTGGCTACTCGGCGGGCGGGAAGACCGTGTCCACCAGAGCGCGCTGCTCGGCCTCGTGCCTCTTGGCCGAACCGGCGGCCGGGGCGGAGGAGGCCGGACGCGAGATCCGGGTGAAGGGACGGTCGAGCTGCTCGGAGAAGACCAGGGCGACGAAGGGCCACGGACCCATGTTCGCCGGCTCCTCCTGGACCCACAGGACCTCGCCCGCGTTCGGGTAGGCCTTGAGCTGCTCGCGGATCTCCTCGATCGGCAGCGGGTAGAGCCGCTCCGCGCGGATGATCGCCGTGTGCTTGTCGCCGCTCTTGCGACGGGCGGCGTCCAGGTCGTAGTAGATCTTGCCGGAGCAGATCACCACGCGACGCACCTTCTCGGGGGCGATGGAGTCGTCACCGATCAGCGGGCGGAAGTGGCCCGAGGTGAAGTCGTCGGCGGCCGAGGTGGCGGCCTTCAGACGCAGCAGCGACTTGGGCGTGAACACCACGAGCGGACGCTCGAACGGCGACTTCGCCTGCCAGCGCAGCAGGTGGAAGTAGCTCGCCGGGGTGCTCGGCATCGCGACGGTCATGTTCTCCTGCGCGCACGCCTGGAGGAACCGCTCGATGCGGGCGGACGAGTGGTCCGGCCCCTGGCCCTCGTAGCCGTGCGGCAGCAGCAGGGTGACGCTGGAGCGCTGGCCCCACTTCTGCTCGCCCGAGCTGATGTACTCGTCGATGACGGTCTGGGCGCCGTTGACGAAGTCGCCGAACTGCGCCTCCCACATGACGAGGGCGTCCGGACGGGTCAGCGAGTAGCCGTACTCGAAGCCCAGCGCCGCGTACTCGCTGAGCAGCGAGTCGTGGACGTGGAACTTCGTGGTGCCCTCGTCGAACTGCTTCAGCGGCGTGTGGACCTCGCCGGTGTCGCGGTCGACGAGCGAGGCGTGACGCTGACCGAAGGTGCCGCGACGGCTGTCCTGACCGATCAGACGGACCGGGTGGTCGTCCATCAGCAGGGAGCCGAAGGCCAGCAGTTCACCGGTGGCCCAGTCGATCGCGTCGTTCTCGACCATCGTGGCGCGACGGGTCAGCTGCGGGGCCAGGCGCGGGTGCGCGGTGAAGCCCTCGGGCAGGGAGACCTGGGTGTCGATGACACGCTTGACGGTCTCGGTGCTGATCGCCGTCTCGACCTTGGAGTGGTCCAGGCGGGCCTCGGTGAACACCTCGGGCTTGACCACGGAACCCGGCTCGATCGGCCTCTTCTCGACCTCGCGGGTCTCGGTGAAGGCGCGCTCGAGCTCGCTGTGGTAGTCGCGCAGGGCCTGCTCGGCCTCCTCCACCGTGATGTCGCCGCGGCCGATGAGGGCCTCGGTGAACAGCTTGCGGGTGGAGCGCTTGGCGTCGATGACGTCGTACATGAGCGGCTGGGTGAACGCGGGGTTGTCGCCCTCGTTGTGCCCACGACGCCGGTAGCAGACCAGGTCGATCACGACGTCCTTGTTGAACGCCTGACGGTAGGCGAAGGCCAGGTGCGCGACCCGGACCACGGCCTCGGGGTCGTCCCCGTTGACGTGGAAGATCGGCGCCTGGACCATCCGCGCGACGTCGGTGGCGTACACGCTGGAACGGCTGTCGGTCGGCGAGGTGGTGAAGCCCACCTGGTTGTTCACGATGACGTGCACCGTGCCGCCGGTCCGGTAGCCGCGCAGCTGGGACAGGTTCAGGGTCTCGGCGACCACGCCCTGTCCGGCGAACGCCGCGTCACCGTGGATGAGGATGGGCAGCACGGTGAAGCCGTGCGGGCCCTTGTCCAGCACGTCCTGCTTGGCGCGGACGATGCCCTCGGCGACCGGGTCGACCGTCTCCAGGTGGGAGGGGTTCGCGGCCAGCGAGATCTGGATCTTGTCGCCGTCCGGGGTCTCGAAGACGCCCTCGGTGCCCAGGTGGTACTTGACGTCGCCGGAGCCGTGGGCGCTACGCGGGTCGAGGTTGCCCTCGAACTCACCGAAGATCTGCCCGTACGACTTGCCACAGATGTTGGCGAGCACGTTCAGGCGACCGCGGTGGGCCATACCGATGACGGCCTCGTCCAGCTCGGCCTTGGCGGCCTTGGAGATCACGCCGTCCAGCAGCGGGATGAGGGACTCGCCGCCTTCGAGCGAGAAGCGCTTCTGACCGACGTACTTGGTCTGGAGGAAGGTCTCGAAGGCCTCGGCGCTGTTGAGCCGGTGCAGGATGTGGAGCTGCTCGTCGCGGTCGAGCTTCTCGTGCTCACGCTCGACGTGCGACTGGATCCACTCCCGCTCCTCCGGGCTCTGGATGTGCATGTACTCGATACCCACCGTGCGGCAGTAGGTGTCGCGCAGCACGCCCAGGATGTCGCGCAGCTTCATGACCTGCTTGCCGCCGAAGCCCCCGGTCGGGAACTCGCGGTCCAGGTCCCAGAGGGTCAGGCCGTGCTCCAGCACGTCCAGGTCCGGGTGCTTGCGCTGCTCGTGGTCGAGCGGGTTGGTGTCGGCCATGAGGTGGCCGCGCACGCGGTAGGCGTGGATCAGCTCCTGGACCCGGGTGGTCTTGTCGAGCTGGGTGGCCTTGTTGACCTTGATGTCCTGGACCCAGCGGACCGGCTCGTAGGGGATCCGCAACGAGTTGAAGATCTCGTCGTAGAAGCCGTCCTCGCCCAGCAGGAGCTGGTGGATCCGACGCAGGAACTCGCCCGACTGGGCGCCCTGGATGATCCGGTGGTCGTAGGTCGAGGTCAGGGTCATGACCTTGCTGATGCCCAGGTCGCTCAGGGTGTCCTGAGAGGCGCCCTGGAACTCGGCCGGGTACTCCATGGCCCCGACGCCGAGGATGGTGCCCTGGCCGGGCATCAGGCGCGGCACGGAGTGCACGGTGCCGATGCCGCCCGGGTTGGTCAGGCTGATCGTGGTGCCCTGGAAGTCCGTCACGCCCAGCTTGTTGTTGCGGGCCTTGCGGACCAGGTCCTCGTAGCCGCTCCAGAACTCGTTGAAGTCCATCTCGTCGGACTTCTTGATGGAGGGCACGACCAGCTGACGGGAGCCGTCGGGCTTGGGGAGGTCGATCGCCAGACCGAAGTTCACGTGTTCGGGCTTGGCGACGCCGGGCTTGCCGTCGACCTCCACGTAGGCGTGGTTCATCTCGGGCAGGGCCTTGAGGGCCTTGACCATGGCGTAGCCGATGAGGTGGGTGAAGGAGACCTTCCCACCGCGGCTGCGCCGGAGATGGTTGTTGATGACGATGCGGTTGTCGAACAGCAGCTTGACCGGCACCGCGCGCACGCTCGTCGCGGTGGGCATGGTCAGGCTCGACTCCATGTTGGTCGCGGTACGGGCGGGTGCGCCACGCAGCCGCTCCTCCTTGACCTGGAGTGCATCGTCGGTGCTCTTGGGTGCTGGGGCCGTGGTGGCCTTCTTCTTGGGCGCGGGGGTCGGGGCCTTCTCGGTCTGCGCCTTAGCGGCCGCAGTGCCTCCACCCTTCCCGCCGGCCGTATCCGCGGGCTTGTAGTCCGCGAAGAAGTTCCACCAAGCCTTGTCAACCGAATTCGGGTCGGTGAGGTACTTCTGGTAAAGCTCCTCGACCAGCCACTCGTTCGGGCCGAAATCTGTCAGGGGTTGAGACGCCTCAGACGACACGGCGGAGATCGCCCACTTCCGCAGCTCGCTTGTGAATGTTAAGGAAAGACGGGTGGCTGTCGGCAAGGCGGGCTCTGAACAAGCATGAAAGCGCTCCCCGTCGGGGGAGTGTCTGACCTGGCCGGCACTCGTCGGGTACCAGGCTACTTGTAACGGCATCCTTCGGGGGAACGCGAGGGTTGTTGAAACTGGGAGATACCTAACAATCTTTCACACGAGTCTTCTCGCTACGTGCCGGTCACTTTGCGTTGCGTGGTGACGGAGGCTCATTTCCTCCTGTTTGTCGGGTTTTTTCGTGAGCGGGGCTGTGACGGCTTCCGGTGCGCTGGGTCACACCTTTCCCGGTGAGTGATTCGCGTCCCTTCCCGGATGACCGAAGCCGGCCGTACCCGGAACGGAGGGCGACCGACGGCGAATCGGGTCCGCGCGGCGGTGAAACGCCGGTGAACGACGCCGAGGATGTGCGGATCTGTGCCGTCTTCCCCGTTCCTCCCCATCGGATTCCGGCCCCGCCTACGATGCGCCTACGAACAGCCGGATCACACGGGCGGGGGAGACCCATGAGGGGGCTGGGAGAACTGGAGGCGGCCATCATGACCGCGCTGTGGCGCGCGGACGGGCCGCTCCAGGTCCGAGGGATCCTGGAGACCATGGTCTACGACCGGGAACTCGCCTACACGACGGTCATGACGGTCACCGGCATCCTGCACCGGAAGGGGCTGCTGGAACGGGAGAAGGTCGGGAGGGCCTGGGCCTACCGGGCCCGGGAGACCCACGCCGAGTACACCGCCCGCGTGATGGGCGAGGTGCTGGAGAGCGGCCCCGACCCCGGGAGCACCCTGCGCTGCTTCGTCGAGCGCTTCGGCGACGAGGACGTGGCCCGACTGCACCACCTCCTCCACCAGGTCGGCGACCGGCGCGAGCGATACCGCTCCCAGGACTCAGCGACGACGCAGTGAGCGCACGCTCGGAGCGCACAGGGCCGCCAGCGTCGCGATGATCGTCAGCGAGGCCACCAGCAGCAGGGACCGGTCGACCCCGATCGCCTCGGCCGTCGGACCGATCGCGATCTGCCCCACCGGCATCGCCACGAACGAGCCCAGGGCGTCATAGGAGTAGACCCGTGAGAGCCGTTCGGTGGGGACGTTCTCCTGGAGCGAGACCTCCCAGGCCACACTGAACTGCTCCACCGCCATTCCGCCCACGAACATCGCGGCGAACAGCAACGGCACCATCGGCGACGGGCCCGCCAGGACGAAGAACGGCAACGTCTGGAGCAGGACCAGGGCCGTGCCGTAGAACAGCGCGCGACGCGGTTGCCAGCGGGCCGCCAGGACGCCGCCGACCAGCAGACCCACGCTGTTGGCCGCCATCAGTAGCCCCCAGGTGGTCCGCCCGAACGTCGCGTCGGCGATCCCCGGCCCCAGCACCCCGGTGGCCGCGGACCAGCCGGCGTTGACCACCATGAACTGCAACACGATGATCCAGACCCAGGGGCGGGCGACGAACTCCCGCCAGCCCTCCACCAGGTCGCGTAGGACGTTCCGGCCACCGTCGGTCGCCCCGGTCGAGGGGACCCGCAGGAGGGAGAAGGCCACCCCCGCCGCGGCGAACATCAGGGCGTCCACGCCGATCGCCCAACCCGGCCCCCACAACCCCACGGCCACGCCGCCGGCCGACATCCCGGCGAACATCCCGAGCTGCTTGGCGATCCCCACCGAGGCGTTGGCCTGCCTCAGCAGAGCGCGCGGAACGGTCTGGGGGGTCAGGGCCGCGGAGGCGGGCAGGTTGGCGGCGGCCGCGGCCCCGTTCACCACGCTCAGCGCGATCATGAGCGGCAGCGAGGCCGTCCCGGTGAGCAGTGTCAGCGCCAGGGTCCCCTGGGAGAGCGCCGCGAGCGCGCACCCGCCGACGAGCACCATCGAGCGCGGCAGCCGGTCCGCGATCACCCCGCCGAGCAGGAGGAGCGCCACGTTCGCGATGGATCGGGCACCCACCACCAGGCCGACCTGGGTCAGGGAACCCGTCACGTCCAGGACGGCGAAGGCGAGCGCGACCGTGGCCATGCCGTTGCCGAACATCATCAGGACCCGGCCCGACGCCAGGGCCCGGAAGTTCCCGTAACGCAACGGGGCGAGGATGCCCCCGCCCGTGTCGGCGCTCGCGTCCATGCCCCTCCTCGTCCTCACGGGGCCGGCCCCCGATCGGGCATGTTCGTGGACGTCGGACGGTCGACGCAACGGGTTTTCCCGGGTCAGTCCAGGATCCAGCCGCGCCCTTCGGCCGCCAGCTTCTCCACCAGGGTGGCGCTGTCGTGCTCCTTGGCGAACAGGTGCTCGGGGCGGGTGATCGGGACGATCCACAGCCAGCGGACCGGGTCGCCCTGGAAGGTCAGCCCGGAGGTGTCCGGCGGGACCAGGGCGGGGTCGGTGATCAGGGGGCTCGGATCCTCCAGCAACAGGACCGCGCCCGCGTCACGGCGCATCGCCCGATCCTCCGGGTTGTCCAACCACTTGACCGTGTGGCCGGTGCCGAACCAGGTGACCGCGCGCCAGGGGAAGGCCCCGATCCACCGGAAGATCCGCGCCGCGTGGTGCGCGGGCAGCGTCGTGGCCAGGGCCAGCTCCACCCGGGCGTGCCCCGAGGTATCGGCCATGTAGCGGTCCAGGGTGGGCATCCGCTGCCCGCACATGCCCACGGTGGACAGGACCGTGTAGGGCCGTTCCTCGGTGGGCGGCCGCTCCGAGACCCGCAACAGCGGCGGGTGCCCGTCGGAGACGTCCCAGTAATGCCCGGCCTCGCCCACCCGGCGGTTCAGATGACCGAGGACCGTCCGCTGCACACCGCGCCAGGCGCCCGAGGCCCGTCGCCAGTCCCAATAGGCCTCCGCGTGCACGACCCGCGGCCACAGCCGGCGTTTCACCGAGTCCAGCTCCCAGGCGTAGGGGCTGCGTCCGATGGCCTCGCGCGCGTAACCGGGCAGACCGCTGTCGGCCTCCGCCCAGCCGGGGATCACGGCGAGCAGCCCCTCCTCGTCCAGCAGGGCGACCCCGTCGCCCTCCTCGAACCACACCGCGCGCAGGGTGGCCGGATCGAACCGGGGGCGTCCCTGCGGATGCTTGGTATAGGCCTCGGGCATGAGCGGGGCCCGACCCCGATAGAGGTCGTCGGGGTCGCTCTCTGCGGGCGCGCTCTCGTGGTTGGCCAGCCACACCGGGACGCGGATGCGCTCTCTGGCGTCCAACAGGTAGGCGGCGGTCGTGTGGGAGTCGCATTCGACGACGACGCGACGGCTCTGGTAGGGGCTGATCTCGTCGAGCAGGACGTCGATCTCGGTCACCGGCCCTCCCGCGTGCCGCCGTCTCGGTGTCGTCTTGTCGTCGTGGTGGCCGGGGGCGGGGACCCGTCCGGGCCGTCCACACTGCGCGTAGAATCGACGGTAGTGCCCTGAGAGGCGGAGCAGCACCGCGGACGCGTATAGGTCGTATAACGACCCGCGTCGCCCCTTACCTTCCGCGCCGGGCGCAGTCCACCGACTCCATTCGTTACGGATACTTATGCCCGCCGAGCTCACTTTCGTCGCACCCCGCCGCGCCAAGCCGCCCCGGCACCTGGCCGATCTCAGCCCCGAGGAGTGCCAGGAGGTCGTCCGGGAGCTGGGGGAGAAGCCCTTCCGCGCCAAGCAGATCGCCAAGCACTACTACGGTGCCCTGGAGTCGGACACCTCGAAGATGACCGACCTTCCCGAGGCCTCCCGGGAGCGGCTCGGCGAGGCGCTGCTGCCGACCCTGCTCACCCCGGTCCGGCACATCACCTGTGACAACGGGATGACCCGCAAGACCCTGTGGAAGGCCTTCGACGGGGTGATGTTCGAGTCGGTGCTCATGCGCTACCCCGACCGCGTCACCCTGTGCATCTCCTCTCAGGCCGGCTGCGGCATGAACTGCCCGTTCTGCGCCACCGGACAGGCGGGGCTGACCCGCAACCTGTCCACCGGGGAGATCGTCGACCAGGTGGTCGCCAGCGCCCGCGACCTGGCCCGCGGCGAGGTCGCCGGCGGCCCCGGGCGGATCAGCAACATCGTGTTCATGGGCATGGGCGAGCCCATGGCCAACTACAAGCGGGTCCTCCAGACCGTCCGTCGCATCACCGACCCGGTCCCGGGCGGCCTGGGCATCTCCCAGCGCGGCGTGACCGTCTCCACGGTGGGTCTGGTCCCCGCGATCAACAAGCTCATCGACGAGAGGATGCAGGTCCGCCTGGCGATCTCCCTGCACGCCCCCGACGACGAGCTGCGCGACGAGCTGGTGCCGATCAACACCCGCTGGAAGGTCGAGGAGGTCCTGGACGCCGCCTGGCGCTACGCCGGGACCACCGGACGTCGGGTCTCCATCGAGTACGCGCTGATCAAGGACATCAACGACCAGGCCTGGCGGGCCGACCTGCTCGGCAAGCTCCTCAAGGGCCACCTGGTGCACGTCAACCTCATCCCGCTCAACCCGACCCCGGGCTCCAAGTGGACGGCCTCGCGCCCCGAGGACGAGCGCGAGTTCGTCCGGCGCCTCCAGTCCCACGGGGTGTCGGTCACCGTCCGTGACACCCGCGGCCAGGAGATCGACGGCGCCTGCGGCCAGCTCGCCGCCGCCGAGAAGTAGGACCGACGTGGTCGAGACCCTCCTGGCCTTCGCGTTCGCCGCCGCGGCCGGGCTGGTCCCGATCCTCAACGTCGAGGTCTACCTGTTGGGCGTCGTCGCCCTCATGGACGACGGCGCCCTCGTCGCGGTGGCCCTGGCCGCGGCCCTGGGACAGACCCTCGGCAAGATCCCCTACTACTACGTGGGTCGGGGCACGCTCTCCGCGCCCTGGCTGCGCCGTCGCGCCCGGACGCCGGGCAAGTGGGCGAAGCGGATGGCGGAGTGGCGGACCAAGGCGGAGGAACGCCCGATCTGGGGTGTGGGGCTGTTGGCGTTGAGCTCCTTCGCCAGCGTCCCGCCGTTCATGGTGGTCTCGGTCCTCGCCGGGGTCGTGCGCATGAACCTCCTCCTCTTCTGCGCGGTCACCTTCGCCACCCGGGCCGCGCGCTTCCTCATCCTGGTCCTGGCCCCGGCCTGGGCCCTGTCCCACCTGCCCTGACCCCTTCGAGGGGCGGGGCGTACACTCGTGGCACGTTCGGGGCCGCCGACGGGGCGGACCCCCTGGTCGCGGAGGTGAGGGTCCTATGGTGCGGGTCGCGGTCGCGCAGTTCTCCCCGGGGCGGGACAAGGCGGAGAACCTGCGTTCGGTGGCGGAGTTGACCGCCCGGGCCGCGGCGGACGGCGCCCGGGTCGTCCTGTTCCCCGAGTACACGATGTTCACCGCCTCGCGCACCGACCACCGCTACGTGGAGTCGGCCGAGCCGCTGGACGGGCCCTTCCTGTCCGACGCGGCGGACACCGCCCGCAGAGAGGGCGTGCACCTGGTCCTGGGGGTCAACGAGTCCCGGGGAGAGGACGCCGCGCACTTCACCAACACCCTGGTGGCGCTCTCGCCGCAGGGGGAGTCGGTGGCGCTCTACCGCAAGACGCATCTCTACGACGCCTTCGGGGTCAAGGAGTCGGACGTGGTGGCGCCGGGGCCGATCGAGGAGCCCCGCACCTTCGAGGTCGACGGTGTGGTCTTCGGCCTCCAGACCTGTTACGACCTGCGTTTTCCCGAGGTGACCCGGAGGATCGTCGACGCCGGGGCCCAGGTGGTCCTGTTGGCCGCCCAGTGGGTGCCGGGGCCGCTCAAGGAGGATCATTGGCGCACGCTGCTCCGTGCGCGCGCCATCGAGAACACGGTCTACGTGGCCGCTTCCGGCCAGTCGGCCCCGGTGGGGGCGGGCAACAGTATGGTGATCGACCCGATGGGCACGGTGGTGGCCTCCCTGGGGGAGCAGACCTTCGATGTCGCATCGGCCCGGGTTTCGGCCGAGCGTGTGGAGGCGGTTCGGGTCACGAATCCGGCCCTCGCCATGCGCCGTTTCGGTGTGACCCCGCTGCAAGAGGACTGAGGTCCTTGCCCAGGATCGTGTGTACATATCGGGCAGAGCGTATGAATGATCAGTCGGTGACCTGGGTCTTCCCAGGGTTCGTCACTTAGGGTTATGATTCCCCTGCACGGAGTGATTTAGATCGGTCCGGGCCCTTCCAGGCGCCGAGAGCTTCTGATTCAATTAAGAGCCGGTAACTATCGGCCCGCCAGACTGTCCTAAACCACGGGGGGAGCAAGGACATTGCGCGGAACGAGCACGATGTGCGAACCAGACATGCCGACCGACGTCGTATCCGGGACCTGTGTCTACGATCCGAGTCGGCTGAGTCCGGCGCAGTGCATGGGGGATGCCTGCGTCGTCTGCCACACCAAGTGGCCCAGGCCACGCAGGATCCTGGGGGAACTGCCGGACGGGGCCCATGTCTATGGATGCGACGAGTGCGCGGGGCTCATGGGGTACCGACCGGTGCCCGCGCGTAGGTCGCTGATCGTCGCGCGCTGACGCGGCGGTTCCGTGAAGACGGTCGCGCTCCGGGTCCAGGGGGAGTCTAGGACCCGGAGCGCTTCCGTCGACGCGCCCGCTTCCGTGGGGAGGAGGGGAATTGAGCGCGTCTTCTCGGGATGGTCGTCGTGACGCCCGTGAGGACGGAGAACGTCCCGGTCGGCGTCGATGGACACGATACTCCGTGTCGCCCGTCACCGACGGTCAGTAAGAGACATCCATCGGGTATTTCGTCGGATCGGGCCTACCCGTTGGTGGGAAAGCCCAGGTCGACACCGCCTTCGGGGCGCTGTCCGGGGTCGCTCCAACGGGCGGTCACGGTCTTGGTGCGGGTGTAGAAGTGAACACCCTCCGTACCGTGTACGTGGGAGTCGCCGAAGAGCGACTCCTTCCAACCGCCGAACGAGTAGTAGGCCATGGGGACCGGGATGGGCACGTTGATACCCACCATGCCGACCTCGATCTCGTTCTGGAAGCGCCGTGCGGCGCCCCCGTCGTCGGTGAAGATCGCGGTCCCGTTGCCGTAGGGGTTGGCGTTGATCAGCCCGACCGCCTCGTCGTAGTCGCGCACCCTCAGCACGCTCAGCACCGGACCGAAGATCTCCTCCCGGTAGCAGGACATCGTCGGCTCGACGTGGTCCAGGACCGAGGGGCCGAGCCAGAAACCGTCGCCGCCACCGCCCAGCACGGGGTGCACCCTGCCGTCGATCGCCAGGGTCGCGCCCTCGCGGACCCCCGACTCCAGGTACGAGGCGACCTTGTCCCGGTGCTCGCGGGTGACGAGCGGTCCCATCTCGCTGCGGTCGTCGTCTCCGGGGCCGACCCGGAGCCGGGCCACCCGCTCCCGGATCCGCTCCATCAGGTCGTCGGCGACCGAGTCCACGACCGCGACCGCCGAGATGGCCATACAGCGTTCGCCGGCCGAGCCGAACCCGGCGGAGACCGCGGCGTCCGCGGCCAGGTCCAGGTCGGCGTCGGGCAGGACCACCATGTGGTTCTTGGCCCCGCCGAGAGCCTGGACGCGCTTGCCGTGCTCGGCGGCGACCCGGTAGACGTACCGGGCGATGGGCGTGGACCCGACGAAACCGACCGCGGCGACGTCCGGGTGTTCGAGGAGGGCGTCCACCGCGACCTTGTCGCCCTGCACCACGTTGAACACGCCGTCGGGCAGGCCGGCCTCGGCCCACAGTTCGGCGATCATGAGCGAGGCCGAGGGGTCCTTCTCGCTGGGCTTGAGCACGAAGGTGTTACCGCAGGCGATCGCCAGGGGGAACATCCACATCGGGACCATCGCCGGGAAGTTGAACGGGGTGATGCCCGCGACCACGCCGACCGGCTGGCGGATCGAGTACGAGTCCACGCCCGTGGACACGTTCTCGGAGAAATCGCCCTTGAGCAGTTGGGGGACGCCGCAGGCGAAGTCGACGACCTCCAGGCCGCGGGCGACCTCGCCCTTCGCGTCGGAGAGGACCTTGCCGTGTTCGGCGCTGACGATCTCGGCCAGACGGTCGCTCCGGGAGTCCAGGAGCTCGCGGAAGCGGAACAGGGTCCGGACGCGCTTGGACAGGGGGGTGTCCCGCCAGGCGGGGAAGGCCGCCCGCGCGGCGGCGACCGCCGCGTCGACCTCGGCGGGCCCTGCGAGGTCGACCGTCCCGGTGATCTGACCGGAGGCGGGGTTGTGGATGTCCCCGCTCCGCTCGGTGGGGCCCTCGTGGCGGGAGCCGCCGATCCAGTGGGTGACGTGTTCGCTCATGCTCTCCTCCTCGTCTCGGGTGTTCCTCAGGCCTGCTCGGCCACGGCATGGACGGCGTCCAGGAGGATGTCGCGCCCCTCGGCGGCCTCCTCGGTGGACAGGGTCAGCGGCGGGGCCATGCGCAGCACGTTGCCGTGCACGCCGCCCTTGCCGACCAGCAGGCCGCGTTCGCGGGTGGCCTCCAGGACCCCGGCCGCCAGGGCCGGGGAGGGGGCCCCGCTCTCGAAGTCGACCATCTCGACGGCGAACATCAGCCCTTTGCCCCGAACGTCGAGCACGCAGGGCAGTTCCCTGAGCGCGCGCAGGCCCTCCAGGATGGTCCGCCCTTGGCGCAGCGCGTTGTCCTGGAGGTCGTGGTCCAGGACGTAGTCGAGGGTGGCGCCGGCGGCGGCCATGGACACCGGGTTGCCGCCGAAGGTGGCCACGCCGAGCGCCCCGAGGCCGTCCATGAGGTCGCCCCGGGCCACGACGCCGCCGACGGCGAAGCCGTTGCCGAGCCCCTTGGCGAAGGTCATGGCGTCCGGGGTGACGCCGTGGGCGCCGATGCCGAAGAAGTCCGTGCCGGTGCGGCCCCAACCGGTCTGCACCTCGTCGGAGACGAACAGGATGCCGTGTTCGTCGAGAACCTCCTTGTAGGCGCCGTACAGACCCTCGGGGGGCATCGCGAACCCGCCCACGCCCTGGATCGGCTCGGCGATCAGGCAGGCCACGTTCGGCGCGGTGGTGTCCAGGACGGCGCGCAGGTCGGCCACGCACCGGTCGATGTACTCGCGCTCCGACAGATCGCGGAACAGGGGCGAGGCGTGGTCGGTGCCGTGCAGGTAGTGCACGTTCAGCGGGGAGAGCGCGGAGTTCTTCCACGCCCGGTTCCCGGTGACCGCCACGGTGCCGAAGGAGCGTCCGTGGTAGCTGCCGCGCATGGCCAGCACCTCGTCGCTGCCTCGGGCGTGGGTGGCCAGCAGCAGGGCGGTCTCGTTGGCCTCGGTGCCGGAGTTGGTGAAGAAGACCTTGGCGTCGGGGATTCCGGACAGCCGGGCGATCTTCTCGGCCAGTTCGACCTGGGAGCGGATGAGGTACAGGGCGGAGGTGTGCACGACCCCCTTGGCGATCTGGCGTTCGACCGCCTCACGGACCTCGGCCACGTCGTAGCCGAGCATGTTGGTCACGATTCCGGTGAAGAAGTCCAGGTAGGTGCGGCCTTCGGCGTCGGTGACGCGGCTTCCCTTGCCGCTGACGATCTCCAGCGGGGACTCGTAGTAGAGGGGCGACCAGGAGGGCATGACCGCGCGGTGGCGCGAGAGGAGTTCCGACATGCCCCCAGTCTCGCCCGGCTCGGCGTACTTGACCAGGATCACACTGTTGACAACATGCTGGCGGCCTTTACAGAATGTAAAGCCTCCTTCAAGGCGTTCCCCTTCGTGCTCATGAACGAGGAAAAGCGAGCACTTTGTAAAGAGAAACCGCCTCCGCCGTGACAGAACGACTAGAGTGAGACCGTGCTCCCCACACTCGCCGAAGTTCTCAGGCTCCCGGCCCTCCAACGCGCCCGCCCCCGGGTGGTCACCGGTTCCGAGTACCTCGACGTGGCGGTGCGCTGGGTGCACATCGCCGAGGTCACGGACCTGGCCCACCTGTTGCGCGGCGGCGAACTGGTGCTCAGCACCGGCATCGCCATGCCCGACGACCCCGAGGCGTTGCGCCGCTATATCGAGGACATCGCCGACGCGGGGGTGAGCGGTATCGCGGTCGAACTCGGCCGTAAGTACCACGCCGAACTGCCGACCCCCTTCCTGGAGGCCGCCCGCGACGCCCGGCTCCCGGTCGTCCTGCTCGACCGCGAGGCCCGCTTCGTCGAGATCACCGAGGCCGTGCACATCCGGGTGGTCAATGAACAGTTGGAGGAGCTGCGCGAGTCGGAGAAACTCCACTCGGTCTTCACCCAACTGTCCGTGGAGGGCGCCGACGCCGCCCAGATCCTGCGTGAGGTCGCCCAGCTCTCCGGCTGCCCCGTGGTCCTGGAGAACCTCACCCACCAGGTGCTGGCCTGCGACCTCAACGGAGAGGATCCCGGCACCCTGCTGACCTCCTGGGAGAGTCGATCGCGGGCGGTCCGATCCGGTAGCCGGACCGTGCACGTGCCCTCCACCGGCTGGTTGGTCACCACCGTCGGCGCCCGCGGTCAGGACTGGGGGCGCCTGATCCTCATCACCGGCGCCACCCCCACCGCGCGCCAGACCATGCTCATCGAACGCGCCGCGACGACCCTGGCCCTGGGACGGTTGCTCGAACGCCACCAGGAGAGTCTGGAACGTCAGACCCACCGGACGATCATCACCGGCATCATCGACCGGGCCTACTCCGAACCGGAGGAGGCGCTGGTCCGCGCCCGCGCGGTCGGCGTACCGCTCAACGGACGCGAGCTGGTCGGTCTGGTCCTGCGTCTGCGCGAGAGCGGCACCGGCCTGGCCGCCCAGGCGCGTCTGTCCGACACCGCCGAGGGCGCGGCCAAGGCCTGCCGGGAACTGCGACTGCCCGCGCTGGTGGGTTCCCTGGACGACCTGCGCGTCGGCATCCTGCTGGCCCTGCCCTCACGCCCGCGCCTGGACCCCATCCTGTACCTGCTGGCCGAGCGTGTGCGCGCCACGGTGGGAGACGCGGCGGTACTGGCGGTGGGCTCGACCGCCGACGACATCCGCGAGGTCCGCCGCTCCTTCCTGGAGGCCCGCCAGGTCGGCGACGTGGCCGTCCGGCAGAGCGACCACCGCCCCTTCTATCGGCTGCCCGACCTGCATCTGCGCGGTCTGCTGCACCTGTTCCGCGACGACGAGCGCCTCCAGACCTTCGTGGAACGCGAACTGGGGCCGTTGCTGGACCACGACGCGCGCCACAACGGCGATCTCACCGACATGCTCCGCCACTATCTGGGCGCGGGCCGCAACAAGGCCCTGGCCGCGAGCAGGGCGCATCTGTCCAGGCCCGCGTTCTACGAGCGGCTGCGGCGGATCGCCAACGTGCTGGACGCCGACCTGGAGTCGGTGGAGGACTGCCTGTCGCTGCACGTGGCCCTGTTGTCCCTGGACTCGGTCCGAGAACAGCCCTGAGCCGGGGGACGTTCGCGCTCAATCGCGCCGGTGACGTCGCTCCACCTCGGCACCGACCTTCTCGAAGGCGCGCAGTACCCGTTGGACGGCCAGCCGTTCGGCCTTGTCGGGGCGCAGGACGGCGGAGACATGCCGGGCGGAGGGGACCCCGGTGAGGGGGCGCAGCACCACACCCGAGTCCGGCGGTGTGGTGAAGCGGGGCAGGACCGCCACCAGCGCGCTCCCGGCCACCAGCGACTCGATCAACCGGTTGTCCCAGAGCCGTTGGGTCACTCGCAGCTCCTTCCCGGTCACCTGCTCGATCGCCTTCGGAACGGTGTCGAAGGGGTAGCCCTCGGGGACCCCGATCCATTCGAGGTCGACCAGGTCGTCGGGGCTGACGTCGGTCCGGTCGGCCAGGGGATGGTCGGCCGCCATCGCGATGTCCAGCGGCTCTCGGGCCAGGGGGCGCACGGTCAACCCCTCGGCGCCGGCCGGTCGGACGCTGGTGAGGCTGTGCGCGATGACGATGTCGTTGTCGGCGGTCAGGCCGGCGAACTCCACTTCGGCGAGGTCGTAGTCGCTGCAACGCAGGGTGATCGAGGTGTCGGCCAGGTCGTGCATCGCGTCGCTCAGCAGGAACGTCGCGGCGCTGGGGAGGGCGGCCACGGTGACCGTGCCGGAGGGCTCGCCGCGGAAGGAGTCCCAGCGGGCCTGGACCCTTTCGAGGGCGGCGGCGACGCTCACCCCGCCCTCCGCGAGCAGCAGCCCCGCCTCGTTCAGGCGCAGGCCGCGGCCGGACGGCTCCACCAGAGGCGTTCCGAACTCCCGTTGGGCCGCCTTGAGCTGTTGTGACACGGCGGAGGGGGTTCTGTGGGTCGCCTCGGCGACCGCGGTGACACTGCCGCGTTCGGCGAGTTCGCGCAACAGCGCCAGGTGTCGGATCTCCATGTAGCAAGGCTACATCGTGAGTGTCCGAATTATTGATTGTGCTTAAAAGAGAAACCTGGTGACCTGGACGCATGCCGTTTCGTCATCGCCTGCTGGCCCTCTCCGTCGCTCTGATGTGGGGCCTCAACTTCATCGCCATCGACGCCTCGCTCGTCCACTTTCCTCCGTTCTTCCTCGTGGCCCTGCGCTTCGCGTTGATCGCCCTGCCGACGATGCTGTTGGTCCCCTGGCCGGGGGTGCCGGTGCGCTGGCTGGTGGGTTACGGGTTCGGCTTCGGTGTCCTCCAGTTCCTGTTCCTCTACTGGGGGATGGCCTCCGGCATGCCCACGGGCCTGGCGTCGCTGGTCCTCCAGGCGTCCGCGCCCTTCACCGTGCTCCTGGGGGCGACGTTCCTGCGGGAGCGGGTGAGCGGTCGGCAACTGGTCGGCGTCCTGATCGCCGTGTGCGGCATGGCCCTGGTGGGATGGCAGCGGGCGGAGAACGCCGCCATCGTTCCGTTCCTGCTGACCCTGGCGGGCGCGTTCGGGTGGGCGATCGGCAACACCTGCAACCGATTGGCCCGGCCGACCGACCCGCTGCGGCTGACGCTGTGGATGTCGGTGGTCCCGCCCCTGCCGATGCTGGCGCTGTCGCTGGCGGTCGAGGGTCCCGACCGGATCCTGGAGTCCCTCACCTCGTTCGGCGAGCCCGGGGCGGCGGCCGCCGTGGCCGGTCTGGTCTACACGGTGGTGATCGGCACCGTGGTCGGCTCCGGTGTGTGGACCTGGCTGATGACCCGTCACCCGGCGGGGGTGGTGGCGCCGTTCTCGATGCTGGTGCCGGTCGTGGGAATGACGGCCGCGTGGGCGGTCCTCGGTGAGACCGCGAGCCCGGGGGAGCTGGTCGGCGGGGCTCTGGTCGTGGGCGGGGTGCTGTGGGGCAGCACCCGTGGCCGACGCCCCGTCCCTCCGGACACGGAGAGGGCCGGGCCGCGCTCGAACGAACGCGACCCGGCCCGGGTCCCTCAGCCGGAATGAGCCGGCGGGGCGGGGAACGGACCTCCCCGCCCCGCGACGGCGGACTACAGGCCGGCCAGGCCCTCCTCCAGGATGTCCAGGCCCTCGCGCAGCAGCTCGTCGCTGATGGCCAGCGGCGGCAGCATCCGGATCACGTTGCCGTAGGTGCCCGCGCTCAGCAGGATCAGGCCGCGGGAGTGGCAGTGCGCCACGACCTGGGCCAGGGCCTCGGTCGCGGGCTCCTTGCCGTCCTTGACCAGCTCGATCGCGACCATCGCGCCGCGTCCGCGCACGTCGCCGATGACCTCGTACTTGTCGGCGAGGGTGCGCAGCCGGTCCAGCATGAGCGCGCCGATCTCACGGGCGCGGCCGACCAGGTCGTCGGACTCGATGGCCTCCAGCGAGGCCAGCGCGGCGGCGCAGGCGGCCGGGTTGCCGCCGTAGGTGCCGCCGAGGCCGCCGCCGTGGACGGCGTCCATCAGCTCGGCGCGGCCGGTCACGGCGGCCAGGGGCAGACCGCCCGCGATGCCCTTGGCGGTGGTGATCAGGTCGGGCACCACGCCCTCGTGCTCACAGGCGAACATGTCACCGGTGCGGGCGAAGCCGGTCTGGACCTCGTCGGCGACGAACACGATGCCCTTGGCACGGCAGAACTCGACCAAGGCCGGCAGGAAGCCGGGGGCGGGCTCGATGAAGCCGCCCTCGCCCTGGATGGGCTCGATGACCATCGCGGCCACGTTCTCGGCGCCGATCTGCTTGGTGATCTGCTCGATCGCCGCGGCGGCGGCCTCGGGGCCGCAGTTCTCCGGTCCGGTGGGCCAGCGGTAGGCGTAGGCCATGGGCATGCGGTGCACCTCGCCCGCGAACGGCCCGAAGCCCTGCTTGTAGGGCATGTTCTTGGCGGTCAGGGCCATGGTGAGGTTGGTGCGACCGTGGTAGGCGTGGTCGAACACCACGACCGCCTGGCGGCCGGTGGCGTTGCGCGCGATCTTGACGGCGTTCTCCACCGCCTCGGCGCCGGAGTTCAGGAGGATCGAGCGCTTCTCGTGGTCACCGGGGGTGATCCGGTTGAGGGCCTCGCACACCTCCACGTAGCTCTCGTAGGGGTTCACCATGAAACAGGTGTGCGTGAAGCGCCCCATCTGCTCGGCGGCGCGCTCCACCACGCGCGGGTCGGCGTTGCCGACGTTGGTCACGGCGATGCCCGAACCGAAGTCGATCAGGGCGTTACCGTCGACGTCCTCGACGATCCCGCCGCCGGCGCGCTCCACGTAGACCGGCAGGGTGCTGCCCACGCCCTGGGCGACGGCGGCGCTGCGGCGCTCCTGGATGGCGCGGGACTTCGGGCCGGGGATCTCGGTGACGATCCGGCGGGACTGGACGACCTCGGTCGTGGCCATGCGGCTGCCTCCTTCTGGGCGTGGTCTTGCGGGCTGTCTCCCGGGGGCGATTCCGGGCGTGCGAGCAGAACACTAGGCCGTGTGGAACCCCGCACACATGGACACAGTGGATAATCGAAGGGAGGCCGTACGCCATTGCGTCAGGTGCGGTGCGGCCACAGAGGGGGAGGGGCGCGAACGCGCCACGAGCACGCGGGGAGAGGGGCGACGATGCCGCCGACTTTGGGTTCCCTGCTACGGACACCGCGACTGCGACTGCGGCTGCTCGCCGGATCCGACCTGCTGCGACGCGAGGTGGAGTGGGTCGCGGTCAGTGAGCTCACCGACCCCACCCCCTACCTGGCCGGCGGCGAACTGGTGCTCACCACCGGGGTGCGCTGGGCCGACAACCCTCCCGACCTGCGCTCCTACGTGCGGAGACTGGCACAGAAGAACGTCGCGGGCCTCGGCTTCGGCGTCGAGGTCAACTTCGACCGGACCCCCGAGGAACTGCGCGAGGCCGCCGAGGAGTTCGGCCTGGCCCTGATCGAGGTGGCACGGGAGACCCCCTTCATCTCGATCGGCAAGGAGGTCTCGCGACTGCTGGCCCAGGAGGAGTACGAGGGGCTGAGCCGCGCCTTCGCCGCCCAGCGCGATCTCACCCGGGCCGCGCTGGACGGGTCCGCCGCCGTGGTGGACCGGCTGGCCCGTGAACTCGACGCCCGCGTCCTGCTCCTCGAACCGGACGGCGTGGTCCGGCACGCCTCGCCCGCCTCGGCCGTCGACCTCGCCCCGGATCTGGTCGGAGAGCTGCCCCGCCTGCGCGGCGCCGGCCCCAAGATCGGAGCCTCATTGGTCTCGGGGGGCGCGCGGATCTCGCTGCAACCCCTGGCCACGGGCCGCCGGGTACGGGGCTTCCTCGCGGTCGCCACCAGGGAGGGGTTCGGTTCCGACGACCGCACCCTGGTCAACGCGGCGGTGTCGCTGCTCTCCCTGGAACTGGAACGGCCGGCCCTGGCCCGGGGCCCCGGCCTCGGCCCGGGTGTGCTGTCGGCTCTGCTCGCCGGGGCCTTGGACCCCCGTCATCCGGGGGCGGAGGAGTTGATGGCCGGGCTGCCCGCCGAGCCGGTGCTGGTGGCCGCGGCCCGAGGGCCCGTGCCCGACGGGCCGCCGGACGGGGTCCTGGTCACCACGGTGGCCGAGACCGGGGGCGCGTTGGCGCTCTCCTCCGCGGCGGGGTCGGGACACCTGGCCGAGGCGCTCGGGGAACTCTTCGACGGACCGGTCGGGTTGAGCGAGCCGGTCGGGTACGCCGACCTGGCGGTCGCCCGCTCCCAGGCCGAACGGGCCCTGGCCGCGGCGGAGGAGGAGGGGCGCGCGCTGCTGCGCTCGGACGAACTGCCCGGTGGACTGTTCGGGCTGTTGGACAGCCCGGCGGGGCTGCGTCTGGCGGAGGATCTGCTCGCCCCGATCGATCGGCAGCGCAACGCGGCCGAACTGTTGGCGTCGTTGCGCGCCTACCTGGCGGCCTCCGGGCGTTGGGACGCGGCGGCCGAACGGCTGGGGGTGCATCGGCACACCCTGCGTTACCGGATGAGGCGCATTCGCGAGCTGCTCCCGGGCGACCTCGACGACCCCGATCATCGGACGGAGCTGTGGGTGGCCCTGCGGCTGCGCGAGGGGCGTTCCTGACCCTTCCCCGATCCCTTTCGCCTCGCCGATCAGGGGAGAAGGGCCACGGGTTCGTGCATTCCCCGGGCGGGCCCGCGCGGAATGCACCACAATGGGCCTTCATGGCGGAGGGTAATCGTCTGGTCACGGGATGGTCGAGGGGCGTAGTGAGGTCACTCCAGGACGACGAGCAGATCGGTCACGCGGGTTCGTACACGCCGGTGGGCGGGACCATCGGAGACGAGCCGGAGGCGGGTTCCGGGGTCGGTGCGGCCTCGCTGCGCTGGAAACGGTCGGTCGACGTGTCCAGGACGCACTCGTTCCTGGCCTACACCCGCTCCTGCCTGCACCGTGAGGCCGTGCACCGGCACGAGGCGACCGTCGGACGGTTGGACTCCGACGTCCACGCCTGCATGCCCGCCGGCCCCGAACTCCTCCTCAGCGGGGCCAGGGAGGCCCTGCCGCTCCACGAGGAGGGCGCGCGCGTCGCGCGGCTGGCCGGGCGCCACGGCCAGGCGCTGCGCTACGGATACCCGCTCGTCGTCCTGGGGGACGGTACGGGGGACGATCGGATCGCGCTGCCGCTGTTCGTCGTCGACGTGCGCCCGGTGGAGGAGCCCGGAGAGCGCGACCGCCCCGGAACGCCCTCGCTCCGCGCCGTCGGCACACCCGACGTCAACGTCGCCCTGCTCGCGCGGATCGGCGTCACCGACCCCGAGGACCTCTTCGAACTGCGGACCCGACTGCGCTCCGGAGCCCCCGACCCGATCCACCGCCCCGCCGCCGTCGCCGAACTGGCGGCCAAGACCCGGATCCTGCTCTCCCGGCTGGAGATCGAGCGCGTGGACGACATCGATCCGCTGGGTACCCGCGGCCGCCCCCTTCGTCCGGTCCGGGGCGCCCACAACACCGCCGTGCTCTACCGGGCCGGTCCCGGCGGACGCCCCGAGGGAGAGCCGTTCGAGCCGGGCCTGCCCGAAGGTCTCCTGGCCGACCTCGATCCCACCGACCCGGAGGGGCTGGACCCCGACGCGGTGCCCGGCACCGCCCTGGAGCCCTTGCTCGGGAGCCGCCCCGAGGCCCGAGCACCTCGGGAACGCCCTCAGCGCGAACGACGCCGTTCCCGAAGCAGGGCGCGGGAGGAGGCGGTGAGCGAACCGGCCGCCCCCGAGATCGTGCCGATCGCCGCCTCGCCCCTGGGCCAGGCCCAGTACGAGGTCCTGCGGGCGGCCATGGGCGAGCAGCTCACCGTGGCCGCCGCCCCGCCCGGCGGCGGCGTGCACGATCTGGTCGACACGGTGGTGCGCACCGCCGTCGCCGAGGGGCAACGGGTCCTGATCTGTTGCCATGGCGAGAGCGACATCGACGAGGTCCTGGCCCGCGCGGATACCTCGCCCGAACATCCGGTGGTCCGGGCGGGCGGGGTGGCCGAGGCGCGTCGACTCACCCGGATCCTGGTGCGCGACACGGGACTGCCGCCGGCGTGGATCACCGACCCTGGGGAGCCCGTGGAGCGCGAGGACGACCTCGTCGGCTCTTGGAACCGGATCCGCGAGGTGTGGGAGGCCATGGACGACGTGGCCTCCGGCGGGCACGTTCTGGCCGACCTGGCCTCCGAACGCGGCCGCGACATCGTCCGGGGCTGGAACCCGGAGAGCCTCTTCACGCCCGAGCGCGGTGGCCCCGAGTACTGGCTGCATCGGGCCGAGCGCGCCATCGCCGGTGGCCTGGGCGGGCTCTCGCACCGCTCGGCCGTACGCCGTGAACTCGGTGTGACGACCGATCCCGAGAGTCTGGCGCGACTGTGCTCGGTGGCCCGGATGGAGAGCGAGTGGCGCGAGGCCGTGGAACGACGGACCCGCCGCGCGCCCCTGAACGAGCTCACCGCGATCCTCGACGAGGCGATGGAGGAGCACCGCCGGGCCGGGGCGTTGCGGCTGAGCTCGGTCACCGGGCCACGGTTGCGGCGCGGGCGGGCCGCGGTCGTGAACCGTCTGGAGAGCCTCAACTGGAACGACGGCGGAGGCCGCCCGGCCATGGGGGACCTGCTCGACATCCTGCCCGCGTGGATCTGCCGCACCGACCAGGCCCGTGCCCTGCCCTCCGGTCCAGGATCGTTCGATCTGGTGATCGTGGTGGGGGCCGAACGGACCAGGGTCGGTGAACTGCTCCCCGTGCTCTACCGTTCGGTGCGCGCCCTGGTGATCGGCGACCCGGCGCACCCCGGACCGGCCACCGCCCTGGAACCGGAGGAGGAACGTCGCGCCCTGGCCACCGCCGGGCTGGACGCCGAGGAACTGGACGAGCGGGGGCTGCGCCACGGTACGGGGTCGGCGCTGCGGGCCGCCGCCCGGGGCGCGAGCGCCACGCTCTGGCTGGACGAGCACGACGGGGCGCCCGAGCCCTTGGCCTCGGTGGCCTCCGAGTACTGCTATGGAGGGCGGATCGCGGTCAGGACCGAGCCGCACCCCGGTGACGAGCCGGTCGTCGACTGGCGTGACGTGGCCGGTGACTGCGAGGCGGCGCCGGGTTCCTCCTACGTCAACCGTGACGAGGCCTATCGGGTCGCGGTGGTGGTGGACGAACTCGACCGGACCCTTCCCGAGGAGTGGACCCTCACGGTGGTCGCGCCCTTACAGCCCCAGGTGGCGCTGCTCCGTCGTCTGCTGCGTCAGTGTGTCCTGCGGCGTCGGGTCCGGGTCGGCGGCCCGGAGCTGCCGGTCGACGGTACGACCGACGTCACCGTGCTGTCCCCGATGCTCACGGCCGACGCCCCCGCGATCGCCGAGCGCCGGGTGATGGGGATGGGACACCTGTGGTCCTCGGTGCTCACCCGGACCCGACGTCGACTGGTGGTCGTGGGGGATCGCGCCCATTGGGCCGCCGGTCGTGGTCCGCTCACCGCCCTGCTCGCCGGGGACGGGGAGGGCGGGCTCGGGCTCGCGGAGGAACCTCGGGACGATCCGGCCACCGTCGCCCTGGTCGAGGCCCTGCGGGCCGCCGGGACCGAGGTGGTGGTGCGGCCGCGCGTCCGCGGCTGGGCGACCGACCTCGTGGTCCGCTACGGGGCGCGTCGGGTGGTGGTGCTGCTCGACCGCGAACCCGATGGTCCGGCCCTGCGCCGGCTGCTGGCCCGGGGCGAGGCGCTGGACCGGGGGGTCGAGGACCTGGTCGTGATCGTCCCCGCCTGGCGTTGCCTGGCCGACCCCCGGACCCTGGTCGAGGAGATCCTCTCCGCCTGCTGAGCACACGACCTAACCTTGAGGTGGCGCGGCATGTCCGGAACGCGCCGGTTCGCCCCGCGAGGGGCCGGGAAAGGGGAGGCACGAGTGCCGGAGGGCCACACACTGCACCGGTTGGCGGCGCACTTCGACAAGACCTTCGGGGGCACCACCGTGCGCGCGGGCAGCCCTCAGGGGCGCTTCGCCGACGGGGCCGCCCGTATCGACGGCCGGGTCCTCACCGAGGGGGAGGCCCACGGCAAGCACCTCTTCCTGGGTTTCGACTCCGGTGAGTGGCTCCGCGTCCACCTCGGTCTCTACGGTGCCTGGACCTTCGGCGACGCCGACGGGGAACGCCACCTGGGCGCCCCCCGTACCCCCGGAGCGGATCGGATCGAACTGGAGCGTGACGTCGACGGGTTCGTGGTCCCGCCCGAGCCGGTCGGGGCCGTCCGGGTCCGGCTGGTCAACTCCACCGGCTGGGCCGATCTGCGCGGCGCCTCCGCCTGTGAGGTCATCACCATCGAGGACAAGCGCGCCGTCCAGGACCGCCTGGGGCCGGATCCGTTGCGCCCGGACGCCGACCCCGAGCGGGCCTGGCGCGTCGTCGACCGCTCGCGGACGACCATCGCCGCGCTGCTGATGCGCCAGGACGTGATCGCCGGGATCGGCAACATCTACCGGGCCGAGTCCCTGTTCCGGGCCGGGATCGACCCGATGACCCCCGGCCGCGAGCTGGGCAGGGAACGCTGGGACGCCCTGTGGGAGGACCTGTCGGCCCTCCTGCGGGACGGGGTCCGCGACGGCTACATCATCACGACCCGCCCCGAGGACCGGCCCGACCCCGAGGCCCACCCGGTGCCCCGGCCGGACACCCTCTACGTCTGTTACCGCACGGGAGAGCCCTGCCGGGTGTGCTCCTCGCCGATCTCCGCCACCGAACTGGCCGGTCGCACCCTGTACTGGTGTCCCGGCTGTCAGGCCTGACCCTCCCGGATCGTCCCCTTCTCGGGCCGCCGGGCCGCGGAAAAAGGCCTCGGTCGCCCGAGAGGCGTGGGTTACAATCCCCTCCCGATGGCTTAACCGGTTCAGCGAAGCAGAGTGGGGAGGCGGTGTGGGCTCTGTGATGCGGCGTCCCACGATCATGGACGTCGCCAGGGCGGCGGGGGTGTCCAAAGGGGCGGTCTCCTACGCCCTCAACGGTCGTCCCGGGGTCTCCGAGGCCACACGCGCGAGGATCCTCGCGGTCGCCCGCGAACTCGGCTGGGCGCCCAGCAACCCGGCGCGGGCCCTGGCCCCCGGCGGCCGGGTCGGCGCGATCGGCATGGTCGTGGACCGTCCGGCCCGATCGCTGGGCATCGAACCGTTCTTCATGCGGCTGGTCTCCGGGATCGAGACCGAACTGACCTCCTCCGGGATCGACCTGATGCTCCAGGTCACCGAGGACGTGGCGGCCGAACTCGCGGTCTACCGCCGCTGGGCCACCGAACGCCGGGTGGACGGGGTGATCATGGTGGACCTGCGGGTCGAGGACCCCCGCCCGGCCCTGGCCCGAGATCTGCCGCTGCCCGCGGTGATCCTGGGCGGGCCGGAGGGCACCGGCGGGGTCCCGTGCCTGTACACCGACGACGCCGTCTCCGTGCGCGAGGTGGTGCACTACCTCGCCGCCCTGGGGCATCGGCGGATCGTCCGGGTGGCGGGCCCGGAGTTCTTCGCGCACACGCGCAGCCGGACCGAGGCCTTCCGCGAGGCGGCCCGCCTCGCCGGGGTGGCGGAGGCGCGCACGGTGCACGCCGACTACACCGGCGAGGAGGGCGCCCGGGTCACGCGGCGCCTGTTGGCCACGGCCGATCCGCCCACGGCCCTGGTCTACGACAACGACCTCATGGCGGTGGCGGCCCTGGGGGTGGCCTCCGAGATGGGGGTGGACGTTCCGGGTCGGTTGTCGATCGTGGCCTGGGACGACTCGGCGCTGTGCCGTCTGGTGCGGCCCTCGTTGACCGCGATCGCCCGGGACGTGGTCGGAAACGGACGCGAGGCGGCGCGGATGCTCGGCGGTCTTCTGGCGGAGGAGCGGGTCGATGACGTGGAGACCCCGCCGGGAGAGCTGCGGCCACGGGGGAGCACCGGACCGCTGTCCCACTGAACCCCGGCCGCCCCACCGGCCTCGACCGCCCCGTCGGCCCGCGTGCGCCGGGCGGGTTCTCGGTGACGTCGTGCCCGGTGAGGCTGTCACAAGCGCGTAACAGGGAAGTTCCGGGGGATTGACGGGCTTCTGTCGGTCATGTTGTTGTTGACGTCACTTACCCGGTTCAGCAACGGCCCTCCGCGCCCCTGTGTGGGAGCGCTCCCGGACCTCTGCACGGCACTCGGCCTCCCCCCGAGAGGGCCGACCGGGTGGAAGAAGGAGTCGAGATGAGATCTCTGAGGCTTCCCGCCGTCCTGACGGCGGTGGTGCTGGTCGCCACCGCCTGCACGGGAGAGAGCGGAGCGGGCGGTTCCGGCGGCTACCCCCGGAACGAGACCCTGTACACCACGGGCACCGCGTGGGGACCCCCGACCAACTGGAACCCCATCATGGAGGGCAACTACGCGGTCGGCACGGTGGGGCTGGTCTACGAGCCCCTCTTCCTGTTCGACCCGGAGGAGAACGACTACACGCCCTGGCTCGCCGAGAGCGACGAATGGCCGGACGAGAACACCCACGTCATCACCCTCCGCGAGGGGATCGAGTGGACCGACGGCGAACCGCTGGTCGCCGAGGACGTGGTCACCACCCTGGAGCTGGGCCACTTCGACATCCACTACAGCAACATCTGGGACTTCGTCGAGAGCGCCGAGGCCACCGGTGAACGCGAGGTCACCGTCACCTTCTCCGAGCCTCGCCCCCAGGAGTGGATGAACTGGGTCGCCAACCGCGCGATCGTCCCCGAGCACCTCTGGGCCGACAAGGACCAGGCGCAGGTCAACGACGACCCCAACGCCGATCCGGTCGGTACCGGCCCCTACGTCTACGAGAACCACGCCGACGACCGCATGGTCTGGCGCCGCAACGACGACTGGTGGGGCACCGAGGCGCTGGGGCTGGAGATGAGCGCCACCTACATCGTGGACATCGTCAACGCCTCCAACGAGGTCACGATGAACATGCTCGGCAACCACGAGGTCGACATGTCGAACAACTTCCTCCCCGGGATCGACCAGGTCATCGAGCGCGACGAGACCATCACGAGCTACTACGAAGAGCCGCCCTACATGCGGTCGGCCAACACCGCCTGGCTCATCCCCAACCACGAACACGAGGCGCTGGGCGATCCCGAGTTCCGCAGGGCGCTGGCCCACGCGATCGACATCGACCAGATCATCTCGGGCCCCTACACGAACCTGGTCGAGGCGGCCGACCCCACCGGCCTGCTCCAGCCCTGGGACGACTACATCGACCACGAGCTGGTGGCGGAGGAGGGCTTCTCCTACGACGCGGACGAGGCCGTGAGGATCCTGGAGGACGCCGGTTACGTCGACGAGGACGGCGACGGCTACGTCGAGACCCCCGACGGCGAACCCCTCTCCCTCGAACTGGCGGTCCCCTCCGGTTGGACCGACTGGATGGAGGCGGCCAACATCATCGCGGGCAACGCCGAGGAGGTGGGCATCGACGTCACGCCCGCCTTCCCCGAGCAGGACCTGCTGATCGAGAACTTCCGCAGGGCCGAGTTCGACCTGATGATCAACAACGACCGGGGTCTGAGCAACACGCCCTGGACCTACTACGACTTCATCTTCCAGCTGCCGATCCGCGATGAGCAGATCACCGCCAACTACGCCCGTTACGAGAACGAGGAGGCCTGGGAGCTGACCGAGAGGCTCGCGGCCACCCCGACCGACGACATCGAGGGCGCGGCCGAGATCACCTCGCAGATCCAGGAGATCTTCCTGGCCGATCTGCCGGTCATCCCGCTCTGGTACAACGGCCTGTGGTCGCAGTCCAGCAACCGGGTGTGGACCAACTGGCCGAGCGAGGACCCCGACACCCCCGACTCCTACGCCACCATGTGGAACAACCTGTACCAGCTGGGTGCGATCTACACCCTCGCCGAGATCGAACCGGTCGAATAGCGCGCACGTGGGGCGTCTCCCTCCACGGACGCGCCCCACACGCGCCCCCACACCCGGAGGACACACGTGTGGCGCTACATAGGCCGCAAACTCGGGATCTACGGCATCACCTTCGTCGTGGCGGTCACCATCAACTGGATGATCCCGCGCTTCATGCCCGGCGATCCCGTCCGCAGCATGCTCAGCAGGGCCTCGGTCTCCGACCCGGAGGCCCTGGAACGGATGACCGCCTACTACAACGAGGTCTTCGGCCTCGACACCCCTCTGCACCAGCAGTACTTCGCCTTCTGGGCCGGACTCTTCCGCGGTGACCTGGGAGTCAGCGTCTGGCTCTACCCCGAGCCCGTCGTCGACATCATCCTGCGGCACGTCCCCTTCACCCTCGGGCTGCTGCTGCCCGCCATCATCCTCAGCTGGATCATCGGCAATCGGCTGGGGGCCTTCGCCGCCCGCAGCAAGGTCCTGGACAACACCGTCCTGCCGATCGGCTACATCCTGACCGCCACCCCGTACATGTGGCTCGCGCTGCTCCTGGCCTGGGCCCTGGGCGTGGTCGGCGGGTTCTTCCCGACGGCGGGCGGCTACAGCTTCGCCCTCACCCCCTCATGGACGTGGGGCTTCTTCACGAACCTGGTCAGCCACTGGTTCCTGCCGTTCCTGTCCATGTTCGTGGTGGCGCTGGGCGGCTGGGCGATCGGCATGCGCAACATGATCATCTACGAGCTGGAGGCGGACTACTCGAACTACCTCCAGGCGCTCGGCGCCCCGCGCCGCCTCATCCGCCGCTACGCCTTCCGCAACGCGATGCTGCCGCAGATCACCGGCCTGGCCGTCCAACTGGGCACGATCATCGCCGGGGCGCTGCTCACCGAGGTCGTCTTCAACTACCCCGGCCTCGGCACCCTGATCCTCAACTCCCTGAACAACAACGACTTCTTCCTGTTGCAGGGGATCTTCCTCTTCGTGGTGGTCGGAGTGCTGATCGCGAACTTCATCATCGACATCGTCTACGTCCTGGTCGACCCCCGTACCCGGGTGCGGATGACGGGAGGCGCGTCGTGACCGACGTCCCCGGAACCCCCGGCACCGCCGATCCCGGCACTACGGGGGCGGGCGGCGAACGCCGCACCTCCGAGACCCTCTACTACGCCCGACGCAACCCCAAACTGCTCATCGGCGCGAGCATCGTGCTCCTGCTGCTCGGTATCGGGCTGATCGGGCCGCTGTTCATCGACCACGGACCCAACCAGTACATCGGCCCGCAGAGCACCCCGCCCAGCGGCGAGTACTGGCTGGGCACCACCTCCTTCGGACAGGACGTCTGGGCCCAGTTCGTCCACGGCCTGCGCTCGACCTTCCTCACCGGAACCCTCGGCGGCGGCATCGCCTTCCTCATCGGCACCACCGTCGGCTTCGTCGCCGGCTACAAGGGCGGGATCGTCGACGAGATCCTCAACATGCTCACCAACGTGGTGCTGGTCCTGCCCGGGATGGTCGTGCTCATCGTCGCCGTCGCCTACCTGGACGTGCGCGGCCTGGTCGTGCAGGCGCTGTTCATCGGCCTGACGTCCTGGCCCTGGGCGGCGCGGGCGGTCCGCTCCCAGACCCTGTCCCTGGCCTCCCGCGACTACGTGGACCTGGCCCGGCTCAGCGGTCGTCGCACCTGGCGGATCATCACCAGCGAGCTGGCCCCCAACATGAGCTCCTACCTGGTGATGTCGTTCATCCTCCTGTTCGGCGGGGCGGTGCTCATCGCAGCCGGGCTGGACTTCATCGGACTGGGCCCGGCCGGCGGGGTCTCGCTCGGACTGATGTTGGAGAGCGCCGTCGCCTGGAGCGCCCTGCAACTGGGCCTGTGGTGGTGGTTCATCCCGCCGGGCGCCGGGATCACCCTCCTGGTCGGTTCGATGTACATCCTCAACGTCGGGTTGGACGAGGTCTTCAACCCCAAGCTGCGGGAGCTGTGATGACCCTGCGCGTCAACGACCTGAAGGTCCACTACCGGACCCTGCGCGGGGACGTCCACGCCCTCGACGGGGTCGACTTCGAACTCGCCGACGGCGAGATCATGGGCCTGGCCGGGGAGTCGGGCTGCGGCAAGACCACCCTCGGCAAGAGCCTGATCCGTCTCGACGGGCGGATGCGGCACGTGGGCGGCACGGTCGAGCTGGACGGCGAGGAGCTGCCCATCGCCGACGACCGGGCGATGGTCCCGTTCCGCTACCACCGGGTCTCGCTCATCCCGCAGTACGCGATGAGCGCGCTCAACCCCACCCGCAAGATCGGGCGGATGATCGACGAGCTGCTGCGTTCGCGCGGGGTACGGCCTCGTAAGGTCGCCGACGAGCTGCGGCGACGTCTGGAGCTGGTCGGTCTGGAGCCCGACGTGCTCGGTCGCTATCCGATCGAACTGTCCGGCGGGATGAAGCAGCGCGTGGTCATGGTCATGTCGACCCTGCTCGACCCCTCACTGCTCATCGCGGACGAGGCGACCTCGGCCCTGGACGTGTCGACGCAGCGGTCGGTGGTGGAGTCCCTGGTGGGGTTCCGCGACCGCGGCTACGTCAAGAGCATGATCTTCGTGACCCATGACATCTCGCTCGTCCATCAGATGGCCGACACGGTCATGGTCATGTACGCGGGGCGCATCGCCGAGAAGGCGTCGACGCGCACGATCATCGAGGCGCCCCGCCACCCCTACACCCGGATGCTCATCGGGGCGCTGCCCGAGGTCGGCACGACCACCTCGGACACACGTCTGGAGGGGATCCCCGGCACCCCGCCGGGCCTGCTCGATCCGCCGGTCGGCTGTCGGTTCAGGGCCAGGTGCCCCCTCGCCTCCGAGGAGTGTCTGCGAACGCCTCCGTTGACGGAGGTCGCGCCGGGTCACCGGGTCGCCTGCTGGAAGACGGGAGCGTAGCGCCGTGCTGGAACTGAGCCACGTGCACAAGGTGTACCGGGTGGGCGCGTTCGGGGGAGGACGGCTGCGCGCGGTGCGCGACGTCGACCTGACCGTGGAGCCCGGCCAGGTGGTCTCGCTGATCGGAGAGAGCGGGAGCGGCAAGAGCACGATCGGGAAGATGGTGCTGGGGCTGACCCGGGCCGACGAGGGCCGCATCCTCTTCGAGGGGCGCGACGTCTCCCGCATCAGGGGCTTCGCCGCGCGCAAGGAGTACTACCGCCACGTCCAGGGCGTCTTCCAGGACCCCTTCAGCTCCTTCAACCCGATCTTCAAGGCCGACCGGGTCTTCGAGATGATCCGCTCCTCCTACTTCCCGAAGGTGTCGGACGCCGACTGGCGGGAGCGGGTCCTGGACGCGGTCGGCACGGTCCGGCTGGATCCGGGGAACGTGCTGGACAAGTACCCGCACCAGTTGAGCGGCGGGCAGCTCCAACGGCTGCTCATCGCCCGGGCGTTGTTGTTGGACATCAGGCTGCTGGTGGCCGACGAGATCATCAGCATGTTGGACGCCTCCACCCGGATCGACGTGCTCAATCTGCTGGTGGACCTGAAGGAGCGGGGGCTGGGGGTCCTCTTCGTCACCCACGACCTCTCGCTGGGCAACTACGTGAGCGACCGGACGGTGATCCTGCGCAAGGGCGCCGTCGCGGAGATGGGGCCGACCCGCCGGGTGTTCGAGAACCCGCTGCACCCCTACAGCCGTCACCTGCTCTCGTGCGTGCCCCGGATGGACCGCACCTGGGCGGAGGTGGACGCGGAGCGGGCGGCCCATCCGCCGCCGGAGATCGACCTGCCCACGGTGGCCGAGGGCGACTTCTCCGCCCCGCTGGTCGAGGTCGAGGAGGGGCACTTCGTCGGTATCGACCAGGGCTGACCGCACCACCACACCCCGGTAGGAGAGGAAGAACGATGAGCACGTGGCTCGACCTGCACGACGGCTGGTCCCTGACCCCGGTGGCCCCGACGGGGAGGGCCGCCGACATCGGGACGGTCCCCGCGACCGTTCCGGGGTGCGTCCACACCGATCTGCTCGCCGAAGGTCTGATCGAGGACCCCTATCTCGACGACAACGAGACCCGGCTGGCCTGGATCGGCCGCGGTGACTGGAGGTACACGCGTTCCCTCGCGGGGGAGCGCGCCGCCCTGACCGACGGCGCGGCCGAGCGGATCGACCTGGTCTGCGAGGGCCTGGACACCGTGGCCACGCTCCGCGTCGGCGGTCGGGAGGTCGGGCGGACGTTCGACATGCACCGCTCGTACCGGTTCGACGTCACCGAGGCCCTCGTTCAGGAGGGAGAGGCACCGGGGCTGGACGTGGAGTTCGCCTCGCCCTACCGGTACGCGGAGGAGAACCGGGAGCGGACGGGGCCTCTGCCCGGCGCCTACGACGAGCCCTACCAGTACATCCGTCGGATGGCCTGCGGCTTCGGCTGGGACTGGGGGCCGACGCTGGTCACGGCGGGGATCTGGCGGCCGATCCGGCTGCACGCCTGGTCCACGGCGCGGATCGCCTCGGTCCGGCCCCTGGTCTCGCTCTCCGAGGACCACGCCACCGGGGTGGTCCGGGCCCACGTGGAGGTGGAGCGGACCGACGCCGGACACGACGAGCCGCTCGCCCTGACCGCCTCGATCGCGGGGGAGGAGGTCGCCGCGACGCTCGGCGCGGGGGAGACCACGGCGGTCCTGGAGGCGACCGTGGCCGCCCCCGACCTCTGGTGGCCGCGCGGCCATGGCGATCGGCCGCTGTACGGGCTGAGGGTGACCGTGGCGGTCGGAGACGGCGTCCTCGACACTTGGGAACGTCGGATCGGGTTCCGTCGGGTCGAGGTGAACGAGGAGCCCGACGAGCACGGGACCTCCTTCGCGCTGCGGATCAACGGCCGCGACGTCCTGATCCGGGGCGCCAACTGGATCCCCGACGACACCTTCCCCTCCCGGGTCGACCGTGATCGCTACCGGACACGGATCGACCAGGCCCGCGAGGCCGGGGTGAACCTGCTGCGGGTGTGGGGCGGCGGGATCTACGAGTCCGAGGACTTCTACGAACTGTGCTCCGAGCGGGGCGTGCTGGTCTGGCAGGACTTCCTGTTCGCCTGCGCCGCCTACCCGGAGGACGAGCCCCTGTACTCGGAGGTGGAGGCCGAGGCGCGCGAGGCCGTCACCCGCCTTTCGGCGCACCCGAGCCTGGCGGTGTGGTGCGGCAACAACGAGAACCTCTGGGGACACGAGGACTGGGGTTGGAAGGAGGAGTTGGACGGACGACCCTGGGGTGCCGGCTACTACCTCGACCTGCTGCCCCGGGTGGTGGCCGAACTCGACCCCACCCGCCCCTACCTGCCGGGGAGCCCCTACTCTCCGGGCGAGGGGGTCCACCCCAACGCCCCCGGACACGGTGTCACGCACCTGTGGGACGTGTGGAACGAACGGGACTACACCGTCTACCGCGAGCACGCCCCGCGCTTCGCCGCCGAGTTCGGTTATCAGGCGCCGCCCACGCACGCCACCCTGCGCGCGACGGTGACGGACGAGCCGCTCACCTCGACCTCGCCCGGCGTCCGCCACCACCAGAAGGCCATCGACGGGCAGGACAAACTGGCCCGCGGGCTGGTCGCCCACTTCGGAGACCGGGAATGGGGCTACGACGACTGGCACTACCTGACCCAGGTCAACCAGGCTCGGGCGTTGACGGTGGGGGTCGGCCACTTCCGCTCCACCTGGCCCTACTGCACGGGCACGGTGGTCTGGCAGCTCAACGACTGCTGGCCGGTCACCTCCTGGTCGGCGGTGGACGGCGCCGGTCGCCGCAAACCCCTGTGGTACGCGCTGCGCCGCGTCCACGCGGACCGCGTGTCGGTGGTCCGACCACTCGGAGAGGACGTGGAGGTCGTCCTGGGCAACGACACCGACCTGATGTGGGAGACCGAGGTGACGGTGGCCCGGCGGGAGATCTCCACGGGCGAGGTGCTCTCCTCGGTGACCCGATCGGTACGGGTGGAGCCGCGCGGGGCGCTCCGCGTCCCGGTGCCCGAGGGGGTGGGACGCGCGGGAGACCCGACGGCGGAGGTGTTGACCGTGGACGGGGCCGGAGAACGGGCCTGGTGGTTCTTCTCCAGGGATCGGGATCTGGCCTACCGTAAACCGGAATTCGATGGAGAAACACAGACGTTCGGCTCGGATTTGCGGGTGAAGGTGAGGGCCCGAGTGCTCTTGCGGGATCTGGTCCTGAACGTCGACAGGATCGATCCGGAGGTGGAGGCGGACAGCGCTCTGGTGACCCTGCTACCGGGGGAGTCCCATACCTTCACGGTGCTCGGTGGCGCGGGGCTGGATCCGGCGGCGGTGCTGTCCCCACCCGTTCTGAGGTGCGTCAACGACACCATGGCGACCTCTTCGTGAGCGTCTCGTGACCGTCCGGTGATCGCAACGTGAATCACACGCGTTCCCTTCAGTGCCCGTCGATATTCCTCGACGCGCCGTGCGGGTTGCCACATCGAAATCCCTCGCCATGTCGTGTGGCTGTGGTACGTTCAAGGGGATTGTTAGTCGTTGAATTTCGCAGTTGGTGTCTTGCCCGCGGAGTTTGTGACCGGCGGGCGGTTTCTCATGGAGTCGGCTCGCGGCAATTTTCGGGCGTGAGTATGCGTCCGTGTACACCGAGCTGAAGGAGAGAACATGGCTCAGGGAACTGTGAAGTGGTTCAACGGCGAGAAGGGCTTCGGCTTCATCTCCCCCGACGACGGTGGCCCCGACGCCTTCGTTCACTACAGCGCCATCCAGGGCACGGGCTTCCGTAACCTGGAGGAGAACCAGCGCGTGGAGTTCGAGATCGTCGCCGGTACCCGCGGCCCGCAGGCCGAGAACGTCGTCGCGATCTAAGACCGCATAGACGTGGTGTCGTCGCCCCCGTTCACGGGGGTGTGAACGTCACCTGAACACCCCCGGTGGGCACTGCCCGCCGGGGGTGTTCTCATGTTCGCTGGGGAGTGTTCTTCAGATGCTTTCGTTCGGCATCGGCGGAGCCGATCCTTGGCGAGCGGCAGCCGGGCGATCTCTCGCCAGACGACGAGCGACGGTCAGCCCGGGGTTGGCCGGCCGAGTGATGTCGGCGCCGCGAGAGGAAGCCCGGCACCGTGTGAAGCACCGCGCGCGTCAGCGCGACCGTTGAGGGTGGTGGCGGGCGACGGCGCGGGAGGAATGATCCGAAGAACACGATCTAGGACCTCAGCAGCGCGCGGGTGCGCTCACGCACCTCGGGGGTGTCCAGTCCGCGCACGGTCACGGTGGTGCGGCGACGCAGGGCGTCGTCGACGGTCACCGCCCACTCGTGGTCGCGGGCGAACACCACCTGCGCCCATACGTCCGGTCCGTCGGGGTGGATCCGCTCGCCCAGGGCCGGCTCGTCGCGCACCAGCGCGGCGATGTCCATGGCCAGGCTGCCGTAGTGCGAGGCCAGGTGCCGGGCGACCAGCGGGTCGAGCCGGGTGCCGGGCTCGCGGTCGGTGATCAGACGCTGGGCGACCGCGTCGGGGCTGGCCAGGCCGGGCAGCGGGACCGTCCGCAGCGGGTCGGCCATGTCCTCGCCCAGCGGGACCGAGGCCACCTTGCGCAGCTCCTCCAGGACCGTCCGGCCGATGTGCCGGTAGGTGGTCCACTTGCCGCCGGCGACCGAGAGCATGCCGCCCCGGCCCTGGGTGACCACGGTCTCCCGCTTGGCCGAACTGGTGTCTCCGGGTCCGCCGGGCAGCACGCGCAGGCCGGCGAAGGAGTAGGTCATGTGGTCGCGGTCGAGGTAAGGAGCGTCGATGCCCAGGGACGCCTCGGCCAGGATCTGGTCGATGTCGGTGGAGACCACGCCGACCTGGGCCGGGTCGCCCTCATAGGCCTCGTCCGTGGTGCCCAGCAGCAGGTGGCCCTCCCACGGGATGGCGAAGGAGACGCGGTACTTGTCCACGGGGATGGTGAGCGCGGCGCTCCACGGCTCCGGGGTGCGCAGCACCAGGTGGGCGCCCTTGGACAGCCGCACGCTGGGGTCGGCGCTCGGGTTCTCCATGCGACGCAGGTGGTCGACCCACGGGCCGGTCGCGTTGAGGACCAGCTTCGCGTCGATCCCGAACTCGTCGCCGGCGATCCGGTCGCGCAGGTCGGCCCCGGTGACCCGGCCGCGCGTGGTGCGCAGCGACCGGACCTCGGCGTGGTTGAGTACGACGGCGCCGGCGTCGACGGCGGCGCGCACCGTCATCACGGCCATGCGGCTGTCGTTCATCTGGTGGTCGCTGTAGGCGGCGACCGACTTCAGGCCGTCGGTGCGCAGGCCCGGGGCCAGGCGGGTGGCCTGGCGCGGGGAGAGCAGGCGTCCCATGCCGTCGCCGAACGCCGACAGGGCCGAGTACAGGAAGACCCCGGCGCCCATCTTGGCGGCGCCGTGCGGGCCGTCGGAGTAGATCGGTACGAGGAAGGGCCGGTGGTTGACCAGGTGCGGGGCGACGTCGGCGGCGAGTGCGCGACGTTCCTTGTGGTTCTCGGCGACCAGTTTCACGTTTCCGGTCTGGAGGTAGCGCAGCCCGCCGTGGACGAGCTTGGAGGAGGCGCTGGAGGTGGCTCCGGCGAAGTCGCCGGCGTCGACCATGGCGACCCTCAGGCCGGCCTGGGTGGCGGTCCAGGCGATGGAGGTGCCCAGGATGCCGCCGCCGATGACGAGGAGGTCGAAGGTGCCCCGCGTGAGTTCCTCGCGTGTGCGTGCCCGGATCACGGGGGCGTCGCTGCGGTGGATGCTGGCGGTCATGGCTGGTGCTCCGTCCGTAGGGGAGGGGTGGCGAGTGCCGCACGTACCTGAACGGACTCCACGTTTCAGGCTGGTGTCACCTGCATAATACGACAATGCCGAACGCCACCCAAGGTCGGCCGTGTGTTGGCGGCGGCCTGCCGGGCATGGGGGTGAACATCACCATCGAAGGTGGTGCGGATGTGACTCCAGAGAACAGAGTGGTCTCAAGGTGTCACTGATGTTCGGCATTGTCGCATGGTGGAGGGGTCGAGAGGCTTCGTGAGAGGTCTCGTGCGGGGCGTATCGGGGAGAATGCCCGAAGTGTCCGACCAGGCCCGGGAATCCAGGGTTTTCGGAACGGGCCTTCCGCTTCCGCGAACGGATTCGCCTCCTGGACTCCGGGTTCTGCCGATCACCCCCTCGGAAGGGGTTCCCGGATCTACGATGAGCCCCATCATGGCCACTAGGTACTCACCCACGATCCGGCGCCGCCGACTCTCCGCCGAACTCCGGAGGATCAGGCTCAAGGTCCGTAAGACCAGTGAAGAGGTCGCGGTCGCCGCCGGGATGTCCAGGTCCACCTACTCCAACATCGAGTCGGGGGTGAAGAAACGCCCGCGGGTCACCGAGGTCAAGGCGATCCTGGACGCCTGCGAGGTGCCGTCCGGACGAGAGTACGACGAGATCCTCGACCTGTGTCGACAATCCCTGGAGCGGGGGTGGTGGACCCGCTACCGCGACGTCCTGGCCCCGCGCTTCGTCGGCTTCGAGACCGAGGCGCGCGCGATCACCACCTGGCAGCCGATCATGATCCCCGGACTGCTCCAGGTGCCCGAGTACATGAGGGCCAACGCCCTGGCCTGTCTGGCCGGCCCTCAAGAGGTACGGCGGGCGATCGACGCCCGCATGACACGCCAGCGCATCCTGGAGGACCAGGACCCGCCCGAGCTGTGGGCCATCTTCGACGAGGGCTCCCTCCTGCGGTTGAAGGACCACCCCGAGACCAAACGCGCGCAGGTCGAACACCTGCTGAAGATGGTGAAGCGACCCAACATCACCGTGCAGATGACCCGGGCCGACAAACTCAACCCGGGCTCCGGCGGCTCCTGCGTGCTCCTGGAGTTCCCCGACACCATCGACCCCACCGTCGTCTACCTGGAGACCGCCACCGACGGCATCTACCTGGAGGAGCCCGACGAGGTGGCGCGCTACCAGAACCTGCTCAACCACCTGCGGCTGGTGGCGCTGCGGCCGGGGGAGACCGAGGAGTACCTGCGCGAGGTCCACCTGGACCCGTGAAGAGGTTCGGGAACGGTGCCGCGAACGCCGAAGGGGCGTCCGGCCACCGCCGGACGCCCCTTCGGACGAGGACCTGGTGCTCAGGCGCCGAAGTTGGTGAGCTTCCAGATGAAGGCGCCGATCACGCCGCCGATGATCGGACCCACGACCGGGATCCAGGCGTAGCCCCAGTCCGAGGAGCCCTTGCCCGGGATCGGCAGCAGCGCGTGCGCGATACGCGGACCCAGGTCACGGGCCGGGTTGATGGCGTACCCGGTGGGACCACCGAGGGACAGACCGATCGCGAGGATCAGCAGACCGACGATCAGCGGCGAGAACCCCATGGCGAACAGCGCCGACAGGTCGGCGTCGCCGGCCGACACCGCACCGGCGTTCTCGCCGATGCCGAGGATGCCCAGGAGCAGCATCGCGGTACCGATGATCTCCGTGGTCAGGTTGGCGATCGGGTTGCGCACGCCCGGCGCGGTGCTGAAGACGCCCAGCTTGGCCTCGGGGTCCTCGGTGGGCTTCCAGTGCGCGTAGTAGGCCAGGAAGACGAGGCAGGCGCCGACGAAGGCACCGGCCATCTGCGCGGCGATGTAGCCGGGCACCTGCGACCACGGGAACTCGCCGATGCTGGCCAGACCGATCGTGACGGCCGGGTTGATGTGGCCGCCGCTGATGGCGCCGACGACGTAGACGGCCATCGCGACCGCCATACCCCAGCCGAACGTCACCACGATCCAGCCCCCGTTGAGGGCCTTGGAGCGTGCCAGGGAGACACCGGCGACGACACCGCCGCCGAGAAGGATCAGGATCGCCGTTCCGAGGAACTCTGCCAGATAGACCATGGGGACCTCCGCCCCCTACGGGGCAGCCGGGTCACGGGTGGGCCCGTACCGCGAGCGGGGTCCGGTCGGGCCTCGCCGTCACGTGGACGTTGTCGGGCGCACCCGTCACGGGTGGACGGGGTCGGGCACCCGTCGGGGGTGCCCCGAACCGTGTTCCGAGACCCCCGGTGGTCGTCCGGGAGCCCCGGGACACGGTCGTGTGCGGGGTGGTGGGGCGGTGGTTACGCCTGGTCCTCGTGCTCCACCCAGTCGAGGGTGCGGCGCACGGCCTTGTTCCAGTTGTGGTACTCGCGGTCGCGGACCTCGGCCGGCATCTTCGGGTTCCACTCGGCGGCCTTGTGCCAGTTGGCCCGCAGGGTCTCGATGTCGGGCCAGTAGCCCACGGCCAGACCGGCGGCGTAGGCGGCGCCCAGACAGGTGGTCTCGGCGACCATCGGCCGGACGACCTCGGCGTCGAGCACGTCGGACAGGATCTGCATGAGCAGGTTGTCCGCGGTCATGCCGCCGTCGACCTTGAGCGTGGTCAGGTCGATCCGAGCGTCGGCGTTCATCGCGTCGACGACCTCGCGGGTCTGCCAGGCCGAGGCCTCCAGGACCGCGCGGGCGATGTGGCCCTTGTTCACGTAGCCGGTCAGACCGGCGATGACGCCTCGGGCGTCGCTGCGCCAGTGCGGGGCGAACAGGCCGGAGAAGGCCGGGACGATGTAGCAGCCGCCGTTGTCGTCGACCGTGCGCGCCAGCGTCTCGATCTCCGGGGCGCTGCTGATCAGACCGAGGTTGTCGCGCAGCCACTGCACCAGCGAACCGGTGACCGCGATGGAGCCCTCCAGGGCGTACACGGCGGGGGCGTCGCCGATCTTGTAGCCCAGGGTGGTGAGGAGGCCGTTGTTGGAGGTGACGGGCTCGGTGCCGGTGTTCATCACCAGGAAGGTGCCGGTGCCGTAGGTGCCCTTGACGTCGCCCGGGTCGAAGCAGGTCTGGCCGAACAGCGCCGCGTGCTGGTCGCCGAGCGAGGAGGCGACCGGGACCCCGGCCAGGTAGCCGTTCGACTCGCCGTAGACCTCGGAGGAGGAACGGATCTCGGGGAGCAGGCTCCTCGGGATGTCCATGGCGGCCAGGATCTCCTCGTCCCAGGCCAGCGTCTCCAGGTTCATCAGCATGGTGCGGCTGGCGTTGGTCACGTCGGTGACGTGCCGGCCGGTCATCTTCCAGATGAGCCAGGTGTCCATGGTGCCGAACATCAGCTCGCCGCGGTCGGCGCGCTCGCGGACGCCCTTGACGTTGTCGAGCAGCCAGCGGATCTTGGGGCCGGAGAAGTAGGTGGCCAGCGGCAGGCCGCACTTGGCGCGGAAGCGGTCCTGGCCGCCCTCGGCGCCCAGTTCGCGGACCAGGTCGTCGGTGCGGGTGTCCTGCCAGACGATCGCGTTGTAGACGGGCTCGCCGGTCTCGCGGTCCCAGAGCAGGGTGGTCTCACGCTGGTTGGTGATACCGATGGCGGCGATCTGGTCGGGGGTGATGTCGCTCTTGCGGAGCGAGTCCTGCACCACCGCCTCGACGTTGGTCCAGATCTCCAGGGCATCGTGTTCGACCCACCCCGGCTTGGGGAAGATCTGTCGGTGCTCGCGTTGATCCACCGAGACGATGCGACCGTCCCGGTCGAAGAGGATGCAGCGACTCGACGTGGTTCCCTGGTCGATCGCGGCGACGTACTGCTGGCTCATCGGTCTCGCCTTCAGGTGACGTGTCTGGGGACGGGGGGTTGTACACAGCGTGGTGGGCGGTATTCACCGCACGATGTACGACATTGACGTATGAATAGGCGTTAGTTTCGACTGTTCTTCCTGTTCATGTCAAGAGCGTGTGACGCAATCGTGTCGCCTGGATCACACTCCCTTGGCCCACTGTCTCAAGGGAGTGCGGGCACGCGAAGAGCACCACTCCGGGCATGGCCCCGAGGTGGTGCGGGTTTTGCGTCGACGAACCCTTCGGCGGAGGGTCAGTAGGGAGTGGCGCCGAGGTCGCGGGAGACGGCGCGGGCGGCGTCGCGCACGTACGAGACCTGCTCCATGTCGGGGTTCCCGGAGGCGTCGCGCAGCCGCTCGACCGCGCCGCGCACCCCGATCGCGCCCACGGTGACCCCGCGTCGGTCGCGGATCGGCGCGGCGATCGACACCTCGCCGTCGACCAGTTCCTCGGCCTCCCAGCCCCAGCCGTTCTCCCGGATCCCGTCCAGCTGCCGCTCCACGGCCGCCATCGACGTCACCGTGTGCCGGGTGAAGGAGGTGAGCTCCACGGGGGCGTCGGTCTCCACCGAGGAGACCTCCTCCGGGACCGCCAAGGGGTCGAAGGCCATCAGGACCTTGCCCAACGCCGTCGCGTGCAGGGGCAGCAGGGTGCCCACGTCCAGGGTCTGGCGGGTGGAATCGGGGCGGAAGACGTGGTGCACCACCAGGACCTGGTGCTTGTGCAGTGTGCCGATCCGCACACTCTCACCGCTCCGGGAGGCGAGGGTGTCCGCCCAGTTCAGGGCGCGGGTGCGCAGTTCGTTGCCGTCCAGGTAACGGGTGCCCAGGCTCAGCATGCCCCCGCCCAACCGGTAGCGGCCCGACTCGGGGTCCTGCTCCACGAACCCCACGTGCTGGAGGGTGCGCAGGATGCCCAGGACCGTGCCCTTGGGCAGTTCCAGGGAGCGTGAGATCTCGGCCAGGCTCAGTCCCCGGGCGCCACTGGCCAGGAGCCGCAGGATCGCGGCGGCGCGTTCGATGGACTGGATTCTTCCCGGCATTGCGGTGCTACCACTCTCTAGTACGACAATGTCATACGCCAAATGCTACTACGCGATGTGACGCTCGACACCGATCGGATCCCGGGGCCCACGCGCGTACGGCGAAGTCTACCGACGGGTCACCGCCCTGACCTGGGCTCTCGCCCGTCGTCACAACCGGGACACGGCGCGGGCGATCGCCTCGGCGGCCTTCTCGACGTCGCTGTCGGTGACCTCCAGGCTCAGCACCATCCGGATCCGATCGCCGCCGCCCAGCGCGCGCACGCCCTCCTCGGCGAAGGCCTCCGCGTAACGCGCGGCCTCGCCCTCGGCGGTGGTCAGCAGCACCATGTTGGTCCGCGCCACCGCCTCCAGCCCCGGCAGGTCGCTCAGCCGCTCGGCCAACACGGCGGCCCGCGCGTGGTCCTCCGCCAGCCGCTCACGGTGGTGGCGCAGCGCGTGCAGGGCACCCGCCGCGATGATCCCCGCCTGGCGCATCCCCGCGCCCAACAGCTTGCGGCCCCGCCGGGCCCGACGGATCGTGTCCACGTCGCCCACCAGGGCCGACCCCACCGGGGCGCCCAGGCCCTTGGAGAAGCACACCGACACCGTGTCGAAGCCCTCCGCCACCCGGGCCGGGTCCACCCCCAGCTCGATGGCGGCGTTCCACAGCCGGGCCCCGTCCAGATGGGCGAGCAGACCGTGTTCATGGGCGAAGTCCGTCACCCGACGCTGCTCCTCCAGCGGCACGACCCGGCCGGTGAAGGTGTTCTCCAGCCACAACAACGCCGGGTCGGCCCGGTGCACGTCGCCCAGGCCGGTGATCCACTTCTCCAGCAGCTCCTGCGGCGGGAACGGGTCACCCGAGTACAGGCGGGGGAGCACACGGGACAGGACCACGGCCGCGCCCTGCTCGTCGCCGATCAGATGGTGGTGTTCGTGCGCCCACACCTCCTCGCCGCTGCGGGTCGACACGTACAGTCCCAACTGGTTGGCCATGTGGCCGGAGGGGACGTACAGGGCGGCCTCCCGGCCCAGCAGGGCGGCCGTCTCCTCCTCCAGCGCGCGGACCGTGGGGTCCTCGCCCCACACGTCGTCACCGACCTCCGCGCTCGCCATCGCCCGGCGCATCTCCTCGGTCGGGCGGGTCAGGGTGTCCGAACGCAGGTCGATCATGGGTGCTCCCGAGTGGTGAAGGGGACGTCGGCACGACGATACTGCGCGCGGGTCCCCGGACGGGAGGCCGGGAGGTCAGCCCTCGTCGGTGAGGAACGCCCAGGCGTCCTCCTGGTAGCCGCCCTGCTCCAGGTACCAGGAGTCCAGCTCACGGGTCGAATGGTCGCCCAGCGCCAGGAGGATCTCCCGGGCGAAGGCCAGCGGGGCGCTGGGGCCGGCCGTCAGCAGATCGCCGTCGGAGACCACCGGATCGGCGCGGTAGCGGTGCCCGCCCGCGTAGCCGGTGGCCAACAGCTCGGCGGGGTCGAGCCCCGTGTGGTCCCGGTAGTCCAACAGGCCCTCCCGGGCCAGGCCCACCGTGGCGGAGCCGATCGCCGCCACCGGGACCCCGGCGTCCAGGAAGATGCCCGCGGCCGAGGCCAGCGGGGCCAGCGAGTCGGGGGAGTCCTCCCACTGAGGGGAACCCACCAACAGGAGCATCGCGCTCTGGGAGGGCTTGAGCCGTGGCAGGGAGATATCGGGCAGGACGGTCAGACCGCCCGCCGTCGTCACCGCGGAGCCGGTGAGACCCACGGTGACGACATCACGGTGTCCGAACTCGTGCGGGCCCGGTCCCGTGCGCACGTGTGCGGTCGCGTGGCCGAACTGCCAGTCGGCCATCTGGTCATGGACGGCGAGGTGCAGGGGGGCGCGCAGGTCAGCGTTCATGGCATGAGGTTGGAGGGTGGGAGGCGGGGGTGTCAATTTACGGAAGCACGACTTCCGGAGTTCGCACCGTGGGCTTCCGGTTTTATTCGTCGTCGCCGCGAAAAAACCGTTCTGCCCGCCCGGAGACCGTGATGAACGAATGCCGGCGGGGGAGAGGGCGGTGGGACCCCTACCCGCGCGCGGCGCGCAGGAACACGGACCACTCGGCGGCGGGGAAGGGGAGATGGCCGGCGTCGGGGTGCTTGGAGTCGCGGATCGCGGCGGCGGAAGGGAGACCGGCGACCTCGACACAGTTCTGGCCTTGGGCACTGTGGCTGCTCTTGCGGAAGTCCGTGGGCAGGTGTGCGACTTCGACGCAGTCCTGCCCACGACCGCTGTAGCTGCTCTTCCGGAAGGTCGTCGGGATCTGAGCGACCTCCACACAGTTCGCTTCCTGGCCGCTGTAGCTGCTCTTTCGGAACACGAGTGCGCTGTTCGCCATGGGCTCTCCTCGGGTTTCAGGGGATTCACGACGCCTCGTACGGATCGGGCGGGGTGGGGAAAGCCGGTCCTGAGGATCGCCGCGGCCATCTCCACTCTGATCGACCCTCGCGGCCTGTCAAGAGTGCGCGACGGTCACATCACCGTTGAGCCGACCCGGTGATGGCGGAACGGAGGGTTGAGAGCGCAGCAAGGACCCGGGTGACCTGAGGGCGGTCACCCGGGTGGTCGAACGGCGGGGTCAGCGGGTGAGGGAGGTGGTGAGGAAGGCGGCCCACTCGGTGGTGGAGAAGGTGAGGTGGCCGTTCTCGGGGTGCTTGGAGTCCCGGATCGCGGCGGCGGAGGGGAGGTCGGCGACCTCGACGCAGTTCTGTCCCTGGCCGCTGTAGCTGCTCTTACGGAACAGGAGCTCGTTGTTCATCATTCGCTCTCTATGGACTTGAGGATGTCGGTGATGAACCTCGCCGAGCGGGCGGTGCTCATGGCCGACCCCTGGGAATCGCTGAAAGTAACACTATGCTGCTCCACCTCCTCTGCCTCCTCCAGGAAAAGCCCGCCTGTAGCGGTCTCGATGAAGACGAGAGGAAGATCCAGAGGTTCGGGGAACTCCAGGATGCTGAACGGTGCGATCAGAGCGTTATGAGCGCCGACGGAGAACGGAAGAACCTGGAGATCTACGTTGGGGAGCTCTGCCATGTAAAGCAGATAGCGCATCTGTTCGGCCATGATCTCAGAGCTACCGATCGTTCGGTGAAGCGCAGCTTCATCCAGAACGATACGAAGCCTCGTGGGGCTGAACCTTGTGAGGATCTCACGTCGTGCCATGCGGGCTTGAGTGCGTCGTTCGATCTCTTCGGCACCGGTATAACGACCGCCCTGGAAGACCGCACGTGCATAGTCAGGTGTCTGAAGCAGCCCTGGTATGACAGAGGACTCAAAGGTGCGGATGGTCGATGCCTCAGCTTCGAAATCGGGTAGAGACTCTGGACCGAAGACCTCGCGATACTTTGACCACCACCCCCTGACCTTGGCGTCTTTGGCGAGTTCGTGCAGTGCTTCGCGTCGCGCGGGATCGTGGATCTTGTACAGGTCCATCATCTTGTCGAGGTCATCAGCCTTCACCTTCTGGGTCTCGGCGTTCTCGACCTGACTGAGCTTTCCTGCGGCCCACCCGAGAGCCTTCGCTGCCTGGGTGGACGTAAGTTTGGTCTCGCTGCGCGCACGTTTCAGCTCTGCGGACAGTCGTCTGCGTCGGAGTGTTGGGCTATGGGGGCGTTGCATGGCTCCAGTGTAGTCCAATGAAGATGAAGTTCAGGTTTCTCTGTTGACTTTCCTGAGACTCATCTTTAAAGTCATAAGTGTAGTCAGTGACCGGGTTCTCACTGAGAGTTGCTGATGTGTGTGCTGGTCAGGCTACGCCGTGCCCCTTCCCCTTGCCCGGGAAACGCGAAGGATCAACCCCTGCGGGCACACCGAACCCCTTTCTCGCCCCCTCATGTCAAGGAGTCTGTTCGTCATGCCTTCGCTCGCTCGTATGCCGGTCCTGCCCGAGGTGACCCTCCCGCTCAACGAGCTGGTCCACCCCTACCAGCGGCACTACTTCACCTGCCACGCCGATGACGCCTCCTACCGGATCCGCCGCTACGACTTCGGCCCCTCGGGGCGCTTCCTGCCGCTGGTCCGCGCCTACCTGAACACCCTGACCGCCCACCGCGACACCGAGTTCCGGTACCTGTTCACCCTGTTGGGCACCGAACTGGCCACCAACGCCCTCAAACACTCCGACTCCGGGCTGCCTGGCAACACCTACTCCCTGTTGGCCGAACGCCACCGGGACGGCATCACCCTCACCTGCCGGGACGACGGTGACCGCTCGCTCTGGCGCAGCCTCGACCGCCATGAACGCCGCTACCTGGCGCCCGACCCGGGTGGACTCGACCCCGAGAGCGACGCCGGACGCGGTCTGGCGATGGTCGACGCCCTGTCCACCCGCTGGGGTGACGACGGGCGTGCCGGCTACCGCAAGGTGTGGTTCTTCCTGGCCTACGACCTCCGGGACAGCGCTTGGAACCACCTCTAGCCACCGCTCTTGGCGTCGTGCGACCGGCGCGTGCATGAAAAAGGGCTCGGTAAGACGTTGCAGCGTCTTCCGAGCCCGAACGAACCCGAATTCCAACGCACACGCACATGTGTGAGAAAGCAGGATCGATGACGCATCCTATCCTCGCTCCGCGTATTCCGGCCGACCATCGACCGAACTTCTCGGCTCCTTCTGGGGCCTCGGGTCCGGCCTGCGCCTCCTGCGCGCACCGCACCTGCCGCACCCATCGGGCTCAGACCCTGCCTCGCCTGGGCGGACATCGTGCCGAGTTCGCGCACGAGCACGATCAGGCCGCCCGGATCCAGGCGCACCATCCGGGGGTGGTCGTCTGGTTCGGGGAGGCGACCCAGTCGTTCTGGGTGGCGACATCCACCGGGATGATGGAGGCCGAAACCCTCGACCATCTGCTGGCTCTGCTGTGGATCCGGCGGGGTCGCTTCGCCCGGGCCGCGTGAATCGAGGGTCGCCCTCGTGAAGCGCGAGGGCGACCCTCTCACCTTCTCGGCCCACCTGCCGTTTCCCACCCTGCTCAAATCGGACAAGTGGTAAATCTACGACATAAAGGTGATGTTCGTTTTCGTGTATCCCCAGGATGTCCTCAGGAAATCGGCGTGGGCGATGTGAGCGTTCGGCCCCCGCGTGAGGGTCGAAAGCGCCAGTATGAGCCGTACGCATACGGCTGCCTCGTCCAGGGGGATCACATGAACAAGAGCGAGATCATCGACAACATCGCGGCCTCGGCCGACATACCCAAGGCCGTCGCCGGCAAGGCCTTGGACGCGTTCGTCGACTCGGTGACCGGGGCACTCAAGGAGGGCGACGACGTGGTCCTCGTCGGCTTCGGCACCTTCAGCGTCAAGGAGCGCGCCGAGCGGACCGGCCGCAACCCCTCCACGGGTGCCGCCATCAAGATCCCCGCGGCGAAGGTGCCCTCCTTCAAGGCGGGCAAGGGCCTCAAGGACGCCGTCAACTAGAGGGCGTACCCGTTCCCCGCACCCGTGGAGATGGCCCGATCGTTCAGCCGGACGGAGAGCAAGCGGGTGCCTGTTCCTCGCGCATGCGGGGATGGCCGGGGAAGGACGAGGTCGGACGGCGCCCGCTCACTCCCGCCGCGCGCCGTCCGGCCCACGGCCACCGCTTTACGGGTGGTCCGGTGCTCGCACGTCCTGCTGCCGGAGGGCGAACCGTCCGAAGAGCGTAGGTCGACCCGTCTCAGCTCCGCGCCGCCGGACGGCCCACTCCGTACAGGTACAGCAACGCCGTCATCGTCGTGCCGCTGACCAGCTTCCGTTCCGCCACGAGTTTCGGGACATCGGCGAGAGGCACCCACTCGATACGCTCGGATTCCCAGTCCTCCAGGGGATCACCGATGTGCTCGGCGGAGTCGGCGAAGAAGATGTGGTGCTCCGAGTCCGAGATCCCCGGAGTCGGCTGGACGTACACCAGCGGGTACAGAGGCCCCGGACGCCAGCCCGTTTCCTCCTCCACCTCGCGAGCCGCCGCCTCCTCGGGGGCCTCACCGTCGTCGATACCGCCGATGGGGATCTCGTAGCCCCAGGTATCGGTGATGAACCGGTGCCGCCACTCCAACAACACGGCGCCGTGATCGTTCATCACGACCGCGCCGGCCCCGGGCGAGGAGCGTATGAGCCGGTGCTCCAGGTGACGGCCACCGCTGATCTCCACGTCCGCGACCCGAATGTCCAGCCACCGGTCCCGGTAGAGCTCTTCCTCGGAGTGGACGGTCCAGCGCACGGCTACTCCCCGACATCGGCGACACGTGCCCCCACCCAACCACAGCCCTCGAATGGGAGATCCTCAGCGCACCCATCCCCTAGGGCGGCCGGTCCTGGAGAGCCCCACCGCGTCGTCTTCACCCACCCGGGGTGTCCGTTTCCCGGAAGGGCCCTAACGGAGCGCTTCGTCGGCGGCGACCAGCCTCGTGGCTCCGCCGGGGTGGATCGCCTGGGACAGCACCGAGTTGTGGTGGGCGATGATCCGCTCAGGGGCGATCCCTGCCTCGGGGTCCCCGTCGGCCATGGGGGCGTGGCCATCGGAGACCAGTTCCACGGCGAAACCGTGACTCGTGGCGGACCGGACCGTGGCGTCGACGCAGTAGTCGGTGGCGGCCCCGGTCACGACCACGGTGTCGGTACCAAGGGAACGCAGGTGGTCGGCGAGCCCGGTCTCCCAGAAGGAATCCGTGGCCCGCTTGGGCACGATGCGGTCCTCGGGGCCGATCCCCACCAGTGGGCTCACCTCGCGTCCGGGCAGATCGGGGTCGAAGGGGTCTCCCGGGGGGCCCACCTGGTGGGGGACGAGCACGGGCACTCCGACCTCCCGCGCTCTGGAGGCCAGTGCCCCGAGCCTTCGGGCGAGGTCCTCTCCCCGCCAGAGACCCTCGACGAGGAACGTGTGCATGTCGATGATGAGCAGGGCGTGCGTCATGAGGCCGACGTTAGATGCGAAGGCCCACGAGATCCACCGTGGGGCAGGGGCGGCGGGGCCGGCCGGTCGAGCGGGGTCCCGTGTTCTCCGGCCTGCGTCGACCCCTCCTTGCTGGAAGGAGGCGGGGCGCCCTCGTATCGGGGACCTGTGTGTTCGCGCTACGGCGACCGCGGGGGGGGGATGGCGGCCGGTCCTGGAGAGTCCCGCCGCGTAGCCCCCGGCCTTACGGGAGGCGGGGTGCCCTTCGCCTCCGCATTCCATGAGGGGCTCCGGGCCGGAAGCGACCGGTGGGCGGTTCTCTCCCGCGTGCCCGCCGGCCGTCATGGATATTCGATTGCCCCGCCCCTCGGGGCGGGCGAGGATCGTGGAAAACGTGCGTCACCGGAGACAAAAGGGCTCCTTCCGGGGACGTTCACCACCCGACCCACGGAACCACTACCGAGGAGAGACGAAGATCGACCCCCGCCTCGCGGGCCGGACCGTGCTGGTCACCGGCGGTTCTGGGAACGTCGGCGCGGCCATCGCCCGCGCGTTCGCCGCGCAGGGCGCACGCGTGGCGATCCACTACCTGGCCCAGGACCCGTCCAGCCCGGCCGGCATCGAATGGGCTCATGTCACCCCGGCCGAGGGTGAGGCGGAGCGGCTCGCGGAAGAGCTCGGCAACGGCTCCTTCGCGGTCAGCGCCGACCTCTCCGAACCGGAGGGCCCGGTCCGGTTGCTGCGAGAGGTCGTCGAGCGGGCCGGGGCGATCAACGTCCTGGTCAACAACGCGGCCCACTGCGAGTTGCCGGATGACATCGACACCCTGACCCACGCCTCGTTGGAGCGTCATTATCGAGTGAACGCCATCGCCCCCGCGGTCCTCACGGCCGAAGCGGTCCGGCTCCGTCGAGGCGACGCCCCTTTGTGCGTCGTCAACATCACGACCGACGCGGCTCGTGCCTTCCCGGGGCAGACCGGCTACGGAACATCCAAGGGCGCGCTGGAGGCACTCACCCGTTCCACGGCACTGGACCTGGCGGCGCGTGGTGTGCGCGTGAACGCCGTCGCGCCCGGCCCTGTCCAGACCGGCTGGATGGATGACGATCTCCTCGCCCGTGTGGAGGAGATCGTGCCGATGGGCCGAGCCGGAGATCCGGAGGACATCGCCGACGCCGTGGTCTATCTGGCCTCTCATCAGGCCCGATGGGTGACCGGTCAGGTTCTCCAGGTCGCCGGCGGGCACGCGTTGTGACCGTCCTCGGGCACTGAACCCCGGTGAGAGGTCCGAACGTTCATTCGTCGGACCCCTCCTTCGGTACCGGTGTCCTTCCTCTACTTCGAGTCCATCCGGGCCTGGAACCTGTCCAGGACGGCCGGGGTCTTGTACAGGCCGTACGGGTCGTCCCGCTCCTCGGGGCCCTTGAAGTACACGGAGTCGTTCGCCCTGTAGTGGTCGTCCTTCGGCGGGAACCGGGTGATCAGGCCGTCGAGGAGCAGGGGGTCGTTCGCCTCGAACTCGACGGTGCCGTCCTTCGTGTGCACCCCGGCCTTGAGGAGCAGGAGGCTCCGGTGCACGAACTGGGGCGGGGAGAGCTGTCCCACCACCAGGCGACTCTCGAACTCGGAGGCCCGGTCGGCAAGGCCGATGGACACGTGGTCGACCCCGTCGCGCTCTCCCCTCAGGGACAAGAACGTGGTCTTGAGCAGCACGTGGTTCTCGGGGTCGTCGGGGTCGCCGGGGCGGTTGTTCTCGCCCAGGCCCTCGGGAACGGATTCGACCGTCTGGCGTACCTCGCCTTCGAAGTCGAGGTAGAGCCACGTGTTCAGGTAGGAGAAGGCGACGTCTTCGGCGCGCAGGGTGTAGACGATCTCGTCGCCGACGGAGGGCAGCATGAGGGATCCTTCCGATCTTGAGAGGAGCGTCGGCCATCGGGGTCACGGCCGCGCGAGTGCTCAGAGTATCGACATGGCTCCTCTTTGTGATCATCCTGTGCTCTGCCCCTGATAGGAGATCGGTACGAGAGGGGGCGACACCGCCGAAAAGGAACCCGATCACGGTGCCGGACCGGCCTCCCCGAAACCCTCACGACGACCGGTCCGGATCACGTTCCCTCGTTACGCCTCCGCCGACGGGTCCTTCAACACCCCGGAGGCCTTCAACAGCCTGCCCTCGCGGGTGGTGAGGTAGACCAGGTCCTCGTCACGGTCCAGGGCGACGCCGCAGATCGAGCCGATGCCGTCGACCACCACGCGCTGGTGACCCTTGGCGGCCCCCTCGGTCAGCACGATCTCGTGCAACCGGCTGCCGCCCGGGGCGGAGACATAAGCGGTGCTCTCTCCGTCCAACGCCACCCGAACGCTCTGCCCCAGAGCCGAGGCCACCTTCCGCGGGGTCTCCTCGCCCTCCGCCGCCAGGTCGATCTCGTAGAACTCTCCGCTGTTCTCTTGACCGACGTAGGCCTTGTTCCCGACCAACGCCACCCCGGCGGCCCTCCACACCGGCCAGCTGCGGCGCTGTTCGGCGGACCCGCCGCTCAGATCCAGTTCGACCAGCTTTCCGGCCAGGTAGTCGCTCACGTAGATCCTGTGGTTCGGCAGGTCCAGCGCCACACCGTAGGCACGGATCTTCTCGGCGACCACGACCGGAGCGGCCGAGGGGTCCGACAGATCCACCGTGAGCAGGCGCCCGCCGTAGTCGGTGACGTAGGCTTTGCCGCCGGCCTTGTCCAGAGCCACGTCGTTGGCGTCGCCCAGGTTCTCCGCGATCAGTTCCACGGCCCCGCTGTCGAGGTCCACCTTGTGCAGCCGCCCCCGGTTGCCTCCGGGACGTTCGACGACGTACGCCTTCCGGTTCTCCAGGTCCAGGGCCAGCCCCTCGGCCCGTCCCAGGCCGGTGGCGATCTCGACGGGCGCGGCCCTCGGCGCCACCGGCTCCGTGGCGTCCTCCTTATGGAGGGGGTGGTGCTTCTCCTCGAACACGAGGTTCTCCAGCTCGAAGACCTCGTGCTCCCCGGCCAGGGTGGAGACGACCTCGGCCTCGCCCTTCTGTATGAAGGGCTTGCCGTCGTCGGTCAGGTCGAAGGATTCCGTGTCCGGGCCGGTCTCGCCGAGCCTCCAGGCGAGCACCCGGGCGTACTTCGGCTCCTTGGCCTGCGGGCCGTTCGGTTCGACCTCCTTGACCTCGACCGGTTCGGGGTAGTGCAGCGCGACCCAGCCGCCGAAGGAGATGGGGAACTCGTAGTCGAACCTCCGCACCTGGCGCCGCTGTGTGGCCAGGACGTCGACCCGACTGCCGACCTCGCCGTTCAGCGTCGACGACGTCTTGAACCCGGTGGTCAGTGAACCACTGACCGAGCCGGTGATCCCGAGCATGAGCTGGGCCGACAGCTCTCCGGTGCCCGTCGCGGTGCTCGTGGCCGTGGTCGTGCTCGTCGACTGGGACTGGGACTCCATGTCGACACCCTGGTTGTCCTTGCTGTTCTTCAGGGTGGTTTTCTGGGAGTTGGTCATCGCCATGCTCTTCTGCAACTGCTGCTGGAGAGAGGCGGTCGTCTTCGCGCCGAAGGTGAGCTGTACCTGTCCCTGGAGCGACCAGCTGATGGTGTTCGAGATCGAGAACTCGACCGTGTGCGACCACGTCGTGGGGGTGGGGTCGGTCCGGTTGATGTAGGTCTGCTTGGAGACGACGTCGGGCGGAGGCTGCGTGATGTCGCCGCGCTCCTCGACCAGTGGCACGCCCACCGTCATATAGGCGCGCCACCCGCGTTGATGGGCGGTCTCCTCGTGGAGAGGGAAATCGCCGAACCTTCCCTTGTTGAGGGAGAAACCGGTGGGATAGACGTAGCGGTCCTTGCCGTCGGACGTCTTCTTCTCGGCCTTGCGCTTCAGTTTCTCCTTGTCCCTCTCCAGAATGACGGGGGCCTTGGCGGCGATATCGAGTTCCTTCAGGTTCCTTCCCGTCAGCGGGTGTCGGATGAACCGTTCGCCCAGGTGGGTCGTGCTCACATGGTTCTTCGTGGGACCGCCCATGTCCTTCGTCCTCCTCGTATGCGGAACTCGGGGTCTTCGCTGTCGGAATGGGAAAGTGCGGTGGGAGAACCGCCTACGGGGTCATCCCTTCGGAGGTTTGCGGTCGAACCCCTGCACGTTCTTCGTCGACTCGTAGTTGTCGTTCTTCAGTCGCTCCCGTTCCTCCGCGTCGATGTCGGGCCGATCCTTCTCGTCGATCTCCACCTCGACGTCCTCGAATGCCTTGTCCTTGGCGGCGGAGGCCATAGCGCTCGTCGACGCGGGGTCCTCGGCGGCGTCCTGCTGAGTGGAGGCGGCCGTCTGCGTGTTCTGGAACAGGGGGGTGACGAAGCCGTTCATGATCGCCAGGGCCTCGGGCGAGGTCTCGCGTACGAGCTTGGGGTCGCGCTCGACCTCGGGGATCCCTTCGAGGAGTTCGGGGTCGACCCCCTCCCACTCGGGGCGGGCGCCGGGGATCTTCTCGTGCACGTTCCGAGAGGATTCCTCGGCGGCTCGGGCCTCGTTCTTTCCATTGCCGAAGATGTTCTTGAAGGTCATGTCCCTGCCTTTGCTCCGTTTCGGATATCGGGGGTCGAATGCTTCGCCGAGGTTCTTCGAATGGTGGCTCTCCTTCGTTCTTAGGGCATGGGTGCGGACCGGCCGTTATCGCTCGGGTGGCCGCGGTTTTCCTGAAAAAGGCAAGGGGGTGCCAGAGGAAGGGCGCCTTCGCCCGGAAGAGGTCAGTGGTCGGGGGTGAGGGGTTTCAGGGGCGCGTCATGTTCGCCGAGGGAGGCCATGCACCATGTTCCGTACGGGGGTGTTCGCGGCTCCTTTCGCCATGGGACGAGAGGTGACGGATCCGCGTCCGTCCATACCCCCATGGTGAAGGATTCACTCGGGTTCGGTATGCGGTTTCCCGGTTAAAGTCGGGGAATCTCGCAAGTGGTCTGGAAAGTCTGAAATAAGACACTCGCCCAGAAAGTTCTTCTCTGAGGCCGCGTGGGAATTTCAGCGGTTCGATTCGAAATCGGGAAGCGCCGATCCGGGAATTCAGATCGGAGCGGTATGGCGATGAGGGGATGCGCGCGGGGGACGGGTGCCGAGGCAGGACGGGCAGACCTGGCGCGGGCGATGCTGGACGTGCTGGAGGACCCCACCGCCGTGCGGAGCACGGTCGCGGTGGCCGGGTAGGAGGGGAGGGCCCTTACCCCAAGGCCTCGTTCAGACTGTTCTCCAGCCTCCCGAACATCAGATCCGGACTGTCACCCCACTGGCCGAGGTGCTCCATGAGCTCACCATCGATGAGCAGGCTCTCGTCGAGATCCTCGAGGGCGACCGGTGACTCCTCATCGTCGATCAGCGCTCGCGCGGCGGCCAGGTACAGGCGGCCACGCCCCTCCCGGGGCAGAGGATCGAAGAGAACGATCTCCTTCGGAGCGGCCTCCGAGTCCTGGAGCGGTGCCTCCAGATGGGAGGACAGCTCCGGGACCTGGGACCAAGGCGCGACCTCGGCCGGTATGGAGCCCGTTCGCGCGTCGATGAACAGGGAGTCCCCGATGGTGCCCTCGCCGAACAGGAGGGTCAGAGAGTCCCCGTCGACACCGGTCACCTGCTCAGAGGAGAGTGAATGGAGCCGGGGCGGCTCGGCCCCTTCCCAACGCTGTTCCCAGAACACCGTTCCGCTCTCGGTGCGCAACGCGCGTACATGGGCGGCGTCCTCGCCCTCGCAGCCGTGGGCCGAGAGCACGGTCGAAGTGTGGGAGGCCAACGCGATCTCTCGGGCTCTACCCTCCTCGCAGGCCTCATCGAGGTCCACGGTCCAGTCCGGTTCCTTGAACGGGGGAGTGCTCACCTCCACCAGTCCGTCCGCGAGGGTCACCTGTTGCTCTTCAGCGGCGAGTCGTATCTCGGCCGTTTCCTCCAGAGCGTCGACGGTCTCCGAGACCGAGACACGGCCCCGTGCGGTGTCCACCAGGAGAAGCCGTTCCCTGCCGAAGGGCCCGATGTCATCCCGGTGCCGGACCAGGAGAACGTCGCCGCCGGGTGAGAGCGCCGTGGCCACGACCTCCCCGGGAAGGTCGTGCCGCCAGACCCGCCGTACCGGATCCACCCCGTAGGAGATCACCGTCTCAGTGAAGACCACGACGACCCCGTGGCGGGAGATCGACGTGTCCTGGACCGGGCCGTGGCCGTCCTCCTCGGCGTAGGTGACGACCGCGTCCAGGTCCTCCCGGGTCCAGGCGGGGTGTGTACCGCTCGACGCCGACTCGCTGAACCTCGGCTCGACGGGTGGAGCGCATCCGACGACGAGGACGATCGAGAGCCCCAGGGCCAGGGCCGGCAGACGAGACATGCGGGGGAGACCTTCGGCGTCGGGGGATCGTACGACGAGCAGTCTGACGATCACGGATACGGGTCGGGGGAGCGCCTCTCCCGCGGGCATCTACGTGTGGAGCGCTACTCCTTGGAATCGGGGTGGGCTCGGGCGCGGCGGCGGGCCCGGTAGGCGGCCGCCTTCATGCGGTTGCCGCACTCGTCCATCCCGCACCACGTCCGTCGTGCACCGCGCGAACGGTCGAGGTAGAGGCGGGTGCAGTCGGGTCGCCCGCACTCCTTGAGGGCGATCTCCGGGTCGGCGAGCAGGGCGATGGCGCCGCGCGCCACCTGGGCGAGCGCCTGGGCGAGGGTGCCCGAGACGTGTACCCCCTCGTCGTCGAGTTCGACGGTGGGCGGGGGACCGGCCGCCGTCGTGTTGAGGACCGCGAGGTCGTCGGGGGTGAACGGCCTCTCCGCGATCCGGTCGAGGGCGAGCCGGTAGATCGCCTCGCGCAGTGATAGCGCCGAGGCGAGGCCCTCCGGGTCGGCGGCGACCGCGTCGGGAAGACCCTCACAAGAGGCGACCCATCGTTCCAGGTCGGACGGGGTATTCAGAAGGTCGACGGGGGTGCTGCGACGAGAACCCACGGTGCCCGCCAGGTCGAGGGCCGGGTCGCCGCTCACGAAGGAGAAATTCACGTCACCATCTTGACCGGTTACGGCGCCGATGACAAGATCGTCACCGGTTCGACCGGTGACGCTTCCGCGTAGGGGGACACAGTGACAGAGATCCGTGACATCGACGCCGTCGTCTTCGACGTCCTCGGAACGCTGGTGGACGAACCCGGCGGGCTCCGCGCCCACATCCGCGCGCTGCTGCCGACGGCCGATGACGGAACCGTCGACGAGCTGCTCGCCCTGTGGGGGAGCCACGTCGAGACCGAACAGGCACGCGTCGTCCGGGGGATCCGCCCGTACGCGAACTCCGAGTTCATCGAGGCCGAGGCCGCCCGACGGGTCGCGGACCACGCGGGGATCGACGATCCGGAGGCCGTCGCCCACCTGGTCACGGCCGGCCGGCGTCTGTTCCCCTGGGGCGACTCCGTGGCCGGCCTGGACCGGATCGCCCGGCACTACCCCGTGCTGGGGTTGTCCAACGCGAGCCGGTCCGCCCTCCTACGGCTCGACGCCCACGCGGGGCTGCGCTGGCATCAGGTCCTGTCCGCCGAGGAGGTCCAGGCGTACAAGCCTGCGCCGGAGGTGTACCGGCTCGCCGTCGACGTCGCCGGAAGCCCGGCCGAACGCGTGCTCATGGTGGCCGCCCACGCCTGGGACCTGCGCGGAGCACAGGCGGTGGGGATGCGGACCGCCTACGTCCGGCGCCCGTTCGGGGATCCGCCGCAGGACTCCGACACCTTCGACGGACACTTCGAGAACCTCGACGAACTGGCGGCCGCGCTGACCGAGGGGTGACCGGGGCGCCTCGCGCGAAGGGCCGGAAGCCCGGTGCGACACAATGCCGGCATGGCCCACATCGCGCTGTTCCACTCGATCCTCGGTCTTCGACCGGTCGAACTCTCCGCCGCCGACCGGCTCCGGAAAGCCGGACACGAGGTCGTCGTGCCCGACCTCTTCGGCGGCGAGGTCGCGACCACCCTCGACGAGGGCTTCCGGCTGCTCGACCGGGTCGGCTGGGGGCGGGTGATCGAACGCGCCCGGCGGGCCGTCGAGGGCCTGCCGGCGGAGACCGTGCTCATCGGCGTCTCGATGGGGACGGGCGTGGTCACCGACCTGTGGTCCGAGCGTCCCGACGCCGAGGCCGTCGTCCTTCTGCACGCCGCCGCCGTCCCGCCCGCGTCGGTGCGACCGGGGGTCAGGGTTCAGTTGCACGCCGCCGACCCCGACGACTTCGCGCCCCCGGAGGACGTCGAGGCTCTGCGAGAGGCGGCCCGGGAGAGCGGTGTCGACCTGGAGGTCTTCCGCTATCCGGGAGCCGGGCACTTCTACACCGACCCCACCCTCCCCGACCACGACCCGGAGGCGGCCGAGCCGACCTGGCGCCGGGTGCTGGACCTCCTCGCCTGAGCAGGGCCTCGACGCCGCTCGATCCGTACGGGTGGGGCGTCCGGAGTAGGGCCCTCGTCGGCGTTGTCCTCGAAACGCTTGGGATGTCGCCGTCCGGGAACGATCCCGCCCTTGGTGGTCGTATCGGCTACCGAAGGCACGATCGACCGGAACGAGGAGCGCGGCATGAACTTCACCCAGTGGAACACCCACACGATCGGGTTCGGCCCGGGAGAGGTGACCAAGCGGTTCAGGCGCGGTCATCACGAGGAGTGCGCCCGGGAGTGGCGGGCGCTCACCCTGCTCGCCGAGTACGCGCCGGGTACGGCTCCGACCCCGCTGCGGGCGGATCTGGACGCCGAGGAGCCGGTGGTGGTGATGTCGCGGCTGAACGGTGAGACGCTGCGCGGCCGACCTCTGCGGGAGGAGCTGGTCCGGGCGTTCTCCGAGGCGGTGGAGCGGATCCACACCGCGCTTCCCGCCGACGTCCTCGCCGAGGTCGCCCCGCGTCCGTGGCAGGTGGCGACGGCCCTGGAGTCGGTGCGCGTCGGGGTCGCCGAGCTGCGTCCTCGTATGGCGCCCCATGTGGCCCGGGTGGCGGACGAGGCGTTGAACCGGCTCTCCTACTTTCCGGTCAGGGCCCCGGTCTCCCAGGTGCTGGGGGCCGGGGACGGAAATCTCGCCAACTATCTGTGGGACGGCTCCGGGGTCCTGCGGGTCGACTTCGAGGACTTCGGGCGCAGTGATCGGGCCTTCGAGCTGGCGGAGATCGTCGAGCACGTGGGGAGCTGGGTGGAGCACCCCTTGGACGTGGATCTCTTTCTGAAGGGGTTCTCGCTCACATCGGCGGAGTCCGAGCGGCTCGTCGGGTGCCGTCGTCTGTTGGCGCTGGGGTGGCTGTTGCTGTTGTGCCGGGACGCGGAGGGCGTGCGGCGTAACCCGCCGGGGACGGTGGATCGGCAGGCCGAGCGTCTCGCGGCGCTGCTCGACTGATCCTCCGGCCGGGGTCCCGTCGGGTCGCGTTTCGGGATCACAGGTTCTCACGGGGGTGTTCACAGAGGCTCACAAATGGTATTACCATTCTCGGAGCCTGTTTCAAGCGCAGGTCAAGGCGGTGTCACGGAGTGTCCGAGGGCACCGCCGCCCCCGTCCTCACCCCGTCCACCGGAAGGCCCCGGCGTGGAGAACTTCGAACCCGTCTACGGCACGGGTCCCCTCCTAGGGATCGCCGCGGGAGCCATCGCGCTCCTGCTGCTCCTGATCATCCGTTTCCGACTTCACGCGTTCGTCGCCCTCGTCCTGGTCAGCGTGCTCACCGCGCTGGCCGCGGGCATCCCCGTCGACGGGGTGGTGCCCACCCTCCTCGACGGCTTCGGCGGCACCCTGGCCAACGTCGCCCTCCTGGTGGGTCTGGGCGTCATGATCGGCCGCATGCTGGAGATCACCGGCGGCGCCGCCGTCCTGGCCTCCGCACTGATCAAGGTGTTCGGCGAAAGACGCGCCCCGCTCGCGCTCGGCGTCGCCTCGCTCCTGTTCGGCTTCCCGATCTTCTTCGACGTCGGCCTCGTCGTCATGCTGCCGATCGTCTTCAGCGTCGCCCGACGCGTCGGCGGTTCGGTCCTGCTCTACGCGCTGCCCACGGCCGGTGCCTTCGCCGTGATGCACGCCTTCGTGCCGCCCCACCCGGGTCCGGTCACGGCCGCCGTCGAGATCGGCGCGGACATGGGCCTGACGCTGCTCGTCGGCGCCCTGTTGGCCATCCCCACCTGGTACCTGGCCAGTTACCTGTTCGGTCTGTGGGCCGGCAAGCGCTTCGAGCTGCCCGCCCCCGACGACCTCCTGCCCGGAGGCGAGGTGAAGCACGAGGACCCGCCTCGTCTGCTCACCGTCGTGAGCATCCTGCTGCTGCCTATGCTGCTCATCTTCGCCAACACCGGCATGGGCACGGCCGTGGCCACCGGGACGGTCTCCGAGAGCGCCGTGTGGGTCCAGTCCCTGCGCCTGGTGGGCGAGACGCCCATCGCGCTGCTCATCACCGCCCTCTACACGATGGTCGTGCTCAGCCGGGGCCGCTTCACCCGTCAGCGGGTGGAGGAGATCGTCGGCGGCGCGCTCGGTCCGGTCTGCGGCATCATCCTCATCACCGGCGCCGGCGGCATGTTCGGTGGGGTCCTGCGCACCAGCGGGATCGGCGACGCGCTCGCGGGCAGCCTGGAGTCGACGGGCATGCCGGTGATCGTCGCGGCCTTCATCATCGCGCTGGCCCTGAGGGTGGCTCAGGGTTCGGCCACGGTCGCCATCACCACCTCGGCCGGTCTGATCGCCCCGGCCGTGCAGGCCACCTCGGGGTTGAGCTCCATCGACCTGGCCCTGATCGTGATCGCCATCGCCTCGGGCGCCACCGCCCTGTCGCACGTCAACGACTCCGGGTTCTGGCTGGTCGGCCGCTTCCTGGGAATGGACGTCAAGACCACGCTCAAGACCTGGACGGTCATGGAGACGCTGATCGGCTTCATCGGCTTCGGGCTCGCCTTCGGTCTGTCCCTGGTGCTGTGAACCGGTGGCGGCGATGCGGGGCGACGGTTCAGCGAGGGTCCGGTCCGGGCTCCTTGAGGGCGTCGCTCACCTCGGTCACGATCGAGCGCATCGCCGCCTCGGCCACGTCGGGCAGCCCGTCCCGGACGGCCCGCGCCACCGCCGTGTGCAGGCGCAGCGCCTCCGGGCGGGGGCGGTGCGGCATCAGGTCGTAGGAGGTCCGGCCGATGAGGACCTCGGACACGACCTCGGCCAGGCCGGAGAACATCTCGTTGCCGGACAGGTCCAGGATGTGCCGGTGGAAGGCCACGTCCAGCTCCAGGAAGGTGTCCAGCAGGCCGGCGTCGCCGGTCCGGGTCATCTCCTCGGCCACGTCCACGAGCCGGGCCCGCTCCTCGGGGGAGCCGCGTTCGGCGGCCAGGGCCGCGGCGGCGGGTTCGACGGCGGCGCGCAGTTCGTTGAGGGAGCGGAGTTGGGCCATGCGTCCGGCTCCGGCCAGGCGCCAGCGGATGAGCTGGGGGTCGAAGACGCTCCACTGGGTCTGGGGGCGGACCTTGACTCCGGTGCGGGGGCGGCTGACCACCAGCCCCATCGACTCCAGGACGCGGACGGCCTCGCGGGCCACGGTTCGGGAGACCCCGAAGTCCTGTTCCAGGCCGCTCAGGGTGAAGGTGTGGCCGACGGAGTACTCGCCCGCGGCGATCGCCGGTCCGAGCACCGCCAGCACCCGGTTGTGCAGTGTGCGATGCGTCGTGCCCATCGTCGTTTCCTCGAACTTCCCGGTCTGCCCGTCGCGACGGTGTGGGGCGGGGTCAGGTCGAAGCCTAGCCGGATTGATTGGTAACACTATTTATGGCGGCGTCGCGGGGGCGGCGTGCCGACGGACGGAGAGACCATGCACTTTGTCTTCATGGGGGTGTCGGGCAGCGGTAAGACGAGCGTGGCCGAACGGGTCGCGAACCGTCTCGACCTGCCCTTCGCGGAGGCCGACGCCTTCCATCCCCCGGCCAACATCCGCAAGATGGCGGCCGGAGACCCCCTGACCGACGAGGACCGTCGACCGTGGCTGCGTGAACTGGCCGACTGGATCGGCGCTCACGAGGTGCTCGGCGAGTCCACCGTCATGGCCTGTTCGGCGCTCAAGCGCGACTATCGCGACGTGCTGCGCACCGGTGCCCCCGGCGTGGAGTTCCTGCACATGCACGGACCGGACGAGGTGATCCGGGCGCGGATCGCCGCGCGCAAGGGCCACTTCATGCCGCCCGCGCTGTTGCGCTCCCAGTTGGAGGCGTTGCAGCGGCTCGACCCCGACGAGGCGGGGAGGGAGTTCGACGTACGTTCCGACCTGGATCCCCTCGCCGAGGAGGCCCTGGAGTACGTGCGGGGGCGGCTCGGGTCGGCGGCGGTCTGATCCCCTCGGGCACCGTCGATCGTGGTGGTCACGGCGCGGTGACGGTGGGGCGAGTGTGGCATTGATCCACTTGTGTCCCGAGCCGAGGCACGCGACCCTGTTCGTCATGCAAGACTCCCGAACGTCCCCTCCCTCCGCCTCCCGACCCTTCAGCGTGGTGCCCGCGCCCCGGCAGAGCCTGCTGGCCGCGCGTCACCCTGGAGTGAGGCCCCCGCTGGACGTGCGGCAGACCTGTGTCCTGATGTGCGTGGCCGCCGTGGGGCACCTCCTGACGTCCTACCGCGCCTGGGCGCTCCTGGACGCGGGTGTCCCCGCCGCCGGAACGGCGGACCTGTGGCTGCTGATCTCGTTGTCGGTGCTGGTCGCCCTCGGTCTGGTGGTGTCGGTCTTCGCGTTGCGTCGCGCCGGTCACGCGTTGTGGCGTCTCTCCCGGCTCGGCGCGGTGATCGCCTTCGGGACGGCGCTGTACGCCCTGTACCAGGCGGCGGTGCTCGCCGATACGTGGCTGATGTTGGCGGGCTCGGGTGCGGCCCTGTTGTCCATCACCGTCAACATCGCCCTGCTGAGCACCGGTATCCGCTCCTGGTGCGCCCGCTAGCGTCCGAGGTCTCCGTGTCCGTTCGAAGGGTCCGCCGGCTCGTCCGGGCGGGCCCTTCCGTATGTCCGTGAAGTGTGTTCCCGGTGAGGGTGAAGGCATCTCCTGAGGTCTGGAAAACAGACATCAGGGTATAAAGGTAAATTCATGGGATCATCGGGTCATGCTCTTTTCGGAGGTATTCGAAAACGCATGATCGATCGATCAGGTTTTCCCTCTTCGTTTATGGGAAGGGGCTGGACACTCGGGCGTCGAAATACCACATCGGGTCACGGCACAGAAGTGAAACGGTTGTATTAATACCCAGCCGTCTATCTTCCCAGGGGGAGCGTGCGCGGTCTAAGGTCCACACCATCGTTCCGGGTCTCCAAACCCCCCGTCCCCTGAGGTGGACCATGTTCACGAAGACTCCCCGAAAGCCGCTGGGCCTCTTGGCCGTGGCGGCCTCGCTCACGCTGGTGGCGACAGCCTGCGCGGAGAGCGACCGCGACTCCGCCGGAGGCGACGACCGGCCTTTCGTATTCGCCGCCACGGGTGACATCACCGCACTCGACCCCTTCCTCGCCAGCGACGGCGAGACCTTCCGCTACAGTCGGCAGGTTTTCGACACCCTTCTCGAACACGAATCCGGTGGCACCGAGATCGTCGGCGGACTGGCCGAGGAATGGGAACAGTCCGAGGACGGAACGGTCTGGACCTTCAAACTCCACGACGGGGTGAAGTTCCACGACGGGGACGACCTCGACGCTGAGGCGGTCTGCGCCAACTTCGACCGTTGGCACAACCTGAGCGGCGGATATCAGAGCTCCAACAACTCCTATTACTGGCAGAAGATCTTCGGCGGATTCGCGGAGAACGAGGACGACTCGCTCCCCGAATCGCGCTACGTCTCCTGTGAGGCCCAGGACGAGCTCACCGCCGTCATCGAGGTCACCGAGTACTCCTCGCTCTACCCCGGTGGTTTCAGCCTCGCCGCCTTCGGCATCATGAGCCCCACCACCCTGGAGAACATCGCCGACGCCGAGATCAGCGGCGACGAGGGCAACTTCACCCTGCCCGAGTACACCCAGGTCGCGGGCACCGTCGCCGGTACCGGCCCCTTCACCGTCGAGGACTGGGACCAGGACCAGTCCGAGATCACCCTCAAGCGTTTCGACGACTACTGGGGCGACCCGGCGGGCTTCGAGACGATGCTCCTGCGCACCATCCCGGACGAGAACGCCCGTCGCCAGGCTCTGGAGGCCGGTGACATCCACGGCTACGACCTGGTGGCCCCGGCCGACGTCGGCCCGCTCCAGGAGGCCGGCTTCGAGGTGCCCACCCGAGGCGTCTTCAACGTCCTCTACCTGGCCTACCAGCAGGACGACGAGGCGCTCGCCGACCTCGAGGTCCGTGAGGCCCTCTCCCACGCGGTGAACCGCCAGCGCATCGTCGACACCATCCTCCCCGAGGGCGGCGAGGTCGCCTCGCAGTTCCACCCGGACACCCTCGACGGCTGGTCCCCGGACGTGCGCGAGATCGAGTACGACCCGGAGCTGGCCCGAGAGAAGCTCGCCGACGCCGGCTACGAGGACCTCGAGGTCGAGTTCTGCTACCCGACCGAGGTCACCCGCCCGTACATGCCCGCGCCCAAGGACATCTTCGACGTCATCACCGAGGACCTCCAGGAGGCCGGTGTGACGGTGAACGCCAGCAGCTACGAGTGGGCCGAGTACATCAACCAGACCGACAGCGGCAACTGCCCGCTCTACCTGCTCGGCTGGACCGGCGACTACAACGACGCCTACAACTTCATCGGCACCTGGTTCTCCACCCCCAACAGCGCCTGGGGCCTGGACGAGCCGGAGCTGTTCGACCTGATGGCCGAGGTGAGCACCAACCCGGACGAGGAGGAGCGCATCGCCGGCTACCAGGAGCTCAACGAGATGGTGATGGACGTCCTGCCGGGGCTGCCCATCTCCAGCTCCCCGCCCTCGATCGTCTTCTCCTCGGAGGTCCAGCCCCCGAACGTGAGCCCGCTCACACAGGAGATGTTCGCCGAGGCCTCCTGGAAGTAGACACCCGCCTCCCCGATCCGAGGTGAGGTCATCTCCCGGGCCCGACCGCGTTCGGACGAACCGGTCGGGCCCGGCCCCACGAGGGTCACGACCCTCACGGCCCACGGGTCCCCGTGACCCGTGCCCCTCCCGCGGCGGTGTCCTCGTCGCCTCACCCCCGGGGGACGACCCCTCCCTCCATGCCCGACCCGTCGCGAACCGGCGGGGGACGCCTCGGCGTCCGTTCTCATCACCACTGGCGAAAGGCGGCGAAGGTGCTGCGATTCATCGTCAGGCGACTCCTACAGCTGATCCCGACATTGGGCGGCCTGTCGATCCTGCTGTTCGTCTGGCTCCAAAGACTGCCGGGCGGCCCGGAGTACGCCCTTCTTCCCGACGACGCGACGGCCGAACAGCGCGAGGCGCTGCGCCGTTCACTGGGCCTGGACCAACCGTTCACGGTGCAGTACCTGTCCTTCCTGCGCAGGATCGCGCAGGGCGACCTGGGAACCTCCCTCCAGACCGGACGACCGGTCCTGGACGAGTTCTTCCTCCGGTTCCCGGCCACGTTCGAGCTGGCCGTGAGCGCCATGATCATCGCCGTCACGATCGGCCTGCCGCTGGGCTATCTGGCGGCCCGCCGACGCGGCACCGCGCTGGACTTCGCGGCCGTGGGCGGATCCCTGCTCGGCATCTGCACGCCGGTCTTCTTCCTGGCGTTCATCCTCAAGGTGATCTTCGCCGAGCGCCTGGGCATGTTCCCCTCGGCCTTCCGCCTCTCCCCGGGGCTGAGCCGCACCGACATCACCGGGTTCGTCGTCCTGGACGGCCTCATGACCCGGGAGTGGGACGTGGTCTGGGACGCGCTCGCCCACCTGGTGCTGCCCGGACTGGCCCTGGCCTCCATCCCGCTCGCGGTCATCACCCGTATGACCAGGGCCAGCGTCCTGGAGGTCATGGGCGAGGACTACGTGCGCACCGCCGACGCCAAGGGGCTGCGCCGTAACACCGTGCGCACCCGCCACGTACTGCGCAACGCGCTGCTGCCGGTGGTCACCGCCGTGGGTCTGCTGGCGGGCAGCCTCTTCGCGGGAGCGGTCCTGACCGAGAGCGTCTTCGCCTTCCCGGGCATCGGCTCGTTCGTCTACGCGGCCACCCAGGAACGCGACTATCCGGTCCTGACCGGCTTCATCCTGCTCATCGCCACCATGTACGTGTTCATCAACCTCCTGGTCGACATCTCGTACAGCCTCCTCGATCCGAGAGTGCGGGCCCAGTGATGCCAACGACACCGAGCTCCCAGAACCCCTCCGAGAGCCCCGAGACCCGGGGCGGCGGAGAGGACACCGTGCCCCGAGAGTCCACCGAGGACCGGGTCCCGCTCCACCGGCGCAAGGCGGCCAAGGTCGACCGGCTCGCCGAACTCATGGGCGAACGCTCCGACGACGGCCACGGCGCCGGGGTGTGGCGCGAGGCCTTCCGGCGCATGAGCCGCAGCCCCATGGCCATCAGCGGCGCGGTCATCGTCGCCGTGTTCCTCCTGGTCGCGCTGTTCTCGCCGCTCATCGCCCCCTACAGCCCCACCTCACAGGCCTGGGGCGGCGAGGTCTTCCCCAACCGCAACGAGTTCGTCGGCCCCCGCGCCGAGAACTGGCTGGGCCTGGACCACCTGGGCCGGGACATGTTCTCCCGCATGGTGATCGGCGCCCGCCAGACCCTCATGGTCGGCGTGGTCGCCACCCTCGTCGGGTTCCTGTTCGGCGCCCTGCTCGGCGGCACCGCCGGGGCCTGCTCGGTCCTCGGCGGCCGTTGGGGACGCCAGGTGGACAACGTCATCATGCGCGTCATCGACATGATGCTGGCCCTGCCCACCCTGCTGCTCGCCGTCACCGTCGCCGCGCTCGTCGGCCCCAGCCTCACCACCGTCATGCTGGCGGTGGGTATCGCCCAGGTGCCGATCTTCGCCCGCCTGCTGCGCGGCGCGATGATCTCCCAGGGCAACCGCGAGTACGTGCTGGCCGCCCGGGCCCTGGGCGTGCGCGGACACAAGATCGCGATCTCCCACATCCTGCCCAACTCGATGGGGCCGGTGATCGTGCAGTCCACGCTCACCCTGGCGACCGCCATCATCGACGCGGCCGCCCTGTCCTACCTGGGGTTGGGCAACCCGGACGCCTCCTTCCCCGAATGGGGCACGATGCTCTCCGAAGCCCAGAGGTTCCTGTCCACGGCACCCTCTCTGGCCGTCTACCCGGCCCTGGGCATCATCATCACCGCGCTCGGCTTCACCCTCATGGGCGAGTCGCTGCGTGAGGCGCTCGACCCGAAGCTGAGGAATTGACTTTCTCCCCCCTCCTGAGGGAGGGGGGATTCCGACCGTCCCTGCCGGGACGATCCCGGCTCAGCCGGACTGCCTCACAACAGTGGTTTCCTGCTTCGTCGCCGACAGCGGAAGGGAAGACCCTTGCCGACTCACACCAGCTCCACAGGCGTCACCCGCATCGCGGGCTGCGACTCGACCAGCCGCAAGGAGGTTCTTCGCCGCGTTCACATCCCGATCGTGTCGGGTGCGGCAGGCCGGGCACGTCCACGCCCGGGTGTTCAACGCGAGCTTCTTGAGCAGGTACCCGCATTCGGAGCAGGTTTTACTGCTGGGGAACCACCGGTCGATGACAACGAGGATTCGTCCCGCACGTTCGGCTTTGTACTCCAGCTGTCGGCGGAACTCACCGAGTGCGGCGTCCAGCACCGACCGGTTCAGCCCGGCCTTTTGCCGGACCTGCTCGCCTGGTTCGTCAGTGGTGCCCTTCGCCGAGGCGGTCATACCACGCACATTGAGGTCTTCGATGACGATCACGTCGTGCTCGTCTACCAAGCGGGTGGAAGTCCTGTGCAGGAAATCCCGGCGTGCGTCGCGGATCTTCCTGTGCGCGGTAGCGACCTTCTTCTTCGCCTTGCGGTGGTTGGCGGAGCCGCGCTGCTTACGGGCCACCATCCGCTGATAGCGGGCCAGGTTCTTCGCCTTACGCTCCAAGTGTCGCGGGTTGGCGATCTTCTCCCCGGTGGACAGTGTCGCGAAGTCCTTCACTCCGAGGTCGACGCCGACCTCACCGCCGGTCTCCGGTCGGGCTTCAGGGTCGTCGGTCTCCACCGCGAACGTCACGTAGAACCGGCCATCGGGCTCACGGGAGACGATCACCATGGTCGGGTTCAAAGAGGCGAGGTCGACGTCGTCGAACGACCACGCCACACGAAGTGGCGTCTTGTGCTTGGCGAGGAACAGCTCGCCGTTCTTGTTGCGGAACGCGCTGCGGGTGTAGTGCGCCGACTGGCGGCCGTTGCGGTTCTTGAACCGAGGGTACCTGGCATGTCCGGAGAAGAAGTTAGTGAACGCGGTGTGCTGGTGGCGGAGCGTCTGCTGCAACGGTACAGAGGACACCTCGGCCAAGAACGCCAGGTTTTCTCCGCGCTTCCACTCGGTCAGTGCTTGGTCGGTCTGCTTGTAGGAGGTCTTCTCTCCGCGTTGGTCGTAGGCGGCGTGCCGTTCGGCCAACGTCTTGTTCCACACCAGGCGCACGCATCCGAACGTGCGGCCCAGCTGAGCCGCTTGTTCGGAGTCCGGGTAGGCCCGGACCTTGTACGCCGTCCGCATGCTCCAAGTTTTACACCAAGGGAAGGTCATGAGTAAGCAAATTGGGACAGGTGCAGGTGCGCTTCCCGGGTTTCTCCTCGGTTCGAAGGCCGGGGCATCCTCTGAGAGGACCTGGTGACCATGAGTTCCAGCACGCCGCTGTTGGCGGTGGACGAGCTGTCCGTGGTGTTCCGCGGACGCGGGTCCGGTGAGGTACGGGCCGTGGACGGGGTCTCCTTCACCCTGGAGGAGGGCCGGGTCACGGGTCTGGTCGGCGAGTCCGGTTGCGGTAAGAGCGTCACCTCCCTGGCCCTGATGGGGTTGCTCCCGGACCGGGGGGTCGAGGTCGGCGGCAGCGCCGTCATGCGGCTGCCCGACGGCTCCGAGGACCTGCTGAAGGCCTCACGCCGAAGGATGCGCGACCTGCGCGGCTCCCAACTGGCGATGATCTTCCAGGACCCGCTCAGCTCGCTCAACCCGGTGATCCCCATCGGACGCCAGGTCACCGAGATCCTCCAACGTCACCGGGGGATGCGCGGAGCGGCCGCGCGCAAGGAGGCGGCCGACCTGCTGCACCGGGTGGGGATCCCCGACCCCACCCGACGCCTGAGCGAATACCCGCACCAGCTCTCGGGCGGTATGCGCCAGCGCGCGCTCATCGCGATGGGGGTGGCCTGCCGGCCCCGCGTGATGATCGCCGACGAGCCCACCACCGCCCTGGACGTCACCATCCAGGCCCAGATCCTCGAGCTGCTCAAGGACCTGGTCACCGAGGAGGGCACCGCCCTGCTGATGATCACCCACGACCTGGGCGTGGTGGCCGGCATGTGCGACGACATCAACGTCCTGTACGCGGGGCGGGCGGTGGAGACCGCTCAACGGCGTCCCCTGTTCGCCGCCCCCACCCACCCCTACACAGTGGGGCTGCTCGGATCCATCCCGCGGTTGGACTCCCCGCGCGGCGAACCGCTGACCCCCGTACGCGGCTCGGTCAACGACAACATCGCGTGGACGGACGGATGCGCGTTCGCCCCCCGCTGCGACCACTACACGATGGAGTGCCTCCAGGGGCCGCCCCCGCTCGTCCGCCTGGAGAACGGCGACGAGGCGGAGCACGTCCACCGCTGCGTGAACCCCATCGAACACGCCGAGGTGGTGGACCGGACGGTCCTGGACGGCCCGGCCGTGGTCGGTGACGACGAGGAGGAGCGGCGATGAGCCTGCTACAGATCAAGGACCTCAAGGTCCATTTCCCGATCAGGCGCGGGGTGCTCTTCGACCGCACCGTCGGGCACGTCCAGGCGGTCGACGGGGTCTCGCTGGAGATCGAACGGGGCAGCACGTACGGCCTGGTGGGGGAGTCGGGGTGCGGTAAGACCACCCTGGGCCGGGCGGTCCTGCGCCTGAACGAGATCACCGAGGGCGAGGTCTGGTTCGACGGCCGCGACCTGGCGGGGCTGCCCGCCGAGGAGATGCGCCGCGAGCGTGCCAACCTCCAGATGGTCTTCCAGGATCCACTGGGCAGCCTCGACCCGCGCCAGAACATCGGGTCGATCCTCATGGAGGGGCTCCAGACCCACGGGATCGGCGGCCCATCGAAGGAGGACGTGCCCGAGGGCATCGGGGCCAAGGAGCTCCGGCGCCTGGTCGAGGAGGACCGTCGGGCCCGTGTCGTGGAGGCCCTGGAGAAGGTCGGGCTGTCGGCCAAGGCGCTCAAACGCTATCCGCACGAGTTCTCGGGTGGTCAGCGTCAGCGCATCGGTATCGCCCGAGCGCTGGTCCTGCGCCCCGACCTCATCATCTGCGACGAGCCGGTCTCGGCGCTGGACGTGTCGATCCAGGCGCAGGTGCTCAACCTTCTGGAGGAGCTCCAGGACGAACTGGGCCTGACCTACCTGGTGATCGCGCACGACCTCGCGGTGGTGCGGCACGTCAGCGACGTCGTCGGCGTCATGTACCTGGGCTCCCTCGTGGAGGAGGCCACCAGTGACGAGCTGTACGCGGCCCCCGCGCACCCCTACACCAGGTCGCTGATGTCGGCGGTGCCGGTTCCGGACCCGACGGTGGAGGACACCCGCGAGCGCATCCTGCTCGCCGGCGACCTCCCCTCGCCCGCGAACCCGCCGTCCGGCTGCCGCTTCCACACGCGCTGCCCTTGGCGCCAGGAGGAGCGCTGCGACACCGAACGCCCCGAACTGCGTCCGCTCCACGGTGAGCAGGGCAGCGGTACCCACCGCGTGGCCTGCCACTACGCGGAGCGGATCCTGTCGGGGGAGATCCGCCCCAGCGCGGAACGCGCCGAACGGATCGTGCACGGCACGGGCTGAACGGCCACGGGGGCGCGGGTGCCGGTGGGCGGCACTCGCGCCCACCATCGGTTTCTCCGGGGATATGACGGTTGTCATCGTGGAGGTGGGGAGGAACGCACGGCGTCGTCGATGACAGCGGCGACTGGCCCGGGGCGGCGCCTCTCCACCACCCTGGGAGCATGACGTCCTCCGACACCCTCACCGCGCCACCATCGCCCCCTTCGGGCTCTCCCCGGAGCCGGGGCGAGAGCCCGGCCGCGCCCGGACGGATCTGGCTGCTCGCCCTGGTCGTGGGTGTGATCGCCGCGGTCCTCGCCCACCTGTTCGCCCCGGCCCGGGCCACCCCGGCCACCGGGATCGAGGGTGACGAGACGCTGGCCGCCGACGTCGAACGGATTCTCGGCGATCGGATCGTCGAGGTGCAGGGGCTGTCCGTGGCCCGCTTCGACCTCGACGACCCCGAAGCGGTCGAATGGGCCTCCGGCGGCACCGCCGACGGATCCACCCCGGTCGGGCCCGACACCCCCTTCGAGACGGGGTCGGTGATGAAGGTGATCACCGGGATGCTGCTGGCCGAGATGGTCGAGCGGGGCGACACCTCCCTGGACCGCACCCTCGCCGAGATCTTCCCCGACATCGACTTCGACGACCCCGAGGTCGCCTCCATCACCCTCGAGGAGATGGCCACCCACCACTCCGGGCTGGGAGCCGTCCCCACCGGGGACGAGAACACCGTGCTCCTCGACTCCCTGCTCCTGATCGGCCCCTACGAGAGCGCCACCCCGCCGGTGGAGGGGCTGGTCCACAGCACGGCCGGTTCCAAGGAGCACTACCTCTACTCCAACCACGCCTTCGCGGTCCTGGGCCACGCCCTGGCCGCGGAGGCCGACAGCACCTACCCCGAACTGGTGCGCGAACGGATTCTCGACCCGCTGGGCATGGACGACACCGAGGTATCCGCCGAGCGTCCCGAGGGCGGGGTCCTGCCCTACTTCGAACCGGGTGTGCGGGTGGCCCCCTGGACCGCCGTCGACTACGCCCCGGCGGGTGTCGCCACCTGGAGTACCGTCTCCGACCTGGTCACCCTGGCCGCGGCCGTCGACGACGGCACCGCCCCGGGAGCCTCGTCGGTCGAGGTTCTGCGGGAGGCGGTGACCACGGCCGGGGAGGTCTCCGAGGAGGAGCCGGCCGGAGGCGGGGACGAGGAGACGGTCATGTCCCTCGGGATGGCCTGGCATCACCTGCGGTTCCCCGATGGCCGTGAGGTCACCTTCCACAACGGCAAGGTCTACGGCTCCTCCACGACGGTGATGTTCGACGACGAACGCGCCGTGGTCCTCATGGGCAACTCCTACACGCTCCAGGAGACCGGACTGGCCCTGGGCCTGCTCGAGGGAGAGTCGGGAGAGCCCCTGACCGAACCCTCGACCGCCGTACCGTTCGTCCTCGGCATGACCGTGTTCCTCCTGGTCGTCCCGCCGGTCCTGCTGCTCGCCCTGATGATCGGCCGCCGTACCCTCATCACCCGGCGTCCCCTGGACCGGATGCGGATCGTCTCGTTGAGCCTGGGCAACCTGGCCTGGATGGTCTACCTCCAGCGCGGCGGGGTCTGGACCGATCTGCCCTCGGTGGCGTTCCCGCTCGCCTTCGGCGCGGTGGCCGCGGCCATCACCGTCGGGGTCTGGCACTGGCGCCGGGTCCCGGTGGAGGCGGGCCGGTTCCGGTGGCTGCACGTCACGGTGTTCGTGCTCTCGACACTGTTCTCGCTGACCCTGCTCGGCACGATGGCCTACGCCCTGGCCGTCGCCTACGTCTGACGATCGTTCCCCGGCCGTGGACGGGTCGGGGAACGACACGTGACATCGGGCATCGTCGAAGACGTGACACCGGCATGACGTCCGTGACTGGTGGGGAGGGGCACGCCTCGGAAGGATCGAGGCATGTCCTTCCCCGCATCGCCCCCGGTACCGGCCGATACCCCGCCGACCTCCGCGCCCCGGCGGCGCCCCCGTGCCCCCGCCGCCCCCCGACGTGTGCTGCTCATCGCCCTGGCGGCGGGGGTGGCCGTCGCCCTTCTGACACTTCTGCTCCTGCCTCTCCTGCCCCATCGTTCCGCGACCGGCGCCTCGGTCGAGGGGGATCCGGGGCTCGCGGCGGACGTCGAGGCCGCCCTCGATCCCGCCCAGGTCCAAGGGCTGGCCGTGGCCCGCTTCGACAACGACGATCCCGACGCGGCGGAGTGGGTCTTCGCGGGGACCGCCGACGGGTCGACCCCGGTCGGCCCCGACACCCCCTTCGAGACCGCGTCCGTGGTCAAGGTCCTCACCGGGATGCTGCTGGCCGACATGGTCGAACGGGGCGAGACGTCCCCGGACCGGACCCTGGCCGAGGTCTTCCCCGACATGGACTTCGCCGACCCCGAGGTCGCCTCGATCACCCTGGAGGAGCTGGCGACCCACCACGCGGGCCTGGTCACCGAGACCGAGACGGGGGCGGGTTCTCTCCTGGCCGTGGTGCAGGCCGACATGTACCGGTGGGCCCGGGACCCGCTGGAGTTCGTCGCCGGTACGACCTCGTTCGGGCGGGGCTCCTACCAGTACAGCAACGCCGGATACGCGGTGCTCGGCGAGGCGCTGGCCACCGAGGCGGGGATCGACCGGGCGGATCTGCTCCGGGAGCGGATCCTGGAACCGCTGGGCATGGACTCCACCGTCGCCCTCGCCGACGGGGTCCCCGAGGGCGGCGCGGGACCGCACGGCGAGGCGGGCGCCCGTATCCAGGACTGGCGCAACACCGACTACGCCGCCGCCGGGATCGCGGTGTGGTCCACCCCCGAGGATCTGACCCGGCTCATGGCCGCCGTCGCTCGCGAGGAGGCGCCCGGTCTCGCCTCCCTCGAGCCGGTCCGTGAGCGGGTCGACCCCGCCCTGCCCGGCGCGGCCCCCGAGGGCCTCGACATGGGGCTGGGCTGGCACCTTCTGGAGGTGCCCGACGTCGGAGAGGTGTCCTGGCACAGCGGAGGCACCCTGGGCAGCCGCTCCATGATCGCCACCGACGGCGAACGCTCCGTCGTGATCATGGCCAACAGCTTCGGGGTGGAGGCCCCGGCGCTCGGCTTCGCGCTGCTGGGCGAGGACCCGGAACCCGTTCCCTCGGTCCGGACGGCGCCCGTGCAGCTCGTGCTCACGGTGTCCTTGTCCCTGCTCGCCCCCACCCTGCTGTTCGCCTTGGCCCTGCGTCGCCGCACCCTGATCACGCAGCGGCCCCTGGACCGGATGCGGATCGTCTCGCTGGGGCTGGGCTCCCTGGCCTGGCTCCTGTACATCCTGCGCAACGGCGCCTGGAGCGTGGTACCTCCGGCGGTGTGGGCCGCGGGGGTCGCCTTGGCCGTCGCCGGACTCGCGCTGGGCGTGTGGCAGTGGCGTCGGGTCCCGGTGGAGGCCGGCCGGTTCCGATGGCTGCACGTGACGGTCTTCGTGTTCTCGACGCTGTTCTCGCTGACCCTGGCCGGCCTCTCCGGCTGGTCGCTCCTGACCACCTGGTGACCGGAGCCGTCGGGCTCAGGAGCGTTCGGCGTGCCAGAGCGCGAGGGCGGTGCGGTCGCGCAGGTCGAGTTTGCGCAGGATGTTCGTGACGTGGTTGCGGACCGTGCCCTCGGACAGGTGCAGCGTTCGGGCGATCTCCCGATTGGTGGAGCCCCCGCCGACGAGACGGGCCACGTCCGTCTCCCGTTCGGTGAGCCCGTGGCGGGCCGGAGGCGAAAGAGCGGCCTCCGGCCCCGCCGACGGGGCGGACGGGGACGGCGCCAGGGTGGCGATCAGCCGTTCGGCGGCGTGCCCGAAGAGCACGCTCTCCCCACGGGCTGCGCGCCGGACGGATTCAGCGACCTCCTCCGGCTCGGCGTCCTTGAGCAGGTAGCCCCGGGCGCCGGCGCCCAGACAGGCCAGAAGGTGTTCGTCCTCGGCCAGTCCGGTCAGGACCACGACGGACGTCCCCGGGTACTCGACGGCCAGCCGCCGGACCAGCTCGGTGCCGTCCATCCGGGGCATGTGCACGTCCACCAGGGCCACGTCGGGGAGACCCTCGGGCGCGGTGTCGGCGAGCAGTTCCAGGGCCTGCACACCGTCGGCGGCCTCGCCGACCACCTCGATGTCGCCCTCCGCCGCCAACAGCCGGGCCAGGCCGCGCCGCACGATCCGATGGTCGTCCACCAACAGGACCCGTACCCGCTCGCTCATCGCGCCGCCTCCGTCCGTCGTTCGTGTGCCGCGGTCGGGATCCGGGCCCGCAGCCGGAACCCGCCCTCCTCGCCCGGGCCGACCTCCAGTGTCCCCTCCAAGGCGCAGATCCGTTCACGCAGGGCGGTCAGCCCGAACCCGGGAACCCGGTCGCCGGGGCCCCGACCGTCGTCCGAGACGGTGATGTCGAGCTCTTCGGGAAGGGCGCGCACCAGGACCTCGGCCCGGTCGGCGTCGGAGTGGCGCAGCACGTTGGTCAGGGCCTCCTGCACACACCGGAAGGCGATCAGGTCGGCCTCCCCGTCCGTCCCCTCGGGCCAGACGCCGGTGGTGGTGAAGGAGGTCGCCACACCCAGCCGACCGAACGACTCGGTGAGCGAGCGCAGCGCCTCGGGGCCCGAACGTTCGGTGAGGGAGAGCGGTTTGAGCGCCCGGACCCAGCGGCGGGTGTCGGCCAGCGCCTCCTTGGTGAGCCCACGTGCCTGCGAGACGTCGGTGCGCAGCTCCTCGCGCAGCTCGTGGGGGACCTGATCGGGCAGTTCCGCCAGGGCCCGTTCGGCGTTGGCCAGGCACAGATGGACGGCGCTGAGGTGGTGTCCGGTGCTGTCGTGCATCTCGCGGGCCATACGGGCGCGCTCGTCGTCGATGGCGCGTTCCCGATCCCGAGCGGCGTGCCGGCGCAGCAGTTCGTGCGCGTGTTCCAGTTCGGAGAGGAGTTCGCGGGTGCGACGCGCCCGCTCGGCGGAGCGCACGAGCAGCACGACCGCGGCGACCGCGCAGAGGCCGTAACCCATCATGATGGCGCCGTTGACCAGCGCGTACCCGTTGGGCAGGGCGGGGTGGGACAGTCCGAACAGGGCGTTGACCGCGCCCACGAGCGCGGCCTGGAACAGTCCTCCGCGCACCCCGAAGGCACAGGCCGCCATGGCCACGGAGATCGCCACGAGCGCGTTGCCGCCGAAGCCCATGATCGGAAAGACCGGGATCGCCAGGACGAGGAAGAACGCGGTGGCGGCCCGGCGCCGGGCGGGGGCCTCGGGGCTCCACCCCGTGAACGGCCACAGAAGGCACAGGGGTACCACGCAGAGCATCATGCCCACGTAGAACGCGTCGGGGTAGGGCAGGCCCGGTGGGACCACCACCCCGATGAAGAGGGAGTCCAACACGCGGACCAGGGCGGAGAGGAACACCGTGACGACGAACGCCACGTGCGCCACCGGGTGGGGGCGAGGGCCCCGAGGGTCGAGCCCGGGCCCGGTGAGCCGTCGGAGGAGGGCAGCCATACCGTCCACTCTCCCAAATCCGACGGAACGCGCGTCCCACCCATGACGGAGGTCCCATGACATCCGTGACCTACCCCTCGTTCCCGTTCGGCGGGAGAATGGGCGACGGACCCCGGCCCCGGGTAGGAAGGGGGTATGGGACATTCTCGCGAGACACCCCACATCCCCTCCGCCGGCCTGTTCCTCTACGACGAGGACTGCGGGTTCTGCCGGCGTTCGGTGGACTTCGCCCGTGAGCGGGTGCGCACCCGCACCGCGTTCGCGGCCTGGCAGGACGTCGACCTCTCGGCCTTCGGGCTCACCCCCGAACAGGCGGACGAGCAGGCCTGGCTGATCCGGAGCGACGGAGACCCGGTCGCCGGGGGAGACGCGATCGCCGGCGTGCTGGCGCACGGTCGGTTCCCCTACCGGACGTTGGGCCGTCTCCTCGCGCTGCCCGGGGTCCGCGTGGTCACCCGCCTCGCCTATCGGGCGGTGGCCGCCAACCGGTACCGCCTGCCCGGCGGCACCGCCGCCTGCGCCCTGCCTCCCAGAGGCGCCTGAACACGGAAGGGGACCGCGTGATCGCGAGCCTCCCGCTCCGGGCCGCCGAAGAGACCATCCCCCTCGGCCCGCTCGTCCTGTTGACGCTGACCACGGCGGGCGGAGCGCTCCTGCTGCTCGTGATGGGGGTCATGGGGGCACGCCGGAGGATCCGGCCCAACGATTTCTTCGGGATCCGGACCGCCTACACCAGGTCGAGCGAGGACGCCTGGTACGCGGTCCACGAGGCCTCCGCGCGCTGGACGGTCGTGGCGGGTCTGCTCTTCCTGCCCGCCGCGATCCTGCCCCCACTGATCCCCGACCCGAGAGGTCAGATCGCCGCCGTCCTGGTGCCGATGGGCGTGGGCGTCGTCCTGCTGTTGGTGGGCTCCTGGCGGGGACACCGCGTCGCCCGGCGGCGTCGGCCCTGAGGGGTCAGACGGAGGCGTGGGCGCGCAGGGAACGGCACACGTCGAGCAGCCGTTCCCGCAGCACCGCGCCTCGCTCGGCGAAGTCGCGCTGGTACTCCATGTAGGCGGCCTTGCCCTCGGCGGTCTCGATCCGCACCGGCTCGTATCCCCACGCGAGAAGGTCGTAGGGGGAGGCCCGCATGTCCAGCGCGCGGATCTCCCGGGACAGGTCGAAACAGTCCATGACCAGCTCGGAGGGGACCGCCGGGGCGAGCTTGTACGCCCACTTGTACAGGTCCATGTTGGCGTGCAGACAGCCCGGCTGGTCCAGATCGGCCTGGGCCTCCCTGGTGGGTCGGAGCGTGTTGAGGGGGCGCGCCGGTTCGGTGAAGAACCGGAAGGCGTCGAAGTGCGAGCACCGGATCCGGTGCGACTCCACCACCCGGTCGGTGCCCTCGTGCCCCAACCGCAGCGGCACCTGGCCGTGCCTCACCTCGGAGGTGCGGTAGACCATCGCCCACTCGTGCAACCCGAAACAGCCCAGGTGCGCCGGGCGGGAGGCCACCGACGACAGCAGCCGTTCCACGAAGTCCAGGATCGGACGGGCCGCCAGGAAGGCGGGCACGTCCAGCCCCACACCGCCGTCGGCGCCGCGCGGTTCGGTGTAGAAGCGCTCCGAGAGCCGATCCCGGGCGGCCTCGCCGGCCAGGAGCGTGCCCGCACCCGGATGCCACTGGCGCAGCCGGGCGGGCTTGAGGTTGTAGTAGGTGAACAGGAAGTCCTCGACCGGATGGCGCTCGCCCGCGCTCCGGCGTCGCAGATGCTCGGAGGTGGCCGCGTCCACGCGCGCGGCGTGGCGTTCGGCGCGTTCCCGCCAGTCCGCCTCGGCCAGCACGGTCGTGGCGGTGGCGTTCTCGGTCGGCACGGTCTCCGTCCCGGTGGTCGCGGTCGTCGTTCCCATCACGGCCCCAGGGTACGCGCGGTCGCCGGAGCCGCGGCCGTGCGTCTAGGCTTCCGAGAGTGCTGATCCCCACCGATGACCAGATCCGGGCCCTCCACGAGAAGTACGCCCCCACCGCCGAGGCCTTCGAGCGCGTGTACACGCACTGCCGTGCGGTGTGCGCGGTGGCCGAACGGCTCCTGGACCGCCCCGACCCGGGGGTCGACGTCGCCCTGGTCCGGGCCGGCTGCCTGTTGCACGACATCGGCGTCTACCGGCTGATCGACGCCTCCGGGAACATCGACTCCTCCCGCTACGTCGCCCACGGGGTGCTCGGCCACGAACTCCTGGCCGGCGAAGGGCTGCCCGAGACCCTGTGCCGGTTCTGCTCGCACCACACGGGTGTCGGGGTCACCAGTGGCGACGTCCGCGAACAGGGGCTCCCCGTCCCGGTCGCCGACTATCTCGCCGAGACCGCCGAGGAGGAGCTGGTCATGTACGCCGACAAGTTCCACAGCAAGACCGACCCGCCGACCTTCCTCACCGTCGACACCTACGCGGCCAAGGTCCGCCGGTTCGGCGCCGACAAGGAGGTCCGCTTCAAGGAGATGGTGGAACGCCACGGGGAGCCCGAGCTGGACCCGATCGCCCGCCTCTTCGGCCACGAGGTGATCTGACCGGCGCTCAGTTGGACTGCTGGACCGGCAGATGCCGGCCCAGATAGCCGACGTAGACCCGGTTGGTGGTGTCCGGCCCCAGGTCGGGATAGAAGTACAGCCTGGGGCAGATCCCGTACTCGATGTCCAGCTTGATGTGCGCGTACATCGGGACCCGACCGGTCGGATCCACCTCGGTCGGCACCCGGAAGAGACGTTTCTCGTTGAGCTTGCCCCGATTGCGCACGTGGTCCGACTCCTGCGAGGCCAACCGCTTGACCGGGATCACCCGATAGCCGTCGGGCTGATCGCGCAGGTAGGAGTGGAAGCCCAGACCGCTCCCCGGGTTGTCGAACTGGTAGCGGGCGTAGTCGTTCAGGGCGGTCAGGGCCTCCCAGGCCCGGGTCACCCACAGACTCTCCTTACGGCTGTCGGCCAGCTCGTACACCGTGTGGTCCTCGATGGTGAAGAACAGGTGCGGCAGCGCCGTGTCGTCGGTGATCCGCTCCAACAACTCGGGCACGCCCGTGGGCGGTCGCCGCTCGGGGTCGCGCGGCGCGGGCGAGGCCGCCAACCGGAACAGCCCCTCCTCCCGGATCCGCTCGCGCAGCCACCGCGCCTCGTAGCGGGCCAGCCGCGCGTTCTCGCGTTCGGTGTCCAGCTCCTCGGTCAGGTCGGCGGTCTCGGCGAGCAGATGGTGGTGCTCCTCCGCCAGCTCGGCGAGCCGCGCGTTGAGTCTGCGGACCTCCTCGCGCAGTCTTCGCGCCTGTCTCTCCCGGGCCACCGCCTCGGCCTGCTCCGGCACCGGCGGAGACTCCGTATCCGGCCCCTGGAGTCGGACGGGGGAAGGGGCGGGCGGAAGCGAGGCACGGGATCGACGCAGATCGTCGGTCTCCTCGCTCAACAGGGCGTCGATCGCCCGGAGCGGCCCCGGAAGCCGTTGGGCCAGGGCGCTGTCGCGCACGCCTCGGGCCAGGGTCGCCCCCACCCAGTTGCGGACCCGGGGCCCCTGCCGGGCGGTGTCCAGCGTGGCCGGACCCATCCGAGGGTGGCGTGAGGCGTCCTCCTCGTCGTCGGGGTCCACCCCCGGCAGGAAGGTGCGCATCCCGCCGTCCGGGATGTCCAGCCCTGGAGGGAGCAGCCGCTCCATCCGTTCCAGGGCGGCCGCGTCCAGCACGTATCCGGCGCACATGCCGGTACATCGGGCCAGAGCCCCGGCCATGGAGTCGCGCCAGTCGGCGACGGTCACGTCCGGGGGAGCCCCGGTCGCCACGATCGCCGCCCGCCGAAGGGGATCGAGCACGGAGGCGTGCAGCGCGGCCACGTCGGCCTCGTCACGACCGCGCACGATGCGCGGCACGGACGGCATCGGGCACGCGCCGTCGTGGGCGTCGACCGCGTCCAACAGCATGCGCGCCGCCTCGGGAGGCATCACGTCCAACCGGGAGATCTCCGAGGGCGTGCCGGGGTCCGGGTCGACCGTCATGTCCAGCCACAGGTGCCGTTTCGGGGACAGGGCCGGGTCGACCACCACGGTGATCAGGGTGCGCCACAGCCCGTCGGGTTTCTCGGATTCGGTGGTCAGACGCAGGAAGGTGAGGCCTTCGTCGGCATTGTCGTGCCGTACCACCAGAGCGCGGGAACGGTTGCTGAGATCGTGCCGCCCCGAGACGTCGAAACCCACGCGCACACCGGAACTACCGCGCTTGCTCAACCACCGTGAGAGGACGGAGGAGGTGACGGCGACCAGGTCTCCGTCGTCCCCCGGGACGGTGACGAGCGTGCGGTGGACCAGCGGCAATGGGCACTCCCGGGTTTCCCGTCGACTGCGGTGGACCCGAGGGTCCGACCGAACACCTCGACGGGACCCTCACCCACCACTGTCCACCAAGGATCGCCCGGACGCCAGCGGTTGACCGAAGATCATCGCCCGACGCTCACATCTTCGCCTCCAGGACGTAGCGTCCCTCGACCCAGGGGACGTCCAGGTCGTCGACGTGCACCCGCCACTCCGCGTCGGGCAGGGCCTCGCGGAGCCGGGTGAGGGCGGCCAGGTAGTGGCGGACCTGCGCCATCAGCGTCTCGAACCCCGCGTGTGGCGAGGAGAGTCTGCTCGACCCGGCGAACAGCTCGCGAGGGCGCTCACCGATCGAGTACGGGGCCAGGGGTTCGAAGATCTCCCCGGGGTCGACGAGGTCCTCGGCGACCTCACCGCTCTCCCGCCACTCCGCGAGCCTGTGGCGGGGCTCCTCC
>NZ_ANAC01000006.1 GCF_000341225.1 Nocardiopsis alba DSM 43377
CCCTCGTCCACGATCCTCGTCAGGACGGCGCGCTCGTCGTCGGACAGCGGGGTGTCGCGATGGGCGGTGTAGTAGAGGCCGACGCTCATCCTGTGGGTCCCTTCCCGGGTCGTGGACGGCCATCATGCCGCCGAGCACCGACGATCCGGCCTCGGAGACCGGCCACTACTCCACTGTGGCCAAGAGCGGGCCCTCGTTTGGCAAGGGTGGACAAGGCGGACCGGCCTGAGCGGCGGTTAGCGTCGCCGACATGACCACGCACCCGTTCTGGCTGGCCGGCACCGCCGCGACCGGCGACACCGAGATGACCGTTCTCAACCCCTACACCGGCGAGGCCGCGGGCACCGTCTCCGTGCCCACCCCGGAGCAGGTCGAGGAGGCCGTGGCCGCCGCCCACGCGGTCGCCGCCGAGGCCGCGGCCCTGCCCGCGCACGTGCGGGCCTCCGCCTTGGACCACATCCAGCGGCGGATCGGCGAACGCGCCGAGGAGATCGCCCAGGTGATCACCGCCGAGAGCGGCAAGCCCATCAAGTGGGCCCGCGCCGAAGCCGGTCGCGCCGTGTCGGTCTTCCGCTGGGCCGCCGAGGAGGCCCGCCGGGACAGTGGAGAGCTCCAGCGTCTGGACACCGACGCCGGCGGCGTCGGCCGCATGGCCCTGATCCGGCGCGTGCCCAAGGGCCCGATCCTGGGCATCTCGCCGTTCAACTTCCCGATCAACCTGGTCGCGCACAAGATCGCCCCCGCCATCGCCGTGGGCGCCCCCATCATCCTCAAGCCGGCGCCCGCCACCCCGATGACCGCGCTCATCCTCGGCGAGATCATCGCCGAGACCGACCTGCCCCGCGGCATGGTCTCGGTGCTGCCCATGCCCAACGAGTCGGCCGCCTCCCTGATCGTCGACGAGCGGCTGCCCGTGGTCTCCTTCACCGGCGGCGCCTTCGGCTGGGAGATCCAGCGACGCGCCCCGCACAAGCACGTCACCCTCGAACTGGGCGGTAACGCCGCCGCCGTGGTGCTGGACGACGCCGACCTGGAGCACGCCGCCAAGCGCATCGCGCTGTTCGGCAACAACCAGGCCGGGCAGGTGTGCATCGGCGTACAGCGCGTCGTGGTCACCGACGCCGTCCACGACGACTTCGTGGCGCGCCTGGTCGCCGAGGTGGAGACGCTCGGGACCGGCGACCCCGCCGACCCCAAGACCGACGTCGGCCCGCTGATCGACGAGGCCTCCGCCGAGCGGGTCGTCTCCTGGGTCGAGGAGGCGGTCGCCGGAGGCGCCCGAGTGCTCACCGGAGGCGTCCGCGGCGGGGTGACCGTCGCCCCCACCGTCGTGGCCGACGCCCCCGCCGACGCCAAGGTGGTGCGTCAGGAGGTCTTCGGGCCGGTCCTGGTCGTCCAGCGCGTCGCCGACACCGACGCCGCCTTCGCCGCCGTCAACGACAGCGACTACGGCCTCCAGGCCGGGGTGTTCACCCGCGACCTGCCCACCGCCTTCCGGGCCCACCGCGAGCTGGAGGTGGGCGGCGTGGTCATCGGCGACGTGCCGACCTTCCGCGCCGACCAGATGCCCTACGGCGGCGTCAAGGGTTCGGGCGTGGGCAAGGAGGGCGTGCGCTCCGCGATGACCGACCTCACCGACGAGCGCGTCATGGTCCTCACCGGTATCGACCTGTAGGGGCGGTCCGGCCCGAGGGGCGGACGACGAACGGTCGGCGGTCACCCGGGAGAACGGGTGGCCGCCGGCCGTGTTCGCGAGGTTCGAGAGGAGGGCGGTTCAGACCCCGCTCGCGTGCTCGAACAGTTGCCGGGCCTCGGCTCCCAACCGGGGACCGTACTGGGTGTTGCGGTCGTCGGCGTACTTGAAGCTCACCACCGAGGAGATGGTGCCCTGCCCGGTGGCCGGGTCGAAGTCGGAGAACCAGGGGCCGCCGCTGGAGCCCTGCGTCATCGTGCAGCGCACGCCGTTGGCGGTGGTGCCGCCGGTGTCCGGAACGGTCCGGCCCGAGCAGTAGTGCAGCGAGCTGCCGTCGAACGGGGAGGCCGAGGGGTAGCCGAAGGTGTACACCTGGACCCCCTGCCGGGCGCGCTCGTCGGTCCAGGTGTCGAAGGAGATCCGCTGCGCGCCGACCTCGTCCTGCACCGCGGTGGAACCGTTCTTGTTCAGCACGACCATCGCGAAGTCGTAGCTGTCGTCGGCCTTGTCGGCCCACCGCGGCGGGACCATCAGGTCACGGGCGGTGTACTTGCCGTAGGGGCTCTCCCCGTCGGCGTAGCCGGGCACGAAGGTCCAGTTGCGGGCCCAGGATCCGCGGCCGTCCTTGGCGCAGTGGCCGGCGGTGACCAGCGTGCTCTTGTTGGCCGAGTCCACCACCGAGGCCGAACACGTGAAGTCGCGTCCGTCCATGGTCAGGTACACCTTGCCGGTGGTGCGGGTGACCAGACCGCCGTCGTTCCAGCGCTCGCCGTCGCTGTCGGGGCGGGAGGCCTGCGGTTCGGTCTCGGTGGCTCCGCTCGGAGAGGCCAGGTCGAGGGTGGAGTCGAGCAGGCTGGTGATCGGCTGGGCCGACGCCATCCGCTCGCTGGTCCAGTAGTCGAGGACGCGGGTGTTCTGGGCCTCGGTGAGGGCCCCGGTCTGGTGGGCGACCCCGTCCACACGAGTGGCGGCGGCCTGGGGGGAACGGGCCGGATCGTCGGAGGGGTCCGAGGATTCGGTCGGGGTTTCGGACGAGGTGTAGAGGGCCTGTGTGACGGCCGATGCGGGCTCGGGGAGCCGGTCGATCATCGCCAGCCCCCCGAGGGCCACCGCGGCCGCGGCCAACGGGGCGAGGATCTTGTATGTGGTGGACGAGGTCATGCCCACGATCTTTCCATACCCGGAGTAACCCTTTAGCTACTTCGGGTTTGTGTCGCAGGTTTTTCGGGCACCCGAGTGTCCGGTTTTGGCCCGGCCGTGTTCGTTCTGGCTCTTCTCTTGAACGAGCGCCCCTCGAGGTGGTTGAGGTGGGAAGGGCAGGTACCCCGTCACCCCCTGTGGTGACCGGTGCACGGTCTCCTACAACAACCCCAGGGGGTGCGACGGCCGCCCACCCTCCTATCTCACCGCAGGGGGTGGGGTGGCCGAAGCGAACACTAAAGAGACAGGGGAATGGAGACGCGGGTGGGGTTCTCCTCGGGGGAGGTCACCTCGACGCGGTGGCCGACGGTGCTCTCGGAGAGGTAGCGGGCGTCGCGGCTGTCGACCACGACCGCCAGCCGGTGTCCGGCGGGGACGTCCCACACCACCGACGACAGTTCGGTCTCCACCGTCACGGGGGTGCCGGGGGTGCCGTCGCGCAGGGTGTAGGGGGCGTGGCTCAGCAGCGAGCCCACTCCCCGGGAGTCGATCGCGTACAGGTACACGAACACCGACTGGTCCACGGCGGTCGGGGTGAACGTGAACGTCACCTCGGGGGTGCCGGCGACCCGGGCGCCGTCCGGATAGGCGGGGCTGGTCCACACGGCCGCCCGGTACCGGTCCACGGTGGGCAGCAGGACCCCGGTGGGCACGTCGAAGAACTGCTGGAGCGCGCCCGACAGGATCACCGTCCCGCTGCGCGCGGTCGTGCCGATCCCGGTCCGGAAGTCGTAGTCCCAGCCGGTCGCCGGTTCCGTCTCCATGGCGCCGGAGCTCTGCCAGCGCAGCCAGTCCTTGCTCGGTTCCCCGAGGTAGTACTCGTCGGTCCCGGTGGTCACCGAGGCCCAGTCGGGGTGCGAGGTCCATCCGCCGCGGCCGTTGTTGGGCTTGACGCGCACGGGGTCCTCGGAGCCGATCCCGTTGTCCTCGCCCTTGAGGTGGTGGTCGAACCAGCGGGCCAGGTCCTCCCAGACCTCGTTGGGCAGCCCCACGGCGCCGAAGGCCTCGGGGGTGGCGTGGTCTCCGGGGGTGAGCATCAGCCGCTTGGGGCCCGAGAGCCGTTCGTAGAAGTCGGTGATGTGCCCGACCGGGAACATCCCGTCGTTCCAGCCGTGCGCGATCATCACGGCGGTCCCGTTCTCGTTGATCCGGTCCACCTTGGTGGCGGCGGAACGGTCCGGGGACAGGTCGAGGGCGGGCTGGATGTTGCCGCGCCGGTATTCGCGTTCGATCTCCTCCAAAGCCGCTCCGGGGCGCCCGAGCAGGTTGCCGGCCAGGAGCAGGAGTTCGGCGGACTGCACGTCGACGGTCTCGCCGGGGTAGAGGGAGGCGCCCAGGTCGGCCCAGCCGCTCATGGAGGCGACCGCTCCGATCCGGTCGTCCTCGGCGGCGGTCAGCAGACTGATGCCGCCGCCGTAGGAGATGCCGGCCATGCCGATCCGCTCGGGGTCGGCCTCGGTGTGCTCCAGGGCCCAGTCGATGACGGCGCTCGCGTCGGCGCGGTCCTCGGGGCCGGCGACCTCGATGCCGCCCTCGGAGTCCCAGAAGCCCCGGGAGGTGTAGGCGACCACCTGGTAGCCGGACTCCTCTGCCAGCTTCTTGGCGGCGCCGACGTAGAGGATGTGCGGGGTGCCCCAGGCGGAGGGCATGACCAGGAGCGGGTGCGGGCCCTCGACACCGGTCGGGGTGATGACCTTGGCCCTCAGTTCGGTGCCGCCGTGGCCGGCGATGGTCTCGTAGGTGATGGTGGAGCCCACGCTCTGGGCGGCGGCGGGGGCCGGGGACAGGAACGCGGCGACGAGTACGGTCGTCACCGCCAGGGCGAGTACACGGGGGAGCGTGCCGACGCGGGCACGGGTTCTGACGGGGATCATGGCGAAACCTCGTTCGGGGCGGGGGAGAGGTTCCGATGGGTCGTCGCGCCTCACCATCGGGGGGAGGGCCGGCGTTCGGTCGGACCGGCCGTGTTCGGCGTCTCACTTTACTGTGAGGTAACTTACTCAGTGGTCAAGTTAAGCGATACGCGCCCGCCTGTAAACCTCCCGTGACGCCACGATGTCGCCCGGGTCGAGGAACCCCGAAGCACGGCGGAGCCCCGTGCCGGTGGGCGACAATGGGACGGTGCGAGAAGAACAGCAGCGAACAGTAGTGATCCTCGGGTCCACCGGATCCATCGGGACCCAGGCCATCGACATCGTCCTGCGCAACCCCGGACGTTTCCGGGTGGTGGGGCTGGCCGCGGGCGGCGGACGCGTGGATCTGCTCGCCGAGCAGGCGGCACGGCTCGGCGTCGAGCGGGTGGCGGTGGCCGACCCCGAACGGGCGGCCGAGCTCGCCCGTCCGCTGAAGGAGCGGGGGGCCTCACCGGAGGTGCTGACCGGGGCCGAGGGCGTGGCCGAGCTGGCCGGCTCCCCCTGCGACGTCGTCCTCAACGGGATCACCGGGGCCCTGGGACTGGAGTCCACCCTCGCCACGCTGCGCGCCGGGACCACCCTGGCCCTGGCGAACAAGGAGTCCCTCATCATCGGCGGCCCGCTGGTGCGCGACCTGGCCGCCCCCGGGCAGATCGTCCCGGTCGACTCCGAGCACTACGCCCTCGCCCAGTGCTTCCCGTATCTGCCCGAGGGCGAGCTGGCCAGCCCGGCCCAGGGGCTGGTGCACGCCCGCCGCGACGAGGTGCGTCGTCTCGTCATCACCGCCAGCGGCGGCCCCTTCCGCGGCCGTAAGCGAGAGGACCTGGCCGAGGTCACCCCGGCCGAGGCGCTCGACCATCCGACCTGGAGTATGGGCCCGGTCATCACCGTCAACTCCGCGACCCTGGTCAACAAGGGTCTGGAGGTCATCGAGGCCAGCCTGCTGTTCGACATCCCCTTCGAGCGGATCGACGTGGTCGTCCACCCCCAATCGATCGTCCACTCCATGGTCGAGTACGTGGACGGCACCACCCTGGCCAAGGCCAGCCCGCCGAGCATGATGATCCCGATCTCCTACGGCCTCGGCGCGCCCGAACGGGTGCCGGACGCCGCCCCGGGCATGGACTGGACCAAGGCCCAGAGCTGGACCTTCGAGCCCCTGGACGAGGAGGCCTTCCCCGCCGTGCGGATCGCCGCCGAGGTCGGCGCCGAGGGCGGCACCGCCCCGGCCGTCTACAACGCGGCCAACGAAGAGGCCGTCGACGCCTTTCTCGGTGGAAGGCTCGCGTTCCCGGCGATCATGGACACCGTCTCCCAGGTAGTCTCTGAACACCAGCGGACGGACCGCCCGGGAGCCTCGACCCTGACCCTGGACGACGTGTACGCCGCCGACACCTGGGCCCGAACCCGCGCGCGCGAGCTGCTGGCGCGCGGCTGAGGACCGATTCTGGCTTGAGGAGAGATACATGGTCGTGCTGCTGACCGTGGTCGGGATCATCCTGCTCGTCCTGGGACTGCTGCTCTCGATCGCCTGGCACGAACTCGGCCACATGGCCACGGCCAAGATGTTCGGCATCAAGTGCACCGAGTTCATGGTCGGCTTCGGCAAGACCCTGTGGTCGACGAAGCGCGGCGAGACCGAGTACGGCGTCAAGGCGGTGCCGTTGGGCGGTTTCGTGCGGATGGTGGGCATGCTCCCGCCGTCCCGTCGCGAGGCGGATCAGAGCGCGAAGAAGATGTCCCGGTGGCGGGCCATGGCCGAGGACGCCCGTGAGGCCTCCTACGTCGAGTTGAGCCCCGAGGACGAGGACCGGCAGTTCTATCAGCGCTCACCCTGGAAGCGTCTGATCGTCATGTTCGCCGGTCCCGCGATGAACCTGATCCTGGGCGTCGCCCTGCTGGGCGTGCTCTTCATGGGCATCGGCGTCTACAAGGACACCACCGAGATCGGCCTGGTCACCGAGTGTGTGGCTCCCATGGGCAGTACCGCCACCGAGTGCACCGACGACCTGCCGCCGACCCCGTCGGCGGAGGCGGGGCTGCTGCCCGGCGACGTGATCGTCTCCGTGGGCGGCACCGAGACCCCCGAGTGGGTCGACGCCAACCGGGAGATCCGGGCGGCCGACGGCCCGACCGAGTTCGGTGTCGAGCGGGACGGGGAGCGTTTCACCACCACCGTCGACATCATCCAGAGCGAACTGCCCGCCCGTGACGCCCAGGGCGATTTCATCTACGAGACCGATGAGAAGGGCGACCACGTCTACGACGAGCAGGGCCGTCGTGTCCTGGAGAGCGAGACGGTCGGCTTCCTGGGCATCGTCTTCGCCAAGGAGCGGGAGACCCTCACGGTCGCCGAGTCCGCCTCCGAGACGGGCGACATGCTGGTCAACGTCGGCCAGGCGATCATCGCCCTGCCGAGCAAGGTGCCCGAGGTGTTCGGCGCCGCCTTCCTGGGGGAACAGCGCACCGAGGACTCACCGGTCGGGATCGTCGGCATCTCCCGCATCGGCGGCGAGATCATGTCGCAGGGGCTGCCGGTCGCGGACACCGCCGCGCTGATGATCAGCATCCTGGCGGGCGTCAACCTCTTCCTGTTCGCCTTCAACCTGGTGCCGATCCTGCCGCTGGACGGCGGGCACATGGCCGGGGCGATCTGGGAGTCGATCAAGCGCGGGGCCGCGCGCCTGTTCCGACGCCCCGACCCGGGGCCGGTGGACATCGCGATGCTCACCCCCGTGGCCTATGTGGTGGTGGCCTGCTTCCTGGTGTTCAGCGTCATCCTGCTCGTGGCCGATCTGTTCAACCCGGTCCTGTTGTTCGGCTGATCGATCCGGCCGGGCCGAAAGACCACCGAGGGGCACGGAACATCCGTGCCCCTCGGCGCGTCTCGGGGCGGATACGGGGGTGAACAGGGGACGAACCGGTGTGAGTGCCGCCACGAGGGGCGGAGCGGTGCTTCGGAGGCGGGTAACCTTGGGTGCGCGTTCCGGGAACGACGGCACGGCCCATCGGCCGACCGAACGGTGCACCCGAACGCGGAGCCGGCGCCGCTTCGGCGCCCCTCGCTCCCACGAACCGCGACATCAAGTGCCGCCCCCCTCCGGCGGCAGACGAGGTGAATCAAGCGTGACCGTCGATCTCGGTATCCCCGCAACTCCGCCGCGCCCGCTGGCGACCCGGCGCAAGACGCGGCAGATCATGGTCGGGAACGTTCCCGTGGGCGGTGACGCCCCGGTGTCCGTGCAGTCGATGACGACGACCCGCACCTCCGACATCAACGCGACCCTCCAGCAGATCGCCGAGCTCACGGCCACGGGGTGTCAGATCGTCCGGGTGGCCGTGCCCACCAACGACGACGCCGACGCGCTGCCGATCATCGCGAAGAAGTCGCAGATCCCGGTGATCGCCGACATCCACTTCCAGCCCAAGTACGTGTTCGCGGCCATCGAGGCCGGTTGCGCGGCCGTGCGCGTCAACCCGGGCAACATCAAGAAGTTCGACGACAAGGTCGCCGAGATCGCCAAGGCCGCGGGTGAGGCGGGCACCCCGATCCGGATCGGCGTCAACGCCGGTTCGCTCGACAAGCGTCTGCTGGCCAAGTACGGCAAGGCCACCCCCGAGGCGCTGGTGGAGTCCGCGCTGTGGGAGTGCTCGCTGTTCGAGGAGCACGGCTTCCGGGACATCAAGATCTCGGTCAAGCACAACGACCCGGTCGTGATGGTCAACGCCTACCGTCTGCTGTCGCAGGCCTGCGACTACCCGCTGCACCTGGGCGTCACCGAGGCGGGCCCGGCCTTCCAGGGCACGATCAAGTCCTCGGTGGCCTTCGGCGCCCTGCTCTCGGAGGGCATCGGCGACACCATCCGCGTCTCCCTGTCGGCCCCGCCGGCGGAGGAGGTCAAGGTCGGCGCCCAGATCCTGGAGTCGCTGGGCATGCGCGAGCGCGGCCTGGAGATCGTCTCCTGCCCGAGCTGCGGCCGCGCCCAGGTGGACGTCTACACGCTCGCCGAGGAGGTCACCGCCGGTCTGGAGGGCCTGGAGGTGCCGCTGCGCGTGGCCGTCATGGGTTGCGTCGTCAACGGCCCCGGTGAGGCGCGTGACGCCGACCTGGGTGTGGCCTCGGGTAACGGCAAGGGTCAGATCTTCGTCAAGGGCGAGGTCATCAAGACCGTGCCCGAGTCCAAGATCGTCGAGACCCTCATCGAGGAGGCCATGCGCATCGCCGAGGAGATGGGCGAGGCCGGGGCCGAGGGTGAGCCCAGTGTCTCGGTGACCGGTTGATCCCACGCTCGGCCCCGCGGGGATCGAGCGTTCGTGAGGGGGAGTACGGCGTGGGCCGTGCTCCCCCTCACTCGTTTCCGGGGGAGGGAACAGCCCGCCGACGGTGGCGCTTACAGGTGCCGGTGGGTGTCGAGTGATGTCGTCGCAGGTCAGAAAAGCGCTGTTACCCAGGGTATCCATCTGTGGCAAGTGTCACGTTCGGTGACGTTTTCTTGCGTGGATACGCACGAACAAGGCGACTGAACACGACAAACGCAACGAATGTGGGTCATGTTACTCAGGCAACAGCATTAATGTTGCCTGGGGCACATTTGGGATTCCGTTGGTCTGATGCGGCGTTATCCCCTCCGTGTCCACCCGCAGAACATCGAGGAGTCGATTCGTGGTTGACCAGAAGACACCCGCCAAGGGGGACACGGTCGCGCCCACACTCGGTCGGCGTCTGAGCAGACGCAAGCCGGTCGAGAAGCTGGTGGCCGAGACCGAGAGCGACAGCGGTCTACGCCGCACCATGGGATTCTGGCAACTGTCGATGATCGGTATCGGCGCCACCCTGGGCACCGGTGTCTTCGTGGTCCTGGGCGAGGCCGTGCCCATCGCCGGCCCCGCCGTCATCGTGGCGTTCGTCCTGGCCGGCATCACCGCCCTGTTCTCCGCGCTGGCCTACGCCGAGATGGCCGGGATGATCCCCGCCTCCGGTTCGGCCTACTCCTACTCCTACGCCACCATGGGCGAGTTCATGGCCTGGGTGTGCGGATGGTGTCTGATGCTCACCTACGGCGTCTCCATCGCCGCGGTCGGCGTCGGCTGGGGGCAGTACATCAACGAGCTACTCCACCTGACCACCGGACTGGCGCTTCCCCCCGCGCTGTTGGCCGGCCCCTTGGAAGGCGGCGTGGTCAACGTGCCCGCCGCGGTCGTCATCCTCCTGTCGATGTTCGCCCTGCTCGCCGGGGTGCGCGAGAGCACCCGGGTCAACGCCGTCATGGTCGCGATCAAGGTCCTCATCCTGGTCATGTTCGTGGCCATCGCGATCACCGCCGTCCAGCGGGGCAACTTCGCGCCCTTCATGCCGATGGGCATGGCCGGCGTCTCCGCGGCCGGAGCCACCCTGTTCTTCTCCTACATCGGTTTCGACTCGGCCTCCACCGCCAGCGAGGAGGCCAAGAACCCGCAGCGCGACCTTCCGCGCGCGATCATGTTCTCCATGATCCTGGTGACGGCGATCTACTGCCTGGTGGCCTTCAGCGCCGTGGGCGCCCTCAACTGGAACGACTTCGCGGACGGCGAGACCACGCTGGCCGGGATCCTGACCATGGTCACCGGAACCCCGATCTGGGCGGTCGTCTTCGCCGCCGGCGCCGTCCTGGCGCTGGCCAGCGTGGTTCTGGTCGTCCTCTACAGCCAGACCCGCATCCTCTACGCGATGTCGCGCGACGGCCTCATCCCGAAGGCCTTCTCCAAGGTCGACGCCAAGGGCACCCCGCGCGCCAACACCGTCATCACCTCGGTGTTCATCGCCGCCCTGGCCGCCTTCATCCCGCTCGGCCCGCTCGCCGACGCCACCGCGATCGGCACGCTGTTCGCCTTCGCCCTGGTCAACGTCGCCGTCCTGGTGCTGCGCAGGACCCGCTCCGACCTCGAGCGCTCCTTCCGTATGCCGGGCGCCCCGGTCACCCCGGTCCTGGGCGTGCTCTCCTGCGCCTACCTGATGTTCAGCATGTCGCTGAGCGTGTGGATCGCCTTCGGCGCCTGGCTCGTGGTCGGCCTGATCATCTACTTCGGCTACAGCATGCGCCGTTCGGCGCTGGAGGACGAGCCCGAGGTGGACGTCCGCGTCTGACGCGGACCGCTCGAACGGGTACGGGGCGGCGGGGAGAGGAGATCTCCCCGCCGCCCCGTCTCATGTGGCCACGGGCGCGTCGAAGTCGACCCTGTGGTCGAAGACCGGGGAGTGGCCGCCGGCCCCGGCCGCCCGGCGGAACACCAGGGGCAGCAGCAACCGGTCGCGGAGGAAGACCCCCACGGGATGGGTGACGAGCTTCAGGTCGCCCCTCCGGGTGCCCTCCTCGATGATCGCCTCCACCCGCCCCCGGCGGATCCGCTCGTAGGCGGCCAGACCGCGCTCCGGGGTGTCGGAGTCCCGCAGGCACATGGCCAGGACCAGCGCGTCCTCCATCGCCATCGACGCCCCCTGGCCGCTGGAGTTGGGCAGCGCGTGGGCGGCGTCGCCCAGGAGCGCGACCCGGCCTCGGCGCCAGTGCGGCAGGGTGGGGATGGTGTACACACCGCGCGGTCGGAACAGGCGCGGTTCGGAGGCCCGCAGCACGGTGTCGAGGTCGCCGGTCCGGTCGATCGCCAGGTCGAGGGCGAAACGTTTCCACTCCGAGTCCGGGCGTGCGGCGATCTCCTCCCGGGTGAGCTCGGGATGCGGAACGTTGACGAACCAGTAGGCGTCCCCGTCCGGCGCGGTCTGGTAGCCGGCGAAGGCGCGACGTCCCCAGATCAGCCGGGAGGTGTCCTCCGGGGTGGGCGGGGCGCCCGCGTTCGGGGTCCGTCCGCCCAGGTCGAGGAGGCCGGTGTAGGTCGGCGCGGGGGCGTCGGGGAACAGGGATCGGCGCACGACGGAGTGGATCCCGTCGGCCCCGACGAGGACGTCGCCCCTCTCGACGGACCCGTCGGCGAACTCCGCGATCACCTCGGTCCCGGTGTCGGTGTGGCGGACCAGGCGGCGACCGTACTCGACGGTGGTGCCCAGGTCGGCGGCGGTCTCGGCCAGGACCGTCTGGAGCACGCCCCGTCGTGCGCTCACACTGCGCAGTTCCGGTTCGAGTTCGGTGGATCCGTCGGACAGGCGTCCCATGATCCGTCCCCGGCCGTCGCGGAACTCGATCCTGGAGGAGGGCAGGGTCCCGGGCGCCTCCAGGACCGGGCGCAGCAGATCGAGTGAGCGCAGCACCGCCAGGCCGTTGGGGGCCAGCCCGAGGTGGGCGCCGAGGTTCGTGCCGGGGCCGTCGTGGGCCTCGAAGACGGTGGCGTCGATCCCCGCGCGGCGCAGGGCGGTCGCCGCCACCGGGCCGCCGATTCCGGAGCCGATGATCAGAACACGCATGAGAACCACCTCGGGTAGTCTGGTGTCGCCCAGTTATTTCTTTCGCTCGAACGAAATATTAAGAAGGAGTGGCGATCGATGTCAACACCCGACGAGGAGAACGTCGAACACGAGCGCCTCGAGCGGGCGCGGGCCCGGGTCTCGGAGGCCGGGCGGCACCAGAGCAACGCGGCCGTCATGTTCCACACCGCGCTGGGCGATCGGCTCGGTATCGGCGTGACCGACTGGAAGATCCTCGGTCTGTTGGAGGAGAACGGCCCGCTCGCCGCGGGAGAGCTCGTGCGACTGTGCGGTCTGGCCCCCGCCTCGGTGACCGGGGTCGCCGACCGCCTCGAACGGCGCGGCTACGTCCGTCGACGCAAGGACGAACGGGACGGCCGGCGGGTCCTGGTCGAGCTCGGCCCCGACCTCCCCGGCGACGTCCAACGGCTGTTCGCCGGCTTCCTCCGGCGCCTCGACGGACTCCTGGAGCGCTACGACGCGCGTGAGCTGGAGGCCTTCGCCGACCTCCTCGAAGAGGTCGCCCGGATCCAGACCGAATCCGCCGCCGAACTGACCGAGGAGGGGGAGCAGGGGGCAGGGGCGCGACGGTGAACGGGCGGGGGCGGGAATCCTCCGGAGCGCCCCCGTGTTCTCCTCCAGGACGGTAACCGGCGTGGACGTGCGTCACCGCGCAACGAACCGGCGTCGGAGCGCGCGAACTCGCAACAGGTCGATGCTCCGGCACACGCTTCCGACGCCCCCGTCCACCTAGAGTGGGAGCGGCCTTCGGGAACGTCCTCGAACGGTCCCATCAGCGACGATACGGAGGAAAGAGCGATGCCCGCACCACTGCGCGTGGCCCTGGACCAGGGCACCGGACGTAGCGGCGACACCGCCTCCTCCCTGAGCCGTCTCGCCGATCGGGCCCGCGAGGCCGCGGCCGAGGGCGCCGCCCTCCTCGTCGGTCCCGAGATGTCGCTGTCCGGCTACAACATCGGCCCCCGGGTGCGGGAACTGGCCGAGCCGGCCGACGGCCCTCTCTTCGAGGAGGTCGCCCGCATCGCCGCCGACACCGGCGTGGCGATCGTCTACGGCTTCCCCGAACTCGCCGACGGGAACGTGTACAACGCGGTACGGCTCGTGGACGCCACGGGGGCCTCCCTCGCGCTCTACCGCAAGACCCACCTGTTCGGCGACCTGGACCGGAGCCTGTTCTCCCCGGGGACGGAGCCGATCGTCCAGGCCGACCTGGGCGGACACCGTATCGGCCTCCTCGTCTGCTACGACGTGGAGTTCCCCGAGATGGTGCGGGCGCACGCCCTGGCCGGTACCACCCTCCTGGTCGTGCCCACCGGCCTGATGGCGCCCACCACCTCGGTGGCCACCCTCCTCGTGCCCGCCCGGGCCATGGAGAACCAGATCCACCTGGCCTACGTGAACCGCTGCGACACCGAGGGCGACCTCGACTACGTCGGGCTGAGCGCCCTGGTCGGCCCCGACGGCGGCGAACTGCTGCGCGCAGGCCCCGACGAGGAACTGCTGTTCGGCGACGTCGATCCGGCCGCCGTCGCGGAGGTCCGGGCCGAACAGTCCTACACGGACGATCGTCGAGCGGACCTGTACGGCCACCGCTGACCGATCACCGCCACACCCACCACCGCCACACCCACGATCCAGCCCCAGTGAAGGAGGGCCCCATGACGTCTGCCGTGCCCACGGCCGCCGGAACCGCTTCCCAGGGTGAACCTCCCCTGAACATGTGCGGGCCGGACTTCCCGTTCGCCTACGACTCCTACCTGGCGCACCCCGCCGGGCTGGGCCAGGTGCCCGCCGAACACCACGGCACCGAGGTCGCGGTGATCGGCGGTGGCCTGTCCGGCATCGTCACCGCCTACGAGCTCATGAAGATGGGCCTGAAGCCGGTCGTGTACGAGGCCGACCGGATCGGCGGACGTCTGCGCACCGAGCGGATGAAGGGCTGCCCCGACGACGTCGTCGCCGAGATGGGCGCCATGCGCTTCCCGCCGTCCTCCACCGCCTTCTGGCACTACGTGGACCGGGTCGGCCTGCGCACCACGCCCTTCCCCAACCCGCTGGCCTCCTCGACCCCGAGCACCGTCGTCGACCTCAAGGGCGAGTCGCACTACGCCACGGAACTCGACGACCTTCCCGAGGTCTACCGCGAGGTCGCGCGGGCCTGGGACCGGACCCTGGAGAGCGTCGAGCACACCCGCATGCAGCGGGCCATCCGCGAACGCGACGTCGCCACTCAGAAGGAGATCTGGAACCGCCTGGTCGAAAGGCTCGACAACCAGACCTTCTACGGCTTCCTGTGCGACTCCCCGGCCTTCTCCTCCTTCCGTCACCGGGAGATCTTCGGCCAGGTGGGCTTCGGCACCGGCGGCTGGGACACCGACTTCCCCAACTCCATCCTGGAGATCCTGCGGGTCACCTACACCGGCGCGGACGACGACCACATGGGCATCGTCGGCGGCGTCGACCGGCTCCCACTGCGTCTGTGGGAGGACGCCCCGGACAAGCTCGTGTACTGGGCGCAGGGCACCTCCCTCGCCTCGCTGCACGACGGCGAGCCGCGTCCGGCCGTGACCGCGCTGCGGCGCACCGCGGCCAAGGGGCGTCCCGAGGGCAACATCACGGTCACCGACGCCTCCGGCTCCACCCGGACCTTCCCGACCGCGGTCTTCACCGGCCAGGCCTGGATGCTGCTGTCCAAGATCGACTGCGACGACGACCTGCTGCCCATCGACCACTGGACCGCGATCGAGCGCACCCACTACATGGAGTCCTCGAAGCTCTTCGTTCCGGTGGACCGCGCCTTCTGGCGGGACAAGGACCCCGAGACCGGCCGTGACGTCATGAGCATGACGCTCACCGACCGTATGACCCGCGGCACCTACCTGCTGGAGGGGGAGGACCCGGACGCGCCCGCCGCGATCTGCATGTCCTACACCTGGTGCGACGACTCGCTCAAGTGGCTGCCGCTGTCGGCCGGCGAGCGGCTGGAGGTCATGCTGGCCTCGCTGGGCAAGATCTACCCGGGCGTGGACATCCGTTCGCACATCACCGGCGACCCGGTCACGATCTCCTGGGAGGACGAGCCCTACTTCATGGGCGCGTTCAAGGCCAACCTGCCCGGCCACTACCGGTACCAGCGCCGCCTGTTCACCCACTTCCGCCAGGACGACCTGGAGGAGCGTCACCGCGGCCTGTTCCTGGCGGGCGACGACATCTCCTGGACCGCCGGCTGGGCCGAGGGCGCGGTGCAGACCGCGCTGAACGCGGTGTGGGGCGTCATGCACCACTTCGGTGGCGAGACGGACGCGACCAACCCCGGCCCGGGCGACCTGTTCGACGAGATGGCCCCGGTCGCCCTCCCCGAGGACTGATCCGAGAGCGCGCGCTCCCTCGCGTATCCGGCCCCGGCCCGCGTTCCGACGTGGGCCGGGGCCCTTCTCACGCGGGGAAGGGTCCTTCGGTCCGGGCCCCGTGCGGGGTGGCCGCTTTCGGCCCGCGGGTGCGCGTGTTCCGTCGGTCCCCGCGGGTATCGATCCGGTACCCCTCCCGGTTCCCGCTCCGGGCCCGGACCTCCCGACGGGATTCCCCCATGCGTACCCCCGCGCGCGACCCCCTCCGCAGCGTCCACTGGTCACCGGTGACGGCCATGTCCGCGCCCATCGTTCTCTTCGCCTGTTTCGTACTGCTCATCGAGACCGGTGAGGCGGCGTGGGAGATCTCCCCGTGGTTCGGCGTCGGGGGCCATGTGATCGTCTTTCTCCTCTTGTGGGCCTGGTGCGCGAGCGCCTTCGGCTACGTGACCCTGATGCGGGAGGACGGGCTCCTCACAGGGGGGTTCCGGACCGTCACCCGGGTCCGGTGGGTCGATGTCGAGAGTGTGCGGGTCACCGAGGACGCCCGGATCGAGATCCGCACGAGGGGCGAGGGGCTCGTGGTGGTCCGGACCTACCGGCGTTCCCGACCCACCATGTTCCTCGGCACCGGCCCGGCCGAACGGCCGGCGGAGCGGATCTCCGCGCGGGTGGAGGAGCTCCGGGCGGATCGGGTGTGGCACGACGACGGCCTGTCCCGGGCGCGCCGCTCCTGGTCCCCGATACCCGTGCTGGTGGCACCCATGGCCTTCGGCCTCACCTGGGCGGGGGCGTTCCTGGCCGCCCACTGGTACCTCTAGCCGTCGCCGCCCTCGGCGGTCCTAGGAGAGGTCGGCGGAGCCGGCGAGGACGGGGCGATCGATCAGTCGGGACAGCACCAGGGTGCTCTTGGTGCGCACCACGAAGGGCTCGGCGCCGATGCGCTCGATGACCTCCTCCAGGTGGCGTGTGTCGCGGGCGCGGACCTGCACCACGGCGTCGGCGTCCCCGGTGACGGTGCAGGCCGAGGTGACCTCGGCGTAGCCGGCCAGTCCGGTGCGGATCTCCCCGGGGGAGGTGCGGGCCCGGCAGTAGAGTTCGATGAAGGCCTCGGTGGTCCATCCGATCGCCTCGGGTTCGACCACGACGGTGAAGCCGCGCACGGCGCCGGATTCGACCAGCCGATCCACACGGCGTTTGACCGCCGAGGGGCTGAGACCGACCTCGCCCCCGATCTCGGCGAAGCTCATCCTCGCGTCCGCGCCGAGTATCGCGATGATCCGCTCATCGACACGATCCAGCCGCATTGCGCCCCTTTTGTCCACGTCTGATCTGACCAGGGCACATGTTACCGCCGAAGACCCCGAACGGGGCCCGTGTCGTTTCCTCTCGTCACGCTCCGTGATGGAAAGAATGCAGTGGACGATTCGACCGGAACGCGGAGGATGGACCAGTGCGAGCACGAACCGGTACACCATGGGTCGCCTTCTGCGGCGGAGGGGCCCTTCTCGCATCCCTGGTGGCGATGCCCCCCGCCCAGGCCGCCCCGCAGGGGCTCGCCCCGGAGGCCGCGGCCCCCGTCACCCGGGTCGACCAGCGCTCCCTGGACTGGCGCCCCTGCGAGGACCTCGAACCGGTCGAGAACGAGACACTCGAATGCGCGACCCTCACCGTGCCCCTGGCCCGTGACGTCGCCCCCGCGAACACCCGGGACCTCGCCGAGACCGTGGACATCGCACTCTCACGAGTGCCCGCCACCGGTACCGCCGAGCACACGATGCTGGTCAACCCGGGCGGCCCCGGCAGCGCCGGACGCCGCTGGGCCTCCCACACCCACCTGCGCATGCCCGAGGAGCTACGCGAGATCTACGACGTGGTCGCCTTCGACCCGAGGGGCATGGGCGCCTCCACCCCTTCCGTCTCCTGCGACCCCGCGTTCTTCGCCCCGGTCCGCAAGGACACCGTCCCCGCCGACGAGCGGGAGGAGGCGGCCCTGCGCGCCGACGCCGAGGCCTACGCCCGCGCCTGCGCCGAGAACACCGGACCGATCCTGGACCACATGCGCACCGAGGACACCGCCCACGACATGGACGCCATCCGGGCGGCCCTGGGCCTCGACCGCATCGACTACCTGGGCTACTCCTACGGCAGCTACCTCGGCACCGTCTACAGCGCGCTCTACCCCGACCGGGTCCGCGCCCTGGTGCTGGACAGCGTCGTCGACCCGGACCGGCCCTGGTACGAGAGCAACCACGTGCAGAGCCGCTCGCTGGACCGTGCCGCCCGGAACTTCTTCGACTGGGTCGCCCGCCACGACGACGTCTACGGCCTCGGGACCGACGGCGAGACCGTCGCCCGCGCCTACTACGACCTGCGGTCCGAACTGCGCGCCACCCCGGCCGAGGGTACGGTCGGCCCCACCGAACTGGAGGGGGCCGTGATCGTGGTGGCCTACAGCGGCGGAACCTGGCCCGACGTGGCCCGGGCCCTGTCCGCCCGGATCCGCGAGGGCGACTCCGCCCCGCTACTGGAACTGCACGAGGACTACGGCGACGACGCCGGCAGCGACCCCGCCTACGGCGGCTACCTCGCGGTCCAGTGCACCGACGCCGTGTGGCCGAGGGAGTGGGGGACCTGGTCCGCCGACGCGCGCGGGGTCGACGCGGACGCCCCCTTCATGGGGTGGCATAACACCTGGTACAACGCTCCGTGCGCCACCTGGAGCGCCGAGTCCGAGCCCTGGTTCCAGGTCGGCGACGGCCCCGGCGAACACCCCGCCTACGACGGCCCCGCGCTCATCGTGCACGCCACCCACGACGGCGCCACCCCGGTGGAGGGCTCTCTGGCCCTGCGCGAGCGTCTGCCCGGTTCCTCGCTGGTGATCGAGGACGGCGGCATCACCCACGGAGTCTCGCTCACCGGCAATACCTGTGTGGACGAGACCGTCGTCGCCTACCTCCGCGAGGGACGCCTGCCCGAACGCGGAGAGGGCGGGGCCGACCTCACCTGTGACGGGCGACCCGAACCGGAGCCCCGCACCTCGCAGAGTTCCTCGCACACCCCGGTGGACCGACTCGGACCGATCGGTCTCGAATACCCGGGTGAGAGCGAAGCGTCGGTCGAATAGGCTGGGTTCGGCGCTCATTCGTCGTGGCACCGCGGACCGTTCCGGATACCGGTCCGGCGGGTCCACGGGAAGATGGGGAGATGCGATGCTGCGGACCGCACCGGTTCGGATTCTGGGCGAACGCCATCGGGAGGCCGTGTACGCGCTCCTGGACGCCGACCCCGTGGGCAACGTCTTCGTGGCCTCGCGCCTGAGCACCACCGGGATCTCCGGTGGCGGCGGCGCCGAGGTGTGGGGACACGTCGAGCGGGGTCGGCTCACCGCCCTGTGCTACTCCGGGGCCAACCTCGTCCCGGTCAACGCCGGACCGGCCGCCATCCGCAGCTTCGCCGACCACGCCCGCTGGCGAGGACGACGCTGTTCGTCGATCGTCGGCCCGGTCGAGGCCGTCGGCGACTTCTGGGAACAGATCGAACCGGCCTGGGGCCCCGCCCGCGCCATCCGCGCCAGCCAGCCGGTCCTGGAGATCGACGGCCCGCCGGCGGTACCCGCCGACCCCCTCGTACGTCGCGTCCGTATCAGTGAACTCGACGCCCTCGTGCCCGCCTGCGTGGCCATGTTCACCGAGGAGGTCGGGGTCCCGCCGGACTCCGGCGACGGCGGAGCGCTCTACCGGGCCCGGGTCGAGGAGCTGGTCCGCACCGGCCGCGCCTTCGCCCGCATCGAGGACGGGCGGGTGGTCTTCAAGGCCGAGATCGGCGCCGTCACCCCGCAGGTCTGCCAGATCCAGGGCGTGTGGGTCCACCCCGACCTGCGCGGCCGAGGCCACTCCACCGCCGGCATGGCCGCCGTGGTCTCCTACGCCCTCGCCGAGTTCGCGCCCCGGGTGACCCTCTACGTCAACGACTTCAACACCGCGGCCCGCGCCACCTACCGGAGGGTCGGCTTCCGCCAGGTCGGCGAGGTCATGTCCGTCCTGTTCTGACCCCGCCCCGCCCGTTTCCGACGTTTCCCCGTCAGGTTCGCCCCGCTCCACGGACGCCGCGAGGACCCCCGGGTAGCGTGGAGGGACCCCGCCCCCGTTCCCCCGCGTCCGAGGAAGACCGATGCTCCGTAACCCGACCGGGCGCGACCGGCTGGGCCTGGCCCTCCTGCTCGCCATGCTCACGGTGTTGGGCCCGCTCAACATCGACATGTACCTTCCGGCCTTCCCGGAGATCTCGGCCGACCTCGGCGCCTCCGCGTCCCAGGTCCAGGCGAGCCTCACCTCCTGCCTGATCGGGCTCGCGGTGGGACAGGTCGTCATCGGTTCGGTCAGCGACGCGCGCGGACGGCGAGGTCCCCTCCTGGTCTGCGGCGTCCTCTTCGTCCTGGCCTCCGCGCTGTGCGCGCTGGCCCCCGGAACCCTCGTGCTGATCCTGGGCCGTTTCCTCCAGGGGTTCACCGCCGGGGCCGGGGTGGTCCTCTCGCGGGCCGTGGTGCGCGACGTCTTCGACGGGGCGGCGCTCACCCGCTTCTTCGCCCTGATCATGGTGGTCGTCGCGGTCGCCCCGATGGTCGCGCCGATCCTGGGCGGCGGTGTCCTGTGGCTGCCCTTCACGGACTGGCGGAGCGTCTTCTGGTCGCTGGCCCTCCTGGGCGTGGTGATCGTCCTGGTGGTGGCGGCGCGTCTTCCCGAGACCCTCCCCGCGGAACGGCGTATCCCCGCCACCCTGGGCGGGAGCCTGCGCGCCATGGGAGCCCTCCTCCGGGACCGCCGCTACTTGGGGTACACCCTCGTCGTCGGGTTGTTGCACGGTGGCAGCTTCGCCTACGTGGCCGGCACCCCCTTCGTCTACCAGGACCTGTACGGGGTCTCCCCGCAGGTGTTCGGCCTGCTGTTCGGGGTCAACGGCGTCGCGATCATCCTGGGCAGCGCGGCGGTGGGCCGGCTCGGCGAGAGCGTGGGGGAACGTCCTCTGCTCCGCCTCGCGGTCGTCACCGCCCTGGCGGCCACGACGGTGGTGCTCGGCACCGCGCTCCTCCAAGGGCCGCTGATCCTCCTGGTCGTCCCCATCTTCGTCTACATGACCTGCATGGGCGTGATCCTCACCGGATCCTTCGCCCTGGCGATGGAGGGCCAGGAGAGCCGGGCGGGCAGCGCCGGATCTCTCCTGGGCGCCCTCCCGATGCTGATCGGCGCCGTCGTGGCGCCCCTGGTCGGAGTGGACGAGACCACGGCCGTCCCCATGGGGATCCTCCTGTGCGCGACCTCGGCCCTGGGTCTCCTCGCCCTGGTCACGATGACCGGCGCGCCCGGGCGGGAGACCGAGAGGATTTCAAAGACATGAGACGACGGAGGGGCGGGGCACGCCGCGCGCGCCCCGCCCCTCCCCTCGGCCACGGAGCTAGACCTCGCGGACCTCGTCGCTCTCGGCGTCCATACCGAGACGCTCGGGGGCGCCGGGGAAGGACAGCTCGAAGTCGGGGGTGTCGGCGATCAGGGCGCGCGTGTACTCGTGCTCGGGGGACGACATCACCGTGCCGACCGGACCGTACTCCACGATCTCGCCCTTGTTGAGGATCGCCACCCGGTCGGCGATGTTGGACACCAACGCGATGTTGTGGGTGACGAACAGCAGGGCCATGCCCTCGTCCTGCAACGAACGCAGCAGCTTGACGATCTCCGCCTGCACCGAGACGTCCAGCGCCGAGGTGATCTCGTCGCACACCAGCAGGTCGGGGCGGGTCGCCACGGCGCGCGCGATGCACACGCGCTGACGCTCACCGCCGCTGAGCTGCTCGGGGAAACGATCGGCGTAGGAGGCGGGCAACGCCGCACGCTCCAGCGCCTCGGCCACGACCCGGTCGGGGGAGTCGGGGCGGCCCACCAGGTGGCGGTAGGGGCCCAGGATCTGCTCGCGGACCCGCTTGCGCGGGTTCAGCGCCTCGTACGGGTTCTGGAACACGTACTGGATCCGTCGACGCTGGTCGGCGGTGCGCCGGTAGCTGCTGGTCGCCAGCGGCGAGCCGTCGAAGAGCATCTCCCCGGAGAACTGGTGGTGCAGACCCGCCACCGAACGCGACAGGGTCGTCTTTCCCGACCCGGACTCGCCGAGCAGGGCCACGCACTCGCCGGCGGAGACCGACAGGTCGATCCCCTCCAGCACCCGGGTGCGTCCGTACCCCGCGGACAGATCGCCGATCCGCAGCAGCGGCTCGTCCGTACGGGCCTCGGGTTCCTCGTGGCCCGACGTCCGCAGCAGGGGCACCGCCATCAGCAGACGGCGCGTGTACTCGTGTCGAGGGTCGGACAGGACCTCGGTGGTACGGCCGTGCTCGACCAGCTCGCCCCGGTACATGACGGCGACGTCGTCGGCCAGGTCCGCGACCACCGCCATGTCGTGGCTGATGTACACACCGGCGGTCCCGTAGTCGCGGGTCATCGACCGGATGGTCTCCAGCACGTGCGCCTGGGTGGTCACGTCCAGACCCGTGGTCGGCTCGTCCATCACGATCAGGTCGGGACGTCCCACGAACGCCATCGCGATCGCCACGCGCTGCTGCTGTCCACCGGACAGCTGGTGCGGGTAGCGGCGCAGGAAGGCGTCGTCGTCGGGCAGCGCCACCTCGCGGAGGACCTCGCGCACCCGCTCCATCACCTGGTCCCGGCCCAGTGAGGCGTCGTGCAGGGCCTCGGAGAGCTGGACGCCCAGGCGCAGCGCGGGGTTGAGCGCCGAGGCCGGCGACTGCGGGATGTAGGCCACGGCGCGGCCTCGCAGCCGTCGCACCTGTCGCTCGGACAGCGCCGCCAGGTCGTGCTCGCCGACCCGCACCCGGCCCCGGACGATCTCCGTGGCTCGCTTGAGGTGGGCCAGCAGCGACAGGCCCAGGGTGGTCTTGCCCGACCCCGACTCGCCCACCAGACCGAGGATCTCGCCCCGGTTCACGGTCAGGGACACGTCGCTGATGATCTCGACGTCCGAGGGACGGCCGATCACCGTGATCCCGTCGACCTCCAGGACGACACCGTTCCGGGTCTCCGGTCCGGTGTTCTTCTCCGTCTGCTCCGTCACTTCTCGACCCCCCGGTCGATACCGATCGCCGCGCGGGAGAGCCCGTCGGTGATGAGGTTGGCGCCCACGGTCAGGATGGCGATCGCCGTCACGGGCAGTGCCACCGCCCACGGCTGGACCGCCATGCCCTGCCGGTTCTCGTTGATCATCAGCCCCCAGTCGGCGGTGGGCGGTTGCAGACCCATGCCGAGGAAGCCCAGCACGGCCACCACGCCGATGGAGTAGGTCAGACGCAGGCCCAGCTCCACCAGGAGCGGGCTGGTCACGTTCGGGAGGATCTCCACGACCATGATCCGCCAACGGGGCAGACCGATCGCCTCGGCCGCCTTCACGTAGTCCTGTTCGATCACCTTGCGGGTCGCCTCGCGGATCACCCGGGCCACACGCGGCATGTGCGAGACCGCGATGACGGCCACGATCAGCCAGACCTTCGGGCCGATGATCGACATCACCAGCAGCGCGGCGATGAGCTGCGGGAAGGCCAGCAGCACGTCGTTGGTCCGCATGAGGACGTCGTCCACCCAACCGCGACGGTAACCGGCGACGATGCCGACCACCGTTCCGGCGGCCACACCGATGCCCGCGGCCGCGCCGGCCAGCAGGAGCAGGGTCCATCCACCCCACAGGAAGCGGGTCAGGACGTCACGGCCGCGGTTGTCGCCGCCGAACATGGCGCCGGCGGCGTCCGCCTCGAACGGCCTGGCCACGAACTCGGTCGGGGTGTAGGGGGCGATGAAGGGGCCCACCACGGCGATCAGGACGATCAGACCGGTCAGGACCACACCCACCTTGGTGCGGCCGAAACGCCACGCGGTGCGGAACAGACCCGGACGACGCCGGGCCGGAGCCTCGGAGACGGTGTTCGTCGAAGACGCGTTCATCGGTTCGCGACCCTCACCTTCGGGTTGGCCGCCAGCCCGATCACGTCGGCGATCAGGTTGACCAGGATGTAGATCCCCGCGATGAGCAGGACCACGGCCTGGATCAGCGGAACGTCACGGTTCTCGATGGCGTCCATGAGGATCTTGCCGATACCGGGGAAGTTGAACAGGAACTCGATGGCCACCACGCCACCGGCCAGCCAGGCGAGCTGGAGGGCGACGACCTGGGCCACGGGGCCGATCGCGTTGGGGGCGGCGTGACGCCACAGCACCGTGCGCTCGGACATGCCCTTGAGTCGCGCCTGCTGCACGTACTCGCTCTCCAGGACCTCGATCATCGTCGCCCGCATCATGCGGACGATCGGCGGGGCCACGGCCAGGGCCAGGGTCAGGACGGGCAGCACCCACTGCTCGGGGCCGCCGTCACGGGCGTAGACGGATGGGAACAGGCCCAGTCCGCCGGGACCCAGGAGGAGGATCGCCAGGATGCCGATGACGAACTCGGGGATGGAGGCGACGACCAGCGTGCCCATGGAGGAGGCGTGGTCGAAGCCGCGGTCCCGGCGCAGCGCGCTGAAGGCGCCGACGAACAGGGCGATGGGGGTCGCCACGAGGGCGGACAGTCCCATCAGGGTCATCGAGCTGCGGATGGGGTCGGCCAGGTATTCGGCGACGGGCAGCCTGTTGGAGAAGGAGGTGCCCAGGTCCCCCTGGAGGATCCCCTGGAGCCACTGGAGGTACTGCACGGCCACCGGCTGATCCAGATTGAGCTGGTCGCGGAGGGCCGCCAGACGCTCGGGGGTGGCGTCCCGGCCCAGGATGAGCTGGGCCGCGTCACCCGGCAGTGCCTGCGTGGCCGCGAAGACCACGAGCGACACCGCCCAGAGCGTCAGTGCGCCGAAGAACAGGCGGACGACGATGAGTCGAGTCATGGTGAACTTTCGGTAGCGGGCCCGAGGAGTTCCGCCGGGGGAGAGAGGAGGCGCGGGCCCGAGAGGACGGGGGTCGAAGGGAACGCTTCGGAAAGCGCGTACCCGGGGCCGGAGCCGGCCGGCCCTCTCGGGGCGCCCGCGCGCCTCCCCGAGAGGGGGAGGGCACGGGCGAACGCTCCGAAGGAGGCGACCTAGTCCTGTTCCATCCACATGGTGTGGAAGGCGTAGGAGCCCAGCGGGTGGCCGGAGACGGCGGGGGACAGGCCGTGCACCCGGACCGAGTGGGCGTCGAGCAGGTTCACGAAGCCCCACACGATGTAGCCGCCCTCTTCGTACTCGATCTCCTGGGCCTTGCGGATGAGCTCGTTGCGCTCGTCCTCGTCGGGGGTGCTACGGGCCTTCTCCAGGTACTCCAGCCACTCCTCGTGCTCGCCCCACATGGTCTCGTTGTAGGGGGCGCCCACGACGGAGCCCTGGGTGGTCTGGGTGATGTAGTTGCGGGCGCTCCAGAAGTCCTGGCCGAAGGGGTAGGGGAAGCCCTCCTCCGGGTTCCAGTAGTCGCTGGGGTTGACCCGGCGAAGGGTCACGTTCACCCCGGCCTCACGGGCCTGCTCCTGGAAGACCTCGGCGGCGGCGACCACACCGGCGCTGATGTCGGAGGTGACCAGTTCGACGTCCAGGCCGTTCTCGTGACCGGCGTCGGCCAGCAGACGCTTGGCCTCGGCGATGTCCTGCTCGCGCTGATCGAAGTCCTCGGGGTAGGACGGGTCCATGCGGGCGTACATGTCGTTGCCGATCTGGCCGTACCCGGCCAGCGCCTGGTCGACCATCTGCTGGCGGTCCACGATGAGGCGGAAGGCCTGACGGACGCGCACGTCGTCGAAGGGCTTCTCCTCGACGTTCATGGTGAACGGCAGCCACATGCCGGTCTCGGACTCCATGATCGTCATGTTCGGGTCGCCCTCGATGATGGCGACCTGGGTGTGCGGCACCTGGCTGATGACGTGGACGTTGCCGCTGTTGAGGGCGTTGACGCGCGCGTCGTCGTCGGGGAAGTCGATGATCTCCAGCTCGTCGACGTACGGAAGGCCCTCCATATGGAAGCCCTCGTGCCGCTCGAAGACGCTGTACTCGCCGACCCGGAACTCGGCGAACTTGAAGGGGCCACAGCCGATCGGGTTCTCCGGGTCGTAGTCCACGGGGACGACGCAGTTGTAGTACTCGGCGAGAGCCTCGGGGAGGGTGACCAGCGGTTCGTCGACGTGGATGATCACGGTCCGCTCGTCGACGATCTCCAGCTTCTCGGGGTCGACGCCGGGCATGTCGCCCTTGCCGCGCTGGGGGTCGTCCGGGTCGAGGATGCGCTTGAGGGAGTAGACGACCGCCTCGGAGTCGACGGGGGAGTCGTCGTGGAAGGTCAGCCCCTCCTTGAGGACCAGGGTCCACTCGGTGGCGTCCTCGTTGGGCTCCAGGGACTCGGCCAGGTACGGCTCGATGGTGCCGTCGTTGTCGTAGCGCATCAACGCCGCGTAGAGCGCGAAGTTACGCGCGATGTCGACGTTGTCGGTGGGGTCGTGCGCGTCCAGGGTGTCGTTGGCGCCGCCGCCCGCCACACCGATCTTGAGTCGGCCGCCACGCTGGGGCTCGCCCTCCGCGCCACCGCCCGAACCGGAGTCCGATCCGCCGCAGGCGGCCAGGACCGGGGCGAGAGCCGCTCCGGCCGCTGAGGCCTTGAGGAGGCTGCGGCGGCTGGTGAGCATCTTGGACGCGGGGGTGGACTCTTCGGACAGGGACGGCACGTGGCACCTCAAAGGGACGGGGAACATCGGTCGGCCGACACGTCGATGACACGCGGTGACTGGGGGGCTGCCCCCGGGTGGTGCGGGATGCCGGCATCAAGATCCTTGTTCGCCCTACATCAAGCGTCAAACGATGCCCAGAGACCTTCGGGGTGCTCTTCGGGGAGATCCGGTGAGCGTGTCGACGCGGAGTGGGGTTCTCGCCGAAACCCGTTGTGATCAGGGCGTTCTCGCGTGGGGTAGAGGTGACTTTGCGTGTTCGGTTCTGTGCGGTCGATGAGCCGTGGTAGTGGGCTTTGGTGCCCTTGGGGCGCCCGGTGTTGTTTCACCATCGTTGTCCCCAGGAAGCGAAAACGTGGTGTTTAAGAGAGTTTTTTTCGTCTTTGCCAGGGGGTCGATCACTCTGGGTAGTTCTCCCGAGTTCAGGGGGGAGGGCGATCGCATACCCTTCGGGGGGTCGGTGGGTTCCGGCGGTCCCCATGGGGAGGATTGTGACAGCGCATTGCCAACGTGTTGCACCTCACAGGCATCTCTTCAGGGGCCGGACTGTTTCCTTTGTGCACATCGGGGAGGACACGGGAGGGGCTTTTGTGGCCAATACCCGGCGCCACGAACGCGGGTGTGCTGTTCTGGACTCGGTACACCCTTGTCTAAGGTGAGTGCGGACGGCGCGACCCGCGCGCCCGACGCGGGTGATTGGAGTGACCGGATGGCTGAGGCGAGGCAACTCCGGGACTATGTGCCCGCGGAGGCCCCGGAGGCCGCGTCGTCGACGGCGCCGACGATCGACGTCGGCGATCTGACGGGTGGGGTCACCGACCACACCGTGTGGAGTTGCGCGGGGAACCTGACCGCCGTGCGTTCCATCCGCGCCCGTGTTCGTGAGTTCCTCACCCGTACCGGGCACTCCGAGGGTGCTCTGGACGACGCCGAGCTGGCCGTGAGCGAGCTGGCGACCAACGCCCTGCTGCACTCCCGCTCCGGGCAGAGCGGCGGGGTCATGACCCTGTTCATCCGCTCCGACGAGCAGCGCCTGAGGGTGGCCGTCGCCGACCAGGGCGCGCGTGAGCCCGAGGGCGTGGCCGACGAGCACACCCGCGAGGACGGCGACGACTACGGTCGCGGCAAGCTCATCGTGGACAACTGCGCCACGCGCAGCGGCGAGTACTGGAGCGACGCCACGCACGTGGCCTGGTTCGAGATCGACGACGAGGGATCGGCCGCGCGGGACTCCTGAGTCCGGGCGCGAGGGTGGGCCCTCGACCCCCTTCTCATCACCGCGCGGGGCGGCCTCCCGCTACCGCGGACGGTCGGGCCGGGAGATCCTGGTGGGCTCGGGCGAGCACTCGACCGTGACGCTCCGTCCCTCGGGAGGCGGGCAGTCGTCCCCGGCCACCACGCAGGCGCCGGTCCACAGGGCCAGCGCGACCAGGGCGTGCCGGGTGGCCTCGTCCCCGCGCCGATCGACCCCGACGACGTCGTCGGGGGTCAGCGCCAGCTCCTCGCGTAGTTCGGCGAAGCGGGCCAGCAGGTCGTGGTGGGTGTACAGGGTGGTGAACATACCGTCGCCGGTGTTCTCGTAACCCAGGAGACCGTTGTCGAAGAGCCCGCGGGCCGGGCTGTAGCCGTTCCCGTCGGGGCTCGGCAGCAGGAGTTCGGCGAAGGGCGTGGTGCCCAGCGCCGAACCGAAGGTGATGATCTGCCGTACCCGGGAGCGCTCGGCCAGTTCGAGCCCGCGTTCGGCCATGTCCTCGCTGACGAACAGGAGCCGGGCGTCGGTCTCGGCCAGCGCCGAGCACTGTGTCTCGGGGTCCGATTCGGGAAGCACGGTCAGGGCGCGCCCGCCGACCGCCATCACGGTGTAGGAGGCCAGGAAACGGTCGGGGGAGACCGGGGCGAGAACGCCCACCACGTCTCCCAGGCACAGCCCGCGACGGCTCAGCCCCGCCGCCGCCTGTTCGATGGTCGCGGCGAAGGCCAGTGCGTCGGTGCGTCCCGAGCCGCCCCTGATCGTCCCCCCTCGACCGGAGCGCAGCCGTAGCCGCTCGCAAAGGCCTCCGGTGAGGGAGCCGATCGGGTCGTCCCGGCGCGGAAGGTGCCGGCCCGGTCGTCCGGTTCCAGAAGACAGCCCTACCCCCATGCGTTCCCCCAGTCGGCGTCGTATGCGCGGGTGCGCCCCGGGCTCGTCACGCCCCCTCCGCGTGGCGAGCCCGGAGGCGCCGTGCCGGTGTCTCGCGGCGAGGTCCCTCCCCAGGTTCTCCCTCGCGCCGGCACGGTCACCCACCGATCCCGAGGGCCACCTCGAGACCGAAGGCCGGTCGGAACGCCGGTGTGCGGCCCGGTCTCCGACGGCCGGTAGGGGAACATGCCCCCGCTCGCCCGGGCGATGTCGTGAGTGTGTTCTCCCATGGCTGGAAGCCTAGCGCTTTCACAGTCAAATGCACATGCATCTTGCCATGCATGTGCATATGTAGATTCTGGGCAGGAGTGGTCTACACAGCCCTCGTACGAGGGAGTGCGGACGCGTCTCGGGGCGTCCACGAGAGGCTCAACCGGCCTGGTGGAGCTCCACCCACGCGGTGATCTGCGTGCGGGAATGGAACCCCATCTTGCGGTTGATGTTGGCGACGTGCCGCGCGGCCGTCGACGGGGTGATGAACAGCGTTCGGGCGATCTCCGGGTTGCTCTTGCCGGTACTGACCAGACGCGCGATCTCCAGCTCCCGCTTGGTGAGGCTCTCCTGGGGGCTGGTCGTCTCCGGAGAATGCGTCGGACCGGTCGGCCGACGGGCGGCCCGCTTCCGAGGACGGGAGGGCTCGGGCTCCTCGGTCCGGCGCCGGGGCGCCATGGGCGCGCGCCGTCCCTCCTCGGCGAGCCGCTCGGCCTCGGCGACCACCTCGGTCTGTCCGAGGAGACGTCCCTGCTCCCACCACGCCACCAACTGCCGTCGACGGCGACGGACCCGCTCCACGTCGACGAACGGCCACGGGGCGCCGTGGGCGGGCAGCCCCACCCGCTCGCGCAGGACGACCGCGGCCCCGGCCAGCCGGCAGGCGGGCTCGCGCAGCCCGTTCTCGAACGCCAGACGGGCGATGGAGAGCAGACTCCGGGCGGCCTCCGCCCGCTGGCCGCTCTGATGGCTGAGCAGGAGCCCCTCGCTCAGGTAGTCATAGGCCTGACCGATCGATCCCTGGGCGTGCGCCACCCGGCCGATCCCCGACAGGCACCGCGCCTCCTCCGCCGTCGCGCCGATCAGCCGCTGGGTGTCCAGGGCCTCCCGGTAACAACGGTCGGCGGTCATCAGATCGCCGTTGGCCTCGGCGGCCCGGGCCTGCCCGATCAGGATCACCCCGACACCCCAGCGGTGGTCGATCCCCCGCAGCAGCGTCAACGCGGCGTTGTAGTGGTGGTCGGCGGTCGGGTAGTCACCCTGACGGGCCACCAGGACCGCCCGGGTGCCCAGGGCGATCGCCTCGCCCCACAGGTCACCGGACTCCCGGCACAGCCGCAAGGCCTCCTCCACCCGCACCGAGGCCCGGTCGGTCCGGTGCTCGCGGACCTCCACCAGGGCCAGCAGGTTCAGCGAGGTGCGGACGAACGTGTCGTCGCCGTTCTCCCGGCACAGCCGGAGCCCCTCCTCACCCAGGGACAGGGCCAGGTCGTGGTCGCGACGGACCCGGGCCAGTTGTGCCCGGCCCACCAGCGCCCGCGCCCGAGAGGGGGCCTTGTCGGCCTCCTCCAACGCCAGCAGTCGGTCCATCCAGTGGGCGCCCTCCGAGTAGTTGTTGTGACTCACCCAGTGCGCCACCAGACTCACGCACAGCCGCAGACCCGACTCCGCCGCGCCGCGCTGGTGCGACCGGCGCAACAGGGAACGCAGGGTGTCGTACTCGGCGATCACCCGCTGACGGCCGGAGTCCCGCTCGGACCAGGACATCGAACGGCTCGACTCCAGCTTGCGCCCCAGGTCCTCCACCAAGAGCAGCATCCGCTCCAGAAGACGGTCCTGGAAGGTGTCGGACTCGCCCGCGGCGATGAGCCGTTCCTCGGCGAACCTGCGCACGGCCTCGGGCAGCCGGTAGCGCACCCGCCCCTCGAACTCGCCGGTCACGGTGATGAGCGAACGGTCCAACAGGGAGGTGAGCAGATCCAGGATGTCCGTCTCGGGCAGGCCCTCGTCGGAGCACACCTGTTCGGCCAGCTCCAGATCCCACCCGCGGAACACCGACAGACGCCGCAGCAGCACCCGCTCGGGCTCCGGAAGGCCCAGGTAGACGTAGCCCAACACCAACGGCAGCACCTGATTGCGGGTGACCGCCTGCCCCGGCCCGGGCAGCGCCTCGGGGGAGGAGAGGTGGTCGTGCACCCCTCGGAACAGCTCGTACACACCCCGCTCCGGCGCGGCCGCGCCGAGCACCTCGATCCCCAACGGCATCCCGCCGGCCAGGGCGCACAGGGCCGCCACCGTCTCCGACTCCGCCGGAGAAACGGTGAACCGGGGGTCTCGCGCACGCGCGCGGTCCATGAACAGCCGCACCGGTTCGGCCGTGGTCGGGTCGGGCGGCGGCGCATTGCGCGCGGTCGGCGGCAGGGACATCGGCGGGACCATCCACACCGTTCCGCCCGAGAGCCGCACCGGCTGTTCACTGGTGAGCAGTAACGTCACCGAGGGGCAGGACTCCAACAGGGCCTCGCCGACCTCGGTCACCTCGGCGGCCACGTGCTCGCACGAGTCCAGGATCAGCAGCAGACGCCGGTCGCGCAGGGCCTCGGTCACGGTGATGGCCAGAGGCTGCCCCGGCTCCTCGACCACGCCCACCGCCTCCGCGATCCGGGCGTGGACCTCCAGCCCTGTTCGGACATCGGTGAGATCGGCGAACCACACCCCGTCCGGGAAGGACACGGTGGACTGTTCGGCCACGCGCAGGGCCAGCCGCGTCTTGCCGATGCCGTCGACACCGCGGATGTTCACCGAGCGGCCGGTACCGAGCAGGTGGAGCAGATCGCTCAGATCCGGTTCCCTGCCAACGAAGCCGGTGCCCGGCCGGGGGAGGTTGTGCCGCGCCGGCGCGGTCAAAGGTGCCATGGCCTTCACATGTAGGGGCTGTCGGGGGTGGGCCGCACCGCCGATGACCGGGTGATCGAGGGGTGGGCGTCATCGAGAGGGGCGGTGCTGCTTGGGCTTTCTGGTTTAGCGGGTGCACGCGCACTGTGCAAGTGCCCCGGCGTGTTCTCGGCGGGTTCACCCGGGTTCGCGGGGTGCGGCCCAGCCGGTCAACTGCGTCCGGGACGAAATCGAAAGTTTTCTGAAGATGTTCGCGATATGGCGGGCCGCGGTGGCCTGGCTGATGGTCAGCTCCTCGGCGATCTCACGGTTGGACAGACCCCGTTCTGCCAGGGTGGCGATCTCGCGTTCGCGCGGGGTCAGGGAGTCGGGCCCGCTCGGCTGCGCGCCCTGGGGGCGGGGGAAGGCCAGGGCCCGATCACGGATCTGTTCCAGAGGCAGTGACCGCCAGGCGTTCCAGGCCTGGGCGGCCGGACCCGCGCCCACCCTGCGTTCCACCGCGGAACGCAGCCGGACGGTCTCGGCCGAGGGCCGGTCCAACGAGGTGCGCAGGTCGGCGGCCACACCGGCGAGCGCGGCGGCGCGGCTGGACTCCTCCTCGGCCAGGGCGAGCTCGGCCAGGGCCTCCAAGGCCCGGGCCACCGCGATCCGACGACCGGAGGTGAAACCGACCCGTAGACAGCGGGCCAGCGGGGCGCGCGCGGAGAGGGGATCGTGCCTGGCCAGGTGGAGCCGGCCCAGGTCGGCCGCGCAGTGCGCGAACGCCAGGTCCGAAGGCATGTCGCCGAAGATCTCCAAAGCCTCCGACAGCAGGGCCTCGGCGCCCTCGTGGTCGCCGGCCTCGACCGCGATCGAACCCAGCTCGTGCAGACAGCGGGCCTGGCTCCAGTGATCGTTCAGCCGGCGGGCCTTCTCCAGACCCTCCTCCAGATGGCCGACGGCCTCCTCCGGGCAACCCCGGCGCCGCGCCAGACGGGCCAGGACCCTCAGGGCGATGCCCTCGGTCAGATGGTCGCCGGCCTCGGCCACCCACTCCAGGGAACGACGGGCCCGGCGTTCCCCCTCCTCCAGGGCACCGGTGCGCAGAGACAGCGCGGCCAGGGTCGCCAGCGCGGAGGCGGCGGCCGCGGCGTCGCGACAGGCACGGGCCGCCTCCAACGCGCACAGGGCGAGGGTGGCGACCCGAGGGGCCGGGTCCACGTCCAGGCGCAGCTCGGCGCGCAGGGCCAGGGCGCGGGCCCGCAGCGGCGGCGACTGGGAGTCGGGGTCGCGATCCAGGGCCTGTTCCAGCAGTCGGCTGCCCTCGGCGGTCAGGTCCCGCACCAGCCAGTAGGAGCGCAGCGCCACGCACACGCGCAGCGCGTCGTCCGAGCGCCCCTTGGCCAGGGCCCACAGGACCACCCGGGCGTGGTTCTCACGGTGGTGGTCCTGCATGCGCAGCCGGCCCAGCCGCTCGGACCATTCCAGAGGGCCCTCGCCGGTCTTGGCGGCCCGCTCCAGACGGTCGATGGTGAAGGCCAGGTAGCGGCTCCAACGCTCCTCGCCGTCCCCGTTCTCCACCAGACGTTCGGCGGCGTAGGCGCGCACGGTCTCGGTCAGTCGGTAGTGGGCGGTCCCGTCGATCTCGGCGTCCATCACCACCAGCGACTTGTCCAACAGGGAGAAGTGCAGCGGCAGGATGTCGGTGGCCTCCACGCCCTCGCCGGAGCAGACCTCCTCCGCCATCTCCAGGTACCAACTGGAGAAGACCGACAACCGGTGCAGGAGGGCGCGCTCGGCGTCGGTGAGCATGCCGTGACTCCACTCCAGCACGGCGCGCAGGGTGCGCTGACGTTCCGGGAGGTGTCCGGCGCCGTCGCCGCTCAGGAGCCGGAAGCGGTCGTCCAGGCGGCGCAGGATCTGTTGCACGGACAGGACCCGGACCCGGGCGGCGGCCAGCTCGATGGCCAAGGGCATGCCGTCGAGCATCCGGCAGATCTCCGCGATGTAGCCGGAGTTCTCCCGGGTCATCTCGAAACCGGAGCGGGCGGCGTGCGCGCGGGTCAGGAACAGCCGCACCGACTCGTAGCGCTGGGCGTCGCGCCGGGGGATGGGCACCGGGACGGCGGCGTAGGGGTCGGTGGGCGTGGGCCGTGAGGGCAACGAGAGCGGGGGGACCCGCCAGATGTTCTCCTCGGGCACGTGCAGCGGCTGGCGACTGGTCGCCAGGATGCGCACCCTCGGACAGTCGCGCAGCACGGCCCGGCACAGCTCCGCCATCGGACCCACCGCGTGCTCGCAGGTGTCCAGGAGCAGCAGCAGGTGCTGGGTCCGCAGGGCCGTGATGATCCCGTCCAACAGGGTCGCCGAGTCGCCCTGGACCGCGTTCAGGCCCGCGGCGACCGTGCGCAGCGCCTGCTCGTGGGTGGAGGCCTCGCTCAGATCGATGAACCGCACACCGTCGGGGAAACGACGCAGTACACGCTCGGCCAGGTGGAGGGCGAGCCTGGTCTTGCCGATCCCCCCGGTGCCGGTCAGGGTGACCATCCGGGCGGTATCGAGCAGACGACCCAGGTCGACGATGTCGCGTTCACGGCCGACGAATCGGATGAACTCACCGGCGGACAGGGGAAGATTGTGGCGAGGTGGAGACATGGCCTCGATTACTAGGACACCGAAGTCGGTCGCCCACGGGCGGGGTGCGGTCGCGGGGCGGCCCGTCCCAGTCTGGCACTCGGTACCCGGGACTGTCTCGGGAATGGCCGGTTCCGGCACGGACGTTGGAAAACCGCCCATGCCGGTCCGCGACCTGCTAGGGGGCGGAGGGAGGGGGCGGCGACGCCCCCTCCGAGGGTTCACGGGATCAGCGGGGGGACCAGGTGGTCGGATCGGCCGTGACCTGCTCGCCTCCGTCCATGTCCTTGACCTCGTGGTCGCCGCCCTCCTCGAAGGGCGGGAACCACACGAAGGGGATGCCCTTCTTGGACGCGTACTGGATCTGCTTGCCGACCTTGCTCGTGGAGTGGAAGACCTCGGTGTTGAGGCCCCGCGCGCGCAGCAGTTCACCGGTGCGCAGCGCCTCCGCGCGCCGTTCGGCGTTGGGGACCACCACCATCACGTCGGTGGGGCACACCCGGCCGCCCTCGATGCGCCCCTCGGCGACGAGCTTGGCGAAGATGCGGGTCAGCCCGATGGAGATGCCCACCCCGGGGAGCCGGCGGCGGATGAACTGCCCGGCGAGGTTCTCGTAGCGCCCTCCCGCGCAGATGCTGCCGTAACCGGGGTCGTCGTCGAAGGAGGCCTCGTAGACGGTGCCGGTGTAGTAGTCCAGGCCGCGTGCGATGGACAGGTCGGCGACCACGTCGCCCCGGGGCAGGTCGGCCAGGTCGTTCATGACGAACGCCAGCTCCTCCAGCCCCTCGTCGAGCAGCTCCGAGCGCACCCCGAGCTCTCGCACCTTGGCCACCACGTCGGGGCCGTCGCCCTTGAGACGGGCCAAGGCCAGACAGGGCTCGATCCGCTCGTCGGTCAGTCCCTCGGCGGACAGGATCTCCCGCACGCCCTCGTCCCCGATCTTGTGGAGCTTGTCCACCGCGCGGATGACCGCGATCGGGTCCTCGATGCCCAGCCCCTCGTAGAAGCCCTGGAGCACCTTGCGGTTGTTGACGTTGAGCGTCCAGGCGGGGATGTCGAGACCGCTGAGCACCCGGTGCACGATGCGCGGGAGCTCGGCGTCGAAGTGCAGTGGGACCGAGTCGACGTTGATGACGTCGATGTCGCACTGGGTGAACTCGCGGAACCGGCCCTCCTGCGGACGCTCGCCGCGCCACACACGCTGCATCTGGTAACGCTTGAACGGGAAGGTCAGTTCGTTGAAGTGCTGGGCGACGTAGCGCGCGAAGGGCACGGTCAGGTCGAAGTGCAGCCCGAGCCTGGCGTCGGAGTCGTCCTTGGCGTCGGCCTGGAGACGGTGCAGGGTGTAGACCTCCTGGGAGGTCTCGCCCTTGGCCATCAACACGTCCAGGTTCTCCACGGAGGGCGTCTCGACGGAGGCGAAGCCGAAGGACTCGAACCCGGCGCGGATATGGTCCAGCCAGCGCTGCTCCACGGCCCGGACCTGTGGGGTCCACTCGGGGAAACCGCTGATGGGAGTGGGGCGGACGACGCGCTGCTCGGACATGTGGGGTTCTCGGCTCCCTCGGGAGTGGTGTGGCTGGTCTGATCGCCGCCCGGCGCCCGCCCCGGTGTCGCGCGCGTGCGCGATGAGGACCGGTCGGGGAGGGGGCGGCGCGTCCATCCTACGCATTGGGGCGCGAAGGGGTGGCGGAGAAGAGGGAGCGGGAGGCGGGCCGCCACCGGCCCACGTGGACGGTTGTGGGCCGGTGGGGCTCTGAACGCCCTGACGGGGTGGTACGGCCGGCCCGACGTCGAAGAGCGAGACGTCGGTCGTGGTCGTGCGCCCCAAGGCGCCGCCGGGCCCCGTGGGGTCGTTCGCTCGTGCCAGGAGTCGTCGACGACCGCACTCGGTGGGTGCCCTGGACTCCACCGTAGATGCAGGGGGCTGCTCCGGACAGGGATCGGCGCGGCCGAAAGCGGCCGAAAATGGCCGCTCACAATGTCGTAAAGTCGACCTTCCAGGGTACGCCCATGTGCTTATCTGACTACGTTCCGTCTCGGAGTACGGACACGTCGCCACGAGGTGGACATCCCGCCTCAAGACCCTGTCAACTGCGCGTTGACCGTTACAGCCGCCCTTGTCGGTGTTCGTGGTGGTGTTCCCCACTCTGCCGAAAACCCGGACTCCATCGCCGTCCGGTGTTAGGTTCCAGGGGCGGATCCTCCTACGGAGGCTCGGACCCGGAGAGGATCCGCGCCCCTCCAGACCGGGTCGTGAGCCAACCGTCCCTGCAGACCCGGCACTCTCGCTAGGACAAACTGTGATCCACTCAGCCAACAGCACGAACAACGCCCACGCCCCCACCGCACTGTCGACCAAGATCATCATCGCCGGGGGCTTCGGGGTCGGTAAGACCACGTTCGTCGGTGCTGTCTCCGAGATCCCTCCGGTCCGCACCGAAGCGGCCGTGACCGCGGCCAGCGCCGGAGTGGACGACCTTTCGCACACCCCTGACAAGACCAGCACCACGGTGGCCATGGACTTCGGCCGCATCTCGCTCGACACCGACCTGACCCTCTTCCTGTTCGGTACGCCCGGACAGCAACGCTTCTGGTTCATGTGGGACGAGCTGGTCCGCGGCGCGCTCGGAGCGGTCATCCTCGCCGACACCCGTCGCCTGGAGGACACCTTCCAGGCCCTGGACTACTTCGAGCGCCAGTACAAGCTTCCCTTCGTGGTGGCCGTCAACGAGTTCGACCCGGAGATGGCCTACAGCGCCGACGAGCTGCGCGACGCCCTCGACCTCACCGCCGACGTGCCGGTCGTCTACTGCGACGCCCGTGACCGCAAGTCCGTGGTCAAGGTCCTGCTGACCCTGGTCAAGCACGCCATGGCCGTGGAGGCCCGTCAGCGTATCCGTCAGCTCGCCTGACCGTTCCGTCCCTCCTCCGAACCCCTTCGGTTCCGCCCCTCCCGCGCCCGCCACCGTTCTTCACGGACCCTCCTGGCGTGGCCCTCCTCCCCTCCGACGTTCTCGGGACACGTCGCATCACTTATGAAGCTGATTGTTCCTTTTGGGTTGTTCTGTGCCTGTCGTGCGGACAAAGGACGGCCCGAGGGGAACCAATCGCTTGTGCCCGGCGTTACCCTGGCGTGGTGTTCGGACGAATGGCGGAAAGCGTCCGCCGCCTACTGGGCAAGCCCGGTGCGGTGGACCTGCGGCCCTATACCAAGCTCCTGCCGGCGATCGAGGCCGAAGAGGAGGGCCTGCGTGAACTCGGCGATGCCGAGCTGAAGGAGAAGGCCATCCAACTCGGCTACGCCGAGCTCCCCTACTCTCCGGCCGACCTCGTCGACCTGTGCGCCGTGGGCCGTGAGGCCGCGCGCCGCACGCTCGGCGAGCGGCCGTTCGACGTCCAACTCCTCGGAGTCATGGCGTTGCTCGACGGCCACGTGACCGAGATGGCCACCGGTGAGGGCAAGACGCTCGCCGGTGCCCTGGCCGCGGCCGGTTTCGCCCTGCGGGGCAAGCGTGTGCACGTGCTCAGCGTCAACGACTACCTCGCCCGACGCGACGCCGACTGGATGCGACCGCTCTACGGCATGCTCGGCGTCACCGTCGGCTGGATCAACGAGGACTCCGACACCGAGGAGCGCAAGAGCGCCTACGGTCGCGACGTCACCTACGCGGCCGTCAGCGAACTCGGTTTCGACGTCCTGCGCGACCGTATGGTCACCGACGCCGACGACCGCGTGGTCCCCGAACCCCACGTCGCCATCATCGACGAGGCGGACTCCGTGCTCGTCGACGAGGCGCGCGTGCCCCTGGTCCTGGCCGGGGCCGCCGAGAGCGTCCCCGCCGACATCGAGATGGCCGACGTGGTGCGCGACCTCAAGCCGCGTCTGCACTACGAGGTCGACGGCGAGGGTCGCAACGTCCAGCTCACCGACGCCGGTATCGACGCCGTGGAGAAGGCCCTCGGCGGTGTCGACCTGTACGCGGAGGACGACTCCTCCCTCCTGCCCCAGGTCAACCTCGCCCTGCACGCCCAGGTGCTGCTCCAGCGCGACGTCCACTACGTGGTGCGCGACGGCGAGGTGCGCATCATCAACGAGTCGCGCGGCCGGATCGCCCTGCTCCAGCGCTGGCCGGACGGTCTTCAGGCCGCCGTCGAGGCCAAGGAGAAGGTGGCGATCAGCGAGACCGGCGAGATCCTGGACTCCATCACCGTCCAGGCCCTGGTCATGCGCTACCCGACGCTCGCCGGTATGACCGGTACCGCCATGTCGGTCGCCGAGCAGCTGCGCGAGTTCTACGAGCTGGAGGTGGCGGTCGTCCCCTCCAACAAGCCGAACATCCGTGAGGACCACGGGACCCGGCTGTACGCCACGCGCGAGGAGAAGGAGGACGCCCTCATCGCGCGGGCGGAGGAGGTCCACAAGAGCGGCCGCCCCATCCTCATCGGCACACAGGACGTCGCCGAGTCCGAGCTCCTGGCCGACCGGCTGCGCGAGGCGGGGCTGGAGTGCGTCGTCCTCAACGCCAAGAACGACGCCGACGAGGCCTCCATCATCGCCGAGGCGGGCACCTACGGCGCGGTCACCGTCTCCACCCAGATGGCCGGTCGCGGAACCGACATCCGGCTCGGTGGCAGCGACATGTCCGACCGCGACCGGGTGGTCGAGGCCGGCGGTCTGTTCGTGATGGGCTTCGGCCGCTACCCCAGCAGCCGTCTGGACGGACAGCTCCGCGGGCGCGCCGGACGTCAGGGAGACCCCGGCGACTCCATCTTCTTCGTCAGCATGGACGACGACCTGCTGGTCGAGCACGCGTCGGAGACCACCGGCTACACGACCACGGCCCTGGGCGAGATCACCGACGAGGCCTGGCTGGCGGTGGTCGACCACGCGCAGCGGGTCTCCGAGGGACGCCTGCTGGAGGTCCACCGCAACACCTGGCGTTACAACAAGCTCATCGACGTGCAGCGCGAGGTGGTCCTGGAACACCGCGAACTGGTCCTCACCGGTGACCAGGGGGATCGGCACGTCAAGCTCGACCGCAAGGAACGGCACGAGGAACTGGTCGAGGAGCTGGACGCCGAACGCGTCGCCGCGGCGGCCCGGCTGATCACGCTCTACCACCTGGACCGGGGCTGGACCGACCACAACGCGTTCCTGTCGGAGCTGCGGGAGGGCATCCACCTGCGGTACCTGGGGCGCCGTGACCCGCTGGACGAGTTCAACCGCGAGGCGGTCCCGGTCTTCAAGGGCTTCCTCGACCAGGCGCGCGCACGGGCCGCCGAGAGCTTCGCCGAACTGGAGGTCGTCGACGGGGAGCTCGACGTGAGCTCGGTCGGGGTGAAACGGCCTTCGATGACGTGGACCTACATGGTCCACGACCACCCCTTCAGCTCCGCGCTGGAGACCCTGGTGGGCCGTCTCAAGGGCGACCGGGGTTCGAGTAACGGCGGCTGAGCCATTCCCTGCGTTCTCGCTCGCGCGGGTCAGGACTAAAGTCCTAGCCCGCGCATTACTTTTGTCGTCTATTCTGATGAAACGCTGAACCAGGTCCTCCCTTGCCCATGTAATGGTGGGGAGAGGGTTAATATGGATGCGTTTTCAATGGATCCGAGACGGTTGGGACTGAATCCACGTTGGTTCACGAGATCGGTGCGCAGGAGAAGATCAGTTACGGGCGCAACGACCGCTTCGCCGGCGGTCCCGTCGGTGGTGGCAGTTTCTGGATCGACGACGACGGCCGCCCGGTGGCCAAGATCGGTGGTCCGAAGGAGTGGCGACCCACGCCCATGATCGACGTTCGTGTGGGCGATGTCTTCAGCATCGGAGGTCAGGCGTGGCGGGTCACTGAAATAGTGGACGCCGATTCGCCGGGAGCGTATCTACTGGCCACCAGGGTCAGTTGACCTCGACCTTCGAGCACACAGGTCGTTCTCTCCGGCCTCCGCCGGAATGCAACCCCCCGCAACCTTTCCCCCGAAGGTTGCCGAGGGTAGTGGCTTATGTTTTTCCGGCGGGGGCTTTTTCTGTTTCGCCGATTTTCGGGTGAGCCGTTCTGCGGGGCCCGTGTCCGGTGGATGTGGCCGGTCAGGCCGCAAAGGCGGGGTCACACCCCAGGTCAGTGCCGGTCCGATCGGTTTCCTCCGGATGAATCGAGACGTTCCGGTTATCCGAAGGGGGTGTTCGCGTTACCGCCAATTCGTTAATGTCAGAGGTGTACGGCGCGCCCCGCTGTCCATGGGGAGGGCCCTTCACCGTTGGAGGGGCACGGGTCGCCGCGCCGATCCCGAGGTCGGTCCCAGGGGCTGTCCCCCGCCCCTGGGCCCGACGTCCGTGAGGCGCCGGGCCGGATAGGTTCGGCGGTATGGCACTTCGACACATCGCACTGTTCCGCTGGCGCGAGGGCACCACGGCCGAGCAGATCTCCCGGGTCGGCGAGGCGCTGGGGGCGCTGCCCGAGGCGATCCCCGAGCTCATCGACTACTCCTTCGGCCCGGACGAGGGGTTGTCCGAGGGTAATTTCGACTTCGCGGTGGTGGCCGACGTCGCCGACGCGGCCGGATACGCCGTCTACCGGGACCATCCCGACCACCAGGCCGCGCTCGCGGTCGTTCGACCGCTGCTCGCCGAGCGGTCCGCCCTCCAGTTGGAGATCCCCGACATCGACCGGCGGTGAGGTGGATCCTGTTCCAGAAAGCCCGGCGGGTCCGTTCCCCCGGGCTTCTCGCTTGTTCCGAACCTGATTCGGGTATTGCGGTAGAACGGGTTCCAGTATTAGCCTCGGGGTGCGCCTCGTCCGGTGAGGGCACCCGACAGTTCGGTCGTGGGGTGCCGGAGGCAGACACGCGCAGGACCGCCGCCCGTCGAGATCGGATCGCGCCCCGGCCCCGGCGGGCGGCGTCCGTGTCCGGGGGGCTGGTTCAGCGCAGAAGGCGGGAGATCTCTCCGAAGGTCGGGCAGGGCCAGTCCAGATGACAGTTCCGACAGCGGTCCTCGTCGTTCTCGGCGGGACCGTGCAGTCGCAGTAGGTCCACGCAGACCCCGGCCAACGCGGCGACCTCGTCGCGGGCGTTGGCGTAGAAGGCCACGTCGTTGATCCGGGCCAGGGCACTGTCGGAGCGGGCGTCGGGTAATCCGACGGTATCCGGCTCCCAGGGCACCGCGCGGTCGGATCGTTCGAGGATCCCCTGCACGCATTCGAGTAGTCGCGCGTGTTCGGAGAGGCGTCCTCTCCGGCCCGCCGGCCTCGTGAACGGCGACATCGCTGATCTCCCCCCAGCAGGTGGGTACGCAGCGGCTTCCCTCATGGGCAAGCACTGTGACATAGAGTACACATATCGTTGCGCATTGTCGCGATGCCGGAGGTGTGGGCCCTGATGGGGACGTCCGACTCCAAGCCGGACGAGCTCGACCAGGGAAGGCCGCCCCCAGAGGGGCGGGGGCGGCCCCGGTCGGAAGGATCAGCAGCTTCCGCCACAGCTACAGCTTCCGCCGCTCTGGCAACCGCAGGAGCAGCCGGACCCGCAGCTACAGGAACTCAGGCTCGGGGAAGTCATCAGGGGGTGGATCACGGTCCCTCCTCAGGGCTCGTCTTGGCGCCCGCACCGTCGCACCCGGGACACTCCCGGGGATACGGGGCCTGTTCCGAGACATGGAGTGCCCACTACCCTCCGCCGCCAACCCGCGACGGTCGACGCGATGCGGGGGCGCGCCCGTCGATGGACGGGGCGCGCACCGTCCATCGCCCGGTTGAACTGCGCTGTCCCCGCTTCGGACTCAGGCGAAGAAGGTCGCTCCCGTGGCCGGTCGGCGTGTCATTCGGTACAACCAGACCTGCCCCAAGAGCATGACCGGAACCACGGGCAGGAGCATCGACCACACGAACACCGCCGTCGTGCCCGGGAGCCCGGACGTGGGCAGACCCGCGGTCGACGCCACCAGTAGGCCGGGAATCGCGATGGCCAACGCCGACGTGTGCCGGGAGAACATCGGCCCGGTCAGGCCAGAGGTCAGGGCCAGGGCCGCGGCCAACACCACCGCCAAGGTCACGGCCGCCCCGAGACTCGTCGGGGAGGGGCCGCCGCTCCACGGCGCCGCGAGCACGGTGGCGATCGTCGCGCCCAAGGCGAAACGGGCGAGAGACCGGGTCGCCCGCGCGGCCACGTCCGCGCTCTCCGCCTCGAAGGGTCCCACCAGTCGTTCGGCGCCGAAGGCCGCGCCGCGCAACGCGAACAGACAGACGACCGTGATCGTGCACAGCACCGGGAACGGGGACGGCGACAGCCCGTCCGTCAGGAGCCCGGCCACCGCCAGCCCCCATGACACGGCCAGGGTCCAACTCCCGGCCACGATCGCCGTGTCACAGAGCCCGCGCCATCGAGGCGTGTCCACCCGGGCACGGAACCACAGGCCCGCGTCGCGCAGCAGCCACCCGGCCAGGAGTACGACCAGGACCGGCCACAACCGGGCCACCACCAGGTGTTCCAGCTCGGGGAACATCCCGGCCATCACCCCGACCGCGGCGACGAGCCAGACCTCGGAGGCGAGGAAGTAGGGGGCGATCGACGCCACCACCCGGCGTCTTTGATCGGGGGAGCGCGCCACGTGGGGCATGAGCATGCCCAGCCCCACGTCGGCCCCGGCCAGCACCAGGTAGCCCACGACGAACAGGGCGAGGAGCAGGGCGGAGGGCGAGGGTACGGAGAGAAGGTCCATGGCTGTCTCCCGGAGGTCTCAGAACGTGTGGACGGGTGCGGCGGGCTCGTCCGCCCCGGGGTCGGCGTCCGCGCGTCGCTCGGCGAGGGGACCCCCTTCGGGGCCGCGCCGGGCATAGCGGAACAGGAGCGTGTACGTCACCACGGCCAGGACGGTGAACGCGAGGGTGAAGAACGTGAACGAGGCCAGAGCGGCGGCGGGCGACATAGGGGTCATCGCGTCGGCCGTCGTCAGGTGGTGCACCACCACCCAGGGCTGACGGTTGGTCTCCCGGTAGACCCAGCCGCCGATACTCGCCAGGTAGGGCAGGGCGGGGGAGACGAGCAGGGGCGCCAGCGCCCACCGGATCCATCGGGCCGGCGGACGGGAGAACAACTCCGGACCGGGCGCGAGCCCCAGACGACGCCCCCACCGGCCGCGTCGAGCGGAGAGCAGCGGCAGGAACAGCGGTATCAGCGGCCCGAGGAAGAACATCACCGCCCAAGAGGTCATCATGACGACGTCACCGGTCAGGTTGGCCACGGCCACGAGACCACCACCCCCCGACGCCTCGATCGTCGCGATCTCCTCGGCCGTGTAGGTCAGCCCGCTGGTGGGCGGATCCTGGCCGAAGATCTGGAACTGGGCTCCACCGAAACCCACCACGAGCATCGGCATCACGCACATCATGATCGCCGAGTAGCGGATTCCGCGCCGGAAGATCCCGTGTTCGTCCTGCCCCCGGCGCAGGTGATAGGCGCTGACCGCGGCCACCACCAGGGCGCCGACCGTCATCGCGCCGGTGACCACGTGGAGGAAGGCGAAAACCGCGGCCGGATTGGTCACCAGGGCCATCGGGTCGCTCAGGTGGGCGACGCCGTCCACCATCTCGAAGCCGACCGGGTGACGCAGGAAACCGTTGGAGACCAGGACCCACCAGGCGGAACCGTAGGCGGTGAGGGAGACCACCAGGAAGCAGAACAGGTGCGCCCAGCGGCCCATCCGGTCCCAGCCGAAGATCCACAGACCCAGGAAGGTCGACTCGACGAAGAACGCCGTCATCGTCTCGATGGCCAGCGGGGCCGCGAAGGTGTAGCCGAACGTCTCCTGGATTCCGCTCCAGTTCAACGCCAGTTGCAGCTCCATCACCAGGCCGGAGAGGACGCCCATGCCGTAGTTGACCAGGTAGAGGCCGCCCCAGAAACGGACCGAGAGCATGCGGGAACGATCACCGCGCAGAGCCGCCACGAACTGGGTGAACAGGATGTAGGGGGCCAGGCCGAGGGTCAAGGCCACGAACATGTAGTGGGTGGCCGCGGTGAACGCGAACTGGAGGCGGGCCAAGGCCAGAGGATCTTCGAGCAACACGGTCGGCGCCTTCGACTCTCGGAGGTGGGGACGCGAGACAGCATCCGCCGAGGGTCGGGCCGCGCGCATCGTCCTCCGGGAGTCCACCCGGGACGACCGACTACGCCTTCGGGTGTACGGGACGACCCCGTCCGGTCTCAGGGTCCCCCCGAGGGGTCACCCGGGGTCGGCCCGGCCGGGGGTGACCAGACCGGTCTCGTAGGCCAGCACCACCAGTTGCGCCCGGTCGCGGACCCCGAGTTTGACCATCGCCCGGCTGACGTGGGTCTTCGCCGTGGCCGGGCTCAGGACCAGCTCCCCCGCGATCTCCTCGTTGGACAGCCCGCGGCCGACCAGGGACAGCACCTCCCGTTCCCGGTCGGTGAGACCGTTGAGCCGAGGAGAGGGGCCGGGAGAACGGTTCGGTCTCTTGACGAAGTCGGCGATCAGCCTGCGCGTGATCCCGGGGGAGAGCAGCGCCTCGCCCGCGTGGACCACACGGACCGCCTGCAACAGATCGCGGGGTTCGGTGTCCTTGACCAGGAAGCCACTGGCCCCGGAGCGCAGGGCCTCGAAGATGTACTCGTCCAGGTCGAAGGTGGTGAGGATGACGATCCGCGTCCGTTCCAGCGCCGGGTCGGCGAGGATCCGACCGGTGGCGGTCAGTCCGTCCGTCCCCGGCATCCGGATGTCCATCAGGACCACGTCGGGGCGGGTGGAACGGGCGAGGCGGATCGCCTCGTCACCGTCGCCCGCCTCGGCGACGACCTCGATGTCGGGCTCGCTGTTCAGCAGGGCACCGAACCCGGCACGCACCAGTGCCTGGTCGTCGGCGAGCAGTACCCGGATCAACGTCTGTCCTCTCCTCGGTCGGGACCGCCGTCCACCGGCAGCCGCACCACTACGCGGAATCCTCCCCCCTCGGCCGGTCCGACGTCCACCTCGCCGCCCACGAGAGCGGCCCGCTCGCGCATGCCGGTGATCCCGTTGCCGGCCGCGGGGGGACCCACCGTCCCCCGACCGTCGTCGGAGACCTCCACCGTCGTCCACGAGGGCTCGTGGACGATCCGGACCCTCGCCCGGGAGGCCCCCGAATGGCGCACCACGTTGGTGAGCGCCTCCTGGAGGGCCCGATAGGCCACGCCCTCGACCCCCCGGGGCAGCCGACGTTCGGCGCCGACCATCTCCAGGTCCACCTCCACTCCGGCGTCCCGGGTGCCCTCCACCAACGCGTCGACCCGGTCCAGTCCCGGGGCGGGGGATCGCGGAGCCGACTCGTCCACCGCCCGCAGCACCCCCAGGATGGCGCGCAGTTCGACGAGCGTCTCCTTGCTGGTCCGCTTGATGGTGCTCAGCGCCTGCGCGGCCCGCTCCGGTTCCTTCTCCATGAGGTAGAGCGCGGTCCCGGCCTGCACGTTGATCAGCGAGATGTTGTGGGCGACGGTGTCGTGCACGTCGCGGGCCAACCGCAGACGTTCGTCCGACGCCCTGCGCAGGAGTTCCTCCTCCCGGCCTCGGGCCGCCTCCTCCTCGCGTTCCCGATCGGCCTGCTGGTACTCGGCCCGCCACCGGACGACCTCGCCCGCGCACAACAGCACCAGGACCCAGCCCACGACCCCGATCGCCTCCGGGCGGACCGAGCCCAGAGCGAGGTACTCGTAGGCGTTGACCGAGACGAACTGGCCGATGCCCAGCGACCAGCCGAAGACCCGGTGGCCGCGCCTGACGAGGGTGTAGAGCATGACGGCCGTGCACAGCATCACCAGGCCGTCGGGGAACCCCAGCGGGTAGTAGACGGTCGACGCCGTCACCGAGAGCAGACCCACGACACGGGGCAGAGGGGTGCGCAACAGCAGTGGCAGGCAGGCCGCCAGCATCAGGGCGTACCCCCACGGCCACGGCCGCAGGTCGTCGGGGACCGGATCGACGATCTCGATCCCGATGGTGCTGCCCACGGACAGGACCAGCAGGGTGATCGTGATCCACAGGTCGGCGCGGGTGGGACGGGGAACGGCTCGGAGTAGTGCTGCCACGACTTCGAAGGTACGGCCCCGGTCTCCGATCGTCCGTCCTCCTGGAGGGGTCACTCGACCGCCGGGCCTACTCCTTTCGTGGTACACGCCGGACATGCGTCGGCCGCCCGGTACCGGGGGGCCGGTTCCGGGCGGCCGAGAAACCTCCGAGGGGAGAAGGGGGCCTCTCTGGTCCTCGGAGGGCGCTGGGGGAGTGGCGCGCTTGGTTCCAAGCTAGAGGTTCTCGGTACCGGAAAGGTGCGGTTGTCCGGTTCCGGTCATTTTTCGTCCCGCCCGTTCCCCCTGAGAGGGCGTCTCCTCCGGATCGTCGAACGCCCCGTTCTCCGTGGACGTCGACGTCCAGGACCCGGGTAGACGGACCACACCGGGCTCTCCCGCGGCCACCGCGTCGAGCAGACCGTCCGGCGGGTCCCCCAGGGCGGGTTCCCCGCGGTGGGAGTCGAATTCCACCCGGCCGGAGGCGAAACGGACACCGGTCAGGTTGATCGTCTTCGGCGCGATCCGCACGTCGTGCAGCAGCACCTCCGAGCCCTCGAACCCGGCCTTGTAGAAGTCGGTGAACCCGCCCTCGAAACGGACATGACGCAGGTTGACGGTGCCACCGGTGAACCGCGCGTTGCGGAAGTTCATGTTCGCGTCCACCACCCGCGAGTACCGCAGGTCCAGGTCGCCCTCGGCGAACACGGCCCGATTGAAGATGAACTTTCCGCGCAGGAAATGGACCGAACGAAGGGTCCCGCCGTCGAAGACCACGTCGGAGAAGTCGAAACGGTGCCCGTGCCAGGGTGAGTCCTCGTCGCGCAGTCGGTCGCCGATCGCCCGGACGATGCTGCGCCGTACCTCTCTGAAGGCCTCGTACTCCTGATACTCGGGTGAGCCCGGTTCGACGTCGTCTCCGGGCCGCGGCGCGTGCGGCATACGGAGATAGGTGCACAGTACGTCGATACAGGTCTGTCTCAACCCCGGGTCGGGGGCGTCGTCGGCCAGGTGGGCCAACGCGTACACCGCGCCCAGACGTGCGGTGGCCTGCTCGTTGCCGAGCTCGGTGTAGGCGGAGGTGAAGCGGTCGTTGAACAGCTTGACCCCGTCGCGCTCCGCCGCCCGGTGGGCCCTCAGATTCTCCAGGTCGTTATTGCGCTGTCGGTGATAGGCGATCACCAGAAGCGCGATACCGCTGAGGCCGGCCATGACGGCGAACGCCCGGACCAGGACCGCCTCGAAGGCGCGCAGCGAAAGCTCCTCCGGCCTGGGGATCTCGGGGAAGCCGAGGAACCACAGGGTTCCTCCCACGATCGCTCCGATGCACAGGCCGGCCATGACCCAGGTCACGGCGATGTGCAGCCACAGCCTGGGCGGGCTCTCGTCACCGGAGGCGCTCGTTTCCAGGGGCTCTCGGCCGAAGCCCGGGGGGCGGGGAAGGAGACGCATGCCGACGAAGGTAGAAGACCATCGCGCCTTTCGGTGGATCTCGTCCACATCCGGTCGGGGTCAGAAGAGGTCGACGGGGGGCTCGGGGGAGTCGACCGCGTCGGCGTCGTGGACCGGGGCGTGGCCGGAGACGAAGCGGTCCAGGTCCTCGCCCGCGACCATGCGGGCCATCTCGGTGTCCCGGTGCGCCCTGCGGCCGAGCTCCTCCTCGGGCAGCGGTCGGTGGCCGGCCACGATCACCAGGTTGCCGAACCGGCGGCCGCGCAGGATCCCCGGCTCCGCCGTCAGCACCGCGTGCGGCAGCACCGAACGCACCGTGGCCACCTGGGCGCGGGTGTGCTTCAACGCGTAACCGTCGCCGACGTTGATCACCAGGAGACCGTCCGGACGCAGCACACGCGCCGCCTCGGCGTAGAACTCCGTCGACGTCAACCGGGCCGGGGTCCGCGCGCCCGAGAACACGTCCGACACGATCAGGTCCGCGCAGGCGTCGTGACGGGCCCCGATCCACGTGCGGGCGTCGTCGATCCCGACCCGCAACCGCGCCCGCCGATCCCACGGCAGCCGACGGCGGACCATCTCCACCAAAGCGGCGTCCACGTCCACCGCCCGCTGGGTCGAACCGGGGCGGGTGTGCGCCACGTACCGGGCGACCGTCAACGCCCCCGCTCCCAGGTGCAGGGCCTCGATCGGTTCCCCCTCCGGAGCGACCAGATCGGCGGCGTGGGCGATCCGACGTACGTACGAGAAGTCCAGGTAGGAGGGGTCGGCCAGGTCGACGTGCGACTGAGGTGTCCCCTCCACCAACAGGAACCACGAGTTCGGCCGGTCGGCGTCGGCGAGTAGATCCACCCCGGGCACGGGGGAGAGCTCCTCCTCAGGCTCGCTCCTGTCACGCACACGTCGGCCCATGTCCCCGCCTCACTTTTCGAGATCCCCCAACGTTAGGCGCTGTGGACCGGCTGCGAAACCGGCGCGCGAGACCCCCGTCGAGGGCGCTAGCCTGGGTCTCCCCAGATGTTCCGATCCCGCGTCCGGCCTCTTCCGGACGCGTTCACCGAGGAGTGGCCGTGCTACTGCGGATGTCGAACCTGTTCCTGCGCACCCTGCGTGAGGACCCGGCGGACGCCGAGGTGCCGAGCCACAAGCTGCTCGTGCGCGCCGGGTACGTCCGCCGCGCCGCCCCCGGCGTCTACACCTGGCTTCCCCTGGGCAAGATCGTCCTGGAGAACGTCTCCCGCGTCGTCCGCGAGGAGATGAACGCCATGGGCGGCCAGGAGGTGCTGCTCCCGGCCCTGCTCCCCAAGGAGTACTACGAGGCCAGCGGTCGCTGGGAGGAGTACGGCGACACGCTCTTCCGGCTCAAGGACCGCAAGGGCGCCGACTACCTGTTGGGTCCCACGCACGAGGAGCTCTTCACCCTGCTCGTCAAGGGCGAGTACTCGTCCTACAAGGACTTCCCGGTCGTGCTGTACCAGATCCAGGAGAAGTTCCGCGACGAGGCCCGCCCCCGCGCCGGCATCCTGCGCGGCCGCGAGTTCCACATGAAGGACGCCTACTCGTTCGACATCGACGACGAGGGCCTCCAGGAGTCCTACGACAAGCACCGCGCCGCCTACATCCGGATCTTCGACCGGCTCGGCCTGGAGTACGTCATCGTCTCGGCGACCTCCGGCGCCATGGGCGGGTCGGCCTCCGAGGAGTTCCTGGCCGTCGCGCCGACCGGCGAGGACACCTTCGTGCGCAGCACGGGTTCCGACTACGCGGCCAACGTCGAGGCCGTCACGGTGCCGGCGCCCGAGCCCCGCTCCGTGGAGGGGCTGCCCGAGGCCCGTAAGCACCACACTCCGAACACGGCCACGATCCAGACCCTGGTGGACTTCCTCAACGGGGCCGACCTGGGCCGCGACTTCACCGAGGCCGACACCCTCAAGAACGTCCTGGTCAAGACGAGGGCGCCCGGGACCGAGGAGTGGGAGCTGCTGGCGATCGGCCTTCCCGGCGACCGCGAGGTCGACTTCAAGCGTCTGGAGGCGGCCCTGGAGCCGACCGAGGTCGCCATCGTGGACGAGGCCGACTTCGCCGCCAACCCCTTCCTGGTCAAGGGCTACATCGGCCCCAAGGCCCTCCAGGACAACAAGGTCCGCTACCTGGTCGACCCGCGTGTGGTCACCGGCACCGCCTGGGTGACCGGCGCCGACGAGGCCGACCACCACGTCGTCGACCTGGTGGCCGGGCGCGACTTCACCCCGGACGGCACGATCGACGTCGCCGAGGTGCGCGACGGAGACCCCTCCCCGGACGGGAAGGGCACCCTCTACACCGCCCGCGGCATCGAGATCGGCCACATCTTCCAGCTCGGCCGCAAGTACGCCGACGCCTTCCAGCTCGACGCCCTGGGCCCCGACGGCAAGCCCAAGCGCGTCACCATGGGCTCCTACGGCATCGGTGTCTCCCGCGCGGTGGCCTCGGTCGTCGAACAGTCCCACGACGACAAGGGCATCGTCTGGCCGCGTGAGATCTCCCCCGCCGACGTGCACGTGGTCGGCACGGGCAAGGGCGGCGAGGTCGAGGAGGCGCTGCGCATCGGCGGCGAGCTGGAGGCGCGCGGGCTGCGCGTGCTCGTCGACGACCGCAAGGCCGCCCCGGGCGTGAAGTTCAACGACGCCGAGCTGCTGGGCATCCCCACCACGGTCATCGTGGGCCGGGGACTCAAGGACGGCCTCGTCGAGCTGCGCGACCGGGCCAGTGGAGAGCGTTCCGACGTCCCGGTCGAGGAGATCGTGGAGCGTACCGTCGCCGCCTGCTCCCAGTAGAGGAGCGAGGGACGGACCGGGGGTCTTCGTCGTGGGGCGAAGGCCCCCTTCGCGTGTGTACGGGGCCGGCTCTAGAGGCGTTCGAAGCCGGGGAGGGCGTCCAGTTCGGCGCCCCAGTCCAGGGAGCGCGCCGTGGCCTCCTGGAGGGCGCGGGCCGCGGTGATCCGCAGGTCGGTGTCGGGGGAGGAGGACAGCCACAGGTGGGCCTCCATGGTCCTGCGCTCCAGCTCCGCGGCGAAGGCGTCCATCTCCTCGTCGCCGCGTCCTTCGGGCAGCGGATAGGAGGCCTTCGCGGGGGGAGCCTCCCAGCCGCGCTCCCTCGCGGCGTCGCGCAGGGTGTCGCGCAGCGCCTTGTGCTGACGGGCGAAGGCCGAGGCGCGCTCACGGCGTCCCTCGTCGCCCGCGGCGCCACCGACGAACTCACAGCCGTACACGGCGGCGTGCTCGGCGCTCACGGCCTCGGCCAGGGCCTCGGCGGAGGGGTCGGAACCCTCGCGAGGTTCCGGGGAACCGGTCTCCTCGGGGTTGGGGCTGTCGCTCACCCGACTACCTTGCCTTTCCGATGGGTGGTGGCACCGCTCAGATCCGGTCCATCAGGTGGGCGTGCGCGGCCTCACAGGCGCCGATCCCGCTCACCAACTGGGCCAGGGCCGCGTCGGTGACGGCGGCGGCCTGGTCGAGACGGGCGGACGCGGCGGCGGCCTCCAACAGACGTAGACCGGCCCGGTCCGGGGTCGGACCCGGGTCCTCCTCGGGAGGGGCGGAGGTCTCTCCGTCGCCCTTCTCGGGGTCGCCGTAGGGGCCGACGTCCTCGGGCAGAGCGTCGAGCAGGGCGTCCACATGGGCCAGGTGATGACCCAGGAACCCCTCCAGGAGCTCAGAGGGGCCCGCGCCGTCGGCCAGAGCGCGTTCGTACCGCGCGATCATGCGTTCCTTCTCCCTGATCAGGGAGCGCAGGACGGCGACGTCGGGCGTCTCCGCGTAGGGGTACCAGTCGACCTCGCCGCAGCCGACCAGGCCGACCGCGGCCGCACCGGCCACCGTGGCACCCAGCAGCGTGCGACGGCTGACGTTCCACTGGCCCACGAGGTCTCCTCCCCCTGCCCGGTGTCCCGGACGGGACCGACGGCTCCCGCCGTCGACGGCGGTCGATCCCATCTTTCCACGACGTCGGAGGGACACGATCCGTGGCGACACCCCTTGTCGGGACGCGACTTCGGAAGGGGGACCACGTCCATCGACGCGCCTGGCCCGCGCGCGGCGACCTGGAAGGCACCCGGGAGTGGATACCCTTGCAGCACACCCGCCGTCGCGAACGACGTGCGGGGCTTTCGCATCCCCTCTCGGGGGTGCGGAGCGGATTCGTCGCAGATCTATGTACAGAGCTGGACCGCCCCGTTCAACGGCTCACGGCCGAGCGGGCGGGATTTCGCCGTCTTGAGGGGCTGACACGCATGGGAGCGCAGGCGCGCAACGAGCGCATCGTCGAGCTGCTGGAACCGGTCCTGGCCGAGGCCGGACTGGACCTGGAGGCCGTCGAGCTGACACCGGCCGGTAAACGCCGTGTGCTGCGCGTGATCGTGGACTCCGACAAGGGGGTCGACCTGGACACGGTCGGTGAGGTCAGCCAGGAGGTCAACGAGGCCCTGGACGCCTCCGACGTCATGGGCGAACTGCCCTACGTCCTGGAGGTCACCTCTCCCGGGGTGGACCGCCCGCTGACCCTGCCCCGTCACTGGCGACGCTCACGCGGTCGTCTGGTGAAGGTCTCCCTCGTCGAAGGGGGGAACCTCACCGGACGCGTCATCGAGTCCGACGACCAAGGGGTGACCCTCGACGTCAAGGGCCGTACCCGCGTCCTGGCCTACGACACGATCGCCAAGGCCAAGGTCGAGGTGGAATTCCGCCGAGAAGCCGATACCGACGCGGCGGACTAGAGGGGGAGCCCCGTGGATATTGACATGAGCGTCCTTCGCGGCCTTGAGCGCGAGAAGGACATCGCCGTCGAACTGGTCGCCAAGGCGATCGAGGACGCCCTTCTGATCGCCTACCACCGCGAGGAGGGCCCCGACAAGAAGGCACGTGTGGAGCTGAACCGTTCCACCGGCCACGTGACCGTATGGGTCGCCGAGACCGACGAGGAGGGCGGCGTCGTCGGAGAGTTCGACGGCACCCCCAACGGCTTCGGACGTATCGCGACCTCCACCGCCAAGCAGGTCATCCTCCAGCGTCTGCGCGACGCCGAGGACGAGCTGACCCTGGGCGAGTTCGCCGGGCGCGAGCACGACATCGTGTCCGGGATCATCCAGCAGGGCAAGGATCCCCGTAACGTTCTGGTCGACCTCGGCAAGCTCGAGGCGATCCTGCCCCCGCAGGAGCAGGTGCCCACCGAGGACTACGTCCACGGCGAGCGTCTGCGCGCCTATGTGGTCCAGGTGCGCAAGGGCCACCGCGGTCCCTCGGTGACCCTGTCCCGTACCCACCCCAACCTGGTGCGCAAGCTCTTCGAGCTGGAGGTCCCCGAGATCGCCGACGGCACCGTCGAGATCGCGGCGATCGCCCGTGAGGCCGGTCACCGCACCAAGATGGCGGTCCGTTCCAACCGGGGCGGCGTCAACGCCAAGGGCGCCTGCATCGGTCCGTTGGGAAGTCGTGTCCGTAACGTCATGGCCGAGCTCCACGGAGAGAAGATCGACATCGTCGACCACTCCGAGGACCCCGCCGTGTTCGTCGCGAACGCGCTCTCCCCGGCGCGGGTGAACTCGGTGGAGATCATCGACATGGCCGCCCGTGTGGCCCGTGTCGTGGTCCCGGACTACCAGCAGTCGCTGGCGATCGGCAAGGAGGGCCAGAACGCCCGCCTCGCCGCGCGACTCACCGGTTGGCGCATCGACATCCGCTCCGACGCCGAGCCCGAGCGGTCGGCCGAGGACGAGGACGCCTCCGGCGCCGCGGACGTCGACGACGCCTCTTCGGCCGGTTAAACGGGTCGCGCCCATGCCTCGACACGATATGGTGGCCGAAGACGGTCGTGACCGTCCCGTGCGAACGTGCGTGGGCTGTCGGTCACGGGCAGTCCAGTCCGACCTCGTGCGGCTGGTGGCCGAGGGCACGGCCATCACGCCCGACACCCGGGGTCGTCGTCCGGGGCGCGGTGCCTACCTGCACCACGATCGGCGTTGCTTCGAACTCGCCGAACGTCGCAGGGTGTGGTCACGCGCCTTCCGGGCCCGGAACGAGGAGACACCCACCGGGTGGGACGTCTCACGCGTGGCGGCTCTGTTCGATGACATCCCGAGTGATCGAACGCGCCGTGATCCGGATAGGGTTGGAATGTCCGGGCCGACCTCACGGTTGTAGTGATCGAGGTCGGCGTACAGTGCTGTGTCGGCACGTATCCACCGGCCCATTGTTGTGTAGCGATGAGGAAGCAGGTCGAGATTGCGATGAGCGCCTGATGAGTACGCAGCGATGAGTAACTCGAGCTAACGACGGTCCGGCACAAGCCCATGTCCCGGACCGAAGCTGAAGGAGAGTAGTGGCGAAGGTCCGGGTATACGAACTCGCTAAGGAGTTCGGTGTAGAGAGCAAGGCCGTGCTGGCCAAGCTCAACGAAATGGGCGAGTTCGTCCGTTCGGCGTCCTCCACGATAGAGGCGCCCGTCGTTCGACGCCTGAAGGAAGCTTTCAACGAGGGCTCCAACGGCGGCGGCAAGAAGAGTGCTCCGGCTCCCAAGCCGGGCCCCAAGCCGTCCGCCGCGCGCCCCGCCGCGCCCAAGCCGGGTCCGGCCCCCAAGCCCGGCCCGAAGCCGGGTCCGGCTCCCAAGCCGACCGCCGGCAAGCCGAGTGAGCCGGCCGAGAAGCCCGCCGACAAGCCCGCGGAGAAGCCGGCCGCTCCGGTCGACAAGCCCGCGGTCCCGACGTTCGAGGCCGCTCCGAAGCCGGGCCCCAAGCCCGCGCCCAAGAGCGGTGCTCCCAAGCCCGGCCCCAAGCCCGGCGCGTCCGGTGGACAGCAGCAGCGCGGCGGCGACCGCCCCGACCGTCCCCAGCGCGGCGAGCGCTCCGGTGGCGGCCGTGACGGTGGTCGTGCCCCGCGTCCGGGCGGTCCCCGTCCGGGTCCGCGTCCGGGTAACAACCCGTTCGCGTCCAACGCCTCCGGCATGGGATCCAAGCCCGCGGCCCCGCGTCCGGGCGGTCCCCGTCCGGGCCCGCGTCCCGGCGGCCCGCAGGGTGGCGGCGACCAGCGCGCTCCGCGTCCCGGTGGCGCTCCGCGTCCGGGCGCTCCCCGTCCGGGCCCGCGTCCCGGCGGCCCGCAGGGTGGCGGCGACCAGCGCGCCCCGCGTCCCGGTGGCGCTCCGCGTCCCGGCGGCCAGGGCGCCCCGCGTCCCGGTGGTGCCGCGGGCGCTCCGCGTCCGGGCGGTCCCCGTCCGGGTGGGCCGCGTCCCAGCCCGATGAACATGCCCTCGTCCCGTCCGACCCCGCCCGCGGGCGGCGGTCGCGGTGGCGGTCGTCCCGGTGGCGGCGGTGGCCGCGGTCGAGGCGGCGCTCCGGCCGGTGCCGGTCCGCGTCCCGGCGGTGGCGGCGGCGGCGGTCGTCCCGGCGGTTTCGGTGGTCGTCCCGGCGGTCGTGGCCGCGGTGGCGGCACGGCCGGCGCGTTCGGTCGTCCGGGCGGTCGTCCCGGACGTGCCCGCAAGTCCAAGAAGCAGCGGCGTCAAGAGTTCAACGATCTTCAGGCCCCGTCCTTCGGCGGCGTGAAGATCCCGAGCGGCAACGGCCAGACCATCCGTCTGTCCCGTGGCGCCTCCCTGTCGGACTTCGGCGACAAGATCGACGTCAACCCGGCGTCGCTGGTCCAGGTCATGATGCACCTGGGCGAGATGGTCACCGCGACCCAGTCGCTGCCCGACGAGACGCTTCAGCTCCTCGGTGAGGAACTCAGCTACCAGGTCGAGGTCGTCAGCCCCGAGGACGAGGACCGCGAGCTCCTGGAGTCCTTCTCCATCGAGTTCGGCGAGGACGAGGGCGGCACCGCCGAGCTGCGTCCGCGCCCGCCGGTGGTCACCGTCATGGGTCACGTCGACCACGGTAAGACCCGACTGCTGGACACCATCCGCAAGACCAACGTCGTCAGCGGCGAGGCCGGCGGTATCACCCAGCACATCGGTGCCTACCAGGTCTCCACCGAGGTGGACGGCGAGGAGCGCAAGCTCACCTTCATCGACACCCCGGGTCACGAGGCGTTCACCGCCATGCGTGCCCGTGGTGCGAAGGTCACCGACATCGCGGTGCTGGTCGTGGCGGCCGACGACGGCGTCAAGCCGCAGACGGCCGAGGCCATCGACCACGCCAAGGCGGCCGAGGTCCCGATCGTCGTCGCGGTCAACAAGATCGACGTCGAGGGCGCCGACCCGCAGCGTGTCCGCGCGCAGCTCACCGAGTACGGCCTGGTGGCCGAGGAGTACGGCGGCGACGTCCAGTTCGTGGACATCTCCGCGCTCAAGGGCGACAACATCGACACCCTGCTGGAGTCGGTCGTCCTGACCTCGGACGCCGCTCTGGAACTCCAGGCCAACCCGGACATGGACGCCCAGGGGCTGGCGATCGAGGCCTACCTCGACCGCGGACGCGGTTCCATGGCCACGGTCCTGGTCCAGCGAGGCACGCTCAACGTCGGTGACTCCATCGTCTGTGGCGACGCCTACGGTCGCGTTCGCGCCATGCTCGACGAGCACGGCCAGAACGTGCAGTCGGCCGAGCCGTCCCGTCCGGTCCAGGTCCTGGGTCTGACCAACGTGCCCAGCGCCGGTGACAACTTCCTGGTCGTCAAGGACGACCGTGTGGCGCGGCAGATCGCCCAGCAGCGTGAGGCGCGCGAGCGCTTCGCCCAGCAGGCGCGTTCGGCCCGTCGGGTCACCCTCGACAACTGGCAGTCCGCCATCAAGGAGGGCGAGCGCTCCGAGCTGCTCCTCCTCATCAAGGGCGACATGTCCGGTTCGGTCGAGGCGCTCGAGGAGTCGCTGCTCAAGATCGACGCCGGTGGCGACGAGGTCGGCATCCGGATCATCGGTCGCGGTGTCGGTGCGATCACCCAGAACGACATCAACCTGGCGTCCTCCGCAGACGCCATCATCGTCGGCTTCAACGTTCGGCCCGAGGGCAAGAACAGCGAGCTGGCGGACCGTATGGGTGTCGACATCCGGTACTACTCGGTCATCTACCAGGCCATCGACGAGGTCGAGGCCGCCGTGAAGGGTCTCCTCAAGCCGGTCTACGAGGAGGTCCAGCTCGGCAGCGCCGAGATCCGCGAGGTCTTCAAGGTGCCGAAGATCGGCAACATCGCCGGTTCCATCGTCCGCAACGGCCTCATCCGCCGTAACAGCAAGGCGCGGCTCATCCGCGACGGGGTCGTCATCTCCGACAACCTCAACGTCGAGTCGCTGCGTCGCTTCAAGGACGACGCCACCGAGGTCCGCGAGGGCTTCGAGTGCGGTATCGGTGTCGGCTACAACGATCTTCGGGTCGAGGACGTCATCGAGACCTACGAGATGCAGGAGAAGCCCCGCGACTAGTCGTGGAGCCATCCACCTGGGGCCCCGGACCGTTCGTGTCCGGGGCCCCGCCTTTGCCGGCCCGCACAACAACACCACGGGTGATCACTTGTACGTCGGGGCGTTGACCCTGGACGTGCTCCTCGGAGACGTCCAGTCGCTCAAGCAGAAACGCTCGGTGGTCCGACCGGTCGTCTCCGATCTGCGCCGAAAGTTCTCGGTGTCGGTCTCGGAGGTGGGCGAACACGACCTCTACCGTCGGGCGAAGATCGGTGTCGCGGTGGTCGCGCCCACGGCCGCCCACGCCAGGGACCAGATGGACACCTGCGAGCGTTTCGTCGCGGGCCGTCCCGAACTGGAGCTGCTGTCCGCCAGGCAGCGGCTCTTCAACGAAGAGGAAGACTGACGATGGTTGACGCCGCACGCGCGCGGAAGATCGCCGACAGGATCCAGCGGATCGTCGCCGAGATGCTGGACCGGCGGATCAAGGACCCGCGCCTGGGATTCGTCACCGTGACCGATGCCCGTATCACCGCCGACCTGCGTGACGCGACGGTGTACTACACGGTGTTCGGCAGCGCCGAGGAGAAGGCGGCGAGCTCCGCCGCTCTGGAGAGCGCCAAGGGCCTGATCCGTAGTGAGGTCGGTCGCCAGACCGGCATTCGGCACACCCCGAGCCTGACCTTCGTCATCGACGAGGTCCAGGAGAACGCCCAGCACATCGAGAAGCTGCTGGTCGAGGCGCGCAGGTCCGACGAGGAGGTGGCCAAGAAGGCCACCGGCGCCGAGCACGCGGGCGAGGCCGACCCCTACAAGGCCCCGCGTGAGGACGACGAGGCCGAGGACGAGTAGATCCGTCCCCCGAGGACGGCGGTACGAGTGGTGCCGCCGTCCTCACCCTTCCCTTTCTCCCTTCTGCACTGAGGAGTGCCATGGCCGACAGTGGCGTCGTGGTCGTCGACAAGCCCGCCGACTGGACCTCGCACGACGTGGTCGCCAAGACCAGAGGCCTGGCGCGTACCCGCCGCGTGGGGCACGCGGGGACCCTGGACCCGATGGCCACCGGTGTGCTGGTCCTGGGGATCGAGAAGGGCACCAAACTGCTCGGTCACCTGACCCTGACGGAGAAGACCTACGAGGCCACGATCCGACTCGGCCTGGTGACCAACACCGACGACGCCGAGGGCGAGCCCGGGGCCAGGGTCGACGCCTCCGCCGTGTCCGATGAGGACGTACACGCGGCGGTGGCGAAGCTGACCGGTCCCATCCAGCAGATCCCGCCGCAGGTCAGCGCGATCAAGGTGAACGGTGAGCGCGCCTACAAGGCGGCCCGCGCCGGTCGGGAGGTCGAGCTCAAGGCCCGTACGGTCACGATCGAACGGTTCGAGGTCACCGACATCCGTCGTGAGAGCGACGCCGACGGCGTCCTCGTGGACGTGGACGCGGTGATCACCTGTTCCAGTGGGACCTACATCCGTTCGCTCGCCCGGGACATGGGCGTCGATCTCGGGGTGGGCGGTCACCTGACCGCCCTGCGCCGTACCCGGGTGGGGCCCTACGACCTGTCCCAGGCCCGGACCCTGGACCAGCTCGCCAAGGAGTTCACGCAGGTACCGCTGGCCCAGGCGGTGGCCGCGGCGTTCCCGGTGCGCACCATGGACGAGGCCGAGACCCGCGCCATCCGTCACGGCAACCGCATCGGTGAGAGCTCTCTGGGGGAGGGGCCGATCGGACTCTTCGCCCCCGACGGCACGGTGGTGGCCCTGGGCGAGAACCGGCCCGGCCACATGAAGCCGGTGGTCGTCTTCGACCCCGCCTGACACCGTTCCGCCGTCCTCCCGGCCTACCGTCGGGACGTGTCCCTTCCGAGGGTGGTCGAGGAGGGGGAGACCTCCTCGTCCAGGAACTCGGCGAGGGCGGCGGTGAGCTCGCCCGGACGCTCGACCGAGGGCAGGTGTCCGGTGTCGGGCATCGTCAGCGAACGGGCGCCCGGGATCCCCTCCATGTAGAGGTCGGCGACCTCTTGGACGGCGGCGACCTCGGACAGACCCTTCACGACCAGGGTCGGTACGGTGATCTCGCCCAGCCGGTCCACGGCCGGACGTTCGGGCCAGGCCGGTTCGTTGGCCGGACTCGACCAGCGGCGGGCGAAGAGTTCCCGCAGCATCAACAGGGACAGGTCCCAGGCCTCCAGCGGTAGGTCCTCGGGGGAGCGGTCCGGCCCCAACACCATGAACCGGGCCTGGGCCTCGGCCATCGCGGCGACGTCCTCCGGCAGTACCACGGCGTCGCCCGCGCGATAGGTCGCCAACCGGTCCGGGGGCACGGCGGCCAGGATCGCCTCGCGCGATTCCCGCAGGAACTCGCCGGTCCATCTGTGACCGGACATCCCCGGGCAGACCAGTGCCAGCGCCTCCACCCGCTCCGGGGCGGCCAAGGCGGCGTCGACCGCGTAGGCGCCCCCGAACGACGCCCCCACCAGGGTCGCCGACCCGATCTCCAGGGCGTCCATCAGGTCCAACAGGTCCTCATGGTGGGGGACCGGGCCCTCGTGGTCGGCCGAACCCCCGTATCCCCGCTGGTCGTAGCGGATCACCCGGTGGGTCCTCGACAGGTTCGTGAACTGGTGGTCCCACATACGCCGATCGGCGATCCCCGCGTGCGCGAACACGACCGCTGGACCGTCGCCGGCCTCGTCATAGGACAGACGAGTCTTATCGGTGCTGATCATCGCCATCCCGGAACGGTAAACCGAGTGTCCGCCCCGGGCCAAGTCCCCTTTGCCGAGGGCGGAACGGACGTCCTGCGTGGTGGGCGGCACCGGTCGGCTGTCGGAAGTCGCCTCCGCGACGTGGCACGCTGGACTCGGAACGACTTCACCATGACGGACAAGGGGAACCGAACGTGCGGAGATGGGACGGGCTGGGGGACATTCCCACCGATCAGGGACGCTCCGTGGTGGCCATCGGTGTCTTCGACGGTGTGCACCGAGGCCATCGGGCCCTCCTGGCCACCGCCGTCGAGCACGGACGCCGTCTGGGACTCCCGGTCGTCGTGGTCACCTTCGACCCCCACCCGGAGCGGGTCCTGCGCGGGCACACCCCGCCGGTGCTGACCTCGATCGATCGACGGGTCGGGCTCCTGGACGACCTCGGGGCCGACGCCGTGTGCGTCCTGCCCTTCACCAAGGAGCTCTCCTCGCTGAGCCCCGAGGACTTCGTCCAGCGGGTGCTGATCGACCGCCTGGGCGCGGCCGCCGTGGTGGTGGGGGAGGACTTCCGCTTCGGTCACCGCGCGGCGGGCGATGTCGCCGTCCTCGCCGAGCTGGGCGAGCGGTTCGACTTCGTGGTGGACGGGGTCCGCCTCGTCGCGGAAGGGGAGACCATCACCTCCACCCGGATCCGCGCCCTGCTGGAGCGGGGCGACGTGAGCACGGCCGCCGAGCTTCTGGGGCGGCCACATCAGGTGGGCGGGGAGATCGTCCACGGGGCGGCCCGGGGCCGGGAACTCCTCGGATTCCCCACCGCCAACCTGGACCTGGACCCGGACACCGCCGTTCCCGGAGACGGGGTCTACGCCGGGTGGCTCGGACGTCGGGAGGCCGGGCCCGGGCACGAGTCGCGCTGGCCCGCGGCGATCTCGGTCGGCACCAACCCGACCTTCGACGGCACCGAACGCACCGTCGAGGCGTACGCGTTGGACCGCGACGACCTCGAACTGTACGGGGTGGACATGACGGTGGACTTCGTCGCGCGTATCCGCGGTCAGGAGCGGTTCGAGGATCTGGACGATCTCATCGTCGCGATGCGCCGCGACGTCGACCGTTGCCGCGACGTGCTCGCCCCGGAGACCGGCGACACCGTCTGAGGAGTGCGGTATCACCGAAAGCGCGGGCGTTCCACCTCGTCACCTGGGGTAGGGTGGGTCACGTTCACGTGTGTCCACGTTCGGTCACGCCCGTTCGGGCGGGGTCGACGGGAGCGCGGCGCACCCACGCCATCGGCGGCGGGCCGCGCGCACCGCACACGACGGTGACTGTTCGTACGCGCGGTCACCGCGTCTGAACCCCTGTCCTCATGTACCGGGGCTCGCCCTGCGTACCGATTCCGGAAGAAGGAGCGTCGTGTCGATCGACACCGCCACCAAGGAAAAGATCATCGCCGAGTACGCCACGAAGGAAGGCGACACCGGCTCCCCCGAGGTCCAGGTCGCGCTGCTCACGCACCGCATCACCGAGCTCACCGAGCACCTCAAGGACCACAAGCACGACCACCACAGCCGTCGTGGCCTGCTCCTGATGGTCGGCCGTCGCCGCCGTCTCCTCAAGTACATCGCCAAGCAGGACATCACCCGCTACCGCTCGCTGATCGAGCGCCTGGGTCTGCGCCGCTAAGGTGAAACCGGAGGGAGTGGCTTCGGCCGCTCCCTCTTTGTTAGTAAGGTGTGATCGGAGTGGTGCCCGCCACGGGCTCCACCCGACGAACCGCACCCGTGCCGTTCCCCCGGTCAACAGGGGTCGGTCCTCGGTAGTGGTCTCCGGACACCGCCCTTTCGGGGGAGGTTCCGTGGGCTTCGATCGATGACCGGCCGTCATCACCTCCGGGGCACGACGCGGGAAGACAGAAGACGTCGCGCATGCCGGAACATCGGACGCGACGTGACCCGATGTGTAACAGGAGGTCGCCCATGGAGGGCGTTTTCTCTGCCGAAGCCGTCATCGACAACGGTGGGTTCGGCACCCGCACCATCCGCTTCGAGACCGGCCGTCTGGCCCGTCAGGCCGCCGGTTCGGCCACGGTCTACCTGGACGACGAGACCGTCGTCCTGTCGGCCACCACCGCCTCGAAGCGTCCCAAGGACAACCTCGACTTCTTCCCGCTGACGGTGGACGTCGAGGAGCGGATGTACGCCGCCGGCCGTATCCCCGGCTCGTTCTTCCGTCGTGAGGGCCGTCCCTCCGAGGACGCCATCCTCACCTGCCGTCTCATCGACCGGCCGCTGCGTCCGTCCTTCAAGAAGGGCCTGCGCAACGAGATCCAGATCGTCGAGACGGTCCTGGCCCTGCACCCCGAGCACCTGTACGACGTCGTCGCCATCAACGCGGCCTCGATGTCCACCCAGATCGCCGGTCTGCCCTTCTCCGGTCCGATCGGCGGCGTGCGCGTCGCTCTGATCGACGGCCAGTGGGTCGGCTTCCCCACCCACGCCGAGCTGGAGAACGCCACCTTCGACATGGTCGTGGCCGGCCGCGTCCTGGAGGACGGCGACGTCGCGATCATGATGGTCGAGGCCGAGTCCACCACGCGCACGCTGAAGCTGGTCGCCGAGGGCGCCGTCGGCCCCAACGAGCAGACCGTGGCCGAGGGCCTGGAGGCCGCCAAGCCCTTCATCAAGGTGCTCTGCAAGGCCCAGCAGGCCGTCGCCGAGCAGACCGGTCGTGAAGAGGGCGAGTTCCCGATCTTCCTCGACTACGAGGACGACGCCTACGCCGCCGTCGAGGGCGCGGTCCGCGAGGACCTGGCCAAGGCGCTCACCATCGCGGACAAGCAGGACCGCGAGGCCGAGCTCGACAAGATCAAGGCCGAGGCCGGCGAGCGTCTGGCCGCGGACTTCGAGGGTCGCGAGAAGGAGGTCGGCGCCGCCTTCCGCAGCCTGAGCAAGCAGCTCATGCGCGAGCGCGTGCTGCGCGACCAGGTCCGCATCGACGGTCGTGGCCCCAAGGACATCCGCCAGCTCAGTGCCGAGGTGGGCATCCTGCCCCGCGTGCACGGCTCGGCTCTCTTCGAGCGCGGTGAGACCCAGATCATGGGCGTCACCACGCTGAACATGCTGCGCATGGAGCAGACGGTCGACACTCTCAACCCTGAGAAGACCAAGCGCTACATGCACAACTACAACTTCCCGCCCTACTCCACCGGTGAGACCGGTCGGGTGGGCTCGCCCAAGCGGCGCGAGATCGGGCACGGCGCCCTGGCCGAGCGGGCCCTGCTGCCGGTTCTGCCCTCCCGCGAGGAGTTCCCGTACGCGATCCGTCAGGTCTCCGAGGCCCTCGGCTCCAACGGCTCCACCTCGATGGGTTCGGTCTGCGCCTCCACCATGTCCCTGATGGCGGCCGGTGTGCCCCTCAAGGAGATGGTCTCCGGTATCGCCATGGGTCTGATCAGCGAGGGCGACGAGTTCGTCACGCTGACCGACATCCTCGGTGCCGAGGACGCCTTCGGCGACATGGACTTCAAGGTCGCCGGTACCCGTGACCTGATCACGGCCCTTCAGCTCGACACCAAGCTCGACGGCATCCCCGCCGAGCAGCTGGCCCTGGCGCTCCAGCAGGCCCGCGGCGCCCGTCTGGCCATCCTGGACGTCATGCAGGAGGCCATCGAGCGTCCGGCCGAGATGAGCCCGAACGCTCCGCGCATCCTGACCGTCAAGGTCCCGGTGGAGAAGATCGGTGAGGTCATCGGCCCCAAGGGCAAGATGATCAACTCGATCCAGGACGACACCGGCGCCGACATCACGATCGAGGACGACGGCACCATCTACATCGGTGCCACCGACGGCCCCTCCGCCGAGGCGGCCCGGGACACGATCAACCAGATCGCCAACCCGACCATGCCCGAGGTCGGCGACCGCTACCTGGGTACCGTCGTCAAGACGACCACCTTCGGCGCGTTCGTCTCGCTGCTGCCCGGCAAGGACGGTCTGCTGCACATCTCGCAGATCCGTAAGCTGCACGGCGGTCAGCGGATCGAGAACCTCGACGACGTGATCAGCATCGGCGAGAAGATCCAGGTCGAGATCCGCGAGATCGACGACCGGGGCAAGCTCTCCCTGGTCCCGGTCGAGGTCGTCGAGGCCGAGGCCGCCAAGAACGAGGGCGGGGAGTCCTCCGAGTCCGCCGCCAAGGGCGAGGACAAGGGCGACGACGCCAAGGGCGAGGGCGCCCCGCGTCGCCGTCGTCGTCGCAGCTCGGGCGGGCGTTCCGAGAACACCTGATCCTGACTGACCCTGTACGGGGCGGTCGCGTCTTCGACGATGCGGCCGCCCCGTCGGCGTACGCCGCATATGCTCTGCTGGATGTTCCGACGCGAAGAAGAAGGATTCATGAGTTCTGTCCCCACCGCCGCCGAGCAGGAGCCGGGCACCACCGTGACGCTGCTGGAGCCCGACGGCGGTTCCGGTCTGGTACGTCGGACGGTGCTTCCCGGCGGCCTGCGCGTGGTCACCGAGAACATCCCCGGCGTGCGTTCGGCCGCCTTCGGGATCTCCGCGACCACCGGCTCCCGTGACGAGGACTCCGCGCACGCGGGCTCCGCTCACTTCCTGGAGCACCTGCTCTTCAAGGGGACCCGGACCCGTTCGGCGTTGGAGATCTCCGCGCTGCTGGACGGGGTGGGCGCCGACCACAACGCCTACACCACCAAGGAGCACACCTGCTACTACGCGAAGGTGCTCGACCGTGATCTGCCGCTGGCCGTGGACGTGGTCGGCGACATGGTCGCCCACTCGGTCCTGGACGAGGGGGAGGTGGAGACCGAGCGCGGCGTGATCCTGGAGGAGATCGCCATGTACGAGGACGAGCCCGCCGACCTGGTGGACGACGTCTTCGCCGAGCACTTCTTCGGGGACACCCCGCTGGGCCGACCCATCCTGGGCACCACCGACACGATCAAGGCCCTGCCGCGCGAGCGGATCGCCGAGCAGTACCGTGACGCCTACGTCCCCTCCGAGCTCATCGTGACGGCCGCGGGCAGTCTCGATCACGCCGAGGTCGTGGACCGGGTGGCCGCGATCTTCGCCGAGCAGTCGGCGGCGGCCGGGGACGCCCGTCCCTCCGGCCCTCGCGGCCCGGGCGAGCCCGTGCGCACCTTCGACGGGACCATCGTGCAGCCCCGTGAGACCGAACAGGCGCACATCATCCTGGGGTCGGAGGGCATCGTCCGCACCGACCCGCGCTGGCACGCGCTGCGTCTTCTGGGCGCCGCTCTGGGCGGGGGCATGTCCTCCCGCCTGTTCCAGGAGGTCCGGGAGAAGCGTGGGCTGGCCTACGCCGTGCACGCCTACCACACCGCCTACGCGGACACGGGCACCTTCCAGATCTACGCGGGCTGCCTTCCGGAGAAGGCCGACGAGGTCATCGGTGTGTGCCGTGAGGAGCTCGCCAAGGTCGCGGCCTCCGGTATCACCGAGGAGGAGCTCGTCCGGGCCAAGGGCCAGATCCAGGGGGCCATGGTCATGGGCAGCGAGGGCACCAACGCGAGGATGGGGCGCCTGCTCTCGCACGAGCTGGTGCAGCCGCGTCACTTCTCGATCGACGAGGACCTGGCCCGCTTCGACGCCGTCACCCTGAACGACGTCTCCGAGGTCGCCGCCGACATCCTCACCCGGCCGCGCGCGCTGGCCGTGATCGGCCCTTACGAGGCCGACCGGGTCTTCTGACCGTTCGAGGAACGACGAAGGGGCCGTGTGTTCTCGCGAACACACGGCCCCTCACGCTTGCGGCGGGGTGTCTACTTTCCGGGCTTCTTACGGCGCTTGATGGCGATGCGCCTGGGGGCCGACGCGTTCGCGGCCCCGTGCACGGTCACCTCCAGGAGACCCTCGCCGTAGCCGGCCTCGATGTCGCTCTCGGTCACCCCGTCGGGGAGGCTGATCTCCCGTCGGAAGGTGCCCATGAACCGCTCCGAGGAGTAGTAGACGACATCGTCTCCGTCGCGACGTCGTTCACCGCTGATGGTCAGGACCCCGTGGACGAGGCTGACCGTCACGTCCTCTTCGAGCACCCCCGACACCTCGCATCGGATCACCAGGTCGTTGCCCCTGGCGAGGATGTCGGTGGGCGGGCTCCAGGCGTCGGCGAAGCCGCGCTGGCGGTCACCGGCCTGACCGTTCTCGATGGAGGTCATGGTGTCGGAGATACGGTTCATCTCCGTGATCATGTCCACCACCCCGTAGAAGGGGTTGCCGAACTTCTTGGGCGTCATGTGCCGTCTTCCTCCTTCGGAGCGTTGTCACCGCCCTGACGGGCCGTCCGTCCGGCGTCGACCTTCGAACGGGAGGAGTCCCCGTTCTTCTTCAGGGCCACACCGGGTTTCGGTTCCTTCGCGAGCCCCTTGAACAGTCCCCACAACATGAACACGAGGATGACCGCGAAGGGAAGCCCCGTGACGACCGAGGCCGCCTGAAGGGCGCCGAGCGCGTTCGCGCCGCCCAGGACCAGCAGGATGAGCGTCACGCCGCCCTCGCTGATGGCCCAGAACGCGCGCTGGAGCTTGACCGGCTTGGTGTCGCCCCCGTTGGTGAGGGTGTCCACCACCAGCGAGCCCGAGTCGGAGGAGGTGACGAAGAAGACCGCCACCACGACGATCAGCAGCATGGAGGCGATCGTCGCGACGATCGGGGTCAGCGGCAGGGCGTCCAGCAGGTGGAACGCGGCCGAGGCCTCGTCGCCGTCCTGGAAGCCGCCCTCACCGAACAGCTCGTAGTACAGGCCCGAGCCGCCGAAGACGCCGAACCAGAGGATGGAGACCACGACCGGGGCGAACAGGGCGCCGATGATGAACTCGCGGATCGTGCGGCCGTACGAGATGCGGGCCAGGAAGATACCGACGAAGGGCGACCAGGAGATCCACCAGCCCCAGTAGAAGATGCTCCAGCCGGTGGTGAAGGTCGCGGCGGTCTCGTCGGCGAGCGGGCTCGGGAAGGACAGGCTCCACTGCACCAGGTTGCCGAGGTATTCGCCGGCGCCGGTGAGCATGGAGCTGACGATCCACAGCTTGGGTCCCACGGCGAAGATGAACGCCAGCAGGATGAAGGCCAGCCACAGGTTGATCACCGAGAGCCGCCGGATGCCCTTGTCGATACCGGCCATCACGCTGTACAGGGCGATACCGGTGATCACGATGATGATGATCGACTGGGTCAGCGAGTTGTTGGGCATCCCGGTGACCTGGGTCAGGCCGCTGTTGATCTGGAGCGTGCCCAGACCGAGTGAGGTCGCCAGACCGAAGATGGTGCCGAAGACGGCCAGGATGTCCACGATGTGGCCCGGCCAGCCGAACGCGCGGTCGCCCAGTAGCGGGTAGAGCGCCGACGCGGGACGGAGCGGGAGGCCCTTGCGGAAGGCGAAGTAGCCCAGGGACAGGCCGAGGGCGATGTAGATGGCCCAGGGGTGGAAGCTCCAGTGGAAGAAGCTCAGGCCCAGGGCCTCGCCGACCCCGGCGGGGGAGGGCGCGGTTTCGGCGAGCTCCTCGCTGCGGGGAGCGTGCAGATGGGTCACGGGTTCGGCGACGCCCCAGAAGACGAGACCGATGCCCATACCCGTGGTGAAGAGCATCGCGAACCAGGCGACGGTGCCGAACTCGGGCCTGGAGTCGTCCGGGCCGAGTTTGATGCTTCCGAAGCGGCTCAGCATCAGGAAGATGGCCGCGCCGAGGAAGAAGGTGGTCGCCAGGACGTAGAACCAGCCCAGGTCGGTTCCGATCCAGTCTCGGACCTTGGTCGCCCCGTCCAGTAGGGGTTCGGTGTAGGCCACGCCGAGAACGACGAAGGCGATGATCACCAGACTGGAGACGATGAAGACGGGCGGATTCGTGTGTTGGCGTATGTAGTTGCGCAGGGCTGAGATGTCGACTCCTTCCCATCCCCGCCGGACAGGCGCGTACGGGGGTGGAGATACCGGTTCCTGCTACCGGCTGCGGATGGGTACCGTGGGATGGTAGGGGCTTACTACCAGGTAGTAAAGCGACCGTCACTACACGGACAGCTCCGACAAAGAGTGTGATGTCGGATTCGGTGGGTGGTGCGCGTCGTGTGCGCCTTCCGGAGGTCAGCCGGTCCCGTGGGGAGGTCTCTGGGCGACGAGCTCGTCCAGAACGGCGTTGACCTGGTTCAACCAGCCCACGATCACCTCCAGGTCCTCCGCCGGATAATCCTCGTGCATGGCGGTCATGACCTCGCGCATCCCCGGAGCGGTCCGCGCGGCGAGACGCTCGGCACCCTCCACGAGACGGACCGCGATCTTGCGCCGGTCCAGCGGGTGCGGGGCGCGTTCGACGAGACCGCGCGCCTCCATCCGGTCGATCACCCCGGTCACCGAGCCGGTGGACAGACGGAGGCTGTCGGCGATCTCCCCGGGCGTCATGGACCCCGAGACCCGGAGCAGCGTGTAGCACTGGAAGTCCGTCGGGTTCATGCCCGAACGCTCCGACATCCGGTGCAGCAGCCGGACCAACCCCACCGCGAGCCGCTGACCGTCGTTCTGGAGCTCCGTGTACAGCTCCGACCGCGGGCGCGGGCCGCCCCCGTCGGGCCCGTGCGGTTCGGCCGTTCCGGACACGGTGTCCATGGGTCTCCCAACGTCACGACGATCGGCCCCTCCGGCCACTGGGGACGAGTTTACGGGCGCCTCGAAGTGTCGCGCGGCCTGGAAAGTGACCATGTGAAACAGTGCGGATGACGAGAACGGCGAGCATCGGGTCCGTGCGGGTCCCGGACCTCGCCACGAGGCCGTCACCACCAGCGCCGGGAGGGAGGAGCCTCTGTGACCGGGCATGCCCTGCTCACGGGCGTCGAGGACATCCGAGAGGCCGTCGGCGAGACCTTGCGTCGGTATCTGACGGAACGGGTCCGCGAGGTCGGCGCCCTCGACGCCGAATGCGGTGGTGAACTGGCCGACCGCGTCACCTCCTTCGCCCTGGGCGGCAAACGGATCAGGTCGACCCTGGTCTGGTGGGGTCGGCTCGCCGGCGGCGGAGAGGACCGGGGTACCGGGGCCCGGATCGCTCTATCGGCCGGAGCGGCGATCGAACTCTTCCAGACGTTCGCGCTGATCCACGACGACGTCATGGATTCGGCTCCGGAGCGGAGAGGCGAGCCCTCGATCCACGTCCTCCACGCGGCCCGCCACCGTTCGCGCTCCTACGCGGGCGATCCCGAACGGTACGGCGACTCGATGGCGATACTGACCGGAGACCTGGCCCTGGCCTGGGCGGACGACCTGCTGTACGAGGCGGCGGCCGGCCGGCCGCGGGCGCTGCGGATATGGCGCGACATGCGGACCGAGGTGATGGTCGGCCAGTACCTCGACCTGCGCTCCCAAGCGCGCACCGAACGCTCCGTGGGACGGGCCCTGAGGATCGACCGGCTCAAGACCGCGTCCTACACCGTCGAACGACCCCTCCGACTGGGGGCGGCCCTGGCGGGCGCGCCGGCACCGGTGGAGGAGGCGCTGCGCGGCTACGGACGCGACGTGGGGGTGGCCTACCAGCTCAGAGACGACCTCTTGGACCTCTACGGCGACCCGGCCCGGACCGGGAGGGAACCGGGGGAGGACCTGAGAGAGGGCAAGAACACCATGCTCCTGGCGTCGGGGATCGACCTGGCCCGGCGGAGCGGCGACACCGCCGCCCTGGCCCTGCTGGAAGGGGTCGGAACCGTTCCCGTGGACCCGGCGGAGGTCGCCGAGACCCTCGAACGGCTGGGCGCCAGGGACCTGGTCGTCGACCACTGCCGCTCCCTGGCGGACCGGGGGGCCTCCCGGATCGCCGGCCTCGACATCGATCCGGGTGTCCGCGACGGACTCCTCGACTTCGCCGAGAGAGCGGCGCGCATCTGACACTCCCGGTCCACGAGCGGAAGGGATCCCTTGACCCCTGATCCGAAACCCCGTCGAACGGCCGGCCCGGCCCCGTCGGACCGCGGCCCGGTGGTGATCGTCGGCGCCGGCCTGTCCGGCCTGGCGTGCGCCCTGCACCTCCTCGGCGCCGGACGCGACGTGACGATCATCGAACGCGAGGAACACCCGGGAGGCCGGGCGGGACGCCTGGACATGGACGGCTTCCGCGTCGACACCGGCCCCACCGTCCTGACCATGCCCGAGATCCTGGGCGAGGCCTTCGCGGCGGTCGGCGAGGACATGACGGACCGGCTGGAGCTCCTCCCGCTGGCACCGGCCTACCGCGCGGCCTTCGCCGACGGGTCCACCGTCGACGTGCACACCGATCGTCGACGCATGACCGCCGAGGTGGCGCGCGTGGCCGGGGTCCGTGAGGCCGTCGGCTACCTTCGGCTGCGCGAGTGGCTCACCCGCCTGTACGAGGTGGAGATGCGCTCCTTCATCGACGCCCGGTTCGACTCGCCCCTGGACCTGCTCCGCCCCGACCTGGCGAGGCTGGCCGCGGCCGGCGGCTTCGGCCGTCTGGCCCCCGCCATCGGACGCCACCTGCGGGACGAGCGCCTGCGCAGGATCTTCTCCTTCCAGTCGCTGTACGCGGGGGTGTCGCCCCGCAAGGCTTTGGCCGCCTACGCCGTCATCGCCTACATGGACACCGTCGCGGGCGTGTACTTCCCCAAGGGCGGGATGCGGGCCATCGCCGACGCGATGGCAGAGGCCGTCACCGGCGCGGGCGGACGGCTGCGCTACGGAGAGAACGTCACCCGCGTGGAACGGTCCGGCGACCGGGTCACGGCCGTGGTCACCGAGGGCGGCGAACGGACGCGCTGCGACCACGTCGTCCTGACCACCGACCTGCCGGTCGCCCACCGCCTGCTGGACCACCGTTCACGCCGGCTCGTCCCGCACCGGTTCTCGCCCTCGGCGGTGGTCCTGCACCTGGGGACCGACCGCACCTGGGAACAGCTGTCCCACCACACGATCTCCTTCGGAGACGCCTGGGAGAGCACCTTCACCGAGATCATCGACCAGGGCCGCACGATGAGCGACCCGTCCCTGCTGATCACCCAGCCCACCCGCACCGACCCCGGGCTGGCCCCGGAGGGGCACCACCTGTTCTACGTCCTGGCGCCCGCGCCCAACCTCGCCGCGGGCGACATCGACTGGGACCGTGAGGGCCCCCGCTACCGCGACGAGATCGTCCGGACCCTGGAGAAAAGGGGGATGAACGGCCTGGACGCCTCCATACGCGCCGAACGGTTCGTCACCCCCGTCGACTGGGCCCGCCTCGGACTGGCCCGGGGGACGCCCTTCTCGTTGGCGCACACCTTCGCCCAGACGGGCCCCTTCCGTCCGCGGCCCGTGGTGCCCGGGATCGCCAACGCGGTCCTCGCCGGATGCGGCACCCATCCCGGCGTCGGGCTGCCCACCGTGCTCCTCTCGGGGAGGCTGGCCGCCGAGCGGATCCTGGCCGCCTCGTTCCGGAGGGGGCGCCGATGAGCTCCGCCACCGCCGAACTGGACGCGGCCGGGATCACCGCGCGGGTCCTGCGCGAGGACTACCTGCGCTGCCGAGGGCTGCACGCCCACCACGGCCGTACCTACTACACGGCCACGCGTGTCCTGCCGTCGGCGCGGAGGCCCCACATCCACGCCCTCTACGGTTTCGCCCGCTGGGTGGACGACATCGTCGACGAACCCGGCCCCGGGACGACCGTCGACGACCAGACGGCCCGACTGGACGCCATCGACGCCGACCTGGAACGGGCCCTGTCCGGGCGGGAACCGGGCGAACCGGTGCTGCGGGCCTTGGCGCACACCGTCGACCACCACGAACTGGACCCGGGGTACTTCACGGCCTTCATGGCCTCCATGCGCATGGACCTGACGACCACCGAGTACCGAGACCTCGACCACCTGCGCGAGTACATGTACGGCTCGGCCGCGGTCATCGGACTCCAGGTCCTGCCGGTCCTGGGCACGGTCGCGCGACGGGAGGAGGCCGCGCCGCACGCGGCCGCCCTGGGCGAGGCCTTCCAACTGACCAACTTCCTGCGCGACGTGTCCGAGGACCTCGCGCGTGGACGCGTCTACCTGCCCGCGGACGTCCTCGCCGGCCACGGTGTCGATCGTGAACGGCTCGCGGACTGCGCCCGCAGACGGGCGCCGGACCCGCCGGCGCGTCGGGCCCTCGCCGAACTCGTCGAGGTCAACCGGGACCTCTACCGCCTCGCCGAACCCGGGGTGGCGATGCTCGAACCGGTCTCCCGACCGTGTGTCTCCACCGCCCTGCGGCTCTACCGGGCCATCCTGGACGAGATCGTCGCCGCGGACTTCGACGTGTGGAGCGTCCGGCACCGGGTCTCCGGGACCCGCAAGGCGGTGGCGGCCATGCCGGCGCTGGCCCGCTCCCTGTGGGCCAGGGCCGTCCCACGACCACGGAGACCGACCCCCTGAGGAGAGAGCGCACATGCCCCTGCCCGATCCCGCTCCGCGACGGATCCCCCTGCGCCGGCTTCCGAAGGACACCTGGGCACGCCAGGACCCCACCTGGAGGGAGGCGACCCCCAGGGTGATCGACGCCGCCCTCGAACGGGCGCTGGCCCGCCCCTCCGGGAACTGGTACGTCCTCGCCGCCTCCGACGAGGTACGGGCCGGCGGCCCCTTCGGCCGGGTGGTGGCGGGCGTGGAGCTGGTCGCCTGGCGTGACGGAGAGGGCATCGTGCGCGTAGGGCCCGGCGCCTGCCCCCACCTCGGAGCGCCCCTGTGCCGGGGCGCCGTCGACCGAGGGCGTCTGGTGTGCCGCTGGCACGGTCTCTCCCTCGGCGCCGAGGGCTTTCCCGGATGGAGCCCCTACCCGGCCCACGACGACGGCGTGCTCGTGTGGGTGCGGTTGGATCATGTGGGCGGAGAGGAGCCCCTGGACCGGCCCGTCCTCCCGGAACGCCCCGACGCCTCCCGGCACCTCGCCGCCGTCGAGAGCCTGGCGGGCCGCTGCGAACCCGAGGACGTGGTCGCCAACCGCCTCGACCCCTGGCACGGATCCTGGTTCCACCCCTACTCGTTCGTCGGGCTGCGGGTCACCGAGGTGCCGGAGGGCCCCGACCCCGATCCGGACCGGATGGTGGTGGACGTCGGCTTCCGGGTGGCCGGTCGATGGGGCGTGCCCGTGCGCGCCGCCTTCTCCTGTCCCGATCCCAGGACCGTGGTCATGACCATCATCGAGGGCGAGGGGGAGGGCAGTGTGGTGGAGACGCACGCCACCCCGCTCGGTGTGGACGGACGGGGCGTCCCACGCACCGCCGTCATCGAGGCGACGATCGCCGTCTCCGAGCGCGGCGGCTTCGCGTTGGCGCGCGGGGTCGCGGGCGCGATCCGACCGATGATGCGGATCGCGGCCCGTCGACTGTGGCGCGACGACCTGGCCTACGCGGAACGGCGCTACCTGCTGCGTTCCAAGAAAGACCTTCCCTAGCCGCTCAGCAGGCCGGAGAGCGCGCGCAAGGGGGCGAAGCGGCCGCGGCGGGGCACGCTCCACACCGCGTGGCCCCGCCGCCCCCACCGGGTGAGCAGGGCGTTGGCCGCCAGGACGCCGGTGGTGGCCGCGCGCTCCATCAACGCCACCGGCAGGTCCACCCGCACGTGGTCTCCGGCCACGACCAGCCACGGGTCGGGGGTGGTGACCGCGCACCGGCGCTCGAAACCGCCCGGCGGGAACAGCGAACAGTCCTCGCGCAGCTCGTGCCGCGCGTCCACGATCCGGGCCGAACGCAACTCCGGATAGACCGATAGCGCCTGTTTCCACAGTGAGGCCCGCTCGGTGGCGAGATCGCAGCCCTGAGGCAGCGCGTAGGCGTGCAGCTCCACCACCGAACCACCGGTGCGCCGCGACCACGCCGCGGACTCGTCCTCGTAGCGCTCCAGCACGCTGACGTTGTCCAGGGTGGGATGCCCGGCGGTGCCCAGGAAGGCCTGGCGGTGCGGACGGACCGGGCGATCCAGCCAGTAGCGCGAGACCAGGAACGGAGGAGCCGAAGGGGACGCCGACGCGCGGGAACGCCACTCCTCGTCGCCGAGGGCGGGAGAGCCGGCCACCAGGCGGCGCAGCCCTCCCGGTTCGGTGGCCAGTACCACCCCGTCGAACCGGGCGCTCCGGTCGCCTTCGGGCCCCGTCCAGTGCACGGTGGCCCCCTCGGCCTCCGCCGACGGGACGATCCGTTCCACCCGGGCCTTCCGTCGGAATCGCGCTCCGGCCCCGCTCAGACGTTCGACCAGGGGGCCCCACAGGGCCTGAGGAAAGGGTGAACGCGGCACGTCGAAGACCAACCCCTCCGAGGAGCCGAGGAAGTAGATGTGGAACATCACGGCCATCTCCGCCGCCGACAGGTCCTCCGGAGCGGCGAAGAAGCTCCGGCCGAACACCTCGAAGGCCAGATGACGGGCGTCGGGCGGGAAACGGACGGTCTCCAGCAGGTCCCGCGCGCTCAGATGGTCCAGACGCCGGTACACGTCCGGTACCTCCACGTCCAACAGTCGGAGAGCGGCGGGCACGTTCACGTCCGCCAACGCCCGGAGGGCGAAGCTCCGGCTCGTGGCCGCCAGCGCGAAGGCGTTCCACGGAGGCGTCCGGGGCAGGGCGGAGAACCGGTCGGCCGCGCCCGAGGCGTGGGCCAGCGGATAGTCGGTCAGAGGGACCAGCCCGGACAGGTCCGGATCGGCGTGGGCCAGCAGGTCGCGCAGGTTGTAGTACTGCCGGAAGAAGGCGTGGAACCCCCGGCTCATCGTCACGGTGGAGCCGTCGGCCAGGTGGGTCTCCCAACCGCGCAGGCGGCCTCCCCAACCCTCCTCGCGTTCGAGGACCTCCACCTCCACCCCGCGTTCGGTCAGGGCACGCGCGGCCGACAGACCGGCGATGCCGGCGCCCACCACGGCCACCCTGGGCGTGCGCGTCGGCGCGGGGGCCACCGGTTCGGGCGCGGGGATCCTCTCCGCGAGTCGGTCGCGTACGCGCGCGTTCACCAGGACCCGCCGGGACGGGAGCCGAGGAACGTGTGGGTGATCCCGTACCGCCACCCCGGGAACGAGGCCCGGGCCACCGACTCCAGACCGGCCGCGCGCATCCGCTCCGAGAGGGTCTCCGCCCCGTCGAACTCCAAGACGCTGCGCCACAGGTAGCGGAACAGGTCCGCCCGGCCGGTCAGGAGCCGGCCCACCGGGACGATCACCCCTCGGCACACGGCCGTCCAGACCATACGGGCCCCGATCGAGTCCGCCACGGAGTACTCGTGCAGGGCCACGCGTCCGCCGGGGCGCAGGATCGCCCCGATCGTCGCCAGGAGGGCATCGGGATCGGGGACGTTGCGGATCAGGTAGGCGGCGAACACCGCGTCCGCGGGGCCGCCCAGTCGTTCGGCCGCCCATGCCGGATCGAGGGACTCGGCCCGCGCCCGATGGAACTCGACGCCGCCGGGCCAGGGTTTGGTCCGCGCCACGTCGAGCATGCCCTGAGAGGCGTCCACCGCGAGGATCCGTGCCCGGGGGGCGGCTTCGACCAGGGCCGCCGTGGAGGCCCCGGTCCCGCACCCCAGGTCGAGGAGGCGCAGCCCCTCGCCGTCCCCGGGAAGGCGCAGACGCCGTACGGAGGTTCGCAGGTCACGGTGGTAGCCCGGGTTGGCCCCGACCAGCCGGTCATAGGAGCCCGCCGCGTGGTCGAACCCCTCGGTGACCGCGCCGGCCCTCGCTCGTTCCGCGTCGGTGGTCATGATCCTCCCGTGTCCGATCGCCGTTCACCCGAGGTCACCGGCATGCTGGTGGTATGGCCGACTATGACGTGGTGATCATCGGAGGGGGCGCCGCAGGGCTCACCCTGGCCCATCACATCGGCGAGGTCAACGAACGACGCGGACGACCCCTGCGCACGGCCCTGCTGGAGCCTCCGCCCGGACCGCACACCCCGCCCCCGCGTACCTGGTGTTTCTGGGAGGAGGGGGACGGTCTCTGGGAGCCCCTTCTGGCGGCCCGATGGCGCGACCTGACCGTGGTGGGCGCCGATGGGGCGCGCCACCGCTCCGCGGCCGACCCCTACCGGTACAAGATGCTGCGCTCCGACGACGTGGTCGCGTTCGTGCGCGGCCGGGCCGACGAGCACCTCGACCAGCGGGAACTGTTCGTGACCGCTCTGAGCGACGGCCCCGAACACGCCACGGTCCACGCCACCGATCCGCGAGGGGCCGACGTCCGACTCACCGCGCGCTGGGTCTTCGACTCCCGCCCGCCGGCCGCTCGGAGCGGCGGGCGCACCACCCTGCTCCAACACTTCCGGGGATGGTTCGTCCGGACCCCGAAGGAGGCCTTCGACCCCGAGAGCGCCGTGCTCATGGACCTTCGACCGCCACAGCCGTCCACCGGCGTGGCCTTCGGCTACGTGCTTCCGCTGTCCTCCCGCGAAGCCCTGGTGGAGTACACCGAGTTCGGCCGTTCCGTTCTGAGCACCGCCGAGTACGAGGCGGCCCTGGACGCCTACAGCGCCGCCATCGGATTGGAGGACTTCGAGGTGGTCTCCTCCGAGCAGGGGGTGATCCCCATGACCGACGCGCCCTTCCCGACCCGGGTGGGGCGACGGCTGTTCCGGATCGGCGCCGCGGGCGGGGCGACCCGCCCCTCCACCGGCTACACCTTCGGAGGCGCCTCGCGCCAGGCGGCCGCGGTGGCCGAGGCCCTGGCCGAGGGGCGGACCCCGATCCCGCCGGTGCCGTACCGGGCCCGGCACCTGGCCATGGACGCCGTCATGCTGCGCGCCCTGGACACCGGTCGGGTGCGCGGCTCCGACTTCTTCGCCCGGCTCTTCGCGGGGAACCGGCTCGGTGACGTCCTGGCGTTCCTCGACGGTGCCTCATCCGTGCGCCGGGAGTTGGCGATGGGGCTGACCACCCCGGTCGCGGCCATGTCCCACAGCACCCTGGACCATCTGTGGTACGTCCTGCGTTCCCGGGTCGGTCGGCCCGGTCGCGGCCTCAACGGAGCAGGTGGGTCATCGCCTCGGTGAGGGAGGAGAGGTGGCCGTCCGTGATCCGGGTGAGGGGCCCCGCCTCCCGCCAGCCGGGCCCCGCCGTGTACAAGGCCGTGCGGAGGCGACCCGCGCCGGTCGCCCGGGCGACGGCCCTCAGGGTCGCGACCCCCTGATCGCCCTTGGCGTGGCACCAGAGCACCACGGCGCTCGGCGCGGTCCGCGCGATGGTGCGCACGGTCGCCTCGGCCGGGGTGCACGGGCCCAGCACCCGTTGTGGCCGACCCCTCTCGCGCAGTGCCGCCGCCAAGGCCTCCAAGGGCAGTCCGTGCATCTCGTGCGGGAGACACGCCAGGACCACGGGCCTCGTGGTAGAGGAGGCCGGGCCGGTGACCCGCCGCAGGACCGAGGAGACCGACCACGACAGCAGGTGCTCGACCTCCACGTAGCGTCGGGTGTCCTCCCACTTGCGCCCCATTCCGTACAGCAGGGGCATGGCCAGGTTCTCCCAGGTCGCCACGGTTCCGTGCTCCTCCAGCGCCGACCACAACAGCCGTTCCACGAGCTCGCAGTCCATGCGCATGGCGGCGCGGGCGATCCCCTGGAGGAGCGGCGGCGCGGGGCCCAGGGGGAGTGTGTCCCCGCCGGAACGACGTCGTGAGGGCCGGCCGGACCCGTGGTCCGAAGGGGCGAGAGAGCCACCTGATGGGGCGTATGTGGCCTCGTGTCCGGTTCGGTGTACCTCATCCGGGGAATCCTCGGATGACACGTCGGCGGACGTGGACCGGTACGTCGGGGCGTCCTGTTCCAGGACCCGCCGTGCCGCCGAGGCGGGCGGAAAGCCCTCGCCGACCAGGCGGCACAGCTCCCGCAGCCGGTCCATGTCGGCCGGCGAGTACCGGCGGTGACCACCGGGGCTGCGTTCGCCCGGACCGATCCCGTACCGCCGGTCCCAGCTGCGCAGCGTGGTCGGCGCGACCCCGAGCAGCCGGGCCGCGGCACCGGGGGTGAGCGCGTCGTTCATGGCACCTCGACACGTTGCGAAAGCGGTGCGACTTGTGACACACGTCGCCGACCTCCGACTCTAGTCGGGAGAGCACCGAAAGGGGCCACACCATGAAACTGGACACCAGGCGTCGAACGGATCGAAGGCTCGACATCGTCTACCGGGTCGGTGCCGGGCTCACGGGACTGTTCCTCATCGGCTTCGGTATCGCCGGGCTGCTCGTACGGCTGCCGTTGTTCGACACCCAGGGCGAGGTGATCGCGGGACTGTCCACCAACGGGGCGTTGAGCTTCCTGTCGGTCGCGATCGGTTCGCTGCTGGTGGGCGCGATGGTGTTGGGCGGAACGTTCGCGTCCACCGTGTGCGTCGTGGTCGGGGTGGCCTTCGTCGTCAGCGGCCTGGTCAACCTCTACCTGATGAGCATGGGACCGAACATCCTCGCCTTCTCCATGCCCAACGTGATCTTCAGCTTCGGCGTGGGGCTGGTGGTGATGACCTTCGGCATGTACGGCCGGTTCAGCGGAGGGTTGGGCGAGGACAACCCCTACCGCCGACAGCGGGAGGCCAGGCACCACGACGCGGTCCCCGCGCCGCGCACCGAGGACTCGGGCGCGACCGCTCCCGAGGCGGGCGGCCGACACGAACGCGGGGAGACCTCGGACGACGACGCCTACCGGGCGGGATACGAGTCCGGTCGGGCCGGTGAGAACGGTGACACGGGCGACCACCGTCGCGCGAACGGTACGGCCGACGGACGGCGCTCATGACGGCCGCGGACCCCGGGGGAGGGGGAGACGCCCGCCGACAGGGGCGCGGGCGCCTCGCCCTGGTCACCGGGGCCACCGGCTACATCGGGGGCCGACTGGTCCCGGAACTGCTCGACGCCGGCTATCGCGTCCGATGCCTGGCCCGGTCACCGGACAAGCTCCGCGACCATCCGTGGCGCGATCGGGTCGAGGTGGTCCGCGGCGACGTGGTCTCGGGGGAGGGGCTTCCCGAGGCCCTGGCCGACGTGGACGTCGCCTACTACCTGGTGCACTCCATGAGCGGGGGCGGCGACTTCGGCAGCGCCGACGCCGAAGGCGCCCGCACCTTCGCGCGGGCGGCGGGCGAGGCGCGGGCCGGCCGTGTGGTCTACCTGGGCGGACTCGCCCCGGAAGGGGTGCCGCTGTCGCCGCACATGGCCTCCCGGAAGGAGGTCGCCGACCTCCTGCTGGCCGGTCCGGTGCCCACGGTCGTGCTGCGCGCGGCGGTCATCATCGGCTCGGGGTCGGCATCCTTCGAGATGCTGCGCCACCTGACCGAGCGTCTGCCCGCCATGACCACGCCCAAGTGGGTCCTCAGCCGGGTGCAGCCGATCGCCGTGCGCGACGTCCTGCGCCTGCTGGTGGAGGCCGACACCCTGCCCGCCGACACCGATCGGGCCTTCGACATCGGCGGCCCCGAGACCCTCACCTACGTGGAGATGATCCAGCGGTTCGCCGCCGAGGCCGGGCTCGCCCGCAGACTCGTCATCCGGGTTCCCGTCCTGTCCCCGGGGCTGTCGAGTCTGTGGGTGGGGCTCGTGACGCCGATACCGCCGTCGATGGCCCGGCCCTTGGTGGAGTCGCTCCGTCACGACGCGGTGATGGGGGAGGACGACCTGTCCGATCTGCTGGACGACCATGAGCGGATCGGTTTCGACCGGGCGGTGGCGTTGGCGTTGCGCCGGATCGACGAGGACAGGGTGGACACCCGCTGGTCGTCGGCGTCCTGGCCCACCGCGCCCTCGGATCCTCTGCCCACCGACCCGGACTGGGCGGGCGGCAGCCTGTACTCCGATCGTCGCGCCCGTGCCGTGGACGCTCCTCCCGAGGTCGTGTGGCGGGTGATCGAGGGGATCGGGGGGAGACGGGGCTGGTACTCGTGGCCGCAGGCCTGGGCCGCGCGCGGCTGGATCGATTTGGCCGTCGGTGGTGTGGGGCCGCGCCGCGGGCGCCGTGATCCAGAACGTCTCCGTGTGGGGGACTCCCTGGACTTCTGGCGGGTGGAGGAGATCGTCCCGGGGCGGTTGTTGCGCCTGCGGGCCGAGATGCGTCTGCCCGGACTCGCCTGGCTGGAGTTGGGCGTGAGCGAGGTGGACGGACGCACCGTCTACCACCAGAGGGCCCTGTTCCACCCGCGTGGACTGCCCGGACACCTGTACTGGAAGGCGGTCACCCCCTTCCACGGGGTGGTCTTCGGGTCGATGGCGGCCAATATCGCGGACCGCGCCGAACGTACGGCGGAGGAACGGGGGCCCACACCGGTGGGCACCGGCGAGGCCTGAGCCGCCCCCGTTCGCGCGGAACGCGCGAACGGGGGTAGCGTGTACCCGAAATTAGCTAGATTTCCGAGAAGCTTGTTTTTCTAGATATCTGTAGAGCGCATGAGGAAGGACCCCTCGGTGAGCACACCAAGCCAGAACCCGCCTCGACGATCACGATGGTGGGCCGGGGCCGCGCTCCTGGTCACGATCGTGTGGCTCCTCGGCGCCGGCCCCCTCGGAGCCTTCCTCGGCAGACTCGGCGAGGTCCAGACCAACGACCCCGCCGCCTTCCTCCCCGACGGCGCCGAATCCACCGAGGCCGACCGGATCGCCCAGGACTTCGACCGCGCCGACGGGGTCCCCGCCTTCATCGTGCTCTCCGGAGACGAGGCCATCACCGATGACCGACTCGCCGAGGCCGAGACCCTCGCGGAGCGGATCGGCGAACAGCCCTGGACGACCGGCCCGGTCATCGGGCCGATCCCCGGTACCGAGGACCCCTCCGTCGCCCGGATCATCGTCTCCATCGACGACCGCCACGACACCGGCGACTCCGTGACCGAACTGCGCGCCCTCCTCGCCGACGAACCCGTCGACGGCCTCCGAGCCCAGGTCACCGGCCCCGCCGGCTACGCGGCCGACCTCTCCGCCGCCTTCGGAGGCATCGACTCCACCCTCCTGATGGTCGCGGTCGTCGCCGTGCTGGTCATCCTCATCGCCGTCTACCGCTCGCCGCTCCTGCCGATCCTGGTCATCGTCGCCTCCCTCCTGGCGCTCGGACTGTCCGGAGCCCTCGTCTACGCCGCCGCCGACAGCGGCCTGATCAGCCTCAACGGTCAGAGCCAGGGCATCCTGTTCATCCTCGTCGTGGGGGCCTGCACCGACTACGCCCTCCTACTCGTGGCCCGCTACCGAGAGGAACTCGCGGCTAGGGAGAGCGTCACGGACGCCGTGCTCGCCGCCGTCCGAGGCGTCACCGGACCGGTCCTGGCCTCCGGCGGCACCGTCATCCTCGGCCTGCTCTGCCTGTTGGCGGCCGATCTCAACTCCACGAGCAGCCTCGGTCCGGTGGTCGCCATCGGTGTCGTCGCCGCCATGCTCGCCGCGATGACGTTCCTCCCCGCCGCCCTGGCCCTGTGCGGCCGCGCCGCCTTCTGGCCCGTCTCCCCGCACCGTCTCGGACGGGTCGAGGAACAGAGCACCGACCGGATCCTGGAACGCCACCGTCTCTGGGGCGGGATCGCCCGTCTCGTCGGTCGCCGTCCGCGCCTGATCTGGCTGTCCACCACCGCGCTGTTGCTGGCCGCGGCCGTCTTCGCGCCCCTCTTCACGGCCGAGGGCACCGGTCAGGCCGACGTGTTCCGCACCGAGGTCGAGGCGGTCGACGGCCAGGAGACCCTGGAACGCGGCTTCGGCCCCGACTCCGGTGCGGCCCCGGCGTTGGTGGTCACCGACGCCGATCGGGTCGACGAGATCGTGGCCGCCGCCGAGGACACCCCCGGTGTGGAGGTCGCGACCCCCGTGAGCGAGCCCGGGCCTCCCGGTGCGGAGGGCGCCGTACTGGTGGAGGACGGGCGGTCGCTGGTCGAGGTCGACCTGGCCGCCGTGTCCGAGACCACCGCCGCCGTCGACACCGTGCGCGATCTACGTGAGAGCGTGCACGCGGTGGCGGGGGCCGAAGCCCTCGTCGGCGGGGTCGACGCCACCGACCTCGACACGCGCGAGACCGCCCGGCGGGACTTCGCCGTCGTGGTGCCGCTCGTGCTCGTGGTGGTGTTCCTGGTGCTGATCCCGCTGCTGCGTTCGTTGGTGGCGCCGCTCCTGCTCATGGCCGTCAACGTGCTCTCGTTCGCCACCGCCCTCGGGGTGGGCACGCTGGTGTTCGATCACGTCCTGGATCTGCCGGGCGCCGACCCCGTGGTGCCGCTGTTCGCGTTCGTGTTCCTGGTGGCGCTCGGTATCGACTACAGCATCTTCCTGATGTCGCGGGCCCGCGAGGAGACCCTGGTCCACGGTCATCGGGAGGGTGTGCTGCGCGCCCTCACCGTCACCGGAGGGGTGATCACCTCCGCCGGTGTGGTCCTGGCGGCGACCTTCGCGGCGCTCGCGGTGATCCCGTTGTTGTTCCTGCTCCAGTTGGCCTTCCTGGTCGCCTTCGGGGTGCTCGTGGACGCCCTGCTCGTGCGCACCCTGCTCATCCCCGCGCTGGCCCTGGACGTGGGCCCCCGCCTCTGGTGGCCCGGCCGCGCAGAACAAACACTCTCGGGCCCCGGCCCCGGCAGGGTGTAAGGGGCACGTGGTCTCCTGCATCAACCACGGGGGGTTGCCCGAACACGCGCCGAAGCGAAGCGGAGGCGCAAAGCGAACACAGCCCTACAACAGCTCTCCCCGAATCTCCTCGTAGGCCTTGACGAGGGCGTCGAGGTATCCGGCCCGGGGCAGCTGTACGCCGTCGATGGCGGTGACCGGGCGGACCCCGGAGGCGGAGTTGGTGATGAAGGCGCCCGACATGCGGGTGGCGGTGACGGCGGTGAGCGGGCGGGTGGAGACGGGGATGTCGAGCGTCTCGGCGGCCTGTTCGACGAGGCGCATGGTGACGCCGGGCAGACAGGGGGCCTGGGGCCAGACGAGCCCGGAGTCGTCGAGGAAGCCGATGTTCCAGGTGGGGCCTTCGGAGATCCGGCCGTCCACCCCCATGAAGAGGGCGTCGTCGAAACCGTCGGACTGGGCGGCGCGGCGTTGACGGATCTCGCCGAACAGGCCGGTGCTCTTGATGGTGGGGGCGTCCCGGGCGTACGGGCGGGTGCCGAGTCGGATCGGTTCGGAGGAGGGCGTGGGGGCGGGGCGGGTGGAGATGAGGATCTGGGGGAGGGGGCGTGCGGCGGGGTGGGCCAGGTCCAGGGAGGGGTCGTAGACGGTGACCCGGACGACGGAGGGCGAAGGGTGCGCGCGGGCCGCGCGTCGGGCGAGTTCGCGTACGCGGGGGATGTCGAGTTCGGTGCCGAAGAGGGTCGCGCAGTCCCGGGCCAGGCGTTCGGTGTGCAGACGCAGACCTCGTACGCGTAGATCCGTGACCAGCATGGTCGTGAAGTGTCCGTAGCCCTGGAGGGCGAGGCCGGCGAGTTCTCCCGTGCTGACGGGGCGTCCGTTCAGTTCCATTACGTGTCCCATTCTGGCACTTCGGGACCTCTGGCGGAGGAACTTGGGACCAAGATCCGTGGTGACGGTGGGGCCCGTGTGGTGTCACGGGCGGGGCCGGAGCGCCGTCCCACGCCTCGCTCAGGTCTCCGCGGCGGGGTCCATCGCGTCGAAGGCCCTGATCAGTTGCTCCTCGGAGGTCGCCAGGTACTCCGTCAGCTCCGCGGCGGCGTCCTCGGTGTCCTCGGCGACCAGCGCCAGGTGGATACGGCGGTTCCACGGCAGATAGGGGTCGTGGAACTCCTTGGGCGCGGCCATCACGTGGAAGACGAGGCGGGTCTCGGCCAGGACCTGACGCATGAACTCGTCGACCCGGGCGCTCCTGGCCAGCCCGGCCAGGGCCTCGTGGAAGCGCATGTTCGCGCTTCCCATCCGCCACCAGTCCTCTTCGGCGCGGGCGGCCTCTCCTTCGGTGACCGCGGCTCCGACCGCCTCGACCAACTCCCTCGGGGCCCGGTCCGCCTCGCGCACGGCGGGCAGTTCCAGGGCGCGTCTGGCTCTGAAGAGGTCGCGGACGTCCTCGCCGGTGGGGCGGGCGACGAACACGCCCCGGTGCATACGGTGCACCAGCAGACGCTCACGGCTCAGTAGGCGGAAGGCCTCGCGCAGGGTGTTGCGGGAGACCTGGTACTTGCGGCTGAGTCTTTCCTCGGACAGGCGCACCCCGGGGGCCAGCTCGCCTTCGATGATGAAGGTGCGGAGCATGTCGGCGACACGTTCGGCCTGGCTGGTGGGCCTGGTCAGCGCGGGTGCGGGCAACCGGTCGATGTGGTCGTCGGTCGCCGTCACGTGAGCTCCCTCGGCTGCTCGGTCGCCCGTGCGGGGCGTGGTCGTCCCTCAATGTTACGCAGCGGAGTCGGGATGTTTTTACCGGCCCGACCCTTATCAGGGATCGTCGGATTGCAGTATTGTTCAACGATCCAACAATGAGGTTGGCCACATCCCACCCCTCCCGGAGTACCTGGAGAACCGCATGAGCGACCAGACCTCGGGGTCGTCCCCGACCCCGGTGCGTCCACGTTTCGGTCGTGTGGCCCTGAGCAGTGGCCTGCTCGGCGCCATGTTCCTGATGGCCACCAGCGCCATCGGCCCCGGCTTCATCACCCAGACGACCACCTTCACCGCCCAGCTCGGTGCCGCGTTCGCCTTCGCCATCCTCATCTCGATCCTGGTCGACATCGCCGTCCAGTTGAACGTGTGGCGGGTCATCGGCGTCTCGAACATGCGGGCCCAGGATCTGGCCAACAAGGTCCTTCCCGGAGCCGGCTACCTGTTGGCGGCCCTCATCGTCTTCGGCGGCCTCATCTTCAACGTCGGTAACATCGCCGGCACCGGCCTGGGCCTGGACGCGATGATCGGCCTCGATACACGTGTCGGCGCGATCCTCTCGGCCCTCGTCGCCATCGTCATCCTCGCGGTGAAGCGGTTGGGCGCGGCCCTGGACCGGGTCCTGGTGGTCCTCGGTCTGCTGATGATCGCCCTCACCCTGTACGTGGCCGTCGTCTCCCGTCCTCCGGTGGGCGAGGCGCTGCGCCAGGCCGTGCTGCCCGAAGCGGCCGCGAGCGACCTCTTCCTGGCCACCATCACGATCATCGGCGGCACCGTCGGCGGGTACATCACCTACGCGGGCGCCCACCGGCTCATCGAGCAGGGGCGGGGCGGACCGGAGAACGTCTCGGCCATCACGAGGGTCTCCGTCACCGGCATCATCGTCACCGGGATCATGCGTGTGGTGCTCTTCCTCGCGATCCTCGGGGTCGTCGTCGGCGGGGTCTCCCTGATGGACGCGCCCAACCCCTCGGCCGAGGCCTTCTACCAGGCCGCCGGCGAGGTGGGCCTGCGCCTGTTCGGCGTCATCCTGTGGGCGGCCGCGGTCAGCTCCGTGATCGGCGCCTCCTACACCTCGATCTCCTTCGTCACCACGTTCTCGCCGTGGCTGGAACGGCACAAGGGCAAGCTGGTCACCGCCTTCATCGGGATCTCGCTGGGGATCTTCCTGATCTCCGGCCAGGCCCCGGGCACCCTGCTGGTCATGGCCGGCGCGCTCAACGGCGTCATCCTGCCGGTCGGCCTCGGCCTGCTGTTGTGGGTGGCCTACCGGCACTCGGCGACCCTGCTCGGCGGCTACCGCTACCCGCGTTGGCTGCTCGTCGTCGGTGTCCTGGCCTGGGCGCTCACCGTCTACATGGCGGTCAGGTCGCTGGGCGGGATCGCCGAACTCTGGCAGTGACGGACCCCATCGATCCGGGGTAGAACCCCCGAAAAGAGGAGCATCACGATGCGCATCGACCTCAACTCCGACCTCGGAGAGAGCTTCGGACGCTGGGAACTGGGCGACGACCGGACCCTGCTGTCCATCGTCACCAGCGCCAACGTCGCCTGCGGATTCCACGCCGGCGACCCGTCGACCCTGCGGCGCACCACCGCCGAGGCGGCCGCGCGCGGGGTGGCCGTCGGCGGCCACGTCGCCTATCGGGACCTGGCCGGGTTCGGCCGTCGCTTCGTCGACGTGCCGCCGGCCGAGCTCACCGACGAGGTCCTCTACCAGCTCGGGGCCCTGTCGGCGTTCACCGCGCTGACCGGGGAGCGCATCCGCTACGTCAAGCCGCACGGGGCCCTCTACAACGCGATCGTCCACCACGAGGCGCAGGCCGCCGCGGTCGTGGAGGCGGTCCGCGCCTTCGACCCGGAGCTGCCCGTGCTCGGCCTGCCCGGATCCCGGTTCCTGGAGAAGGCCGAGGCGGCGGGGCTGACCACCTACCGCGAGGCCTTCGCCGACCGGGCCTACACGCCCGAGGGCACCCTGGTCTCCCGGCGCGAACCCGGCTCCGTCCTGCACGACCCCGAGGCCATCGCCGCCCGCTGCCTGCGCATCGCCCGGGGAGAGCCGATCACCGCGATCGACGGCACCGAGATCCTGGTCGAGGCCGACTCCCTGTGCGTGCACGGCGACAGCCCCGGCGCCGTCGACATCGCCCGGGCCGTGGCCGAGAGGCTGCGCGCCGAAGGGGTCGACATCGTCCCCTTCACCGGGGCCTGACCGACCGCCGCGTCGGCGCACCGCCGACGACCGACCACCACGGGGCGGGCCCGCGCGCCCGCCCCACCGGAACTGGAGCAGTCCTTGCGCATCCTGAACTGCGCGGACACCGGGGTCCTGGTCGAGGTCGCCGATCTCGACCAGGTCATCGCCCTCGGTGCCGCGCTGGAGACGGCGCCCCCGCCCGGCGTGTCCGACGTCGTGCCCGCCGCGCGTACCGTCCTGCTGAGGCTGGAGCCCGGCACCGACCCCGACGCCGTCGCCTCCGCCGTCTCCGAGCTCACCCTGGACACCGACGTCGTCCGGGGGAGCGGGGAGACCGTCACCGTCCCGGTGCGCTACGACGGAGAGGATCTCGACGACATCGCCGCGCTCACCGGGATGAGCCCGCGCGAGGTCGTGCGGGCCCACACCTCGGCCACGTGGACCGTCGCCTTCTGCGGGTTCGCGCCCGGCTTCGGCTACATGGTCGGCGACGACCCTCGCCTGAACGTCCCACGACGGGGCGAGGCCAGGACCAGGGTCCCCAAGGGCGCCGTGGCGCTGGCCGGGGAGTTCACCGGTGTCTACCCGCGTGTCTCCCCGGGAGGGTGGCAGCTGTTGGGCCGTACCGACCTCGTCACCTGGGACCTGGAACGGGACCCGCCCGGGCTGCTGCGTCCCGGGGTACGGGTGCGCTTCGAGGAGGTCGTGTGAGCCGCCTGGAGATCCTGGCCACCGGCCCCATGACCACGGTGCAGGACATCGGTCGCCGTGGTCACGCCGCCCTCGGCGTGGGGCGCTCCGGCGCCGCCGACCCCCGTTCCCACGCCCTGGCCAACCGGCTGGTCGCCAACCCCGTCGGAGCCGCCACTCTGGAGGTCACCCTCGGCGGGCTCCGCGTCCGGGCCCGCGGCCCGGTGACGGTCGCGGTCACCGGTGCCCCGACCCCGGTGCGGGTGGACGGGCGCGGCGCCGCCCTCGACGAGGTCCTGCACCTGGCCGACGGGGCCGAACTCTCGTTGGGCACCCCCGCCCGAGGGCTGCGCACCTACCTGGCCGTACGCGGAGGGGTGGACGTACCGCCGGTCCTGGGGTCGCGCAGCACCGACGTGCTCGCCGGCCTGGGCCCCGCCGTCCCCGGTCCCGGCGACCTGCTCCCGGTCGGTCCCGCGCCGGCGGCCCTCCCGAACCTGGACCACGCCCCCACAGCCCCGGTCGGGGCCGACGAGGTGACGCTCCGGGTCCGTTTCGGCCCGCGCGACGACTGGTTCACCGAGGACGCCCATCGGGCCCTGCTCTCGTCCCCCTACGAGGTGACCTCCCGCAGCGACCGGGTCGGCGCCCGCCTCTCGGGCCCCGCCCTGGAACGGGCGCGCGAGGGGGAGCTGCCCAGCGAGGGCATGGTCCCCGGCTCCCTTCAGATCCCGCCCGACGGCGAACCCGTCCTGTTCCTCGCCGACCATCCGGTCACCGGCGGCTATCCGGTGATCGCCGTCGTGTGTTCGGACGACCTGCCCGACGCCGCCCAGGCCCGCCCCGGCACCCGTATCCGTTTCGTCCCGTGGAGGTAGAGCCATGAGCCCCGCACCGCCCCGTGACCCGGTCGCCCTGTCGCCCGCTCAGGCCCGGGAACTGTTCCGCGCCGGTCTGCGCGTACCCACCTCCGGCTACAGCCCCGGCCACGCCCAGGCCAACCTGCTCTGCCTACCGCGCGACCTGGCCTTCGACTTCCTGCTGTTCGCCCAGCGCAACCCGAAGTCCTGCCCGGTCCTGGACGTCACCGAACCGGGTGAGGTCTCCGCCTCGGTGTTCGACGGCGATCTGAGCACCGACCTGCCCGCCTACCGGGTCTACCGGAACGGCGAGTACGTCGAGGAACGCTCCGAGGTGGTCGACCTGTGGCGCGAGGACCTGGTCTCCTTCCTCATCGGGTGCAGCTTCACCTTCGAGACGCCTCTCCTGGAGGCGGGGGTCCCGGTCCGGCACATCGAGGCGGGTACCAACGTCGCCATGTACAGGACCGACCGCCCTTGCCGGCCCGCCGGCCGCTTCTCCGGGCCGCTCGTGGTGTCGATGCGACCGATCCCCGCCGACCGGGTCGCCGACGCGGTGCGGATCACCTCCCGCTATCCGGCGGTCCACGGCGCTCCGGTGCACGTCGGCGACCCCGCGGCCCTGGGCATCGGAGACCTGGCCGAGCCCGACTACGGCGACCCGGTGGAGATCCGTGAGGGCGAGATCCCGGTCTTCTGGGCCTGCGGTGTCACCCCGCAGGCCGCCGTCATGGCCTCGGCCCCCGAGTTCGCCATCGGCCACGCCCCGGGCCACATGGCCATCACCGACGTCCGCGATTCCGAGTACCAGGTGCCCTGAACCGGAACCCGGGCCCGGAGCCGGAGCCGGCCCCGGGCCCGGGCGACTCAGGCGGGGTCCAGGGCGCGCAGACGTCCGTCGCGCATCTCCAGGATCCGCGCGACCGTCCCCAGGTGTTCGGTGTCGTGGGTGACCAGCAACGTCGCCACCTCGAAGGTCCGGGTCGCCTCCTCGATCAGCTCCATGATCCGCGCCCCACGGTCGTGGTCCAGAGCGGCGGTCGGCTCGTCGACCAGCAGAGCGCTCGGACGTCCGACCAGGGCCCGTGCGATGTTCACCCGCTGGCGTTCTCCACCGGACAGCCGGTGCGGGTGACGGTGCTCCTTGCCCGCCAGACCCACCGCGGCCAACGTCTCCATCGCCGACGCCCGGGCCTCGCGTACCGATCGGGCCCGCATGTGCTCGGTGACCAGGAGCTGATCCACCACGGTCAACGAAGGGATCAGGTTCGGCTGTTGGAAGACGATCCCGACCTTCGACAGCCGGAGCGCCGCCAGTTCCCGGGGCCGCAGCCCCAGGGTGTCCACGTCGCCCACGGTCACACGTCCCGAGTCGGGGCGGATCAGGGTCGCGGCCACCGCCAACAGGCTCGACTTCCCCGAACCGGAGGGGCCGATCACCGCGGCCAGCTCACCGGGGGCCACCCGGACCGACACCCGGTCCAGGGCGGTCACCACCCCGTCCCCGTCGGGGTAGGTCAGGGTCACGTCGTTCAGTTCCAGGCTCATCGGACGCCTCCCAGGGCGGTCAACGGGTCGACGGAGGTGATGCGGCGGACGGCCAGCGCCGCGCCGAGCATGCCCAGCACGACCATGGCGGCCACCGGGCCGACCGTGGTGGCCACGGTCGAGGAGAAGGGGAGAACGGAGCCGGCCAGAGCGCCCAGCCCCACCCCGACGGCGCCACCGGCGGCGGCGCCCGCGAGCAGGACGATCAACGCCTGGGCCAGGGCGTCGCGCAGCAGGTAGCGGGTGGACCCGCCCAGTGCCTTGAGGATCGCGATGTCCCCGGCGCGCTGGATCGTCCAGACGGTGAGGAACGCTCCGATCACCAGGGCGGAGATCGCGTACAGGAAGGCCTGCATGGTGACCAGCGAACCGTTCTCGGAGGAGAAGGACCCGATCGCGTCCAGACTGTCCGCCAGAGGCACGGTGACGGTCCCGGCCGCCTCGTCGGTCGGCGCGGTGTCCGTTCCCGAGGCGAGGCCGAGGGCGACGACGTTCGCGACGGGGGCGTCCGCGCCCTCGGCGTGCCGTAGCCGCGGATCGATCTCCCGCCAGGTCTCGATGTCGGCCCACACCGCCGGGGTGTGGCTGTAGGAGCCGGTGGGCGCGACGGCGTCCACGGTCAGCTCCGTGCCTCCCACGGTGACGGTGTCCCCCGAGGCGATCCCGTACTCCTCGGCGAGCTCCTCGCCCACCACCAGCCCGTGCGCCGTCGTTCCCGGGACGGACGCGAGCCGCCCTCCGGAAGGGGCGCCGAACAGGGCCACGGCGGCACCGTCCCCGTTCGAGAGTTCGAGCCGACTCTGGGTGACGCCGAGCGGCTCCGCCCACTCCACCCCGTCGGTCCGGGCCCAGGCGTCGACCTGGGCCCGGGTGACGGTGCTGTCGGCGTAGGACTCCTCGGGGGCCTCCTCGCCGGAGGTGCCGAACACGATGTGGCTCGCCGGAAGTCCCTTGATCGCCGAGGTGGACTGGTCGGCCAGGCCGGCGGTCAGCCCCGACAACAGGACGATGAGCAGGGTGATCAGAGCGACGACGGAGCCCATCAGTGCGAATCGCCCTTTGGCGAATCGGATGTCACGAAGTGCGACGAACACGGCGGCCCTCCTTTCGAAGACACGGGCGGTGCTCGGGCACCGCGGTGGACGTGTTTCCAGCCTGGTCGTCGAGGGAGCCGTCGTCATCGGGCGAACGGAGCGTTCTCGGACGGGGAGAGGTGGAGCGCGAACTCCATCGAACGGTTGATGCCGGAACGGCGGCCCCCGTCGTACGCTGCGGTGATGCGGTACAGCACGGAGGGACGGGCCGAGCCGCCCGGGGTGACGGCGGTGCTCAGGGCGCTACGACTGCTGTTGCACGCCTGCTTCCTCTTCCTGCTCGGGTGGGCGACCGTCCGCTACGCGGCGGGTCCGCTCGAAGGGGGCGGGGCCCACCCGGCGTGGATCCGGTGGTCGGTGCTCTGCGGGGCGATCCTGCTGGGCCTGGTCTACTGCCTCGGCGCCCTGGCCGTCCGGCACGGCGCGCACCGCGTCCTCTCCCTGGTGTGGCTGGCCGCCGTCACCGCGCTGTGGGCCCTCCTGGCCTGGGCGGATCCGGATTTCGTCTGGCTGGCCTTCCCGCTGTACTTCCTGCACCTGCATCTGCTGCGCGGAGCGCACTCGGTGGTCGCGGTCGTGGTCATCACCGGGACGGTGGTCCTGGGGCAGGCGTTGCACCAGGGGGACCTCACCGCCGGGATGGTGCTGGGACCGGTGCTCGGCGCGATGTTCGCGCTGGCCATCGCCGCCGGGTACACGGCCCTGTACCGGGAGAGCGAACGGCGCCGGGAGCTCATCGACACCCTCACCAGGACCCGCGACGAACTCGCCGCGTCCCAGCGCCGCGCCGGGGTCCTGGACGAGCGCGAACGGCTGTCCCGGGAGATCCACGACACCCTCGCGCAGGGGCTGTCCGGCATCGTCCTGTTGTTGAGATCGGCGGAGAACGCCCTTCCGGACGATCCCGATCTGGCCGTCACCAGGATCGCCGAGGCCAGGGAGAGCGCCTCCGACAACCTGGCCGAGGCGCGCGGGTTCGTTCGGGACCTCGCCCCGCCCTCGCTGACCGGGGCGAACCTGCCCGAGGCGCTGCGCCGACTCTGCGCCGTGGCGACCCGTGCCGACGGGGTCGAGCACCGTTTCCGGCTGGACGGCGCCCCCGTCGAACTGCCCCCGGGCTACGAGGTGGCCCTGCTGCGGGCCGCGCAGGCCGGGCTCGCCAACGTGGCCGCGCACGCCCACGCCACCACCGTGGTGGTCACCCTCGGGTACCTGGACGAGGAGGTCACCCTGGACGTGTACGACGACGGTGTGGGGTTCGTGCCCGAGGAACAGGGGCCCCGGCCGGACGGGACCGGTTACGGGATCGCCGCCCTGCGCGAACGCGTGGCCGCCCTGGGCGGAGCCCTGGAGGTCGAGTCGGCCCCGGGGGAGGGCACCGCCGTCGCCGTCCGCCTGCCGTTGACCATGGAGGAGAGCACGTGACCGAACGCCCCCTGCGCATTCTGTTGGTGGACGACCATCCGGTCGTACGCCACGGACTCAAGGCCATGTTCGCCGAGATCCCGGACATGGGCGTGGTCGCCGAGGCCGCGGACGGGGAGTCCGCCCTCGCCGTACTCCGCTCCGGGACCGAGGTGGACATCGTGCTGATGGATCTGCGGATGGGCGAGGGGATGGACGGGGTCACCGCCATCCGGAACGTCAACGACCTCCCCGACCCGCCGCAGGTCCTGGTCCTGACCACCTACGACACCGACGCCGACATCCTCGCCGCGGTCGAGGCGGGGGCCACCGGTTACATGCTCAAGGACGCGCCGCCGGACCAGCTCCGCGAGGCGGTGCGCACCGCCGCTCGAGGACGGACCGCACTGGCCCCCGACGTCGCCGACCGACTCATGGACCGGCTGCGTTCGCCGCGTCCGTCCCTGAGCGGGCGGGAGCTGGAGATCCTCCGGTTGCTGGCCCGAGGGCTGTCCAATCGGGCCATCTCCCGGGAGCTGTTCATCAGCGAGGCCACGGTCAAGACCCACCTGGTGCACGTGTTCGACAAGCTCGGCGTGGACAACCGGACCGCTGCGATCACCACGGCTCTGCGGCGCGGCGTCATCCGGGTCGACTGACCCCGGGTCCGGTCCGTCCCCCCGTCACCCGCTCCGTCCTCCTCACACGCGGGCGCGGTCGTGGCGGTCCAGGAAGTCGCGCACCAGGGACAGCCAGGCGTCGGGGGCCTCGTCGGCGATCAGGTGGCCGGACCCCACCTCGGCGTACTCGGCCCCGGGGATGCCCTCGGCGAGTTCGCGCGAGGCCTCCGGGGGGACCAGACGGTCCAGGGTGGTGGCCACGACCAGGGTGGGCACGGTGATCCGGGGCAGGTCGTCGCGGGTGTCCACCGAGGCGGCCAGGTCCACCTGTTCGGGGCTCCCTTCAGGTACGAAGCCCTCGGCGGCGCGCAGCCGAGCCGTCAGTTCCTCGGCGGAGAGCGCCTCCAGGGTCGGGGCCCCGGCCGCGACCAGGGTGGCGAAGCGGGCCAAGAGCGCACGGTCGCCGTCCAGCAGCTCCCGCCACAGGCCCAGGGTCAGTCGGGTCCGATGGTCGGGGCGGGCGACCCCCGCCGTCAAGACCAGCCCCTCCACCCGGTCCGGATGCCGGGTGGCCGCGCGTACCGCCACCGCGGTCCCCAGGGAGTAGCCGAGGACGGTGAAGCGTTCCACCCCGGCGCCCACGGCGGTGGCGACGAGGGTGTCGGCGACCGTGTCGAGGTCGAGAGGGGAGGCGGAACGCGGTGTGGCGCCCGCCCCGGGCAGGTCGGGGCCGACCACGGTGTGCGTGCCGCGCAGGTCGGCCATGAGCGGACCGAAGTTCGCCTCGATGCCGCCACCGGCCCCGTGGGCGAGGAGAAGGCCTGGTCCGGAGCCCTCGATCGTGTACGAGTACTGTTCGTTCATGGGTGTGAAGCTAGATCGTCACACCGGTGTGAGGGTCAAGGTGAGGTGGGCCACGGCATGCGGATCGGTGAGCTGTCCGAGCGTACGGGCGTCAGCCGCAGACTTCTGCGCTACTACGAGGAACAGGGGCTGTTGGAGTCCACGCGTTCGCTCAACGGATACCGGGTCTACGAGGAACGCGCCCCGCGCGTGGTCCTGCGCATCCGGGCCCTGCTGGACATGGGGTTGACCACCCGCACCATCGCCTCGGTCCTGCCGTGTGTACGGGAGGGCTCGGAGGAGCCGATCGACCTGGAGATGTGCCCGGACCTGCTCGCCACCATCCGCCGGGAGGTGGCCGCGCTCGACGCGCGCATCGACGAGCTCGAACGGAACCGCGACTCCCTGTCCCGGCTGGTCCGCGTCTGATCGTCGAAGGGCGCGGAGAGGGACGGGCCCGAGGACCCGCCCCGGGGCTCAGCCGGTGATCTCGCCGCGCTCGATCGCCGCCAGTCGTCGGGTCTCCACGTCGGCGACGAGCAGGTCGACCATCTCCTCGGTCACGCCCTCCCCGAAGGTGGCCAGGGCGACGATCGGCAGCGAGTCGGCCATGCGCATCAGTTCTTCGGGCACCGCGTCCAGCCCCTCCATGCCCGCGCGGATCTCGGCCAGGACCGGGCCGCCGATCGGGTGCGAGCTCCACTCCTTCAGGGTGGAACGTCGGGTCAGCGCCGGCGCGAACCGGTCGCCGGAGGTCACCGCCTCACCGGTCAGTCGTATGTCCCGCGAGGAGGCGCCCACCGACACCGTGTACGTGCCCGCGGCCAGGGACCACCGTCCGTGCTCGGGGTCCCAGGTGGACAGGTCGCGTCCGGTCAGCGGCAGTTCCACCCGGACGCTCTCACCGGGTTCCAACGCCGTCTTCGCGAAGCCGCGCAGTTCCCGGACCGGGCGGGTCGGGTGGCTCTGGGGCAGGCCGACGTACATCTGGGCGACCTCCTGTCCGGCCCGTCCACCGGTGTTGGCGACGGTGAACGCCACCGTCCACGCGTCCCCTCCGGTCTCCGTCACCTCCAGGTCGGAGTAGGCGAACGTGGTGTAGGTGAGCCCGTGACCGAAGGGGTGGGCCACCGGTCGGTCGAGGGTGTCGAAGTACCGGTAGCCCACGAACACCCCCTCGCCATAGCGCACGTGTCCGTGCTCTCCGGGGAAGTTCAGGTAGGACGGGTGGTCGGACAGGCGCAGCGGGACGGTCTCGGTGAGCCGTCCGGACGGCGACGCCGCTCCGGTCAGTACGTCGACGATGGCGGCGCCGCCCTCCTGCCCGGGCAGCCATCCCTCCAGGACGGCGTCGGCGTCGTCCCGCCAGTCGGCCACCGACACCACACCGCCGTTGGCCAGGACCACCACGACCCGCTCGCTCACCCGACGCACCCGGGCGAGCAGCGCGAGCTGTTCGGCGGGCAGGTCGATGTCGGTGCGGTCGAAACCCTCGGACTCCAGGGATTCGGGGAGCCCCAGGAACAGCACGGCGACGTCGGTCTCCTCCGCGAGGGCGACCGCCTCGTCGGCGAGACCGGGGGCGTCCGTCCCGTCCAGGGTGAACCCGGGAGCGAACCGCGCCGCCCCCTCCGGCAACGCCTCGCGGAACGCGGCGAGGGCGTCGGTCACCCGGGTCGGCACCACGTGGGAGGAGCCGCCGCCCTGATAACGGGGGGTGCGGGCGAACTCGCCCACGACCGCGATCGAGAGTCCCGGCTCCAGGGGGAGGGCCCCGTTCTCGTTCCTCAGCAGGACCAGCGCCTCTCGGGCGGCCTCGCGGGCCAGTTCTCGGTGCGCCTCGTGTTCGGGGGGCCGTGAGGGGTCGGAGGACACCCGTTCCTGGAGCCCGCGCAGCCGTTCCACGACGGTGTCCAGGACCGATTCCTCCAGCCGCCCCTCGACGACGGCGTCGACGATCCGCCGGTCGGTCCCGCTCGGCGGCATCTCCAGATCGAGGCCTGCGCGCACCGCCTCGACCCGGTCGACCACGGCGCCCCAGTCCGAGACGACCACCCCGTCGAAGCCCCACTCCTCGCGCAGCACGGTGGTGAGCAGCCACGGGTCCTGGCTCGTGTACACCCCGTTGAGGCGGTTGTAGGAGCACATCACCATCGCCGGAGCGGTGGTGCGCACGACCTCCTCGAAGGCCGAGAGGTAGATCTCGCGCAGCGTGCGCTCGTCCACGTCGGAGCTGGACCGCATGCGGTCGGTCTCCTGGTTGTTGGCGGCGAAGTGCTTCACGCACGCGCCCACGCCCTCGGACTGGATCCCCTCCACCAGGGCGGCGGCGATCCGCGCGGTGACGTGCGGGTCCTCGGAGACGTACTCGAAGTTGCGCCCGCACAGGGGGGAGCGCTTGATGTTCATGCCCGGTCCCAGCACCACGTCCACGCCCATGGCGCTCGCCTCGGCGCCCAGGGCGGCGCCGACCCTTCGTACCAGCTCGGGGTTCCAGGTGGAGCCGAGGGCGACGGCCGGAGGGAAGCAGGTGGCGGGCGCGCTGCCGGCGATGCCGAGATGGTCTCCCTCCTCGGTCTGCTGTCGGATCCCGTGCGGTCCGTCGGTCAGGTGCAGACGGCGCAGGACCCCCGGGAGCGGGGTGGTGTGCCAGACACCGGAACCGGAGGTGACGGAGGCCTTCGCGATCAGGTCGGGGGAGGGGGCGTCACTGCTCATACGTGCCTTTCGTCGGTGGACGGGGCGCTCGGCGGGGTGATGCCGAGGGTGCGCAGGAAGGAGACGACCGCGGCACGCATGTCGACGGCGCCGGGGTCGAGGAGCCACTGGACCTGGAGCCCGTCCTGGAGGGCGATGAACTGGCGGGCGGCCAGCTCGGGGGAGGGGCCCGCGCGGTCTTCGAGCAGGGCGGCGAAGGCCGGGACGAGGTGTTCCCGCAGGATCCGGTAGCGACCGTAGAAGTAGGTGTGCGCCGGGTGGGCGGGGTCGGTGGCCTCGGCCGACAGGTTGACGTAGAGCGAGACCAGCCAGGGGGTGCGGGTGTTGCGTTCGACGATCCGGACGAGGTTGTCGATGAGTTCGGCGGGGCCCAGGTCCGGGTCCAGTACGAGCGGGGCGTCGATCTCGTCGCGTCGGCTCAGCACATGGATGAGGGTGGACTCCTTGTTCGGGAAGTGGTGGAGCACCCCCGAATGGGTGAGGCCCGCGTGCGCGGCGATGTCGCGGAGGGAGACCGCCCGGTAGCCGGACCGGGAGAAGAGTTCGGTGGCGGAGTCGAGGATCCGCCGCCGCGTGCGTTCGCCCTTGGGCTCGTGTCGTGGGCTCTCGGTATCGGTCACGGCACTCCTCGCGGGTCGTGCGTGGCGGCCCCGCCGGTGTCGGCCGGCGGCCGGCCACGAACCTACCACTTGGTCGAATTGTGACGCCAGACACTCGAAGCTTTCTTTGCGGGCTCTCGGACCCGCCTTGGTGCGGCGGGGCCCGGTGGGCGAGGCCGGGCCCCGGAGATCACCGGGCCGACCAGACGCCGGTGCCGACCGTGCGGGAGACATAGGCCTCGAAGCTCCCGGCGGGGCGTCCCAGGGCCCGCTCCACACCGTCGGCGATCCCCGTGTTGCGCCCGTCGAGGACCTCCCCGAACAGGGCGGCCAGGCCGGCCGCGGCCTCCTCCGGAACCCCTTCGGCGACGGCCCCGGCGACGAACGCCTCCGGGGGAACGCTCACACAGACCACCTCGCGACCCGCCGCCGTACCCACGACCTCGGCGGCCTCGGTGAAGGTCAGGGCCCGTGGTCCGGTCATCTCGTACAGTCGTCCGCCGTGCCCCTCCTCGGTCAGGGCCCGCGCCGTGGCCTCGGCGACGTCGTCCAGGTCGACGAAGGGTTCGGGCACGTCCGCCACGGGCAGGGCCAGGACCCCGGAGTGGACCGAGCCCAGGAAGAAGCCCTCGGAGAGGTTCTGGGCGAAGAAGGCACAGCGCACCACGGTCAGCTCGGGAAGGACCGCGCGCACCTCCTCCTCGGCGCGTCGGGCCAGGGGCTCCCCGCGGCCGGACAGCAGGACCGCCCGTCGTACGCCGTGCGAGACGGCGCGCGCGGCGAACGCGGACACGGTCTCGGCGGCCCCGGGCAGCGCCAGGTCGGGTGAGTAGCAGAGGTAGACGGCGTCGACCCCCTCCAGGACGGCGTCCCAGGTGTCGGGGGCGTGCCAGTCGAAGGGAGGGGTGTCGGTCTCGGCGTGCCCGGACCGGGAGGCGATCCGAGGGTCGACGCCGCGCTCGGACAGAAGGCGGGCGACACGGCCTCCGGTCATGCCGGTGCCGCCGGTGACGAGGACGCGTGCGGTGCTGTGGTTCGTTGTCATGTCTCCACTACAGCGGAGAAGACTCGTACGATCCATGGTCTATGAACCGGATTCCATAAGAGAACGTCCGGATCTACTCTGAGTGCATGGACCCTCTCGTGCATCTGCTGGACGGCCCCCGGGCCCGCTGCGCCTTCACCCTGCGCGCCGTCATGAGTCCCCCCTGGGCCATCGATATCCGTGCCGGGGCCGCCCTCGACCTGATCGTGGTGACCTCGGGGCGTCTGTGGTTGGCCACGGGCGCCGAACGGATCGAGGCGGGGCGCGGCGACGTCGTCCTCGTCCGAGGTCCGGAGCCCTACGTGGTGTCCGACCGCCTCGGGCGTCGCCCCGACATCACCATCGAGCCCGGGCAGCGCTGTGTGGCCGCCGGAGGTGAGGAGGTCCACCTCACGATGGGCCACGGTGTCGGGACCTGGGGGAACGATCCCGACGGTGAGGACTCGATGGTGATCGGCGTCTACGAGGACGCGGGAGAGGTCGGCCGTCTGGCCCTGGCCGCCCTGCCGCCGCTGACCCTCCTGCCGTCCGGTGCCGTCGAGCCGTCCCTGGTCGACCTGCTGTCCCGGGAGGTGACCACAGAACGGGTCGCCCGGGGCGCGCTCAACGACCGGCTGCTCGACTGTCTGCTCATCATGGCGGTCCGGGCCTGGCTCGAGACGCACCCGGACACCGGCCCGAACCGGCTCGGCGCGCGACACGATCCGATCGTGGCCCGGGCCCTGGACCTGATGCACGAACGCCCCGAACACCCTTGGGGACTGGAGGCGCTGGCCGCCGAGTGCGCGGTCTCGCGGACCACTCTGTCCGCCCGCTTTCAACGCGCGGTCGGTGACCCTCCCATGACCTATCTCCGTTCTTGGCGGCTGGCCCTGGCCTGCGACCTGCTCGTCGCCGAACCCGCGCTGGGGCTCGAATCGGTGGCCGCGCGGGTGGGGTACGGAAGCGCGTTCGCGTTCAGCGCGGCCTTCAAGGCCCACCGCGGGGTCAGCCCCTCGGAGTACCGGAGGGACCGCGCGGCCTGACCGTCGATCGAAGGAGGGCGGCGGGCCGGGGCGCCGGCCCGCCGAGGCGAGGCTCTGGTATCAGAGGTCGGGGGTGTATCCGGAGGAGTCTCCGACCAGGGAACGGCTCGTGCTTCCGTCCACCCCTCGGGGGAGGTCGCCCGCGACGGTGATCCGGTGCATGAGACGAGGGTGGTCGCCGTAGTCGGCCACCGCGTAGTGCTGGGTGGCGCGGTTGTCCCACACGGCCACGTCGCCCTCGCGCCAGGTCCAGCGCACGGTGTTCTCCGGTCGGGTCACCCGCTGCTGGAACAGTTCGAACAGGTACTGGAAGTCCTTGGTGCTCAGGCCGGGGAAGCGCTGGGCGAAGTGGCCGAGGAACAGGGCCCGCTCCCCGGTCTCGGGGTGCACGCGCACCACGGGGTGCTCGGTCTTGTACACGGTGGAGACGAACGCGTCGCGGTATCTCTTCAGGTCGCCGGTCGGTGCCCGTTCGGGGGTGACGGCGGCGTAGTCGTAGTCGTTGCCGTGGACGGCGCGCAGCCCGTCGGCGAGAACCCTCAACGGTTCGGGCAGGTCCCGGTAGGCGGTGACCGTGTTGGCCCAGGTCGTGTCGCCGCCGTGCGGGGGCAGGTGGACCGCTCGCAGCACGCTCGCCTGAGGGGGGCGGTCGACGAAGGTCACGTCGGTGTGCCAGCTGTCGGCCCGGCCCTTCTCGGAGTCGATGGGAAGGACGTGATGCTCTCGCCCGAAGGTCGCTCCGGTGGTGGGGTGCGGGGTGGTGAGGGGGCCGAGGAGGGAGGCGAAGCCGGCCTGGGTCTCGTCCGTGAGGTGGTGCTGGTCGCGGAAGAAGATCACCTTGTGGGCGAGGAGGGCCTCGCGGACCCGTGCGAGCGTGTCCCTGTCCAGGTCGGGGCCGAGCGCCACACCGGTGATCCCGGCGCCGACGCGCCCGGTGAGTCGACGGACGGTCGTGGTCGTGGTGGTCACGGTGGTGCTCCGTTCGTGCGGGGGTGCGCGGAGGTCACCTCACGCGTCCGGTCGCGGCCCGTTCGCGGGGAGTGTCTCGACGGTAGGGTTCCGATACGGTTGAAGTCAACCGAATCAGTAGGAAATTCGAAGAGGGCGATTCCTCCGATTAGGCGGGGTCTTCCGTAGGATGCGGGTCAGTGGACCCGTCTCCTGAGGAGAGCGCGCATGAGCGACCGGACCCAGGCCTTCGCAGGCCTCGCCGAGAACTACCGGGCCCACCGGCCGGGCTACCCGGACGAGATCCTGACGACGCTGCGCGACCACGTGCTCGACGGGGTCGGGCCGGACGGCGTCCGGCTCCTGGTCGACGTCGGATCCGGCACCGGGATCTCCACCCGCGCCCTTCGCTCCCTCTTCGGGACCGGTCCCAGGGTGATCGGAGTGGAACCGGGGGACGACATGCGCGCCGCCGCCGCGGCCGAGGGCGGCGAGGTCGAATACCTGAACGCCCGGGCCGAGGAGATCCCGCTTCCGGACGCCTCGGCCTCCCTGGTCCTGACCGCGCAGGCCCTGCACTGGTTCGACCGCCCCGCCTTCTACGCCGAGGCCGCCCGCCTTCTGGAGAGGGGCGGGAGTCTCGCAGCGCTCGCCAACGACCGTGACCTGGACTCCCCGTTCATCGACGACCACGAGAGTCTGCTCGAACGCCACAGCCCCGGTTACGACCGCCACTATCGCTCCTACGACCTGGTCGGCGAGTTCTCGGCGGTCCCGGGTCTGACGTCGGTGGTCGAGCGCACCCGGTCCTGGGTCAGGGAACTCACCCCCGAGGGCTACCTCGGCATGGCGATGTCCTCCAGCAGGGTGGCGGCCGCCGTACGCGCGGTCGGTGAGGAGCGCGTCCGTTCCGAACTCGAGGCCATCGTGGAACGGAACTTCCCCGACGGTCGGGTCCTGATGCCCTACGTCACCCGTCTGGTCCTGGCCCGCCGCGACCGTGGAGCGACCGACGGTCGGTGAGGTTTTGCGTGATACGTCCCCGCCGGTGACGTTGGGCAGAGCCGTCCTCGGAAAGGCTTCTCCGGACTGGGTCCGTGGTCCACGGGCCGACGACCGGCGACGACAGGGGAACGCACACCCATGGCGCAACTGATCGTACTCGGGGTGGCCGATCGCGACACGGCCGAGCAGGCGCTCGACATCGCCTCCGACCTGAACAGACGGGAACTCCTCCAACTCGAGGACGCGGCCTACGCCTACAAGGACCACAAGGGGCGCCCCCGGATCCATCAGACGGTGAACCTGACCGGATACGGAGCCGCCGGCGGGGCCCTGTGGGGCACCCTCATCGGACTGCTGTTCCTCAACCCGCTCCTGGGGCTGGCCGTCGGCGCGGGCGCCGGAGCCGTCGCGGGCAGGCTCACCGACATCGGCATCGACGACGACATGATCAGGGAGATCGGCTCGGAGCTCCGACAAGGCCGGGCCGCGGTGTTCCTGCTCTCCTCCGACGCCACCATCGACCGTGTCGTCGAGGCCTTCCGGCCGCTGGACCCCACCGTCATACAGACCAACCTGTCCAGGGACACCGAACAGGAGCTCGTCGAAGCGCTCCGCTCCTGAGGATCCGGGCCCCGAGAGTCCGTCCACGCCGCCGGCACGAGCCACTCGGGCCGGCGGCGCCCGCCCGCCCCCGCGC